>JABAQZ010000013.1 GCA_019187405.1 Ignavibacteria bacterium
TATGGGTTAATAAAGAACTAAAATTTACTTGATCCATAGGTAAATTTTTTTCTTTTTAAAAAATCATAATATAAACCATTCAATATCTCAAAACGAAAACATCTCGAAGAGTTTTGAGACACTCTCGAAAGGAGGGGATTCAAGGATGTTCGATTACAACTTAATCAACATTTTATTAATAATCCATAAATTTTTTCTTTCCAACGGTTGACCTTCTTGGTTAAAAATCAGGGTGAACGATTTTTCGGACACCCTTTTTTATTGTACAATCCGGAGTATATAAATACTGAATTTATTTATAAACCACTCTTCTGCATTATGAAAAAATATAATCATATCTTTAAAAATTATTCTTGACTATTTTTATAAAAATTCAAATTGTATCACAGCAAGCATTTTACCGTTGACGAAGCAAATTCACTGCTTCCTTCTGTCGCTGATAAATTAAAGAAAATAATAAATTTGAAAAAAAGTCTTGACATGCAAAAATATGATATTTATAAGCATTCATTTTTCGGAGGTATTACTCAAAACGGATCCGGTGTATATCCGAAAGAGTTTACAGAACTTATTAAGATCATAAAGGAAATTACAGAGCTTGGAATTCTTATCAAGAGTATCGAAAACGGTTTGATTGATTTTCCGCATGTCAGAGATAACGGTGAAGAGGTATATCTGTGTTACTTAAGCGGAGAGGAAAAGATAAAATTCTGGCATTCTCTTAATGACGGCTTTGCAGGCAGAAGATCTATAGACGAATTATAAAAACGGTTAACTGCTTTAACTTTTAAATTAAACATTATGAATGTACTAAATAAAATTCTGGTTCCGTCCATTCAAATACTTCCCCGAAATGTTGTTAGAATTTTTGCAAATAAATATATAGCCGGAGATAAACTTTCCGATGCCGTAGAAACAGTAAAGAAGCTAAACGAAAAAAGATTATTTGCAACGATTGATGTTTTGGGTGAAAGCATTTCCGATAAAAATGAAGCCGTAAAATCAAAAGACGAAAACCTTGAAGTATTGGATGCCATAAGAAAAAATGATCTCGACTGTAATTTGTCAATAAAATTAACCATGCTCGGACTGAATATTAATTACGAATTATGCCTGGAGCTTGTAAATGAAATTGCTGAAAAAGCAAAACAGAAATCGGTTTTCGTTAGGATTGACATGGAGGATTCTTCGGTAACTGAAAACACAATTAAAATTTTCGAAGATGTTAGAAAAAAATACGATAATACCGGGATAGTAATTCAGGCATATCTGAGAAGAAGCGAAAAAGACATCTTACGCTTGACGGAAATCGGAGCCAATTTCAGAATCTGTAAGGGAATTTACGTTGAACCGGAAAGCATTGCTTTTAAAGATGCCGGAGAAATAAGACAAAACTTCATGAAAATCTTAAGACTCGCTCTGGAAAAAAAATCATATTGCGGCATTGCTACGCATGATGAATTTCTGATTAGAGAATCCATAAAACTTACCAAGGAATTAGGACTGAAGAGCAGCGATTATGAATTTCAAATGCTGCTTGGAGTCAGGGAAAAACTCCGCGAAGGCGCAGTAGATAAAGGACACAAGATGAGAGTATATGTTCCTTTTGGACAAAGGTGGTATGAATACTCAATCCGAAGATTTAAAGAAAATCCCAATATCGCCGGTCAGGTGCTAAAAAGCATTTTTACTTCAGACAATAAAAATTCTGATGCAATGGAATAATTAGTTTTTTATAATCAGGTTTTAACTTCAAACCAAATGCCTGTTGTCTCGGGATAAATCTCAAGCATTATTTCTTTTATGGCAACTGCATATTGTCTTATCTCCCATTGAGCAGTATCTTCATCTCTCAGATCAATAAAATTCATAATTGCCTGAAAAGATGCCGTCCAGTAAACTTCAGTATACTGGTTTAATGGCAGTATCATCCTTGCCTGTTCTTTTGCAACGCCAAGATCGAGAAGTTCTTTATAAGCATTAAGAAAGTTTTCCATAGCATGATTAAAAATCTCACCTGCTTTTTTCTGATCAGCAATGCTACCTTCGGAAGCCTGCTTATTATCGAGGGACTGCTTTCTCCAATTTTCGGGAACATAAAAATCACTGACAGGGACATATCTCCCGCTGATTTCATTCCAAGCATGATCTTTTACTGCAGAGTTTGATGTTGTTTCGATTCCGACAACATGCTTATACCATTGTCTCATCACAAACTCCGGCGCTTTGATATGAAACTGCACCATCAGGTGTCTGAACGGAGACCAATGTTTATTTTTTGCAAGAAACTTTATGAGTTTCCTATCATTGTCATCAAACTTTTCCTTTCTTTTGCCAAAAGAAACTCTGGCGGAATTTGCCACTGTGAGATCGGTTCCCATTTTATCTACTACTTCAATGAAACCTTTGTCAAGTATTTTCTTAATCAATTTATTAGTATATAATTATTGAGAAATGTGTGTAAATATAATCAATTAAAACTGAAGATTGGATTTTCAAAAAGATGCATATAAATTCCGCACGTTCGACAAAAGTTCGGATTTATTTAAAAAGCATATTTCAATTTTTATTTATTGTGATAATTTATAATTTAAGCCATTCAAATTTAATTTGTATCAATCCAAAGGTTATTTTGCGGGAATAGATTCAGGCGGAACCAAGTGCGAAGTTATAATTTGTAACGAAAAAAGAAATCTTATTTTCGGCAAAGCATATAAAGGAGTACATTATTCAATAACCGGAGCTGAAAATTATTCCAAAATTGTTTCCGGTATGCTCAAAACATCATGCAGAAAAACAGGTTTGAGCATATCTGCTTTAGACGGAATTTGTTTCGGTATAGCTGGCGCAAGAGAGAGAAAAGACAGGTTAGCTCTGAAGCGGTTGCTAAAAAAATATACCGGAATTACGAATGTTCTTGTTACTACCGATGCAATGACAGCTCTTTACGGAGCGTTTGAAGGAGAGGAAGGAATAATACTGATAAGCGGTACAGGTTCAGTCTTATACGGTTATACAAATACAGGCAAGTTTCGGGGAATAAAAAGAGTCGGAGGATGGGGAAGAATATTAGGAGATGAAGGAAGCGGCTACTGGATTGGCAGAAAAGCGCTTAACCTAATTTCAAAAGAATTTGACAAATTGAATTCCGAAAGTCTTCTTTCAAAGGAAATTAATAAAAGGTTTAACATTAATCCTTTTAATGTAAACGAAAAAATATTCAGAAAAAATTTTGAGATTCAGAAATTAGCTCCGGTAGTGATAGAATGCGCTGAATTAAATTGTACTTTAAGTAATGAAATTATCAGAGAGGCAGTTGACGGACTTATGTATCACATCAATACATATCTTAATTTTACAAAGAGGAAAACTCCAATGCAAATAGCCTTTATCGGCAGTATAATAGAAAACGAAAACCTGCTGTCGTCTAAACTTAAAAAGGAAATTTCGAAGATAAAAATCCTGAATGTCGTAAAGAAAAAACATTCACCGGCTTTAGGTGCTGCATTGATAGCAATGGATAATCCCGATTACTTATCAAAATTATAATTTGAAAAAAACCGATTTAATATTAATACTTGATTTCGGCTCACAATATACACAGCTTATTGCCCGAAGAACAAGAGAATTAAAAGTTTATTCCGAAATTCATCCTTATAATCTGAAACTAAAATCTTACATTAAGGAAAAATCCGGACTTTATAACGTCAAAGCCGTAATATTATCGGGCGGTCCTTCAAGCGTCGTTTCAAAAGATTCTCCAAAAATAAGCAAAGCAGATTTAGATTTTCTTATTAAGAGTAAAATACCTGTACTTGGAATCTGTTACGGTATGCAGCTGCTATGTCATTTATTAAAAGGAAAGCTTCATTCATCTGAACAAAGACAATACGGTCACACAAAAATTTATGTTTTCGGTGATTCATTATTATTTGCCGGAATAAGCAGTCAGATCAACGTATGGATGAGTCACGGCGATTCTATTGACAGCGTCCCGGAAAAATTTAAACCAACATCCAAAAGCATTAACAGCGTCATTTGCAGTATGGAGTCGGAAAAGCAAAAACTGTACGGGCTTCAGTTTCATCCCGAAGTACATCATACTGAGTCAGGCAGAAGCATTCTGTATAATTTTCTTTTCAAGATTTGCAATGTAAGAAATTTATTTGAACCGGAATCCTTTATCGAAGCAAAAACGGAAGAAATAAAAAACACCGTAAAGAAAAACAAGGTATTGCTGGCTCTCAGCGGTGGAGTGGATTCTTCTGTAGCTGCAATACTTGTGCATAACGCCATAGGCGATAATCTTATTTGCATTCACATTGACAACGGACTAATGCGAAAAGACGAAAGCAGGAAAGTGCTGGAGCTTTTTAAAACGCATTTCAGGCTTAATCTGAATTTTGTAAACGCTTCGGAAATTTTTCTCGGCAAGCTCAAAGGAGTTACGGATCCGGAAAAGAAAAGAAAAATAATCGGAAAAACATTCATTGAGGTTTTTGAAAAGGAAGCTAAAAAGATTAAGGATGTGAAATACCTTGTTCAGGGAACGCTTTATCCTGACGTAATCGAATCAGTTTCATTTAAAGGACCTTCATCTACGATTAAATCTCATCACAATGTAGGCGGACTCCCTGATAAAATGAAACTGAAACTCATTGAACCATTACGTGAACTTTTTAAGGATGAAGTAAGAGACATTGGTCTTAAGCTTGGAATTCCCAGGAATTTTATCTTCAGGCATCCATTTCCCGGGCCTGGTCTTGCGATCAGAATCATGAGCGATATTTCAAGAGACAAACTTACATTGCTGAAAGAAGTGGATGATATTTACATTACTGAGCTTAAAAAATTTAATTTGTATGATAAAATCTGGCAGGCTTTTGCAGTACTGCTGCCTGTTCAGACAGTTGGAGTAATGGGAGATGAACGCAGTTATGAAAATGTCATCGCGCTTAGAGCTGTAAGATCTACCGACGGAATGACGGCGGATTTTTTTCATTTTGAAAAAGAATTTTTAACCCACATTTCTAATAAAATTATTAATTCGGTAAAAGGCGTAAATCGGGTTGTGTATGATATCAGTTCAAAACCGCCGGCTACCATTGAATGGGAATGAAAACAATTATACTATTAATATTATTCCTTATAGCAGCATCAGGAATTGAGTCAGCGAGAGCTCAAAATAAAATAGGAGTATTGCTCCCTTTGATGAAAAACTCTCCGGAAAATGAAGACAGAAAAACAGGTGAACTTATTTTAAAAGGAATTAAAGATGAAATTACAGATTATAAGAGCAGTGGTTTAAGTAATCAGAATATCGAACTTATAATAGAAGATACAAAGAGAGACAACAATGTAACTCTTGAATTGATAAACAAGCTGGGAAGCGATAAAGATGTTATTGCAATATTCGGACCAATATACAGCTCTGAATTAGTTAACAATACCGGCGCTGCCGAATTTCACAAGATTCCCATAATTACTCCTACTGCAACATCAAACGAACTTGCAAAAAATAATCCTTATGTATTCCAGTTAAACCCGGTATATGATACAAGAGGAAGATTGATTGCAAAATATTCCATAAAGGAATTAGGAATGACAAATTTTATCGTCTTATCAGAATCTTCTTACGGAAAACTATATGCCGATAGTTTTATTGATGAAGTAAGCAATAACAAAGGAAGCATTAAAGGACAGGAATATTATAACAAGGAAAATCCGGACTTTGGAACACATATAGAGAACTTAAAAGCCCAGATACTTGCCGAAGATGAATTCATCGATTTCGGAAATATAGATAAAGCAGGACTTGATAAAATCAGAAAAAGACAAGCTGCATTTTATAATATTGATTCTCTTGTTCAGCATAGCATAGCTGTCAGCATATACAAGCTGTTCGGCAAAAACGGCAAAACGGTTGTTGATTCATTAAAGCTGAATGCATTGAAGATTACTGACAAAGCAAAAAAAATTATACCGGGAAAAGTAGATGCGATATATATGCCAATTTCGGGATCAGATGAAATTGCAAGTTTGCTTACGGAAATTGAATTATCCGGATTGATATTGACATTATTGGGAACGAGTGACTGGAATAACGAAAAAGCGCTTGATGAGAACAAAGCAAAGTTTAAATCACTTTATATAGAATCGGATTTTTATCTTTCGGATTTGAGTAATGAATATTTAAGTGAAATAAATGAAGAAGATTATAAAAATTTTTATTTCGGATATGATGGAATGAAAACGATACTTGATTTAATATCAAAAGGAATGAATACCCGGGAAAAACTGAATGAATCTCTTGAAACTTTAAGCAATTACAAAACTAATCACAATCTTATATCGATCAAAAACAGATCAAATGCAAGTTTAAATATATTAAAATTTACTGACAGCGGTTTGGTAAAAATTACCGATTATGTTTATTGAATTCAGATTTCTGCAAAAAGCCATACTTTACTTTGCTTTTACATAGTTTTTTATTTATTTTGTATACACAAAATTTTAAAAAAGTAAATTGCAAAATCTATGAATGAGATCAGCGGCGGCGTTTCTCAAAACGCTGCAGAATCTAAAAATGGATTTGAGGAAAATTACGAATCCATCCAAAAACATAATGTTGAATTATCCAACATTAAATCCGAAATTATAAAGAAAAGCATAGCCAAAATTAATTCGGAAAGTTTTCAGGCATTATTTAAGTCGGCATTGCCCTCATTCCTGCTTTTGATATTATCATTTTTCATAGGTGTTTCGGATATTCCGGTTTTCGGAAATATTTTCAATTCAATCGCAAAATTTATCAGTCCAGACCAGCCGCTTGCCAGTACAGATATACATCCCGTAGATTTGTGGTGGTTTCCTTTTCTTACATATTTAATATTCATTGTTTGCGCAATCAGGGCAAATGCTTCAATTAAAAGGGAAATTCAGTTAAACGGCGCATCGGAAGCTTCGATAACAAGAATCATTGACAGATACAGCGGCATTGTTGACGGCATAGGAACTGCGCTGCCGTTACTTGGCGCGGCAATTCTTCTCATATCAATAGAAAAAGGTCCGGCAATATTTTTAGGCTTTGCAGTTCCGTTTGAAATAAAATCAATTATCATACTTGCAATTGCAAAACTTTTTGATTCTGTATTTGATGCATTAGCGTTGAGATATCAGGAAGTTCAGGAAGAAATCAAGAATGCCGAAAAAGTTTATTATTATCAAAAGCAAGCTGCTTTACAGAAAGGTATAATTGAAAAAATCATCCCTCAGTCGGGATTTCCTTCAGGTCCCATTGAAATAAGAACATCGATCACCGAAGATCAGCTGAGAAGAATGCATGATACCATGATTTCCTCAGAAAAACTCGGTATCAGCATCAAAAACTTAATTACGGAAATTAATAATTTGAGATTACCGGATGAAAGAATATTAAGAGAGCTGGAGCAAACTTCAAAGATTATCAGCGAGACCGTGAGCAGTCTTAAAGACAGTAATGTATTAAGGAGTCTCGATAATCTTGCATATTTATCCGGTAAGAGGTAATTAAAAATTTTCATTATTAAAAACCATGATAACAAGAAAAAACAGGGATGTAAAATTCATCATATATCAGAGTCTTTATATATTTGTTATTTCAGTGCTTGCATTAAAAGGAGCAAATCTTGATTTGACGGAAGTTGTATCAAAAAAAGACGTAGTAGAAAAGGAATATACAGACTCTCTGAAAATAATGATTGATTCGCTTCTTGCAAAAGGAATAGTGCCGGAAATAAAATTTGATACATCGCAACGATATTCGAATCCGGAAGAGCTTAAGAGAAAATTACAGGAAGCTCAGCTTGAACTTACGACATTAAAATTAAGCAACCCTTCTTTAACCGTAGTTACAACGACCCCAAACGTTCAAATGCAGCAGCAGGAAATTGAAAAGAAACCTGAGGAAAAGGAAAAATTTACCGAAGAGGAGGAAAAGCCGAAGCAGGATCTGGATTTCAGAATTGCTCAGTCTTTTACGCAGTATACTTCCAATTCGGTTTCTAATCCGGGAAGCATGCCTATTGAAATTTACGGAAGCGACGGCTCGATGATTGCATCGGTTCCTGCCGGCGGATCGAGATCTTTCACTTTAGGCGGACAGACTTCATTAACATTTAAAAGAGGCGGAGTTTCCAAGACAGTTTCTACAAAGGAAAATTCGAAACCAAAGATTTCAATGCAGAGATTAGCGCCTTCGGGAGAAGATGTTTCGGTCAGGACACTGCAAAAGACCGTCGGGTACAGAGTTACTATATCGGATGATTTTCCGGGACAGCTTGACATAAAGTTTTCCGGACCGGTAACTGCTAAGCAGGCTGGAAATCTCGTGTATGATGTCACATTAAATTTATTTGGATCACAAGCGGCTTTTGACAATTATACAAGCAACAGAGAATCTCCGTATTCTGTATCATTTCAGGTAACCGTAAAAGATCAGATTGCCACACAACAGTCCGTTTCCCAATCGGGCGTTTTTCAATTCGGAGAGTGGTAAAAATTTATAAACTAAAATTTCTTATATGAATAAAAGAAGCTTGAGTTTTAAAGCATTTTTGTTTTTAATTTTCATCTGCCTTTATTTTCCCACAAAAGAGATTTTGGGACAGGTAGAAAGAGTTGATGATCCGAGAACATGGAAATATTTTCAGATATTTGCACGTGCTCAGGATGACAGCGTATTTTTAAAGGTTCAGGATGAACTCAACATTGATCCAAAACTTGAATCTTACATACTTGTAATAAACATTCTCGATCCTCTGCCGGCAAACCAATACGTTGTCATAGGTGATGAGAGATCACCGGACGCTAGCCGATTTAATTGGCTTGATTTGTCAGAGGGAGTACAAAAAGCGCTGCTTAACTGGGCAGGATCAAACAAGGAAAATCTTAATAAGAAGAGGATAACATACACCTCTGTATTTTTTGATGTTTTCAATAAAATAAAATCAAAAGAAATTATTGCGCCTCCGGCAAAAGAAAGAGACATATTAAGTACGACAGGTTACATCAGCCCTTATTTAAATGTTTTTGGAGGAGATCCGCTTGGATTACCAATAAAGAAATCAATAGGATTTTCATTTTATACCGGTACACCTTTCAGCGCGCCTCTTGAGGCAGATATGGTTGGAGCATCATTTCATATTTTAGGTTTTTCCGTAGGCATAACATCACGAGTAAAAGATTTAGCATTGGGAAGTGAAAATCTGGATTCGGGTTACAGCATTCCCCCGCAAAATCTTGCCAACTACAATAACATATATTCACCGGATCTTGGATTAAGATTCAACTATGTGGTACCATTTGGCAATTTTTTTGAATTCGGATTTTTCACAACAATTGACACCGGATTATCTATTCAAAATCCGGAGAAAGTATTGAATACGGGAACAGGCGAGCTGATGCCAAATAACATTATTAAAGGTAACTATACCAATTATGAATTTAGATATCCTTTCAGATTTTTAGGATCGACAAGAGCAAAAGTATATTTCTCTCATTTATTCGGCGAAGATCATATTGGATTTGCTGCGCGTGAAATGAGAATTTCCGGATCTCAATTCGATTTAAGATTAGATTTCATGCTGTCAGGAAAACGAAATTTTCAGATAATGCTTGAGCCATTGGTATCTAATATCGGTGAAGGATTTGCATTGTCATCATTTGCACTCGGACCATCTTTCAGATTCAGTACAAAAGACAACAACAATTTCGGTTTAATTTCCATCATGTTAAATGCAAGATTCAAGTTAGGAGATTTCTTTGAAGAAAGAATAAAATAATTCACCTGCTGTATATTTTTTTATACAGAGTAAAATATCTTTTGAAAAGACACTATAAATATAATTTTAGTGTCTTTTTTTTTGGAATCTGACTTGACATATTTAAATAATAGCATTAATTTTACGCAACTTAAATTAACCCTTATTTATTAAATGCCTATTAAAAACAGGAGGTTTTAAAAATGGCAAAAATGAAAAACTTGTTTTTCGTTATACTTACCTTAGTAGTATTAGGAGGATCAACATTCCTTGTTGGCTGCGGCGGTGGAGTTGATGAAGAACAAATTCAACAGTTAAATGATTTGAAAGCTGAAGTTGATGCTCTTCAAGCAAGAGTCAATGCAATGAATGACGAAAAATCAGGTTTACAAAAGCAGATTGCTGACCAAGAAGCAATAATTAAAGAATGGCAAGGAATAGCGGAAGGTCTCCGAAAAAATTGCCAGTAATTCTTTAAAAAAAGTTTTTTATTTAAAAAAATTATTTAAAAATTTAAAAAAGTTTAAAAAGGAGATTTAAAAAAATGAAATTTCATAAATTATTAGTATTTATGATGGTATTCTCCTTGGCAGTATTTGCTAATGTAGTTTCAGCACAGGATGATGACGACGATGATGAAATGGAAGCAGAAGAAGTCGAAATGGATGAAGAAACATGGCAGGCTCAAATGGACGAATACACAGCCAGGAAAACAGATTTAGAAAGTCAGATTTCCGCTCTGGAGACTGAGAATGCAGGTTTGAAGAAAACCTTGGAAGACAAAACACAAACAGCAACCAACGCAGTTAACGCAGTTTGGGCAGGAGTAGGTTCAAAAGCTCAGTATGAAGAATACAAAGCCAAATTCGGAGATTGCGAAAAAAGAGTTAATGCTTGTAAAGGCGCAGATGATGCAGCAGCTATCGAAAAAGATTGCTGGGATTATCTTACCACCTTCGGTATCAATAGCAGAATGAAATGCTTACCTGAATTCTGGGACAGATACAATACAATGAAGAAAAAAATTGCAGAGTGTAAAGAAAAATCAGGCGCTTCTGATAATTACACTGTTGTAAAAGGTGATTGCTTATACAAAATTGCCGGAATGAAGAACATCTACGGTGTACCAAAACTTTGGCCGGCTATCTGGGAAGCTAACAAAGCAGGTGTTGTAAGCGCTCCACCAAAAGTTGCAAAAACTATCCCGAATCCGAATTTGATCTATCCGGGTCAGGTTTTAAAGATTCCAAAATTAACCGATGCACAAAAAGAAGAAGCCTTAAAGAAAGCTAATCAATACAAAGGCAAAAAGAGAACAATGAAGAAGACAGAAGATACTGGTGAAAAGAAAGAGATGAAGAAAGAAATGAAAAAAGACACAACAAAGAAGAAATAAGCTGTCTTTAATTATATTTTACGAAACCCTTATACTTGAAAAAGTATAAGGGTTTTTGTTTAAACACTTTTGATTTTTTAATGAATGGTAATCGAGAAAAAAATACAGCTTCCGGGAATAGATTTGATAAATTTTTCCGGAATTAACGAAGAAAATTTAAATCTGATTAAAGATAAATTTGAATCAACTATTGTCTTGAGAGGTGATTCCATATTCTTAAAAGGAGAAGAACTGGAATTAAGAACTATCGAGAAGATTATTAACGAACTTGTTTTTCTTCAGAATAGAAATGGAAGAATTTCCGCAAAAGATGTAAGACTTGTTCTCGACCTGATCGATTCACCTGACGATAATTCTAACAAGCTGAAAGAGAAATACGGTTTTTCTCAAAGTGAAATAAAAGACATTATACTTTTTAAAAAGAATGACTTTATAAAACCGCGTTCAACAAATCAGCTCGAGTATATGAAAAAGGTTAAAGAGAATGACATTGTATTTGCAATAGGTCCTGCAGGGACTGGCAAGACATACCTTGCAGTAGCTTTTGCCGTTGCAGCTTTGAAAAATAAAGAAGTTTCAAGAATTGTTCTGACAAGACCAGCGGTAGAAGCGGGCGAAAATCTCGGATTTCTTCCGGGTAACCTTTCTGAGAAGGTTGATCCATATTTAAGACCGCTTTATGACGCGCTTGGAGAAATGTTACCGCCGGAAAAACTTGAATCATACATTGAAAAGAAAGTAATTGAAGTGATTCCACTTGCATACATGAGAGGAAGAACCATTAACAATGCTTTTGTAATACTCGACGAAGCACAAAACTCCACTTCAATGCAGATGAAAATGTTTTTAACAAGGCTCGGTCCCAACTCCAAAGCGATTGTTACCGGTGATGTAACTCAGATTGATTTGCCAAGACGAGATATGTCGGGACTTGTTCAGATTCAGGATATATTAAAAAATGTAAAAGATATATCGTTTCTATATTTCGACAAATCAGATGTTGTAAGACACAAGCTGGTAAAGGATATAATCGACGCCTACGAAAATTTCAAAAACGGTTAACTTAGTTTTTCCTTGTAAGACGAACCGCAAATGACCCATCCGTACCATGTACATGCGGAAACATTTCAACGCAACCTGCATCATTGACAATACTTTCCGGAACATACTTTGCTGCATTTTCAATGAAGAATTCAGGATGCTTTTGTAAGAATAAATTTACAACATCAGAATTCTCTTCCGATTCGGTTGTACATGTACTGTAAATTATACTCCCTTCCGGTTTAAGATACTTAACTGAATTTTCAAGAATCTCAAGCTGAAGTATTTGCAGTCTTTGAATATCTTCGGGCTCTCTTTTCCATTTAATGTCGGGTTTTTTTGAGAGCACACCAAGTCCTGAACAAGGCACGTCAGCCAGTATCTTGTCTGCTTTTCCAATCAGGTTTTCTTTCAAATCCTGCGAAGCGGGATCGGTAATTTCATCGTGAATGATTTTTACATTCTTTACCTGAAGTCTTTCCAGATTCTTTTTCATTATTTCGCATCGGGAGATAAACTTTTCAACCGCAATTATTTTTCCTTGATTGTTCATCATTTCAGATAAATGCGACGTTTTACCGCCAGGCGCAGCGCATACATCAAGTACAAGATCATCTTTTGCCGGAGATACGAGTTTCGAAGCTGCTCCCGCACTTTCATCCTGTATGGTATAATATCCGTTCTTAAAAAATTCGTCTGTGTAAATCTTTGACATAGTTTTTACCATGAAAAAGTTTTCCAGATTGATTCCTTTTTTATAATAAAGATTTTTTCCTTTGAGATATTCTTCAAACTCTCCGGTTGAAATTTTTAAAGTATTTACCCTCAAGGAGATTACCGGTCTTCTGTTATTGGCTTCACAGAGCTTTACAGCATCATCAAAGCCGAATCTTTTTATCCATCGGTTTACCATCCAATTGGGATGAGACTGAATTAATCCGAGATAATTCACTTCGTCAATTTCTCTTGACGGCCAGACAAGATTGTCAAGAGTTCTGATAATTGTTCTGAGCAGTCCGTTTACTACGCCGGCATGTTTTTCACCGTGAATTCTTTTTATGAATTCAACTGCTTCATTAACTGCGGCAGAATAAGGTATTTTATTTAAAAAGAGTATCTGATACAAAGCGACGCGCATTGCATTCTTTACTTCTGGAAGGCACTTTTCGTAATTTCCCCTGTAAAATCCGTTAAGAAACCAGTCAAGCCGCCGCATCCATCTTACAACTCCATGGGATATTTCATTTAGCAATGCTTTGTCAAAATCATTTAAAGCGTCATTTCTTAATTCAAAATCGATAAGCTTCTCAAGGTATGAATCTGACCTTTCGCATCTGCAAAGAATTTTTACGGCGCAGGATCTTGCATCTTCGTAAAGATTTTTTGTATAAACAGTTTCTTTCTTTTCATGTCCGTTTCCCTGATGTGTTGGCGTAAGCGAGTCTAATTGCTGATTTTCCATTTAATAAGGTTCTTATGTTTCAAATTTTACTTAAAATAATCATCGTTGCGGATTTAATAAATGTAAATAAAAATATGAATTTTTCTTAATTAAAGTTCAAATCTTCAAGTATTTCAATTTCGCATTCATCAATTGAATTAAGAAAATACTTTCCGTATTGCTTGTTAATAATCCTACTGTCAAGAATAACAATAATTCCTTTATCCGTCTTATGTCTGATAAGTCTTCCTATTCCCTGCCTGAATTTCAATATTGCTTCCGGAAGTGAATATTCAAAAAAACTGTTGCCTCCATACTTCTCTATGTACTCCATTTTTGCCTGAACAACCGGATGAGTAGGAACCTGAAAGGGAAGTCTTGTAATAATCAAATTGCTCAGACTTTCTCCCGGCACATCAACTCCCATCCAGAAGCTGTCAAGACCAAATAAAACCGAATCAAGATCTGTTTTAAATTTTTCTAGCAAATTGCTTCTTGATTTTCCAGAGCCCTGCAAAAGAAGTTCAATTCCTTTTTCTTCAAAGATTGGCTTAAGCTGATTTCCTATTTCCCGCAGCAAAAAAGAATTTGTAAATAATACAAGAGCTTTTCCGGAAGTTTGATTTATAAAATATTGTATCCATTCACTCAGATTCTCTTTATAAATTTCATTATTATCTTTTGACGGAGCAACAAGATTTTTCGGAATATATATTTTGACCTGTTTGTAAAAATCAAAAGGAAAATCCAGTTTGAGCTCAGATGCATTTTCACCTCCCAGTCTTACTTTAAAGTAATCAAAATTATTATTTACAGTTAGAGTTGCGCTTGTAAAGATAGTAGTATTTCCGGGTCTGAATATGTTTTCTCTGAAAAAATCTGAAACGTCAATAGGTGATGAACAAATGCTTACGTTCGATTCCGGTTTTAGCGAAGCTAATTCCACCCAGTAAACAAATCTCTCTTCCTTTTCATTTCTGCCCTGATTGAGAAAATCATCGATTATAAAATTGAATTCCGTAAATTTCAGTATGTATTCATTTAACTCGTCCAATTGGTTTTCGTTTTTGCAAGCAGGTCTTAATTCACACAACTTTTTAATCAGATTGTCCAGTTCGGGTTTCAAAATATTATTCTCAATTTCCTTTTCATAAACTCTTGATGTAAGGTTTTTTCTGTTTTCCTTTACTGTGTTTTCAAAAAGATTTCGCCTTAGACTGTAGAAAAAGTTATGATTCAGATCAAGTATGTTTTGTATAACTGCCTGAATATGTAACGAAGGAAAAGTCAGAAGGAATCCTTTTTTTTTCTGATGACTGTATAATTTCAGCAGATGAAACTTTATCATTTCTCTTGATACTCGTGGCGCAATGTGATCGGTAGCCACCTGTTCGACTGTATGCGCTTCATCAAATACTACAAAATCATTTCTGTATAAATATCCGCTTTTATCTTCCTGAACTCCGTCAAAAAGCGTAAAAAACAGATGATGGTTTACTACAATAACATCTGTATCTGCAAGTTCTCTTCTTGCTTTCTGGTAGAAGCAGCCTGAGCTTTCCCCTCCGCAGGTTTTGATAGTACAGATTCCCCTTTCGGAGCAAACTGAATTCCAAACATTTTCGTCAACCAGAAAATCAAGGTCTGATCTTGTTCCGTCTAAAGTTCTCTTCGACCATTCAAAAATTTTATCAAGACAAATCTTTTCTTCGGATTCAAATAAAGTATTTGCAGATGATCTTGCATAATGAAGTCTTTTGGGGCAGAGATAATTATTTCGACCTTTCAGAAGACCGGCTTTAAAACCTGCGGGAAAAATTTTTTGTAGAAACGGAATATCTTTGTTAATAAGCTGCTCCTGCAAGTTTATGGTATGAGTAGATACAATTACCTTCTTTTCATGCTTAAGAGCATAATAAACCGAAGGTACAAGATAAGCAAAACTTTTTCCGACACCGGTTGGAGCTTCAACAAAAGCATGAGAATTATTTTCCAGCATATTTAAAATGAATTCTGCCATTTCCTTTTGCGATGACCGGTATTCGAAATTTTCAAATGCCGATGAAAGAATTCCGTTTTCAGAAAAAAATTCCGAAGTTTTTTTTAATATTTCCAGATTCTGCGTCAAATAAAAAATTGAATTGTAAATCCCGATTAACTTTAAAATCTTGGATTAATTTATTTATTGTTTAGAATTATAAAAATGCGAAAACTTACACATTCGGAAATTTTTTTTGAAAGAAAAAAACCTGAAGAAATGGACAAGTTCAAAAGAAATCCGGTTTATACACTATGTGACAATATAAGAAGCATATATAATGTAGGATCAATTTTTAGAACATCCGATGCTGCATTTATAAGCAAGCTTTATCTGACCGGATATACGCCTTATCCTCCCAGAAAGGAAATCGAAAAGGTTGCTCTCGGCTCCACGGCAACCGTTCCCTGGCAGTACTTTAAGGATCCTCTCGATGTAATAACAATGTTAAAATCTGAAAACATAAAAATTGCAGTATTGGAGATAACCGACAAAAAAAATCTTATCTGGAATGTAAACAGGAATGATTTTCCTCTTTGCATTGTCATCGGCAATGAAATTACGGGAGTGTCCAAAGAAATCATAGATAAAGCGGACACTTCTTTTGAAATTCCGATGTTAGGAATGAAGCAATCTCTGAATGTAGCAGTTGCTTATGGAATTGCCGTATATGAAATGGTAAAAGTATTGCAAAAAGCATAGAGGTTGTAAATTATTTATCATTGACATTTTTAACCTAAAAGAAGAATTTTACATAAATTAAAACAATCATCATGAAAAAGTTACTGATATTGACGTTATTGATAATTGCAAATCTTAGTTACGCACAATTTAAAACGGGCGAGAATAAAGATATTCCCGTCACTAAGAATTCAAATAATCTTATTCTTGGATTCATTAACCCAAATAATTTTTCTATGAGACATTCTTTCAATGTTTCGATGATGACAACTCCATACGGAAACGTTTCGGTAACTTCATACATAAACTCACTCAATTACAGAATTTCTGATAAGCTGGATATTAATGCCGACATAAAATTTCAGTATTCTCCATATGCTTCATCGCCGCTTGGGAGCAGTTATTCCAATAAACTGCAGCAGGACCTGTCCGGAATTTCATTATCGAGAGCATCACTTAATTACAGAATTTCGGATAATGCATTCATAAATCTTCAATACAGAAATTTGGATGAAGGTGATTATTTCAATAACTTCTATAATCCATTTTATAATAATTCAGGTTACTTTAATTCGTACAATAACGGATGGTGATAAAAAATTTTTTTAGATATAATTATTTCAACCGGAAGTATAAAAAACTTTCGGTTTTTTTATATAATAGAATTAATTGAAGAAAAACTTACTCAATTATTTACTTAACGGAGCAATAATTCTTTTTTTGGTATTAGTTGCCTATTTTTCATTTTCATTAATCAATAATTCTCTCAAATCCGAAAAAGAAATTAAAGACATTACCGATACTTCAAAAAGCCTTACAAACCAGCCCAATCTGACAATTCAGCTCGATGTACAGAACGGAACAAGAGAAAACGGAATTGCTTCTCGCATAACCGAATTCCTTAGAAAAAACGGACTTGACGTTGTAGAAATTGGAAATTACAAATCAAATGAAATTGAAAAGACGCTTATCATCGACAGATCCGGTGATAAAAACAAAGCTCTTAAGGTAGCCAGAATTCTGGGTCTCGATGGCAGAAACGTGATACAGCAGCTCAACAGCAGTCTTTATCTGGATGTTACGGTAGTAATTGGAAATGATTTTAAAGAGTTAAAACCTTTTATCGGAAGCAGAAATTAATATTATGAAATCAAAAAAACTCGCGGAAAAACTTGCCGATCTGATGCTTCAGAAAAAGGGTACCGGTATATTAATAATGGATCTGACAAAATTAACCACCATTACCGATTACTTTGTCATTTGCTCTGCTTCTTCTGATACTCAGGTTAAAGCAATTTCAGATTTTATCAAAGACGAAACGAAAAAGCTTAACGAAAGACCTTGGCATAATGAAGGTTATACAAATTTAAGCTGGGTGCTTTTGGATTTTGTGGATGTTGTGGCGCACATATTTCTTGAAGAGACAAGGCGTTTTTATAATCTCGAAGGTCTATGGGCTGATGCAGTAATAACCGAAGTAAGAGACAAATAAATTATGCTCCGCGGAAGAAAGAAATTAATTCTTACTCTCGGCGATCCAAACGGAATCGGTCCTGAAATAATTCTAAAAATTTTCAAGCAAAAAAAACTTTTAAAAGATTTCGAACTTAAGATTGCAGGCTCAAAAAAAATACTTGACGAATATTCAGCTCTTCTGAATTTGCCTGAAATCAACAGTCAATATGTTATTGATATCCCCGTATCCTCTTCATATAGACTTTCACCAGGAAATATAGACAGGCATGCAGGAAAGATTTCCGGAAAATCGGTGAAACTGGCAGCCGTAATGTGCATGAGAAAATCATTTGACGCAATGATAACCATGCCAATTTCAAAAGAGTCGTTAAATCTCGGAGGTTATAATTATCATGGTCATACGGAAATGCTCGAGGAAATCACAAATTCCGATGAAGTTGTAATGATGCTGTATTCTACAAGATTTTCAGTAGCCTTAATTACGGGACATATACCGATCAAAAAAGTCGGCAGTATTATTAATGCTGAATTGCTATTCAGAAAAATTGCTGTCGTAAACAATACATTAGTCCGGAATTTTAAAATAAGAAAACCAAAAATAGCAGTGCTTGCACTTAATCCACATTCAGGTGACGGCGGATTAATTGGAATGGAAGAGCAGAACATCATCCTGCCTTTAATTGAAAAAATGAATTTGCACGGATTCACAATCAGGGGACCGTTTTCGCCGGATGCCTATTTTGCCGTCAAAGCATATAAAAAATTTGACATTACCGTTGCCATGTATCACGATCAGGCGCTGATTCCATTTAAAATGATTTCATTCGGAAAGGGCGTTAATTATACTGCAGGACTAAAAATCATCAGGACGTCTCCCGATCACGGAACAGCATTTGATATTGCCGGTACAGGAAAGGCAGACATCGGCAGTTCGATTGAGGCAATAAAACTTGCCGGAAAGCTAAAAGCATATTAATAAAACTTTTTTGGGGATTAATTTCGTCGGTAAGTGTCTTTTATCTGTGAATTAAAAATTCAAGTACTTTTTTCCAGTCACTTTTGAAATCATAATTAAATCTTTCTTTGGGATTAAGTTCAAAAGCTTTTTCAATCATCTCAATTCCTTTTTCTATTTCTTCCGTAAGGAAATATATCTTTGATTTTTCGTAATAAGGTTCAGCCCAGCCGGGATTATTTTTCAGCGCATTATCGAATGCTTCAAGAGCTTTTTGATATGATTTAATGTCAAGCAAAGCACAACCGTAATCATACCAAG
Organism: Ignavibacteria bacterium; assembly: GCA_019187405.1. Classification (GTDB taxonomy): domain Bacteria; phylum Bacteroidota; class Ignavibacteria; order Tepidaquicellales; family Tepidaquicellaceae; genus JABAQZ01. The sequence goes on from JABAQZ010000013.1 coordinate 19,150, forward strand.
CATCGAAGTTTGATTCATCGAGCTTTACTACCATTTCATAACTTTTTACTGATTCTTTCAGCTTGCCAAGTGCATGCTCTGCATCAGCTTTCAGATACCAGATTTCAGAATAATCTTTACAGAGAATAAGTGCGGAATTAAAATCCTCGATTGCTTTCTCGTAATTCTTAATACAGAAATAGCAGTTTCCCCTGCCGTAATATGTTTCATAATTATGTGAATCAACCTTTATTGCGCGTGTAAAATATTCAATGGCTTTTTCATATTCATGCAGTTCTTCGTAAGCATTTCCAATGTTATGGAGAGAGAAATGATCCGATTTTTTAAAAGCGAGCGCATTTTCATAATACTCAATAGCTTTATGAAGCCTTCCGAGGGAAGCGTAAGCATTTCCGCAATTATACCAAGCGGAAGAAAAATTCTTTCTCAATGCCAGACACATTTCGTAGCTTTCTATTGCTTTAAGATATCTTCCCATTCTGTTAAGAACAATGCCTCTGTTATACCATGCCGTATAATTCATAGGAGAGTAATTAAGATGCTTGTCATAAGCTTCGATGGATTCTTTGAGCATATCGAGAAAATCATAACAATACCCCAGTTCATAATAAGCATCCTTGTGCAGAGGATCTGTTTTAAGAACGTTGAGAAAACAATCAGCCGCTTCGGTGAATTTTTCCATTTTTTCAAGAGTAAGCCCCATGTTAAAAAGGGCATCAATATTTTCCGGGTCTAACTCAAGGGCTTTCTGAAAACAGCAAAGCGCTTTTTCGCATTCTTCGGAATTATCAAGAGCAATACCTTTGTTAATGTAAATTTCAGAATCGGTGGGATCCAAAAGAATAGCTTTATCGAAAAATTCAATTGCTTCGTCAAATTTTCCAAGACTGTCAAGAATCAGGGCTTTTTTATGCCATGCATCGGTAGAATAGGGATAAATATCAAGCAATACATTAACATAGCTTAATGCTTTATCATACTCGCAATTTTCAAAATAGAAATTAATTATTTCTTCAATGTTCTCTGCGTCAAAATTTTTCTTTGCTTCTTCTTCAAGCTTCAGAATTTTCTGAAGTTCTTCGTTTTTCTTATTCCGGTTTCCGCTTTTAGCGGTCCCGTCATCTTCTAAAAAATCCAGATTTTCAAAGTCACTCATGTAATTCTCCTTGTTAATTTCTCCAAAAATCTTTTGCTGAAATTATATAAAAGTCATTTTTAAGTCAAGTAATTATTCATTAAGAGGGACGTCTGCTTTCTAATACTGTATCTCTTAAGTTTTACCATGTTCAATTTATTTTTAATCTAACTTTGAAACTATACCTAAATTCTGTCCTAAGTCCTTTTATTCAGGCGAATCACACGATTTCAGATTCAGTAATGAAACACGCATTCTAAATAAGTCAGTCAAAAGTTAATTTAAAAACTCATTTATTTTTCAAAAATATTTTTAAATATGACTTGATTAAAAAATTTAACTTCATAGTTTTGAATCAAGCCCCAAATAATTTTAAATTAAAAAATTAAAAATGGGGAAACCAAATCTAAGTTTAGTTTTATTTTTACTTCTTTCATTAACTCTTATTTATTCATTTACTTCAGAGAATAAGAGTAAAAAAATAACCCCAATGTTTTATGAAACTCTCGATAATGAAACCATTTCCTGGCTTGGCAGAGTAACTCTTGCCGGAGGAACGGTTTCCGACAGCATTGTTTCGGCCGTTGACGATTACATTAAAGAAGTCAAAGGACTGAAATTTCAGCCATACAATATCCGCAACCTTCTTATGAGAGAAAACTGGTTTTGCGGAGATTTTATCGCAGCTTTTGTTCCCGTGTTTATTAATACAGATGGTTCGGGAGAAATCCTTGGAAATGCTGTTGATTCAAATTTTAATTTCCCGGCTTCCGAATACTCAGATACTGGATTATACAGTGGGTGGAAAGGCAACGGATTTGACAGATACATTTCAACTGGATTTAATCCTTATACTGTCAGTTCGTTTATTCCTACAGATGCTCATTTTATGATATACAGCATGTCAGATACAATGGATGCTGGAAGAATGGGATGCAGAAAAAACGATGATGGTTTTTATATGTACCCGAGATTTACTAACGGAAATACTTACTTTTCAATTAATGCTGTCGAAGAAGAAACAATAAGACTTCCTTCTTCGAGAAATTACATTTCCATTCAGAGAATTTCGACACAGCTTGCGAACCTATATTATATGGATAATCAGGTTAATACCGTTCAGCATTCGTATACCAGAAAACCCAATATTGATTTTACAATCGGAGCTTTTAACAATAACGGTCTAATCAGGAATCATATATCCATGAGACTCGGAGGTTATTCGATTGGAAAAAGTTTCACTGGTTATCAACAGCAGATTCATTACAATGCCGTTCAAAGGTTAATGAAAAGATTAGGACGCACACTCGCCGATGGAATGGAGGCTGACATAAAATCCAATCTCTTTGTTTACACAGGAAATAAACTTACTGTTAATTATAAAGCACATGAAGGAGGAAGATTGCTGTTTGAAATTCAGAACTCCAGCGGTGAAGTATTAAATGACATGTCACTGGAAAAATGTGTTCCTCTTACGGGTGACAGCTTTATGGAAACTGTAAGATGGGAAAACGGCAGCGACCTGTCTGAATTTATAAATACACCTGTTTATCTCAGAGTAACAATGTCAAATGCTGATTTGTATTCAGTGCAATTTCCAAATGAAGTGGCATCGGTTGACAGCACATTTCCCGGTCTGAAAGTCGGCGCATACAAACAATTTTTTGCAGATACTTTGTTTTTCGGAAATGAGGCTTCGGTTCAGACAAAGATGCATTCTCCTGTCAAGTTACCCGATCCAATAATATCGCCTGAAATGCCCTGGGAAGGTAATTTCATTGTAACAAATTACAGTAATGTTTACAGGTCAATGAGTATTTTCTCGAATCAGATGGTTTACAAAATGTGGCTGAGAGCGAGAAACAGTCTCGGAAATTTTCCTGCATACTATGAATCTGAAGACGGAATCAACTGGACTCGTCCTGTTCTTGAATCTTTTAAATACAACGGCAGCGTGGAAAATAATATAATAAATGACGCGCCATATCCCGGCGGATTTTTTACCGTAATAGATGATTCAGCATACAATAAAACTGATTCGACACGACGTTATAAATCAGTTTATAATACACATCCTACTTACACAGACAGCAGACTAAATGTATCATTTTCTTATGATGGCTTGGTATGGATTCCATATTCCGGAAATCCTGTGAGATATATCGGCGAAGACCTCTCAAGCTGCGGCTGGAATCCCGTTTTAAAAAAATATCTCGGCTACTTCAGGGATTCTCTTGCAATAAGAAAAGTGGGTAGATATATCAGCGACGATTGGATAAACTGGACTTATACGGGCACAGTTTTAAAACCGCTGCCTACGGATATTAAAACCACACATTTTTATAACATGGAGGTTTTGTTCAAAGACAGTGTTTACTGGGGTTTTGCGGGTGTGATGAGACTTAATGAATCGGGAAACGAAAATCCTCCGACTCCTTCAAGAACAGACAATACCAATTTCATTGCTCTTGTTTTTTCAAGAGATGGCATAAATTTTGTCCGATGCGGAAATACACAGGCGTTTCTGAACTATGGTGAACTTGGCAGCTGGGATGACCAGATGGTTTATACAATTGGTGTACCCGTAAGAGTCGGGAATGAATTCTATATTTATTATAACGGATTTAACATCAAGCATTACAATAACGGTAATCCGCCACCGCCATACAGCGGCGGTCCGGCAAAAAGTCATATTGGTCTTGCAAAAATAGGACTGGATAGATTTGTATCTTTATCGACTTACTGATTAAAACAGCTTAGAGTTTCCTGCCCATTACATTGAGTATCATTGGTGTTATGAAAACTGAATCAGGATTTTTTTTCCTGCTGTTCCAGTCGTTTGAAATGTCATCACATTGCTTTTTTGTGATGACTTTTTTTTCATACATTTGATTAATATGAACCGACATGAATTTGTCCGCCCATTGGTAAATATCGCTTTCCGGTCCGCCGGCTCTTACAACCGGAGTAAGATCAATAAGTTCGACATTGCATCTTCTGAATACTGCCGGAATCTTAACGGCATAATACGGATCACCTCCGCCTGATATCCAGTAATCTCTTACAGAGTCTGCGAGATTGTCCGCAGGACCGCCTTTGGGATAAACAGATATGTTTTCATATACATAATCCTGAATTGCAATAATTCCGCCTGTTTTCATACTGCCAATTAATTTTATCAGATAATCTTCGGGCTCGCTTACAAAATCAATTACCCAGCGTAAAAATATCAGGTCATAATAATTCTTTTCAATTTCGGCATCTTCAAAATTTTGATTTATAAATTTTATATTATTCCATTTCACTTTATTGCAGTGATCTTTGAAATAATCAAGATAAAATTCCGATGGCTCGACTACCGTCAACTCACCTTTATCCCCGATTTTGTTTCTGATATCGATTGAAACAAATCCAGGTCCGGAACCAACATCAAGGCATTTCCATGCTGATTTGACACCCGTCTTATCAAGAAATTCATCTGTGTATTTTTTCCAGACTTTGTGCTGAAACTCCAATCTTTCAAGTTCAGTTTGATTAACTCCGAGAATATAATCTTTGCTTTTACTCATTAAAATTTTTCTAACTAATCAGTTTTGTAAAGTTTTTATTTGAAACCAGCAACAGCCCAAATGTCAGACCTGTGAAAGCACCTGCAATTACATCAATAGAATAATGAAATCCCGCAAACACTCTCGAAAGAGATACCAAGATACACCATATTACCGGGACAACCGAAATATATTTCCATCGACCCGACGCTGTTTTTAAAATAACAAAAGATAATATAATTGCCGCAAAGAATGATGTCTCTGAATGACCAGACGGAAAGGAATATGCCTTTTCGTTTAGCCAACTTTCAAAAATCTGTTTGTTGACATCATTGAAATTTTCGCGGTTAACATTGCTTTTAAGAAAATCATATTTCCCGTCTTCGGGAAGCGAATAAAACTTTGTCTTATCCTGTTCGTTTAGACCTTTTTCAAAGATAAATTTCTGATAAGGTCTTTCTTTTTTATAATAATTTTTAATCAGGAGAAGTCCGGAAGTTAGCAAAATCTGCAGCAAGATAACCGAACTAAAAAATAATATAACATGCTTTTTAGAAAGAGTGGATTTTCTTTTTACAAAAATTACAAAAGCCGTTATGATCAATATCAGAATAAACCCGAATGGACTTCCGGTAACTGTAATGTAATACCAGAACTGCGACAGTAAATCAGATTTGCCAAAGCCGGCGTAATTATCCGTTGAGAAATGCAGAATCAGTATCAATAAAATAAATCCGGATAAATAAATAAAAAACAAGGTTTGATGAAAAATGAAATGTCTTTTCAAGTTGAATTACTTCCTGTTCCAGCCAGCTTTTCTTATTAGCATTTGCATCTGCCCTCTGTGATGGGCTTCATGCTCGATAATATGGTAAATGATCCACTTCTTGGATATCTTTACTTCTTTATCTCTGCTTTTTCTAATGACAAATTCATCAAGCTCATCATCTTTCATACCCGAAATGTAATCGATAAAATTGCTTCTGGATTTTTTGAGAACTTTGTGATAATCATCTTTTGATGGCGGCGTAAGCGGAGGCGATGGAGTTTTGAACGCATCAAACCATGTGTCATAATAGGCTTCTTTTTTCAGCTCTTCTGACTGCTCGATACCTGACAGAACTTCAAGCCAGTAAATCTCGCATTCTGCAAGATGCATCAGATAAGCGCCGATGGGATATTCTCCTTCCACAGGAGGAATAAAAAGCTGATCTTCGGTCAAATGCTCAACGCCGTTAAGAGTAACTTTCCTTACGTCTTCGAGCATCCATTTAAGCAATTCGATATTTGAATTACCGCTCAAATCATATTCTGTTTAATTTATTATTACTTCAGAGTCGAAAATGCATTCTCGAGCTTTTTCATAATCAGCTTAACTTCATCAACAGAAATTGTTCCAACTGATATTCTGTACCATTTAGAATCCTGTGATGCGCCAAATGAAGCAAACGGGACAAAAGCTATTCCTGCTTCGTCAATGAGAAAGGCAGACATATCTTTTGTATCCTTTATTGTTTTTCCATCAAGTGTTTTTTTGCCGGTCATGTCTATTTTCACCGTAAGAAAAATCGAAGCCTGAGGAGATATTACATCCACGTTGTAACCTTTGCTTTTGAGTTCCTTAAATCCGTCATAAAAGCCGTGTAAGCTGTCGGATATTTTGCTTTTTACCGAGTTGAGAAATTTATCAACTTCCACTTCATTTTTCAGATATCTTGAAATTGCAATCTGCTCTGCTTTTGGAGCCCATGCGCCCATGTGAGAAGTGATAGAATTCATTTTAGAAATTATTTTCTTCGGACCGTATGCCCAGCCTACTCTTACGCCGGTTCCGCAAAATGCTTTTGATATGCCGTCGACAAATACAGTATAATCTTTTACAGCCGGATTAAGTATTACCGGATTGAAGTGCTCGGTATCTCCGTGAGTAAGCAGCCAGTATATCTGATCAAACAGCAGATATACAGGTTTTTCATCATCACCTCTCCTGTTATTTTCTTCAACTATGAGATCACAAATATCGGAAATTTCCTTTCTGGAAAAAACAGTTCCGGTCGGATTCAGCGGCGAGCACAAAGAAATAAGCGAAGCCTTGCTTATATGAGGAGCGATGTCTTCTGCTGTCGGCATAAAATTATTTTCGGGTTTAGTCTCAATCATTACAGCTCTCGATCTTGTAAGATGAGTGTAATGGTTATTATTCCATGAAGGTACTGGAAAAATTATTATGTCATTAATGTCAACAAGAGTATTATACGCGGCAAAAATAACCGGACGCGCTCCGGAAGTAATCATAATTTCGTCAGCACTATAATCCAGCCCTCCTCGTTTTTTTATGAATTCGGAAACTTCCTTTCTTAATTCAAGCGCTCCATTTGCTGGCGGGTAATTTGTATGATTTTCATCATAAGCTTTTTTAATTTCTTCTTTCAGAAGATCGGGAATCGGGTATATTTTTGGATCAAAATCGCCTATCGTCAGATTTGAAATATTTTTTCCGTTAGCAATCAGATCATTTATTTGCCAGGCAAGGTTGATTATTTCTGAGCCAATAAGTGTCTCAGCCATTTCTGAAATTATAAGATTCCTTTTTCTGACATCCATTAATTCAGTATTCATTCTCTTTATCTGTTTGTTTACAGAATATACTTATTTGAATTGTGAATTTTGATGAATTAATTTTTAACCGAACCAATTGAAATTATTACATCCTGATTTAAACTCAGCTTAAAAAAATTAATGCAAAGATTATTTACCAAGCCATGCATTTTTTATTTTTTTCTGCTTTTCATTAACATCGGCAATTTCCTTTAGTTTATATTCGTAAGCGGTTTTTGTTTCTTTTACTTTTGTTTTAAGTGCAATCTGATTTTCGTTTCCTTTTTCATCAAACCTTGCAACAACGATTTCAATGTCATCGCCTTTTTTTATTTGATTTTTCATCGAACCAAACATTGACCTGACATTCATGAAATTTATATTTGCTCCGTTCACCGAAATGAGTTCATCACCTGCTTTTAATCCCAAACTATTAATGAATTCGTTATTACTATTTTCGATTTTCTCGATAACAAGTCTGAAAGTCTTCTGATTAAATCCCATTGATAGACCGCCTCCGGTATTTACCACACTGTATGGCATTGATTCAACGTCAATGCCCACAAGTCCAAGTATTTCCTTGTAAGGAATTTTTTCATATCCATCCAAATATTTTTTGATGAATTCGCCTACTTTCGGCGATGTGAGTTCCTCGATATCTTTAAACAAATTCTCATCTTTAAACGGATTATTCATTCCGTATTTTTTGGTAAGTTCGTTTATGACATCCTGAATTCCCTGCCTGCCATCGCTCTCGTTTCTTATTAAAATATCGAGGCACAATCCAATAAGCGCGCCTTTCTGGTAAACGTTCAGATACTGGTCTTCGTGTTTGTCCAGCGCTCCAAGACTAAGTTCCGTAAAAGCAAGTGTGTCATTGTATTTTGATGCGCCGTTCAGTTTATCTTCAATTATTTTTATGTAATCATCCTCGCTGATAATGTTTTCACGTAATCTTATGTAGTCTGCATGATATTCCGTAACACCTTCATACAGCCATAAATGGCGGCTCATTTTAGGATTATTGAAATCAAAAATCCCGATTTCTTCAGAATGTAAATTCAACGGCGTTACGATATGATAAAACTCATGAGCACTTGTGCCCTGAAGCTGGTCAACCATGTATGTTGCAGCCTGTCTTGGCACATCGGGCATGTAATATAGAGATGATAAATTATGTTCGAGAGCTCCGAAACCGCCAGAGCCTTTTTCATTGGAGAAAAAATATAGAAATGAATACTTATCAGACGGAAGTTTTCCACCTAAATAATTTCGGATTGCATTAAGCAGTGTCGTGAGCTTGTCTTTCATATCCGATGCTTTAATTCCTTTTCCGGGTGAAAATACAGAAACAAGCACTTCGGATTCGTCAAAGTTTATGGTGAGAGTATCGGGAACATTAAACATGATGGGATCATCCACAAGAAACTGATAATCTCCGGAATGAAAAACTTCTTCACTGTCGTTTCGGTAAACTGCATCAAGACTTGTCGATCCGTAAAATCCTTCCGGCTTCCGGAAAGTTATCCTGTAATCGTTTTCGAGATATCCGTCAAAATACCCGAAAAATCCGTGATTGTTAAATACGAATACTGTGTCTTTTTTTATGCATGTACCAACAGGTTCAAATACATAAGGTCTCGTTGTATCTCCAAATGTTTCTCTGACTTTGTATGTTAACCTGTATAAATTATCAGCGCCGGATATTTCCCAGGTATTAACATCTTTTGAAAAGGTCTGCAGTTCGCTGCCTGATTTGTCGAATGCTTTCAGCTCACTGACAAACCTTCCGAAATTATACACTTTATAAGTTCCCGGCACCATTGCGGGAAATTTATATTCAATAGTGGAAGAGTGTATTACAGGAGTAATTAGATCGACCGACAAAGTATTTCCTTCTGCATTATTCAGGTCGACAAAAAAATTATAACTGTCATTTTGTTCTGTTTGAGAAAACACATTGACAGATAAAAATATGATAAAGATTAAAATAAAATTTTTCATGAAATGATTGTATATTGTTGTGTAATTTAGATAAATTACGCTAAAATGTAAATATTGTTTCTAAAATGAATGTAATAGAAACTGAAAGAACTTTGTTAAGAGAATTTAATTTAGCTGACGTTGAGAAAATGGAAGAAATGTATTCCGATATAAATGTTATGAGATACATCGGAGCTGGCACTGTGTTAAATAATGAACAGACAAAAAAACTTCTTGAATACTGGATCAATGAATATTATAAAAAGTTTGGTTACGGGATGTGGGGAGTAGAATGCAGACAGACCAAGAAATTAATCGGGCAATGCGGCTTTAACAATCTTCCCGGAAATGCAGGTATTGAAATTGCGTATCTGCTGAATCAGCAAAGTTGGAATAAAGGTCTGGCAACAGAAATATCTTCGGAGACTTTAAAGTATGGTTTTGAAAAATTAGGATTTAATACTGTATTTGCTTTATGCTATCCTCAGAATATTGCCTCAATTAATGTACTTAATAAAATCGGCATGATACCGGAAGGGCACAGAACATTTTACGGAGTTGATTTTTTGTTTTACAGAAAAGACCGGCAAATCACCTCGACAATTTAAATCTGCGAGGTATGAAATTTATTTAATTTTAAACCGGGAAATAGAACCGCATCAATTACTTCATTTACAAAATTTGCTAAAATAAAATTTTCAGACTCATTTAACTGCTTTTAAGGAAAATAAGAGAGGAATGTCTTCATCAATCCTGTAATACCCGTCTTCGGATTTTTTCATTCCGGAGAATTGCTCCCAAACCGTAAATCCAAATTCATGAAAAAATTCTATTTTCAGTCCCGAATTTAATACAGATGTAAATATATCTGAAAGGCTGTGACTCCATTCATAAGAAATATTGTTTACTGTATGCGCATTTCTATCTGCATAGGTTCCCGATTCCGTAAATTTCAGAGGTTCCGGTTTTTTAAAATATGGATACCTCACCGAGAGAGATTTTTTTTCATGGTTGTTTTCAAAAATCGATGATACCGGATGCACTTCGACAATGTAAAAGAAACCTCCTTGTTTTAAAAATCCTGAAATCATTTGCCCCCATTTGTTAAGATCTTGCAGCCAACTCAAGACTCCATAAGAAGTATAAACTATATCAAAGTTTTTATCGAGTTTGGCAGGCAAGTTATAAATGTCCGATAATATAAATTCCGTTTTCATTCCAAGTTCATCTCTCAGCTCCGTTGCAGCTTTTATTGCTTCTTCGGAAAAATCCACTGCCGTAACGTCTGCTCCCAGCATTTCCAGCGAAAGAGAGTCCATTCCGAAATGACATTGCAAATGAAGTACTGATTTTCCGTTTATATCTCCGAGTTCATTTTTTTCCAGTGAGTGAAGTATATTAACTCCCTTTTTAAAATTATTCAGATCATAAAGTTCAGATTTTTTATGAATGCTTACTCTTTCATTCCAGTAATCTTTGTTTATTTTAAAAAAGTGGTCTTGTTTCAAATATTTTTTCATATATTTAAATTTACGAACTCAAACTTCTCGCCGTCAAACAATCCTTTATCACTGAGCTTCAACTGCGGAATAACAAGTAAAGCCATGAATGATAAAGTCATAAACGGAGCATTGAGTTCTGATCCAAAATCTTTTGCAAGCTTGTCGATATCAGTATATTGCTCTGCGGTTTTATAACCGTCATTGTTTGTCATGATACCGGCAACAGGAAGAGGCAATACTTCCGTTACATCTTCACATGCGGCAGAAATTCCTCCTTTATGCTTGATCAATGCATTTACTGCTGAGCAAATGTCTTTGTCATTTGTTCCCACGGCAATAATATTGTGAGAGTCATGAGCAACACATGAAGCAATTGCGCCTTTTTTTAGTCCGAAGTTTTTTATAAATCCTACAGAAGGAGTACCGTTTTTGTATCTTTCTACAACGGTTAATTTCAGTATATCTTTTTTAATATCAGGAAGTAAAATTCCGTTTTCACATTTTAAGTTTTCATGTTGTTCACGCGTAATTAACTGCCCGTCCAGAGCTTCTATAACTCTAACTTTGCAAATTCTATTGTTTGATTGATTATCTGTTAACAGAGCAAAATCTGTTTCTGTTTTAAATGAAGTGCCGAAATTATTTATGATATTTTCATTTTCACTTTCAATGAGTGTTTTTCCGTTAAGTGCCGTTAAAATCCCGTGAATATATGTCTGATGAACATTGAAACTATCAGGATTATCTATCACAATAAAATCCGCCGGATCGCCGATGCGAAGAAGCCCTGTATTTAAGCCGTAATGCATTACCGGATTAAGCGAAGCACATCTCAAAATATCAAACAAGTCATATCCGTAATTCAATGCTCTCTTAACAATGCCGTTAATGTGACCGGAAGCAAGATCATTTGGGTGTTTATCGTCACTGCAAAACATAACCATTTCGGGAAAATCTTTAATCAATTTATGCAGAGCCTCAAAATTTTTTGCGGCAGAACCTTCTCTGATTAAAATCTTCATTCCTAATTTCAGCTTGTCCAATGCTTCATCGAGCGTAAAACATTCATGGTCGGTTGATATTCCTGCCTGAATATATTTCTCTGCCTCTTTGCCTCTTAATCCGGGTGCATGTCCGTCAACAGGCCGGTTAAATTCACGAGCAATTCTAATTTTTTCAAGTACCTGATTATCACCATTTAAAACTCCCGGATAATTCATCATCTCGCTTAAATAAAGAAGACCATCTTTTTCAAATAATTCTCTGATATCATCCGGAGTCAATTCTGCGCCAGCGGTTTCGAATGCAGTTGCAGGCACGCAGGACGGAGCACCGAAATAAAATTTAAACGGGACTTTCCTTCCGTTATTTATCATGTATCTCACTCCTTCAATGCCAAGCACGTTTGCTATTTCATGAGGATCAGAAACTGTTGAAACAGTTCCATGCACTACTGCCATTCTCGCAAACTCCGAAGGAATCAGCATCGAACTTTCAATATGCACATGCGAGTCAATTAATCCCGGCAATATGTAAGTATCACAGGAGTTTTGTATCGGATTAATTTCACTGATAATACCGTTTTCTACTTTGACTTCACCCGGATAAATTTTTCTGCCGAAAATATCTATTATGTTTCCTTTGATAATATGGGTATTAGTTTTATTCATTCTTAGAAATCCTGTTTTTAATTTTTCTTTTATAATGAATATAATCTATGTATGGAATTTCAAGTCCATAACTGCTTAAAAGCTGAATCACCTGACCTCTGTGATAGGATGAATGAATAATCAAATGCATAAGAATGTCTTTTGTATAAGAAGCAAATTTCTCTCCTGAAGTATTGACATATACAGTTTGCATTTCCGGATCAGATTTGATTTCGTTTAAAATTTTTCGAAATGTTTTTTCATATTCCTGATTTTTGGATTTAAGAATTTCCGGCAAGTGAATATCCCATACGCCTGAATTATGTTTTGATTTTTCTATTCTTTCGAACCACAAACCGTAAGCATTTATAACATGCGACATAATTTTTAACGGCTTGTTTTCAGGCAAGTCTGACCGAGACAGACAGTCTATCACTTCGCCGTTTGCCCAAAAGTCGTATTCGGAAAGTTCTATTAAGTCAATCATGAATTACTGATTACTTTTAGCTTTCACGATATCCTGGAATTTCTTGTTCTTAATTTTGCTTTCAAGCCAGGCAAAAAAATCAAAATAGTCATTGAGATTAATTTCCGAATCATCCTTTGACAAAGAAGTTAATTCAAAAAGCATTTGCTCATATACATATATTTTATCTTTTTCGTTTTTTGAATTGATAAGCTTTTTTATATAGCTTAAAAAAGTCTGTTCAAACTTAAGCAGTTTATTTTTACCAGATAGATATCTTTTAGTGGATTTAATTATATAATCTATCAAGTCGTAATTTTTCATCTCATAATGGACAAGGATATTTATTATTCTCGCAAAACACTGAATATCTTCTCTGATGTTAAGTTCTTTATCGTTTATAATTTTATTTAGCCATTTGAGTGAATTATCGAAATCATCTGCGCCAAAATACAGATATGAAATGTTGAATGCAAAAAGAACTTCTGCTTCTTTATTGATTTTTTCTTTAAGATTTTTAATGCCGTTTTCAATGTCATCCACTAACTTTATTCCTTTTTCAAATTCGCCCGATTTAAGGTAAAGATTTATTTCTGTATCGTAAGAAGTCATAAAAATCCTTGTTTGGAGTGATACAGATTTCGTTTCAATCGATCTTAGTTTGTTAATCGTTGCAATTGCTTCTTTAAATTTGCCCATTTCAATCTGAACGAGAAGCAGATTATTCAGTGCAGCGATGTAATTCTCCTGATTCATAAGCAGAGGATTTGCTTCAAGGAGTTCGATAAGTTTATTACAGTATTTTAACAGATTCTTGTAATCTTTGTTTGTATGATAATAAAGACCTTTAATGTTATAGTAAAATGTTTTTGAGAGAAATGTCTTTGCTTTACTGTCGGATTCGAGCAGTGGATCTTTAATAATGAGATTAAATTTCGCAAGTTCGGATTTGTCTCTGATAATTCCTTGTTTTTTCTTCAGAAAAAAAGACTTCATTGTGAGCTTCCAGTATTCATTTATGTTGCTCAGTTTTTCAGTAGCATTTTGATGTTCGCTGTAATAGCCGAGCAGTTCATCTTCCTTGAAATCCGAATACGCCTTTGTCCTTGCAAGCGTTTTTTCCCAGTCAAGTATTGCAAGGATCTGCGCATATTTTTCATACTCGTAAGCTATTTTTCTGGCTTTGTCGAGATGTTTCCTGCACTGTTTGTAGAGCGATTTGTCATAAAGAATCTGTACATCTCTCAACAGATCCATTAATTCATTCAGCTTTGATTTTTCGGAATGGTAAAGTCTGAGGCTTTTTAGAATGTTGTTATAAAGATAATTCTTAGCAACGTGAAGCTGGTTGAGCAGTTTTTCATTTTTAAACTGTTTTCTTATCTCGTTTTCATCATACTTTTCCTGACTGTCTATTGCTTCAAAAAGCCTGAAATATTTATTGTTTTCGCTTTCCTTAATGTGAAGAGCTGCAAATATTTTAAAATATCTTCTTTCGGACTGATCAAGAGATTTTATCAGCTGAAAGAGATCATCGGTAACTTTCATTCGACAAGTGAAGTAATTTTTAATTCAATATTTGCAAAATTATTTAAAATTACAACACTTTAATACAAAATCAGAGTCCTACGAATGAGCGCTTTATCGTTTGGAAATAAAATAATTAAAAATCTATTTTTGAATAAAATTAAATAATCTACTTTACATCATTGTATTTAATTAAGTAAAAACCTCAAGGAGAAAATTTTGAAAAAACTTTTTTTAATCATGCTTTTATTTGGTTTGAGTTTTGATGTTACTCAATCTCAGACGATAGTTGCCCCGTCGAAACTTGAAGCTGAGCCGGAAAATTTAACATACATCAAGTTAAGGTGGGATGATAACTCAAATAATGAAGAAGGATTCATTATCGAAAGATCTCTAACAAAAGATACAAGTTCGATCTGGGAACCGCTTGCTTCCGTAAATCAAAACATAAGAACGTTTTATGATTACTGGGTTACAAATCAGGTTACTTATTATTACAGGGTTTATGCTTTTGCCGGAGCGTTAAGATCCGAATATTCAAATATTGCATTTGCTACGGCAATCATCGATACTGTCAATATTCCCAAAGCTCCGTCAAATCTGATTGTGTTGAATACCACTCCAACCAGTATTACTATTGGATGGAATGATAATTCATCAAATGAGCAGGGCTTTATAATTGCAAGACGAAGATCGGATGAACTTCTGTTCAGATACATCGATACGGTTTCGGCAGACATACTTACTTATCAGGAAGTCGGTCTTACACCTGATAATCTTTATTTTTACAAAGTATGCGCTTTCAATGCTTTCGGATTGTCGGATTTTACAAATACAGTCTCGGCATTAACAGTAAAAAACACCGGGATTTTTTTGCAGGAAACATATACTGCGGATAAATATATGCTTCATTATAATTATCCGAATCCGTTTAATCCCGAGACAAACATTAAGTTCAGTCTGCCGGAAAACACATACATAACTTTAAAAATATTCAACTCGGCGGGAATGGAAATAGAAAATGTTTTCAGCGGAAATTTTTCAAGAGGTACTTATTCATACATCTGGAATGCATCAAAATATTCAAGCGGAGTTTATTTTTATGCTCTTGAAACTGATAATTTCAGAGAAGTGAAAAAAATGATTTTGCTCAAATAACGATTTAACCAAATTGCAATCCGGATTACTGAAAAAAAATTTTTAAAAAAATAAATTAAATATTATGAAAACTTTAAAACCTTTATTCTTTGCATTTGCAATTGTAATGTTTTTAACATCGGCATTGCAGTCAAGGATTATCAATGTTTCGGTCAGCAGTAACTTTTTTTCACCTGCAAACATAAATAATGCCGTAGTAGGTGATACAATAAAATGGAACTGGGTATCGGGATTCCATACAACTACATGTGACGGACAGACATTTACATCGAGACCAGCAGGCGCAGCTCCTTGGAATTCAACAATATCGTCATCAAATCCTACTTTTTCTTATGTGATACAGATAGCAGGTACATATAATTACATTTGTGAGCCGCATGCGCCGTCAATGGCAGGAATAATTACAGCAACGCTATCTTCGGTTTCACAGATTAATGAAATAGCAACCGGTTTTCATCTTTCGCAAAATTTTCCAAATCCTTTTAATCCTGCAACGAAGATCAGATTTTCAATACCAGAAGCATCTGAGGTAACGTTAAAAATCTTTGATGCAAACGGAAGAGAGCTTGCAGAGCTAGTAAACGAGAGACTTAATTCAGCAGCTTATGAAGCTGAATGGAATGCTGGAGATTTCAGCACCGGAGTTTATTATTACAGATTGTCCGTAATTGGAACATCAGACAATTATACCGAAACGAAGAAAATGCTTCTGATAAAGTAACCTTTCTTGGTTACACTGCTAACTAAAAGCATAAAGTTTCGGTAATTTTGAATTTTATTTAAGACTAAAGTATTTCATTAAAATAAATTGTATAAATAAATATCTATAAATGGAAAAAGAAAATTTTAACAGAAGAGATTTCATAAAGAGTTCAATAAAGACTTTAACAGTAGGGGGACTGGCGCTTTCAGCATTGGACTTGAAAAAATTATTTGCAGAAGCTGAATCAAAAAGTCCAGGCGGAATTACCAAAGTAATTAATCTTTCAGATTATCCCGATCTTGGAAGTGTCGGCGGATATGTAACAATCGGAAAAGTAATTGTGATAAGAAAAAGCGAATCAAATTTTCTTGCATTAAGCCTAAAGTGTACGCACAAGAAATGCGATGTGGAATATAATGGAAGCAGTTTTGAATGCCCTTGTCACGGCTCTACTTATGACGGAAACGGTAAAGTTACAAACGGACCATCAACAAAGAATCTTAAGAGCTATAAAACCACTTTTAATTCTGAAGAAAACACATTGACAATTAATATGTAAAATAAAAACCTAATTTTTATTTTACTCCTTGAGGATCCGGATTCCATAAGAGTCCGGATTTTTTTTGAACTTTTTATACAAAAACTGAATAAAAGTTCAGTATATGTATTATTGTTCATTTTTCCTGAACTAAAATTCACTTATGTAGATTTTAAAAAGTTGAAAATTTAAGAAATTTTGACTTTTTCATCTGGCACGCTAATTGATTATATAAGTAATATGAAAAAAATAATTAAATTAAACAAAGGAGATAAAACCATGAACATTGTAAAATTCAAAAAAGACACAGACTTATTTAATGACACTTTTAAATCAATTTTCAACAGTCCGTTATTCAGCGGATGGGAAAATCTGAATCAGGTATCTAATTTTACGCCGAAAGTAAGAATCAGCGAAGACAGAGATAATTTTTTCATAAAGGTTGAAATGCCTGGCATGACAAAAGAAGATGTAAAGATGTCAGTAGAGAACAACGTACTTTCGATTAACGGTATAAAGAAACAGGAAAAGAAAACCGAAGAAACGAATTTGATTACAAACGAAATTTATTACGGAGAATTCAGCAGGAGTTTTAACCTGTCAAACGACATTAAGATTGATGCAATTGAAGCTGAATTCAAAGACGGAGTACTGAATATTTCTCTGCCGAAAGTAGAAGAAGCAAAACCTGTTGTAAAAGAAATCAACATTAAGTAAGTTAATAAATCAGATTAAATCAACAAAGGGTGAGCAAGACCAACTCACCCTTAATTTTAAAAAAGATACTTTAATGCAGGAAAAATTTTCTTTGCATTATTTTAGTTTAAGAAAGGAAAAAGTTTTATGGGAAAAATCATTGGAATTGATCTGGGGACAACCAATTCATGTGTTTCAGTAATGGAAGGGAGTGACCCTGTAGTAATACCAAATGCCGAAGGCTCGAGGACAACTCCGTCGGTTGTAGCGTTTTCTAAGAACGGCGACCGTCTCATCGGAGACCCTGCAAAGCGTCAGGCAGTTACAAATCCTCAAAATACAATCTTCTCCATTAAGAGATTCATGGGCAGAAGATATGACGAGGTAAATGAAGAAATTAAGAAAGTTCCATATAAAATCGTAAAAGGCGAAAATGATACAGTCCGTGTCGAAATAAACGACAAAGGACAGGATAAAATATACTCACCTCCTGAAATTTCTGCAATGATTCTTCAGAAGATGAAAAAAACGGCTGAAGATTATCTCGGTCAGACAGTTACCGAAGCAGTTATTACTGTTCCTGCATATTTTAATGATTCACAAAGACAAGCAACAAAGGATGCGGGTAAAATTGCCGGACTCGACGTAAAGAGAATCATCAACGAACCAACTGCAGCGGCTCTTGCATACGGATTAGACAGAAAGAAAGCCAACGAGAAAGTTGCGGTGTATGATCTTGGAGGAGGTACGTTTGACATTTCAATACTTGAACTTGGCGAGGGAGTATTCGAAGTGAAATCAACACACGGAGATACACACCTTGGAGGCGATGATTTTGATCAGAGATTGATTGATTATCTTGCAGATGAATTTAAAAAGAAAGAAGGGATTGATTTAAGAAATGACCCGATGGCTCTGCAGAGACTCAAAGAAGCAGCAGAGAATGCAAAGAAGGCATTATCTTCAAGTTCACAAACTGAAGTAAATCTTCCTTACATTACTGCTACCGCCGAAGGACCAAAATTTTTACTTGAGACAATTACAAGATCCAAGTTTGAATCTCTCATAAGTGATCTCGTCGAAAGAACAGTTTATCCTTGCAACAAAGCTATAGAAGATTCGGGTTATAAAGTAAATGAAATTGATGAAGTAATACTTGTCGGAGGTTCGACGCGAATTCCGATGGTACAGGAAACAGTTAAGAAACTCTTCGGCAAAGAGCCTAATAAAAGCGTAAATCCGGATGAAGTAGTAGCAGTCGGCGCAGCCATTCAAGGAGGAGTACTCGCAGGCGATGTTCATGATGTACTGCTTCTCGATGTAACGCCGTTGTCACTCGGTATCGAAACGCTTGGCGGTGTCATGACAAAGCTTATTGATGCAAACACTACGATACCGTCAAAGAAATCGCAGGTTTTCTCAACTGCTGTAAATTATCAGCCCTCCGTTGAAATTCACGTTTTGCAGGGTGAAAGATCAATGGCTGCAGATAACAGAACGCTGGGAAGATTTCATCTTGACGGAATACCGCTTGCTCCGAGAGGCATCCCGCAAATTGAAGTTACATTTGACATTGATGCAAACGGCATACTGAATGTTTCAGCGCAGGATAAGGGTACCGGAAAGCAGCAGCAAATAAAAATAACGCATTCATCCGGACTTTCAGAATCAGAGATTGAAAAAATGAAAAAAGATGCCAAAGAGCATGAAGCCGAAGATGCAAAGAAAAAAGAACTTATTGACATGAAAAATCAGGCAGATGCAATGGTGTTTCAGGGTGAAAAACAAATGAAAGATTTTGAAGCTAAGTTAAATCCCGAGACAAGATCAAAAATCCAATCAGTCATTGACAGGCTGAAGGATGCAGCAAAAAGCGATAACATCAGTTCGATAAAAACAGCAATCGATGAATATAATGCCGTATGGAACGAAGCTTCATCACAAATGTATTCGCAAACAACCGAAGGAGCAGATGGTCAGCAAGGCAGTGCAGGACATCAGCAGGGAGGTGAAAACACAGGTCAGGGAAATGACGGTAATGTAGAGAATGCCGATTTTGAAGTTGTGGATGATAAGGATAAAAAGTAATTCGATCATCTTTTAAAGATGAATGAACATTAATAATTTAAAAACCATAAAACCATCTGCCCGCATGGGCGGGTGGTTTTTTATTTAATTTTAATAATGATAAAATCTGAACCTGTTGTACTTGCTGAGACTTTTGAAATGGTAAGAAATCTGACTATGATGTATTTAAATCAGCTCGATAAAATTGACGTGCATGAGATGATAGACTACAAAGGTATTAAATTTAACAGCGCATACTGGATTGCCGGACACCTGACATGGAGCGAGCATTCCCTGATAGTTAACGGAGTTGCAGGTGAAGATATGGGAATTGACTGGATTGAAGAATTTGCCATAGGAAAAGATCCTGAAAACATCGTAAAAAAACCGTCGATCGAAGAAATTTTAAAGACACTTGAAAAGGTACATTCTAAGTCAATGGAAATCATTAAAAACCTTTCGGACAAAAATCTTGACGAAGAAAATCATTTCGGAATTGCTTTTGGCGGTGTGAAATCTAAAAGAAACTTAATAAAACATTTGATACGGCATGAGCCGATGCATATAGGTCAGCTTTCCTTGATTCTGAAAGTTAACGGGATAAAATTTGCCTGATAGATTCTGCTGACCTACATAAGATTTTTAAGAAGAAACAAATTTTAACACATCTTTTTTTGAATGATTGTCATTGATTTCCATTACGCTGTTTTTATCCCTATTGAGAGCCAGCCAGTTTGAAATGACTTTTATTTCATCGAGTTCAAATCTGTTGAACTTATGTTTCACATATTTGCTTAATGAGAAAAATAAATATTCGGTAGTTTCCGTAAGTTCGCTTAGCATATCTGTCTGATTAAACTCATCTGAATTCCGGAAATTATATGTCTTCACAAGCTTACCGTTTTGTATCAGAAACAATTCAAAGTTATCCTCATTCCTGCATTTAATAATGAGCTTCTTGTCGTTTATTGCAGAAGTTATGACTTTCTGATAGCTCATTACTTTTTTAATGTCTTCTATTCTGTCTCTTATGAATGCAGCTCTTTCGTAATCCATATTTTCAGAAAACTCTTTCATTCTCATTTCATACAGCTTTTGCACGGAATGTTTTTCGGAAGATATAATAAATTCATGTACTTTTTTAACTTCATCCTGATAGCTGTGTTTAGTCTGTGTCAGATTGCATGGAGCTTTGCATTTTCCTATGTCAAAATACATGCATGAAGAATTTATCGATGAGGGTTTGATTGTTTTCTGTTCGCATTTCCTTAGTTTAAATTCATTATTAATTTCCTTTATCAGATTATTCACCGTAAGCCCGCTTCTAAAAGGTCCGTAATAATTTGCCCCGTCATTTTCCAGTTCATACACTTTCTCAATTCTTGGAAAATCATTCTGCACATCAATTTTTATAAAAGGATGAAACTTGAATCTTTTAATGGCGGAGTTAAACCGAGGTTTAAATTTTTTGATCAACTTTGATTCAAGTATCAGCGCAGATAATTCAGAATTAGTAATTTCAAAATCTACGGAATGAATATTTCTGATCAGTTTTTTTATTTTTACCGGCAATTCAGAATTATGCCTGAAATAAGAAGAAACTCTTTCTTTAAGATCCTTTGCTTTTCCGATATACAATATTTCGCCGTTACGGGATTTCATAAAATAAACTCCAGGACATCTTGGTAGAGTTTTTAACTCCAGTTTCAGTTTTTTTACGGCAGCAGGCTGCTTTTGCTCTTTGATGATTTTGCTGTTTTGGAATTTCAGAATTTCTTCGGCAGTTTCGTAATCATATTCATCAGCGAGAATATCCAGAAAATTTAACAGAATTTTAGATGTTGCAAGAGCATCGTCATACGCACGATGCATTCGTTTAAATTTAATTTCAAAATGACTGGCAACATTTACCAGAGACTTGCTTTTCAGACGTTTCAGAAGTCGTCTGGCAAGCTTGCATGTGCACAAAGTTTTGTAATTAAAATCAAAACCGGATCTATAAAGCGATCTGTTAAGAAATTTAAAGTCAAAGCCGACATTATGACCGGTGAATATAATATTCTCATTTTCATTACGGGATTTAAAGAAAGTCAAAATATCCTCGGCAACTTCATTGAATTCTGGTTTATTCATCACATCTTCATTTGAAATTCCCGTGAGATAAGTAATTTCTTTTGGAATGTGCTGTTTGGGATTAATTAAAGTTGAAAATTTTTCTCTGATTTCTCCGTTTTGAACTTTAATTAAGGCAATTTCCGTTATACGATTGAATTCAGGAGATAATCCCGTAGTTTCAACATCGCAAACAATAAAAGTGCAATCATAAATACTATTTATACCGGAAATCATACATCAATTTACAATTATTTAAGAAAAAAATCTTACCATATATTTTAATTCCTTGCATACTTTTTTTCCTTTTTTAACTCTTTGAAAAACTCAATTACAGTCTGTATTTCAATTATTGTGAATTCAAAATTTAATTACCTATGCCTTTTTATTGAAAAGCGATTTGAGTATTTTAAACGATTAATTTTTTTAAGTAAACAAATAAAATGAACAAATTTAATAAACATATAAAAGCGAGTCTCGTCGTCTTAATTGCTTTATTTGTGGTAATATCAGCCTGCTCCAGTAAAAAAAAGCAGGTGGTCAGTGAAGTAGGCACGGATAAGATTTATCTCGATGATTATGAAAAGCAGTATCTGAAGACCAACAGCAATATTGATTCTGCAAGAAATTCAACAATGGAAAAGAGGAGGGAATTTCTGGATTTGCTTATAAAATTCCGTCTGAAAGTTCTCGATGCACGAGATAGAGGATTATTAAAATCAGAGGACATACAAAACGACTTAAAGCAATATAAGGACAATTTTCTCACGTCTTTTATAGTTGATAAGGAAATTGTTGAACCCGAAATAAAAGAGCTGCATGAAAGAAAAGAATTTGAAGTCAGAGCTTCTCATATATTAATTAACCTTCCGCAATCAGGATATTCGGCAGAAGATTCTATTAAAGCATATCAGAAAGCTTATGATGCAATTAAGAAGCTGAAAGAAGGAGTTGATTTTGCCGAAGTGGCAGTGGAATTTTCGGATGATATGTCAGCAAAGCAAAATGGAGGAGACTTGTATTATTTTACTGCAGGTATGACAGTGCCGGAGTTTGAGGACGTAATTTATAAAATGAAAGTCGGCGATTATACAAAAGAACCCGTAAGAACCATGTTTGGTCTTCATGTAGTAAAGCTTACTGACAAGAAGAAAAGAAACGAAGGCATAAGAGCATCTCACATATTGATTCAGGAACAGAAAGATAGTCTCGGTGCTACTGTAGATTCTATTGGAACATACAACAAGGCAAAGGAAGTACTTTCAAGATTAAAGAACGGTGAAGATTTTGCCAAAGTTGCAAAGGAATTTTCAATGGATCAGGGTTCAAAAGACAAAGGCGGCGATCTGGGATATTTTGACAGAAGAAGAATGGTTCAACAGTTTGACAGCGTAGCATTTACGCTGAAAGTCGGCGAGATATCTGATCTTGTCAGGACGCCTTTCGGATGGCATATAATTAAGGTTACCGAAATCAAGCAGTATCAACCGTTTGATAAGCAGAAAGATCTTCTCAAAGGTGACTTTAAGAAAGGACCTTTATTTAAGACAAAATATGCGGAGTATCTTCAGAAGGCAAGAAAGGAATTCAAGTTTGAGATTAAGCCTGATGGCATAGATTTTATAACTTCAAAAGTTGATTCGACGAGATCGATATCAAGTTTGAATCTTGACAGTATATTCACAACCGATGATAAAAACAAAGTGATAGCTGTATATAAAGACGGAGAGGTAAAGCTTGCGGACATTGTGGAATATCTGGGAAAGAACAGGGATTATTCGTCGAGTATAGCAAACAAGGCGACATTTGTAAAAATAATTGAAGGAACTGCGGATACGCCTGTTTTGTTAAAATTAGCCGTAAAGAAAAACATAGAGAAAGACGAAGAATTCGTTGCACAGATGACTGAATACGAGAACGGATTATTAAGTTTTAAAATTGATCAGGAAGAGTTGTGGAGAAAAATTAAGATTAATCCCGAAGAAATGCAGAGCTATTATGAATCACATAAAGACAAATATTCATTTACAGACAGCAATAAAGTAAAGACAAAACCATTTGAAGAAGTAAAATCTGAAATATCAAATACGATGCAGCAGCAGAAATTCAAGGACCTCGAGAAAGAATACATAGATAACCTTAAGAAAAAGTATCCTATAAAAATCAACGAAACGGTTTTACTTGAAGCATTTAAAGAATAAGATTTGAAATTCGGCAAATTCATTTTCGCATTAATAGTAACGGCAATTGCTTCCGTAGTTTTGGGTCAGACCGAGGGCGACAGGATAATTGCCGTTATTGGCAATGAAATAGTAACCGAATCGGATTTTCAGTACCAATTGCAGATGTATGCGCGTCAGAATCAGCTGACCGAAATATCTCCATATATGGCTCAGCAACTGTTTCAGTCAATGATTACAAACAAAATCATACTTGCAAAAGCTGATCAGGACAGTGTTACGGTAACAGAAGATGAGGTTGCAAAAGAGCTCGACAACAGAGTGCGCAACATGATAGAGCAGATCGGTTCCGAGCAGAGAGTAGAGGAGATTTACGGAATGCCGATAGTGAAGATAAGAAATATCATAAAGGAAGATCTTCAGAAGAACATGAAAATTGAAAAGCTTAAGAGGAGCAGATTTCAGGGAAGATTAAAGATAAGCGACAGGGAAATAAAAGAATTTTATCAGACCTACAAAGACAGTTTGCCGGATGTCAGCGAGGAGTTTGAGATAGCGCACATTTTCATGGACAGAAAAATCAGTGATGCTGAAAAGCAGAGCGCTAGACAAAAAGCTCTTCAGCTGCTCGACAGTTTAAAAAACGGTGCGGATTTTTCGGAGATTGCCAGAAGAAATTCAATGGACTCGCTTTCAGCAATTCAAGGCGGCGATCTGGGATTTGCAAGAAAGGGAACATTTGTCAAAGAATTTGAAGAAGCGCTTTACAATCTGAAGGAAGGTGAAATTTCGGACATAGTGGAAACCGAATTCGGTTATCATATCATTAAGCTGAATGAAAAGCAGGGCGACAGAGTAAGAAGCCAGCATATACTTGTCAAGTATCCTAAATTCGAATCTTCCGATTTTGAAACAATAAATTTTCTTAACAGCTTAAGGGACAGCATTAAATCCGGGACGATAACATTTGAAGATGCCGCAAAAAAATATTCACAGGATCAGTTAACCAAGGATAAAGGCGGATATGTAGGAAAGATTCCTGCCGAGCAGATTGACAGCATCGCCGTAATAAAGCTGAAAGAAATTCCAGAGGGGGAAGTAACCGAAACAATCCGAACAGGCGGCGACATGAATTACGGTTATGAAATTTACAAGTTGATTAAAATTTATCCTCCTCATAAATTGAGTCTCGATACTGATTACGAAAGAATAAAAATGTTTGCTGAAACCTACAAAGAAAACAAGGAAATGGAAAAATGGATAAATCAAATCAGAGAAACCATTTATGTAAACGTAAAGATGTAAATGTCATTATAATTTCCGGAAATCTTGCAGATTCATTTAAGCATTTCTTAATTCAGCTTGTTAATTCAAAACCAATTATAAAATTGTAATTATGGATTTTACTTTTAAAACCGATTACAATTTTTTTTTCATCCTTGCCGTGCTTGCAGCGGCAATTATTATTGCTTATTTATATTACAGAAAATCAAAGCTCGAAACATCAAGGAAGCGGATTTTTCTTATATTAAGAACTGTTTCGGTGTTTCTGCTTCTGCTTCTTTTCTTATCGCCGGTGATTTCATTTTTTGGAAATGTATCAAGGACACCAGTCAATGTATTTCTAATAGACAATTCAGAAAGTCTGACAATCGAAAACAGATTTGAAAAACTTAAAGAATTAATCGACGAAAAAAATTTGAAAAGTGCCGGAAAAAATTCCGACAACAGATTTTTTTTGTTTGCAGGAAATATTCTTAAAGAAATAAATTACGGGGACATCAATTCGATAGAATATACCGGGATAAATAATTTTCAGACTAATCTTTCACAATCAATTACTTCGCTTGAAGAAATTTTATCAGGAGGTAATTTATCTTCAGTAACAATAATCTCGGACGGCATAATCAACGAAGGCGGTAATCCTGTTTACAGAGTGAAGCAGCTTAATGTTCCCGTTAATTACATTTTAACCGGTGACACTGTGCAAAAAAATGATTTGTCCTTAAGAACCGTTTTTTATAATAAATCAAGTTTTATTGAAAGCAGGGTTCCCATAAAAGCAGAAATTAACTCTTACAATTATGACAGAAACATTGCGGTAAATCTGTTTGAAGAAAACAGGCTTATTGATTCAAAAGAGATTAAAGTCATACCGGGACAGATAAGATATGAAGCCGGCTTTTCCGTTTTTTCAAATACGGAATCAATTAAAAAATTCAGAATTGAAATTTCACCGGCAGAAGATGAGATAACCCTTAAAAATAATTTTGAAGAATTTTTTATAAAATTTACCGATAATAAATTCAAAGTACTCGTCATATCCGGCGGACCCGGAGCTGATTTTGCATTTATAAAAGAAGAGATTCTGAAGATAAAAAATTTTGATGCAGTATTCAGAACTCAAAAATCCCAAAATGAATTTTATGAAGGAAACATTCCGGCTGATGAGAAATTTGACTGCTGCATATTAATCGGATTCCCTGCACAGCAAACCAGCACACTGCTTATGAATGAAATCAGGGAAATTATTATATCAAATAAGGCAACGCTGATTTTTTTAAGTTCGAGAAATACAGATTATGCAAAGTTGTCTCAGATCGAGGAATTACTTCCGTTTACGGTATCTTCATATTCTCCAAATGAAACAGAGACAAAAGTGAATTTCGTCGGCAAATTAAATCCGGATTTAAATTTTTCGTATGATGTTTTAAAAGATATCGGTTCGTTTCCCGCAATTTTCAGGACACAGACTGTTTTCAGCGCAAAGCCCTCGGCAGAGACAATGCTGATAACAGATAGAAATTCAGAGCCGGCAATGTTAATTCAGAATACATCCAATAAAAGATCTGCGGCATTTCTTGTTTACGGATTTTACAAATGGCGGCTTAACAGTAAAAGCATAAACTCATCGGAGGTATTCAATAAGCTTATTACAAATTCTATTTTAATGTTATCGGATAAAGAAGCAAAGAAAAAGTTTATCGTTGAAACTACAAAACCAGTATATTCAAAATTTGAGAGCGTAATTTTCAATGCAAAGCTGAATAAGTTAGATGTAAAGGGAAATGAGAAAATCAGAGTCAGCATTAAAGGAAAAGATTTTAATCAAAGTCTTGAACTTATACGAAAAGATAATCTTATTTTTCAGGGAAAGACGGATATTGCTTCAGACGGAGATTATGAATATTCGGCAGAACTGATATCCGGAAATAATGTTGAAGAAAATACGATTGGAAAATTCAGCATTGGCATTAATAACTTCGAATACAAATCAACCAGAGCCGACAACATGGTTTTAAGACAAATGGCAAATGAAACTATGGGAACAGATTTCGGCAGCATGCAAACTGCTGGTGCGAGTGACTTTTTAAGTAAAATAAACGAGAAATCGGAAATTTCAATGAAGACCATGAAAAACTTTGAGTTGAACATAAATCCATATTATTTATTCGGATTGATATTAATACTGTGCATGGAATGGTTTTTAAGAAAAAGAAATAATCTCCCTTGACATATCAGTCTCAATTTGAAAAATATAATTTACATACTAATTATAGTTTTCTCTGTTTCAACCAGCATCGATACATTTGCGCAGGATTACTGGATTGAGCAATCAAGTCCGACGACAAAATATTTAAGAAGCGTTTTTTTTACTGATACATTAAACGGATGGATTAGCGGAGATTCCGGATTAATCATACACACTTCTAATAAAGGCATTACATGGACAATTCAGCCGACCGGATTAAACAGGGAAGTAATTTCTCTTTTCTTTTTAAATGCGGATACGGGATTTGCACTGTCGTGGGAGTTTAGCGCCGTTCCGCCGAATTATTTTGGAACGAGAATACTTTCAACTATTAACCGAGGAGTAAGCTGGAACAATTATTTATTTCCCGATACAAATTTATTTCTTAACACAATTTATTTTCATGACAGATATAACGGTTTCATGGGAGGATCTGAAGGAAAAATTTTTTATACTACCAACTCGGGAATAAACTGGCATAGGGCAAGCGTTGATTCATCTGCATTTTTCAGTTTCCCTGTTAAAAAAATAAAATTCGCCGACGAGCATACAGGTTATGCGGCCGGAGGCGCTTTTGACATTGCAGGAATGATGTGGAAGACTACAAATGGCGGACTTAACTGGAGATCTGTTATAGTCGGACCAGAGCCGATGAATGACTTATATATTTTTGACAGAGATAACATATTTTGTGCTGGCGGAGATTTTGAATACGGACCGAGCAGACTCATCACAACAAACGGCGGCACAAACTGGAATTATACGGAATTCGGAATATTCGGGATTGGCAATTCGATAGATTTCAGGACATACAATGAAGGCTGGATTTCACTTGGTATCATCGACACATTTCTCTTAACGACTGATCATGGAATCAGCTGGAATACCGTTTCATCACCGGACAATTCCCGCATATATGATTTGCAGTTCATTGACCAGCGTAATGGATGGGCAGTCGGCAACGAAGGCGTGATATTAAAATACAATTCAAGCATTATCGGCGTATCAGAATATGAAGCCGGCATACCGGAAAAATTTATTTTACATCAGAATTATCCTAATCCATTTAATCCTAAGACAATAATCAGTTATCAATTATCAGTTAATAGTTTTGTAAAATTAATTATTTATAATGTTTTGGGAAAAGAAGTTGCAACTCTGGTAAATGAAATGCAGTCTGCAACAAGCGGAGAGAGAATGTATCAGGTTGAGTTTGACGGAAGCGAATTGCCCAGCGGAGTGTATTTCTACAGACTATCAACAGATAAAATTACGACAACAAAAAAAATGGTTTTGATAGAGTAACACACAATTTCATTTAACGTTAATACTCTTTCTGCACCCCACCTCCGGACCTTCCCCATGCCGGGGAAGGGTGATGTGCAAGAAAAAAAAATCCGTGAAATCCTTTAATCAGTGTAATCCGTGATTCAGACATCTTTCAAAACCGTGATTTTTGTAACGAATAGGGAGTGACGTAACGAGGGACAAAAGTGCTTCTGTGCACCACATCCCCGGCCCATCACCATGCCGGGGAAGGGAGATGTGCAAGAAAAAAAAATCCGTGAAATCCTTTAATCAGTGCAATACGTGATTCAGACATCTTTCAAAACCGTGATTTTTGTAACGAATAGGGAGTGACGTAACGAGGGACAAAAGTGCTTCTGTGCACCCCACCCTCAGCCCTTCCCCATGCCGGGGAAGGGAGATGTGCAAGAAAAAAAAATCCGTGAAATCCTTTAATCAGTGTAATCCGTGATTCAGACATCTTTCAAAACCGTGATTTTTGTAACGAATAGGGAGAGACGTAACGAAGGACAAAAGTGCTTCTGTGCACCCCATCCCCGGACCTTCCCCATTCTGGGGAAGGGAGATGTGCAAGAAAAAAAATCCGTGAAATCCTTTAATCAGTGTAATCCGTGATTCAGACATCATTCAGAAACGTGATTCTTGACGTTACGGATCAGGAAAATTTATTACGAGAGAAAAAAAGAGTTTTCTTTCAGGTTTTTAATATTTCATTATTCAATTCTTTTAAACCCTCAAGTGTCCTTATTTCAAATATACCATTCTCTTTACTTCGCTGTAACCGTCTGATTTCATTTTGTAAAAATAAATTCCCGAAGACAAACCTCTTGCATCAAACGAATATTCGTAACTGCCGGGACTCATGACCTGATTTACAAGTTCTGCAACTTCCCTGCCTGCGGCATCAAAAATTACCAATGAAATATTTCCTGTTTGCGGAACATTGAATTTTATCTTTGTCGAAGGATTAAACGGATTCGGAAAATTCTGATAAAGCATGTAATGTTCAGGAATTTCAAAACTTGTCTGACTTATACCAACTTCATCAATATTTATAGAAGCAGTCCAAACCTGATATATACCAGTATGGTCGTCCATCCAGACAGGCCAGAGTTTATTGTTTGCGTTTGTAATACCAATGTTATCTCCCTGATTACCGGAACCTGCTCCTGATATACTTTTAGGAAGGAACTTATGATCGCTGATAAGATAATCATGCCAATTATCACCTCCGTTTACCGACCTTGAAAGATAAATCTGAGCTGAATCAGGGCTGTTTCGCTGGTCGAAATAAATTACATTGATTCCGCCGGATGAATCAACAGTTACTGCGGGAAAAACCTGAATCTTTCCGTTATTGATCGGATCCTGATTTACTCTTACACCGGCTGACCATGTGCTTCCTCCGTCAGTAGATTTGTGAAACACAATGTCAGGATCTGTACCTGCAGGCGCAAGATTTTTTTCCGTAGTAAGAATGTATATCCAGCCGTTTCTCGGACCGCCTGTTTTATCAATATCCATTGACGGATAACCGTTTACCCGTATATTCCATGGCGCAAGCGAAGAAGATTTTATTCCATTACAGTCATAGGCGCATTCAGTAATGCTCCAGTTTAATCCGCCGTTTGACGAAACGGCAAATCCAATGCAGTCCTCGTTAAACGGCGAAACCAAAATGGCAGAAGCCCAGCTGACGTATGATTTGCCGTCAGGACCTATTGCCATTATGGGACCAACAGACTGTCTTGAAGGAAGAGAATTGTTAACTTGTATTAAACCAGACCAGTTGGCTCCGGAATTAGTTGTATAAGAAGTAACTATCGGAAACGGACTTGTAAATCTCGTCCAGACAAGAAACGTTCTTCCGTAATAAGGACTTGCAGGAATAACATTTGTTGCCGGACTGCCTTTGTCCTGATCATCACCTGCGATCTGAACATTATTTGACCAAGTTTGACCCATGTTTGTGGAACTATTTGAATACATTCCAATGATAAATCCGCCCTGATGAGTTAATATCAGATTGCCGTCTTTATCAATTACAGGACCGGGATCTCCTCCGTGATTTGTAATCGGATTTCCAAAAAGTGTATCTGTACCGTACCAGTTTAAACCTCCGTTTGTAGTCAGATAAACACCTTCGCTTCTGAACGAAGTCCTGATTGTAAAAGAGCTTGCAAACATAATATCCGGGTTTGTCGGATGAACAACAATATTCGGCTCAATCTGATTGTTTGTGGACGGGTGAATCCTGAAATTAGGAAACTGCGCATATAATTTTTCAAAAGATGCACAACTTAAAACTATAATTGGTATAATAAAATTGAGAATTTTCATTTTGATTTTTTAAAAGAATGTAAACTTAACAAACTCATTCAGAAAAACAATAATAGATGATTTTAATTCCGCTTCCTGAATGAATCATGTCAAGTTTACATTCATAACAGATTAATTCAATTTAAAAACAAATACCGATTTACTTATTGAATATGTAAGATACATTCAATCCGCAGAAGAAATTTCTTCTCGGACCGGATTCATAAAATTCCTGTCTGTCGGAATTTATCTGAATAAAAGCAACATATTTTTTATCGAACAGATTATTCAATCCGGCATAGGCAAGGAATCTGAAATCCTTCACCGTAAGATCTGCGCCGAGCTGAAAGCCCGTTAAAAAGTAATCGCTTGTTTTTAAACTGTCGACATTTTTATCATTTACATACATGCTACCACAATACAAAGAATTCCCTCTAATAAAAACCGAATTCAGCGGAGTGAAATTGTACGTATAGCTCAATTCACTTGTGAAATAATTTTCGGGATTTGCAGGTTCAGTATTACCGGAATAATCTACATCGGTAATTTCACCTTTAGCTGAAACACTTCTTGCTGTGTAGCTGTCGTATTTAAAGTTTGAATAAGTATAAGCTGTTTTAAAATCCAGACCTTTTACGATTTTCGTATTCAATCCGAACTCAACACCTTTTCTGTCAACGGTTGCCGCATTTCTGTAATATACATCGCCGTCAACGGTAAAAGGAACAATGGCATCATCGAGCTTTGTCTGAAACAAAGTAAGCTCAATGAAAGTGTTAGTAAACACATTGCTTTTTTTATTGATAATTTCGCCCTTGTAACCGAGCTCAAAGTTTGTTGACTTCTGAGGATTGAGATCCGGATTGATCATCTTCAAACCGCCGTCCGATGAGAACGGATAATTATCCAGTTCATTATTTGCCGGAGAATCAAAGCCGAATCCGAACGAACCATAAATTGACATTCTCGGATTGACTTTAAAATTCAGAGCAAACTTCGGAGTAAACTGATCAAACAGCCTGCTTGTATCTTTGAAGCTTGCGATAAGATCTTTTGCGTCGGTAATTACTCTGTCATACCTTCCTGTAACTAAAAAATACAACTGATTTTTTATCAGAGGTATCTGATCGAGAAAATAAAAGCCGACGTTTGAAAGAGTTTCATCGCTGAGAGCTTCAAGGTCATCACCCTTAATACCTCCAATGTTATTAAATTCACTCACGGGACCTGTCTGATAATACATGTCGCCGCCAACGGAAAATTCATTCTCTCTGTCGCCGATTTTTGATTTGTTGATAAAGCGGAATGAACTTCCAAGTCCGTAACGAGTAAAGACTCTGTATGTAGCAGCAGTTCTCTGCAGAGCTTTTATCGTTCCGTAACCCGTGAATTCAATAAAGTTGTTTTTGGTTTTGCCAAAAGAAGTATTGTAAGTAATGCCGATTCTGCCTTTGTTACTTATTCTTTTTGCATCCCTGCTCAGGTCTCTCGGATTAGCGGCAAGGTCGTCAGTATTCCATTGTTTCAAATTCAGCGAACCCGGAAGTTTTAACATTCCATTCACATAATATCCGTAAATAGATAACTTTGAGTAAGCGCTGATATCATTTTCATAAGCCGTATTGAACCTTGTCTGATATTCGTTGCTGTGTATTCTGTAACCTCTGTAATTCTGATAACTATACGTTGCCATGAATCTTTCATTACCTCCGTTTAATCCGACTTTAATACCATTTTTTCTGAGGTCATACTCACCGAATTCATTATCCGACATTACAAAAGTTCTGGGAAAATATTTATCGGTCATAAAATTTATCACGCCGCCCGGAGCATTTGTATAAAGCGAACTGAGATTTCCTTTTGCAACCTCAATTTTACTGATTGCCGAAAAGTCTATCGCTTCAATTCTTGTCTGACCGTCGGGTTCTGATTCCGGGATACCGTCAAGCAAAATTCTGACTCCTCTGATACCGGTATTCGATCTTGTACCAAAGCCCCTGATGGCTACTCTAACGTCGTGATTACCGTACCTCGGCTGAAGAATAAGTCCCGGAATGTTTGTTAGAACTTCATTCACACCCATTCTTCTGCTCGATTTCCATTCCGACTGTGTTACTCTCTGAACGGAAAAGGGAATATCAATGAGCTTTTGCTCGGTTCTGGTTGCGGTAATTATCACTTCATCAGTTTCATAGTCAGTGGTATCGGCTTCATCCTGCGCAAGCAGTCTTCCCGAAATCAATATCAGAATTATTAATAATAACTTCTTCATTTTGAATCGATTTAAAGTTTAATAATACATGTGCATCATTTGTATTCTGAAAATGTGAATTTAATTTCCTTTCCGGGCATAACTAACCGATTGCTG
The DNA here is from genome assembly GCA_019187405.1 of Ignavibacteria bacterium. Taxonomy (GTDB): domain Bacteria; phylum Bacteroidota; class Ignavibacteria; order Tepidaquicellales; family Tepidaquicellaceae; genus JABAQZ01. The sequence continues at coordinate 52,539 of JABAQZ010000013.1, forward strand.
TTAAAGCAGCATTAAACCTCCGGTAGCTTATATAATGCCAAAATTTGAAATGACGAAACTCATAAAACTCTTTAAACTCTTTAAATAATCAAATCCAAATTCGGTAAAGGAATTATGAAATTTACATTACAGAAGGAAAGAAGTTTTGGAGGAGGCGATCTGCCTGAATAAAAAAAAGAAATGAATTTGTTAATGACGATAAAATTAGAAAGGGATATTATTTTTTCACAGGATATCTCGTCAAATATGCCTGTGTCTATAATTGATATTTCGTGATTGGATTCATTAGTGATTGACAGAAAATTGCCTATTTCATCTTTATCCTTTGCCATTTCTGTGCCGAGATCTTCAAACAAAACGAAATAGAAAAGAATAAACAGAACAAAAATAAAATTTGCTCTGAAGTCATTATATCTGAATAAAGGAAGATTTTTTATTTTCCTGATATTTCGGATAAAGAGATTCAAGCGTAATTTTCTAAAGCATTTTAAAATAGAATTTTTTTTAATATTTCACCGGAATCAGGTAAAAAATACGTATTCCAAAACTACCTAATAAATTTTTTCAGCTATAAAGTTTTCTTCTTTGCAGTAAAATAAACATTTAAGGCATTAAATAATAATTCAAAAATATTATTTCATAACGATAATTCGGCTGCCTAACAATAGAAACAAATTCCTGATTTTGTATGTTATTCAAATCATAAGAATGCGTTAAAGATTGATGTTAATGATAATTTTTAATGCGTTTATTCATCCGGAAACAAAAAGAGTATTTCAATAAACAAATTGAAATACTAATTTATAAACAGATTAAAATAAATTCACACATAAAATATGTTAAAGTATGTTCTTGCATTAATACTGTTTGCAAATATTTCATTAAAGCAGGATTTACAGGCGCAGGTTACGGAAGCCGTAATTGGAGTTGACGGATTTACCTGTTCACTCTGCGCAAAGGGAGTTGAAGGACAGTTTAAAGCTCTTGATTACGTCAAATCAGTAAAAACCGATCTGAAGAAAACTCAGTTTACATTAATATTCAAAAATAATCCTGAAGTAAAATTTAAAGAAATCCGTGATGCAGTTACAGACGGCGGATTCAGTCTGAGAGAAATAGACATTACGGCGAAAGGTCAGCTGAAAACAGACGGAAGCTCATTTTTTCTGCTCGATACGAAAAATTCACCCGAAATAAATCTTAAAGGAGTGAAAGGCGATTTCATTAATGGAGAGAAAGTTTTGGTGAAAGGCAAATTTGATACGCCGGGTAATACATTAATTGTATCATCGATAGAAAAATTGTAAAAAATCAGTTCGGATGCTTGCAGCAATTTCCCGCTGTCTGAACAGGCGGGCATTTTACGTTGCCATAAGAACAGAAAACACAGCAATCACCTTTTAGCGGTTTCATTATTTCAGAGCAGGATTCGCATTTGTAAAAAAACAGACATGAATTTTCGGACATTATCTCTTCTTTAACATACCCGCAGCGGGGACATTTGATTTTAGATTTGTAAATTATTTCATCCGGCATCATTAATTTTTTAATTAAGATAGAAAACTTAAATTGAATAATAAAGAATTTTATATTAAAAAAATATCAGCAGATGATACACGACATCTAAGGCAAATTATTCTTCGTCCGCATCAGACTGCGAATGAACTGGTTTATCCTGGTGATGATGACTCGGATTCTGTTCATTTCGGATTGTATTTTGAAAACAAATTATGCGGCATAGCTTCGGTTTACAGACAATCTCCTGCGGGAGAAAATTCCACCGCTTCCTGGAGATTAAGAGGAATGGCTACAACTGAAGAAACAAGAGGGATGGGATTCGGGAAAGAGCTTATGAAGGAATGTCTGAATTTTGTCAGAAGCAAAAACGGAGAGAAGTTTTGGTGCACTGCAAGAACAACTGCGGAAGGATTTTATGAATTGTTCGGCTTAAAAAGACATGGAGACGTATTTACTCCGGAAGGTCTGGGCGAACATGTCATTATGAGCATCAAATTATAATTAAACGATATTCAAAATGGATAATATCAAAATAACAAAAAAATCATTTTACATTAAAAATTCTCACGGCGACTTAATGGCTGCCGACATTAGATATCCCGATACGGAAAGTAAACTGCCTCTGATAATTTTCTGTCACGGGTTTAAGGGATTTAAAGACTGGGGCGGTTTTCCTTATATGGCGGATAAATTAGCTGCTGCTGGAAATTTTGTTTTATCATTTAATTTTTCTTATAACGGTACCGGCGAAAAGCCGGAAGAGCAAAGCGAATTCACAAGACTTGATTTGTTTGCAAAAAATACATTCTCAAGAGAGCAGGATGATCTGCAGAGTGTGATAGATTATGCCGTAAATAATAAAGAAGGATTTGGGTTTGACAAAAACAAAATATATCTCATCGGTCATTCCAGAGGCGGAGGTGCAGTAATTTTAAAGGCAGGAGAAGACCGGCGCATAAAAAAGCTTGTTACTCTTGCTTCGGTAAACAGATTCAACAGATATAATGAATCCATGCTTAAAAAATGGAAGGAAGCGGGATATATCGAATCATTGAATACGAGAACAAACCAATTGATGAGAATGGATTATACGCTTGTTGAGGATTTAATTGCCAATCCAGAGAAACTCGACATTCAGCAGGCTGTTTCGGAGCTGAAAATTCCTTATCTCATAATTCACGGCATGCAGGATTTATCCGTTGATTATTCAGATGCTGAAGATCTTTATGCAAGGAGCAGCAAGGATTTAACGGAATTATTTTTATTAGAATACACCGGACATACATTTGGAATCGAGCATCCATTTAAAGGGACAACAATAGCATTTGATGAAGTCATTAAGCGTATTGTAGATTTTCTTGGTGATAATAATAAAAGCAATTGATGGAATCACTCCTTCATAAAAAATTCCGTCTGATGATTTTTTCATCTGTAATATTCTGCATTATGTTTTCATCTGCATTTGCATCAGAGAGTTCATCATTTCAAAGGGATACCGGTCAAAATATTCAGTTAATAGAAAATGCAAATCATCAACAGAATGAAGAAGGGAGTCACGGTGACAGATTTGCTTCTGTATATTTATTTTTCTTTTTAATAATTACCGGCGCAGTAATCGGCAGAAGATTTATTGCCGGGAAATTAAAACAGCCGGAAGTTTTGGGAGAGCTTATCATCGGCGTCATCATAGGAATTGTGCTGTATCAGCTAAATCATCCTGTCATGACGCTCATAAGACATTATGATGATATAAATATCATTCAGGAAAAGTACGTTCAGGAAAATCTGACATGGGAAGAGACAATTGAAAAGTATATACCCGAAGATGCGTTCACAGCCGGAGGATACGGACAGGAGCTGGAGAAAATACTTCTGGATCCGGGATTTTCGGGATACAGCATGCTTGTAAATGTGTTTTTTATGTTCTCTTCATTTGGTGTGCTTGTATTGCTTTTTCTTGTTGGACTGGAAACAAGCATCGAGGAAATGTTTGAAGCCGGAAAGACATCAATGCTTGTTGCAATACTTGGAGTAATATTTCCTATGGTGTTTGGTTATTTAACGTCAATGATTTTAATTCCCGGGAAGAATCCAAATCTGTATTTATTCATCGGTGCAACTCTTTGTGCGACAAGCATAGGGATTACAGCAAGAGTTTTCAAGGATTTAAGGAAGATTCACGTTCCGGAATCAAAAATTATTTTAGGCGCTGCAGTAATAGATGATGTATTGGGGCTAATAGTTCTTGCGGTTGTAGCAGGAATAATTGAGAGCGGAGCAATTCAGTTTGATAATATAGCATTAATATTACTGAAGTCGGTATTATTTCTTACGATTACTTTTATAATCGGAAAAAGATATCTCAGGATTCCCATAAAGCTTGCCGCGATTGCAGAAAAAAAGCACGTGAGTCTGCTTTTTCCCTTTTTGCTCTTGATGCTGCTTGCGTGGTTAAGCGATTTAATCGGACTTGCAAGTATAGTCGGAGCATTTGCAGCAGGTTTGATAATCAAGGAGGAATTTTTTAGAGAGTTTCATAAAGACAGTACAAAATCGGTTAAGAGTCTTATCGAGCCTATTGAAGTAATATTTGCTCCGGTATTTTTTGTAATAATGGGAATGCAGGTAGATTTATCCGCATTCATGAAAACAGAAATTCTTTTTATAGCATTAGCGCTAACAATAGTTGCAATCATAGGAAAACTTCTCAGCGGAATTTTTGTAAAAGGAATGGACAAAAAAATAATAGGAATAGGAATGATACCGCGCGGAGAAGTTGGATTGATATTTGCGGGAATGGGAAAAACAATTGGTATTCTTGACAGTTCATTATTTTCGGCAATCATAATCGTTATAATACTTACGACATTCGTAACACCACCGGGATTGAAATGGGCATTTGGAAGATATGAAAGAATAAAATCTTAATGTTAACCACAGTTCAATTTATTTATTACCATCTCACCTATATTATGGACAATTAATTCTATCAATCAATTTCCCTTAAAAACACACTAACAAATCTCTCTTTGCACCTCCAAAATATTTTTTCACAAATCAAGAAATTTACCATTTGACGACTTGTTAAAAAAATTATAATTTAACTGTGAAATTGTGATTTAGAAATCAGTTAAGATGAACAGGAGGAAGCCATGATGATACGCGAGCCAACGGCAGGCAAATAAACATATTCTAAAAAACACACTGAAACATGTTTATCTGCACCGGCCGCATTTGAATGTTTTCAAGAGGAGAAAAAATATTTTATACTTGCCGGTTAACCGGCAGCATAAAATGATAGATGTAAAATAGTATTAAAAAATCAATGGCCGGGGATTCCGCAGTTTGGGAATTCAATAAATAAATTTTTTTTGTAATTAAATTTATAAGGTCATGAAAAGATTAATATTAACAGCGACAATTACAATTATGATTTTAGTATCAAATTTAAATACCGTTTTTTCGTTTACAATTGATTTAAGAAAGCCGAAGCCGTGCGTGAACTTTCATTCATTCGTTCATTATCCGTCCTTTCAGCTTTATTATGAATTCAGCGTTTACGAAGGCATATTCAACGATACTGACACTTATCATTATAAAATATTCATCGAGCAAAACGGGCATTCTGAATTTATGTATGAAAACACATGCACAGGCGATGAAATTATTAGCGGTTTCATAAATCTTCAGAACTACACTCCCCTATGCTTCAATGAAAAAGCTGTATTTCGTCTTGACGTTAAAAAATATTATCAGGGAGGTTTTTTCAGCACGAGATACGGTTACTTTACGCTTTACAAAAATCAGCCGAGCTGTAATTACACTTCGGTTTATAATGGAGTCCGTGAATTAATGAACAGCAACTTTATGCCTATTACAATTTACGGAACCTGCGGAGGGCTTGCCAGCGGAACTTATTTCATTAAGAGGTCAAAAGTTACATTCACTCTCAACGGCGATTTCAGAGATTCCATACCGGTAATTGAACCATCATTAAGCATGGGATACAGCGGCAGCGGACCTAACAATCAGAATTTATGGGCAGCAGTAGTTGAGTCAACGGAAACTATGTATAAGTTCGTTACATTTACTTATGAAGTATATGATATTCTCGGTAGATATTGGGGAAATATTCCCTGCAATCCCGAAAAAGCTACCGTTGTCTATAAATACATCAGGAAGCCTGCAATTGGAAATCTTTCGAACTATCCCAGCAATCCTTCACCGGGAAATTCAGTCAGTTACATTTCATGTAATTTATTTCAAGGTAATGGAAATCTGAATTATCAATGGAGAGATTCAAACGGAACCAGATACAGGGTACTTCTCACTCCTCTCGAAAACAACAGAGCGAAGTTTCAGGTATTCTTTAATGAAACCGGCAGCAGTTCTCTCTTTGAAGATTCGGCTTATTATTATTTCGTAAAAGTAAGCAATCAGGCGGGATCAACTGAGTGGATAAGAAGAAAGGTCAGATTCAATTTACATCCCGTAAGTTGCCCCGAAGCAGTGATTACCGAAGAGAAGGATTCACTGACTGAAAATTCAATTCTAATTAAATCAAAGTTACAGAATTCGGATGTCACTGATTACATGATGCTTCAGAATCCATTTATAAAAAATAAATCGGGAATAGATATAACATTACGGGAAAATCGGAATGAGAAAACATATCTCGACAACGCGGCATTGTACATTATTGAAACAAACACGGATGAAAATTCAGCTGTTACGGATGACGGCGAAATAATTTCATACAATGAATCCGAAGGAAAAACAAAAATCATTAAAAACGATAATGAAGACGTTTCATTATTGCTTGAAGAAAGCGATGACTTATCTTTGGATATGTTAAAGGACGATCAGCTTGAAATATTATCAGAGAGCGGACAGACAAAATTTGTATTGCTTAAGATACATTCGCCTTACAATAAATATGAATCTGCTGGTAACATTACTGACGGAGGGGAAAATTCACATGACTTTTATTCAAGAGATTATGAAAATCTAGTTTGCATAAAGCTTAACGGAGAAAATGCGGGAGCGCTAAAGCTTACAGCCAATCAGAATTTTGTAATCAACATGATAAGAGTATTGAATAAATCGGAATATAAAACCGTGCAGGAACTGAATCTGAAATCGGCTTATGACAATAACTTAAATGACGTTACCGGATTGATAAAATTTCAGGACGGCTTATACGGAGCTGTTAATAAAGAAAGCAGTATAACACTGTCATTTGAAAACTCCGGCAATAGCGGAGGGCGAGTTCATTATATGCTGAAAACTTCAGGAAAAATTTTCGAAAGCGGGGAAGCAATGCGAAATCCCGCATTTGTAAAATCAGAAAAACAACAGGAGACAGTTCTGCACGAAAACATTCCGAATCCATTTAATCCGGTTACGAAAATCAGATTCAGTATTGCACGAGCAGGAAACGTCAAGCTCAGTATATTTGACATTACCGGTAAAGAAGTAACATCGCTTGCAGACGGAAAGATGGAAGCAGGAAATCATGAGGTTGAATTTAACGGGAGTAAATTTTCCAGCGGAGTATATTTTTATAAACTTGAAACTGATGACAAGGTTCAGACAAAAAGAATGATATTGCTAAAGTAAAATTTCAAACCCGGAATGATAAGTTCCGGGTATATTTTATAAATTAAAAAAATAAAAAAAATGAAAACTTTACAAAATTTTTGTCTGCCGGTAATTGTGTTTCTGATTACCGTAACAGCATCAGCGCAAAACCAGAAAGCTGGCATAAAGGCAGGGATGAATCTTGCCAACATCAGTTTTGACGAAAATGCCACATTCTTTGAGGATGTAAAAAATCATACGGGATTTCAGGTCTTTGTTGATTATGAAGTTTACGAGAACAAACTCCTCACAATATCTGCAGAATCCGGATACATACTTAAAGGATTTGAAAACAACTTAACTTCAACGAATGAATTAGGCGAGCCGACGGGATCGGCAAAGGTAAAAAACAAAATGAATTTTCTCGATTTATCGGCAAATCTAAAATTCGTTTACAGATCAGGCATAAGTCCATTTTTAAGCATAACACCGTCTGCCGGGATTTATCTTGGAGGAAGTTCAAGTTCATCAGGCAGCGCCGCAACCGAAAATATGAATGCCATGTTTGAAACTCTGCTTGACAGCATGAATTCAGTTACATTTGGATTTAAATTTGGAGCCGGAGCTGAGTTTAACAATTTGATAAAGAGTGTTCCTATTACGGCAGAAATCAGATATGAACCGGATTTAACAAAAATTTATGACAAGAATTCATTTAGTTTCAAGAACAAAGCATTAGAATTCAATCTAGGAGTAAAATTTTAATAAACAAAAAAAATCGTGAAATGAAAATTTCAGAGGAGTTAATTGCAATTAAAATGTGCATAAAGACAATCAGCATGAAAGTTAAAAGACTGGAGAATATCAGCCGTCAGCTGAAGAAGCAGCTCGATAGAAATGGAATCAGCATTAACGGAAAACTGCCAAAAAGGATAAGCAGGGATCAAATACCTTTAGGCGGAGGAAACATGATTAATAATTTAAGAAACCTGATTATCAGGGAAGATTAAACAATAATCTTGGATCATAAACATTATTCTCCGTTTCTTAACTCACAGATGCCGGTAGGAAATATTCCGGCATCTGTAAATTTACTTAACCAGATTCATACCTTCATTCGCAGACTGATTTGATGGAGAAATAAGCAACGCTTTGCCGAAAAGTACTTTAGCTTCACGCAATTTCCCCATCTGATAATTTGTCCAGGCAAACATCAGGACCGAATCAAAATCAAAGGGATACAGGTTAACTACTTTTTCGAAGTTTGCATAAGCATTTGCGAAATCTTTTCTTTCATAATAAATATTTCCGAGTTGATAAAGCACGAAAGTATTTTGAGGATCAATTTCGAGAATGCTTTTGTATTTACTTGCTACGTCGTCCCAATTTTTCAATGCTGATGCAGGCAGATTATACCCGAGCTTTGGTTCGATCGAATAAGGCATCAGATTTATGGATTTGCCGTAATAATCGAGAGACTTTTGATAGTCACCTGCCTTATAACTCAGCCAACCGAGTCTAATATTTAATTCATACGAATCCTGTTCATAAACACTTTCCATTACCGATATAGCATTAACATAGTCTGCATTTGCTTCATACTCGTAACTTTTTGTGAAAGCTTCAAGCATTTTACTGCTCTGACCTGAAGCAATACTGCAAGTGAATAGAATGATTGCTGAAACAAAGATTAACCCTGATAAATTTTTCATGATCGAGAAATTAAAATAAATATTTTAAACCTAACAAAATAATGTTTGTATTATAATCGAGTTTGCTTGTTACCGGTGAATACAGAGGAAATCCGCTTTGATATTCTGTTAACCTGTATTCATAATATTTCTTTTCTTTTAACTGCATAAGATATACAAAGTAAGCATTGAGATTAAACGGAAAATAATAATTGAGTTCGGCTCCGAATTTTATTTTTGTAATATCCGGATTATTAAAGACCAGAGCTCCGTTTTGTTCGTTATAGTTTTCCATTTTGCCATAAGTAAAAAACAAATTGTAATAAAACTTATTTATAATGCTTCCGCCGATCTGCTGAGTAAAAATCAAATTTGAAATGCTGTTTTGATTATGCAGTACCAGATTAGATACGGTATAGAAATTCAGATTTTCACCTGGCATATATGTAAAAGAAATGCCGGCCTGAGTTTGATGCTTGTCGTTAAGGTAGGAAAAACTTCCATTGACTCCTGCTTTAAATTTTTCAAAATGTTTGCTTACATCAAGAGAGAGTACAAAATTATTCAGTTCAGAATCTTTTCTGGTTATCGTGTAATATGCTTCATTCAGTTTATAATTCATTGAAAGTGAGTCAAAGATATAAGTAGCACTGTCATAATTTGGATAAATAGTATTATCGAAAACATTTACATAATGGCCTGCAGGACTAATTAAAATTCCTTTTCCGGTATTTAAGGTAATTTCATTGTAAAACTGATTTTGTTTTTGAGAATAATCATCATGAATTTTACTGTCATTAAAGCTGATAACTTTTGTTTTTTTCAGATTTAGATAGGAGTAATTATATTTCACGCTGATTCTCTTAAGTGGGATCTGTTTCAAGCCCGTTCTGAAATAAAAATAATCTCCGTTTAATATCTGTTCTCCGTAATAATCGTCAACTCCGTCTATATCGACGGATTCATTTTTTGATATATCGTTGTTAAACCCAAATCCTGATTCAGTAAATAAATTATTAATGAAAGAATTGTTAGCCGGTCTTATTTTATCTTTTACCGATTCCGATAATTCTGAAAAATAAATTTCCGCTTCATCAGCTCTTCCTGAAAGCAGGAATGAATAATACAGATAAGCATTCAGGTCGTCATCTTCGGGATTTATATCAAAGATATTTTCAAGATTATTAATTGCTCTGCCGTATTTATGGGTTTTGTAGTATGCAACTCCGAGTCTGTATCTTAAATAATAGAAGTCAATATTATTACGGATTGCTTTTTCGCCGAGACGGATAAGTTCATTCCAATTTTTTTTCAAGTAAAAATTATATGTAGCATCATTTACCGATTCGTAAGTCATTTTTTCCTGGGAATAAATATCAAGGGACACGGCAAGCAGCAATAATAAAATCAGTTTACGCATTCTGCGGTTATTTTTTTGTTGTTTTCGGTTATTGAAAAATTTTGGATACTATTATTATTCAGAGTAATCACAAAGTCAAGTTTTCTTTTAACAATATTTCCAAGTTTTGAATTAGCATAAGACGAAAATCTGATTTCGGAAGGATTAGCTTCATTTTCCATAGGTTGAAATTTAAATCCAAATTCCGAGTTCAGAAAAATTTTAAAAGGGGCGGCAAAATCCTGTATTAATTTTAGCAAGCCTTTATTGATTCCTGATACAGGCAGCATGTCTTTTATTTCAAGGTCTTTGTAATAACCGAGAAGCACTTTATTTGCTGCGAGATAAAAATAATAAAGAAGTGAATTTCTATCACCGACAAAATCGGTAAAATAATGAAGTGTATCATTATTTACAAAGTATGCATAGGATCTTGTTTTTTTGCAAAACAAATAGGTATAATTGTAAATATCGACGTACACAATCCATTCATGCAATTCTTCTCTGCCATTTTCTCTTACTGATTTAAATTTGAACTCTCTTCCCGGATAAAAATCGAAAGCTTCTTTTAGTATGCTTGTACTCACAACGCGTGAAATCGTTTCTCCTTCAAGCGGGTAATCAAATGAATGAAAGGAATATACATTTTCTTTTTTTACAATGTAATAACTGATCGGGTAAATAATTGTCTTTGAATCAATATACGGAGTATTTTGAATTTGAAAATGAATATGAGGTTCGGGAGATCTTCCAGAATTACCGCATGCGCCAATCATGTCGCCTCTTTTTACATAGCTTCCTGTTTTAACAGTAATCGAATTTTTTTTCAAATGGGATATTTTTGAATAAACATATTCACCATGCTTAATGATAATTGTGTTTCCCCAGTTTTCTTTTAAATTAATTTTACCTATTTCATTGTCGTCCACATCGTCTAAAACATCAACGACATATCCTGCAGCCGGAGAAATTACCGGAAGATTATAACAGAAAAAATCTTCGGTTTTTGCGCCATTGGATTTGTATGGTTTTTCGAATTCATCGGTTACAATGAAATCCCAGGCATATCTCCAGTCCTGTCTGTGAGTAATATTGCCGTTATGTCCCTGCGATATCTTCCAGTATCCGAAAAAGGGAAGACTAATGTGATAGTAAGTATCATTCTTATATCTTTCTATTCGGTTTTTGAATTTATAAAGATTGTTTTCGGGTGAATACTGTTGGTTATATACAAAATCAAGCTTATTGGGAAACAACCTGTAATTGAGTGCAAGTATAGTAAGTATAACAATTATATTGAACGGCAGTGAATAAAGAGGAAGCTGGATCATATTATAAACATAACCCAGAGCGCTCATTAAAACCGCCGTAATGGGAATAACAATTAAAACCAGCAGATACGATTTCTTCGAAGGTATCAGAAAAAACCCGCCGAGTGCAATTGAAGTAAGTATAAAGTTGAATCCGATATAGCTGTAATACAAATCTGAAAAACCTGCACCCTGAATATAGTAAAAAATAAATCCGGCAAAAAATCCAAGCAAAGATAACGTGAAAGCAATTCTTGAATGATACAAAACACCTGCAGTAATTATTATACCCGAAACAATATTATACTGAAATAAAATAGAACCCATTGATTTGAAATAGACAGTAATAATAAACGGGATGCTTAAATTTATTAATTCATTATACATCATAAGCAAAGAATAACCTCCGATATTAATAAGGTCATTAAACAGAAATACACCTCTTTCGTTTATTTCAATTGATGGATAAGTTCTTAGGCTTAAGATTGCAATCCAAGTGCTGAAAATAAAAGGAAGAGAAAGAAAAGGTACTTTGTACTTATCGAATATTGCAGACAGCACTACGGTAAAGATTAAAGTCAGAAAAGAGAGGAGAACTAAAATTATAAGATATGCCCAGGAAATTTTGTAATAAATTCCAAGCCCGAAACCTACAAGAAGACTGTTGAAGCCGTAAAGTCCGTTTCTTATGTTATCCGGAGAAAATCCGAGCCAGTTTGCAAAAAAAATTGTCATTAAAAGGCAGAACAAACCGCTGATGCCCGTAGGTAAATCAATAAAAGAGGAGAGAATTATTATAAACGCAAATCCTTTATTGTTTGAAAAAAAGATTTGTGAATAGCTGTTAACAATAGAATCAAAATAAAATCCAGACTTATCTTTTAATCTGAGATAATCCACTTTTCATTCAGTCGAAATTTTTTAAATAACCCGGAACAATTTCGTCTGCTTCAACTGACTCTATCGTTTCTCTTTTTTTAATGAGATGAGGAATATCGTTATTATCAATTAATACAACAGCCGGTCTCATGGCTATAAACTGCATCCACTGAGTCATATTATAAGCTCCGACAAAATGCACTACAACGTTATCATTTTTTTTCAAAGGAGGCAGAGTAACATTTTCCCTGATTACGTCAATATTCATGCACAAAGGTCCATACAGCACGGTATTTTCGGTAAAGTGGCTGAATTCCTGCGCCGGACTTACTTTATGATCATACCAGAAAGAAGTAAAAAGAATATTTACGCCGAAATCCATAATGGTAGCTCTGCGACCGTCAGAAAGTCTTTTATTTGCAATGACGGTTCCTATTAAAAAACCTGCTTCATCTATCAAAGCTCTGCCGGTTTCAAGTATAAGCAACGGCAGTTCATCATCAACGAATCCTGCATTAAGAAGCGATGTACAAATGGCTTCAGCAAACATGTCGATAGTTGGAGAAGTATCTTCGCCGAGTAGATACGAGCCTTTAAGAGTATTCTTCGAGGCAAAACCTCCTCCCATATCTATATACTGTATATTTTTTCTGAATTTCTTTTTCACATTAAGTGCAAGGTCAGATAATTTCGCTGCGGCAATACCGTATGCACCTGGAGCCAGCATGAAAGTACCAATGTGACAATGAAGCCCTGTGAGTTCCAACTTGTCATTAAGCATGATTTTGTTAATGGCATCCCAGGCCTGACCATTTTCATAATTAAATCCGAATCTGTCCCACATCGGATAAATTCCTGTATCCATGTTTACTCTGATAGCAACACTCGGTCTCATGTTCAGCTCTTCGGCAATTTCCTGAATCATATAAAGTTCATCCAGATGGTCAATATGCAGAGGAGATTTATTCATTATAGCCAATTTCAAATCTTCCACTGTTTTATCCGGACCGTTAAAAATAATTTTATCCGGAGCCACACCATTTTTTAGCGCTTTATTGTATTCGAAACCGGAAACGACCTCTGCCCATGAACCTTCCTGGTGATAAATTTTACAGACAGCATTAAGATAATTTGTTTTATAAGACCAGGCAAACTGAACTCTGGGATAGCGTGTTTTGAAAGATCTGTTGGCATCTCTGAAGGTTGATCTGATCTTTTTTTCCGACAGTGCAAAAAGCGGCGAGCCGAAATTGTTTACGAGACTCTTTACGGACACGCCGTCAATGTGAGTAAGCGGCAGATATTCCGTTCTTGTTCCGTATTTATTTATTACACCCGTATTCAAGAATTGTATTACGGGTCTTTCATACTGAAGCTTTTTCATTTATAATTCTCCGGTTGTTGAAATTTTTTCGAATTCTTTTAAATCAATAATCAAATCGTATGAATATCTGATAAACATTTTACCGACTTCATATTTTTTTAATGCTTTTGTTTTTTTTCCTAGAGCAAGCTTGACATAAGTTTCGGGATGGTTCTGACCGCAGCCTGCTGCAAGATAAATCCAAGCGGGAAATCTCGGATTTATTTCAAGTAAATAATAAGTATCTCTTACAGATTTTACAAATTCGAGTTCAAGGCATCCTCTCCATTTGGTTTCTTTAATTATTTTTCCGGTTATATCAAGTAGCTTGTCATCTTCAATCGAAATTCCTGCCCATGCTTTGCCTTTATCGGTTACATATTGTTTTCTCATAGGGACTGCGCCAACTGTTTTTCCGTTTCCGTCTCCGATTGCAGTTACATTGACTTCAGTTCCGTAAACCAACTCCTGAATCAGTACCGGCAATCCCCATTTAGCGCTGATTTTATTAAAGAAAGGAACAATCTGATCCAAAGTATCGGCTTTATAAGCTTCATAAAATTTTCCTTTTACAAAAACAGGGAAATTAAATTCTGAAATCAAAGCCGGAATTTCATTAACAGAAAAAATTGCTTTACTGTGCGGCACTTTAATCCCGTGTTTTAATCCGAATTCATTCAGATTAGATTTATGCCGTTGTTCAAACTGCTCGAGTGTGGGAAGAAACATTTTGATATTGTATTTTTCTTCAAGCACGCTGCTAAGTTTGATAAAATTATATAATTCCGCGTCAAAATTAGGAATAAGCACATCGAGTTTTTCTTTTGAATGAATCTCTTCGAGTCTTTGAAGAAGGCTTTTGGTACCTGTGCTCGGATAAGGGATTTGATATGTTTTGTCAACCAGATTATGAAGATAGATGCCCGGCTCGAGAGTATCATAAGACAATCCGATAATTCTGACTTTGAATTCTCTGCTTTTTTTTAAAGCTCTGATAACGGGAACTCCGGGTCCCGGACTGTCGATTGCGTTTAATCCGGTAACTGCAATGGTGAGATCATATTTTTTCATCTGTATCGGTGAGTTTGTAATTTATCAGCAGATTCACAAAATCATAAAAATCTTTTTCGATAGTAGAATAATCGGTTTGATATTTTTCAAAGATGTGATTTTTTATTTCGAGATCGGATTTATTTTCTTTCATCATTTTAATAATTTCTGAGCCGATAGGATTTGCAGAAAATGAATCTCCGGTTTGAGGATTAAAAACAAATCCTGAATCGCTGATAGCGATGTTCCTCTTTATTTTCATATTGTTTGGGGTTAATGATTCCATAAACTGCCTGCATGCAAAGTTAAAACAGTATTTTTACAATACTGCTTTTGAAATATTAGACACATAAATGGCAGTGTAGTTTAATACTCATTTTAAGAGTGAGAAATATTTAAATTATTTTTTCAAATATGATTTATTTTGAAAAAACAAAAAAGACATTTAGCAAATCGTTTTAAAAATTATCGGGCAAATAATGGGGAAAGCGGGTAAATTTTGATGATTAATAAATCAAAAGGTCTTCCTGGAAATCAATTTTTCGGCAAAAGAAAAAGCAAAAATGAATATCATAATAAGGATAAGTATAATAATCGTTTGAGGAGAAAATGATAATCCCAGCATATCGATGAATTTGATGCTGATGAGTTCTATAAATCCAGAAAAACTGTCCACAATGCTGCCAAGCAATCCGGTTTCATTATCTTTTTGATTGGCAGTAATAATAATACCTAAAACAACGGAAATAAAAATCATTGCAGAGATAAATCCTGCTGAAATGTATTTTGCAAGTTTAAAAGTCTTGATATCTTCTTTTACAAATTCTTTTTCAAGATTGATTCTTTTGGCTAACTCAGAAGAAAAATCTTCCGAAGTAGAATTCATTAAAGACTGCTTTATTTTATCTTCAAGATAGGAATCTATATTTTTTTTATCGTTATTCATTTGATTTAAGATAGCATAAATATCGGTTATTTTAAAACTAAAATTTTTCATACATACTGAAGAATTTCCTCTTCGGAATATTTCTTAAGAATAATTTCTTTAAGTTTTGCTTTAGCTCTGAACAAACGGTTTTTTACCGTTCCCAGCGGAAGCTTCAGTATTTCAGATATTTCTTCATGCGATAGATCGTTAATATAAAACATGTTAAGAATAACGGAATACTGCTCCGGTATGGAATTTAAATACAGAGAAATAATTTTTTCAAGTTCAGCCGAGTTGAATGATTTATCCGTACTGATTTCATGTCTTTCTTCATAAACATTTTTTTCAATTTCCGTTTCGAAATATTTTTTCATTAAATCATCGCCTTCTTCGAAGGTAGAATCGTCAACATCTATAGAAATTATACTGAATCTTTTTGATTTTAGTTTTTTGTATTTATCTACAGCCGTATTATAAACAATGCTGAAGAAGTAAGTTGATATTTTAGATTTTTGTTCAAATTTATTTTCGATTATAGCTTTATATAATTTTAAAAAAGATTCCTGCAGAGTATCTTCCGAATCTTCTTTGTTTTTCAGAATTTTCATGATCAGGGAAAAAGCTTTGTCTTTAAGATTATTTGCCAGTTCAGTGAATGCATCCGTATCGCCGCTTTTTATTTTTTTTATTATTTCAATATCGTATTCGGGCATTTCATTTCTGCATTTTATATAAAATGTAAAATCGAAAATTCAAAATCAAACGGAATATTAAATAGCTTTAAACCCGAACAGTTTTATTTTTCCGTTAACAGTTTCCAGCTTAATTTCAATTTCGGAATCAACAGTTCCAATTTTTGCTTTCAGCTTTTTCTTATCTTTTATAATATCAGACAGTTCAAGATTTTCATCGGTAATTCTGCCGTTAAGAGTTTCTGCTTGTATCGAGGCATTAAGATAATTGCTCAGCTTGAGAGTAATGTTGCCGTTAACCAGATTTATATTCATACCTTTTGTAGAATCGATCTCGCCCGTAACCGATCCGTTTGTTAAATCACATTCCAGTTTACCATGAAAGCTTTTGAAATCCGCATTACCATTTATATTTTCGATAACCACATTGTTCCCGATGTTGCCGGCAAAAATATCCCCGTTGATGTTATTAATATCCACTTTAAGATTTTCCGGTAAATAAATATTATAATCTACTTTCTCTGAATTTCCGAATTTAAATAAACCATCTCTTCCTTTATCGTTAAATACGGTTTTTACCACTATTTCATTTGTGTTTGTATCAATATTAATTTTTATTTCATCAAACGGCGTGTCCAGAAATTTTTTCTTTACTTTAGTTTCCATGTAAGCTTTAATTTTCAGTGAATTTGAATCGGAACTTTTTGAGATAGTAATATCACCGGTAATATTTTCGAGGCGAATTTTTGTTTTCCCGACAGAATTCAAATCAAATTCATTTGAAGCCGACTTTGTATATTTTTTGGAAATCAATCCGCATCCGCCTAACAGGATTAAGGCAATCGCAATAGCAAATAAATAAGATAGTGTTTTCATGTTTGTTTTGGTTATAGTAAAATTAAGCACCTTCGGATTCAGATAATGTGTTTTTGGATTTTGAGCTCATTATCAGATAAAAAATCAGTAGTCCCAGACCGGCTGAACACACTATTATACCCATCATTACGCCTTCCTGAATATCATATAAAGATTCAAAAAGATTTGCAAGAAAGATACCTGCTCCGACAAAGGTAAGCAGAATTCCCCATTTAAGAGAAGAGTAAGGATTCTTTGGTTTATTATTGCCTTTAGAAAAATATGCTTTCACTTCATCCGGCGGTAAACCTTTTTCGATGAGCCGCATTTTTTCTCTGTGTCCTGTATAAATACCCCAAAAGATCAATATTCCGGGAATTCCGAAAGTGAACACAATTGCTACAAGAGGTATTAAAGCTTCCAAGCCGTCCATTTTGATTATCTCCTTTTACGATTTAATGAAATTATTTTAGTTTTGATTTTAATAATGCTATTAAAAAAGTATTTATAAATGTAATCAGCATTGTTAAAGTTTCCTACAAATAAATACCTTTAATACTTATGACTATATTTTTTTCAAAAGGTTTCATTCTGCAAAAAAGCCGTAAAAGAGAAATGATTTCGAATAAAATAAGAATGGCAGAGGTTATTTAATGAAGAAAATCAAAAAACATTCCGCAAGAAATATTTATAAGAGCAGGTTTTCAGAGTTTATATAAGTCTCTTAGCAGGCAATTACAGGTATAAATTCCGAAAAGAATTTCAAATGAAATCGTCAACCGGTAAAAACAAAATCCCGGATAATCAAACCGATCAGCAGTTATTACCGTTTTGCAATACCGGAATTTTAATTTTTTTCACGCGGTCTTTCTTAGAGCGCAAAGTTGTTTTTCTTCTCACGTTTTTTCTCATAAAGAGACTTTCATCAGTGATCTGAGAATCATCCCTGACATCGGGATATTCGTAAATATTATATTTGAAATTTCTAAGTACTACTTTGTTTTCATCCTGCGAGATAACATATTCCGGCAGCATTGGAATTTTGCCGCCGCCGCCAGGAGCATCGATAACAAAATGAGGAACGGCAAGACCGGAGATATGTCCTCTGAGTTTATCCATTATTTCCATACCAACTTTGAGAGGAGTTCTGAAATGGTTTGCACCTTTCGTCAAATCGGCTTGATAAATATAGTAAGGTCTGACTCTCATAGCAAGCAAACCTTTCATTAATTCTTTCATTGTATCGGCATTATCGTTGACTCCTTTCATAAGGACGCATTGATTACCCACAGGAATTCCCGAATCTACCAGCATTGCGCAAGCTTTTTTACTTTCTTCCGTAATTTCCCATGGATGATTGAAATGCGTATTGCAATAAATGGGATGATATTTTTTAAGCATGTCACACAACTGCGGTGTAATTCTATGAGGCAAAACGCAAGGCATTTTGGTCCCGAGTCTGATAATCTGAATATGCTTTATTTCTCTTAAACGGATAAGAATTTTTTCCAGCATTGTATCAGTAAGCATAAGAGGATCACCGCCGGACAAAATAACATCGGAAATTTCAGTATGCTGTTCAAGATACTGGAATGCAGATTCAAGAGTACGCATAGAAATTTTACTCTGGTCTCCCACTTTTCTTTTACGAGTGCAGAATCTGCAAAAGAGACCGCATTGAGAAGTAACAAGAAACAAAGCTCTGTCCGGATATCTGTGAGTGATATTTGGAACCGGACTCATATCATCTTCTTTCAATGGATCTTCCGGAGCGTCAATGTCTTCAAGTTCCTTTACGTCAGGAACACATTGAAGCCAGATTGGATCTCCTTCAAATCTTATTAAAGACAGATAATACGGATTTATTCTTGCCTGAAAAAATTCATCAAGCTTTTCGGCTGTTTCTCTTTGTATATTGAACCTTTCTACAAGATGGTCAACAGTACTTACACTGTTTCTGATCATCTTCTGCCAAAGTTCCATAAATTTTCTCCTATGTTATTTTTTAAAAAATCATAAATATTTACCGAATATAACTAAAGAGTCTCCTTTATTATAAAAATCTTTAATTTCGGAAAATACAGAATACTCGTTTTTATGATAGAACTTTCTTTCTTTTTCATAAGAGCTCTTACCGCTGGTTTCAATCAACAGCAGTCTGGCATTATTTTTTTTTAAATTTGTCTCGACAAACTTCATCAACGCCGAACCGATCCCTTTAGACTGAATAACCGGGTTTACTGCAATCCAGTATAAATCATAAGTTCCTACAGTAAGCGGTCTCGGTCCGAAACAGACATAACCAAGAATATCGTTTTCGTTTTCATCAACGTATATTTCATAATCCTTTTGATCTTTATTATTAAGATAAACATCTATCAATTCAAGTGCGATTTTTATTTCCTCATCATTAAAATTTCCCGTATCTGATAATATCCTTAAAATTTTATCTCTGTCACCGGCTTGTAATTTTCTGATCATATATTTAATTCTGAAACTTGCTTCGACATAAGTGTTGTCTCACTCCGCTTCTGCAATACCCCATCTCGCCGAAGCAAATCCTATAATTTTCTGAATGAGCTCTTCGTATGTCCAGCCGTATGCTTTCCCGCTCCTTGTAAACCCGGTATCTTCATCCACATCAGATGCGATATCAGGATTCGGATTCATCTCGAGCACATAGGGTACATTATCCTTTACTCTGAAATCCACTCTTGCATAATCTGATGCACCGATAATCCTGTAAACTCTTTTTGCGGTATTATTTATCAGCTCCGCAAGTTCAGGTGATATATCTTTTGCAGGACATACTGCCTTTGTTCCGGAAAACTCAACCGTTTTATACATCCACTTGCTGTTATAACTTACTATCTTTGGATAATCCTCCGGCAGACCGGTAAAATCAATTTCCGATATTGGAAAAACTATAAGATCTTCTTCGCTGTCAATTACATTCCCCACAACGCTTACATTTATTTCGCGACCGTTAATATACTGTTCAACCAAAGCCGGTTGTTTATATTCATCTAAAATAAATTCTATTCTTGTTTTTAATTCCGCATCATTATAAACCACCGATTTGTTTTCTATGCCTATGCTTGCATCCTCTCTTGACGGTTTTACAATCAGAGGAAATTTATTTTTTAATTTAGAGTAACCATTCAAATTAAATTCATTTGAATTCCTGCAGACATAATGAGGGGCTGTCGGTATATTATAATAATTGAGGATTTCCTTTACTCTCCATTTATTAAGAGCGAGTCCAAGTGTCAGAGCTCTCGAACCGGTATATGGTATGTTAAGTATTTCAAAAAGCGAAGCGATATTCATTTCCTGAGTTGGATCTCCGTCGAGTGATTCACACAGATTAAATATCAGATCGGGTTTGTTGTGTCTGAGTTCGTCGATCAGTTTATACACATCGAGAGCAACAGGTACGATTTTGGTATCATGTCCTGTTGGCTTTAGAGCTCTTTGAACCGATTTGAGCTCGTCCAAAACTCCATATTCGCTCATGTCTATAGCTTCGGGTACTGAATCAATATCGGTCTTGCCGTCGTCATAAATTTTATTCCCGCTATACTGAACGGGGTCGTTATATATTATGCTTATCTTCATTAATTTCCTGTCAGCTTTCTTTTTTGAGCTTCATTTAAAACAAGATTGATCAATGCATTGTAATCATATCCGGCATGTCTTGCAGCTTTCGGAAAACAGGAATTGTCTGCCGGATCGGGAAGTATTCCCGGAAGAGGATTTACTTCAACAATGTTGGGAACATTATTTTTGTCCAGTCTTACATCAATTCTTGCCCAGTCTCTTAATCTCAATACCTCGAAAGCCCTTTTGCATGTTTCCTTAATTTTCTTTTCCAGCTTTTCGTCTATCTCAGCTGGACATCTGAAAATATCGAGCTGACTTTCTCTTGTATCAAAAAACCATTTTACTTCATAAGAATAAATCTTATTGAAACCTTCGGGAACCGAATCAAGATTTATTTCAACTATGGGAAATACTTTTAGATCGTCACCGTTGCCAGCGAGCGCAACAGTAAATTCCTTTCCTTCGAGATAATCTTCTATCAGACTTGGTTGATTGTATGTTTCTTTAATCCGAACGATTTCATTTCTGAGCTCTGTGAAGTTTTTGACAAGAGAAGAATTCAAAATACCTTTAGAAGATCCTTCATGCAGAGGTTTAACAAATTTAGGAAATTCTATATCACCTTTGACCTTATGTATCGCATCGGTAATAATAAATGCCGGAGTTGGTATGCCGTAATATGAAAGTATTTCTTTGCATCTGGATTTATCATGGCAGATTCCGATTGTAACCGGATCACTTCCCGTGTAAGGTATTTCAAGCATTTCGAGAACTGCGGGCATTTGCGATTCTCTTGAAAGACCTCCCGATCCTTCTGCAATGTTAAACACAAATTCTGGATTAAGAACTTTTAGTTTATCAAATGAATCTTTATCGGCTTCAATGAGCGTAACATCATGACCGCCTGCTTCGAGCGCAGATTTCACAGCGGAGATTGTTTCTTCCGAATCCCATTCGGCAAACGTATCATCTACACGTTCGGGATAATTTTCGAGTATGTTTTCGTTGAGATATTTTCCGACAGCACTTTTTGAATGCAGACTTTCGGCTGCACCGGCAAAAACATTTTCGTTTTCTTTCTTTACGTTAAATGTTAACGCTAATTTCAAAATTTATAATTTATTTTGAAAAATTATTTTTGCAAATATAACATTATAAATTTTATTGTCAACAATTTTTGAAATTGTAAAAATATATTTTGAAAAATTTTGTCGAAAGATTTTTTAAAAATAAAATTATTTCTAAAAAAATTTTGCGGAGAATGAAGTCTTGCTGCAAATAAAAAATTCCTTCTGCAGAAAATTAAATTGTTTCCGCAGAAGGAATGAATTTTTTCAGGAATCGGTTTTTTTCAGACCCTTGATTCTAAATGAAGCCATGATCATCATTATGCCGGATATTATCGCATACACACCGATAACCATTATGACAGCTACTGTTGCAGCAACTACATTCGAAAAAATCAGAAGCGCAAATATTATGGATATGATTCCGCTAATAATCATAAGCCATTCATTTTGAATAACTTTGCGGAGTTTTATTGCAGAATAAATTTGAAATACTCCCGCAAACATTATCCAGAAAGCAATGAAATAAGCGGTAAAGCTTATAATATATCCCGGTTTGACGAGAAACAACAAACCAAACATAATGTAAATTATTCCTTCGAGTATCTTGATTCCTTTTTGACCTTTCTCGGCGCCGAAACCTTCGAACAAAATTACTATTCCGGTTATTAATGCAATTATACCGAGATACAATAGTATAGATTCAAGAGCAGCCAAAGGCATGAACAAAGCAATTAATCCTAAAATTAAAACCAGTACACCTCTGATGGCAAGTATCCACCAGCGTTTCTGTAATGCTTCCAGCATGATTATTTGATTTAAATTATTAAAAAAGTTTATTTGAATTTATGTCTGATTATAACCAAAGCAACTCCGCCAATTAACCCCGAACAAAGAAGAATAATCACAAGATTATCCGAGACTGAATTTTCCGGATTAATCATTCCTGTTTTTTTTGTACACGTTAACTTTTCCGGATATGAAGCAATAATATCTCTTTCATCTTCCGGAATGTGTTTTAGAAAATCTACGTTATCGTATGCATCTTCAATGAGTTTTCTGTTTGCAGTATAATTATAAATTCCCATTAAGTGATTAACGTTTTCGCTCTTACCAGCAGATACATCAATCATCATGACCGGTTTACTGCATTCAAAATCCTGTGATTTCATGTCAATACTTTTTATATCCTGATTCGAATGTGTTTTATAAAATATTTTCTTGTTGTTAATATCATATACAATGCTCCATTTAGTACTTTCTTTCTGGCTGACTTCATTCAAAATTTCAAATGCATAGTCTACCGAAGGCTGAATGTTTAAATTTTTAAGTCTGTCTATCATCGAACATGCTTTTGCAAAACGATTCAGGGAATTGTTTTCATCGTTCAAAATATTTTCTTTACCTGAATCGGACATGTGATTATAATATTTTTCGGAAGTTTCATAAGTATCATTTGTAAGAACACAATAGTTTAAACTTTTTCCGGAATGCGAAACAAGTCTGCCTTTTAAAAATTCAATCACTGCACAGCTGCCTTTTGAATCTGTTATAAGAAAATGTACGGGAACCGATCCTTCAGGGATTCTTACCAGCTTATCTGATTCGATAACTTCTTCTACAGTACTGTAATTATCCAGCTGATACTGAATCCACTGAAGTATTCCTCCGACTTCGGGTCTGTTATCTTTCGGAGGATATTCTGTTTGCTCAAGCCACATCAGTTCGACAACAAGACCTGCTTCATTTATACCTCCGTTAGGAAATTCTCTTCCAAACTGATTAAAAGTAACGCTGCCGTATTTTGAAATCCACTGAGCCGAAGATTCATGTCTAACCGAAGCAGATTTCATCACATCCTTTTTATTTACAAATATAATGCCGTATTCTATATGCCAGTCATAATTTCTGCCGAAGAGCAATTCCGATTCGCTTTTTAGGCAAAACGTTGTGCAGGAAAAAACCACATTTACAAAAATTATTTTAACTGTAATTCCGGAAAAAACCAGAGCAAATAATTTTTTCATAAAAAATTTTCAAATTATAAATTCACCGGTTCAAAACCGGGAAACATAATATTTGATTCTTCAATGGATGAGAGTGTTTTGTACTCGCAAGCATTTTCAAACCTTTTCCATAATTCGAGAACATTTTTATTTTTGTGAGCATCATCTATTGCCTGCTGAGATTTCCATTCAAAGACCTCTATGATGCTTCCGTTTTTGGATTTCATTACATGACATGGTCTGTCGGTTACAAGTCCTTCTTTTTTCAGTATTGGCATGTGATCTCTGACGACTTCCAGCAGCTCTGATTCTTTTCCCGGATTTGGTTTAAAACATGTAATGACTAAAATTCCCATAAATAAAAATTTTATTAACTAAATTTCCGCAATGCATTTTAACTCAATTGCAATCGGAGTCGGAAGCGAGCTTATTTCTACAGTAGTCCTGCAGGGTTGATTGTCTTTGAAATATTCAGCATAGATTTTATTATAAACAGGAAAATCATCTTTCATGTTTGTCAAATATACCGTTACATCAACAAGCTTTTCCCAGCCTGAACCGGAATCTTCCAGTACCTGCTTGACATTTTTAAAAACAGACCGGCATTGCAATTCAATATCGTAACTTACAATGTTGCCTTTTTCATCGAGCTCGACACCGGGAATTTTTTTTGAACCTTTTTCTCTGGGACCGATTCCGGAAAGAAACAAAAGATTGCCGGCTTTTCTTGCATGAGGGTATAAACCAACTGGTTCTGGCGCATTCGAAGAGATAATTCTTTCGGACATTTCCTTTTTTTTTAACTTAAATTATATTTTAATTAATATCAATTAAATATTAAAATTCAGAATTGCTTTTGAATAAAACAAAAGAGCAGATTCAAAAAAACCTGCTCTTCATTCACTTTAATAAATTCAAAAATTTATTTTCTCTTGTAATTTATTTCCATAACTTTTAATTCCTTACCGTCTTTTGACATATACATTTCTAATTTCTGAGTATTGTTATCAATAATTTGAAACACTTCTTTCATATCCATATCTTTTCCGGTAAGAGGATCAACACTTTTTCCTTTAAGTGTAACAGAATTAGTTGCCTCGTCCCATGGACCTTCCATAATCATCATCCCGGTTCCCATATTGTCAATCCAGGCGCTTATAAAAACTTTTTTAATGTTGTCAAATCCAAGAATATTCATACCTTCAAAAGGCATACCCATCATTGTAGAAGTATTGTTGCTTATCTGATACCTTCCTCCCATGATCATTTTATTTACCGATGTTCCGGTGGTCTTTATGGGTTCAGCGTTTGGATCCATCCACATTGTAATGTCTGCGGACCATTCTCCGTCGCATGTTGCCAACATTTCATGTACTTTCCCGGGAGTCATGTAATCCGACCAGGCTTTCATTTCTTCTGCTGTTTGAGCATTGATATTATTTATGCATAAATTTACAAGAATAAATAATGTTGTGATTAGAATTTTTTTCATTTTTTTTCTCCTTATTAAATTGTTTTAAAAAATTTATTCAAAAATAACAATATTAAATTTCATTTTAAAGATGCAGTAGTTAAATTTAAAATAAATAAATTAATAATAGCATGGCTCTGAACGAATCTTTACTTAAAGAATTAAAAATAGAAGCTGCCGCCTCCAGAAAAATGCTCGAAAGAATTCCCGAAGATAAATACGACTGGAAACCTCATGAAAAATCCATGTCAATGGGCAGTCTTGCGGCTCACATTGCGGAAAATCTCGACTGGGCAGCTCTGATTGTAAATACCGATGATTTCAATTTCGAAACATCCGGATATAAATCTCCCAAAGTTAAAACGAAAACTGAACTTCTGAATTTGTTTGATGACGGTTTGAATAAAGCTGTAGAGAGTTTAAAGAATGCCGATGACAAAAAACTTCACGGACACTGGATCATGCGAAGCAACGAGAAAGTTTTTATCGATTCTCCTCGTATGGAAGTCTTAAGATCTTTTTTCTTCAGTCATTCAGCACACCACAGAGGACAGCTTTCGGTTTATATGAGGATGAATGATATTCTTCTTCCGCAGGTTTACGGACCGACTGCAGATGATACAAACTTCTGACGGAAAAAATCTTTTATAACAATGTTTACTTACCGGTGATTTCATCAGCAATTTCCGATGATAGTGCTACACCCATTCCGTTACATGACATTACGCATGCAACTCTGTCGGAAATATTATTGACGACCGGAAGCCTGTTTTTTGAAAAACCCATTATCCCAGTCCAAGAGAGATCAATTTCAAAATTCTGTCCGGGTAAAATGATTTCACTCAGTTTTTTCTTCAGGTCAGAAAGTATTTTTTCGTTAACTGCAAACTCTGTGCTTTCCTCGGTTTCAAAGTCGAGATTTCTTCCTCCGCCAAATAAAACTCTGTTTTCAAAATTCCTGAAATAATAAAATCCTTCATCAATGTGAAACACGCCTTTGAATTTAAGATTTTCTACCGGCTTCGTAATCAGCACCTGTCCTCTTCCCGGTTTAATATTTATATCCGGTAAAATTTTATTCGTAAACGCATTTGTACAAATAAATAATTTTTTTGCTGACAATTCTATTTTGTTACCTGCATCGTTACCTTTAATAAAAACTTTCACATAGTTTTCTTTTTCACTGTATGATGCAGCTTCGCATCCCGTTAAAATTCTTATGCCGAGACTGTTTGCATAATCAATAAAGGAATACATCATTTTACCCGTATCAATCTGTGATTCGAATTTACTGAAAATAACTGCCTTAACCTGTGATTCATTAAAACCGAATTCTTTTATCTTTTCATTTCTAATACTAAAAACATCTTCGGAAAAAACATGATTCAAATTTTTGTTTATACTTGATAACTGATCTAAACAGTGCATGTGCTTATTCATAATAAGTTCAAATCCTCCGTAGTTTTCATAACCGATGTTTTTATCACCAAGTCTTTGTCTTAATTTTTGAATTCCCTTATATCTTTTTTCAACAAGTGAAAAAGTTGCACTCTCACCGAGATTTTTGATGTCGGCAAGTATTTCAGTAAGACTGCCGAAACATGCAAAGCCGGCATTCTTTGTGCTTGCGCCTGTCGGGAAAATTCCTTCTTCCAGCACGAGTACTTTAGCTTTTTTGTTTTTCTCTTTGATGCAGCATGCTGTAGAAAGCCCCAAGATCCCGCTTCCAATGATTATAAAGTCGTAATTTAGAAATGAATTTTTTTCCCAGAAGGACAGCATGAAAGATTAGTATTTAATGCAGACATTTTTTGGTTCGGTAAAAAATCTGAGAGCTTCAAGTCCTCCTTCTCTGCCAATACCGGAATTTTTCACTCCTCCAAATGGAGTTCTTAAATCTCTCACCATCCAGCAGTTTATCCAGACGATTCCTGATTTTATTTTTGCGGATAAATTATGTGCTCTTGAAAGATTCTCCGTCCAGATTACCGATGCAAGCCCGTACTCAGTGCTGTTTGCCATCTGCAAAACTTCCTCTTCGTTTTCAAAAGGAATAATAGTTACAACAGGACCAAAAATTTCTTCCTGATTTGTTCTGCAGTCAGATGAAAGCCCTTCAATAACAGCCGGCTCGATAAACCATCCTCCGTCGCATCTTCCATTAATCTTAACAGGATTGCCTCCGCATAAAATTTTCCCGCCTTCTGTTTTTGCAAGTTCAATGTAATATAAAATCTTTTCAAAATGCTGTTTAGATACAATTGCGCCGAGATTCGAGCTGTCAAGCAGCGGATCACCGACCGTAAGCTGACTTACCCGTTTTATAAAATCATCTCTGAATTTTTTGTATAAATTTTTTTCAATGAAGATTCTTGAACCGCAAAGACATATCTCTCCTTGATTTCTGAAAGAAGAATTAACGGTGGTTTCGAGCATCTCGTCATATCTGCAATCCGAAAAAATTATGACAGGATTTTTTCCGCCTAATTCAAGTGATAATTTTTTGAACATTGGTGAAGCGATTTTAGAAATTTCTCTGCCCGTTGAAGTACCGCCTGTGAAAGTAATTGCTTTAATTTCAGGATGAGATACAACAGCCTTTCCCGCAGTATTTCCGTAACCATGAACGATATTCAATACTCCGCCGGGAAGTCCGGCTTCAATGCATATTTCAGAAAGCATGTATGAAGTCATCGGCGTAATTTCGGAAGGTTTTCCTATAACGCAGTTTCCTGCTGCAAGCGCGGGAGCAATTTTCCATGTGAACAAATACAGCGGAAGATTCCAAGGCGATATTGCTCCTATAATTCCCACCGGCTGCCGTAAAGTATAATTCAGAGTATTTTTATCCGTGGAATGAGCTTCGCTCGAAAAGTGTTTAATTGCAGATGCAAAAAATTCAAAATTCTTAACAGCGCGCGGTATGTCAACGCTTTTTGAGAGCCACAATGGTTTGCCGTTGTCAACAGTTTCTGCAACAGCAAGCTTTTCAGAATATTTGTTTATTATTTCCGCAATTCTTAACAAATACTCCGACCTTTTTTCCGCACTCAATTCAGACCAAACAGGAAATGCTTTCTTAGATGAATCAACAGCTAACTGAACATCTTCTTCCGTTGAATCAGGTATCATTGAATAAACTTCACCGGTCGAAGGGTTATAATTGTTAAAGTAATTATTTGAATTTGGCGGAAGAAAAGCTCCGTTTATATAATTTTTAATTTTTTCCATATTAATAATCTTATGCAGATTCCATTATTGTTCTGAATGCAGCAAATTTATCCCTGAATCTCTCCGTGTGTTCCGACTGAAGCGCAGTTGCAAAATTTTTCAGATAATTTTCATAATCATCCATCGACTTCAGAAAATACTGTACCGAAAAAGTCGATCCTTCATCATCCGTAATGATTTTATAAATTTTGTAATCAGTAAACAGTCTTGTGGACATTACATCAGGAATGTGTTTGCTTTTCATCCAATCAAGCCATTCGTCTGCAATTTCTTCGTTAACATTAACCGTAACATTATACAATATCATTTGTAAGAATTTAAATTAAAGACATCCTGTTCTTCCGCCGTCAACCGCAATGCTGACTCCGTTAATGTATGAAGCCAACGGCGACGCAAGAAATGCCACTGCATAAGCTATTTCTTCGGGTGATGCAAATCTTCCTGCGGGAATTTCATCTTTCATTTCTTCTTCGATTTCGCTAACTGATTTTCCGGTTGAAGAAGATTTATTTTCAATGATTGATTTTAATCTTGAAGTACTTGTTGCTCCGGGCAATACATTGTTAACGGTAATGCCGAATCTGCCGAGTTCCGACGACAGCGTTTTTGACCAGCTTGAAACGGCGCCGCGGATTGTATTGGAAACGCCGAGTCCTTTGATCGGTTGTTTTACGGATGTGGAAATAATGTTTATAATTCTTCCGTATTTTTCCTTCTTCATTCCTTCCATCATTGACTGAACAAGTATCTGATTGCAAATTAGATGATTGGAAAAAGCCTGAATGAATTCTTCAACATCTGCTTTATACGCTTCGCCTCCTTTCGGACCGCCTGTATTATTTACCAGAATGTGAACAGGCGGACTTTCAGAAATAAAGTTTTTAAATTTCTTTTTAAGACCTTCGGCATCCGAAAAATCCGCTACTATAATATTATGATTCTGATTTTTTGAAGCCGGAAGCTCTCTCAATACTTTTCTCAGCGATTCCTCATTTCTTGAAACAAGAATCACGTCAGCTCCGCATTCGGCAAGTACAACCGCAGATGCTCTGCCAATTCCTTGCGAACTGCCGCACACGACAGCTTTCTTTCCCGTTAAATCAATTTTCATTTTTATTCGACAGGTTTAACTAATAATTTCAGATTTTTATTCATAATAATTTCAACCTCTGCCGACTCGGGTATAAAAAATTCAGATTCTGCTTCCCAAACTGTTCCATTGAATTCCACTTTACCTCCAAGTGAATTTGGTTTTATTTCCCGTATAACTATTGCTTTTTTTCCTTCAAACTCATTGTTAAGCTTTTTTTCTTTGTCGGAATCTCCTTTGAAAATTTTACTTGCGAATCTTCTTAATAAGAAAAGGCATATCAGCGAACTTACTATAAATACCAATAACTGATAACTCAATGAAGTCATATCAAACAAATAAATAAACAGCGATGTAATCAACGCTCCTATTCCAAAGAAAAAAATTACAAATCCGGGAATAATAAATTCCAATAAAAGTAAAATCAGTCCGACAATCAGCCAAATCAGAGAATAATTTTCCATAATAAAATTAAGTATTTATTTCTTGAGATTGTTGATTTAGTTTATTAAAAACTTTGCTGATTACAGCGACTATTCCTGCAACATCGCTCAAGTTTCCCGGAATAATCATTGTATTATTTTTTTGCGCAAGCTTTCCAAACTCCATCAGGTACTGCTCGGCAATCCTTAAATTTACGGCATTTATTCCGCCTTTTTCATTTATTGCCGATGCTATTTCTCTTATCCCCAGAGCTGTCGCAAGCGCAACTTTTTCTATTTCCTGCGCTTTTCCTTCTGCTTCATTTATTCTCTTTGTTTTTTCGCCTTCCGATTTTGCAATTGCTTCCTGTTTTTCGCCATCAGCTCTGTTTATTCTTGCAATTTTATCTCCTTCAGATTCAGCTATTAACGCGCGCTTTTCTCTTTCGGCTCTCATCTGCTTTTCCATTGCATCCCTGATGCTTGCAGGAGGATTTATATTTTTAATTTCATAGCGAATTACTTTTAATCCCCATGGCTCGGATGCTTTATCAATTGCATTAACTATTGCCGCATTAATGGCATCCCTTTCTTCAAATGTTTTGTCCAAATCAATTTTTCCTATTTCGCTTCTCATGGTAGTTTGAGCAAGCTGAATTGAAGCAACGGAATAATTATTTACTCCGTAAGAAGCTTTAACCGGATCCATTACCTGAAGATATAATACCCCGTCAACCTCAACTTCTATATTATCTTTCGTAATACAAGTCTGAGGAGGCACATCCATAACTATTTCTTTAAGCGAGTGTTTGTAAGCTACTCTGTCAATAAACGGCATTAACAAATGAAACCCGGCTTCAAGTGTCTGACTGTATTTACCTAATCTTTCTACAATGTAAGCGCTCTTTTGAGGTACTACGCGGGCTGAACTAAGTACTATCAAAGCAATAAATATTATTATAACTAATAAAGTAATTATTTCCATTTCTTATTTCTCCTTTTTAATTTTACCTGTATAATAAAATCCAAGTTCTTTTTTTAAATCAGCAGGCAATTCTGGAAGTTCAGATCTCGGTATAAGATATGTCGGCAGATCGAATAAATCTCCGAAAACTTTATGCTTCTCTGCTGTCTGCATTAAATAATGATGACCCGAACTTCCGCCTGTACCAACTTTTGCGCCAATCATTCTATGAACCATGAGCGCATGTTTGTATCTCCATGTAGTAAAATTTTCATCTATGTCAACAAGATATGAAAGAAACCTGAAAGGCAAATGCAGAATCGGCTCATCGCGGTAAAGATTTATAAATAACGCTGCAAGCGTTGCCTTGTAAGATAATCTCCGCAGACCTTTACTCATTAGCTCGTTGTGTTTATTTTCGTCGAGCAGCGCTTCGAAATTCAGCTTTGTATTTTCAAACTCTTTCAGCTGCTTATCGCGCTTTTCGACTGAAAGGCTCGGATTGTTTATGATGATTTCCTTTTCATTTTTCAAAATGTCTTCGATTGCTTCGCCGTATTTTTTTTTGAAATTAAATTCCGGAGTTTCGATAAATGGTATTCTCGAAAGCCATTGATCAACTTCTGCAAGTATGCTTACCGAAGATTGTGAATCCAGCAAAAGCTTTTTGTGTTCACTCGAGACAAGTGAATAATAATCTTTATTGCCGAGCTTAACGCGATTGTCCGGATTGAGACCGAGTTTGTTTTCAATCATTCTAAACTGAATGCTCTGAAATCCAGATGCCGGAATCAGATAATCGCGGAAATCCAAAAAATCCAGAGGCGTCATTGTCTCCAGAATATTCAGCTGGTCTATGAGCACTTTCTGAATTACAACAATTCTTCTTAGTCTTGAAATTGCAATACCGATATTCTTCTCGTCTATTTTTTCCATCTTAAACATGTCAATCACGGAATCAAGCTCGTGAATTATCTGTTTAAACCAGAGTTCGTATGCCTGATGAATAATTATGAAAAGTAATTCATCATGAGCGGGATTTCCGTACTCATCGCTCTTTGGAGATTGGCTTTTAAGAAGCTTATCGAGCTGAAGATAGTCCGAATAATAAATAGGAGGAAAAGGTTTTTTCATTTATGTAATCTGCTTTTTATTTAAAATATAACTCTTTAATGATTATTAAAAGTAAGTTATGTATATTATTTTTAAGTCAGAATTTTCTTACAATGAGATTATTTATTTCTTTAAATCCGGGAGCAAACACTCTAAAAAAAATTGCATATGTGAAAGATCAACTTTCGGACAGAATAGATATTCTGAACACTCATTTCAAACATCACATTAAATGGGAGCAATATTCCAAATTCCACATGACTCTTCTTTTTATCGGCGAGACAGATGAAAATCGGGTTAATGACATCGATAAATTACTTGAGAAAAACGTTAGCAATTTTCTTTCATCTGAACTCCATTTTCAATTTAAAGAATACAATGCATTCCCAAATATGAAATATCCGAGAGTTTTATTTCTTGAACTGACAAATCAGGACGGAAAAGTATTTTCATTAAGCGAAAAAATCGAAACAGCAATGATTGAGTTTGGAATTAAAAGCGACAAAAAGTTTTATCCTCACATTACTTTAGGAAGAGTGAAGCGGGATAAGAAAATAAATCTGAAAAATCTCGATACAAGCCTGAATGATTTTCATTCATTTACTGTCAGTGAATTTTGTCTTATGAAAAGCGTTTTGACAAAATTTGGCTCGGAATATGAAATTCTCAAAAGGTATGCTTTGTAAATAAATAAGGATTCCGGTTTTTCGGAATCCTTTTTGAGCGAACAATTTAGTCGTGTTTAATTAATATCAGGACGAATGTCCTTATTTTAATAGTATCATACGTTTTGTTTCCGAATATCCTTCAGCAAATATTCTATAGAAGTACATGCCGCTTGCATATCCCGATGCATTGAACTCAGCTTCATACTTTCCGGGCTGAAGCTTTTGATTAAGAAGAACATTTACTTCTTTGCCGAGAGCATCGTAAACAATTATCTTAACGTCACCAGCTTTTGGTATGTCAAATTTTATATTGGTCGAAGGGTTGAACGGATTCGGATAATTCTGATGCAGTGAAAAGCTTTCGGGAACTTCGGAGCCGATTTGATTTATACCGACGGTTGTTGTCCAGCGTGCAGTTTCCAGCAATGCATTCGGCATCGGTATTGTAACAATCGAATCAAGTCCTGTGCTATCCGAACTTGTATAAGAACCCGCTCCGGTTCCAGTCCAGCCTCTGAAATAATAATTCGTCCCGCCGCTGTTGACTATTCTTGAATTAACTCCGAATGTTACATTCGATGCAGAATCATAAAACTCGTTTCCTCCGAATGTGTTGCCTTGCGAAGAATTGATTGTGAGTCTGTACTGAATTTTATAAAATGCCTGCATTGTAACATTTGAGTTCATGGTAAATGTCTGAGTTGTATCTCCTGAGTTTGACCAGTTCACAAAGACATATCTCGAAACGCCGACAACGCGCGGACTGATTGCCTGAACCGTAACGGATGTTCCGTTTGTAAAAGCTATTTGTTGTGCGGTGTTGTATGTAACTCCGTTAACTCTGAATTCACAAATTCCGGGTCTGTTTGTCGAAACATTCAGATAAGATGAATTAACAAGCACGTCAACTTTTCTTCTGTGAACAGGCGTTCCATTCGGTCCTTTGCCGAGTATATTCAAAACATATCTGCCCGGAGTTACTGTTCCTACTGCTTGTACCTGAACAGTTACGGAATCCGGATAGCTTGTAAGTGAATCTCTTCCGCCGAGAAATGAAACATTCAAAGTACCTGATGAAGGAGTGGATTCGAATGATGTTGAAAATTTTACTGAACTTGCATAATGCTTGACGCTTGGCACAATTACACGAAAAGATGTTGTCTGACCATTGTTTACATTAACATAAGGTGAACTTGTTTTCATTGCATAATCCGGAAAATATCCGACGTAACTTCCGAAGCTGCTTGCTCTGAAGTCTGTCCATGCAAGCATTGAAGTAACAGAATTTGATATGACAGAATTATAATCACCAAGATACTTCGGAGTGCCTCCCCCGCCGCAGGATATGCAGTCAATTTTCATTTTCTTGTTTGAAATAACTGAATTCTGAACAAATGAAGCTCCGCCGTTTGTGGAAAATGATGCATAGATCAAAGCACTGTCGCTTGTCGGACAGTCCCGTGTATCCATCCACTGAACATATAATCTTCCGTTTGTTTTGTCGCACCATGTTGCCGGATGCCATTGATGATGATTTTGCGTGTTTGCATCATCATTAACTTTGACTTCAGCCGACCAGTTAACTCCTTGATCCGTTGAATACCTGCAGAAAATATCGGGCTTGTTGCCGTCACCTGCCGGAAAGTTTGAAGCATAAACAAGATAAAGCCTTCCTCTGTTTGGTCCGTAACTGTTGTCAGCGGTAATAAAAGGATATGGTCTTGTTCTCATATTTTCTACGGAGTTTCTTCCCGAAACATTTGTACCTACATAATTGGCAAAATTCTGTGCAGACATGAAATCAAAAGTCGCACCGCCGTTTGTCGATCTGAAAAAAGAATAAGTTGCCGAGAAAGAACTTCCTGTATTTGTAACGACGTAAACACATCCGCCCGGAACATTGCCCCCAATTACATTGGGACCTACGCAAACCATCATTCCCGGAAGATTGTTTGAACTTGCAAATGTATTCTGAAAAGTTGCGCCGTTGTCAGTACTCCTTACTACATTTCCCGGTGTCATGGTTCCGTATATGTAATTAGCATAAGGGCCTCCGGTCTGATCGCAGGCAATCCAGTT
This sequence comes from Ignavibacteria bacterium, assembly GCA_019187405.1. Taxonomy (GTDB): domain Bacteria; phylum Bacteroidota; class Ignavibacteria; order Tepidaquicellales; family Tepidaquicellaceae; genus JABAQZ01. The sequence goes on from JABAQZ010000013.1 coordinate 87,518, forward strand.
TTTGTCATTTCCGATATTCGCAGATACCGGAGCAAACCATGACACACCGTTATTTGTCGATCTGACATTCCAAGTTCCGGTAATGGGATTTTTCATGTTGTCGTAATAAAGATTTCCGATGCTGTCATAAGCCGTTACCGGATCACCGGCAGCATTGGGAAACGAAGGGTTGTTTCTCTGCCAGTCAATTCCGTTTAAAGTGTAATAAGTGGCATTTGTATTATAAGCAAGAAAATACTGAAGAGGGTTCATCGGATTTTCCGAAATGTGAGCTTCCGCAAAATCAAATCCGAGATCGAAATTGTCATAACCTGTATTATCCGTAACCACAGCAACATCTCTCGGCATTACGTTGCTGATATAATCACGGTACTGAACCGGAATCTGATCAAGATTGGGATCGTCATTCCATACATCAAATCCCGTCATTACAACAGCCGTCAATGACAGGATTATAAAAAGCTGAATAAAATTTCTTTTCATCGATTTATTGATTAATTAAGATTTGAAGTAAAGTTAATTCTATACATTTTATCTAACAATACAAAATGAAATAAAAAATCCCCGGCTGAATTTTTTCAGCAAGGGATTAACAAAAACTTTTTTAAATTTTTATTTCATCAATACCATTCGTTTTGTATCGGAATAACCTTCGGTTTCAAGTCTGTAAAAATACATACCGCTTGAAATTCCGGATGCATTGAAATCAACACTGTAACTTCCGGGCGAAAGATTCTGGTTTACTAAAAGCGCAACTTCTTTTCCAAGCATGTCAAAAACTTTTAAAGTTACATTTTGGGTTTTCACTATATCAAATTTAATCTTTGTTGTCGGATTAAACGGATTCGGATAGTTATTAAACAGTTTGAAACTTTCCGGTACGGCCGAAGAAATCTGATTAATACCTACTGTATTTCTTCTGATAGTAACTACAAACTGATTTGACGTTATTGAATCAAGTCCGTTGTATCCGGTAGCTCTCCAAATGCAAAGTACCGAATCACCTGTTGTTCCCAATGTTACCGCCAAACTGTCGAGAAAACTTTTGCGGATGCTTATACCAGAATCAAGTCCGTTGTTATTGCTTATGTATGGAAAATCAACATTTGTTCCGACTCTTCTAATTTTAAATTTATAATTTACCGAAGGGCTTGGGTTTGCTGTTCCCCATCTGAAATCAACAAGAGACGGATCACCCTGAGCTACATGAACCGTTGAATTTGTCGGAGGCGACTGAAGCGTAAACGGACTCAGCGGAACACCTGCAACAGTAATATAATTTACGATTGTCTTTAAGTTTGTCCCGTTTGCATTTGATGTTGTCAGTGAAACGGTATATGCTCCTGTAGATGTATAAGAAATTCCGGTTGGATTTCTTTCGGTTGATGTCGAAGGCGTACCTCCGGGGAAACTCCAGCTCCATGAAGTCGGATAATTTGTCGTTAAGTCATAAAAGCTGACAGAACCGCCGCCGATAGGGAGATTTTGTACATTTGAAGTGAAGTTGGATACCGGCGGAATTCCGGTCACATCATCCAATCCATCAACAGTCATGACGCCTGTATTATTAGGATCGAGCCAGTCTTTCAGCTGATTGCTTGAACTGCCGCCGTGCGCCCATGATTCGGAAAATTTTCCAAAATATTTCTGAACGCTCTGGGGAGCGCTGCAGTTAGCAGGCGTACCGCCGAGATTCTGACCTATTACTCTTTTATTCTGATCAAACAAAGGACAACCTGAAGAGCCGCCTTCTGTCATTCCTTGATCCCAAACCACAAGCCAGAATCCGTTAACAAGTCTTCCACCAAATCCAGTTACTGTAAGAGCAGGATGTTCATCTATGGAAATCTTTTTATTTGCACCGCCCGGATGGTGAATGGCAATTTCACTTGTGGGTTGCGCATTGGATCTGTCCCACCCATTGTAATAAGCATTAAAAGCTCCGGGAACTGCTGTATTGAGCTGCACTAATCTGAAGTCCGTATCAAAGTTTGACGATTTTAGAGTTGCTCCCGACATGGTCTGAGATGTGCTGCCACCTGTTCCGATACAGGTAGCATTTTCATAATTAAAATAAAATACCATACTGTTGTGATTATCCGGTGAGCAGTGCTCTGCAGTGAGATAATAAGGAACTCTGTTATTCAACACATTATTTATCAACGATCCCGTGCAAAGATATGAGCCTGCGCCTTGAACAAAGGTAATTCTTGTGATGGATCTTTTCGGTTCAACCCAAGGAGCTCCGATTGGACAGTTTATGTTAATGTTGCAAGGCTCTTCAAAAGTACTATTGTATCCGAGAATATCTTTGTAAGCGTGAACAACTTTTGACAACTCAAGTCTTCCGAGACCTGCTGAATATTCCGGTTCATAATATTCGATTATAGTTACGTTTCCGGAAGTTGGCGCAGTTGCAAGTTCGCCGGCATCGCTGTTATTTAATTCGGTAAGCGCTCCGATTTTCATTGATTTATCAGGATTATATATAAATAAAAATGAACCCTTCGGCATATAAAATTTACTGAAAAATAAATTTATGGAGTATGCTCCTTCAGATTTAATTCCAAGTCTCCATATTCTACTGCCATCTTTAAGTTCAGTCCATGTTCCTGAATTATTCAAATTAAAATTTACGTCAAAGTTAAATCCGTATCTTGCCGGCATATCCGGAACATTTGACAAAGCAGCATCTTCTTCGTGAAGTTTTTGTACATCAAATGCAGGCATGGTAACAGTACTATAATCATTATTTAACTGTATGAGCGAGCTCATAGGTTCTCCCCCCGCATTTATCTGAGAAAAGACATTTGTATTTAATAAAGCAAAAAAACAAAAGACTATTAACAGGTAATGCGCACTTAATCGGTTTAATTTAAGTTTCATCGTATTAATTTATTTGGTTATGAAATTTTTAGGTAAAATAAAAAATTTTAATCAATAAATAAACATTCATTTAACCTTCATATAGAATTTGTCGCAATATTCCCGGACCATTCTTCCAGTATTGAAATATCCCGCAAGATTTTTAATCGAAGATTTTATCAATTTTATCCATAATTCCGGTATGTCACTGGAATTCCTTGTGAAAAAAAGCGGAATGATATTTTTTTCAAGATTATCATACAGACTGTTTGCTTCAAAGTTATCTCTTTCGTCGAGAGAAACTTTGTCATTAATAATGCTGTCAATTTTCCAGCCGTTTTCCGGCGAGTAAGCTTCATCCCACCAGCCGTCGGAAATACTTAAATTAAGTCCGCCGTTTGCAATTACCTTCATGCCGCTGGTACCAGATGCTTCCAACGGTCTTCGAGGATTATTCAGCCACACATCGCATCCTTCCACCAGATTTTTTGCAACGTCGATATCGTAATTATCTAAAAAAATAATCTTATTCTTTAAATCAGGATCTCTGGTGTAAGAAATAATCTCGGATATTAAATTTTTCCCGCCCTCATCTTTTGGATGAGCTTTGCCAGAAAAAATAAATTGAACCGGTCTTTCGGAACTGCTTGTAAGTTTTTTTAATCTCTCAAGATTTCTGAAAATCAGATTACCTCTTTTATATGTCGCAAATCTTCTTGCAAATCCGATAGTAAGAGCTTTTGGATTTAATATTCCCGTTACTTCTTTCAGTTTGATTTTATCTGCTCCCTGCTGAATCCATTTTTGTCTGATTCTTTCACGACAAAATTCTATGAGTTTAAGCTTGTTCATTATTCTCATTGCCCAGATATCATCATCAGGAATTTCATCAATGTGTTTCCAGATTTTTTCGTCAAATTCATAATCATTGCCGAAATATCTGCTGTAAACTGCATTGGAGTATCCCGAAAGATAACTTTGCGTATGAATTCCGTTTGTAATATACTCTATCTGACTTCTTGTATCCGGAAGCATCCACATTTTTCTCGATGTATCAGCATGAAGCCTGCTTACGCCATTGATGAAATTGGAATTGTTAATCGCAAGAAAAGCCATATTGAATTTATTGTTTTCGGGATTGTTTTTTGTAAGATCACCTTCATGAAACAACTCTTCTACTTTAATCCCGATTTCTTTTTCTGCATAATCTTTAAAGTACTTTACAAATAGATCCTGGCTGAATATATCAATGCCGGCTGGAACAGGCGTATGTGTAGTAAATATGTTTGAATAATAACAAATTGATTTCGCTTCTGTGAAGGAAACATTATGCTTCTTCATGTATCTTCTGATTCTTTCAAAACAAAGAAAAGCCGAATGACCTTCATTAAGATGAAAAGCTTTGATGTCATATCCGAGTTTATCCAGAAGTCTTATGCCACCAATACCAAGAATAATTTCCTGAGAAATTCTTTTTTCATTATCTCCGCCGTATAGAATATCGGTAATTCTTCTGTCTTCGACTCTGTTTTCCGGAAGAGAAGTATCAAGTAAGTAAAGTTTTATGTTTCCAATATGCACTACCCATGCCTGAACAGTAACGATTGAATTAGGAAACTGAATCTCTATCTGAATAGGATTGAATTTATCATCTCTCAGCAAATAGATTGGAAGATTCTTAAAATCATTCAGTTCATAATTTTCAGTTTGCCAGCCTTGCTTGTTTATGAGCTGAGAAAAATATCCGTGATTATATGCAAGTCCGATTCCGACAAGCGGAAGCCCGAGATCGGAAGACGATTTCAAATGATCGCCTGACAATACTCCGAGACCACCGGAATAAATCTTCATGCATTCGGTAAGACCAAATTCAGCAGAGAAATATGCTATAAGAGGTGAATCGGGTGAGTAATACTTTTCTTCAAAATATTTTTTCTTATTTAAATAATTATGAAAATCATTATAAACATTTAGTATTCTTTCGCCGAGATGTTTTTTTTCAATGGCATGATGCAGATATTCTTCGTTCATTAAATTTAAAAATTTTACAGGATTGTGTCCTGACCAGTTCCAGAAATCCTGATTAATTTCATTGAATATCTCCACAACTTCTGGATTCCATGACCAGTATAAATTAAAAGCAATTTCCTTAAGAGGAAGTATAAGATTCTGCATTTGTAATTATTAATTTAAAAAATACAACTTCAAATATAGAATAAGTAATGTAATTAAGCTATAAATTTTTTAATCAATATTGTAAACAGGAACACTTCGGCTTGCTGGAAAAAAGCAAAAAGGATTCTAAAAAAGTTTTTTCATATATGTTAGATGGATTTATGGCAGTTTGAGAACTCTGCATAATCTTCAGCGCTGCGAATCGTGAGAATCGTAATGAGAAAAAAAATCGCTTCTACACCCAATCGCATGCAGCTAAAGCTAAAAAAGTCCTTCCCCATTTTTGGGGAGAAGACTTTAGGGAGGATTCTGAAAAACCCCACGAATTACATTCATGAGGTTGATATTTAATTGCAAGTATGTGTGATTTTATTTCACCAGCATCATTTTTTTTACATCCGTAAATTCTCCCGACTCGAGCGGATTCGACAGGCTTACCGCGAGCCTGTAAAAATATATTCCGCTTGCAAGTCCGCCTGCGATTGATTCTCCGCTGAACTCAACTTCATAATATCCCGCCTGCTTTTGTTCATTTACAAGCACTGCAATTTCATTTCCCAATACATCATATACTTTCAGACTCACGTAACTTTTTCCGCCTTCGGCGGATCGTAACTCGAAACTGATCTTTGTATTCGGATTAAAAGGATTCGGATAATTCTGAAAAAGTTTAAATCTTGGAGGAATTTCATTATTTACATTCTGTATATTCGTCATCACTCCTCCGGTAAATGTCTTCAGTACAAGACCGCTGTCTCCTACAACAAATCCTGTATCTTTATTTATAAACCAGACTCCGTTTAATTTCTTTCTTGTTCCGCTGTTCTGTACAGTCCAGTTTATTCCTCCGTTTGTTGTCCTTGCTATTAAACCGGTATCGCCGACAGCAAAAACCGTATTGCCGTCTATTGCAAATATTTTTCTAAAGCTTTTTCTAAAAGGCAGCTTAAGCGTATAAAACCAGCTGTTTCCTCTGTCTGTGGATTTACGTACTGCAGCTGTATCAGAGTGCTTAAAGCCGGCAACATACATTGTATCAAGATACGGATCTGTCATAGATCTGGCTCGGAAATAAATGTCACCAATTTGATTATATGAAGTGTTCCAGCTTAACCCTCCGTCTGTCGTCTTTATAAATGTAGAGTTTTCTAAAACAGTTAAATTATATTCATCTTTAAATTTAATTTCCTGCTGCTGCTCTCCGGCGTTGCGGTAAATTTCAAACCAGTTTAAGCCTGCATTGGTTGTTTTATTTATTACTCCATCATAACAGCAAGGCATTGGCATGGGATAAGCGTCTCCTCCAATAACAAACCCTGTTGTTGAATTTACAAAAGTAATTCCTGTTGTATATCCCATACCTATTTGATAAATACTTATGCTCATTTCATTCCAGTTAATGCCTCCGTCCGTTGTCATTCTTGGCATAATTCCCCAGAAAGCTCCAAATCTGCTGTTTCTGAAACAACTATATCCCATGTATGTAGAACCGGTATTGATGTTTATCCATGTAACTCCCTTGTTTGTTGTTTTAAATACAGATTCATAAGAGCTTACAATAAATCCCGTATCGTTATTGGAGGGGAAATATACTGCCGTAAATTCATTGACAGATAACGTTTGCTGAATCCAACCGGTTTGTGCAAAAGTATTTGTGCTTATAAATGTTTGATGATATAAAAATATTGAAAAAACTAGTAAATAAATTTCTTTAGACATTGAGCTTTTTAAAAAATTCTTCATTTTCATATCCCCCTATTTCAAAATTATTAATCTTTTTGTATCAATAAATAATCCTCTCGATGAAAATGCTTCCATTTTATAAAAGTAAATCCCGCTTGAAAGTTTTATTTCATCTGAATTAAGTTCTATAACATATCTTCCCGGTATCTTTGTCATATTAATTAACACTTTCATCAATCTTCCTGTAATATCATAAAGCTTTATGCTGACATAACTTTCTATAGAAACTGAATAATTAATTCTTGTTAAAGGATTGAACGGATTCGGATAGTTCTGGGATATTGAGTTTGAAAGTGATTCATCTTGAAGACTCTGGCTTCCATTCGACAGTTTCTCTTCTGATGCTCCGCACGGATCAGTATATCCGCTCATGCTGTCTCTGTCAGATTTTACCGATTCTTTTTGTGACGAATCTACTGCAGAAACTCTGTAAACAAATTTTACAAAATATCTTTCACAAGGTCCGGAACCCGCATTATGCATATACAGTATTGTATTGTCAACAAAAAATGTATCGGGTGTTGTACCTATATAGCTGTAAGAAGATGCATCAATTTCGTTAGCGTTAACCTGTCCTCTGTAAAGCTTGTATTCCATTAAATCAGGTTCTTTGTTTTTAAACCATGTCAGCTTTGTTTTAAATGCATCCGGCGGAGAGCTGATAACAATCCTTTCAGTGTTTATAAATTGAGGCTTAGACGGTGCTGCCAGTGTAATATTTGTAAAGAAAACATTTAATGATAAACTTCCGTCAGAATTTCTGTTTGTCAATTCTATTGTTAAACTGTCCGAAGATGAATTCACAATAATTCCGGGATTGCTCCAAGGCGAGTAAACCATGTTGTAATCTATATCAAAGCACATGTTAGTATCTCCGTCAACTCCAATATAAGATGTTGTATCAAGATTACGTTGAATATATTGATTTAAAATTGTATTACAATAATAATCAGCTACCGGCAACATTCTTAAATCCATTACATCCAGACCGAAATACCGGTTTACAGATTCGGGAATAAACTCATTGTAATACGGTGTTTTCAGAATTTTGTATTTTCCGTTCTGACATTGCGAGAAATTCCAATTTCCGTATGCATGCTTTAAGGAATATGTACTTCCTGGTGGTTCATAAATAAACAATCCTGAATCTCTTTGATTAGGCAGGAGCGGTTCATTCAGTGTCCATCTCCAGCTGTGAATTCCTCCGGTTGAATAAAAATTTATTCTTCTTCTGTTTTCTAAATAGTAAGTTCTTCCGTTTCTTAAAATTTTAGCATAATCACCCGTTGTTACATAATCACGCAGAGAAATGCCTGTTGTATTTGAAGCCGGCTGGTAAATATTTCCAAAGGTCCATTCGAAATGCTCTCTGTCAGAAGCGCATGCTATTCCTCCACCGTTTACACTATGAGAGCCCAATCCGTTCAAATGTCCTCCTGTGATTCCGTAATGTAAAAGAAATTCATGTTCAGGAACTCCTATCATCCATCTGAAATACATTTCATTCAAGCATCCGGAACCCGGGTAGCCTGCAAGTATTTTTTTATTGTCCCGATATATATATGAGCTATCACCAATATCTCCAAATACTTCGTTTAACCCCCCAAGTGCAGCTATTCCTGTATAACCATATCCATCAGTAACTTCAGAAATAATAAATCTGAATATAACAAAAATGAAATCAACTGTTCCATCCGGTTCATGCCTGTTACCGTTTGAGTTAGAATCGCATGGATCAAATTTATCATAGTCGGCAAAATTTATATAAGGATCAATTTTATTGATTATTTCTTTTACCGCTGTTCCGATTCTATTCCCTCTGGCAGGGGTATAATACTGATATCCGCTGTCGAGTATCACCAAATTCCTGTAAACATCTCCGATCAGCCAAAATTTTCCGTTACTGCTTTTACTGATTAATCCCGTTAATGATGGATCCCATACGTTTGTTGTAGACTGGCAAATTACAGAATCTGCCCATAAAGGTTTTTGAAATGCAGAATCACCAGACCAATATTTCATGTATATTAAATTTGAATTCATATCTATAGGATCCCAATTCCCATCAGGATAATTAGCAAATACTACCAATGCCCGCAAAGTATCATCTTCCATCGGGAAAAAACTTGCATAATTCTGTGAACAAAATTGTATATTTGAATTTGTAGCGCAGGTTGGATTTAAAGCATGCTCAATGAGATCCTGAGATAATGTATAATCAAAAGCGATAACGGAAGCAATTAATATTGAAAAAAACCGTATGATTTTTTTCATAACAACCCCCTTTAAAAAAATTGATTAATTAATTTAGAACAGAATTTAAACTCTGTCTATCTTAACTTAACAAGAGTAAAAGCTTCCTTCAATGCAATTTTGAATACATGAATAAGATTTGATTAACTTCCATTAAATCCGGGCATAATTATCTTCAATTCTGTAATGAGATTGAGGTAATTTTAGAAACTTTGTTTAACCGACAGGCAATTTAATCATTTTACAACCGTTGGTTTTGCTTTATCCTCAAATTCCAAATATGATTCATCCTAATTCCTATCATACAAAAAAAGGATTCCGGTTAATCGGAATCCTTTTTATATCGAACAATTGAATCGGATTATTTTATTAATATCATACTCTTTGTTTCAGAATATCCTTCTGCAAGTATTCTATAGAAGTACATACCGCTTGCATAACCCGATGCATCAAAATCCGTTTCATACACTCCTGGCTGAAGTATTTCATTTACCAATGACGCAACTTCCCTTCCAAGCCGGTCATATACCGTAAGTCTTACATTTCCGGTTTTGATAATCTGAAATTTTATTTTTGTATCGGGATTAAAAGGGTTCGGATAATTTTGATACAGACTGTAATTTTCCGGTGATTCACTTCCAACGGGATTGACACCGCTTATAGGTATATGCAGATACGAAATCGCTCCGTTGGTTCTTACTCCCCAGAATTTATTGTTTAGAAAATTTTTGCCGATGTATCTGTATGTCCCCGCTGATGCCGTGTAATGTGTGAACCAGTTCGTTCCGTCATTTGTAGAAGCATAAATAGCAGTAGTTCCTCTCACTGCAAATGTATAAAGAAACGTCAGCGCATCAGTAATTACATCTATACCGCCGGTAATGCCGCCGAAGTTACCGCTACCCGCTGAAGGCTGAAGAAACCAATTCGCTCCGTAATTTGAAGTTCTGTACATGTCGCTTCCACCTATTAATCCTTCGCTGCCGCCTGATAATCTGTTGAAATAAACAGCATAAGAATTCAATGATCCGGTTGTCGGCTGTGCAGTCCAGCTGTTTCCAAAGTTAGTTGAATAATAAAGTTTGGTGTTGTTTGTTCCAAACCAGATCCTGTTTCCTAAGCAATAAATTCCGTTATTCCAACCCGCTTCACTGCCTGCCTGTGGAAGATACATGCCGGTTGAATCCCAGTTGATTCCTCCGTTTGTAGTTTTCCACAAAGACCATCTTCCGCCGACTGGATCTCCCATCATAAATCCCGTCAGAGAATTATCCATAAAGCAAATTGCATTTATGAATCCGTTTGTTTCGGTAAAAACCTGTGTCCAGTTTGCACCGGCGTTTGAAGTCCTGTAAACAAAAGTATTCGAGCCAACATAACCAGCCGTTACGGCGGTATTGGCATCTAATGCTGCAATGTTAATAAGCTGAGTTGTTGTTGGTATTCCGTTACCGGCAGTATTCTGCCAGTTTGTTCCGTCGTTTGTGCTTCGCAAAACGGTACCTCCGTAACCGCATGCCCATACATAGGATCCGGGAAAAGGATTAAGTGAATTTGAATGAGCTGAAGTTAATGTCTGCGTGGTTCCGGTAGTCTGCTCTACCCAGTTGGGGAGCTGAGAAAATACCATGCCGGATAAGAAAAGTAAAATCGGAATAATTAAAAATTGTTTGAACATTTCAATTCTCCTTTTAAAAGATTAAAGAAACAAATGATTTTAGGTTTTGATTTTTAGATTTCAAAACATGAAAATGTTTAAGAACGGATTTAAGGTTAAATATTCCAATTCAATAGAATTTTTTTATATAACCTTTATATGAAAATTAATTTTTGATTAATTAATTTTCTATTGAATAATAATGCCACATATTTCATAACCCTGTGAAAGTCAATATTGTATTTATAAATCATGATTTTTTCAACTCTTCTGCTTTCCTTTTAAACCAGTCTTTAAACTGATACTTCCCAACATTTTCAATTTCATTCTCCAATGAAAATAATTTATTTTTTTTAAATCCAGTTTTTGCTTTCAGCAATTCGGAAAATATTTTTAGAAATTTTTGATTGCTATACTTTGTAAATTTGGATATTTCCTTTGTGTTTGAGATATAATGCTTATGCGAATCTATCAGGGAAAAAGCTTCTTCAATGAAACCGAGCTCGTAATATGTCTTTAATTTTAACATTCTGTAATCAAGATTTATAATATAATTTTCATTCCTGATTTTTGATATTTGTTCAAGACATTTATTGAAATCACCTTTCAAGAAATAGAAATTAGCTTCCGATAAAAGAATTATGTCTTCTTTAAATTCCGGATTTAAATAAACCGAATATTCTTTGTACAATTTTTCAAGGAAATCAGCATCATTATAAAGTATTGTCAGAAGCATCAGATTTCTGTAGTCAATCAACAGGAGATATTCGCTTTCCGATTTTGAATATGCATTATGCTCAAGCATTTTTTTATATACATCATACATTTCTTCGGCATACCTGTCCTGCCTGTATTCCCTTATCTTTTCACCGCAGCTGTTTAAAAGGTGACCGAACAGCATAAACCTTTCAGCCCTGTCAAAGGAAGAAATATTTTCATAAAACATTTTCTTTAACGATTCATAATCTTCCGAACTGTCGGGTGCTTCTATGGTTTTAAGGATCATGTAATGCAGCTTTGCTATAATTCCCAGTCTGCCGACAAATTTATCAGCCAACTCAAGAAATATTTTTAAATCAAAGCTTTGAGCAATTACTTCTGTTAGATTGTTTTTACTTTTCGTAAGCAATGTTCCCGAACCGGTATGCCTTTCGCACATCATCCAGGTATAATCAACAAGAAACTGAAGCGCAGCAATTTCAAAAGATGAATGTTCGGACTCATTAAGCTTTTGAAAATCTGAATCCGAAAAGTAAACACCTTTCAAATAATGTATCTTTCTCATGATTGAAAAATAATTTTTTTCAGATGAAAATCCGGGTTCTATTTTCTTTTCAATTCTGCCGATTATTCTCAAAGCATGTTTATGTAGTTTTTTCTTATAAAACCCTTTGCTCGTAAAAATCAAAGATTCAATATCATCGGAAATAATTGCATCATGCATAAGATAATCTTCGGCGGCTTTTGTCAGATCGGTTATATAATTTGAAATTTTCTTATCTTTATATTTTTCATCAGGAAAAATTTTTTTGAATATTGTTTCCTTTTCAATTCGGGATGAATCATACTCCGGATGTAATTTTATAAGATAATCAAGGAGCAGTGAAATTTTTCTTCTTGAATTAATAAACGGAGAATCAAGAAACTTCCGGAATAATTTTATGTCTTCATCATTAAAACTTTTCAGAATGTCTATTACACGGCTGTTTTTCATACTGTTTATTATTTTGAAATTCTTCGTTCACAATCAGCTTGCCTCGCCATCCGGCGGGGAGATTGGGAACGAGATGTGTGGAACGAGGTGTGTGAATATTCATGCCGGATCATTTATTAATTTTAATCAGCCCGTTTATTTTATCGTTAAACCATTTCTGCAGCCAGACATTTAATTTTTTCACTTCGGTATTTAGCTGCGTAATGCGGTTTAAATCATTTACCGTTTTCAGAATAAAATAATGAAGTTCTGTCAGATCCTTTAGATTTTTATCAAACTTTTCCATTAATTTCAAAAGCTTGTCAATTTCAAAACTGTTCGAAATGGATTCTATAACTTTATTTTTTCCTTTTTCAAAAATACTGTTTGCAGAAGTATGATCCGCGCATCTCATCCATGTATAGTCAATTATAAATTGAATTGCCGAAAATTCATAAAATTCATTTTGCATTTTTTTCATATTAACAAAATCATTGTTTGCAATGTAAAATCCTATTTTCATGGAAAGTATTTTCTTTTTCCTTGCAAAAAAATCTTTCCTCGAGGAAAAACCCAAAACAAGCTCGGCTTCAGTTTTTATAAGGAGCTTCATGCATTGATTCAACATCTTCTTATTGTAAAGTCCTCTGCATGTATAAATCTGCGAATCGGTTTTACTTGAAAAAAGCGTGTTAAACATTAAGAAATCTTTTGCGGATTCAGTCAGATCAAATATAAAATTCATGATTTTCTTTTCGTTGTAATCTTGATCCGGGAACAATTTTGTGAAAACAGTTTCTTTAACATACTTGGATGATTCGAATTCGGGATAGAACTGAATAACATGATCAAGCAATATTCCTGTGTTTCTTCTTGACCTGTTGAAAGGCGATGAAAGGAATTTCCTGAATGATTTTACTTCCTCTTTATCAAAAGATTTTAATATTTCCGTCAGCTGCAGTTCTTTCATGAAAAAAAATAATCTTTTTGAGTGAGGAAATCAAATAAATAAAAACATGAATTATAATTTATAATTGAGCTTTTACTGCTGCCTGAATAAAATTTTCTGTGAGGATATAAGCAGAAAGTTTCTTTGGAAAGACATATTAATGAAGATAAGTTTGTACAGAAATTATTTATAAACATTTACAAAACAATAAAACAAATAAAATGAAAAAAATAAAAATTCAAAACACGGAAAATGTCTGCAGGGATTGTCCGGAGATAAAGATTGATTCCGCACAATCCCCTGAAGAATAAATTGAAATCTGAAAGAACAAATTTATTAAAAACAATTATTTTAAAAATCAAAACTAAAGAATATAAAAATGAATACTATAAATAAAATAATCATAGCAGTATTGACTCTGATTTTATCAGTTAACTTTTCTTTTGCTGACGAAAGCAAATACAAGCTTGACGCAGCAAACATTAATTTTACTTCGGACAATTCACTTGAGTTTGATATTTATCTTTTCAATGAGAGTCAGGAAGAACTCAGATATTCCCTCGGACAGTATTTTCTCGAATTCAATCCGAAAATTGCAAACGGGGGAACTCTGACTTATTCTTTAATTGCTTCCGATTTACCCGAAGCATTAAGACCGAGAAATGCAAGCATTAAAGATAATCTTCTTCGTCTTGCATGCAATCAGGTAAGTTCGGATAAGCAAAATTTACCTGTAATTTCAAATCAATCTCCCGGTACTCTGGTTGCAAGAATGAAGCTCGAAACTTCCGCAAAAAATTTTGCAGACGAGCCTTTAAATCTTATATGGGCTGATAATTCAAAATTACTAAAGACAAAGATATTTACATTCGACGGAAAAAATAATGTTGAGATTACAAATTCAGTCAGCACAAAAACAGACGGAGTCATTGGAAATAAAGGAAATGAAAGCATCACAAGTGTTCCGACTGAATATGCACTTGCGCAGAACTATCCGAATCCTTTTAATCCTTCGACAACAATCAATTACGAATTACCGGAATCGGGACAGGTAACATTAAGAATATATGATTTGCTGGGAAAAGAAGTTGCTACATTAGTAAATGAAAAACTGGAAGCAGGAAGATATTCGGTAACATTCAACGGATCATCCGTCTCAGGCGGACTTGCAAGCGGAATGTACTTTTACAAAATCACAGCAGGGAATTATACTGCGGTGAAGAAGATGGTGTTAATAAAGTAATTTTTTAAATCTTTAAATTTAAAAAAACAATGAAAAACAAAAATATAAAATTAATGGTAACCATAATTATTCTGATATTTCTGACAACGGGATTTTCAATTATGGACAAAATTCCAATAGGCAATAACAATAAAAATGTAGATGCGAATCAGAATAAAGTACCTGTAAATTCTTCAGTTATTAAAAATTCTTTCACACCTATTCAGAATTCTATGCTTGATACCTGCAGTTATTCCTGGTCAGCTCAAACATCCGGAACAACAAATGCATTACTGACAATATATGCTGTATCCGATCAGATCGGATGGGCAGCAGGTGCAGGACCGACGGTTGTAAAAACAAGTAACGGAGGAATCAACTGGACAAGCGCAACCGGAACAGGACTTACAGGTACCATATACAATATTTTTGCCTGGAGTGTCAACGATGCAATTTGTGCTTCAAATTTAGCTTCTACTTCTATTTATAAAACTTCAAATGGCGGTGTAACCTGGGCTCAAGTATTCAATCAGGTCGGTGGTTTTATTAATGCTGTTCATATGACTTCGGCAACAGAAGGATACGGATTGGGAGATCCTGTCGGTGGAAAGTGGACAGTTGTAAAAACAACAGACGGCGGAAATACCTGGGCAAGAATGGCAACAGAGCCGACACAGGTTGGCGCAGAAGCTGGATGGAATAACAGTTTTCAAATAGAAGGAACAAATATGTGGTTTGGAACAAGTGAAACGAAAGTTTACCATTCTACCAATCTGGGATTAACCTGGACAAGTGCTGCCACAACGGGTACTCTTAATACATATGCATTACATTTCAGCAGTTTAACAAACGGATTAGCAGGAGGCAATGCTATGGTAAAATCAACTGATGGCGGATCATCTTATGTATCAACAAGCTCACCCGGAACAACCGGCAACCTGAACGGGCTGGAAGGATACGGAAGTGACTGGTGGGGATTAAGATCTGATGCTAATGTTTACAGATCAATTAATCATGGTGCGAACTGGACAATAGCTTATAATCTATCAGGAGCAGTATGGCAGGATATTGATTTTACTGTTGTTAGCGGATGTTCGAAAGGATGGGCTGTTGGTACCGGGGGATATATTGCGAGAATGTCGGCGACTTCTGTTTCTATGGATACGAGCGTTACTGTAAATTCTAATGATTGGCCGGTCGGTGACATTCCATTAAATCCCGGTAATATGGCACCAAAAGCTACTATTTCAAATTATGGGCTTACTAATATTACAACTCCTTTCCCGATTACATATAAAATTTCAGGTCCTGTAAATTATACAAGTACAAAATTTGATACTCTTGGTGCAGGTTCGACAAAAACAATAGCATTTGACAGTACATTTAATCCGACTGATACCGGAATATATATTGTTAAAATTTTTATTGGAGGTGGTATAGGGAGTGGGGATACTTTGCAAAGCCAATTTGTTGTAAGAGCAGCAATGAACACTATTTCAGTTTCACTTGTACCTGACGGTTCATGTTGTTTCAAAATAAATTTATTTTCTTCATACGGTTATTATTGTGATGCAATTAAAATAACACCTATTGTTCCAACAACAATAATTTCAGTAAATCCAGTAAATTCAACTACCGTACCGGCAATAATTCCACCGGCAGTACCAAGTGTAATGTGGAAATCACTTGCAGGTTCAAGTTTTCAGCAAGGAATAAGTTATTTGGGCAGGGTTTGCTTCAGTAATACAAGCGGAAGTTTTCCTGTTTCATTTCAATATTCAACTAACGGTGGAGTTACTTTTGTAAGTACTAATACGGTAAATGTAACCTGCGCTGAATTCATTCCAATATGTACAGATTTTGATAACCGTTCCACAGGTCCCTGGTTGGGAAGAAATGTTACAATAACATCTCCATTACCAAGTCCGGGTTCATCGGGATTAGCTACTGATTATTATTTAAGAGTTAAAGATGAATCAGGTGGTTCATTTGTATATGCTACTGCTCCTTATGCCGGAAACTGGATAAATTCAAACTTAGGGAAATGTATATGCTGGGATTACAGATTATTTAATGATGGAAATCCGAGTGCAAGTACTGCTGTTGCACCTCGCATTGCTATACTTCAGGGATTCAATCCAAGCTTACCATTTGTTTGGGGAACAAATCCCGTAAGGGGAGCAGTCTTTGTATCTAATTCCACAACAACAGAATCAGGTGGCTGGGTTAATACTTGTGCACCAATTGAACTCTGCTGTAACGGTAGTACTTTACCGGGAAATAGTCAGGGTCAATGGCAGACTTATCCTATAAATAATAGCTGCAGTGAATGGACGGCACTTTTGAATAATGTAACACATTTATATTTCCCTGTAGATTTAACTTCATTTCAAACAGAGTTAATGGGATGGGATAATATTTGTATAGAAAATTGTAGTTCAAACTGTAATACGAGTTGTTCAACAAGCAGTCTGAACGTAAGTACCGGATTTAATCATAAAACAAATAGTTTATATTCTGTTGATACATATGATGCATACTGGGAATTAGTTTCATCTCCTATTGCAGGTTTACATGTTCCAAGACCTGCCGGTGTTATTCCGGCTGATCCTGCCTGGTCACCTGCTTTAACAAATTCCAAATGGCTTGCTCCTGTAATTTATCCGCATTACAAATATCCAACCGGTTTTGGAAATAATCCTCCTCCGGCTGTACCATATACTTTCCAAACATGCTTCTGTGTTTGTCAGGACAACTCATGTATATCAATTAATTTATCTGTGATGGCGGATGATTCAGCAGCAGTTTATTTAGATGGCGTTTATATACCATCATCCGGTATAATCAGCTTTGGATCACCGGCAACGGTCACATTAAATACTACTTTAAATGCAGGTGAACATTGTTTACAGGTTCGTGTCAGGAATTTAGGCGGTGATCCGTTGGGAATTAAAGTTCAGGGAACAATCACAGGAAATAATTTAGTAAAACATAATTGTTGTGATAGTACAAGTTGCTTTACGGGAATGAAATTCTGGGATAAAAACAGAAACGGTATAAGAGAAACTAATGAACCGGGTTTACAAAATTGGCCTATATACCTGAATGGATCTGCAACTCCATCTGCTTTTACAGATTCTTGGGGGTTATATACTTTGTGTGGTCTCACTTCATCTCAGTTTTATTCAATTAGTGAGCGAACAAACTTCTTCTGGCGTAACACAACTCCAAGATCATACAATTATTACCTGCAATCTTCCGAAGTTAAAAACTTTGATTTTGGAAACAGGAGAAGATTTTGGTTTATCGGTGCTTTCCAGACCGGTCCTGTTGTAAGATATGATGGTTCATTAAGAGCAGAATTAAGAGGCAGCACTTCACCTTACTTAAAGCTGGACAGTGGTACAATATATCAGGATTCGCTTGGAGTAATGACTCCGTTATTTACTAATGATGTTCCAAGTGGTAATTATTATGCAGTAATGAAAGGAAATAATATGATAGAGACATGGAGTGCTTCAACAATCTTAGTAGATACTAACAATGTTGATAGTTTATATAATTTTACCACTAGTCAATCTCAGGCATTCGGAAATAATTTAACATTTGTAAATGGTAAATGGAGTTTTTATATAGGTGATGTGACTCAAGATGGTGCCATTGATGGTTCTGATATTGCATTAATAGATAATGACGCAACTAATTTCGTAACAGGTTATGCAGTATCCGACCTTAACGAAGACGGAGTTGTAGATGCATCAGATATTTTATTTGCAGACAACAATGCAGCAAACTTTATAACCAAGATATCTCCATAATTTTTTCACTCAGGGGCTGTCCAAAAAGTCCTCATTAGCACATTTGAAAAATGAAAATAAAGCGGTTGCATTAATTTGCAACCGCTAACTTGAGGCTGTAAATTTTTTTGTGTAAATGAATATTTTTCATTTTAAGAATTTGTCTAATCTTTCTTCGAAAATAATTGCTAATTGTGAAAGGCAATAAGTCCAGTCTCTTACTGCGTTTGATGATTT
>JABAQZ010000015.1 GCA_019187405.1 Ignavibacteria bacterium
ATTCCTCTAGTGAGGGCGGCAACAAAAAATTCTGATCGTAATTTGCTTTAATCTGATGTGACATTCTTTTTAAATTTGTTTTGCAAATATAATCATTTTTTATCAATATGTTTTGAGACACTCTCAAAAAATGGGGAGGGACTTGTTGTTTTTCATTTTTCTAACAGCTCCCTTCCCCAGCATGGGGAAGCGCTGGGGATGGGGTGTCGTCAAAGCGTTGGGGATGGGGTTTCAAAGCGCTGGGGATGGGGTCTCAAAGCGCTGGGGACAGGGTTTCAAAGCGCTGGGGATTAAGGGAGAGCATTATCTGCGCTCCCAATCGGGAGATTGGGAGCGAGGTGCTGAAAAAATGGAGAGTGACTTAGGGAGGGGTACTTAAGTGCAGTCAGCGTTCAAAGTCTGGCGATAGTGAACGAGTAGAAAGGGACGCTGTTTTTACAAAAAATTAATAGAATGAAAAAGTTGTTTGGAATTTGAAATAAAAAGTTTTATATTGCAACTGTTAAATCCCAAAAACAAATTACTTTAAAGAATTTGCATAAGTTATTTTACTTTAACGGAATTCTTTGTTTAATAGAAAGTAATAATGAAGATCATTTTTATTTTCTCATACCCCAAATTTAATCCCCAAAAAAATTAAAATTCTTATTGTTTAACTTTATTCAAATAACTTAACTAAGTTTATAAAATGAAAGTTAACTATCATAATTTAAGGCATATTATTGCCGATTAAGTAATCAATTAATTTGTAATGAAAAAATATCTACTTATTTTAACTTTAATGCTGTTAACTACCCAAATTAATTCGCAGGATTACTATAGTTATAAAGGAAAAAGAATATTGCTGCAGCAGAGATTGGATAAAATTGCAGTGATATTAAACGGAGCAAAAATCTCCGAGCAGGAAGTAAGCAGCAGACTTCAGAATCTATTATTATCAGGGGACAAACTTGTCAAAGCTGGAAAATCAGTTTATGTAATTAATTTTACTCAAAGCAGACAGCCGGCTGATATAAGCACATATATGGAGTCTGTAAAGCGCGGATGGAGTTATATAAAATTTATTACTCCGGTTTATTTTGGTACTTCAAAATCAGTTACGCAGATTCCTACCGACAGGATACTTGTTAAGTTAAAAAGCAACCGTGATGTTGAAAAAATAAAATCTTTTACAGCGACAAACGATTGCGTAATAGAAGGTCAGTTCGGTGAAGGAGACGGGTTTATTATTTCAACTAAAGAAGGAGATGCAAGAAACGGCTTAGTCCTGTCAGATTTGTATTATTCAAGCGGATATTTTGAATATGCTGAACCTGATTTTGTATTCCCGGAAAGATGTCTGCTTCTTTCTGTTCCAAATGATCCCATGTATCCGATTCAGTGGGCATTAAAAAATTCGGGACAACTGATTCAGACGGGAAGTCCGTTTTTAATTTACGGGGATGCATCATCAGTCAATGGCATTCCGGGAGCAGACATGAATGTAGAATCAGCATGGGATATAACCACCGGTTCAGAAAATGTAAAGATAGGAATTATAGACACCGGCATAGATTCTCTACATCCTGATCTGCAGATGTCAGGGCATATACTACCTGGATATGATGCATTTAATGATTTAGAGGGTTCAGCGATAGATGTTGGAAATCACGGAACTTCAACTGCAGGACTTGCTGGAGCAGTGATGAATAACGGCATTGGAATTTCCGGCGTTGCTCCTTCGTGTCCGATAATGTCTATCTGTATATTTGATATTAACGGTTCGAGTTCAAGTATAATAATTGCACGAGCATTTGATACAGCAAGAGTCAGGGGAATAGACGTTTTGAGCAACAGTTGGGGTGGCGGAACACCGCAGTCAATAATTACTGACGCTGTTGATAATGCGGCGCTAAATGGAAGAAACGGACTGGGATGTGTAATATTGTTTGCATCGGGAAATGACGGAAGGAATCCTCCGATATATCCGGCTGTACTTCCAAATGTGATTTGTGTCGGAGGATCAACTCCTCATGATCAAGCAAAAGCGCCGGGAACGGGAAATCAGTTTTTCTGGGGAAGCAATTACGGCGAGGATGAAATGGGAGATCTTGATCTTATTGCGCCGACTAATTGTGCAACATTGCTCTCAGGAGGAGGATATGAAGAAAATTTCTGGGGAACGTCGGCAACGTGTCCGAATGCGGCTGGAGTTGCTGCGCTTGTTCTCTCTGTAAATCCGGTTCAAACAAGAATTCAAGTGTATGAAAATATTTTAAGAGGTTGTGATAAAACTGATAACGTACCATATAATATTCAGAAGCAGTTTGGAAAGTGGAGTCACTATTATGGATACGGAAGAATAAACGCGCTTAATTCGATGAAGCTTGCAATGGGAGATGACATTACACCGCCTGCCATTTCGCATGAAAATGTTTCATCAACAGCTAGTACTTATCCGGTAATAATAAATGCGGAAATAACTGATCAAAACGGAAACAGCGTGCCGGTTATGGGAGAATATCAGCCGAAAGTATTTTACAAAATAAAAAAGACAACATCAGCTTGGACCGCTTATGATTCGGTTACTGCATATTCGGTATCGGGAAATAATTTTTCGTTTAAAATTCCATCAATGGGTTGGGAGACACAGGTAAAATATTATATTAAAGCTTTTGACAATGCGGGGAATATAACGACTTTCCCGAAGCATGCTCCTAATCCATTCTGGACTTGTTACTATGCTGTTGGAAACATTACATCTGAGAAGAAAAAAATTCCGCGTTTCACCGGGGCTGATTTTGGAGCTACACTATCCAATGCGGTTAGTTTCTCGAGTTTTAACATACTTAATGCCAAGTTTGTAATTCACATGAGGCATACGTATCTCGATGACGAAGTGATACAGATATTAAGTCCGATTCCCGATGCAAACAACAACAGAAAATGTCTTTTTTCTACAAACGGTAATGACGGTGATAATATTTACGGAGCTGAGGTTTATGATTTGGCTCAGGATTTTTGGAGTAATTCTACGCCACCGTATCTTTCGGGAAGTTTTAAGCCTGAATATAATCTTCGCGGTCTCAATGGTTTTAGCGCCGGAGGCAGCTGGAGAATACTGCATTTTGACAGGAGTCTAACGGATTATGCATTCTTTGACAGCGTATTCATTATTTTAAGCAGGACAACCGGAACTCCGAGTCCATCGGTTAGATTGAACCAGCCATCAGATTCAATCGTAGATTTTGGTGATGTTACATTTCCTGAAATTGCTGAGAAAAATTTTTATCTGAAAAATACGGGAACATCAAGCATGAGCATACCTGCTTATTCATTTGAAGGAGAATTTGCCGAGTTGTTTTCCTTAGTAAATACACCTGTTACTTCCGTTGCTCCGAATGACAGCGCATTATTCAGAATAAAGCTGAATACGCTTGCGGGAAATTACGCGGCTTCGGGAATGAACGGAGCGGAAAATGCTGTGTTTAAAGTCATGACAAACGATCCATCAAAACCGGAATTCAGAATTTCGCTACAGACTTCCCGAAAACTCGTTCACAATCCTAAGAATCTTGATTTGAATGTACTCATTGAAGGACTTTATAATCCAAACATTAATCAAATGATATCCGACAGTATAAAGGTGTATCTGAGAAATTCAACTGCACCTTATGCTGCAGTTGATTCCTCCTTCGGAATTATTGATCAGACGGGACATGGTACGATTATTTTTGATAATGCTGAGAATAATACTGCATATTATATTGTAGTTAAGCACAGGAATTCAATCGAAACATGGAGTGCAGTTACAATGAGCTTCATTGATTCGCTTATGAGTTATAATTTTACTGTTTCAGATACTACAGCATACGGAAACAATCTTGTACAGGAAGGAAGCAGGTTTTGCATATTCAGCGGTGATGTAAATTTTGACGGTTCAGTTGATGCAGAAGATGCAGGCAGGATTGGAAACTCCGCAATTCAATATCAGACGGGATATAAAATCGAAGATTTAAGCGGTGATCTTATAATTGATGCAGCGGATAACATGATAGTTGATAATAACGTCAGGAAATATATAATTGTTGTTTCTCCCTAAATATATTAATAATATTACTTACAGACGGCAATGAAACATTTCATTGCCGTTTTTATTTTCCTTTCGATAGAATAATCAGAATTTAAATTAGAAATTAAAATTTTTCTCTTTGCCAAACACTCATCTCGCGATTAAATTGACACTGAGGTTTTGAGAATGCGACGAAATCGCTTTGGTTATCTTTGCTTTTCAAAACAAAAGGTATAATAATTTTCGGTTTAAAATTTTTTTCGAGTTGACTATATTGCATCGAATGAAAATAGATTTAACCGAAAATAAGGGAAACGGCGAATGCATAGCCTCTGAATTTCCCGACGATACTCTTTATACAGGTACAGATAAAGGCACGGATGAATTTAAAATCTTCATCAAGCAGAAGACCCTTAACGAGATGGATGATCATCTTATGAGCGATGTATTGAATGAGCTTGGAGGTGTAATGACAGGTGATTATTGTATTAATGACGAAAGTGAAAAATTCATTAAGATAGACGGCTTCATACCCGCGCTTCACACGCAAGCTTCTGCTTCAAGACTAACATTTACCCACGATACATGGAGTCACATAAATACGGAGCTTGAAACGAGATTTCCCGGAAAGAAGATCCTCGGCTGGTATCATTCTCATCCGGGGCACACTGTATTTTTTTCTAACTATGATGTTTTCATTCAGGAAAATTTTTTTAACATGGAATACATGGTAGCTTATGTATTTGATCCAACGATAAAAGAAAGAGGATTTTTTTTCTGGAAAGAAAACAAGACTGTCAAAGCAAAGGGTTTTTACATATATGAAACCGGAGATAATATTCCGGTACATAATTTTATCACTAGTTATGATAATGATGTTAAAGAGGAATCATTGCCTTCCAAAGAGTTGTCGTTTAAGGATAAAATATTAAAATATTTTCCGTTTGTATTTGCAGGATTAAGCGTATTGATATTGATTATTCTGATTTATGGTATAATTCAGATAAATGCAGGTAAAAATAATATGAAGTCGCTTGAGATGGAAATTGAAATTCTAAAACGTGAGAATGAAAAACTTTCGGAAAAGGTCAAAGAAATATCATTAAGCAAATATCTGGAAAACTTTAACGAGACGCTTACTGAGAGCAAAATTAAAGATAAGGAAGATATTAGCTTAAAAGATAATGCTTCAGTCAAAAGCGCTGATAATAAAGTGAATTCCGGTACTTCTGATACTGTCAGTAACAAGGAAATTCAGGATAACAGAGAGTATGTCGTTAAGGCAGGAGATACGCTTGAAAGAATATTAATAAGCCATAATATCAGCAGGGAAAAATTAAAAGATATTATGTTAAAAAATAGCATTAAAAAATCTTCGGATCTTAAAATTGGCATGGTAATTTTGCTGCCCAAGCAATAAACATAGATTAGAAAAATTAATAAAAGCAAATTTTAAAAAAATCAGATTAAGTGAGTCCGAGACACAGAAGATTAATATCAGACTTTAAAAAAATGAAAGAGGAGTTTTCTGAACATCCTTACATAAGTTTTGAATATGAAGGCGAAGATCTGCCTCCGGAAAAGTATTTTGTTTATTACAGGAACATGAAAGGATTGAGACTTATACGGAATGAAGGTCAGGAAAAGAAAGAGTTGGAAATAGTTAACGAGCATAAGATTGAGATTTATCTGCATGCTGATTATCCGAGACTAAAGCCGCAGTGTTATATTTTATCCGGTTCGTTCCATCCGAATTTCAGAATGGCATCGCCAAATGACATCTGCATCGGAGATTACTGGGCATCCGGAGAAACAATAATTGACATAATTTATCAGATTGGAGAAATGATTTCTTATCAGAGTTATAATGTAACGAGTCCGCTGAACGGGATAGCAGCTAAGTGGGCAAAAGAGAATCTGAATCTTTTTCCCATTGATAATATAAATTTAAGGCAGGGAGAAATCATAATTAGTCTTACTGACAAAAATGATAATACCGTATAAAAATAAAAATCCGCAAATTGACGAAAGCGTATTCATTGCTGCGGGAGCTGTAATAACAGGAGACGTAAAAATAGGAAAGCATTCGAGCGTATGGTTTAATGCTGTGATAAGAGGCGATGTAAATCACATAGTAATAGGAGAGCATACAAATATTCAGGACGGTTGCATACTGCATGTGACAAACGGAAGACATCCGCTAAAGATTGGCGACTGGGCGACTATAGGTCACAATGCAATCATTCACGGAAGTACTGTAAAAAGCTTAGTGCTTATTGGAATGGGAGCAATACTTTTGGATGATTCAGAAGTTAATTCAAACAGCATTGTAGCAGCCGGTTCGGTAGTAAAAGAGGGATTTATAATTCCTGAAGGAGTTCTTGCTGCGGGAGTTCCTGCAAAAATAATCAGAGACATAACAGCAGACGAGATTTCAAAAATAAAACTGAGCGCAGAGGGGTATGCGGGATATGCGGAAGAATATGCTAAAGTGACATATATTCCTTGAAAATCCAAAGGGTTAAAAAAAATTATATTCAATTGACAAAATTAAATTATATAGATATTTTTAAACAGTTTTTTAAAAATCTCAATATTGGAGGATAAATGCCGAAAGGTAAAGTAAAATGGTTTGATAACAAAAAAGGATTCGGATTTATAGTATCCGATGACGGGAAAGATGTATTTGTACATTTTTCAGATATTGTTTCAGAAGATTCATACAAGTCACTGCATGAAGGAAATGATGTCGAATTTGAAATTTCTGAAGAAGGTAAGGGTTCAAAAGCGTCGCAAGTAAAAGTAATTAAATAAGAATATCTTAGAATTTAAAATTAAAAGCCCTAATTGGATAATTCAGTTAGGGTTTTTTAAATAGCAGGGGATAAAATCTTTTGACAAAGAAATCCGGTCATAATTTTCAGGAAGACTTAAGAAAAATAGAGGAGTTATTCTCGGAATCTTTTAACAAAACGGAAAATTCCTATACCATCAGCATAAGGAATGAAAAAATAAATTCCGTAATATTCGTTGAAATAATACCTGATGAAGAATCAACTTACCTGATTTCAGTATATACAAACAACACACATTTGCAATTACAATCCTGCTCAAACATGCTTATCAGCGAGATGCTTGAGGAAGCCGTGTTTATTTCCGAAACACCGGAAAAAATATCCGGTCTGATAATCTCGAAGCAGGGTGATTGTTCACTTTATTCCAATGTGGATAAAAGGCTGTTAAGTTCAGATTTTTCCGGACTAAATTCGGAAAAGCTGCTGGCAGCGATGGCATTATCCATCACCGAAACAATCAACTGACACAGTCAAGGAGTTTTATTAAAACTGAATTTGTTAAAGCGGAAAATTGAAATTAAACATGATTTATAATACCGGATTTTTCAAAAGCAGATTAAAGAAAGATAAGCTGAAAAAAATTTCAAATAATCTCATACTCCGGATTCAGAAGGAAGAGAAAGTCAGATTTGGAGAAATAAATCTGATTTACTGCGGCGACAAAGAAATCAGAAAAATCAACAAAGAATACCTTGGACACGATTATGAAACAGATATTATCACATTTCATGATACCGACGAGAAGGGAAACATCGAAGGTGAACTGCTTATATCAACAGACACGGTAAAAAGAAATTCCGAAAGCTATTCGGTTACATTGGCTCAAGAGCTATTCAGAGTAACGGCACACGGATTATTGCACTTATGCGGATACGATGACAAGACAAGAGCGGGAATTAAAGAAATGAGAGAAAAGGAAAATTATTATTTAAAAAAAATAAGACTTTCTTTTTAAATGCAGGAAAAAATAATAGAAATAATAGTTTTAATATTAAACGAATTACGAAACAGCAAGCACATAAATGAAATTGACATTAAGAAGCTCAACAGGGACGGATATACGGAAGCTGAAATCAATGCCGCTTTTGCATGGGTATTTTCAAAGCTTGATTCGGGAGAAAAGCTTTTTAATGAGCGTCAGGCCGAAACAAAATCACACAGGTTTTTTCATCCATCCGAATTAAGCGTACTTGATACTTCTGCAACCGGGTATCTGATACAGATGAAGGAGCTTGGAATACTATCTGATCCTGATCTGGAACTCGTAATAGATAAAGTACTAATGGCAGGTTATCAAAAAGCCGGAATTGAGGAGATTAAGCTGATAATTTCATCACTGCTGTTTGACTTTGACGAAAAGACAAACCTAATTAACAGAATGGTACTTCAAAACAATGACACTGTTCACTGATTTCATTTGTGCCTGCCTTCTTTTATTAAAAAAAGTTCATAAAAAATATAAATGGGAAAATCATTAGTAATAGTAGAATCACCGTCAAAAGCTAAAACGATTAACAAATATCTCGGAAAAGATTTCGTTGTTGAAGCAACAATAGGACACATTAAGGATCTGCCGAAGAGTAAAATGAATGTTGACATCGAAAACGGGTATGCCGGAACATATAATGTAATACCCGGTAAAGAAGATGTGATAAAACATTTGAAGAAAATTGCAAATACTTCGGAAAAAATTTTCATAGCAACTGACCCTGACCGTGAGGGAGAAGCAATAGCATCCGACATTGCCGATGAAATTACGAAGGATAAGAAAAAAATTCTTCGAGTACTGTTTAACGAAATTACAAAACCCGGTATCGAAGAAGCGATGAAAAACGGAAGACAGATAGATCAGAATCTTGTGGATGCCCAGATGGCAAGAAGAGTAATGGACAGGATACTCGGATACAAGGTAAGTCCATTTTTATGGAAGACGATGTACTTTGGATTATCTGCCGGGAGAGTGCAGTCCGTAGCATTAAAGATTATCTGCGAAAGAGAAGAGGAAATTGAAAAATTCGTTCCCAAAGAGTATTGGTCGATTGAAGGAATGTTTTCCAAACTTTCCGGAAGGTCAAGACCGTTTAAAGGCAAGCTTTTTAAGATAAATGATGATACTCTGAAATTTGACGGGGAAAAGCCTTGTATAGAAAGCATCGAGCAGGCTCATAAAATTATTCAGGATTTAAGAGACAATAAATTTAAGATAACGGAAATTCAGGTTAAAGAAGTTAAGAGAAATGCACCTGCACCGTTTACGACAAGCGTATTGCAGCAGACTGCATCCACGCGGCTTGGATTTTCTCCGAAGAAAACAATGATGCTTGCACAAAAGCTTTATGAGGGTATCGAGGGAAGTAAAGAAGAAGGTCTGGTCGGGCTGATAACTTACATGCGAACTGATTCGACAAGAGTCAGTGAAGTTGCAGTTGAATCGGCAAGAGAATTTATCAAAGGTAATTACGGAAAGGAATTTCTTCCTGAGAAAGCCAAAGTACATAAGTCCAGGAAAAAAAATACACAAGATGCACACGAAGCCATAAGACCGACTGATGTTAACAGAAGACCTGAAGACATGAAAAAGCTCGGAAAGGATCTTCATGCTCTTTATGATCTTATCTGGAAAAGATTTGTGGCATCGCAGATGTCGCAGGCTGTGCTTGATCAGAAGACAGTAATAATCAGGGCATTATCACCGAGAGGCGACAAAAATGTATATCTGTTTAAAGCAACCGGCAGCGTGATGAAGTTCAGCGGATTTCTCAAAGTTTATGAAGACGTTAAGGAAGATACAACAGACAAACCGGAAACTGCAGAGCAGGATGAAGAAGATTTGACGATGATACCGGCAGATTTAAATGAAGGAGATTTTTTGAAGATCACAGGTCTCGAGAAGTATCAGCATTTCACAAATCCTCCGCCGAGGTTTACAGAGAGCAGCCTGATCAAACAGCTTGACAAGCTCGGTATCGGCAGACCGAGTACATTTGCTGCGATTGTTTCAACGGTTATTAACCGGATGTATGTAAATGTAATTGACAGAAAACTGCATGCTACTGTGCTGGGAAGGACTGTAAACAAAATATTATCCGAATATTTCCGTGACGTGATAAACGTAAACTTTACAGCGCAGATGGAGGAAGAGCTTGATACGATTGCAAACGGGGAAAGCACATATAAAAGAGTACTCGATGATTTTTACATACCGTTTAACAAAGACATACTTGAAGCAGAATCACTGGCTGCCGATATAAAAAAGAATCTCATTGAACCAACAGATATATCGTGCCCCGAATGTGGCAGTGAAACAGGCGCAAAGATGATAAAAAAATGGAGCCGAAACGGACAGTTTCTATCCTGCGAGAGATTTCCCAAATGCAAAGGTGCATTGCCGCTCGAACAGCCGGATGAAAAGGAGCTTGAGGCAGCGAAGGACATTGTATGTGATTTGTGCGGGGCTTCGATGGCAATAAAAATCGGAAAGTTCGGGAAGTTTTATGGGTGCACGAATTATCCTAAATGCAAAGGTATAAAGCCCGTAACTCTTGGCATCAAATGCCCTAAGTGCGGTAAGGGAGAAATTCTTCAGCGAAAAGCAAAACGCGGCAGGATATTTTTTGGATGTACAAAATATCCGGAATGTGATTTTATAACGAATTCACTTCCAGTAATACAAGAATGTACAAACTGCAAAAATAATTATCTAATAAAAAAATCGACAAAGAAAGACGGAGAATATCTTGAGTGTCCAGAATGTAAATCCCGTTTTGATTTAGTGAAAGAGGAAGTCCGCGAAACACAAGGCAGTTAATTTATAAATAATGGCGCATTAATTTAAAAAATAAAATTTAAAATATGTATATTGTTTATCATAATATTAAATTAAGATTATTGCAATGAAGAGAAGGGAATTCATAAAAGATACTGCAATTGGATGCTGCGGAATAGCAGTTGGCTCTGCTTTATTTGAAAAAGTTTTGGGAAATACATCATTTGACAAGAACACCAATGAAGAAAATCTGCAAAAATTTCTTGCGCTGACGGAAGACGATTTCAATAAACTTGCCGATACGGCAATTTTTACTGCAAAAAGCAACGGCGCATCTTATTGCGACATAAGAATTTGCAAAAACAGAATGCAGCAGATAAGTACAAGGGAGGACATGATAAGAGGAATTTCCGACAGCGAAGATTTGGGATTTGGAATCAGGGTGCTGATAAATGGGACATGGGGATTTGCTTCGAGCTATGCAGTTAATGAAAAAGAAGTTTCACAGATGGCAGTAAAAGCTTGTGGGATTGCAAAAGCAAATTCTATGCTCCAGAAAAAACCCATAGAGCTTGTAAAAGTAAAATCATATAACGATAAATATTTAACTGACATATCGATTGATCCATTTGAAGTATCGATAACCGACAAAATAAACCTACAGCTGCATTTTAACAAACTTGCAATGACGGCTGGCGCGGATTATGTGGATTCATTCATGTGGTTTATAAATGAGTGGAAGTATTTTGCTTCATCGGAAGGAACAAACATTACACAAGGATTATACAGGACATGGGGACAGACGACGCCGACAGTAATAGATAAAAGTGCGGGAAATTTTAAGTCGAGAAAAGTGTTATCTCCTCCATTGAGCAAAGGATTTGAATATTTTTATGATTATCCGTATGAAAAGGAAATCGAAACTGCCGTAGAAAATTCAAAGAAAAAACTTTCAGCGCCATCGGTCGAACCGGGTAAGAAAGATCTGATAATTCACGGCAACAATCTCTTTCTAACGATACATGAGTCTTGCGGACATCCGACAGAGCTTGACAGAGCGCTGGGTTTTGAGGCTAATTATGCAGGCACAAGTTTTATGACTCCGGATAAATTGAATAAGCTTCAATACGGTTCGCCGATAATAAATCTCATTGCGGACAGAACACAGCAATTCGGACTTGCCACAAGGGGATATGACGATGACGGTGTTAAAACTACCGAGTGGCCAATTGTGGAGAACGGAAAGTTTGTAAATTATCAGACCACGAGAGAGTTAGCCGGATATGTCAATCAGAGCGATTCATTCGGTTGTGCTTATGCTGACAGCTGGGCTTCGTTTCCCATTCAAAGGATGCCGAATATTTCTTTAAAGCCGTCAACTGAAAAAAGATCGCTCGATGATTTGATTTCGGATACAGAGGATGGATTGCTTGTTATCGGAGACAACAGTTGGAGCATTGACATGCAGAGATATAATTTTCAGTTTTCTGGTCAGGAGTTTTGGGAAATTAAAAACGGAAAAATTACACAGATGATTGAAGATGCAGCTTATCAGGGGAATACGGTTGATTTTTGGAATTCTTGTGATGCTTTATGCGATGAATCGGAATATTATCTTGGAGGATCTTTATTTTGCGGAAAAGGCGAGCCCGGGCAGGTTTCGCCGGTAAGCCATGGGGCTGTACCTGCAAGATTCAGACAGGTAAACATTCTTAATACTAAATCACAAATTTAAAAGACAGTCATGATTTTAAGTAAAGAAGATGCTGAAAAGTTATTAAAAAAAATTCTTTCCTATTCAAAAGCCGAATCAGCTTCGGTTTCTATAAGAGGAAATAATAATTACAATCTCAGGTATGCATTAAATTCTGCTTCAACGAATGGATTTTCAGATTCTTTAAGCGCAACCATTACTTCAAACTTCGGCAAAAAATCAGGAAGCATTGCGTTAACACAGTTTGATGATACCGCAATTGAAAACAGCGTTAGAAAGTCGGAGGAGATTGCAAAGCTCACGCCTGATAATAAAGAGTTTATGCCTCCGTTGGAAAAACAGAGTGGTTATTATGAAGTTCAGGAATTTTTTGAAGACACTGACAATCTAACTCCGGAAAGCATATCTGATAAAATTTCTTACACGCTTGAAAAGGCAGACTCCCAAGATTTGTTAGCTGCAGGACTTTTTAATAAGAAATCGGGATTTACTGCTTTAGGAAATACTAAAGATCTTTTTGCATATCATAAACAGACATTTTCAAATTTTTCTTCAACTATGCGTACTAAGGATTCTTCAGGTTCGAGTAAAACTGAAAAATCTTATGCGGATGTTAATCATTTGAATGTCCGAAATTTATCCGACAAGGTTGCCGAAAGAGCCGTATTGTCAAAAAATCCTCGTCCGTATGAACCGGGTAATTACGTTACCATACTTGATTATGCTGCTGCATGCGATATGTTGAATAATCTGAGCTTTTATCTGAACAGGAGGAGTGCAGATGAAGGCAGGAGCTTTTTTTCAGACAAGGAAAGAGGAAATAAAATAGGTCAAAAGATAGTTAACGAAAAAGTTACAATATATTCCGATCCACAGTCAAGTATTGCCCCGGATTCACCTTTTACTTCTGAAGGTCTTCCGGTAAAAAGAACCAACTGGATTTCGGGAGGAACGCTCGAAAATTTATTCATGAACAGATACTGGGCAGAAAAGAAGAACAGCGAGCCGGTTCCTTTTCCCGGAAATTTAATAATGGAGGGCTCCACTAAAAGTCTTGAAGATTTAATTGAATCAACGGAAAAAGGAATATTTGTTACGAGATTCTGGTACATCAGGCAGGTAGATCCAAAGCAGGCATTGCTAACGGGATTAACACGTGACGGAGTATTTCTTATAGAGAACGGAAAGATAACTTCTGCAATAAATAATTTCAGATTCAATGAATCACCTTTGAATGTGCTCAATAATATAATTGATATGTCAACTTCCGAAAAATCCTCAGGAAGCGAGACTGGTGATTCAAAGATTGTTGTTCCTGCCATGAAATTATCCGGATTTAATTTTTCAACAGTATCAGACGCCATTTAATTTTTTAAAATCATGGAAAAAGGATTTAATGAGATTACAGCAGAGTTTTTGGATTATCTGAAGATTAATAAAAATTACTCGGCACATACATTAATTTCATACCGCAATGATTTAAACGGCTTTATTGAGTTTCTCAGGGATTCAGGAATTAATGATGATAAATATGAAGGAAACATTGCTTCTCTAATTGAACAGGCTGATCTCGGGATGCTGAAATCATTTATTGCCGGCTTGTCTGATCCATTCAGACAGGGCAGCAAATATTCAAAGAAAACCATATCGAGAAAAATCTCCGCATTAAAGTCATTTTACAAATTTCTTTTAAAGAAAAAGTATGTAGAGAAAAATTATGCGGCTTCGCTTGTGTTTCCCAAAACAGAAAAAAGACTGCCTTCATATCTGACTGAAAGCGAAATGGACAAACTTCTTGGTAAAAAATATTTTTCGGAATTAAATATTCTTGACAAAGCAGTCATTGAATTATTTTATAGTACAGGCATAAGATTATCCGAGCTTATAAATCTAAAGTTAAGTAATGTGAATTTCCGGGCAAAGACGGTTAAGGTTTTTGGAAAAGGTTCAAAGGAAAGAATTGTCCCTTTCGGGGAGCAAGCCTTGACTGCGCTGAAAAATTATCTGCAGATCAGACAGATAAGCAATACAAATAACTTAGATTTTTTATTTGTAAATAATGCTGGAAAGAAGCTTTATCCAATGTTTGTCAACAGAATAATAAGAAAGAATCTGTCTCGTGTAACCGAATTAAAGAAAAAATCTCCGCACATACTCCGCCACACTTTTGCTACTCATTTGCTCGATAACGGCGCTGATATCAGGGCAGTAAAAGAACTTCTTGGACATGAAAGTTTATCCACTACGCAAGTTTATACACATGTAACTCCGGAAAAACTTAAGAAAGCTTATAAGCAGGCACACCCAAGAGCATGAAGTCTTTGAATGTAATTTAAAGCATTTCATGACTAAGACCGAAAATTGATCAAAGTCTGAAAATTATTTAATCAGCAGCATTTGTCTTGACAAATTTACATCATCAGTGATCAAAGAATAAAAGTATAAACCGCTTGGCAAATTGGAACCATTGAAATTAATTTCATACACACCACCTTTATCTTTTGCAAGATTCATTAATTGAATTTCTTTACCGAGTATGTCAGAAATTTTTATAGTTACATTTTTTCCGGAAGGAATGCTGAATCTTATCTTAGTTTCCGGATTAAACGGATTGGGATAATTCTGAAATAGTTTAAACTCATCCGCATTTTCAGTTGAGTTGTTTATTAAAACCGATCCGCCACCGCCATTTACGGTTTTAAGAATTTTTCCTGACCATGAGCAGATGTATCCGGTATCTTTGGCAGGAAAATGAATTCCATAGAGATTTTCTGAAAGGGGAGTTGTCTGATTAAACCAGTTTAACCCTCCGTTTGTAGTCTTAACTGCATTTCCACCTGAAGTGCAACCGTAACCTGTGAGAGAATTGGTAAAACTCAATCTCCAGACTGCGTCTCCTGATTGATCCCTGACAATTGACCAGTTTGCTCCGCCATTGGATGTTCTTCCTATTCTGCCTGCATTTGTAGAAAATACTCCGTTAAGTTCATCAAAAAAATAAACGTCTGTATTGATTTCAAAACTAATATTCGGAGTATTAAGATTAATCCAGTTAATTCCTGCGTTAGTTGTTTTCAGAAGTATATTTGAGCCGCTGACAAAACCGGTTGTTTCATTAAGAAAGTAAATTCCCTGAAAAGCATTTATCACTCCTGTATTGAGTAAAAACCAATTATCGCCGCGATTAGTAGTTTTTAAAATATTTCCTGCGCTGCCGGCAGAGTATCCCGTAAATGAATTTACAAAATCTATTGCCCACACCTGAAGATTTGTATCAGAATAAAGCGTTAACCAGTTTTGTCCGCCGTTATATGTTCTGAGTATTTTCCCATAATTGCCGCAAATAAAGACAGTATCAGGATGTAATATTTCAAATGCCATAAAGCGCTGAGCAGTGTAATGCGAATTTTGCGGTGTCCAGTTAATACCTCCGTTTGTTGTTTTATATATATTCATTGTCGAGCTGTTGTATAACACACCGGAATGAAAACCTGTATTTATATTATAAAACTTTATCGCATAACAAGACTGCACGGGATTATTTGCATAAACCTGAATCCACTGAGAATAACCTTTAGAGCAGATGAGAAACAATAAAATAAATGAAATGATTGTTTTCATTTTTTATTTTAAAAATATAGATTAAGGACCGATAAAGAAATTCAAAATTCAGTATTGAATGTTTATCATCATAAAAATCATTGGGAAGTTAATACTTGAGCCGATATACTCATGCAAACTAAGACAAATTTACATTTTATTAATGTCTTTATTAATTTTAATCATTTGATTGGATTCTAAGAATTTTCTAATTAAAAAATCCGTGTTAACATTAAAAAAATTTCAGGATAATATGTCATAAGAAAATGCAACTGTAAAAAAAGGATGATTACAAAAACTAAACCTGTAAAACGCTTACACAAATCATGCTGCATTTTACAGGTTAGTCACAGGAACTTAAACTTTTAAAATAAAATTACTATTTAATCATTTTTCTCTACTTTGCCGATTCCGTTTTTCTCCAACTTTCTGACAATGGCGTTGCCGGAATATGTAATATTACCAGTTCCGTTCAATGAGATGGAAAATTCACGATCTGCATAAACTTCTGAATTCCCGGTTGAATTGTTTTCGATTTCCAGTTTATCCGCTTTAAGATCAAATGCTTTTACGTTGCCGATACTGTTTTGCTCAATGTCCACGATATCAGCATTTCCCGTCAGCGTTACATTTCCGATTGAATTGCATTCGAGAGTGAGTTTATTGCAGTCAATATCCATGATAATGTTTCCGATGGAATTGCTTTCGATTTCAATATCTTTAAGTTTAAGTTTTCCGATTGTATTAAGATTTCCTGTACTATTGAGCTCTATGCTTTCAATATTTTTCAGAGTAATATAAGCTTTGAGTTTTGTCGAAGACTTTATTTCCGCTTTATCACGGGTGGAAATATCAAGGGTGTTGTTGCCGGACTTGAATTCAATATACGGGATAAGATTTTTATCTGCTTCTATTTCCACTTTTTGAATATCCCCTTGTTGAATGAAAAGGTTGATGATTCCGTTTAATTCTATTTTTTCAAAAGCATCAACATATTTTGTTTCTTTAACAACATTTCCATCTCCGTACAGATTTTGTGAAAAGCCTGCCGAGGCAATTGATGAGAATAAAATTATAAACACAGAAATCAGATTGTTAAAATAATTATTCATGTTGTTTGTATAAAATTCTAAAATATTTAATTCAGTAAACGGATTTTATTTTTATAGGTTTCAATTACGATTATTCAGATAATTTGCGAGTCTCATTTCAAGAAAATTTTTGAAATCATAATCGTCATAAGAGAAAATTTCATCAAACATATCATCCGATTTTTGTCTGTTGTTTTGTCTGTCATAAATCTTTCCCAGTTCAAAATAAGCATGAGGTAAAATCCACAATTCGTTATCCGGTTTAATGGAAATGCACTTCTCAAAAAGTTTTACGGCTTTGTCAGATTCATTTTTATAGACATGAGTTAATCCGAAATCAAAATAGAATCTAATTTTTTCATCGTTTGATGCATTCATCAGCAGATTTTGCTTTAACGCATCTTCGAATTCCTTAATTGCTTCATCCAGTTTCAGCGATTCTCTTAAATTCATTCCGAGAATGTCAGCTCTTTCAATCTCGGTAATTGGGTTTTTCAGTTTTACAGTGGCATATCTGTAAAAAAACTTTTCTGCTTCACCATCTCTTTCGTTAATGAAGTCGCTTCTGACTTTAGAATAATATTCAAGCGCTTTTGATCTGTTTCCAGCTAGTTCAAATGCCACACCGGCAGAGAAAATATGCACATTGAATCTGTCAAAGATGTTCAAATTCTTTATACTTTCTTCATAGAATATTGCAGCTTCGGCAAAATTATTTTCTCTGAAATTTGCAGTTCCAAGCAGGGCATTTGCTGATTTAACAATTTCTTTTTGAAAAGAAAATTTATTTAGAGAGAGTGCATCTTCGGCAGATTTAATACATTCCGAATTATGACCGCTTTGAAGCAGCATACCTGAATACAGAATTTTAAAGACAGGACTTTCTGGGTAGTTATCCGATAATTCTTTTGAAAGCATGAGAGATGTATTATCAGAAATTTCTTTTTCTTTAAGCGAAAAAAGACAGAGAAAAACCTTAGAATCCGTAACGGTAAACTTTCCTTTATTCATGGATTTCTTCAGCATGGACATGCCTTCAAAAATATTCCCATCAAATCCGATAAGTGAAAGCAGCCATTTAAATTTATCGGGTACAAATCCCAGAGCAATCTTATACAAACCGAGTCCCATGTATGCATCATAATAATCCGGTTTGATTCTGATAAGTTCAGTCAGTATTCTGTAGCCTTCGTTCCCATCAGAGGCAGCTTTCAAGAGACTTTCATTTAAATTAAGCAGCAGCAGTGATCTATAACTGTGAGAAACTCCTTTGTAATAAAGAGCGTCTGGATTATTTTCATCTTTATCAAGGATATCTTCGGCTTTTATGATTACATTATCCGAAAGTTCGGTGAATTTTTCGAGCATACTTTTATCACGCGAAGGCAGAGCTTTGTAAAAATACAGCAAGGATTCATAAAAATATCCTTTCAGATCAGCCGGATACTTCTTTTGTATTTGTTTGAAAACGGATTCAGCTTCATCAAACTTCAAATCATATACGTAATTCAAACCGATTAAAACTTCATCATCAGAATTTGAAAATGCTTTGTCGTTTTGAAAGATAAACAGTAATAAAAAAAGTATAGAAAATTTTTGGATTAATTTCATGAATAAGGAAAACCTTTGAATTGAATATCGTTTATTGTGAAGGATTTGTTCAGTGAATAATTTTAATTTAAGATTAATTATTTGAAATAAATCAAGTTAACCGTTCATAAAGTAACTAAGTTTCTTGAAACGAATTGCACAAATTTTCACAAAGTAATTTTTGACAATTAGTGAAATTCGCGCCAATAAATGTTTTTGTGTTAAGAGCAGTCAACTTGAGCAAAAAAAAATATTTTAGAAATACAGTATTTAATATCAATTAATGCAAAATAGTGCTAAAATTTTGAATAAAAAAAAGTTGACAGATATAAAAATCTTTATCTTTATTTTAGCTGTCTATGTCTATATATTTGTGATTATTGAATTTAAATACAATATGCCGAAAATAATTTTTGAAATAAATTACAACATATACCCCGGCAAGAGGGGAGAATATCTCGGTATCATAAACGAGTTAAAAAAGAACATTATGGAAAATCCGGGAAACAATTATTCTGTTTATGAAAACAAAAAGAACAGTAATAATTTTTCCGAGATATATATATGCAACAATGAAGATGAATTTGATGCGCTTGAAGATAATCAGAGCGAGAAAGTCGTTCAAATTACTCAAAGGTTGTTTGATGAATTCATTAAAGACAAAAAAGTAGTTTATTCGACGAAATACGAAGTGTAACGAAGACTTATTTTTGTTCTTAGATTAATTATATGCAAAACAGTCTCGAAAGAGACTGTTTTTTTTTAAAAAAAAACTGCACTGAAAAACTCAAAATTAAAATTAAAACATTATTTTTCTTACTAATAGGATATTCTCATTAATGAAGTTTTTTAAATCATGAATACATGTCAGGCAAATAGAATTTTAATTTGATTTGTGATTTTACGAGTAATAATCACTGCTTCAGGGTTGAAATATTATGTTAACTTATTTCATTTCAATGAGAATTTAAATTGAGTAGTTTTATGTTAATTGCTGTATAAAGTAAAATTATTAATTGTTTGGCTTTGAATTTATTTAACAAGCAAAATAAAAACTTAAAAACAGATTCCAATTCGGATTTCAAAACCAGCAACTCTGTCAAACTGATGATTGGCGTATTGACTGTTGTTTTGCTGTATCTGATGCTTCCAAGTTATAAAACGATCGAATCAAGTCATGAAGTCGGGGCAATTTGGTCATCCGAAGATCTTATCGCGCCTTTTTCATTCCCGATTTACAAAGACGATAAAGAATATGAACAGGAAAAGAGTGATGTAATGAAGAACATTGCCATAGTCTTTGACAGAAAAAATAAAGCTGAAAATATATATGACAGTCTGGAAAATCTTTCCGAATCAATACAAATAATTCTCATCGATGCTGAAGAACTCGAACAAAATAAAAATGGATATGTCAATTCCGAATCGCTTGACAGCATTAAGGAAATACTTCCGGTAAAATTTACATTTCCCGAATGGGAATTAATGTATCAGAAATTCAGAAAAAATCAGAAAGAGAATCGGGAAATAACTATAAAAGGATTTATTAACTCAATATATCAAACTTTAAAAAAGATCGAAGAACATGATATAATTAATTATGACAAAAAGGAAATATCTTCAAAGAAGATAACTATTAAAAAGGAAAATGAAAAACTGCTGGAGGTTATAGATGCCAGCAGTGTTAAAGACAGAAATGAAGCATCATCTGAAATAAAAAGCGCACTGGAATACGAACTTAATGATTCACTTCTGAGTTCTGCTGCTTTGAAAATTGCCGAACATTATCTTCAGGCAAACCTGATTTATAATAATGAATTAACAAGTGTAGAAATTGAAAACAGAATTCAACAGATTCCCAAAACCATTGGTATTGTCAAAGAAAACGAAAGAATAATCAGCAAGCATGACCCGATTAACAGGTTTACAAAAATGAAACTGGATTCTTATAAAAAAGTCAGGCTGGAAAAAATCGGAATGCAGGATATTTTACTGCAGGAAGTTGGGAAGTTATTTACGGTTATAATACTCATGATTGTCTTAATAGTTTTTCTGTATTATATCAGACCCGGAATTTATCATGATAATCTAAAACTGCTAATCATTTCATCTCTGCTGATTATAGAAGGATTCTTTGCATATATCAGCATGAATCTTAATATCAATTTTCCGGTAGAGCTTTTTATTTTTGTTCCCGTAGCATCAATACTACTGACAATTATTTTTGATTCAAGGCTGTCGTTTTATGTTGTAACGCTGATATGTTTTCTGATTGCGGTGATAAGAGGCGGTGAATTTTCAATTGCGTTTATTTCATTCTGCGGCTCGGTGCTTGCAATATTCAGTGAAAGAGATATAAAAAACAGATCCCAGATTTTCAGGTCGTTTTTTTTCATACTAGTCGGATACAGTCTCTCGATAATTGCAGTTAATCTTGTGAGAGTTGAAGATCTTCAGAAAGTCTGGCAGAAACTTATTTGCGGAGGACTTAATGCAGTTATGTCTCCTATAATTGCATACGGCTTGCTGATTTTTTATGAAAGAGTATTTAAAATTACTACAGATCTTACATTGCTTGAGTTATCTGATTTTAATCATCCACTGCTTAAGGAGCTATCATCTAAAGCTCCCGGTACATTTCATCACAGTATTATCATGGGAAACCTTTCGGAAGCTGCTGCAGAATCAATAAATGCTAATCAGATTCTTGCAAGAGTGGGGTGTTATTATCACGACATCGGTAAAATATTAAAACCCCAGTTTTTCATTGAAAATCAGCTTGATCAGAATAATAAGCACAATGAATTAAATCCAAGCATGAGTACAAAGATTATAATTGCTCACGTTAAAGAGGGAATTGAACTTGCAAAAAAGCATAAACTTCCAAATGAACTCATTGATTTTATTCCCATGCATCACGGAACTACTCTGGTATCATTTTTTTATGACAAAGCTAAAAGTACAGCAAGAGAAGAAATATCTGATTATTCTTACAGGTATCCGGGTCCAAAACCTCAAACCAAAGAAACCGGCATTGTGATGCTTGCTGATGCCATTGAAGCAAGTACAAGAGTTATTGAAGATCCCACACCTCAAAAACTTGAATTAAGAATTAAGGAAATAATAAGAGCAAGATTTATGGAAGGCGAGCTCGATGAATGCGATCTCACTTTAAAAGACCTCACCAAAATCAAAGAGAGTTTTCTCAAAATTCTTGTAGGCATACACCATCACAGGATAAAGTATCCCGATAAAAACCAGCTTGATCTCGCAAATGAAATCAAACAAAAAGCAGTTTCAAAGAATGAATGAAGAATTCATGCTTCACAGGAAACTCTTCATTAATTATCTTCGGAATGAAAAATCAGTTTCCGAAAATACTATTCAGGCTTATACTTTTGACCTCGATAAGCTTTTTGAATACTTGACCACAGAAAAATCTGTAGAAAAATTATCTAGTCTAACCGACGAAATGCTGAATGACTTTATAAAAAGTCTATACTTCGTAAAAAATGATATCGTATTTTCTTCAAAATCAATTGCAAGGATTATTTCAACATTGCGTACTTTTTTTAAATATCTCGATAATGAAAAAGTAATTAGCATCAACCCTGCTGAAAATTTGGAATCGCCAAAAATTCCGAAGATTCTGCCGGAAGTTTTGTCCGTAGAAGAAATGGAAAAATTACTTGAACTGCCAGACTCAGACAATAAGCTTGGCTTAAGAGATAAGGCATTGCTTGAAACGATGTATGCATCAGGTTTACGGGTTAGCGAAGTTATTAATCTCGAGATTTCAAATGTATTCTTTAATGATGGATTTGTCAGGATATTCGGTAAAGGATCAAAAGAGAGGATTGTTCCCATCGGTAAAACAGCGCTTAAGTATGTTACAAGGTATGTTAAGGAGAGCCGTAATCAATTGAAAAGCAAAAATTCACAAAATTATCTTTTTCTGAATTTCAGAGGCGGAAAACTTTCAAGAATGGGAATACTTGACATAATAAGGAAATATTCTTCAATGGCAGGTATTAATAAAAATGTTCATCCGCATACTCTACGACATTCATTTGCAACTCATCTGCTTCAGGGGGGAGCTGATATAAGAATTATTCAGGAAATGCTCGGTCATTCAGATATTTCTACAACACAGATTTATACACATGTTGACAAAGAGTACCTAATAGAGGTACATAAAACTTTTCATCCGAGGAAATGATGTTTTCAATTATCAATGTTCAATGTTCGATGTTCGATGTTCGATGTTCAATGTTCGATGTTCAATGTTTGATGATCAATGTTCGATGATCTATGTTCGATGTTCAATGTTCGATGTTCAATGTTCAATGTTCAATGTTCGATGTAGAATTTGTGTTGTATTGTTTTAGATTCGCTATTGTGGCGGAATTTTCTATAGAAGATTGACTTGGGAAGCTGAAATTAAGTTAAATTGAAATGCTGACTTAAAATACTTATATTTATAGCAATTAACAAATCTTAATAAACTTAATTAATTTTAAGAAATGATTTATTACAAGAATATTTTATTTTTAATTGTAACTCTTTTATTGGCAGGCGGAGCATTTTATCAAAGCGGATGTGCATCTGCAGAGTCGACTACTGGAAAACTTGCATTTCAGCAGCAGGATTACATCAAAGCAGAAGCAGAACTTAAAAAAGGACTCGCAATTGATAATAAAGATGCAGAAGGCTGGTATATGCTCGGTTATTCCCAGGTTGAGCTTGGAAAGCTCGATGAAGCAAAAGAATCCTTTGGTAAAAGTTTATCCATATCAAATGCGTATTCAGATGCAATGAAATCATACTGGGTTGAAAAGTTTAATGCCGGAGCAAGGGAATTTCAAAACGGCATTGCTGCAGAAGAAAAAAAGGATAAAGCAGGAGCTAAAACTCATTATGAGGATGCTTTAAAATATTTCACTGCTTCATCGGTAATAATGCCGGACAGTTTAAGATCTTTAAGTGCAATTGGTGAATCATATCTTGCACTTGGGATGCAGGATAAAGCAGTTGAAACATTCAAGGGAATTGCAGCAAAATCAAATAATCCAAAAGACGCTGAACGGGTTGCACAGGTATTGTTTGAATCAGGATTAAACATGATGTCTATGCAAAACTTCGAATCTGCCGAAAGAATGTTTAATGCAATTCTTAACATTCCTACTTTACAGAAGAATAATGTATATTATGAAACATCCGCATATAATCAAGCTCTTGCGCTCGCAAAAATTGGCGAAGGCATGAGAAGCAAGGATGAAAACAGTGATTACAAAGCTAAGTTTGCAGAGTCGTTAAACTTACTGAAACCTTTGACGCAAAATCTTACTTCGAAAGAGCTGGAACCAAAGATTTGGGAACTTCTGGTATCTGTTTATGCAAGTTTGGGAATGAATGACGAAGCTCAGGATGCTTTGAAGAAAAAAGAATCATTCAAAAAGTAAACAAAAATCACTGTGCAATCTAATTCTGGCCGCTGGTTTTGGGGAATATTTATTTCATTACTGATACTTGCAGTAATATTTACGGGGATCAGTTTTCTGTTTATGGCAAAGCTTGTAACTGAAAAAGGAAGATATTACGAAACTTCAGGAAGCGGCAGCGGAAAAATTGCAGTAGTAGATTTAAATTTTACCATTTTTACTTCTGAGCCGATAGTTAGACAGTTTAAGAAATTCGGAGAAGATAAATCGATAAAAGCAATCATACTTCATGTCAATTCTCCCGGAGGAGGCGTAGCTGCTTCACAGGAAATGTATGAAGCAATTAAGAAAGTCAGAGACAGCGGCAAGCCGGTAATTACTTCGGTTGCTTCACTTGGAGCCAGCGGAGCTTATTATGCAGCATGCGGAGGAAACATAATTGTAGCAAATCAGGGATCGCTTGTCGGAAGTATAGGCGTGATTATGAATCTGATGAATTTCAGGGAAATGGCTGAAAAGCTTGGTATATCAGAGACAATAATAAAGAGCGGTGAGCTAAAGGATGCCGGGAATCCTCTTAAAGAATTAAGTGAAAATGACAGAAAGTATTTTCAAGACATAGTGGATAATTCATACAGCCAGTTTCTGAAAGTAGTATCGGACAACAGAAAAATCGAAATTGAAAAGCTCAAAGAATATGCTAACGGGAGAGTATTTACCGGTTTGCAGGCAAAGGAAATCGGACTGATAGATTCGATCGGAACTTTTGAAGATGCCTTGAGAATTGCCGGTAACATGGCAGGAATTGAAGGCGAACCTTCAATAATAAGAGAAAAGGAAAGAAGGAATCTGATTGAAAGAATACTGGATACTTTTTCTGATAATAATTTGAAATCAATAAAAGATGATTTCAAAAATGAATTTCTTGATCAGCCGATTCTTCAGTACAGATTTGTATATTAAATTTAAAATATAAAATATGACTAGAGCAAAAATCGCTTCGGTAATATCGGAAGCAACAGGATTAAGTAAAAAAGAAACAGAAATTGTTGTGGAAGGTTTTATTCGCTGCGTAATAGATTCGTTGAAAAGAAATGAAACAGTGGAGATTAGAGGATTTGGTACTTTTAAAAACAACATTAAACATCCCAGGATAGCAAGAAATCCAAAAACGGGAGAGAAAATATCACTGGGAAGAAGATACATTCCAATGTTTAAGGTTTCAAAGGAATTTAAAAAAGCAGTTCAGGACGAACTGACAGGAAAAAAATAATTTTTTAATAATTAATCATTTAAAAGAAAGGAATAAAAAGATAAATGCCCTGCGGTAAAAAGAGAAAAAGACATAAGATGGCTACTCATAAAAGGAAAAAGAGATTAAGAAAGAACAGACATAAAAAGAAAATAAGATAAATAAGTTTCAGCCGCCTTCACGGCGGCTTTCTTTAAATCCATTTTCCAAGAAATTTCAAAATTTTTTCTTTACCTAATATTTCGGCTATTAGCGGAAGTTCCGGACCGTTTTCGCTCCCCGTTAATGCTATTCTAAGAGGTTTGAATAAGTTCTTCCCTTTAACTCCGGTTTCTTTTTGAACTTCACTCACGGCTTGTTTATAATTTTCTGCATTTACAAAATCCAGCTTTTCGATTTTACTTTTTAAAGCAGAAAATATTTTTTTACTATCATCATTTTCAAGGAGATCCTTTAGAGAAGCAGGCTCAGGCGTGATATCTTCCTGTATGAATATCTTCAGATGAATGGGAATTTCTTCAAGTTTATTCAGATATACACGGATTGCTGAAAGTATCTTTTTGATATCATCAGATGAGCTTATGCCCGAATTTTTAAAATAGGGCAGAGACAATTCAATAAGTCTGTCAATGTCGTAATTTTTAATATAATAATTATTCATCCAATTCAGTTTTTCGGGATTAAAAACCGCGCCGGAGGTCTGCACTTTTTCCAGTGTAAAAATTTTACAGAGCTCATCAAGTGAGTAAAACTCATTTTCCTCGCCTTCGCCGGGATTCCATCCGAGCAGTGATATAAAGTTTATTAATGCTTCTTTAAGGTATCCTTTTTTCAGGTAATCCTCGACAGCAACATCTCCCTGTCTTTTGCTCAACTTTGACTTATCTTTGTTGAGAATCAACGGTACATGCGCCATTTCAG
This sequence comes from Ignavibacteria bacterium, assembly GCA_019187405.1. Lineage (GTDB taxonomy): Bacteria > Bacteroidota > Ignavibacteria > Tepidaquicellales > Tepidaquicellaceae > JABAQZ01. Next base: position 26,282 of record JABAQZ010000015.1, read on the forward strand.
GCGCATGCCATCCAAGCGCTTCGTAAATCAGTATATGCTTTGGAACTGACGTAATCCATTCTTCACCTCTAATGATGTGTGTAATATTCATTAGATGATCATCTACGACATTAGCAAGATGATAAGTAGGAAAGCCGTCTGATTTTAAAAGTATCTGGTCATCGATAAGATTTGAATTAATTTTTATCACGCCTTTAATTGCGTCAGTAAATCTGATTTCACGATCGGCAGGAACTTTAAGCCTGATTACATGAGGCATTCCTTTTTGTAATTTATCACGAACCTCATCTTCGGATAAATTTCTGGCTCTTCCGTCATACATGGTCTGCCTGCCCTCAAGCTGCTGAAGTCTTCTCATTTCATCGAGCTCTTCCGGAGTTTCAAATGCATAATAAGCTGCACCGTTATTAATAAGTTCATCACAGTATTTCCGGTATATTTCCAACCGTTGAGATTGATAATAAGGTCCGTAATTACCTCCTTGAATGGGTCCTTCGTCAAATTCAATACCAAGCGAGCCCATAACTTTTATGAGATTTTCTACAGCGCCTTCGACTTTTCTCGTTTGATCGGTATCTTCAATTCTTAATATATTTTTCCCTCCCGAATGCTTTGCAAAAAGATAATTAAACAAAGCTGTTCGTAATGAACCGATATGAACGTAACCTGTCGGTGACGGGGCAAATCTTACTCTGATGGAATCCTGATTTTCTTTAATTGACATTAAATGTTATTTATGATTATTACAAATTCGCCTTTTTGTTTTATGTTCATTTTTAAAATTTGTCTGACATTTCCCCTCAAAGTCTGCTCAAATTTTTTAGTCATTTCACGAGAAACTGATATTTCTTTATTGCCAAATATTTCCTGAATTTCTGTTAGTAATTTCTCAATTCTGTATGGAGATTCAAAAATTATGATTGGCATTTTAATCGAGCAAAGACTGCTTAATACAGATTGCCTGTTTTTCTTTTGAGGCAGAAATCCCTGGAAATAAAAATATCTCAAGGTAAATCCTGACAATACAAGCGCATGTATCAGCGAGCTGCATCCCGGAACCGAGTGCACTTTAATGTTTTCTTTTATGCATTCAGAAACCAGAATATTTCCCGGATCTGAAATGCATGGTGTACCCGCATCCGACACAAGCGAAACTATTTTCTCATTTTTAAGACTGCTAATTAGATATTGCAGTTTTGATGTTTCATTGTATGAATGATAGCTGACCGATTTTGAGAAAATATCGTATTGCTTAAGCAGATGATTTGTAACTCTTGTATCTTCACACGCAATAATATCTGATTTAGCCAGCGTATTTACTGCTCTGAACGATAAATCTTCTAAGTTGCCGATAGGTGTAGATACAATGTATAGTACTCCCGGTTCCGGATCAATCTCGGAAAATTTACTAATATATTTATTATAAATTTGCTCTACTCGGTCTATCAAAAATTAATACCGGTTTTTACTGAATAAAAAACGTTAAAAATTATTTATATTCATAATAGCAATTTTGCTTTTTATATTAAATTTACAATTTAATGTTGGTTATTGGTAAAAATCCGGTCCTTGAAATTCTTAAATCCACGCCCCGCGAATTAAACAAGATTGTCTTATTAAAAAAGCAAAATCCCGAGAAGACACTTGAATTAATCGTAAAAACAGCAAAAGAAAATTCCGTGAATCTGATATTTCTGAATTATTTCGAGTTTAAAAAATTCTTCGATTCAAAGAATAAACAGGAAGGCATAGATCAGGGCGTAATTGGTTTCATAAAAGATTACAGGTATGTTTCAGTCAGAGATATTGCCGAAAGCAACACAAAAATTCAAAATCCTCTGATTTTAATTTTAGACAGAATTACAGACCCGCATAATCTTGGAGCAATAATCAGATCTGCCGTTTGTCTCGGAGCTGACGGAATTGTCATTCCGAGGCATGAATCTGCCGAAATAAATCATACTGTTATTAAGGCTTCATCCGGTTCGGTTAACTACATCCAAATTGCAAAGGAGACAAATTTATCTAATACGGTTTTATTCCTAAAAGACAAAGGGTATTTTATTACAGGTACTGAAATGAATTGTACGAAAACAATTTTTGAAACTGATTTTAGAATTCCACTTGCTTTGATAATTGGAAATGAAGGCGAGGGTATAAGGAGCAATCTTAAAAAGCATTGTGATTTTCTTGTCAGGATCCCAATGACCGGAAAATTAAATTCACTCAATGCTTCGGTATCTACTGCAATTTTTCTTTATGAAATATTCAGGCAAAAGAATTTAAAGTGTTAATTTTATTTCCAAATATTTTATAAGAGATTCTTTATAAGCTTTTCCTGATTAAAATTTATTTGTTTTTATCAGGAATTGAAATGTTGTACTTTTTGATGAGATTATAAAGATGGCTTCTCTGAATTTTCAATGCTTCTGCTGTTTGAGATTTATTATAGTTATAATCATTCAGCATTTTAATGATAAACACTCTTTCAGATTCTGTTTGAAAATCATTTAAAGACATATTTTTATTCAGCAAATCACTGAATTCCTTTACATGTTTTGAGCCGGGAAGGTCAATATCCTCATAGTCAATAGCTTTTTTATTAACGACAATAATGAGTCTTTCGACAAGATTTTTCAGCTCTCTGACGTTTCCGGGCCAGCGGAATGTAATTAATGTGCTTTTAGCTTTTTCAGTAAAAAATTTTTCCAGGAGATTGTTCTGATTGCAGAAATTTGACGTAAAATAGTCCACAAGTTCCGGAATATCTTCAGGCCTTTCTCTCAGAGGTGCGATATTTATTTGAAGCACATTTATTCTGTGGTAAAAATCTTCTCTAAATCTTCTTTCATTGACTTCTTCTTCAAGATCTTTGTTTGTTGCAAAAATAAATCTTACATCAAGTTGAATATCAATGTTGCTCCCTGATTTTGTAATTTTATTTGTTTCAATAACATTGAGAAGCTTTGACTGAATTTCGGTTGATAGATTTGATACTTCATCAAGAAAAATCGTACCGCCTTCTGCTTGTTCAAATTTCCCTGAAAAGTTTATACCGTTTTCGACTTTGCCAAACAGTTCACTTTCGATTTTATCTTCAGTCAAATTAGCGCTATTAATTTCCACAAACGGCATTTCGGATCTTCCAGATTCCAAATGAATCTGCCTTGCTACAAGCTCCTTACCGGTACCGCTCTCGCCGGTTATGAGAACATTTGAGTTTAATCCAGCAAATTTATTTATTAGAGTATTTACCTCTTTGATTTTTTCACTTTTTCCGATAATGCGGTTTGCTTCGGAAAATTCTTTTTTAATTCTTCTTATTTCATCTTTGGATTTCTTGAAATCAATTGCATTTCTTATAATCATTATAAGTTCAGGCAAATCGGGCAGCGGTTTTAACAAGAATCCGTATGCGCCTTTCTTTGTTGCTTCAACCGCCGTATCAATTGTTCCATGTCCAGAAATCATTATCACAACACTATTTTTGTTTATTGCCATTATTTTTTCAAGCACTTCCAGACCGTCCATTTTCGGCATTTTAATGTCAAGCAATATAAGGTCAAATTCCTTCTCGCTTATTTTCTGCAAAGCACATTTACCGTCATAACATTCTTCGGTAATATACCCTTCGGAATTCAAAACCATTGAGATGCTTTCGGCAATACTCTTTTCATCATCAATTATTAATACATTATTCATTTTTCTTTATTCATAATTTTTTAATTTCATTTAATCATTCCGGCAACTGATTTTGCGGAGAGAAAACAAAGAGGAATGCCTCCTCCTGGATTTGTATTGCCACCCGTAAAATATAGATTGCCGAACTGGGAAGATTTATTTTTGATTCGTTTCATTAGTGTGTAAATGGAGTTGGACGAAAGACCATAAATGGATCCAAACTCGCTGTTATATAAATTTTTAAACTCTTCTGGTGAATAAATCTCAGAAAAAATTATATGATTTCTAATACTGTCATCAAACAAATAGGAAAACCTGTCAAGCTTATTTAATACTTTTACAAAATATTCTTTTTTACTATTATCATTCCATTCAAATTTTCTGCTTAAATAAGGCACATTGACAAACAAAAACCAATTTTCCATGCTTTGAGGTGCATCTACTCCGTTAAATTTTGATGAAACTGATAAATAAATTGTCATGTCATCAGCCGGGATTTTATTTTCATAAATGTCAATGTACTCGTTTTCATAATCATTGCTGAAAAATACATTATGATAAGCAAGTTCTTTAAACTCTCTGTTTATGCCAAGCATCATAATAAATCCCGAACTTGACCAGTCCGTATTATCAAAATAATTCTTTCCGGTCAGTTCTTTCATGTTGGTAAAATTTGATACCACATTTTCAAAACCTGTAGTTTCAGTAATTAAATTATCTTTATTCCTGAAAAAAAGCTTTTTGATGCGTTTCCCTTCTGATTCAATTTTTACCAGCTCTTGTCCGTATCTTATTTCAATTCCATATTCTCCGCATATTTTTTCCAATGCCAGAGCCAGACTATACATTCCATCTTTCAGATAGAATGAGCCGAATTCAAACTCAACATACGGTATGACGGAAAAAAACTGCGGAATCAGGTAAGGAGAAGATCCGGTAAAAGTTGCATATCTATTAATAATCTGTTTGAGTTTTTTTTCGCGAAAAAATTTGTTTGATACATCGTTAATTGATCTTCCCGAAACAAATTTTGTAAAGTTAGCTAAATATTTTTTAGAAAGATAATCTCTGATATTAAATTCAACTTTACCGAAAATGTCGTTATATAATTCAAAAAAATTTTTACTATAATCAATAAATTTCGAGAAGTTAATAGATTCACTTTCTGAAAAAACTTTTTTCAGTTCATCTTTGCAGTAAGTTTTATTATTAAAGCTGTTGAATACAGTTCCGTCTTCCCAAAAATATCTGCAGGAGATTTCCGGTTTTATGAACTCGAGATAATCCTCTACATGTCTGCCGGTATCATTAAACAGATCAATTATTAGATCAGGCATAGTAATAACCGATGGACCGGTGTCAAATCTGAATCCGGATTTTCTGAATTCTCCCATTTTACCGCCTGCATAAAAATTCTTTTCATAAATTTCAACCGGTATCCCTTTATCTGCAAGACGAATTGCAGTAACAAGACCACCGATTCCGGATCCGCAGATTATTGTCTTCATCATAACTCAGCTATTGTTACTCCCGTATCACCTTCGTTCCAACTTCCAAGTCTGTATGATTTTACAATATTCATACCTTTGAGTATCAGGTGAACTTTTTCTCTTAATTTACCCGTTCCTTTGCCGTGAATGATGCTTACTTCATGCAGTCCGTATTTTACAGAATCCAGAATAAACTTTTCCACTTCATCGGTTATTTCATCCGGATATTTTCCTCTGATGTCAAGTGATATCGAGATATCACCGCTGTTTATTTCCACAGATGATTCCGATCCATAAACACGTTTTGCGTTTTCAAAACTTATCTTTTCAAGTTCATTTAACGAGGTCTTAATAACAATTCCGTTTGAGTTAACGGATGCTTTACCGTTAATAATGTCTATGACTTCACCGGTTGAATTTGTACCTTTAAAACGGACGGTATCGTTAATTTTGATTTCTTCTTTAAGTACCGTTACGGAATCCACATCTTCTTCAATGCTCAAAATCTTCTCGGATTCTGATTTGAACACTGCTTTGATTTCCTTTGGCTGCAGCTTGTCTTCTCTAATTTTCTTAATTGTATTTTCAACAAGCTTATTGGCATTTTTAATTATATTTTCCGCTTCGATTTTTGCTTTAAACTTAAGCTCTTTCTCGTTCTTTTTGATTTCGTTCAATTTCTGTTCATAAAGAGAGATCAAACCTTTAAGTCTTGAATTATCTATGTCAAATTTATTTTTCAGATCACTATATTTTTGCTTTGCTTCGTTTAGCTCTTTAAGAAGATCTTCAAGCCGGCTTTCATTTACATCGAGTCTATCATGAGCGTCTTTTAAAACTTTTTCCGGAAAATCAAACTTACCAGCAATCTCAAAAGTAAAGCTTTGTCCTGGAATACCGGTAATGAAATTAAAATTGGGAGATAATGTCTGAATATTGAATTCAAGAGATCCATTTTCGATTTTATCCGTGTTGTATGCAAACTCTTTCAATTCGCTGTTATGTGTGGTAACAATTGTATATGCATTTTTTTCAGAAAGGTAATTCAGGATCGAAGCAGAAAGAGCGCTTCCAAGTACCGGATCAGTTCCGCTTGCAATTTCATCAATAAGCACGAGAGAATCATCGTCGGCTTTCTCCATGATTTCTCTGATGGATTTTAAATGTGATGAAAATGTACTCAGATCATTTTCTAGTGATTGTTCATCTCCGATACTGATGAAAATTTTTTTAAACAATCTGAATTCACTGTCAGGGTTTACAGGAACTAAAATTCCGGACTGGAGCATAATTTGAATCAATCCCACGGTTTTCAGGGTTACAGTTTTACCTCCGGCATTCGGACCTGAAATTACCAGAGTATTAAAGTTCTCACCGAGTTCAAGGTTGAGGGGAACCACCTCACTTCGTTTATGACTTTTTAGTAAAACCGGATGATATGCATTTTTTAGATTTAGGGAGCTTTTATCTATGAAAGGCATTACAGAAATTAATTCAATAGCATAACGAGCTTTTGCCTGAATAAAATCAATTTCAGATAATATTTCTGTATTCAGTTTTAATTCATCCAGGGAAGCTCTCAGTTGTTTTACAAGTTCTCTTAAAATGTTTTCAATTTCTCTTTTTTCTTCAAAATAAAGTTCGGTCAAATCATTATTCAGTTCGATAATTTCAGTCGGTTCTATAAATACCGTTGCTCCGGAAGCAGAGGAACTGTGGATGATACCTTGAACAAATTTTTTATTTTCTGTTTTTACCGGGATAACATATCTGCCGTCACGCTGAGTTATGATATCTTCTTGCGAATATTCTTTTTCGGATACTCTTTTTAAAATTGACGCGAGAGATTTTCTCAGTCTTGATGATTGTGAATTTATCTGTTTTCTAATTTTATTTAAAACGGACGATGCATTATCCTTTACGTTTCCGTTTTCGTCTATTGTGATTTCAATGTTATGTTCAAGTATTTTGTCGAAGAAAAGATTTCCGGCTATTTTGAAGCAGTAACCTTCGTTAGTGTCATTTCGCTTACTTAACATTGAAAAAAAATTTTTAAGTTTTCTGGATATACGCAAAAACTCAAGTACGTCTAAAAAATCCGAGGGAGAAATGAAAAATCCTTCAATCTTTATTTTACTTATTATTTCTCTTATATCTTTTAAACCATCAAGCGGAAGATCTCCTTCTAAGCTGAGAATGTTTTTCATCTCTGCTACTTTATCAAGTTCGGTGCGGAGATCATTCAGATCGGTGATAAACTCAATTTCGACACACTTGTCTGCTCCCAAAGGAGAATAGGTATAATGTAATATTTTCCCCGTAATTTTATCAAACTCGAGTTTAGATTTAACTTCACTTAGATTCATACTTTAAGAAAAGGTTTGTTGTCAGAGTTTTTTGATTTCCTCGTAGAAATTTTTTGCATCGGGAAACATTTTAATAATAAAATTATATGTATCAGGGGCAATATTTACAATTCCGGAGTACAATTTTGATTTTTCGATTTCCTTTTTTGAGAAAATCTCAAATGCTACGGTAGTAATCAGTAAAAAAATACTTGCAAGTATCAAACCTTTAAACAACCCCAGAGCTGTTCCCAGTAATTTATCGACGGTTTTAGTAAATGCATTTATCCCTGACAGTTTTTTGGAAAAATAAATAAAAAACAAATAAGTAATAAGTAAAATGCAGATAAAGGAAATAAGACTCAGGATTTTTTGATTTAAAGGTAAGAAAGTAAGGTAATTACCTACAATGTCATAATATTTTGTGGCAATGAAGAAACCGGCTAAAATACCGGAAAGTGAAAATACGCTTTTAAGAAATCCGTTTTTCAGACCAAACAGGGCTGGGATGCAAGAAATCAGAATTATGATTAAATCTATTGTGTTCAATTTTAAAGAAACTTAACACCATATCTGAAAAATCGGCTGATGAAAATTTTAACGACTAACTTAAATTTTAAAATCAGGAAAGTTTTGACTTAACTAAATCCTGAATTATTTTACCGTCTATTTTTCCTTTAAGTTGCTTCATTACTTCTCCCATAATTTTCCCGAAATCTTTTTGCGTTACTTCACCTGCATTGATAATGATATTATCTACAACAGCTTTAGCTTCATTTTCGGACATTTGTTTTGGAAGATATTCGTTGATAACATCGAGCTGTAATTTTTCCCGGTCAACAAGTTCCTGTCTCCCGCCTTGCAAAAACATTTCCATGGCTTCTTTTCTCATTTTTGCCTGTTTGTTAAGCAATTGAATTTCCTCATCTTGAGTCATTTCTCGGTTCATTCCGGATTTGTCCATTTTCAATATTTCAGCTCTGATTGAACGAAGAGTATCTATTCTCACCGAATCTTTAGCTTTAATTGCATTATTCAGGTCTATATTTATTTTATCTTTTAAGCTCAAATTTCTTATAAATTAAAATTACTGATTTTTAATTGCTAATCTGTATTTTTCTGATTCCTGCAAGACCTTGGATTTTGGATATTTTTCTTTAATTTCTTCAAGAAGCTTCTTTGCTTTATCCATTTCATTCACTCTGAAATAATTTTTTGCAGCATAAAACAAATACTGGTCGCGAAAGGGATTTTCGCTGTCAAGGTTGGCTGCTTTTTCAAATAACTTTGCTGCATCACCATACTGCTCTCTTGCTTCCTTTACTGATGCTTCACCGGCTTCCGCTGAAACCTTCAGCAAAATATTATTTCCTGAAAAATCGTTGTAATATTTTTCAGCATTATCAAAGTCACGAAGATTAAAATAAGAATTGGCAAGCATTATCTTAGCAAGTTCACCACTTTCTGTAGAGCCATAGTCATTAACTAATGCAAGCAAACCCTTATTTAAACCAAGTGAATCTCCGTTAATAGCCTGCTGGAATTTTCCTGCTGAATAAATCTGCTGAATCTTAGATAGTTCAACAGCAGCTTTTTCCTCATTAGCTTTTCTTTTGTTATTCAAGAATATTATACCGGCAACTGCGACGGCAATAATAGTCAAAGCAATATAAACATGTTTCTTGTTCTTTTCAAAATAATCCACTGCTTTATAATAAAAAGCCATCAAATTGTCTTCTGTATGATGTAGTTTTGCCATTAAAAATGTTTGATTTTAATATAATTTTCAAACCTGTAATATAATTATTATTGAAGTGTATTTAAAGTGAATTTTAAATCAAAAATATGGACTTGATCAAAGGTAAGAATGGTTTAAACATGATATATAAATTTATGGGAAGTATGATGAGTTGTCAAACATGAGCATTTACTATGATCTGATAGTGTTAATAATTGAAAAATTTAGGTCAACACACACTTATTTAAAACTGACTTAATTTATCTTAAACAAATATTTCAGTTTCAATTCTTTTTATTTTGGAATAATTTGTAGAAAAGAGATATTAAATGATTGTTTGTGGAATAGATGAAGTCGGAAGAGGACCGCTTGCAGGTCCTGTTGTAGCAGCAGCAGTGGTTTTTGAAAAAGATTTTTACATGGAAAAAGTAAAAGATTCAAAAGCCCTGAATGAGCACGAAAGGGAAGAGCTATATTACAGAATAATAGACAAATGTGAGGATTTCAGCATTGGCATTGTCGAAAGCGCAGATATAGATAAATACAATATTCTTCAGTCAACCATGATTGCAATGAGAGAATCAATAATGAAACTCAAAATACAGCCGGATATATATCTAATTGATGGAAATTATTTCAAGTTAAAAAATAACGAACAGGATAAATACAACTTTAGGACAATAGTTAAAGGAGATTCAACTGTATTTCAGATATCTTGTGCTTCAATCATTGCAAAGGTTATCCGTGATAACATAATGAAAGGTTTTCATCTCAGGTATCCTGAATATGATTTCCACAAGCATAAAGGTTATGCCACGTCTTTACATTATTCAAGAATTTTAAAATACGGAATATCTGCAATTCACAGAAAGAGTTTTTTGAAGAATTTATTGATAGATCAGAAGAATTTGTTTCATGAATTGCATATATAAAAACAAAATCGGAAAAGCCGGAGAATTAGCGGCAAAACATTTTCTAATAAGAAAAAATCTTAATTATATAAAAAGCAATTACAGATTTGAAAGAGCTGAAATTGATCTGATTTTTTCGGACGAAGAGAAGAAGACACTAATATTTACGGAGGTCAAAACAAGAACGAGCAAGGCATTTGGAGATCCATTGGAGGCAATTACTTCAGTTAAACAAGCTCAAATCAAGAAAGCCGCAATGGGATTTGTCAGTGAGAACGAAGCTTATTCCGGGTATGAAATCAGACTTGATGTAATCACAGTTATGAAATCAGGTAACAAAACAGAAATCCGTCATTATCCAAATGCTTTCTGAATCAGAAAATAAAAGACATTCCGAGTTTAAAAGTATTATATCTCAACGGGGCGGTACTGGTAAAGGGCCAGTTCATATTATCCTTTCTAAGCTGATAAAACCCATATTCATAAGCATTCTTTAAAATAAAATTTACAAATGAACCTGCTACCGGTGAATTTTTCATTATGGCATAAGAAAATTGATTTAGCAATTCCAGACCAACGGCTTCAACCAATAGACTTGTCATATTTTCAAAGAATAAATGTCTCGGATAAATATCAGAAATTTCATACTTCGGTTCCAAGGAGAAACCGTTAAACAATTGGATGTTCACGCCGGCTTCTGTAATAGTTCCGAATCTGAATGTTCCAGCAAAATCGTCAAGTGCCGCATAATTAGATTCTGTATTTAATTCGTTTTTATTGTAATTGAATTCTGTCCAACTTGCTGAACCTGAACTGTAGGGAAGAATGGAAACAGAGCCGAGCAGAACTCCATAACCGGATTTATTCCCGAAGCCAAATCGCCACAATGTATTGTTAATATCAGAAAGACTTTGAGTTTTGCTTAAATTATTATCAGAGGCATTACTTAAGAATAAAAATCTATTTTTATATTTAAGAACCTGCTTGCTGTATTTAGAAGTTTTTTCCTGAGTAAAACCCAGCTTAATTTCAAACATACCAGCATCGGAAATACCTGGGTCAGAATATCCCAGTCTGATATGAGAGATGCCGTAAGATAATTCTATTGTAGGTTTATCAAATCTGATTTTAAAATCGTTGTCGAATTTACCGAACCCAGATTGTGAAAATGATTTGGAGGAGAGTAAGATCAGAATAATTAATATTATTTTTCTCATTATATTATTTTTAATTATTAGACGAAAAATACTTAAAAATGTTTCTGTAAATAAAATAAAGAGCAAATAAAATAAACATATTTTACGATTAATGCATATCAAACCTGATCAAATCAATAGTAGGGTAAACAAATCAAAAGATAGAGAAATAAATCTGTTGAAAAAGAAACTGATGGTTATTTTACAATTCAATTGAGGTAGGGCAAAGGGGTTATTTTATGATATGAGCAAGTTAAGGAAAGTCAAATTGATAGTGAGAATACTTAAAGGGGGAGATTACAAATGAGAGTTATGAGTTTCTGGGGAAGTCTGTAATTTAGACTGCAACATAAAAGTTGTGCTACTATATTCGGCAACATAAATGTTGCGCTACTTTGTTCGGCAACATAAATGTTGCGTTACTTTATTCGGCAACATAAATGTTGCGCTACTTTATTCCGCAACATAAATATTGCGTTACTTTACACCGCAACATAAATGTTGCTCTACTTTACACCGTAACATAAATGTTGCGTTACTTTACACCGCAACATAAATGTTGCGTTACTTTACACCGCAGATTAAATCCAATGGTACTTTTATTCTGTAGCATAAATAGTTGCTAATAAATGAGACTGACTAAAAGGAAGATCGTAGTTATGACTAAGTATTGAAAATTTAATTTGTTAATTAGAATTTTTGTTTAAGGAAGTTTGGAATGGAATGTATAAGTTATTGGTGAAGTCTGTAATTTACACTGCAAAATAAATGTTGCGTTACTTTACACCGCAACATAAATGTTGCGCTACTTTACTCTGCAACATAAATGTTGCGTTACTTTATTCCGCAACATAAATGTTGCTTTACTTTACACCGCAGATTAAATCCCATGGTACTTTTATTCTGTAGCATAAATAGTTGCTAATAAATGAGACTGACTATAAGAAAGATCGTAATTATGACTAAGTATTGAAGAGTTAATTTGTTAATTAGAATATTTGTTTAAGGAAGTATGGAATGGAATGTATAAGTTATTGGTGAAGTCTGTAATTTACACTGCAACATAAATGTTGCGCTACTGTACACTGAAACATAAATGTTGCGCTACTTTATTCCGCAACATAAATGTTGCGCTACAGTAATAAGTAACATAAATGTCATGCCACTTTAAACTGCAAATAAATGTTGCTTTACTTTACACCGCAGATTAAATCCCATGGTACTTTTATTCTGTAGCATAAATAGTTGCTAATAAATGAGACTGACTATAAGGAAGATCGTAATTATGACTAAGTATTGAAAAGTTAATTTGTTAATTAGAATATTTGTTTAAGGAAGTTTGGAATGGAATGTATAAGTTATTGGTGAAGTCTGTAATTTACACTGCAACATAAATGTTGCGCTACTGTACACTGAAACATAAATGTTGCGCTACTTTATTCCGCAACATAAATGTTGCGCTACAGTAATAAGTAACATAAATGTCATGCCACTTTAAACTGCAAATAAATGTTGCTTTACTTTACACCGCAGATTAAATCCCATGGTACTTTTATTCTGTAGCATAAATAGTTGCTAATAAATGAGACTGACTATAAGAAAGATCGTAATTATGACTAAGTATTGAAGAGTTAATTTGTTAATTAGAATATTTGTTTAAGGAAGTATGGAATGGAATGTATAAGTTATTGGTGAAGTCTGTAATTTACACTGCAACATAAATGTTGCGCTACTGTACACTGAAACATAAATGTTGCGCTACTTTATTCCGCAACATAAATGTTGCGCTACAGTAATAAGTAACATAAATGTCATGCCACTTTAAACTGCAAATAAATGTTGCTTTACTTTACACCGCAGATTAAATCCCATGGTACTTTTATTCTGTAGCATAAATAGTTGCTAATAAATGAGACTGACTATAAGGAAGATCGTAATTATGACTAAGTATTGAAAAGTTAATTTGTTAATTAGAATATTTGTTTAAGGAAGTTTGGAATGGAATGTATAAGTTATTGGTGAAGTCTGTAATTTACTCCGCAACATAAATGTTGCGTTACTTTACTCCGCAACATAAATGTTGCGTTACTTTACTCCGCAACATAAATGTTGCGTTACTTTACTCCGCAACATAAATGTTGCGTTACTATATTCCGCAACATAAATGTTGTGCTACTGTACACTGCAAAATAAATGTTGCGTTACTATATTCCGCAACATAAATTTTGCTTTACTTTATTTCGCAGCATAAATGTTGCGCTACTATATTTCGCAACATAAATGTTGCGCTACTTTATTCCGCAACATAAATGTTGCGTTACTTTATTCGGCAACATAAATGTTGCGCTACTTTATTCCGCAACATAAATGTTGCGCTACTTTACGCCGCAACATAAATGTTGCGTTACTTTACGCCGCAACATAAATGGGGCGCAACTGTACACTGCAACATAAATGTTGCGCTACTTTACTCTGCAACATAAATGTTGCGTTACTTTATTCCGCAACATAAATGTTGCGTTACTTTACACCGCAACATAAATGTTGCTCTACTTTACACCGTAACATAAATGTTGCTCTACTTTACGCCGCAACATAAATGTTGCGTTACTTTACACCGCAGATTAAATCCAATGGTACTTTTATTCTGTAGCATAAATAGTTGCTAATAAATGAGACTTACTAAAAGGAAGATCGTAGTTATGACTAAGTATTGAAAATTTAATTTGTTAATTAGAATTTTTGTTTAAGGAAGTTTGGAATGGAATGTATAAGTTATTGGTGAAGTCTGTAATTTACTCCGCAACATAAATGTTGCGTTACTTTACACCGCAGATTAAATCCAATGGTACTTTTATTCTGTAGCATAAATAGTTGCTAATAAATGAGACTTACTAAAAGGAAGATCGTAGTTATGACTAAGTATTGAAAATTTAATTTGTTAATTAGAATTTTTGTTTAAGGAAGTTTGGAATGGAATGTATAAGTTATTGGTGAAGTCTGTAATTTACTCCGCAACATAAATGTTGCGCTACTTTACACCGCAGATTAAATCCCATGGTACTTTTATTCTGTAGCACAAATAGTTGCTAATAAATGAGACTGACTAAAAGGAAGATCGTAGTTATGACTAAGTATTGAAAATTTAATTTGTTAATTAGAATTTTTGTTTAAGGAAGTTTGGAATGGAATGTATAAGTTATTGGTGAAGTCTGTACTTTACACCGCAACATAAATGTTGCGCTACTTTATTCCGCAACATAAATGTTGCGCTACTTTATTCCGCAACATAAATGTTGCGTTACTTTACTCCGCAACATAAATGTTGCGTTACTTTACGCCGCAACATAAATGTTGCGTTACTTTATTCGGCAACATAAATGTTGCGTTACTTTATTCCGCAACATAAATGTTGCGTTACTTTACGCCGCAACATAAATGTTGCGCTACTTTACTCCGCAACATAAATGTTGCGCTACTTTACTCCGCAACATAAATGTTGCGTTACTTTACACCGCAGATTAAATCCCATGGTACTTTTATTCTGTAGCATAAATAGTTGCTAATAAATGAGACTGACTAATTGGGTGTCCCAGTGTCGAAGTCAGGTATTATTAAATAAATACTTTTTATAAAAAAAAAGCAAAAAAATCAGCAAATTTTTTAATTTTTAAATCTTGGGTGTCCCAATGCTGAAGTCAGGAAATAAATTTAAAATCAAATCTGAAGATAAAGCATTCCGGCTTTGGATAAATTAAGGAAACAAATATTTAATTAATTAATATCTATAGCCTAAAGAAATCAAAATCCCGTATTGATTTACATTCCATCTTGTTTTATCTTTGTCGTAATCCAATCCGAGATATTTTAATCCTAATGTTGTATTCCAGTTTGGATTGAGGTCATACCCGAATCCACCCAACATCATAAAATTCCATGAGGAGCTGACGCCGAATCCACCAAAGTCCGAACGAATATATGAAAACCACTTTTTCCCCATTAGAAATTTTGCATTAACACCAACAATCGGATCAACCCAGCTTGAATTTGAGCTCAACATTTCATTTGAAAGTCCTTTGTCTGAAGGAATTAAAGTAATTTCCGATTTGAGTGCCCAGATTCTTGCGCCTGCATATAAATCAACAAATGAAGTTTTACCTTTATGCACATCATATCCGATTGACAGGTCTGTAATAAATTCTTTATTAGTGGTATTTGCAGAGTTTAATCCTGAACCTTCTGGAACAGTTGCTCCGAAATTTTTAAGATTAATGTAAACAACATCGTAATAGAAAGAAACTTTTTTATATTTAAGTTTACCGCCTACCATAAAAGCAAATTTCATGTTTTTCAATCCATCCGAAACGCTTTTTGAAAAATCATAATATTGAGGATAACCCGAAGGAATATTAGGTATGCTTAAAGTTCCTCCCGCGGCAATCAGCCATAAATAAGGATTAATAGTAAACGAAATGTCCTTTTGTTTTACTTTTTTTGAGTCAATTGGATTTACATTTTTGGTTATACTGTTCAGTTTTTTAAAATCATTAATTTTCAGATTATTAAAGTCCTGTGGGAAAGCAATTCCCGTCAATGCATAGAACATAATAAGCAATATTATTTTTTTCATGATTAATTTTTTGTTTTTAATTAATGAAGTAAAGTTATATAAATTTAACTATAAAATCTATTTTTTTAAAAAAAAGTTTTAATTATTTACTTAATATCAATTCAACGGATCTTTCAAACAGCAATTCAGAATTCTAAAAGTATAAAATAAAAAAATAAAATTAAAATTTTTGAAATCAAAAAATCCGGAACTATACATTGCAAATATATAAGTTCCGGACTTCGGAATATTTTAATTTTACTGTCTTGCCATAATCATCTTCAAATCTGCTTCTTTGTCAACTATAAGTTCTCCGCTTACATCTACAGTAACAGTAAAAATCTTTCCAGTAAATTCATACGGAGGTTTATAATCGGGAATAGTAGGCGAACCCGGATCGCTTCCTACTGCAGCACCGGCGCCGAGACCCATTGATATCGGAAGAGTATAAGGAATTTCAGTTTGTCCGACAAGCTTGTCATCAATGTAAAGCTGGGCATTCCCGCCTGCACCTCTTCCTTTCGCTGCATCAGGCTTTATTGTAACTTCAAATTCATATCTTAATTTATGCCTGCCTTCAGGTACATTACCTATTGATACAACTCTGAAATATTCTGCAGTTGCATAATTGTATGCAAAATGAAGTTTATTGTCTTTCATGAAAAAAGTAAATCCACCGTCATTTCCACCCATTGAATATAAAACTCCTTCAGCTCCGCCTTTGGGAATTTCCACATCGGCAGTAACACTGAAAGGTCGGTTTAATACATTCACAGCGGTATTAGATGGTATTACCTGTGTCTTCGGATAGTAAGTATAAGATGTTCTGCCAACAGTAATCTGAGGTCTTTCGTCTACAAATCTTGTGACACCTCTTGAATCAATCGGAAGTACTTTATATTTCCCGGCTTCCACATACCATTGTGCGATCATTCCAATCAGTTTTGCTCTGTTTTCCGCAGCAATATTTTTTGTTTCTGCAGGATCTTCATTAAGATTATACAGCTCCCAGTTATTTGCATCTAATTCCGCAAGTTTATCTTTATCAATCGGAGCGCCAAATGTTAAACCTGATTCTGTAAATGATGTACCGGGCCACGGACAAACAGCTCTCCATCCGTCATGGTATAAAGAACGGTGTCCGAACATTTCAAAGTATTGTGTTAAATGATTGCTCTTTGCTTTCTTATCGTTAAACGTATGAGCAAAACTGTGTCCTTCAATCGGCGATTGTGTTGTACCCTTAATTTGCTGTGGAGCTTCTATCCCCAATGCTTCAAGAACAGTCGGCACCATGTCAATTGCATGAGCGTATGCATCTCTGACTTCGCCTTTGCTTTTAATTCCCTTTGGCCAGTGAACCAAAAACGGGTCGCTGACGCCGCCTCTGTATGTTTCCCTTTTCCATCTTTTGAAAGGAGTATTTCCGGCATGAGTCCATCCCCAAGCATAGTGGTTGAAATATTTTGGTCCGCCGATATCATCGATAGCTGCAATGTTTTGTTTTAAGTCTTCCGGAATGTTATTGAAAAATTTGTTTTCATTGACTGAGCCTGTTGGTCCGCCTTCCGAACTTGCTCCGTTATCCGATATAAACATAATCAAAGTATTATCCCATTGCCCGATATCTTTTAAGAATTGAAACAACCTTCCGTAATTATAATCAGTGTGTTCAAGAAATCCTGCAAAAACTTCCATCATTCTTGCATACAACTTTTTTTCATCTGCCGGTAATGAATTCCAATCCGGAACATCAGGATCGTGTCTTGAAAGCTCTGTATTCTTTGGAATGATTCCGAGTTCTTTTTGTTTTGCAAATACTTTTTCACGGTAATCGTCCCAGCCTCCGTCAAATTTGCCTTTATATTTATCAGCCCATTCTTTTGATACATGATGAGGGGCGTGCATTGCACCGGGGCAGAAATACAGGAAGAAAGGTTTGTCCGGAGCAATCTGCTTTGCATCTGCAATGAAACTAATTGCCTTATCAGTAAGATCTTCAGTCAGATGATAACCTTCTTCAGGAGTTTTTGGAGGTTCGACCTGATGATTGTCATATACCAGTTCAGGATAATATTGATGAGTATCTCCTCCGAGGAATCCGTAATATCTTTCAAATCCTCTGCCAAGCGGCCAGCGGTCATAAGGACCTGCGGGTGAATTTTGTTCAGCCGGCGTTAAATGCCATTTACCGATTGCATAAGTGTTATATCCGTTCTTTAAAAGTATTTCAGAAAGAAATCCGTTTTCAAAAGGAATATTACCGTTGCCCCCGGGATAACCTGTAGATCCTTCGGTAATGCATGACATAGCATTTGAATGATGATTCCTTCCTGTTAAAATACATGATCGTGTCGGCGAGCATAATGCTGTAGTATGCATATTGTTGTACAACAATCCTTCTTTAGCAAGTGCATCAATGTTAGGCGTATTTATTGGACTTCCGTAACATCCCATTTGTCCGAATCCCGTATCATCCTGTACAATGAAAATCACATTCGGAGCATCTTTTTTTGCTCTGTTTGGTTCTGGCCATGCAGGACTTGACTGATCAAACGTCCTTCCAATGACTCCGGGAAATGCAGCACCCGGTTTATATTCTTTTAAAGCCATAATTTTTGTGTTTGTTTTAAAGTTAATTTAAAAATATTATTAATTAATTTTATAAAAAATCTTTTCATTTAAAATTCAATAATCTAAGGTATTTTATTGTTACAGAATATGCCGAAAATTTCAACTGCTACTGAACTTTAGTTTTTCCTGCACATTTTAATTTTTGTAATTAATTTGTTAACACCTTTCGGCATCTTTCAGAATTATGAAAACGTCATTCCGGTATCAGCCATTTCGGTCACATTTCCTGCTGTGGGTTTTTTAGTTCTTTTAAATTGTTGTTCTTATCTGGAAATGTGCAGGCTATTTTACTTTAAAAATTTAAAAATAACAATTCAGTTATTTGGCAATTCAATAAAACGAACTATTATAGAAAGCTTTTTGATTTTCACATAAAATGAGAATCTTTTCAGCAAAGATTGCGCATGTATAGCTCGTGTGGCAGCCCCAAATGATTTTTTATATCATTGTTTACAAACATCAATGATGTATTAAATTCTAATTAATGAAAAAAAATCCCGATAATAAAATTACCATCGGGATCTAAAATTAAAATAAAATTTCTTAGGACAAATGTCCTTATTTCACCAAAACCATTTTCTTTATGTCATTGAAGTAATCCGTTTTAATGCCGTAATAATAAATTCCGCTCGGGAGTCCGCTTGCATTTAAGTTGTAAACATAACTTCCTGCGGGCAATATTTCATTTACAAGTCCCGATACCTCTTTGCCGAGAGCATCATAAACTTTAAGTGACACAAAGCTTGATTTGGCAATGTCAAATTTAATGCTTGTTGAAGGGTTAAACGGATTCGGAAAATTCTGATGCAGAGTAAATCTGTCCGGTACATTCGAACTGTAATTTGAAATACCTACGTTAATTGTATCAAATATTGCTTTCTGTACAAGAATGTTATTTATTGGAATCTGCTGATTGAGATTCGGTCCCGTATATGAACCTACTCCGCTTCCTTCCCAAGACTGGAAGTAATAAGTCTTACCGTTATACTGAACGGGATTCTGACTTACTCCGAGTGTGATTGCTGATCCCGAATCATGAAATTCATTTCCACCGGTAACAGTTACCGGAATTCCGGATGGACTTACCTGTCCGAGCATTTTGTATTGTGTTTTGTAGTTTGCAATTTTATTTATTGGATCTAATCCTACCGTAATTGTCTGTGACTGAGATCCGCCTCCAGTCCAGTTAACAAAAACATATCTTGTATTTGCTACAGTAATAGGGGAAACTGCTTCAAGTGTATGAGCTGAACCGATATCCCAGGTAAACAATTGTGCCGAATTAAAAGAAACTCCGTCAACTTTGTATTGTCCTGTAGATCTGTTAACTCCGAATAAAGCATAATTTTTTCCGACAAGATAATTTATAACTGTTTTATGAACTACGTTGCTTGTATTTGTACCAGAAACAATAATTTTATGCGCGCCAACAGGAGCTGCCGAAGTAGAAGATACGCGTATATCCAGAGAATCGGGGAAATTACTTAATACATTGCCATTCGGAAAATCTATTGTAATTCCCGAGACGGGAGTTTCAAGTTCGGCAGTAAACGTAACAGCTGAATTATAACCTGACGCTGTTGCTGGAATCTTAACTTTGTAAACCGCATTTTGCGTTTGTCCCTGATTTACAACTTTGTAAGACGGCGCTGATACCAGATTGAAATTCAAAGTTGGCTTTGCACAGTTATGAATTTCATTTGCATAACCCTGAACAAAAACCAAGTTCTGAATCTGATTAGGAACCCAAGCTGGGTCCATGGTATATGCATAATTCAATGTGATTTTTTCACCAGGCAGTAACGTTACAGGTACACCGTTTGCAGTGGGAAGCATTTTTCTCATTACATCGTGAAATGATGATTCACCGTTTGTACCAGGAGGCGTGGCATATTGAACAATTTTTTCTACCACAGCAAAATGAACAACTGCATTTGGATTTGAAATTGCATACTCACAATAAATATCAGCTCTTACATTTACATTGTTTCCATTGCGGGTTTCTGTAACAACAATTGATACCGGACTTATGACCTGGCTTCTTGTATTATAAATTGACTGCAGTAATCCAAGTGAAGTTCCTCCTGAATAAGTTCCGTCAAAAAACCAATAGGGAATCGAGTTGACTCCATAAACAGTTCTTCTTGCGGTATTGTCAATCGGATTAATGTGATACATTGGATCATCTCCCGGCGCTGGCCAATTCATGTGATAACTAATTCCAGTTGCTTTATTCGGATCAGCCCATGCAAGAAATGCTTCCATGTTGGGATTTGCGATAGCACAAGGTCCGCAAGTTGAACTGGTAAATCTTTCTACCAGTATGTTTCTGTCTCCTGAAAAAGAAGTATTTACAATGAAAACAGAAAAAAATAGAAATGTTAAAATTTTTTTCATAATATTTATTTATTAATTAAATTTTTAGAGATTTTAATAATCAAAATTAACTTATAATTATTTTATAAACAACATTTTTTTTACTTTACTAACCCCGTTTACTTTTAATTCATATAGATATATTCCGCTTGAAATGTTTTCCGCGTTAAAATTTACGGAGTATGCGCCGGATTGCTGTATTTCATCCGCAAGTCTTTTAATTTCTTTTCCTTGTACATTATATACAGTTAATTTTACCTGTGAAGTTTTTGAAAGAACATATTTTATCTCAGTGGAAGGATTAAACGGATTGGGGTAATTTTGAAATAACTCGAATTCGGTTGGATCAATGTATGCAGAAAAATTTACTGTCGAAACTTTTTCATTTCTGAAATAATAAAGACCTCCTTTTATATTACCAACAAACAAATCAAAATCTGTGTCATTATCGATGTCGGTAAACGCCGGACAGGAATTCTGATGAACGTTAATATTCATAAACTCATTTGTAACAAGAACGAAGTTAGGCGTTGATGGGTTTCCTTCGTTTCTATAATATCTTATAGTACCGTTTTGAGCGCCTACAAATAAATCCAGATCATTATCATGGTCAAAATCGGTAAATCTTGGAACGGCATCGTCACCAACATCAATTGAATTATAATATGCAGTTCTCAATTCAAAATTAAAATTAACAGCAGAGCCGGTATTCTCATAATAAAAAATTCTGCCGTTTGAAGCGCCAATAAACAGATCATAATCGTTATCGTTATTTATATCGGCAAATACCGGTGATGAGCTCTGACCGACGGAATCAATGCCTATACTTTTTGCTGTTCCTTCAAAAGTAAAATTATAATTTGACGTACTGCCAGTATTTCTGTAAAACCAGATTGAATCTTTTATATAGCTTCCCAGCAGCAAATCTTTGTCGCCATCATTGTCTATATCCGTAAATGCCGGAGAGTAATTAAAATTATTTGGCGATGATCTTATATTGAGCGAATCAACGCTTAAGTTAAAAGATGGACTCGAAGTTGTTCCCGTATTTTCGAAAATTCTTAGCTTTACCGGAACATCATTTCCTATTATAAGATCAAAATCCGCATCACCGTCAATATCTGAAAATACTATGCTGCTGCTGCCACCGACATCTACATTGTTAAGATAATTATCAGTCAATCTAAGAAAATTTGCGGCTTGAGGAGTTCCGTTATTTTTATACAAAACAAAATTATTCAAGTTTTGTGAAGAGTAAAGGACGGATATGAACATATCTTTATCACCGTCAGCATCGATATCGACAAATCTTGTCGAGTTATATCCCTGAGAAATGAATGAAGAATTGTGCGGATATATTGAATCAGCAATAACAACATTAGGCGAATCAGGAGTGCCATCGTTTCTGATGAAATAAATTCCTTTCGAAAACAAGTCACCCCAGAATAAATCAAAATCATTATCGGCGTCAATGTCAGTAAATTCAAGGCTGTTAGCTCCATGCCGGAAATTCAGAGCCGGTGAAATTATAATGAGATTTTGCCAGAAGTCAGTTATGTATTTAAAGCTAAAATTAGACTGACTGCCTATGTTTTCGTAATAAGTTACTGTGCCAAGCTGCTGACCTGTAAAGAAATCTTCATCACCGTCATTGTCCATATCACAGAAAACAGGCACACTGTTAGATTCACTGTAAATCACTGTATCGGTGTTTGTTCGTAATTCTTCAATTTCAAGACTAAGAACAGGATTAGTTACATTACCTGTATTTCTGTAAAACTTAACTGTCTGAAATTCGCCTCCGGAAAACATGTCGTAATCCTGATCATTATCTATGTCGGTAAAATAAAACCAATTCTTTATGTATAAATTCTGAAATCTTAATGACACCAGTTTATATTGAGCATTTTGCGCCGTTCCGATATTTCTGTAAAAATTCAGAGTTGTATCAACATCAAAGAAAAACAAATCAAGATCGCTGTCGCCGTCAATGTCAATTAATTGATACCGGGAATTGTTATGTCCTCCATTAAAAGGCGCAACAGAATTATTTCCGTTCACAGTAAAATTAATTCCGTCGAATAACTGCGTGAAATTTTGCGCATTGGCTTGCGAAAAGCTGCTGATAAAAATAAAGCACACTGCGAGAAATTTAATTGTTCGTAATACCATCTCCGTATTTGAATTCGTTATTTATAGTTACAGGTAATTTACCTTTGAATTTTATAGTTCCGTAAAAAGAATCAATTACTGAATTAATAGATGTTTCGGCGTCGGCATAAGCACAGATATATGCATCAACTCTGTTAAATCCCTGAATCAGATACGGATTGCCAAATGATACAACAGCTGTTTTCTTTCCATTGTCTGCAAGACTATTTATTAATTCAATCTGAGTCTGAGGCAAACCGACAGTTCCGGTTTTTATTTTTACCTTTGCATAAATAGGAATTATTATCACATCATAATTTCTGGAGTCTGAGATAATTTCATCAACGTTTGCAACATCACCTGTCAGGTCGTAATATGAAACCTCGCTAAACTTATTTTTGTCGCTGAATTTCTGAAGAAAATAATCCGAGTTAGCTTTTTCGTTTCCGTTGTTAAGCGAAACTATAAGACATCGCTGATTTTGTGAATTTGAAAAAGGAATAATGTTATCATTGTTCTTAACGAGAGTAACCGATTCATCGGCGATTTTCTGAGATAAGTCTGCAGCTTCCGGGGAATTAATAATTCCCGAAACTTTATCTGCATCCACATATTTATTTTGCTCAAGATTAAGCCAGTCTTTTGCATCGAGAATCTTTTTGACTGACTTATTAATCCTGTCTTCGGATATCTGTCCGTTATTAACAGCATTTTCAATTGCGTTTATAAATTCGACCTCGCCTTGTTTGTTATTGGAAGTAGTTGGCATAAGTATTAAATCAATGCCGGCATAAATACAGTTTAGAGCAATTTCATCGGTTGAAAAATGTTTTAAAACTCCCGACATGTTTAAGGCATCGGTAACTATCAGTCCGTTAAATTTCATTTCATTAATAAGCAGCTGGTCAACAATGTTAGCTGAAAGCGATGCGGGCATGTTTTTATTTTTTTCATAGACGGGAATAGAAAGGTGAGCAATCATAACTGATTTTACGCCAGCATTAACTGCATTCTTAAACGGAACCAGCTCGAGACTCTCAAGCCTTTCTTTACTGAAATTCAGAACAGGCAGATCGCTGTGAGAATCAATGTCTGTATCACCATGTCCGGGAAAATGTTTTGCTGTTGCAATGATTTTCCCGTCCTGCAATCCCTTAATGAAACTCAGTCCCATTGATGAAACAAGCTCTGGATCTTCTCCGAATGAGCGGACATTAATAATTGGGTTCAGAGAATTATTATTTATATCCAGCACAGGCGCATAGTTTTGGTGAACTCCAATTGCTTTGCATTCTTTTGCAATCATTAATCCCATTTTGTAAGCAAGTTCCGGATTTCTTGTTGCGCCAAGCGCCATGTTATTCGGAAAAAGACTTCCGTCATCGAGCCTCATTCTTGTGCCGCGTTCATAATCAGCGGAAATCAACAAAGGTATTTCGGATAATGACTGAAGTTTATTTGTTAATTCAGCCTGCTGAATGGAATTACCTTTGAAAAAAATTACGCCTCCGATTTTTTCATTTACGATTAAATTTTTTAGCCTGAGATAATCTTCTGAATTTTCATTGAGCGAATATCCGAAAGAATTTGTAATAATCATCTGAGCAATTTTTTCTCGCAAAGTCATCGAAGTCAGCTTTTGACGAATTCCGGAGTTTTCCTGCGGGGAGTATTTTCTGATGACGGATTGATTTTCTTTAATGCTGAATGTTTTAAATACTGATTTGTAATCCGAAAAAATTAATGCTGACAGCGCCAGCAAAAAAACATTCAACGATAAAAGTTTCTGCATGTGCCGGTTTTAAGATTTTTTGTTTTCAAGATTTTCCGTTGCAGCCGTAAAGTATTTCATAATTTCCATCGGAAGAGGGATAATCATGGTTGAAGTTTTTTCTGCGGCAATTTCAGACATGACCTGAAGATATCTAAGCTGTAATGCATTTTTATTTCTTCCGAGAATTTCCGCCGCTTCTGCTAACTTCTGAGCAGACATGAATTCACCTTCGGAGTTGATTATCTTTGCGCGCTTGTCTCTTTCTGCTTCTGCCTGTCTTGACATGGCTCTGATCATTTCCTGTGGAAGATCAACATTCTTCAGTTCCACATTCAGCACCTGAATGCCCCAAGGCTCTGTTTCTTTGTCAATAAGTTCTCGAAGTCTTGAATTTACAAGCTCTCTGTGTGTCAATAATTCGTCAAGATCACCCTGTCCTGTTACTGTCCTCAAAGTAGTCTGTGAAATCAGCGAAGTTGCATACATGTAATCCTCTACCTGAATGATAGCTTTATTGGGATCAAACACTCTGAAATAAACAACTGCATTTACTTTTACAGATACATTATCTTTTGTAATGATATCCTGCGGGGGAACGTCAAGAGCGAATGTTCTTAAACTCAGTTTTATCATTCTGTCAAGAATGGGAATGAGAATTATCAGTCCGGGACCTTTAACTGCAGAAAATTTTCCCAAACGAAAAATTACTCCTCTTTCGTATTCATTCAGAACTCTGAAAGATCTGATTATTATGATTAAAAAAATGAATCCGAATATACCGCCGAATACAAATAACACCCCTGCTAAAGCTTCCATGGTTTTTTTAATTTATTTTTTAAAATTCTTATTGATAAATTATAAGATTACAATATACTGATTTTATGTTTTTTAACTGCATTCTGCATTGATGATTTCCTTATACTCTTCTTTAAACTCATTTAATCTCTGCAAAAGAGGATTTAGCTCGTTATATTCCATGAGTTCAAGTCTGAACCTGCTGACATTTTTTAAATTTCTCAGATATCCCGAATAATGCTTTCTGAATTCTCTGACTCCGTAAACTTCGCCTTTAAGCTCGCATGCAAGTTTAAGATGCTCGATGCAAACAGAAATTCTTTCTTTGATGTCCGGTTGCTCCTCGTGATGTCCATACTTCAGAAAATATTTCGTCTGCCTGAATATCCATGGATTTGTAATGGCAGCCTGACCAATCATCACAGCATCCGGTTCAAAATTTTCAAACACAAATTTAACGTCTTCGGGAGATTTTATATTTCCGTTAAGTATAACCGGAATTTTTACACCGGCATCTTTAATCCTTTTAATCCATGTCCAGTCTGCATCGCCTTTGTTTCCCTGATTGCGAAGCCGGCAGTGAACAGTGAGCGCTTGAATGCCGATATCTTCGAGCTGTTTTGCAACATCCACTATTACTATCGATTTTTCATCCCATCCAAGTCTTGTTTTTAAAGTTACAGGCAGATTTACATTTTTAATAATCAGTTCCGCAATTCTTTTCATCTTCGGAATGTCTTTGAGAAGTCCTGCGCCTGCGCCTCTTAATGCTACATCTTTTACCCAGCATCCGCAGTTTATGTCAATGAAATCCGGTGAGACACTTTCAGAAATTTTTGCGGCTTCGACAAGAACTTCCTCATTGCCGCCGAATATCTGAATTGCAATGGGTCTTTCCTCTTTATAAAAAAAGAGTTTTTCTCTTGCTTTCCTTGCATCTCTAATTAAACCTTCAGCGGAAATAAATTCAGTATAAACAATGTCAGCACCCAGTCTTTTTGCAATCAATCTAAAAGGCGGCTCCGATACATCTTCCATCGGCGCAAGCAGAATTTTCTTCTCGAATATTTTACCGAATTCATTCATTTGCTTGCAAGTTACATATTGTAATTTTAATTAAAAATTTAAAATAAATAATCTATTAAGATGATTAACCACTTCCGTCCAAATTAATTTGAAGTAGTAAAGTTAAGCATAAGTATTGGGTTTTTAAATTACATGAAAATATATTTATGGCAAGTGTGATGTTGCTTGAAGATTAGAGAAACTTTTTTGTCAATTATTTCTTTAAAAAAGTTTTTATTGAATTTGAAAAATGTTTTGAATACTAAAGAATAAATATACAAATGTCATTAAAAATTAAACTTCTGTTGCATGCTGAACTTGAAATGTAATTACAAATAATGTAAAAACTTTTTGACAGTAATTACACTGAACGGATTTTTCAAAGTATAAATTAACGTAACAATTAACTTTAGATACATTACAAACTTGATTTAGTTTAAAATCAGATTTAATTTTAATCAATAAAAAAACTAAATCATACAAAATGAAAAAATTTGTTTTCAGTATTACAGGTATTTTGTTGTTTATTTTAATTTATCACAGCTCTGCTAATTCTGCGGGAATTACAATTACCGATACTTTAATAGCAACGATGGACAATACTTTATATGAAGATTCTGAAGGTCTTTACAGTAATGGATTAGGTCAGTATTTTTTTGCAGGGGTTAGCAATACCAATTCTATAAAGCGGGGTTTGCTTTACTTTAATCCTGAGTTTAATATTCCACCGGGAGCTGAAATATTGGACGTAAAACTGAGATTGTATATGTCAAGAACAAACTCAGGCAGTAAGAATGTTGAAATATACAAAGTTGATAATAAGTACTGGGGTGAAGGTTCATCCGATGCAACCGGCGAAGAAGGTTCCGGTGCTTTAGCGGAAATGTATGATGCAACATGGATACATAATTATTATGATACGGAATACTGGCTAAATCCCGGAGGAGACTATGTTTCTTTGGTATCGGCAAGCACTATCGTGGATGGAATTGGCTACTATGAATGGTCATCACCTCAAATGATAGATGATGTAACAGATTGGATTAATTTTGATTTGAACAATTTCGGGTGGATAATCATCGGAGATGAAACCTCAAATAATACTTCAAAGAGATTCAATTCAGTTCAGAATCCCGATTATGAAACCAGACCCAGATTAATAATTACTTATACCATAAATAATCCGTCTTTGATTTTCACGGCAATGACGGAAGGATTGCATCACGTGGATGAAGGATATGTCTTATCAGATACATTCAATGTTTTACTTAAGAATAATTTCCCACCTTATTCAACCGCTGATTCCGTTTTCAAAGTTCATGCATTTTTATCGGGTATTTCATTTCCAAATGCAACAGCAGGAAGTTATTACATTGCATTAAAGCAAAGAAACTCCATTGAAACCTGGAGCAATGTTCCTAAAGCATTTACCATAGGTCCGGCTGCTTCGCATTATTTTACAAACAATGATTCCTTGGCATACGGAAATAATATGGTATTGGAAAAATGGTATTACTGCATGTATAGCGGAGATGTGGATCAGAATGGAGTCATTGATGGAACTGACGGAGGGATTATAGATAATGATATTTCAAATTTTTCTACAGGATACATTATAACAGATATTGACGGGAATTATGTTACCGACGGAACTGACGGAGCTATCTGTGACAATAATATAGCAAATTTTGTATCTAAGGTGACGCCTTAGACATTTAAGTGATTTCTATGAATATCTTTAGTCTGTTTATTGTCTGAACTATTACTAATAAAATTATTGTGTTTACCGTGATTCATAAAACAAATTTTCAATTTTTATAATTATTTCAATCACAAAAGTTACAGTTCAGATATAGCTTTGATACATATCAATAATCAGCATTGAGACATTACCATGATTCTTTGCGCTAAGTCCTAATCTACAATCATTTCAATCACAAAATTTATTATTATGGCATTAATTAATGTCATTTTGATTCAAATTGAATTAGTTATCCTCAAAAGTTAAATTAATTCAACCCAATATTTCTTTAAACTAAAATCCAATTAAAAATGAAAAAGCTATTTATTGTTTGCTTGTTTCTGATTTTGTATTCAGGAATAATTAATATGGCAAATGCGCAATTGGGCGGAAATATTTCAATTCCGACAGACATAAGTACAATTGCACAAGCTATTGACTCATTAAATATAGTGGGAGTAAATTCCGGAGGAGTTGTTTTTAATGTAGCTGCCGGTCATACTGAAACGTCATCAAATAAAGTTCTTACAATTTCAACCAATCCGCCGACTTCATTAAATAAGGTAACATTTGTAAAATCAGGTTCGGGTACAAATCCGCTGATAACTGCTGCTCCTGGATCTTCATCAACTGCAGACGGCATAATTAAGATCAACGGCGCTGATTATGTTACTTTTGACGGAATTGATTTGCTCGACCCAATTTCAAACACCGGTGATCAGGTAATGGAGTGGGGATATGCTTTGTTTAGAGCTGATATTGCAAATGGTACACAGAATACCATTATCAGAAATTGTACTATTACTCTTCAAAAGATCAGCGCATTGTCAATAGGAATTTATGTGGCTAATAAAGACATTAACGGAATTACAATAAATACTGATATTCCTTCGGGACTAAACAGTTACAATAAATTTTACGGAAACAATATTTCAAATGTATATAAAGGCATTGTTGTTATATCCGCAACTACAATTAATCAAAAAGATTTTGACAATGAAGTCGGTGTAATAGGTCAGGCTTCAAATTCAATAACAAACTGGGGCGGAAGCACAATCTCTGCTGAAGGAATCAGATGTGAAGGACAGGTTAACATAAAAATTAACAACAACATTGTCAACGGGGGAGCAGGAACTGGAGGCGCAGCTGCAACTGTCGGCATAATGGCTACACTTTTCGGTTCTTTACCTAATGCTGCAAATTATGAAATAAGTCATAATGTTGTTACAATATCAGCAAATTCTTCTTCGCAGGCTCACTACGGCATCAGAGCCCTTGCAAACGGAGATACCGTAAGAATTCATCATAACATAATTGAGAATTGCGTTTCTTCACAGACTACTAATTCGTTTAATGCACTTGCTCATGATCCGGTTGGGACAGTAAATGCGGCATACATACATGATAATATAATAAGGAATAACTCTCATTCAGGAACAGGAACTTCTACAATGCTTAATACAGGTTCAGCAAGCGGTTCAATAAATGATTTAAAGATTTATTCAAATCAGATTTATGGTAATCAGAAAACCGGTGTCAGCGGTAATATGAGTTGTATAACCGTGCCGGATGGTTCAATCGAATGTTACGATAATCAGATTTATAATAATTCGATTCCTAATTCCTCTGGAACATCAGCATCTACGATTTATGGTTATTTTAACAGTTTCAATAATCCTGTTAAGGAAAAAATTTACGGAAATGTAATTTATAATTTGACTGTCGGAGGTTTTAATACTTCATCATCATCTATTATTGCAGGTATTAGATCGAATTTATCAACATCTTCGACTACCTTAAAGGAAATAAACAACAATATTATTTACGATCTTTCATCAGTCAGCGGAAATACAACCTTAGGGGGAGTTATCGGAATTTGGAGCTCTGCTGGAGCGAATACAAAGATTTACTCAAATAAAGTTTATGATCTTACAAACAATGGTTCATCTGGCACATCAACAGGAGTATTTGTCACATCCGGAGCTTTAATAGAAATCAGAGATAATCTTATCTGGGATTTAAAAACTCCTAATTCTTCGGGCATAAATTCAATCGTGGGAATTTATTCATCCAGTACAACTACAAACAGTTCAATCGGAATTTTTGATAATTCCATTCAGCTTAATGCAAGTTCATCTGCGACAATATTCGGAACTTCAGGTGTTTTTGTAGCTGGTAATGCCACTGCAACAACTGCAGCCGTTGATATGAGACACAACGTAATAATGAATCTTTCCACGCCGGGAACATCTGGTGGTTTTACAACTGCATATAGAAGATCTTCCATAAATCTGAATAATTATGCAATGACATCCGATTCAAATAATTTTTATGCTGGAACTCCTGCCGCTAACAGAGTAATTTTTTATGACGGAACAAACAGCGACCAGACACTTGCTGCATATCAGACAAGAGTAGCGCCTCGTGATGCAAATTCAGTTTCGCAAATATCAAAAACTCTTAACCTTGCGATCAATCTCGAAGCATGTCTTGAGATCGATACAATTACAGTTGAAATAAGAGATACCGTATCGCCTTACACTGTTATCGACAATGCTGTGGGATTAGGCGGATTCGGGATGAAGCAGGTATTTACGTTTGACAATGTACAGAATAATGTTTATTACTATATTGTTTTCAAACACAGAAACTCAATCCAGACTTGGAGCAAAGGAGGAGGAGAAAGATTTATCGATGGAGTTTTGAATTATGATTTTACAACGGCCGCCTCACAGGCGTTTGGAAATAATATGATTTCGGTTGGAGGTAAATATTCTTTTTACACTGGTGATGTTACACAGGATGAAGTAGTTGACGGAAATGACGGCGCTCTGATAGATAATGATGCTTCGGCATTTGTGACGGGATATGTAAATACGGATTTGGATTGCAACAGTGTTGTTGACGGAGCGGATGCTGTTTATGCCGAAAATAATGCAGCTAATTTTATAAATGTAATTAAACCGTAAATTAATTTTCTTCTTTTAATTTTTAAAATCCCGGCGGATTATCTCTGTCGGGATTTTTTATCTAATACATTAGTTTAAAAAAATATAAAAATTTTTGTGAATGAAAATTTAAAATAGTTAGTTTCCATTCTTAGAGAAATTTAAATTCAGATTATCAGTATGAATCTAAGACAGATAGCCTTGGCATTTTCAAATGGAAATTTTGAACAAACGATGGAATATTTTGCTGATGATGTTGAATGGATTATTGTCGGTGAAAAAATATTTAAGGGAAAAAATGCGGTGATAGAGTATTGCAGAACTATTTCAGAATATTTTAATTCCGTTGAAACTGATTTTAAAACTATAAATGTAATTTCATCTAACAAATGTGTCGCAGTAAGCGGAACAGCAGAGTTTAAAAGAAATAATGAAAGAGTTGCGTTTGTTTATGCTTGTGACATTTATGAATTTAATAATCTAAATAAGTTGAGAAGAATCACTTCATACTGCATTCAGGATAATATAGAATTTGTTTAATATCGCTACAGGCAGTTATCTGCAGGAATTGAACCAGTAAAAAAAAAAGCTCGACAGGCAGGACTTGAACCTGCAACCCTTCGGTTAACAGCCGAATGCTCCACCATTGAGCTACTGTCGAGTAATTTGCAAATATAAATTGATTAGAGTTTTTAATCAATGTGAAAAAAATTAAATTCTCTAAAAATACTTAAGTTGGACAGCATTAAGACAGTTTCAGAACTGACAAGAGAGATTAAAGAGCTTGTTGAGTATAATTTCGGGTTTGTTTTAGTAGAAGGAGAAATTTCAAATTTTAAACTTCATACGGCATCAGGTCATCTCTATTTTACTCTCAAGGATGAAAAAGCTCAGATAAATGCCGTGATGTGGAATTCAAGAACTTTCAATCTGGAATTTAAGCCTGATAATGGAATGAAAGTTCAGCTTAAGGGTAGAATTACTTTATTTGAAAGCCGGGGGTCTTATCAAATTGATGTCTTTGAAATGAAACAGGCGGGTAAGGGTGATTTGTATGCTGAGTTCGAAAAACTAAAACTGAAACTTCAGAAAGAAGGCTTGTTTGATGCTGTCCATAAAAAGAGAATTCCCGATTTTCCTGAAAGAGTCGCCGTTATCACTTCCGAAAGCGGTGCAGCACTTCAAGATTTTATTAAAGTTACAAGAAAAAGATATCCATTTGTAAAACTATATCTGTTAAATGCCATTATGCAGGGAGACGGCTCAGCTGACAGCGTGTGCCGTGCAATTAAACATATTAACAAAAGCAGGCTTGGAATCGACGTAATGGTAATAACAAGAGGAGGTGGCTCGATAGAAGACTTATGGAGCTTTAACAATGAAAATGTTGTAAGAGAAATTTTCAATTCGCATATTCCAGTTGTTACTGCAATCGGACATGAAACCGATTTTACTCTCAGCGATTTTGCCGCGGATATAAGAGCGGCTACACCTTCGGCAGCCGCAGAAAATATATTCAAAGATAAAAATGAAATGCTGAGAGTATTGGATCATGCTAATGAGGAACTAAAGGATATTGTTAAAAGCAAAATTGAGAATCTGAAAAATCAGCTCGATAATATTTCCCGGAATTATTATTTCAGAAAACCTCAGGATATGCTTAATGAATTCAAACTAAAAACCGATGAGATGTACAAAAAAATCTCGGACGTTGTCAGATTTAAGTTAAACAGCCTGAATCAAATTCTTAATACAACTGAGAAACTGCTTGTAAATCTAAGTCCGGATCAGATTTTAAAGAGGGGATATACTATTGTTTTCAGAGAAGATAAAGTTTTGTCAAGAAAAAAATATTTGAAAAAAGACGATGAGCTGAAGATTAAGTTTTATGATGGTGAGACTGGGGTGAAAGTGAGCAGTTTGTAGTTTGTAGTTAACAGTTAATAGTTTGCAGTTTGCAGTTTGTAGTTTGTAGTTAACAGTTGATAGTTTGCAGTTGATAGTTTGCAGTTGATAGTTTGCAGTTGGCAGTTAATAGTTTGCAGTTTGTAGTTTGTAGTTTGCAGTTGATAGTTTGCAGTTGATAGTTTGCAGTTGATAGTTTGCAGTTAATAGTTTGCAGTTAATAGTTTGCAGTTGATAGTTTGTAGTTTGTAGTATGCAGTTTGTAGTTAACAGTTAATAGTTTGCAGTTTGTAGTATGCAGTTTGTAGTATGCAGTTTGTAGTTTGCAGTTTGTAGTTTGCAGTTGATAGTTTGCAGTTTGTAGTTAACAGTTAATAGTTTGCAGTTTGTAGTATGCAGTTTGTAGTATGCAGTTTGTAGTTTGCAGTTTGTAGTTTGCAGTTGATAGTTTGCAGTTTTTAGTTAACAGTTAATAGTTTGTAGTTGATAGTTTGTAGTTGATAGTTTGTAGTTGATAGTTTGTAGTTGATAGTTTGTAGTTGATAGTTTGTAGTTAATAGTTTGTAGTAATATATAATTATGTAGATTATGATATAGAATTGGTGATTGAGTTTTGGGAGGTGATGAAGAATTTTGATTAGATAAATTTTATTATAATTGTAAATATGAATTTTAATAATACAATAAAATTTGAATCATGGCAAAGAAAAAAGAAACAGTTGAAAATCCCGTAAGTAATTTCAGAAAATCGTTTAAGAGGCTTGAAGAGATTTTAGATAAGCTTGAAAATGAAGTGGAAGATGAATCACTGGAAGAAATCGTAAAAAATTACAAAGAGGGTCTTACTCTTCTTAAAGAATGCAGAAAGATGCTTGCTGAAGCTGAACTTCAGATTGAAAAAATAAGCACTGAAGATAAAAATTAAAAAACTTATATTTGTCAAATAATTTTTTTGAAAATGAGCGATTATGATTTAAAAAATACAAAATTTCTCAAGGATGTAAATTATCCTTCAGACCTGAAAAAACTAAATCTGATGGATTTGAGGAATTTAGCTGATGAACTAAGAGAGTATTTAATTGATACAATATCCAAAATAGGCGGTCATCTTGGAGCTTCATTGGGAGTGTGTGAGCTGACTCTTGCGCTTCATTATGTATTTAATACGCCTGAAGATAAGATAATCTGGGATGTTGGTCATCAGGGATATATTCATAAAATTCTTACCGGCAGAAAAGAAGCATTAAAAACAATAAGACAAAAAAACGGAATCAGTGGTTTTCTGAAAAGAGATGAAAGCGAGTTTGATGTTTTTGGGGCAGGTCATGCTTCAACTTCAATTTCAGCTGCTCTTGGAATAGCAACTGCAAGAGATTTTCAGAATAAAAAGTATAAAGTAGTTGCGGTAATTGGTGATGGATCGATGACAGGCGGAATGGCTTATGAAGCAATGAATAACATCGGATTGCTCAAAAAAGATATTATAGTTGTATTGAATGATAATAAAATGTCTATTGCACCCAACGTTTGGTCGCTTCAGAATTATTTTAACGAACTGATGACAAACGATACTTATAATAAATTCAGAAGCAAGGTATGGGAAATGACGGGAGTATTGGATAAACGGACAAGCGACAGATTGCGGAGAGCTGCTGCAAAAATCGAAGGCGGATTAAAGGGCGTCATTACACCTGGTATGCTCTTTGAAGCTCTTGGATTCAGGTACTTCGGTCCGGTAAACGGTCACAATGTTGTCAATCTTGTAAAGACGCTTGAAGAAATTCACAAGATGTCCGGACCTATACTTGTACATGTGATTACCGAAAAAGGCAAAGGTCCTTCTTATGCAACGGATCATCCTCAAAAAATACATGCTTTGAATCCATTTGATAAAACCACCGGAATCGAGCACAAGAAAATAAAAGTTACTCCATACACAAAAGTATTCGGCGAATCTCTTACGGAACTTGCAAAGAAAGATGAAAAAATAATTGCCGTAAATGCTGCGATGCCTGACGGAACCGGATTAAATTACATGCAGAAAGAAATTCCCGAAAGATATTTTGACGTAGGAATAGCCGAGCAGCATGCTGTTACATTTTGTGCCGGGCTTGCCGCCGAAGGATTTACACCAGTTGCAGCGATATATTCGACTTTTCTTCAGAGAGCATTTGATCAGATAATACATGATGTTGCACTTCAGAAACTTCCTGTTGTTTTTGTTCTTGACAGGGCAGGACTTGTCGGTGCGGACGGACCTACTCATCACGGAGCTTTTGATCTATCTTATTTAAGACTTGTGCCTGGAATGGTGATAATGTCTCCCAAAGACGAAGCTGAACTCAGAGACATGCTTTATACAGCGACACAATATAAGAGAGGTCCGATAGCATTGAGATATCCGAGAGGAAATGCGGTAGGAGTGGAACTTCATGATTTTCAAAAAATTGATATCGGGAAAGGTGAGATTTTAAAAAGCGGCGAAGATGCAGCCATACTTGCAGTCGGTAATATGGTTAGCCATTCTCTGGCTGCTGCTGAATTACTGGAGAAAGCAAATGTCAAAGCAGAAGTTGTAAATGCAAGATTCATAAAACCGCTTGACATTAAACTTTTGTCCGATATTTTCAGCAGATTCAGAAAAATAATTACAATAGAAGACAATACAGTCTCCGGTGGATTTGGAAGCGCAGTTACCGAATTTGCAATACAGAATAATCTGAAAAATGATATATTAATTCATGGAATACCGGACAGATTCATTGATCATGGAAAACCGGAAGAATTATATGAAGAGCTTAAACTTGATGCAAAGGGAATTTCTGAAGTAGTAATTGAATTCTTATCAAGAGTGAAGTATCATGATGAGAAGATTTAACATATTAATAATTTTTATTTGTCTGGTTTCCGGATGCGGCTTGGATGATCCGGTCAATACGGCAGATGAAACTATTTTATTTCAAAGAGAAGGAATTGTAGAAAGTTTCGGCGGAGACTGCTCCGGTGTTCAGATTCGTACAAGTTCACTTAACATACATAACCTCGGGCAATTTGAAAATCTGAAGTTTGATTTCTCTGCATTTTCAGATGCAGATCTTTCTAGTATATCCATATTTTATATTTCTGAAGGTGAAACTGTAAATTTAATGAATCTGATCGATCGTGATGAAATAAATTCCAGCAGGACATTTTCATGCGAATCACCGGAATTTAACGGTGAGTTGTTTCTCAGATTAACATTAAAATCTTCAGTCTGCACAGGACAAATTTTTCACATCGAAATGCGTGATTTAAAAGTTACCGGTTTAAATTAAAATGAGTTTTATGGATATATCGAGATATATTTTGAATAATGCAGCCTCCCAAGATATCAAGACTGATTTCGGCAGGTTTAACGGAGACAAAAAAGTTTACATCGAAACTTACGGCTGTCAGATGAATTTTTCCGATACGGAGATAGTTCTCAGCGTATTAAATGATTTTGGCTATGCTGAATCCGGATCTGTCGAAAATTCAGATGTAATTTTGCTTAATACCTGCAGCATTAGAGAGAATGCAGAAAAGAAAGTTTACAGCAGACTGGAAGACCTGAAATTTCTCAAGAAAAAAAATCCGAATCTGATCATTGGAATTCTCGGATGCATGGCAGAGAGGTTAAGAAAGGATCTGATTGAAAAGAAAAAAATTGTTGACCTGATTGTCGGACCAGATGAATACAGAAAAGTCCCGTATCTCATTGAGAATTTAATTGAGACAGGTGAGAAAGGAATTGCAGTAAAGCTTTCTCGTGTAGAAACTTATGATGACATTACACCGGTAAGAAAAGAAGGAGTTACGGCATGGCTGTCTATTATGAGAGGATGTGATAAGTTTTGTACTTTTTGCGTTGTACCTTTTACAAGAGGAAGAGAGAGAAGCAGAAATTTAAATAATATCTTAAAAGAAGCAGCAAGATTATACCTGTCGGGAGTTAAAGATATCTGGCTTCTCGGTCAGAATGTAAATTCTTACAAGCATGAGGGAAAGGATTTTGCTGACTTGCTTAAAGCTGTAGCTATTGAACTTCCCGAGATGAGAATAAGATTTACAACATCACATCCCTATGATTTGTCAGAAAAGCTTCTCGATGTTATGGCGTCTCATGAAAATATCTGCAAGTACATTCATCTTCCCGTTCAGTCGGGCTCTGACAGAATACTTAAAAAGATGAATCGTCTTTATACCGTCGAAGAATACATGAGAGTCATGCGAAAAGCGCGTGAGATGATGCCCGGAATAGGTTTGTCAACTGATATTATCTCATGTTTTCCATCTGAGACAGAAGACGAACATAAGATGACTCTTGATGTAATCAATGAGGTTAAATATGACGGAGCTTATACTTTTTTGTATTCAAGAAGAGAGAATACAAAAGCTTATGAATTTGAAACAGACATAGATGAAGAAACCAAAAAGAGAAGACTCGATGAAATAATTACTTTGCAGAGAAAAATATCGTATGAAATTAACAAAGGAATAACAGGTAAAATTAAGGAAGTACTTATTGAATCGACGAGCAAAAAATCCGAAGATCAATTTATGGGAAGAACCGATTGCAATAAATCTGTGATATTCCCGAAAAAATTTTCTTACATAACTGAAGACGGAAAACTGATAGATAAAGCTGAGTTGAAAATCGGTGATCTGGTAAAAATCAGAATTACGAAAGCTAATTCGGCTACTTTATTCGGTGAGCCGCTATTAAATTAATTTTATTTTCATTGGCAGACACTTTTAGTTACTTAATTTTTAATTTGCTTGGCTTTGTTATCAGGCTATTCCCTTTAACTCTAATTCAGCGCGCAGGAAAATTTACGGGATTATTTTTTTTTATCTCCTTCCCATCAGAAAGAAGACGGGATTAAGTAATTTATCACTTTGTTTTCCCGATAAAGACGACATCTGGAAAAAAAAGACGTTAAGAAAAGTTTTTATTAATCTGGGAATAAACCTTTTTGAATTTTTTTATTTCCCCAGGCTGAATTCATTAAACATAAATGATTTCATTAGATTTCATAATCATGAGTCTGTCCTAAATTCAGCAGATAAAAAACTCGGTACTTTTTTTCTTAGTGCGCATTATTCTGACTGGGAGATTACGGCTTATGCTTATTCGCTGAAGTTCGGCGAAAGTCTGAAGATAATTGCAAAAACACAATCTAGTAAAAAGCTTAATTCAAGAATAAACGAATACAGAACTTCATCAGGCAACGAGATAATTCAGACTGGTTTTTCATTGCGGAGTATTTATCAAATGCTTGATGGAAATCAAACTATATGTTTTCTTATTGATCAGTCTGCAAATCCGGATTATTCGGTTTACATAAATTTTTTTGGTCAAAAAGTTGCAACATTTTCGGGACCTGCAAAGATAGCCCTGAGAAAACGTCCGGGTTTAATTTTGGCATACGGAGTAAGAGACGATGATTACAGTTACGAAATATTTTTTGAGAATATAAACTATGATGATCTGCAGGAGTATAATGAAGAAAATGTCGTCAGACTGACGCAAAGGATTCAGTCAAAACTTGAAGAAGTAATCAGGAAAGATCCCGGTCAATGGCTTTGGCTCCACAAAAGATTTAAGCACATTAAACAAACAGCATGAGCAGATACCTGATATTGCAAACAGCTTTTTTGGGAGATGTAATACTAACTCTACCGCTAATCCGATTATTAAAAGACAAGTATCCGGATTCCAAGATTGATTTTATGTGTATTCCCGAAACGTCGGAGTTACTTAGAGATAACCCTCTTATTGATGAAGTAATAGTATATGATAAAAAAAATTCAGGGTTGATTGGATTTTTCCAAATAGCAAAAAATTTAAGAAACAGAAAATATGATGCTATCATTTCACCTCACAGGTCATTCAGAAGCGCATTTATCTGCAGTTTATCAGGATCGAAAAATACAATATCATTTAATAAATCTTCAATGAGTTTTCTATATA
The DNA here is from genome assembly GCA_019187405.1 of Ignavibacteria bacterium. GTDB lineage: Bacteria > Bacteroidota > Ignavibacteria > Tepidaquicellales > Tepidaquicellaceae > JABAQZ01. Next base: position 65,633 of record JABAQZ010000015.1, read on the forward strand.
AGCATAGAATCAAATATGATGCGTCTATGCATGAGATTCAAAGAAACATTTCACTTTTACAACCGCTTGGAATAGTGACAAAGGAAATTGTTAGACCGGAGATATTTATTTCGCAACAAGACATAAGAAAAATCGACAGCATATTTTATGGTAATTTTATCAAAGAGGAAGAAAAAATCATGGTCATTGCTCCCGGCACAGTATGGTTTACAAAAAGATTTCCTGAAAGTAAGTTTATCAAGCTATGTGATTTATTTGCATCGAGCGGAATAAGAATATTTCTTATTGGGAGCAAGAAAGACAAAGTAATAGCCGATTTTATTGTTAATAATTCAAAAAATAAAAGCATTATTAATGTTACCGGAACTCTGACAATAATCGAATCGGCTGAATTGATCAGAAGGGCTTCTCTGCTGGTAACAAATGATTCAGCACCAATGCACATTGCAAATGCAGTCGGCACCAATGTGATAGCCATTTTCGGTGCAACAGTTCCTTCTTTCGGATTTTATCCTTACGGAAAAAATGATTTTATATTTGAAACCAACGGACTCAAATGCAGACCTTGCAGCATTCATGGAGGCAATAAGTGTCCGATAAAAACATTTGACTGTATGAATAGAATTGATGAGAAAGAAATTTACAATAAAACCAGAGAATATTTATGCTAAGCATTCCCCAAGCATTTTACTGATGTAATCCCTTTCGTAAGCTACACCGGATGTATTCATCTCTTTTATAAGCTCTCTGATTTTAGTTTTCCCTTTTTCCTTTAAACTGTCTTTCAGAAAGCCGTCAAAAATTGTCTCGCCGTTTAAAGCATGGTTAATCTCAGCTTCTTTGTTATGCTCGTTCAATTCCGTATAGAAAACTACCTTAAACTTTCGGTTGAATTCCTTCTCCCTATAAATCTCAAACATTGTTTTATCCGATTCGAACGTCATGTATATTATTTGTTTAGAATTCTTTTTATGTATTTACCCAAAACATCAAATTCTATATTTACAACAGTACCTTTTGAATAATTCATTACATTTGTAACTTTGAAAGTATGAGGAATGATGGCAATTTTTATTTTTGTTTTACTCTTTGTTTCGTCTGCAATCTGAGCAACCGTAAGGCTTATGCCGTCAATGCAGATCGAGCCTGTATAAATTACCATATCTCTGTATTTTCCGTCGAATGCAATAACAAGCTCGTATCCGTTTTTAATGTTAACAAAACTCTCGACTACTCCGGTAGTATCAACATGTCCCAAAACAATGTGACCGTCAAGTCCAGATCCGAGTTTCAAAGGTTTTTCGAGATTGATCAAAGTTCCGGTTTTCAGAAAACCGAGATTTGTCTTCTTGAGAGTTTCTTTGACGGCGGTAAATTTAAATGTTCCTCCAGAAATCTTTTCCAAAGTAATGCAAGTGCCGTTTACCGCTATGCTGCCTCCCATGTATAATTTATTGAAGAAAGATTTTCTGCTTACAGCAACAGTAAATTCCTTACTGCTTCCTTTTGAGATTACATTTATGATTGTACCAGTTTCTTCAATTATTCCCGTGAACATTTCTGCAATAAATTAATAAATCTTTTTCCAGAATCTTTTGATTGACAAATTCAATTTGTTTTGAATCGCGGATGCTGTTTATCTTAAAATTCTCGAATGATGAAATTCCTTTACCGATAATTTTTGGAGCAATGAAATAATATATATCGTCGAATAATCCGGTTTTAATAAACTGAGAAAACAAATTTGCTCCGCCTTCAACAAGCACGCTGGATATATTCATCGAATAAAATTTTTTCAGGATATCTTTTAAAACTATTTTCTGATCTTTTTCTCTTACCTTTATAATATTTTTGGAATAAATGTTTGTTACGGCTCTTTTTGATATTCCGGAAATTGAAAAAGTCTTGCTTCTGTGGCTATCTGAAAATAGTTTAAGATTTTCCGGAAGAGAAGAATCCCTGTCAATCACTATTCTGTATGGAGATCTGCCCCTGACTTCTCTGACTGTAAGCGAAGGGTTATCTATCTGCGCAGTATTTTTTCCAATCATTACTACATCATATTCGCTTCTCAACTTATGAACATATTTTCTCGATTTTTCTCCGGTTATCCATTTTGAAGTATAATCTTCAAGAGCAATTTTCCCGTCAATACTTTGCGCAATTTTTAACGATACATACGGAAGATGCTTTGTAACATACTTTATAAAAAATCTGTTAAGTTTTTTGCATTCGTATTCAAGCACTCCGCATTTTACCTCTATGCCGGCTTTTTTCAGATTAAAAATGCCTCGACCGTTAACTCTTTCATAAGGATCCTTCATTCCGATTACTACCCGGCTAACTTTTTCTTTTATCAAAAATTCACTGCAGGGAAATGTTTTACCTGTATGCGAACATGGTTCGAGATTTACATAAACGATTGAATCTTTCAATTCATATCCGTGTTTTTTAGCATCCAGTCCCGCATTGATTTCGGCATGCTCCTTCCCAAACAATTTGTGATATCCTTTGCCGATAATCTTACCATCTTTTAAAATAACACATCCAACCAAAGGATTTGGAGATACATATCCCTTGCCTTTTTGTGCAAGTTGAATGCACTTTTTCATCAAATACTCATCTGTGTTCATTAATTTCTTTCATCATAATGTTTGTAATGCTTTCCGGATTATTTCTTTTGTAAATATATGACTTTAAATCAAACCGCATAACATTAAATTTCTCTTTTGCTCTTTGAAAAAAATCAGAATCGTGTGAATAAATATTTCTGAATCCTCCGAGTGCAATGAATACTTCGGATTTACCGAATAATGTCCCGCCGATAATGCAATCGTCAATATGAATTCTTTTGGTTTTATCTTTTGCATCGGGAACATAAAAGTCTTTTTCATCTCCAATTAATAAAGCAGGGGAATAAATCAAATCGGTATTTTTGTTTTCACTAAAAAAATTTATTCTTTCATGCAAATGAAAAGGCATATATTCGTCGTCAGAATCCAGAAAAGTGACAAATTTTCCCGAAGCCAACCTAAGCCCGGTATTCAATGAAAGAGGATGCTTTCTGTTTGAATGTCTGATGTATTTGAAATTATCATTTACTTTTAGCAAAGGTATTAAATCAGTTTCAATTTCATCTGAGCTCCCATCGTCAATAATTATCAGTTCATAATTTCTGTAAGTCTGATTAAGCACAGAATTAATCGCATTCGTAAAGTATCGCCTGCTGTTGAATACAGTCAATATAACAGAAACATCGACTTTATTTCTGTTTATTTCTATCACCACTTAATCCTTTTTGCATTCTTCGGAATCTTTAGCTTATATGTCATTTTATTGTTGTTAAACTCTTCGTTGAAGTATGTAAGCCAGATGTATTGCTTTTCTTTTGGTCGAATAATCGAAATCTTCTTTGGAAAATAAATATCGTCTTTGAAATAAAAATTTTCGTAATTGATTTCTATTAGGGTATTTCCCTCATTGTCGTAGGTTCCGATCTTTCGAACATAAAAATTCTGATTATCGATAACGTACTTTCTTGTTTCTTTTCCTGATTTAATAAAGACAATATAATTATTGTTGTCCATAGTAATTTTAACTTCATCATACTTGTCATTCTTGAATGTAAATTTACCCGAGAAAGCATTGATTATCTCATCAAAACTCACATTCACTTTCATTATGATCTTTAAATTTCTCGGTGTTGAAGAACCGCTTATCACTTTATTGTCGTTGGCATTATAATATATAAAATCATTTCTGGAAATCAGAAGATCAGCAATATCAATTCCGAATGGTCCTTCAATCTTTGTATAAATGCTGTCAGGTTTTATGATGCTTACCGTTATGGAGCCCGTATTGCTCAACTCAGGTGAATCTATAGAGATTTCGCCGTCTGCATCAAGAGAATAAAGTTTTTCTGAATTTGCATTGACCTTTTCACGGAGTTCTTCAAACGTAATATCGGAAGTCTTTTCATAATCAGACGCTGTACAGGAATAATAATAGATGCAGAGTAAAAAAAATAATATGTACTGTATTAATCTCATTCAGGAAACTTTTTCTGCTTCGTTTAAGAATGCTTGTAAAATGTTAAATGAAGTAGGGAGATTAAAATCTTTATTTCTTTCAGGATGCCACTGGATACCGAGCATAAAAGATTTATCTTTTTTGTCTGCAAATTCCAGTCCTTCAACTATCCCGTCATCCGACTTTGCGTTTATTATAAGGCCTTCTCCAAGACGGTCAACCGCCTGATGATGCGAGCTTGATACTTCCGCTCTGGTCTCTCCAGTAATTTTATTAAGCAGGGAATTTTCGAATATTGTAATACCATGAAACCGGTCTTCCGTATCACTAATTTTTCTGTGATTGACTTTCCTGATATCCCATAAATCATAAATCAAACTTCCTCTGAAATACACATTGATAAGCTGCATGCCCCTACAAATTGCAAGAACTGGGAGCTTCTTTTCAAAAACTAAGTTAAGCAAATTCAATTCAAAACCGTCGCGCTTCGGATTAAATTTTCCTTTATCTTCATTATTTTCCCAGTCACAGTAAACTTCCGGATAAATATCTACTCCTCCGGTCAGTATTAATCCGCTGCATTCTAAAATCTTTTCATACCCCTCATTTGCATTTTCATAATCAAGTATTTCGTAATTTAAATTGTAATTATCCAGCCAGTCAGTATATTTCTGCATTTTTGAAGATGTACGCGTTAACCCTATTTTCAATTTGTCAGTGTATTAATTTTTTCAAAAAATGAATTACTATTTTCAGAAATTTCTGTTTTCAGTTTGAGAAAATAAACCGGATACTTATCAGCAAATCCGCTAATATTTTTTATTTTAACAAAATCTTTTTCGGTTGTAACATAAATCATCCCTTCCGTAAATTTGGAAATCAGAAGTTCAAAATCTCTTTCGCAATAATTATGATGGTCCGGAAAAGTCAGTCTTTCTTTTACAAAATGACCATCTTTTGATATCATGTCAATAAAAGAATCGTCGTTGGCAATACCTGAAAAAGCAATGACACTGCAACCGGTTTTGTGTAAAATACGATTTTTATTATCCATATAGAATTCAGTTTTGTATGTTAATTTATATACCGGTTTATCGAAGTCATTTAAAAAATTTAATTCCCTAAAATTGTCCGATTTATTGTTCTGAATTATTAAATCAGCTCTGCTTAAACCAGAAATGGATTCTCTTAAATTACCCGATGGGAGTAAAAAGGAACGTAAGAATATTTTACTCTGATAATCGGAAGCATCCATCAGCACAATATCAAGATCCCTTTTAATTTTTCTGTGCTGAAAACCGTCATCGAGGATGATTAAGTCCGGAGAAAAATTATCCATCATGATTTTTGAAGCTTCATATCTGTCTGAAGAAGCAATAATGTAAAATCCTCCTTCGAATTTATTAATTAGATTTTCATAAATAAGCATAAGCTCGTCTCCAGATAAATCGATACCGCATTTCAGTTCAATTCCGTCGTAAACGGTAAGCGCAGATTCAGATTTTCTTTTATAACCTCTTGAAATTATTCCTATTTTCCTGCCTTTCTCTAAAAGATATTCCGAAATCAAAATGACAAGCGGAGTTTTGCCAGTACCACCTGTTGAAATATTTCCAACCGAAATTACAGGGACAGAAATTTTATGCGATTGTAAAATTCCTTTATCATAAAACAGATTTCTGAAAAATATTATAACAGAATATAATAAAGAAATCGGGACAAGTATCACTCTGATAAAATTCATGTCATCTCTTTTGAAATTAATTCTTTCAGATTTTGCAGTCCGGATTCGTCGAGATACTTTTCGTAATAAAATTTTTTTCCGAAAATTGCCGAGCATTTGGAAAACGGATACGGAATCTCAAACTTATCCCAGCTTCGTGTCAGTATTTTTTTCTTTGCATAGTTTATACTTATAGGTACTATGGGCAATCCTGTTTCATTAGAAATAATAAACGCTCCGTTTTTAATCATGCTTGCCGGACCGCGCGGACCGTCGGGAGTAATGACAATGCTGTGCCCGGAATTTGCAGATTTTATCAACCTGGTAAGAGCTTCTTTTCCTCCTTTTGAGCTCGATCCTCTGATAACATTGTATTTCCAATTGGTTAGAATTCCATTAAGTATATCACCGTCCTTGCTTTGTGAAACAAGCGCGGCGGCGCCGGTGTTTTTGAATAACCGCCATCCCAAAAGCATTTTTGAATGCCAGAAAATGTATATGCAATTCATCGAAGTATCAGGACGGTTTGTTGTGGTTATATTTAGAGTACTTAAATATGCGCTTAAAATACCGGGATTAATTTTATTTGAAATAAAATTCATGCAGCTGTCTTTATTTTTTATCCGGTTAATTCCATAATCAATGATGCAGCATTCATTGAAGCATCATTTTCAGTCAGTATGTTTCTCAGTTTCTCAAAATCACTTTTCATTTTATCCGAATAAGCTTTGTCGGTCAGTATTTTTTTGCCTTCGTCGAATATTTTTTCCGGTGTCATCTCATCCTGAATAAATTCTTTCACTGCTTCCTTTCCAAGAAGAATGTTTACCATAGCAATATTTTTTACCTTGATGAGTCTTTTACCAATAGCATAATTGAGTCTGCCTGTTTTGTAAACCACGCAAAAAGGCGTGCCTATCAATGCACATTCTATTGTCGAAGTTCCCGATTTTGTAATTATAAAATCCGAATTGAGTATTGCTTTGTAATTCAGATTGGAATTTGTATCGTCATAAATCAGATTAACATTTCTGCCTTTGATAAAATCTTTAAAATATGATCTGTCAAAATTCGGCGAACACAAAACATTTACATCACAATCAATTTTTTCCTTTAATAAATCAGATGCAAGCAGAAGCACAGGAAGCATTCTTTCAATTTCATCTTTTCTGGAGCCCGGAAGTAAACTGATGATTTTCTTTTTACTTTCTTCACGTGAATGATTTTTTAGGAAAGTGTTAATTCTTTTCACAAGCGGATGTCCTCCAAATTCTGATCTTATGCCTTCCTTTTCGTAAAAATCAACTTCGAATGGAAATACGACTATCATAAGATCTACATACTTTTTGATAATCTTAATTCTGCTTTTGTGCCATGCCCATAATTGTGGAGATATGTAATAAATTATTTTTCCTTCATAAAATTTTGAAATACTTTTTATGAGCTTTAGATTAAATCCGGGATAATCGACAAGAATCACCGCTGCAGGTTTTGAATCTTTTATTTTATCGATGCAAGCGTTAAATATAAATTTAATTTTGGAATAATTTTTTAAAACTGATGAGAAACCGATATAGTTAACATCCTTCAGCTCAAAAAGCAATTCAGCTCCAGCTTTTTTCATTTCATTACCGCCAATTCCCTGGAACATGATACCGGGTTTGATTTTTCTGATCTCATTAATTAAAGATGTGGCATGCATATCGCCTGAAGATTCGCCTGCAACAATGAATATTTTTTTATTGATTTTGGGCAATCCTATAATTCTATTATCAATTAACCCATTACTTCTTTAGCGGCATCTTCGCCTGTGTTTATTGCGCCTTCCATAAATCCCTGCCATTCGGCAACGTGCTCTCCTGAAAAATATATGTTTTCAAAATTTTTCTTCAATACAGGCATTTCATTAAACCATTGTCCGCTGCCGTAAAGCGCATAAGCTCCTTTGCTGTAATTATCTCCTCCCCAGTAATAAACTACATTGTTCTCAATGTATCCGCTAACATCGCCAAATGGAAGTTTAAGCGATTCTGCAACAAGCTTCTGCCTGTTTTCTTTGTCAAGTCTCGAAAGTATATCAGCTTTATCTCCGATTGCATAAGAAATAAGCACTCCCTTCTCATTCCCTTGATGTTTTGTAGCATGATAAAAAAAATGTGAAAATGAATCACTGAGAATGCTGAATGATTCTTCATCCCAAAATCTTTTATTAAACAAAGTTGCTGATTTAATTATGCGGGAATACTGCAGTGAATTGATTGCATCAGTTTTTTCTTCAGGCAATATCGGACTAAATTTTATCTTACTGATTGAATAAGTCGGCAGCGTACAGATTACTTTATCGCATTCGAACATTTCTCCATTTGAACATGCGACTTTAATTCGAGAGCCCTGCTCAACTGAAATAACTGAGTGGTTAAGCAGTATGTTGTCACGTCCTGCTTTGTCGGCAAGAGCTTCGGATATTAAATAATTACCTCCTTTAACTTTGAAGTCCATTTCATTGTATTCGTTTGATTCGGCATATTCAGCAAGAGCCGCATAAGCGGAAACAAATCTAATTGATTCACCGAAATCAGTACTGTCTGCATATTCCCTGATATCGAGATCTTTTGCGGGTATATCGTTATTCATCAGAAATCTCCACCAATCCATTTTGTCGAGTTTCTTTTTATCTGCATCAGACATGTATTTATAATCATCGAGTATCTTGTTAAACTTTACTTTCCATTCGGAAGAATAATCCCACTCACCCGGTTTGTAATAATTATTTCCATAAAGCAGTCTGTCTTTGAATCTGTTATCGAGAAGTTCCAGATTAATTTCATTGCATAGTTCAAGAATTCTTTCATGAGACCCGCCGATCCATTCAGCACCGAGCTCTATTACGAGTCCGTCGTTGTCAAATTTATGCGAAAATACTCTCCCTCCGACTCTGTTTCTTGCTTCAAGTATTTTAAATTCAATTCCGTTTTCTTTCAGAATTTTGCCGGCTGAAAGTCCGGAAAGACCTGCGCCAAGTATTAAAACCACGGGCTTTTTTTTCATGCTAAAAGAAAAAGCATTTGGAGCTAATGCCGCGCCGGCAGCAATAACTGCAGATTGTTTTAGAAATTCTCTTCTGGTTGTCATGAGCAAATAAATTTTTGTAAAATACTGATTTGAAATTACTTTAAAAACACAGATGATTTTTTAAGATTGTTAACAGTGAAATAAATTGAAATTAATTTTCTGTTTTATCCTGATAAATAATACATTCATTTTATTAATAAAGAATATTAGATTTAAAAAACTTCTTATAAAATATGCCAAGAATATTATCAGTATCGACTTGTGAGTTTCCTTTTAAATCAGGACAAAATGAATTAAAAAGATTTTCGAAGGAAATGTTTGGTCCGGAATATGAAGATATAAACAGACTGCTTGATTCTTATGATAATGCAGAAATAACTGAGAGAAATCTTTGCGTGCCTGTTGAATTTTTTAAAGAAAAAAAATCTTTCAGCGAAAGAAATAATCTTTACATAAAGAATGTACTTAAATATTCAGTTGAAGTAATCAATGATGCTTTGTCAAAGTCCGGCATTGGCAAAGACAAAATTACGGACATCGTTTTCGTCTCTTCAACGGGAATTTCCACACCAAGTATTGATGCATTGCTTATAAATGAAATGAAATTAAATCCCTACATAAACCGCATACCGGTGTGGGGACTCGGCTGTGCCGGAGGAGTTTCAGGATTGTCAAAAGTATTTGTAATTGCCAAAGCTAATCCTGATGCAGTGATATTGCTTTTAGCTGCAGAATTATGTTCGCTTACATTTATAAAAAATGATCTGTCAAAAAGCAACCTCATTGCGGCAGGATTATTTTCCGACGGGATATCAGCCGTAATTACGGCGGGAAGGAATATCAGTTCACAAAGCTGCAGACACGAGATCGAAATAATTAATTCTCAAAGCAGATTGTATTATGATTCATTAAATGTGATGGGCTGGGATATTATAGATTCGGGATTCAAAGTTATTTTCTCCAGAGATATTCCGTCTATTGTTAACAGCAAAATAAAGGAAGACATTGATGCATTTCTTCATAAAAATAATCTTAGACTTCCGTACATTAAAAATTTCATAGTTCATCCCGGAGGAAAGAAAGTGATTGAAGCGTATGAGAAAGCGCTAGGAATTAATCCTGTCAGGTTTGCTAATACCAGAAAAGTATTGAGAGAAAACGGAAACATGTCAAGTGCTACAGTACTTTATGTTTTGAATGAATTCATTGACGGAGGATTTGAAAACGGTTATGGGCTGATGATGTCTCTTGGACCGGGATTTTCCAGCGAGATGCTGCTTTTGAAAATGAAAAACGAGCAGTCGTAAAATATGCTGTTTTATTTAGTAATAACGGCGGTTGTTTTTCAGAGATTGATTGAATTGTATATTTCAAGAAGAAATGAAAAATGGTTACTGAAAAATGGCGCTGTGGAATATGGAAGAAATCATTACAAATACATTGTGGCGCTGCACATTTTATTTTTTGTTTCAATGATAACTGAGTTTGAAATAAAGGGGAGGTATTCTGATTTCAATATAATTAATTACATGTTTTTGGTATGTTTCACAATTCTGCAGATATTCAGAATCTGGGTTATAAAAAGTCTTGGTAAATACTGGAATACAAGGATATACAGGATTCATGGAAGTGAAATTGTAAATTCCGGTCCTTATAAATATTTCAAACATCCGAATTACATAATTGTTTGCGGTGAAATATTTATTTTACCAATGATTTTCAAACTTTATTTTACGGCAGTATTGTTTACGATTTTAAATGCCGTAGTTCTGTATGTAAGAATTAAAGCAGAGAATGAAGCGTTATTAAAATAATAAAACCAATAATGAAGATTAAACTTAAAGACATCTGTCACGGAAGAAGCGGCGATAAAGGCGATGCGGCAAACATCGGATTGATAGCATTTAAAAAAGAAGACTACGAAGTTATCAAAAGGGAAGTTACCGCAGAAAGAGTAAAAGAATTCTTCAAAGGTATATGTGAAGGCGAAGTAATAAGATATGAAATGCCGAATATCAATGCTTTGAATTTCATACTTAACAATACGCTCGGAGGCGGTGGAACCGTTTCTCTTAAACTTGATGCACAGGGAAAAACTCTTGCGTCGGCATTATTAAAAATGGAAATTGAAAAATAAAATTAAAAATATTTAAAATGTTTGAACAACAGAAATACAGATTAAAGGATTCGAAAGAGAAACTTGCCTCTTTGAGGAGGTTTCTTTGAAATCGACGATAAGATAAAAAAAATTAAAGAGCTTGAGGAATTAACTCAGGGAGAAAATTTCTGGGAAGATAATAAAGCCGCACAAAAAGTACTTCAGAATATTTCAAATCTGAAAAAGTGGGTTGAAGAATACAATTCAGTTGAAAACAGATATAATGACATAACGGGATTAATGGAGATTGCCGAAACGGAAAAAGAAGGATCGATAGAGAATGAACTTGAGTCTGACATTTCCGCTTTTGAAAAAGAGCTCGGTGAAATTGAATTCAAAAACATGCTTTCCGATGAAGATGATATCAGGGATGCAATAATTACAATTAATTCCGGAGCCGGGGGCACAGAATCTCAGGACTGGGCTGAAATGCTTCTAAGAATGTATTTGAGATATTGCGAGAAAAAGGGATTCAAAGCTGCTCTTGCTGACAGGCTTGACGGCGACGGAGCGGGAATTAAAAGCGCTACGATAGAAGTTAAAGGCGAATATGCATACGGTTTTCTTAAAGCTGAAAATGGAGTTCACAGGCTTGTAAGAATTTCTCCATTTGATGCTAATAAAAAAAGGCATACTTCATTTGCTGCTGTCTTTGTCAGTCCGATAATTGATGATACCATTGAAATAGAAATAAATCCTGCAGATTTAAAAATCGATACTTACAGATCAGGAGGAGCTGGCGGACAAAATGTAAACAAAGTAGAGACAGCTATTAGAATAACACATATTCCATCCGGAATTGTTGTGCAATGTCAGAATGAAAGATCACAATTGCAGAACAAACAGAATGCAATGAAGATGCTTAAATCAAAACTTTACCTGCTTGAAAAAGAAAAGGAAAAAGCCAAACAGCAGTCCATTGAAAACTCGAAGAAGAAAATTGAATGGGGAAGTCAGATAAGAAGTTATGTCTTTCATCCTTATAACATGGTAAAGGATCATAGAACTGATTTTGAAACGAGTGATACGCAGGGAGTGATGGACGGAGATATTGAAGGTTTTGTTAAAGCATTTCTTTTAAATTAGTTATGTTGATTTGAATTTTAAATATTTCATAGCGAGAAGATATTTATTCTCGAAAAGCGGTTCGAGATTTGTAACATTCATAACACACATATCGATTTTGGGAGTTACTCTCGGCGTAGCTGCGCTTATAATTACAACATCCATATTAAACGGCTTTGAAAGCGAAATAAAAAATAAAGTCTCAGGACTTGTTTCGCATATCCAGATAAATTCATATAATCCCGAGGGCTTGAGTGACTATGAGAATGCAATAAAAATAATTAAAGACAGCATAAACGGAGTTACCGGAATATCACCTCTTGTTCAGAAAGAAGCCGTGATTAGATATAAGTCAGTAGTTGAAGGTGTTATTTTAAAGGGCATTGTACAGAAAACGGATCTTTCGACGACAAAAAGCAGAATAATTAAGGGAAGCTTTGATCTGCAGCCGGTTGATTCCGTATTTTCGAGAGTATTAGTCGGCGATAAGCTGGCAGCAAAGTTAAACTTAGATACGGGCAGCAAAGTAATTGTATTTGGAATAAACGGAATACCTTCCCCGATGAATCAGCCGAAGATAAAGCAATTCAAAGTTTCCGGTATATACGAAACCGGATTAAAAGATTTTGATGATGTAATAATTTATACGGATATAAAAACTGCGCAGAATTTATTTAACTTTGGAGAAAATGCAACGACAATTGAAATGACTTTAAGCAGTCTCGACAGTGTTGAACAGGCAGTTTCAAAAATAAAAGATATAATCGGTTATCCTTATTTTCCAAAGTCTTTATACAAACTATTTAAACCGCTTTTTACTTGGGTTGAACTGCAGAAAGCTCCGACTCCTGTTATACTGGGATTAATCATAATCGTTGCAACATTTAACATCATCGGTACATTGCTTATGCTTGTCCTTGAAAAAACACAATCTATCGGAATATTGAAATCTCTTGGCGCATCGAAATCGGATGTAATGTCAATTTTTATTATTGACGGACTTATTATCGGAGTAATTGGAGTAATTATGGGAAACATACTTGGACTTGGATTATGCTTTATAGAATTAAAATACAGATTCTTTGAATTGCCCGAGTTTTATTATATGAAAGCCGTTCCAATTCAAATTGAACCAGTTTATGTCGTATCAATTACAATCCTCACATTATTCCTTACATTTATTGCAACAATCATCCCTTCATACTTTGCTTCAAGAATGGATCCCGTGAAATCATTAAGATTCAGTTGATATAAAAGATGATAGACAAATCACAAGAGAAAATCAGTACAATGTTTGACGAAATTGCTTCATCCTACGACAAACTGAATCATTTATTTTCAGCTAACATGGATAAATCTTGGAGAAGAGATATTATTAATTATATAAAAGATAATGATATTAATTCAAATTACGTTCTTGACATAGCATGCGGAACGGGAGATCTTACAATAGAATTAGTTAAACTTGAACCGGTAAAAATAACAGCCATAGATATTTCAGATAAAATGCTTTCACTGTTGAAATCAAAAATAAACATCAAAGGATTGAGTACGGTTTGTGCTGATGCTCATGATCTTCCCTTTGAAGATGAATATTTTAATCTGATTACGATTGGGTTTGGGATAAGAAACTTTGAGAATCCGGAAAAATCATTTTCGGAAATCAGGAGAGTATTAAAAAAAGACGGCATACTTGTAATACTCGAGATTTTTAAATCCAGAGGTTTTATAAATAAAATATTTAATGTTTACTTCGGCAAGCTGGTGTCATTTATTGGGAATAAAATATCAGACAGCAGTGCATACAGCTACCTGTTTAAATCCGTTGATGCATTTTTTTCAATAGATGAATTTCTTGAAGTTTGCAAAAAGAACGGATTTAAAGCCGAACATTGCAGGAATAATTTTTTTAAAATTGTCAATACGGTATATTTGAAAAAAGATTAAATTAATTATTTAAAAATTATTATAAAAAGAGTATATTGCGCAAACAATAAAATCGCTTATTCCATATTCCGGAAGACACCCAAAATTTTTTTTAAGGGAGAATATTTTAAATATTATTTTCTGCTATTGCTTTCGCATCTCCGTTCGGGAGCAATACATTAAACTATAACGGAGGAGGGAGTATATTTAATGGTATTTAAAATACAAAATCAGATTTTTAACATGTCCTGTGTCAGATATCTTCTAAAAGTTGACAGCAAAGACGGGAAATTTTTTATTGGTGTTTTTACGAATATTGATGATAAAGAATTTTATTTTGAGTATCCTACAATGCAAAAGAGAAACGATGACTGGGACAGGATTGACAGGGAATTAAATCCTACATTCCAGTTTAAGGATATTGCAAAAAGTTAGATTCACATTCGATTGATTATGCAAAAAAATCCGTTGTCAATTTTACAACGGATTTTATTTGTATAATTCTGAAATTACTTTCTTTTGTATTGATAACTTGATCCCGGCTTGTAGTTAGTCCCGGATTTATATTTATAGCCGGAGTTATTGTTTGAATTAGATTTATACTTGCCGTTTGATTTGTATTTTTTAACAGGTTTGTATTTATTTGATTTATTTGCATACTTCGATTTCTTCATACATTCTCTTTTAAGCTGAAAGTATAAAGACTTGTAACTTATCTTACCCTTCTTATATTTGCTGCTTCTTCCTGCCGAATATAATTTTTTCTTTTTATAATGCTTTTTGAAGGAAGAAATTTTTGCAACTTTTGTTTTTAATACATCTACTTCTGTTCTAAGTTTTTCATATTTATCTCTCATTATCTCAAGATCCTGGCTGAGATCGAGATTCTCCGCTTTTATTTCTTTGATAGTTTCTTTGTCCCGGAGATTTGTCTTATAATTGTCATAAAACAAATATCCGAGAGATGCAGTAATGGTAAAAATCAAAGCCAATACAGCCATCCGAATTTTGGTAAAACTTTTTGGAAAGTACATTTTCACTCCTGTTTAAATTTATTTAAGTCATACGAGATTTAATTCTTAATGTTGATCTAAGTTAAACAATACAAAGAGATATTTCAATCATTATTGCAGACTTTATTTTATCAGAATGAATTTTTTTGATTGTGCATATTCTCTTGTTTCAAGACTGTAAAAATAGACTCCGCTGCCCAACTGCAAAGATTGTGATTCCGAATCAAATCTAAAATCGTAAGAACCGGCATTCAGAAATATATTAATAAAAGATTTCAGCAGCTTTCCGTTGATATCATAAATATTAAGTCTGACAAAATCTCTTTGAGGAATATCAAATCTGATTACAGTTTCCGAATTAAAAGGATTTGGAAAATTTTGAAATAGCCTGAAAGATTCAGGAATGCCGAACTGATTAATTGCAATTCCGACTGAAGATCTATTCCCGATGAGCATGTCATCAATATTGCACCAGAGGGCATTTTGAACGGGAAGATAATATCTGAAGGCAATATAAATTATCTGGCCAGCATACTGTGACAAATTAAATTTATGTTCAATCCAGAAATTGTCAAGAGTATCAAGATTGCTTTTAAGTGTGGTAATTTTGTTTATAGTATCAAATACATTTTGAGAAGCGCAAATCCATATCTGAAGAGAATCAGTATAATGTGTTATACCTTTGGTATTTCCGAGTAAACTCCAGAATATCAGGCTGTCACCGGATACTACCGTAAAACTATCAGTCCATACCCAGTCATCAGAAACATAACTTCCTCCTTTGCCAGAGAACCACGAAATGTGAAGAGATTTTTTACCGCTGTGAGAGCGGGGTTTATTGACAGTAGTATCACCTCCGAGAATTTGATTTGTATCTCTGACAGCCCAGCTTTTTCCCAAACCGAAAAAGTTTGAATCGGCATCTATCTTTTTCCATCCTGCTGGAAGACTGTCGGAGTTTGGGAAATTTATGTTTTCAAAATCAGACTGGAAAATAATCCTTTGTGAATAAAGTGATTGGCTTGTCAAACTAAAACAAAAAATCACGGTAAGAATTAAATGCTTCACTGTAGTTTAGAATTTTATACTTTGAATTATATTAAAGCTGCATTCAGCAA
This sequence comes from Ignavibacteria bacterium, assembly GCA_019187405.1. Lineage (GTDB taxonomy): Bacteria > Bacteroidota > Ignavibacteria > Tepidaquicellales > Tepidaquicellaceae > JABAQZ01. The sequence continues at coordinate 81,737 of JABAQZ010000015.1, forward strand.
AATTTATTTTACCAGAGTCATTCTTCTTGTGAATTCATTTCCTCCTGCTGTCAGCTTGTAAAAATAAATGCCGCTGGAAAGATTGGACTTTCCCGATACATCAAAAGTTAAAGTGTATTTACCTGCCTGCTTAAATCCATCGACTAAATTTGCAATGATTTTTCCTGATATGTCATATACTTTAAGAGATACTTTTGAATCTGTTTTCAAAACAAAAGAAATATTCGTAACCGGATTAAATGGATTTGGAAAATTCTGGTCCAGAGTAAAGCTTGAATTTTCCACCTGTCTGTCGATATTTTTTTGCGGAATGATTAACGGCAGAGTATTGAATTGTGCAAGAAGTACATTCAAAAGTTCATTATCAGTTGCTGCAAACAATTGTTTAAGCACAGAAGCATAGATTTGTCTAAAGTCATACTGATAATTAAGATTATTGTTCACGAGATTTATAAGGTCGGGATTATTTCCATAAACTCCTCCGTTTACCAAATCTCCGAAAACAAACATAGGCGCTGCAGTTCCGTGGTCAGTGCCAGCACTTCCGTTTTCCTGTACCCTCCTTCCGAATTCCGATATAGTCATACCCACCACGCGATTGTTTATGTTGTTTAGCTCAAGATCAAGTATAAACGCAGCCAGCGCTGCATTGACCTGACCGAGAAGATTAGAATGCGACGTACTCTGATTTGAGTGAGTATCAAATCCGCTTATTGTAACAACAAAAAGTCTTGTCTGCAAGCCGCCGTCTATTAACTTCGCAACAATCTTTAGCTGATCTGCCAGCTTGTTATTTGATGGATAGGTTGCAAGATTTTGTCCGTTATCAGAGGCCTGTTTTACTCTTGTTGCATACTGAAGAGAATCTGCAGCTACTTTTCTTGTAAAATTTATTTCATCACCGGCATAAGTTTTTACTTTTTCATATCCGTTAAATGTAGAGCCTTGAACAAGCTGATAAAACTGATTGGGATCCTGAAAAGTCAAAGCCATGTTTCCAACCTGCGAGATAAGTGAAAGATCTGCACTTGATCCTATTTGTACGGACATCGGGTCAGGTGGATTAACGTTGGGATAATTAGGATATTCTTCGTGAAGATATCGGCCGAGCCATCCTGTAGTAAGAATCTGATTTGAGTTAGATGCAGTCTGCCAGATATCAGTTGCCCTGAAGTGAGAAAAATTAGGATTCGGGTATCCGACATTCTGAACAATTGCCATCTTACCGTCAATGATTAGATCTCTGAATTCAGATAACTGCGGATGAAGACCCATTGTAGAATCAGGGATGCTAAGAACAGATGAAGACGGAATGCCAAGCGTAGGTCTTTTGGTGTAATACATACTGTCCTGATAGGGGACTACGGTATTTAGACCGTCATTACCTCCGAGCAGCTGAATAACAACAAGTACTTTATCCGTTTCAATTAAAGGATTTACAAACTTTGATGTTGCCGAATTAAACCCAAGCGCTGTTAGAGGAATTGAATTATAAGAAAGCGCGGCTCCTGCGCTTCCAAGTGCTATTGTTTTTATAAAATCTCTTCTTCTCATTTTAAAATTATAAAAAATTAAAATTATTAAGAAACATTTCAGGTCAGCTGGTATTCAGCCAGATATATAACTGCTTTAAGAAACTTTTTTATTCTTGCAGGCGCTTCCGGAGCATTTATGTCCCAGTCATAAACTGCCGATCCGTCAAGAAGAGTAAGAAGCAGAAGATCTTTTTGCTTCGGAGATAAAGAGATTCTTATCATGTGTTCACAAATATCGTTAACAAGCTTTACTGCATCGTTAGGATACGGGAAAGTCATTGCAAATGTCACGGGATTTACGGAAAATCCGGTTGGTGTATTGTCCTTTTTCAACCCTGTAATTATGCTTTCCAAAAAAGAATTTCTTACGGGCAGTGAAAGCGTATTTAACCAGTCTCTGTAACCTGTCCATCCCTGAACTGAAGGAGGCTCTAAAAGAAATTGACCTGCATTTGAAGATTCATTTGACACATACGGGAAATTTGTATTCAGATTTGTAATATTCAGAGTAATATTCATCTGCCTTATTCCTGCCATGAAAGTATCTACCGGAGATTTGTAAACGGAATTGATAACGTTTTCAGAAAAGAACAACTGGCTTTTAAATAATTTTTTAAGAAGTGGCAATAATTCATAATTGCTGTCCCGCAGGATATCAGCCATTTCTTCAATTACGTCTTCGGCATAAGACATATCGGATTTCTGATTGATAAAATTCGAGTAAAGCTTTTTGCAGAATGTTATTGCCGTTTGATGTTTTGTGAATATAATATCCACGACATCTTCATCGTCAAAGTTTCCCGTTTCCCCCAGATAGGTTTTTATTCCGTTGTCATGTCTTGAAGGAACAAACTCGGAAACAAGCCCGTTGATTCTCCAGCCTGTAAGAGCTCGCGCTCCTTCCTGAATGTCTGTTTCGGTATAATTTCCTATTCCGATTGTAAAAAGTTCCAGAAGTTCTCTTGAATAATTTTCATTCGGATTGTTAACGGTATTCAATCTTCCGTCAAGGAAATAAAGCATTGCCGGATCTCTTGTTACGGCTTTGGTCAAAGATTTAAAATTTCCAAAAACATTTGATCTGAACAAAGTATTCTGAATATACATGTGCTGGGGAATTTTAACAACGGATGCTTGTGATGTAAAATGATTATGCCAGAACAAAACCATTTTTTCCCTGAATGAAATCGGCTGAAGATACATTTCACGAAGCCACCAGTATATCAGCGTACGCATTCTCGATCCGTTTAAGGGATCTCCGTAATTAGGAGGATATGTTACCCACTCACCTGGAGGATTGGGAAGCGGAAGCTGCTGAAATAAAAGTTCAACTGCCTCATCCGGCGTTAGTGATAATACGTAATTAATATCAGAAACTTTTGCGCCGAACATTGTACGGCTTAATAGATGAGCTGCTAATCTTTTATTCCATGGACGGGAGTTGCTGGGTATGTATGGATTCAATAAACCTGTTTCAAATCTCATAACCATTACTATTTAAGTTTTAAAAATTAGTAATTACTGCAGAGAATAAAATTCAGTTTGATAAACTTAATAAAATAAAATTTCATTTTCAATAATAAGAAAAACCAAAACACAATAATTATGATTTTTTTAAGTTATACATTAATTGAAGCTCAATTATGTTTTATCCATTTATTTGTACATCGGCAAAATCTCATAACTTTATTCCCGCTAAGTTTAAACATTTTCAATGCTGTTGAAGCTATATCATTTTCTTATTTCTCGAGAACTTGTAAGTACAAGTTAAGCAAGAAACCATGTTAAATATTTTTCAGATAAATATTTCGGCTTTATCTCTGCTAAAGGCTCAAATGTTTGTTAATATTTTTTTGGATAAAATTTAAAAAATGGAGCTGCAACAATTTATAATTTAATTTTCTTTTTAGGAAATTGTAATAAATCTCTAAAAAACCATTGATAAATTTATGCAAATCATTGAGTGTATTTTAAATAAAAATTTCATAAATTGAATGGAAATTTTTAAAACACTATAAAACAATATTATTTTATATGAGATTGAGTATTAATTTTATTACTCTTACAATTTTTTGTTTACTTCTGTTAATCCTTATTGCATGTTCAAAAGACGGTAAAAAAAAATCCGGTTCGTCGGAAAATAAAAGTAATAATGCTTTTGTCCCGGATTCTTCAAGTGAATTAACAAAATATGATTTGTCAAATCCTTCACCTGAAAATATTAAGTTGGTCCCTGCATTGAAAGAGATTTCAGGATTAACCATAACACCTGAAGGAAAACTCTTTGCACAACAGGATGAATCGGGGATAATTTATCAGATTGATAAGTCAAACGGAAACATCATCAAAACATTCTCGCTTGGAGATCCGCCTGTTAAAGCTGATTTCGAAGATATAGATTATACTGATGGAAAATTTTTCATGCTAACTAACAACGGAACTTTGTATAAATTCACCGAAGGAGCAGATAAAGAAGCAGTAGAATATGAAATATTTAAGACTGAACTCAAAAGTTCGAATGATGCCGAAGGTTTAAGCTTTGACTCTGATACAAAATCACTGCTAATTGCATTGAAAGGTATCTCGGGTGAAGACTATAAAAATGCAAAAGCAGTGTATTCTTTTTCTCTTGATAAAAACGAACTCAATCCCGAACCGAGGTTTACTTTACAATTATCCGAAATAAAAAAAGTATTCAACCCTTCCGGAATTAGAAGACATCCGGTTTCCGGTTCATTTTTTATTATTGCCGCTAATGGAAATGAAATAATTGAAATATCGAAGGATGGAAAACTTCTGAATAAGCATGAATTGTCGGCTGAAGTTCATAAACAGCCAGAAGGAATTGCATTTGACAATGAAAATAATTTGTACATCAGTAACGAAGGAAAAGGCGGTAATGGTTACATTGTCATTTATCCTTATAAAAGATGATTCCGAAGACGAAGTTATTAAAGTTATTCCTGCTGTTAATCTTTTTTAATTCTTCGTTAGCATACCGTAAAGCTTTTTCACAATCAGATACAGAAATAAAATTCAAAAAAATTATTCCCGGCGCAGAGTACAGAGCTGATTCTTTTAATGAATTTATTCTCGGAAAACATTGGAGGGATTTATGGACTACAGAAATACAGGTTGAAATCATTGATCTGGAAAAATTTGCCGGAGGTCTGACACCTTTAAAGAAAGGCGGTGGACTTCAGACAAAGTCGCTTCGACTAAAAGGGAATGACGGTAACGAATACAAATTTCGCTCAATTAACAAAGATCCGTCTAAAAGTCTTTCGCCGGAGTTGCAGAAATCAATTTACGCAGATCTGCTTCAGGATCAGGTAAGTATTGGACTTCCCGTAGCGCCGATAATAGTTTATCCGATGGTAAAAGAAGCAGGGATTTTATGCGTTAAACCTGAAATAGTTATTATGCCCGAAAGCGACAAGCTTGGTATATTTAAAAAAGATTTCGGAGGAATACTTGGAATTATCGAACAAAATCCGAAAGCAGGAAAAAAAGGTTATAATGATTTTTACAATGCGGATAAAGTCGTAAACGGATTTGATATTTATAATAAGGTATTAAAAGATAATGATGAGCAGGTTAATCAGACGGACTTTTTGAAAGCAAGGCTCATGGATGTATTTCTCGGTGACAGAGACAGGCATGCCGACCAATGGCAATGGGCAGGATATAAGAAGGAAGGAAAGAGAACTTGGCTGCCGATACCAAGAGACAGGGATTATGCATTCGGAAAATATGATGGATTGTTTCCTTGGCTTTCTGGATTATTGATTCATTCGCTTGTTGGATTTAATGAAGAATATCCTTCTTTGCTTGAGCTTACCTGGTCAGGACGACATCTCGACAGAAGATTTCTCAATGGAATAGATAAAATCAAATGGGATTCAACTGCACAATCGCTAAAATCTGTGTTGACAGATGAAGTAATTTCAAATGCAGTCAGACAAATGCCGGAGGAGATGTATGCAAAGGAAGGTAAAAATCTGATAAGAATGCTTAAGAAGAGAAGAGACAATTTGCTCAACGCTTCCTCTGAATATTACGACATTTATTCAGAGGTAGTAAATGTATTTGGAAGCAATGAAAACGAGACCGCCTTCATTAATGTAATCGATGATAAAACTCTCGAGTTAAAATTATTCAAGACAAGCACTAAAACCGGTAATCTGAAAGACATCCCTTTTTATTCAAGAAAATTCGATTCCGATGAAACAGATGAGATCAGATTATACATGCTAAATGGAAATGATAAAGTTGAAATAAAAGGCAGCGCTGATAATGACATACTGCTAAGGATAATTTCAGGCAGTGATGTTAAACCTAACAACAAATCAAATCTAAATGTAAAGAATTATTCAAACGATTCACAAAATAAATTCACTGATACTTATGAGCACAAACTCGAGCCTCTCACCGAAGACAGGTATGGATTCTGGGCTTTTACACCCGTTCTTAATTTTAATAATGACGACGGCTGGATACTTGGCGGAGGACCCAATTTTACAAAACACGGATTCAGGGCATACCCGTTTCTGTATTTTGTAGAACTTACCGGAGCGTATGCAACTAAAGCCCGGGATTATGATATACGATTTAATTCTGTATTCAATAAACTTGTGGAAAATGCAAGTGTTTATTTTGCTTTAAAAGCCAGTCAGCTTGATTTCAACAGGTATTACGGATCGGGAAATGAAACTGTCAGAATTGATTCCTTATCAGATTTGAATTTTTATAAAACAAATCAGCAGGATATATTTTTTCAACCTTCTGTTGAATTTAAACTTTCAGATAATATTAAACTTAATACGGGAATTGTTTACAGATATTCAAATGTAATTGAAGATGACAATTCAAATAATCTTGTAAGTGAAATTAAGCCGTATGGATCGGGAAAGATATCCGGTTTATCATTTTTGGCAGGATTATCTTACGATACCAGAGAGAATAAATTACTTCCTTCAAACGGGGTGTATTCAGAATTAATACTAAGATATTTTCCCGAAATGCTTGATTACAAAAATGATTTTTTGAAAATCAGGGCAGAGGTTAATTCATTTTTTCAAATCAAATCGTTTACGGATTTTAATTTTATTTTAAAAGGAGGAGGAGAAATAATATCCGGAGAATATCCTTTCTTTGAAGGCGCTTTACTTGGAGGTTTGAAAAATCTCAGAGGGTTTCCGCGGGACAGGTTTCTTGGAGATGCAATGTTGTTCGGGCAATCTGAATTAAGAATAAAACTTGCAGACCTGAATTTACTTTTACCCGGAAGGTTTGGTATATCTGCGATTAGCGACATTGGGAGAGTTTTTGCAGAAAACGAAGAATCAAAAAAATGGCACAGTACATACGGAGGCGGATTATGGTTAAATGTAATAAATACTCTTGAATTTAATTTCACTGCAGCATTTTCACCTGAGGTTGACAGATATTATTTCAACTTAAGATTTGGATTGTAAAAATTAAAAAACAAATATGAGCTTTAAATTTGCGCTGTTAATTTTTGTGATAACTTTTTATTTGCAGGGGAGAGTTTATTCACAAATTGACACTACGGGGATTTTTTCGGCAAATGTTAAAGTTATTGCCGGAAAAGAATATGAAAGAAGCGGCTTGACTGAAATCTTTCTCGGAGAACACTGGAGAAAACTTTGGACAACTCCTTTTAAAGCCGGAGTTCTCGATTTGAATAAATTTGCCGGAGGACTTACACCCTATAAAAAAGGCGGAGGCTTGCAGACTAAATCTCTCCGATTCAAAGGTAATGATGGAAAGAAGTATAAGTTTAGATCTATTAACAAAGATCCGAGAAGAATTCTTCCTCCGGATTTGCAGGAATCTATATTCGCAGATATGTTTAAAGATCAGATCAGTACTTCAAATCCGTTTTCGGCATTGATAGTATCGCCGTTATTAAACAGAGTCGGGATACTTAATGCAGAGCCGATTGTAACCGTGCTTCCAGATGATGTCAAACTCGGCGAATTCAAAAATGAATTTGGCAGCTTGTTAGGCACGTTTGAAGAAAATCCCGACGACGGAAGCGACGGCGAAAAAGGATTCGGCAAATCGGATAAGATAATCAACTCTTTCAAGCTGTATGAAAAGACCGAAAGAGATAACGATCAGCGGATTGACAAAATAGAATTTTTAAAAGCCAGACTGATTGACATGATGATAGGTGACTGGGACAGGCATTCCGACCAGTGGCTGTGGGCAGGTTATAAGCAAGATGGAATTACGATTTACAAACCTATTCCAAGAGACAGAGATCAGGCGTTTAGTTTGTATGACGGGCTGTTTCCGATGATAGCCGGTGAGGCAGTAACACAGATTGAAGGATATGGGAAAGACTATCCTAAGATTTATGACCTTACGTTTAATGGAAGATATCTTGACAGAATGATACTTCCCGAAGTTGAAAAAAAAGTTTATGATTCTCTTACTAAATTTATTCAGATTAGCTTAACTGACTCAGTTATCAGAAGCGCAGTGCATAAAATGCCTTATGAAATGTACGGACTTGAAGGAAATAAACTTGAAACAATGATACTTTCAAGAAGAAATAAACTCAAAGAAGCCTCAGATGATTTTTACAATCTGATAAATGAGACTGCAGATATATACGGCAGTAATAAAGACGAGTATCTTGAACTTAAAGTATTAAATGATAACAGTCTTCAGGTTAAACTGTTTGATATTAACCGAAAAAAATCCGAAGTTGAAAGTCTCCCGTTTTTTGAAAAAGTTTTTAATTCAGGCAGCACGGACGAAATAAGAATTTACCTCAATAATGGAAATGACAGCATTGGGATAATTCAAAGCAGAAATGCAATGAAACTAAATGAAAAACTTTCCGGTACGGGCATTGACGTAAAAATAATAAAAGCGAAAGGTAAAATTCTATCTGACGAAAAATCATCTCTTGAAATTCTCAAAGATGAAAGACCTTTAAATGAAGTTGAAGAAAGATATGAACCTTTGAATGAAGACCGCGGATACGATTGGAGATTTGGTCCGGTTTTTAATTTTAATTCCGATAACGGTTTGACGTTGGGTGGAGGTCCTATTTTGTATAAGTATGGATTGAATGTAAAACCTTACAGCTACAGGCAGACATTGCTTGGGAGTTATTCATTTGGTTCAAAAAGTTATTCATTTCAATATCTCGGCGAGTTTTATGGAATTATTAAGAATGCACAGCTGAAGCTCGATATCAGAAAAACTGAACTCGAAATAACCAAGTTTTTTGGAGAAGGTAATGAAACTCCGTTTAATTCAGAGCTTGATTCAAAAGACTTTTATAAAGTAGGACAAGAGCTGCTTTATATAAGTCCATCAATTAAACTGCACCTTTCGGAAAAATTGTCGCTGGAACTTCTGCCATTTTACAAATTTTCTGATGTAATGTATGATCAAAATACTTTTTTATCAGAAAATCCTTTGACTTACGGCATTGGCAACATTAAGTATATGGGGGTAAATGCTAATTTTACATTTGACTCCAGGGATAATGATGCAGAGGCATATAAAGGAATATACGCCAGTATCCTTGGTAACTTTACTCCTGAAGTTATAGATAACGTATCTTCGTTTGGAAAAGCAGGGTTTGATTTCAGAGGTTATATTTCAACAGGCGGTATGAAAGGAATTACGCTTGCATTGCAGACTGCCGGCGGTAAGATATGGGGTGATTATCCATTTTATGAATCAATGTTTCTTGGAGGAGAAAATTCTCTGAAAGGTTTTTCACGCGAAAGATTTGCCGGTGATGGTGTAATTGTCGGTCAAGCGGAGTTAAGAATAAGATTATTTAAAGTAAATATACTTATACCGGGAATGTTGGGAATATCTTTCTTCGGAGGATCCGGCAGAGTTTTTCTTGAAGGAGAAGAATCAAAAAGATGGCATTCTTCATTTGGCAGCTCGGTATGGATAACTTATCTCAATAGAATGTTCAATATTGGATTTACTGCGGCAAAATCCGACGAAGGGTATAAATATTTCATTGGCGCTGCATTGTTTTTGTAAATAAACCGGAAAATAAATCATTGAGTACAACCGTAAGTAGCAGAAAAGCGCTTCGTAATCAAAAATTAAAAACACTCGGGATAACTGTAATTACAGGTATGCTTATCGGAGGATTATTTACTCCTGTTGCTTTCGGGATGGACACTGCCAGACTGATAAAAGGTCTAACTGCAGGATTTATTATTACTCTTACCATCGGAATACTTGAGCTGTTCATATTTACCCGCAATTTTAAAAAAATCAGATTTTCATTAGCGCTTGTATTCAGAACACTTTGTTATGTTGCAGCTATTTCCGTTTCAGTCATATTAGTATGGGTTATACATGAAAGCAGCGTCAATAATGCGGGTGTTATACAGACAATCAAAAGTGAAGATTTCAGACATTTCATTTACGAAGGTGATTTTAAAAAAATTCTTTTATTTACAGTGGTCGCAGGATTCATAATTAATTTTTTCACTCAGATAAATTCTCTACTCGGTAAAAATGTTTTGTTTAATTATCTTACCGGCAAGTATCATTATCCGCTTAATGAAGAAAGAGTATTCATGTTTGTTGATTTATCTTCATCAACTGCCATTGCGGAAAGACTCGATCCGGTAACTTATCATAAATTTATAAATAATTATTATTTTGATATTGACGAGTCAATTGTGGAATGTAAAGGCGAGGTTTACCAATATGTCGGCGATGAAGTGGTGATTAGCTGGCGCGGAAGTAAGGGATTTGAAAACGTCAACTGCATAAAATGCTTTTTCAAGATTAAGTCGGAAATTGAAAGATTATCTGAAAAATATCTTGAAACTTTCGGCATCGTTCCCGAATTCAAAGCAGGACTTCATTGCGGAAATGTAGTTACGGGTGAAATCGGAGATTCAAAAAGGGAAATTGCTTTTCACGGCGATGTGCTGAATACCGCATCGAGAATTCTTTCGCAGTGCAGTATATTGGATAAAAGACTTTTGGTCTCTGAAGATGTTAAAAATAATATTCATCCCTGTAAAGAATTTGTTTTCGAAAATATGGGTAAATTTAAATTAAAAGGAAAAGAGAAAGAAATGGAATTATTTTCTGTAGAGGAATTAAAATCCTGAGTTCAGATTATTAATGTAATTATAAATCTTTGATTGCGAAGGAATTCCTTTTCCGCTCGCTGATTTTCTATAAACATTTTTCTGTTGTTTATCAATGATTCTTGCTTTTGATGTATCGTTAAGCTGAAAATCAATTATTCTTTTTACAAATCCGGATAAGTTCTGATCTTCAACAGGAAATGCAACTTCGATTCTTCTGTTGAGATTTCTTTTCATCCAATCAGCAGACGACAGGTAAACAATGGGATTGTTTGCGTTGCAGAAAATGTAAACTCTGCTGTGTTCAAGGAACCGGTCAACAATGCTTAATACATTTATATTATCACTTAAACCTTTGATTCCCGGTATCAGACAACAAATGCCTCTTATTACTAAATCAACTTTTACGCCTGCAGCTGATGCATCATATAGAAGCGAAATCATCTTTTTATCTTCAAGACTGTTTAACTTTAAAATAATATATGCATCTTTTCCTTTTTTGGCGTTGTCAGTTTCTTTTTTAATATATTCAATTAATGTTTCTTTCATATTAAATCCTGCTGTCAGTAATTTATTGAAAGAGGGTTTTTGTTTGTTGCTTTCAAGATACAAAAACAAGTTTTCGATTTCAGAAGATATGATTTCATCAGCTGTGAAAAATCCGAAATCTGCATAAACAGAAGAAGTCTTTTCATTAAAATTTCCCGTTGACAAATAGCAATATTTTTTGAGAAGTCCTTTTTCTTCTCTGAATACAAGAGCAGTCTTTGCATGAACTTTGAGTCCGGGAAGACTGTAGATTATATTTGCTCCGGCTTTTCGGAGTTTATCTGCATATTCGAGATTCAACGCTTCGTCAAACCGCGCTTTTATTTCAACGAAGATAGTAACTTTAATTCCATTTCCAAGAGCAGTCAGCAAAGATTCCAAGATGACAGAATTTTTTGCCACCCGATAGAGTGTTATTTTTATTTCTCTTACTGATTCATCATTAGCCGCCATCATAAAAAAATCCGTCAAATGACTGTATGAATTAAATGGATAATAGAGCAAAATATCTTTCGCTGAAATTGATTCAAAATAATTCTGCGTGTTTTCAAAGTCTCTGCTTTGTAGAGGTTTAAAATCAGGATAGCTAAGTTGTTTGTTATTTGGAAAAGGAAATGAAAAGAAATCACTGAAGTTATGATACTTTGCTCCGGGGACAATATCAGGTTTCTGAAGTGAAAAGGTATCAATCAGAAACTTAAGAAACCTTTTTGAAATGTGCTTGTCGTACAAAAATCTGCTTGGAACGCCAGTGCTTCTTTTGCCGAGGCTTTTCCTAATCTTTTCAGCAATATTCCCGCTAAACTCATCTTCGATGTAAAGCTCGGCATCTCTCGAAAGCTTGAACGATCTTGCCTCCACTATTTCAAAGCCAGTAAATATTTCTTTGAGCGAATATCTTATTATATCATCGAGAAAAATAACCTCAGTCGATCCGACAACAGAAGGAAGCAATACAAATCTGTTAAGTTTATCCGACGGAATCTCTACCATTGCATAAGTATATCTTTTTTTAACTGGATCGGAGCTTTTAATTGATGGAACGAGCTGAACAGCAAGGTAAAGAGATCCTGTTTTCAAAAAAGTTTTTATTTTTTTCTTTACAAGAATTATAGGATTAATTAACGGCATCACATTAAACTGAAAATACTCTTTAATAAATTTTTTCTGTGACTCATCCAGCTCGTTTTCATTTAAAATGTAAATGTTATTGGAGGTTAAATCGGGAAGTATTAATCTACCATAAGCCAAACCAAATCTTTCTTGCAGAAGAAAAACCTTCTTGTGGATTTTTTTAAGCAAAATATCGGGGTTAATGTCAAACTCCTTTTTCTCTTTGCTTTTTAAATTAACAAGACGTCTAATAAAAGCGACTCTGATTCTGAAAAATTCCTCCAGGTTTGAAGAGAATATGGCAAGAAATTTTAATCGTTCAAATAATGGAACGGATTTATCTTCGGCTTCCTGCAACACTCTTTCATTGAATGAAAGCCAGCTTAAATCACGGTTGTAAAACTTTTTCATTCCTTGCAGTAATTCCTCGGGTAATCAAAAAATTCAAACTGTCCTTTTCCGAATGATACATTTTTCCATGAATCAACATCAAATTTTATACTTACTATTCCCGACGTGGGTATGTTATCAATGCTGCAGTTTGCAAGCATGTTAGCGAAATCTGTAATTCCCGGGTTATGAGCAACAAGAAATACAATATTGTTTTCAACTCCAGTTTGTCTTACAATTTTCAGCATGTCTTCCGGGCTTGCAAGATACAAATCTCTTTCTCTGAAAATATTCTTTGGTTTGAAACCGGTAACTTTGGCAATAACTTTTGCAAATTCAAAAGCTCTGACTGCCGTGCTGGACATGATAAGGTCGGGAATAATATTTTTTTCCAAGAGTACATTTGCCATCAGCGGTGCATCGCTTTTACCTCTTTTATTTAATGGACGTTCATGGTCGCTTAATCCCGGATCTTTCCAGCTTGATTTTGCATGTCTTATGAGAACCAGATTTTTGATATGGCAATTAGATTTTAATTAATGGAAAATTTAATCAAAGAGATTGAATTCCTGAATGGGCATATAAGTAAATGCAATCACATACGCAATTACCGAGGCTATCAATCCGTACATGAAAATAGTATAGCATATTCGCAGGTATTTATATTTTTTTCCCAAGACCTGACCGAGAAAATAAAAATCCTTTATCATTGATGAATAGAGAAAGTCTTTATCTTTCATCATCTCTGACATTCCCCATTCAAAATCACCTAAACCCATATTGTAAAAATTACCAAAGAACAGCAGATTAGTCTTTTTGTTCTCTATATCGTCTTTTGTAAATTTACCCGAAGTAATTTTAGGTCTTGTTACAATAATGGCAAATATAATGCATACGAGACTTACAATCAGAAGCATAAAAGTCGGGATTATAAGCTGAGGATTTGAATCGAGCTTTCTTATCATGAAGGTTACGATTGCTCCTATAATAAGCGTATTTACGCTTATCATAATGTTTGCCTTGCTGTCAGCCATACCGCTGAATTCAACATGCGTTCTAACGGTATTTCTAAACATCGTTTCAATTCCTCTCGGAGCTTTCTGGGAATCCTCGTTTTTCTTTTCGAGCTTTGATTTCTCAAATTCGAATTTTTCATTCTTCTTTTTATCAATTTCTATCTCCTCGAGCAGTGCATCATATTTTTTCTGGAGTTTTACAAGCCGCCGGGTTTTTAATTCATCGAGATTTTTCCGGGCATACTTTGTGAAGTATCTGTGGTTTGTAAGAAAATCTATGTTAATCTTATACCATTCCGCTTCCGTGAATTTTTTATTTTCGGTTTTTTCCCACTCCATTCGCAGAAGATTCGATTTCACTGAATAATCTTTTGTTCCGAGATGAAATAAATCAGCATCACAGAGAATTTCTTCAATAAGATTCTTGGGTGAAGAAGGAAAGCGTGTGGAGTTTATACAATTGAATACAAGCTGAGCCCGTTCATCGCTGTAATTATTTTCCTTTAGAAAATTCTTTGCAATTTCTATGCTGACATCTTCATGATTGTCGCTTCTTACTGTAAATCCCGTATCGTGAAACCATGCTGCTAAAAGCAGTATCTCAAGATCAGATTCATTAATACCCAGTTTGGAAGATATCTTCCTGCACGATTCCACAACTTCTTCGGTATGAGTGAAATTATGATACACATAAATCGGCGGTAATTTGTTTTTAAAAAGCTCGAAAACAAAATCAGCTGCGGATTCCGTAATTGTTTTGGGTTTTAATAACATGTCTCTGCATAATTTTAATAAAATTACATAAATTTATGCAGAGATTAAACTATATTAAATAATTGATCATCTCATTTATTGCATTAGTATCCATAACATTTTTTCAATTCTATAAATCTTTTTTAAAATAAATAATTGTCAACAAAATTTCTCTAATCTTCAAACAATCTCAACACTTCCAACCCTTTGCAATGGGAGGGTTGGGTAAGGTTTCCAGAAGAACAACTATGTTTTTAAGCAGTTATATAGACTAAGACTTTTGCTTTCCAATACAACTTCAAATTGTTTTGGACGGATATGCATTTAATAAGTTCGCATCTGCTTAACTGCGGCAGATTATTTTATAAGCAGCATCTTTCCAATTTCGATGCTTTCACCGGCAGTAAGCTTGTAAAAATAAACGCCGCTTGTAAGATTACTTCCGTTTAAAGAAAAATTACGCATGTCAAAATGCACTTCATGAATTCCCGGCATTTGTTTCTCGTTTACAAGTGTTGCAATTTCCTTTCCCAATAAATTATATATGGTTAGTGTCACATTATTGGCAATGTTTGACCCGGATATCAATTCGTATTTTATCTTTGTTGCAGGATTAAAAGGGTTCGGAAAATTTCCAATTAATTTAATTATTGACGGAGTTTTGTTATTTCTTACTTCCGTAGAATTTATTCCTGCAAGTTTTTCCGGCAGTACATTTTCTCTGATATATTTTCCATTTAAGACTATCAGATAATCTCTTTTATAGCCTTGTGCCGGACCGTAATCAGGTATTTTAAATTTCATTTCAATAAAAGAGGAGCTGTCAGTAACTGCATAAACATTATCATCATACAAAAGAAAATCTTTTACATTACCATTCTTAAAATCCTCTGCAAAAACCATATCAAGTTTTTTCATTTCATATCCGCCGTAGTAAACCTTTGTCATAACTGCATAGCTGATGTCAAAGCCTCTTTTCCATGTAATTTCAGCTGAGCTGATGCTGTTTGATTTAAACAATGGTATGATTTCACAAGTGCGTAATTCTCTGATTGCAAAATCCGAAATACCCGATTTGTAATTTCCCAATATGTCAGTTGCCGTTATCTGACCTGCTTCACGTTTGTATGCACCCGGATCATGAATCGCTTCATAATGAAATGGATCAATTATAAATGCAATGCTGTCTTCTACAAGGTCGGAAAATTTATTGCCGTATTGCACTGAGGGAAATTTCATTTTGATTATATCCTTTTCTTTCCCAATAACAGTTTTTTCATACAATGAATCAAATTTTAATTCTTCCGTAACATTTTGTTCATTATGAAATGCATCATCCGGCGAAACATTATCTTCGCTGAAGTATAAAACAACATTGCCGTTAATGTCTATACCTGCTGCAGAATTTTCCGGATGATCGACTGAATAAAGACTTACATAATCAAAATAATCTCTGTCATTAATTGTTTCCTTTAGAGCAAGTTTTATGGTTTTAAAATCGTAATCAATATTCGGAACTGCTTTCAGAAAATATAAGTCATCTGAATCTTTATTTTGATTAATGTCAAATGAATTCTTATACAGCAAGTTGTTTTCACATTGATATCTGTCAGCTATACTCGTAAACAGAAACGGACATCCGGAAATATTCGGGGGAGGTCTTAGACTCTGAAGAGGAGAGAAAAACTCAGATGGCTGAAAATATTTTGTTACTGAACCGAATTGGTTGAAGACTCTTACTCCTATTTTAAAATAAAGCGGTCCCTGAATAGGCATTGTTCCTCCGCCGAAACTGCATAATGTATCGTATTTCATACAGGTCCAGTTGTTTCTGAAATTAATATTTGAAACATTAAAAGTATTTCCCGTTTCTGTTGTTTGAATTCCGGGAATAGGAACGGTACAATGACTGTTTGTAT
Organism: Ignavibacteria bacterium; assembly: GCA_019187405.1. Lineage (GTDB taxonomy): Bacteria > Bacteroidota > Ignavibacteria > Tepidaquicellales > Tepidaquicellaceae > JABAQZ01. The sequence goes on from JABAQZ010000015.1 coordinate 98,134, forward strand.
CACATACTTTAATAAACCAGTCGTAATTCAGATTCGGACCGGTGGCATTAACTTTTGTTATAAGAGTCTCACCTCGGAATAATTTAAAATCAGGTAAGTTCTTAGTAAATCCCGTTACTTTTGGCAATGAAAGCGGATCGGTAGTTAATAATCCTGTTTCTACGCCAAACCAATAAAGCAAAGAAGCCGTAGCGCGGATTGCATGATTGAAACAGTATGTTCCTGTCTCATGAACATTTGCAATATTAGCCGGCGGGGGACCGAGCTGCTGGTAGTAATTGTCAATTATTGGATACGTTCCGCCAGGGAGATTATTGTTTCCCAAATGCTGCTGAGGTATCTCGAGACAATCAGGTCCGCTCGGATAATGATCTGCAAGCTGGGCTGATGTGTAAGTTATATATCTTAACGGGTCCTGATCCGAAGTATAAGGGTTTATGAATCCGCCGTTATTCTTTGCAGTCTGCCAGTTGTAATTATTAAATCCTCCGCCGTCTATATAATCATGATAGCAATCGCCGCCGATTCCCGGTACATTTGCATGCACATCGTTATGTATATGCGCGGCAACTGTAAGATCTTGAACAAGATGGCACATCCTGCCGAGTATTTCCCAGCATATTATGTTTTTTACTTCATTGGTAACAGTCGTAAAATTTCTTACAATCAGCTCCTGCCCGAGATGATTTACTTTGCTTTCCAACCAAATTCTGTTTGTTCTGTAAAATTCAATAAGTCCGGTATGATGCAGACTGTATCTGAATACATATCCGGTCGAAGTATTGTATTCGATAAATTTTCTCGGACCGTATCCGTTACCTTCCCATACTTTCCAGTCTCCGCTTGCAAAATTTTTCATCTTTGTAAATGCATTCGGATAATCATGATTTAATCCGAGTATGTTGAGAGTTGTAAGACTGTGGTCGCCTGCAGTTCTATTATCAACATTCCAGAAATGCGAACAGCTTACAAAAAAATCAAAAGGTCCTCTGATGCCGAATACTACATCTTCTACGTCTTCCCTGTAAGCTCCTGTTGTTACTCTTCCCATTTGCCATGGACGGGATCCTGTATTATCCATGCTTCCGATTCTGATGTCAAATTCAGAAAAGTTATAACCGGGAAATTTATCTTTCATCAGCTTTAGCGCTTCAATGCAGATATACATGTGTACACTTTGTGAATAGCTATTGTAATCCTTCACCGGCTTAGTTTCGTGAACAACCGCAAAGGAATTTTTTATGAAACAACTAATGTGCAGAATTCCAAAAATTAAATAAAAGTAAAATCTTAAATTTTTCATAAGGTGTCCTTAAATTAAACATCGTTTCAAAAATTATTTAACCGGCTTTAAAACCGGAATCAATCTAATAAATAATTTATGATATTACCAATAGTAAAAAAACTATTTTGTGAAATAGGATTAAAAGAATTTAAGATTTGATTTTCCAAGCTAAAATAATATTGAATGTTTTTAACTGAATGTATCAGTATAAATTCTGCCAAGGTAAATTCATTCCATTTGTTAATTCTATTAATTATAACATATTTTCTAACAATGATATAAAAAAGTTAGTCTATGGAAGAAAAGATACTTTGTCAGTATTTAGCTATTTAAAAATCATAATTCCACAGATACTATCATTATGACTTTCAGCAGTGAGAAAATTAAACGGACAGGATTTTATAATACTAATTGATAAGTACAAAACAGATAAGTACTAAAAAGGGAAGTACAAAGAAGGTCATTTGCAAAATTATCGATAGTTAATGCAAATCACAAAATAAGGAAGTAGTATATCAAACCGTTAAGCAGCATTAAGGTAATGTTTTTACTTAATAAAAAAATCCGGAGAGAACATTAGATGAACCATTGAGGGTGTATGATAAATTTAATACAGTTGATCTGCAGGAACATTTGTTCTTATAATTTGAAAAATTTGTTTTCCCAAAAAGTTAAAAATGATTTATTATCAACAGAAATATTCGTTTTCTTATTTGAATATTTTTGAAATAAATATTCTGTACTTCATAAACAATGGTATATGTTCAAAAACTAGTCTTGAAATATTATCTCTAAATAATAATATTGGCATAGATTTCAATCGGTAAGGAATTATTAAAATTCTTATTATTCTCAGATAAATTTTCGAAAGAAAATTTCCGGTAATTATACCCCAAAGTAATTTCCGAAAGATTTAAAAAAACTTAATCAGTTATTTTTCATAAATTAAAATTGATTAATATTGATTTCACGGTTATTACTTTTTTTTATTATACTTCTGTCATTTAATGTTGCATCAGGTGAACTTTACGCTGTAAATTATTATATATCGTCAAACGGAGATGATTTGAATGACGGTCTTACTGAAGTGACGCCATGGAAATCCATTTCAAAGCTGAATTCAATGATGTCAACTGTTACCCCCGGTTCACAAATCTTATTCAGAAAAGGAGATGTGTTTTATGGTATGATAATGTGTACAAAATCAGGCACAGTGGGAAATGAAATTGTATTCGGAAGTTACGGCAGCGGTGCATTGCCTGTTATAAAAGGAACAAAATTTATTACCGGCTGGACGGTTTATTCCGGCAATATTTATTCGGCAGATTTCACGGACACAATTTCTCATTTATATGCAAATTCAAAGCTGATGAAAATTGCGAGGTTCCCAAACTCCGGATTTCTGAAGATAGATAATGCCAGCTCAACAAATAATTTTTATGATGCCGAGCTAAATCAATCTGCAGGTTATTGGAATCAGGCTAACTGCAGAGTAAGAACGGCTAACTGGTGTTATGAATCCAGAACAGTATCAAATTTCAGCGGCGGATACATTACTCTATCTTCAAATACAGTATATACCATGTATTCCAAATCTGGATACTTCTTTGATAACAAGCTGGCTTTACTCGATACAGCCAATGAGTGGTATTGCGATAAAGCTGCGGGAAAAATATACTTCTTTGCTCCGGGTGGAGCTGATCCAAATCAGATTCAGGTTGAGGCAGTTTCCACAAGATTCGGATTCCTTCAGTCAAACAGCTCAAGCAATGTTATCATTCAGGATTTGAAATTTGAAGCGTTTAGGGAAAACTGTCTCGAGCTTTATATCGCAAATAACATGAATGTCAGAAGGTGTATAATAAAAAGCTCCGGGAAATACGGATTAAGAATAAACGGCAGCAATAATGTTATTGAAAATAATACATTCGAAGACAATATAAACACTGCAATAACCGGAGTATTTACCAATTGTACAATATCAAACAATTTGTTAAAGAGAACGGGATTGACAGCCGGATACGGCGAAAATGCCTGGGGATCACACGGTATGCAGCTTTATACGGCAACCGGAACGGTATGCTCTGATAATGTAATTGACAGCACCGGATTTACCGGCATGATAGCTTCAAAAAATATGATTGTAAAAAATAATTATATTACAAACTCATGCTTAACTCTCAATGACGGAGGCGGCATTGATATCGATGATGCCGACGGGCTGCAGATTTTGGACAATATTATTATGAGCTCTTTTGGAAATGTCGAATCATCATCATCTCCAATCAGATATGCAAATGGAATTTATTTTGGTCCGAATATTACGAAGAATATATTGATCAAAGGAAATACCTTGGCAAATAATAATTATGCAGGAATTAATGTTGACAATAAACCTACATCAGCAAACAATCAAATCATAGAAAATACATTTTACAACAATGCATATACACAGCTTGTTATGACGGATTATTCGGCAGTTTCTTATACTTCTTCTTATAATAACATTGTGAGACGAAATTTATTTTATAGTCTAAGCCTGCATACTACATGCATGGAGCATCAGATGTTTCATTCTCCGGTTTTCAGCGACTACGGAGATTTCGACAGCAATTTTTATTGTAATCCATACAGCGAGTTTTTTTTGAGAAGGTCAATGGTCTATGGAACGTACTCAACAAAGTATTACAGACTGCAGTCATGGAAGAATCTTTTTAATGAAGACCTAACTTCTTCCGAAGGAAATTTTGCATTTGATCAGTATAGAGTATTAGATACACTAAGTTCAAACATGATACTCAATCCAAGATTTGCTACAAATCTTTTAAATTGGTCAACTACTCCGACTGCAGGTTCATCCATTTACCATGTAACAAATCCATTGCTCGATACCGGCTGTATGCAAATCAAATGGAACGGCAGCGGTGGTCCCGAAGGCATGACATCAAGCAATTACATAACTCTTGCCAAAGACAATTATTATTCGCTGAGTTTTGATTTTGCAGGTAATCACAGCGGTACTTTCAGTACTTTTGGAAGACCTAATTCCGGAGCTAATCCGCCTTTATATGCAAGAAGATATCTCGGCTATGAAAATTACAAACGAAGTAAGTCATTCGTATTTAAGCCAGATACTACAGATCCAAACTCAAGAATTACATTTGCAATGTCGGTTCCCGATTCAGTTGTTCATGTTGACAATGTACATTTATACCGTGTAAGCGCTGAGAGAATTGACTCAACAGTAAGAAACAGGTTATTCATAAATCCAACAAAATCAGTTCAGATGTTTTCTCTCGGCAATGTAACATACAAAAATCCTGACGGGACTGAAGTTTCTGGCAGCATAACTTTACAGCCGTTTACTTCGAGAATTCTTGTTAACGATAATTCTTTAATTCAGAAACATCTTTCGCTTGATTTGCTTATTCAGGGAATGTATGACGCAAACTTGGATAAATTGATTCCAGATACCGTAAAATTATTTTTACATAATTCAGTCAGTCCTTACCAAAAAGTTGATTCCGTTTCTGCTGTCCTCGATTCATCAGGTAATTCTCACGCATTCTTTTTGAATGCAGTTAACGGAATAAATTATTATTTATCAGTGTATCACAGAAATTCAATTGAAACTTGGAGCAGCGGATATATAATTTTTAATTCCGGAGAAGCAAATTATGATTTTACCGATAATGTTGCAAAGGCATTTGGAAATAATTTAATTTTAAAAGGAAGCAGATACTGTATTTTTAGTGGTGATGTTGACAATGACGGAATAACTGACGGAAGCGATTTAAACCTGATAGAGAATGATGCAGTCTCAGGAATTACTGGATATGCAGATACAGATGTTAACGGAGATCTGGTAACCGACGGATCTGATTTATCTCTGACTGAAAATAATGCAATGATAAATACAGCATGCATAAAGCCATAGAAAATCTTTGGTAATATTATTAATATGGGTGAAATTTTTTAAATTCAGAATATTCCAAATGAATAAATTAATAAAATTATTTCTTGTGATTTTAATAATCTCAGGATGTATTCAATTTTATGGCTGCGGCAATCCCACACCTGAGAACTATTTTAACACTGCTGTATTAAATACAAATCTTCTTGCGGGCTTTGCAGGAAACGGATTTTCAAGACAGCTTGATTCGCCATTATCAAAGCTATCCGATGACGGACAAAATACTTCTCAAATGACGAGAAGTGAATTTATTAAATCAAAGACAAAGCAGATAGAAGAAAATTATAAGAAAATAGAAGATCTGAAAGTTACCGATGAGACCAAAGATATAATCGAATCTTCAAAAGAATTATATAAATTTGTAATTCCCATTTTGAACAATGAATATGTAAAACTTGCGGAGATGTATGACAGCAATGCACCGGCTGATCAGATAGCTTCATTCACAAATTCAATTCAGGAAAAATATTCCGCGAAATTCAAAGAACTTTATGATGCATTGATTTCAAATGGAAAAGCTTATGCAGATAAGAATAAAATAAAGGTGCATTGGGGAAATTGAACTTAAATTTTTTTCTGTAGCAGCAGACAAATAATAAGTAATTTTTGATTAGAACTTTCCACTGAAGAATTTTATTCAGACGTATCTATCATAATTTAATTATACTTAATCGGATTTATTACCTTCCTTAAATCAATTACTTTTAATAGTGAAAAATCCAATCAGCATTTTATGATTAATTGCCGGGAATAAAGATTAAAGCATCTGATGTTTGATTCAGATTATAGATTATAGATCGATAATTTCAATATTTCTCGATAATTCAAATAACTCCAATTTCGGCATTTCTTAAAATTATAAATTTGTTTCAAAGTATTTTCACATTTTAATAATGTCTTTCGATTTGATTTCAGAGAAAAAAGTAATTAATTCATATCAATGTATTATTTGTAAAAAGAAGGAAGATAATGATAAAGTGTGTTCAGTAAATGATTCAGATTAAATTACAATTGATTCATAGAAGTGAGTCAGAGATTCGAAGTTTCATACCACTTTTTCAGAGAAAGAAAGCAGTAATTCAGAGTAAAAACCTGCTTTTCAAATTATCCGGTCAGTGATTCAGAGTACCCGGTCAGTGATTCAAAGAACTGTGTCAGTGATTCAAAGAACTGTGTCAGTGATTCAAAGAACTGTGTCAGTGATTCAAAGAACTGTGTCAGTGATTCAAAGAACTGTGTCAGTGATTCAAAGAACTGTGTCAGTGATTCAAAGTTCTGAGCAAGTGGCTCGGTGTTTTGAGCAAGTGACTCGGTGTTTTGAGCAAGTGATTCAGAGTTTTGAGCATGTGATTCAGAGTTCTGAGCATGTGATTCAGAGTTCTGAGCAAGTGATTCAGAGTTCTGAGCAAGTGATTCAGAGTTCTGAGCAAGTGATTCAGAGTTCTGAGCAAGTGATTCAGAGTTCTGAGCAAGTGATTCAGAGTTCTGAGCAAGTGACTCGGTGTTTTGAGCAAGTGACTCAGAGTTTTGAGCAAGTGATTCAGAGTTCTGAGCATGTGATTCAAAGCGCTACTTCACCCCATCCCCAGAAAGGAAAACTCAGGAAATCCCTCCACAATTTTTTGGGGGAGGGACTAAGGGAGGGGTGATAACGCTGCATCATCGTTCTACATTACGAATCAAGAGATATGTAACGAGAGAAAGAAAAGCGCTGGGAGTGTAAAAAATTTTGTGTAAATGATAAAATAAAAGAAATGTGAATGAGGATGACACCATGTCCCACTCCCCCTAGGGGGAGTGGCTGAAAAAAGAAAAAAATGTTAAAAAAATTTTTTCTGTT
>JABAQZ010000022.1 GCA_019187405.1 Ignavibacteria bacterium
AATAAAAGAAGAAGCAAAACTGATAAATAATTATCCCAATCCATTTAATCCATCAACAAAGATAAAATACGAACTCAAGAAACCCGGATTCATTGAACTGAAAGTTTATGACGTGACGGGAAAGGAAATTGCAGTAATTGTTAAAGAAAATAAAGCATCAGGATTGCACAGCATAAATTTCGATGGTAGTATGTTTCCAAGTGGAGCTTACTTTTATAAATTGAAAACCGGAGATTTTACAGAAATAAGAAAAATGATTCTGATCAAATAACATCACGGTTTAATTACGCTCACAAAATTTTGAGCGTTATTTTCTGTTAAAACAGCATCGGATGCATCAGTAACCATATCACCGTTAACATCCGTTTTTACATATCCCGTCGTAAATGCATTTGCATCATTATCAACAAGCAGATTGTCCGTGCCGTCAACTATTTCATTCTGATTTATATCGCCTCCGTATATTCCGTAAATTCCCGGTAAATCATCTATTTTAATGATATTATTTCCGTATGCTTTAGTTGAATCCGATGTGAAATCAAAATTAAACTGACTTCCTAACGTATAAATTTCTCCTCCGGCTTTGCTCCACGTTTCAATTGAATTTCTATGTCTGATGACAATGAAGTAAGTACCTGAAGATAAATTTGCAAGAGTAAAATTGCATTTAAAAGACACTGAATCAACCGTTGTTTTAACTGAATCTATTACCGAATATGGGGAAAAATTATTTCTGAAATAAACCCTGACAGTATCTTTCATGTTCATTATATCCAAAACGGAATTGTAAAATCCTTGCATCACAAGTTTAATTTCAAAACCCGGTGAAGCTTTTACAAATTGTGATACAAGTCTTGCATAGGCTGCTTGAGTGTATATAGCAGGTTCTGTTACTGTCCATGAATTCTGAGGCCAACTGATATTCCAGTCTTTGTATGATTTCTGCTTAGGTTGATTCAACGGAGGTGTAACAAGCGATGTATTACACAATGAATTGTATGAACCGCAGCCTGAAGGACAGCACCCGTCAAGGCTGTAATAGGGATTAGGACCGCCTGAAAGATAACAAGGAGGCGGCAGATTTACCGTATCGGAAAACCATGCATGATAAATTCTACTTATGGAATTTTCTGAGCCAAAATTACTCATGTTTGTTAAATAACAATAAGCAGTCGGATTTATTCCATTGAAGTAATTAAGATATCCAAGTCCTGCATTTCTGTAATTTGAATTATTTGTTGTGTCAAGTTTGTAATGTATCATGTTATAAAACATATTTCCTTCTCTAGCTTTTGTAGTATTACTTCCCCATGTATAATTCTGATCTGTGAGATATGCTCTATATGCATCTGTATTATTAATATATGCTGGTAGATTTTCCGAACTGTTGTTCATAGATGACTTGTATGCATTTCTGATAGCAATTGAAACAGATGGTGAAACACCGGGAATTGATGCATAGTAAAGCATTATGTCCTGCTGAGCTGATTCAAAAGGATAAGCATAAGTCCATTGTATCAGATGCATTTGAGTATAATTATTTTCGAAGAAAGTTTTGTATTGCGAGTTTCCCGTGAGCTTAAATAAAAATGCCGAAGCCGCCATTTTCCTGGATAAAGTTCCGTACTGATCAGTTTCCTGTTCGCCTGCTCCAATAAGACCTGAATTATAAAAATTAACCGAAGGATTTGCCACAGCCCAGTTATATGCATTTATTGATGCAGTCTGTAATGTATTTGCGAATGCTGTCTGTCCGATGCTGTTAAACTGAATTGCGCCAAGAGCAAAAAGCGCTGATGCGGTAAAGCTTGCTGAAGTAGTTGCCGGTCCGTAAATTCTCTGAGCTAAATCTGCAGATGGTGGACTTCCTATTGCATAATTTCTTACACCAACAATGCACAGAACAGAGCCATTTGCATTTTGCATTTTTAAAAGCCATTCAAGTTCATATCTAACTTCGTCAAGCACATCCGGTATTCCGTTTCCCGATTCGGGAATATTGTAATTATCTTTCCAAACTAATGGATTTTCTTCGTATCCAAGCAAAAGATCAATCATCGGCTCAAATGTAAAGTTCACATATTTATTATAATCTCCAGCATCATGCCAGCCACCGGAGAGATTTTTTGAAGTTGAGGGATTGTTATTATTGTACAGTCTGCAGTCAATATCCTGAAGATTTCCAATATGACATTCATCGTCGGTCCATGGAAATTCAGCATACGGAGAAGATTTTGATGTTCCGCATCTCTGATAATAAAACACTCTCAAAGCTTGTTTTAAAATGTCTGAATGAATGGAATCACTTATTTGAAACTGATAAGATCTTACATTATTCAACACATCATAAACATAATAATTACCCGGAGTATTTAGCGCGGTGAATTCAAACCACCAAACTTTATCCCCGCTTTGAGATTGAGTAACTCCGCCATTCCATGCTGTAATAGTGCCGGAATAAACCAAAACGTCATCACTGAATCGTCTTACCTGATAATTATTTCCAGGAGTAAATGGGTTATTGTTATTATAACCTATAACAGGATTACTTATGACAGCAATTTTTCTGTCTTCGGTACGGTAACCGAACTGATCAACTTTTATATGATTATCTACCGCGGGAACTGCTGAAACGGAATTCTTAATTATCAGCATTAGAAGGAAAATTAAAATTAAATGTTTCATACGGATAATTATAATTAAATTATTTTGGGGGGATTATTTTGACTGTTCAAAGCTAAATCGACAGAAAATTAAATTCAATACTTTAAATTAAAAATTTTGACGTTCAAGAATTTGAAGGAATCTATTTTCATTCAATCATTTTAAAAAATTCTATTTCCGGTAAAATATATCGAATTGTTAATGAAATCTTAAATGACTATATTTTTTGTTTGAAAAATCAATAATACAAGCAAAAATTAATATTTATGGCTTTAAAAATCGGAGAAAAAGCACCCGACTTTACTTTAACTTCATTTACCCCTTCCGCAGATCCTGTGGAAATATCACTAAGTTCTTATTTCGGCAAAAATAATGTCGTGTTAATGTTTTTTCCTCAGGCATTCACTGGAGTATGTACTGAAGAAATGTGTACGGTTTCGGATAATTTTGATAATTTCAGCGGAAATGACACGATGGTCTTTGGCATCAGTGTTGACGGAACATTCGTTCAGAAGGCATTTGCAAAAGAGAAAAACATTAAACATCCATTGTTAAGTGATTTTAATAAGAATGTAATTAAACTTTACGATGTTGTTCAGGATGTTTTTGCGCATGGGATGAAAAACACATCTCAGCGGGCAGTATTCTTAATCGGAAAAGACGGGATAATAAAATATGTGGAAGTTACGGAATCTCCCGGAGTGCAGGTTAACTTTGAAAAGCTAAAAGAAGAAATCGGAAAGCTGAAGTAAAGTTCCGATTTTAATTTACAGAAAAACAAAATGCTGATAATCCGGGATTTTAAGGAAATTAATCATGATATTAAGAGTGCAGTTACTATCGGAACATTTGACGGAATACATCTCGGACACAGAAAGATAATAGATAAGCTGATTTCCGTCAGCAGAAATAATGTCGAGCGCAGCATTGTCATTACATTTGAACCACATCCTCAGATTATTTTAAAAAACCGGGTTCATGAAATTAAAATATTGTCAACTCTGGATGAAAAACTGGAGATATTTAAGAAACTCGGGATTGACATTGCATACGTTATAAATTTTAATATCGAGTTTTCAAAGACATCCGCAGAAGATTTTTATCTGAAGTATCTGATTAACGGAACCGGATTAAGTGATCTTGTAATCGGATATGACCATATGTTCGGCAAAAACCGCGAAGGTAATTTTAATACTCTGAACAATCTTTCGGAAAAATACGGATTCAGAATTTATAAAGTTGATGAGTACAAGCATAAAAACCGACATGTAAGCTCGACTACAATACGGCATTTGTTAGAAGATAAAGGAGATGTAAATACAGCTTCAATTTTTCTTGACAGAAATTACAGTATCGAGGGCAAAGTAACAGAAGGCAGAAAACTAGGAAGAGAAATAGGTTTTCCTACGGCAAATATTATTTTAACTTCTGATTATAAACTTTTACCTAAAATCGGAGTTTATGCCGTGACTGTAGAAATTGAGGGGAATACATACAAAGGGATGTTAAGCATTGGAATTAATCCGACCGTATCAAAAGATGGTCTGTTAAAGATAGAAGTGAACATTTTTGATTTCAACGAAAATATATACGGGAAAAAAGTCAGAATTAATTTTCTGGAATATTTAAGGGATGAAGTTAAATTTGATTCCCTTGAGGAGTTAAAAAAGCAGTTATATGCTGACAAAGAAGAGAGTTTAAAAATAATCAATAATTAATTTTCAATTAAATAATTAACACTAAGATATGCCATTAACAAAAGAACAAAAACAGGAAATAGTAAAGAAATACGGAAATTCTGAAAGTGATTCCGGCAAACCGGAAGTACAGGTTGCAATACTTACCAAAAGAATAAACGAACTTTCTGCAAATCATTTCAATGTTTATGCAAAAGACAATCATTCAAGAAGAGGCCTTCTTAAAATGGTTGGTAAAAGAAGAAAGCTACTGAAGTATCTTGAGAATAAGGATGTGGAAAGATACAGGAAGATTATTAAAGAACTTGATATTAGAAAATAAGAAAAAATTAATGTTATACTCAAAAAGTATTGAGTTAGGGGGAAAGACTCTGACACTCGAAACCGGAAGGCTTGCAAAACAGGCTAACGGTGCTGTAATGGTTTCACTTAACGAAAATTATGTATTATGTGCTGTTACTGCTTCAGACGATGTAAAACCGGGACAGGATTTTTTCCCATTAACGGTTGATTATAGAGAAAAGACAGCATCTGTGGGAAAAATACCCGGAGGTTTTTTTAAAAGAGAAGGAAGACCGACAGAGAAAGAGATTTTATCTTCAAGATTGATAGACAGACCTATAAGACCTTTATTTCCTGAAGGCTATTTCAATGAGGTGCAGGTGATATGTTCGGTATATTCTTCAGATGGAGAAAATGATGCTGATATAATTGGGCAGATTGGCGCTTCAGCGGCATTATTAATATCAGACATACCGTTTACAGATCCAGTATCAGAAGTCAGAGTAACCAGAATAAATGGAGAGATGATAGTAAATCCGACTCATGCACAGCTTGAAGAAGGAGATTTTGATATAAGCGTTGCAGGAACATTAGATTCAATCATGATGGTCGAAGGTGAAGCAAAAGAAATATCTGAAGCAGAATTTCTTGAAGCAATTAAGTTCGCTCACAAACATATAATTGATTTATGTAATTTTCAAATTGAATTTGCGCGTGAGGCAGGAAAAAAGAAAAACGAAATTCCTCCTGCAGCAGACAATTCTGAAATGTCATCTGATGTAAGAAAAATCTGTGAAACGGATATAAAAAACTCTACTTCCACAGTAATGACAAAGGAAGAGAGAAAAATGAAGAACAGGGAAATTCATGATAACGTCATTAATGCTCTCATTGAAAAATATCCCGAGAAGGAAAAAGAACTTGAAAACATTATACATGATATTCAGTATGAAGTAATGAGAGAGATGATATTATCACAACACAAAAGACTTGACGGAAGAGGATTAACAGATATTAGAGAAATTAATGGTGAAATCGGCGTATTACCAAGAACTCACGGTTCATCATTGTTTACACGAGGGCAGACACAAAGTTTAACAACAGTAACACTCGGAACGAAAAGGGATGAACAGCTTATAGAAGGATTAAAAGAAATCAGCACAAAGAGATTTATACTTCATTACAATTTTCCATCATTTAGCACTGGAGAAGTCGGAGGAAGACCGGGTCCTGGAAGAAGAGAAATCGGTCATGGAAATCTGGCTGAGCGAGCATTAAAGAATTTGCTGCCAGCCGAAGAAGATTTTCCTTACACAATCAGAGTGGTATCGGATATTCTTGAATCAAACGGTTCTTCATCAATGGCAACAGTTTGCGCCGGATCTATGGCTTTGATGGATGCAGGGGTAAAGCTGAAAAAACCAATAGCGGGAATTGCAATGGGACTCATCAAAGAAGGAGATAAGATTGCCGTGCTTTCAGACATACTCGGAGATGAAGATCATTTCGGTGACATGGATTTTAAAGTTGCCGGAACTGCAGAAGGTATTACGGCAATTCAGATGGATATTAAGATAAGAGGGATTTCATTTGAAATAATGGAGAAAGCTCTTCAGCAGGCAAAAGAAGGTCGGCTGCATATTCTTGGAATAATGAACAAGTCAATTTCTTCTGCAAGGGAATCAATCTCAAAATATGCTCCTCATCTGTACTCAATGATGATACCTAAAGACATGATAGGAGCAGTTATCGGACCAGGCGGCAAGACAATAAGAAACATCATTGCCGAAAGCGGAGCAGAAATTGATATTGACGATGAGGGTAAAGTGACAATTGCAGCTGTTGATAAGACACAGGCTGAGATTGCCAGGAAAATGATTGCGGGACTTACCGCAGTACCTGAAGTTGGTAAAATCTATGATGGTGTTGTTAAAGGAATAAAAGATTTCGGAGCATTCGTGGAAATACTTCCCGGTAAGGAAGGACTTCTGCATATTTCTGAAATTGATCATAAGCGCACAGTAAAAGTCGAAGATGTACTTAAAGTCGGTCAGGAAATTCAGGTAAAATTAATGGGAATAGATGATTCCGGAAAACTTAAACTAAGCAGGAAAGTTCTTTTAGCAAAAGAACCATCAAAACCAAGAGAGCCACAAAAACATAAATAAGACAGACATGAAATTTGAAATTGACAAGCAGAAAGATAAGACAATATTCAAGCTTGAATCGAAATCGCTTGACCACACGATAGCTGCAGACGTAAAAGCAGAGCTGATATTTCTACAGAAAGAAATAGATAATCAATTTATTATAGATCTGAAAGATGTGACCAAATGTGACAGTTCAGGTTTGTCGGTGCTTTTACTTTCAGAGAGAATGGAGAGAGAAAAAAACAGAAAACTGATACTGCAAAATGTAAATCCCAATGTAATGGATCTTATGAAAATTGCGAGGCTTGACAGAGTTTTCAACTTGAAGTAATATTTATTACAGAATTAATAAACTCCTTTTGGTTTATACCGGAAGGAGTTTTTTGTTACTCAAAATAATCCGGAGTGTTATTTAAGAAATATATTTACATAAATATTTTTTTTCATTATGCAAAATGAATATGTAAAAATCTGCAAAATGGAAGATATAAAGGAAGGTATTGGACAAAGATTTGATATTGATGATGAAAATGAAGCAGCAGTTTTTAAAATCGGAGACGAGTATTATGCTGTTGACAATGTCTGTCCACATAATCATAATGCTAAAATATATAAAGGCGATTTGCAAGATAAACACGTGACTTGCCCGGTACATGGATACAGGTTTAGTCTCTTAACAGGCGAACAGCCGGATAAACCCGGGTGCAGACTGAGAATATTTGAAATAAAAATTGATGGAGGATTTTTGTACATCAAAAAACCCGGAAGGAAAATATTTGATTTTCATTTTTAGCAAAATGAATTATGCGATAATTGGAAATTTGAAGTAATAGATTAAAATAAACAACATCAGTATTAATAATTTTGAAAAAAGAACTATCCGATTTCATTAGAAAAGCAAGCGAAAATGAAAATTTTATTAAATGCGGATTTTCGAAATTTGAAATTCTGAAAAAAGAAGGAGAGTTATTAAAGGCATGGCTTGATGAAAACAGAAATGGCGAAATGAAATGGATGAATAATAGTTTTGAAAAGAGAATCAATCCTTCATTAATACAGGAAGACATTAAATCCGTAATTTCACTCGCTTACATATATGACACGCCAATTTTGCATTCCGAAGATTCAAACATTCCGAGAATTTCAAGGTATGCTTGGGGTAACAGGGATTATCATAAAGTAATCAAGAAAAAGTTGAAAAGTATCTGCAGCGCAATTGAGTCGGGCTTTGAAGGTGTGAAAACAAAATATTACATTGACGACGGACCCGTGATGGATAAAACATGGGCCGTTCGTTCAGGGATCGGCTGGCAAGGAAAAAACACAAACATTATCAGTAATGAATTCGGCAGTTTCTTTTTTATTGGCACTATATTCATAAATAAGGAACTGGAATATGACAAATCAACAGAAGATTTATGTGGATCATGCATGATATGTATCAATGAGTGTCCGACAAATGCGTTATACGATGAGTATAAAATCGATTCAAATCTTTGCATTTCATATCAGACAATTGAAAATAGAGGAGAGATTCCGGAGTCGATAAATATCAAAGGTTGGATTTTCGGCTGTGACATTTGTCAGGATGTTTGCCCTTTTAACGGTAAAAAAATATTTACATCGGATGAGAATTTTTTTCCTAAAGAGGAAGTGTTTAACAAATCTGCTTTTGAACTAATTAATTTTTCGGAAGAAAAATTCAATAAAACTTTTGATGGCACACCTGTAAAGAGAACAAAGTATACCGGCTGGATTAGAAATTTAAAAAAATTTATGGGGACTTTATAACATTTATGATCTGAAAGTTCAGGCTTTTGAAACTTTTTATTTCTATTCCCGAATAATAAAAAAAATCAAGGAGTAGAAATTGAAAACCATCAAAATATTATTTACAATTTTCTGTTTTATTTTAGCCGCCTCAGTAATTGGTTACTCTAAAACTAATAAAACAACAGGTGCAAACACGGCTGATCTTAATAATCAGATTGTTCAGGAAATAAAAGACATTCTAAAAACCCCTTATCTTAAATTTGCCGATAAAGATCTAAACGGAGAAGTAATAATAGGCGTAAAAATTAATGAAGACGGGAAAATAACATTCACGAAGTTAAGCGGAGGGAATGAAAATCTTTCATCAAACGTAATTCAGAAACTCAACTCGCTTAATCTTTGGACAAGTCCTGATTATCAAAAAAATTCCTTCAGTTATCTGATAAAATACAGAAACTGAAAAAAATTGATTTACCAATTTGAAAACTCTGAAGACATTTTTGTCTCAGAGTTTTTTATTGAATATCATAAAGTCTTCTGCGGGATTATATTGGTTCAAAAAATCCATGACTTTAATCCTGATTTTATTATTAACATTTTTAATTCCTTCGAATATTTTGTCGCAGCAGATTGATTCCGTGAATTCTGGCTGGTCGGGTTTTATTTCAGGAGAAGGATTGTATCAGAGCGGCAATACTAATAAATTATATCTTCAGAGTAAAGGCGAGTTGAAAGCTGATCTGAATAATTTTGAAGGAATATTATATGCGAGTTACGGTTACGGAGAAGCTAAAGGTCGAAAAGATGATAACAACTTCATTCTTTCATTTACCGGAGATTTTTTCAGAACCCGAAAATTTACTCCTTTTATACTTCAAATATTGGAATATAATTTTGCCAAAGGTATTGATATCAAGTCACAGTCAGGTGCAGGATTAAAATATACATTTATAAAAAATAATAAACATAAGTCTTCTGTTTCTGCTGCCATTATTTATGATTACACAAATCTTATCCAAAAGCCCGAAAATTACGATATGGAAATAATAAGACTTTCTATGAGACTAAAGACACGGCAGGAATTGTTTGATTCAAGAATGATATTGTCTTTCACCGGGTTTTATCAACCTATGATGATTGATTTTTCTGCACATAATATCCGGATAGAATGTTCGGTAGATTTTCCGATTGTACATAAAATATATTTCAGATCTTCTTACCTATATACATTTGAAGATGTTGTTTCCGTAGGAAGAAAGAGAGCAGACAACAAACTCACATTTGGTTTGGGAATTGGATTCGGTAAATAATCATTTAGCAATTAATTCATTGTTTATATTTTTAACCTTATCAACTCCGCACAATGCCATGGCAAGTGTTATTTCATTTCGTAAGATATTTAATACATCCTTTACACCCTTTTCACCATCGTAAGCCAAACCCCAGATAACCGGTCTGCCTATTAAAACAGCTTTTGCTCCAAGCGCCAAAGCTTTGATGACATCAGTTCCTTTTCTTATGCCTCCGTCAATTAAAATTTCAATTTTATCCGAAACCGATTCAGCAATTTCCGGCAGAACATCGATTGTTGCACGGCATGTATCAAGCTGTCTTCCTCCGTGATTAGAAACCACTATACCGTCAGCTCCGTTTTCAACTGATAACAAGGCATCTTCAGAGCATCCGATACCTTTGATTACCAAAGGCAATTTAGAAACAGATTTTATCCAGTCAATATCTTTCCAAGATAATGAAGGATCAAGATGACTACTTACATATCCGGCAAGACCAGAGTTGTCAACTACGGGAAATTTATCTTTTGAAACAGGGAGAAGATTTTTAACGGATAGGTGTTCGGGTAATGTAAACCTGTTTCTTATATCTTTTTCTCTTTTACCAATATACGGTGTATCAACAGTTAATACTATAGCTTTCATACCAGCGCTTTCAGCTCTTTGAATAAGTTCACGTGTTATTTCCCTGTCTTTATAAACGTAAAGTTGAAACATTACCATCTTGTCATTTTCATTAACGACATCTTCCATATCGGAATTAGATAATGTGCTTAATATCATTATTATACCTTCAGACGATGCAGCTTTTGATACTGCAATTTCACCTTCCGGATGAGCCAATTTATGGAAAGCAGTTGGAGCAATTAAAACCGGCATGGATAATTTTATTCCAAGGAAAGAAGCGGATGTATCAACATTGCTTACATCCCGAAGAACTCTGTATTTCAGAAAAATGTTTTTGTAAGCGGATGAATTTTCTAGGAGAGTAATTTCATCATCTGCACCACCTCTGAAATAATCATAAGCTGACTCTGAAATTTTGTCTCGAGCAAATACTTCAAAGTCATTTAAATTCAGAGGCTGCATTAAATATTTTTTACTCTTTTTTTGATTAGAAAACTTATTGAACTAAATCAATTCGGATCTTGCTGCAGCCAATCTGGCAACAGGAACTCTAAAAGGCGAACAGCTGACATATTCGAGTCCCAGGTCATGACAGAATTTAATAGAATCCGGTTCTCCGCCATGCTCACCGCAAATTCCCAGCTTTATGTTGCTTCTTGATTTTTGTCCTTTTTCAACTGCAATTTTCATAAGTAAGCCGACACCTTCTGTATCAATTGATTCAAACGGATCACGTTTTAGAATTTCTTTCT
Organism: Ignavibacteria bacterium; assembly: GCA_019187405.1. Classification (GTDB taxonomy): domain Bacteria; phylum Bacteroidota; class Ignavibacteria; order Tepidaquicellales; family Tepidaquicellaceae; genus JABAQZ01. The sequence continues at coordinate 11,238 of JABAQZ010000022.1, forward strand.
CTCTATATTCCGGAAGGAATGAAGCCGAATCGTCTCTGGAAATTCCAAAAGTCATTTGCGTAAGATCATTAGTTCCAAATGAAAAAAATTCTGCATATTCAGCAATTTTATCTGCAACTAATGCGGCTCTTGGAATTTCTATCATTGTTCCGACTTTATACTTAAAATTCATTTTTTTCTCTTTCATCACATCTTGGGCAACTTTACGAATAATTCTTTCTTGTTCAATAAATTCTTTTTCATTTCCAATTAAGGGGATCATAATTTCCGGATAAACCTTTAATCCTTCTTTTATTACAGTAGCAGCAGCTTCAAAAATTGCTCTTGCCTGCATTTCGGTAATTTCCGGAAAAGAAATTCCCAATCTGCAACCCCTGTGTCCCAGCATTGGATTGAATTCTCTTAATGCATTAAGCTTATATTTAATTTCATCGACAGTAGTTCCAATTTGAAGAGCTAAGTTGTTAATTTCGTTTTCTGTATGCGGTAAAAATTCATGCAGAGGAGGATCGAGAGTTCTGATTGTTACGGGAAGACCCTTCATTACTCTGAATATTTCTGTAAAGTCATTTCTTTGATAAGGCAGAATTTTTGACAATGCTTTTTTTCTTCCTTCGGTACTATAAGCAAGAATCATTTCTCTAACGGCATCGATTCTGTCGCCTCCGAAAAACATGTGTTCAGTTCTGCATAATCCTATACCTTCAGCGCCGAAAGCGATAGCATTTTTACACTGATCTGGCTGATCTGCATTTGTTCTGATTTTTAATTTTCTGATTTTATCAACCCATCTCATGAAAGTTGAATAATAATAGTATGGTTTGGATTTAGCGGGGCTTAAAGTTTTATCAATAAGTACTTGTAAAATCTCAGAAGGTTTAGCTTTTAATTTGCCTACAATTACTTCACCGGTTGAACCGTCAATAGAAATGTAATCACCTTCTTTTATTACATGGTTTTTTTTCTTAACTTTTATTGTTTTAAGCAAATAATCTATATCAAGTTCGCCGCAACCTGCCACACATACTTTTCCCATTTGTCTTGCAACAAGTGCGGCATGAGAGGTCATACCTCCTCTTGAAGTGAGAATACCTTCGGCAGCATTCATACCTCTAATGTCTTCTGGTGAAGTTTCAATTCGGACAAGAATAACTTCCTCTCCTCTTGCATTGGCATTAACAGCATCGTAAGAATTGAAATAAACTCTTCCGCATGCGGCTCCGGGGCCTGCATTTAAACCAGTTGCAAGCAATCTTCCGCTTTTAACAGCCTCAGCTTTTTCTGCAGTACTGAATATAGGTCTTAATAGTTGATTTAGCTGTTCGGGATCTACTCTCATCAATGCTTCTTTTTCCGTAATCAGTTTTTCCTTAACCATATCAACTGCAATTTTCACGGCAGCGTAACCAGTTCTTTTACCGGCTCTGCATTGGAGCATATAAAGAGTATCTTCCTGCATTGTAAATTCTATATCCATCATATCCCTGAAATGTTTCTCAAGAATTTTTCTGACTTTTTCCAGTTGATTATAAATTTTGGGTTTTGTTTTTTTTAGATCGGACATTGGGTGTGGTGTTCTAATTCCTGCAACGACATCTTCGCCCTGCGCATTCATCAGATATTCCCCGTAAAATTCATTTTCACCGTTAGAAGGATTTCGGGTGAAAGCGACTCCAGTACCTGAAGTATCACCGAGATTTCCGAACACCATTGATTGTATATTTACTGCAGTTCCCCACTCGGCCGGAATATTGTTAAGATTTCTGTAAACAATTGCTCTATCGTTCATCCAAGATCGAAATACTGCACCGACAGCTCCCCATAACTGTACCATAGGATTTTCAGGAAAATCCATACCGGTTTCTTTCTTTATAGCTTTTTTAAATTCTTCAGCCAGCTCTTTTAGATCAGCAGCAGAAAATTCGATATCATTTTTAATTTTCTTTTTCTTTTTTTTATTCTCAATAATTTCTTCAAATGGGTCAATATGATGTTTATCTTTTGGTTTTAAATCCATAACAACGTCGCCGTACATTTGAATAAATCTTCTGTAGGAATCATATACAAATCTTTCATTTTTAGTTTTTCTGATAAGACTTTTAACCGTTTCATCATTAAGTCCCAGGTTTAGCACTGTATCCATCATTCCTGGCATGGAAGCGCGTGCGCCTGATCTTACGCTTAAAAGCAGGGGATTATCGGAATTGCCGAAGATGCATCCCATATCTTTTTCAATTTTTTTCAAAGCATAAGCGACCTGATTTTTGAGTTCTTTTGGATATTTTTTATTGTTTTTATAATAGTAATTGCAGACTTCTGTAGTAATAGTAAATCCGGGGGGAACGGGTAGTTTAACATTTGTCATTTCTGCCAAGTTAGCGCCTTTACCGCCTAGCAGAGCTTTCATATCTGCTTTCCCTTCGGCTTTACCGTTACCGAAGTAGTATACATATTTATTTTTCATGATTTAGATATTTAGAATTAGAATATATATAAGATTGGAAAAATATTTTTGAATAGAAATTCAATAAAAGTGAGTTGTGGAAAGGAGGGGAACCCTGACAGCGTTTTTGAGGAATGGGAGATTAGGGAAAATTTTTTTGAACGCTGTCAGGGTTGCTTCTTAAATGTTCGATTCGAATATTCATCATGATATTTTATAAATTCCTTAATCCCACCAAATAACTCCAAAACGGCTTTTACATTCAGATTGCAAACCCTGACAGCGTTTTGACAAAACGGTAACTTATTTCCGAATAATTCTCTATACGCTGTCAGGGTTTTCACTGTCTCTTTAATTATATGCGAATAAGATGAAAATGAATAATGTCTGTAATCAGAGGATATTCCTGATTTCTGTGAATAAAAATGTATTTCAGACATCGCTTCCTTTAATTCTTTTTCTGTTTTTATTAGTTCTCTTCTAAACGGAGATTCAAATAATCCTCCCGTTCTTTTAATTGATTTGTTAATAGCTTGTGCATAACTATTAAAAAAATGAGATAACTGCAAACTAGGATCAAATTTCAATTTACTTATTATGTTTATAACTTTTTTATCAGAATCTGTGAAATTTATATCAATTACATCTTTCTTCTCAGGCTTTTTAACTCTAATCAAAAACTTAAATTCATTCCTTAATAAACAATATGCATACGTATCCGCAATTTTAACAGCATACTTATTATACTGTTTAAAAAAATAATAATAGTTCCTTGACTCTTTAATTATATCTTCACCGTTAATTCCCCTGTTGCTAATCAAATAAAAATTCTCCGGCAATAATGGTGTTATCTCTCTCATAAAGCATCCCTGACAGCGTTTTATTCCTCTTTCAAAATTTCTTACACTCAATAAATGCATTACCACTTTCATTAAAAATACCAAACGCTGTCAGGGATTCTTTTATCCACAAAAAAAAATCTTGAATTATCTGTTTATATAAAGCAGATTGAATGAAAATTTTTTGTATAATATCGATTCTGTTAACGAAAAAACCGATCCTTATTCAGCTCTCAGATTCTGGGAGTTCAGAAATTTTACTGTATCCAGACTACTTATTACTATTGCCGCACAAATGCAGGCTGTAATCGTAGGTTGGCAGGTTTACGAAATCACAAAAGATCCTCTCTCGCTAGGTCTTATTGGTCTTGCAGAAGCTGTTCCTTCAATTTGTGTGCTTCTTTTTGCTGGTCACATTACTGACACTAGCGACAGAAAGAAAATAGTTTTGTTCTCAGTTTTCTTTATGACTGTTTGCTCCTTAATTCTGCTGATTATATCTTCGGATTTTTTCCCAATCATTTCGTCTAATAAAGTAACAGCAATTTACATTGCTGTTTTTTTAAGCGGTATTGGTAGAGGTTTTTCAGGCCCCTCTTTCTTCGCTTTTGTCTCGCAGCTTGTTCCTAAATCCATTCTGCCAAACGCAATAACATGGAATACTACTACGTGGCAAACCGGCGCTGTTACCGGTCCTGCAATCGGAGGCCTAATCTATGGTTTCAGTGGAGCTGTAAACTCCTATATTGTAATTATTTTCTTATGGCTGATTGCCATTTCTCTTATAATTACCATAAAAAATAAACCCGTCCCTGATTTTATAGGATATCATTCTCTGAAAGAAACTCTAACTGCCGGATTGAAATTTGTTTTTGAAAAAAAAGTTATCCTTGGAGCAATATCTCTCGATCTTTTTGCTGTTTTATTCGGCGGCGCAGTTGCTCTGCTTCCAATTTTCGCCGGCGAAATTTTGTTCGTAGGTCCTCAAGGTCTCGGAGCATTAAGAGCCGCTCCTTCCATTGGCGCAGTTATTATGGCTGTCTATATGACAAGATACCCTTTAACCAAAAATGCCGGCAAGAATTTACTTATCAGCGTTTTCGGATTTGGAACTTGTATAATCATGTTCGGTTTATCCAAAAGTTTTCTTTTATCTTTGTTCATTCTTGTTCTTAGCGGTGCTTTTGATAGTGTTAGTGTGGTTATCAGAGCAACCATAATTCAATTAATGACTCCTGATAATCTTAAAGGAAGAGTCTCAGCTGTTAACAGTATCTTTATCGGATCTTCAAACGAAATTGGTGCATTCGAATCGGGAGTTGCTGCAAAAATCCTTGGTACGGTTCCGTCTGTATTATTCGGCGGTATTATGACTCTGTTAATTGTTACTCTTGTATCATTAATGTCTCCAGTTTTAAGAAAATTAAAACTGTGAATCAGTTTTCCTGCTCTTCGAATATAAACTCTTCTTGAGATGGTTTAAGTTTTTCTAAATTCTCATCGACTGAATCCGTAAAAAAAATAAACACATTCTCATCATCAAGTATTACAGGCATTCTGCTATGAATAGTTTCCATAAATTTGTTTGGGGATGTCGTTATCAACGAAAACTCATTTATGCCTTCTTTATTCTTCCAATACAGTCCCGGGACAAGGAATATTTTACCATCTTTTTTCTCTATCTTAATTTTCAGCTTTTTCTTTTTCCCTACATCTTTCCATTCGTAAAATCCTTTCATTGGTATTAATATCCTGTTTCTGTCAAATAACTTCTTCCAGAATGGTTTTATGCTGATTGTATCATCGCGTGAGTTGAAAATAAGCGGTGTCTTTTTTTCAGGATCAAAACGTATACCCCATTTCATTTTTGTAATAAATTTTTCTCCGCTCTCATAAATTAATACGGGTATCCTGTGTGTAAGCACAGCATCTTCTGATTCAGGTTTTCCTTTCTGCTCCTCAATCTCTTTTTCGATTTCTTCTTCAAGGGTTTCTTCTTTTTTATCTATCTCTTCATATAACTTTATTTTTATATCTTCATTGTAAACGGATTTTAGTAATTTCCTTAAACCGGATAATTTACCGGCTGTTATAAATTGTCTGCACATTTTTTTTGACAAAATTACGAATTTGAATCAATATTTAACATTTAAATTCATTCCGTTTAAAAAATTTTTTGAGCATATCAAATATTCATGAAGGCTGTCTTCAGTTTAGAAACTAAAAACTTTAATGTCGATCTATCGAAACCTCATCCGCTTTCTATCCAGCTTGATTTTTTTGGCGATCAGCCCAATTCATACAATGTTGAAAATGCATCTGCAAAAACTTATGAAACTTCCGGATTTATTGGCGATACGAGAAAAGGCGGAGGATGCAATTTTGAAGTGTATAAAATTATTCCCCACTGCAACGGCACTCATACAGAATGCGTAGGACATATTTCTTTCGAAAGAATTTTTATTAATAATGTACTTACATCTGTTATTTTCCCTTGTACGCTGATTTCTGTTATTCCGGAACATGCCTCAGTTACCCAGGATATTTATGTTCCGGGAAAAAATGCAGATGATTTTCTTATTACCGAAAAAATTCTAAGGGAAAAACTGATAAACACTAATGAAAATTTCCTTGAAGCGTTGATTATCAGAACCATGCCAAATGATGTCTCAAAAATTTCCAGACAGTATATGAATACTCCAACTCCTTTCTTTTCTTTGAATGCTATGAATTATATTTCAGAAAAAAATGTAAAGCATCTGCTCATCGATTTGCCTTCTGTTGACAGAACTTTTGACGAAGGTAAACTTTCAGCACATCATATTTTCTGGAATGTAAAACCGGAATCTCATGACGTAGACAAATACGAACATTCACTCAATACAATTACGGAGATGGTTTATGTACCTGATTATATAAAAGATGGTATTTATTTTATAAATATTCAAATACCCGATTTTAAAAGCGATGCCGCACCAAGCAGGGTTTTTCTTTATGACATTATTCAATCAGAAGATTAGTTAATTTACTCTTTAAATTTTATGGCTATTGTTAATTCTCTGAAGTTCGATTATCAATCCGGCGCCGTGATTACGGATGAAGAATTTTTTATCGGAGGCAGAAGGCGTGTGCTTTCCGCTGATAACCTTCAGTTTCTCCTCACCGAAGAAATGAGTAACGAACTCGGACTTGAAGCTGTTTACGGTGGCGCAGGAAATATCGCTCTGACAAATCAGATAATTGAAGATATTAGAAATGAATTAAACAAAAATTACAACACTTATATCAAAAGCGGTAAAACCGGAAAAGTATTCAAAACTGTCGAAGACGTTGCAAGAATTACTCTGAGGATTTTTCAGAATTATTCCAGAGAATATGTTAACAGAAAATTAAACGGCTTGTTCGGATTCAGTATAGATGATTTTAACAGAGGTCATTATTTTAAAGACGGAAACAAAATTGACATTACCGAAGATAAAATCGTTTCAAAAGCAATGGATATGATTTTGCTGAAACCAGATTATATGAAAGACATTAGTGAATTGGAAGGACTTATAATTGGTACGGACAGCAGTTTTGGATTTAATATATTCGATTTTTATGGAGGAATGACGCATCTTTATGTTTCCACAAGCATGTATAATTCAGTCGGCTCCGGCTCAACAACTACTTCTCTTGCATTCAGTGAACTTATAAACAATATCACGCTTGATGAAAGAAGAAACGGCATTGACAAAATTTTTGGTATGGCTGAACTTATCAGAATTACAAATCAAACTGCGGAAAAAAACAGCGAAATCGGAGGATATTACAATATCATTTATCTTAACGGTAACTATGCCAATCATTCTGAAAGGTGTACTGAAATTTCCGGCGATTTGTCCCAATTCATTAAAGAAACAGTTACTGCTTATGACAGTAATTTTGTTTCAAAGGAACTTTGCTATGGTTTAATCGATGATTACATTTTCAAAAGAAAAAAATTTGTTCCCGAAGAAGCAGAATCTATCTTGTTTGGTAATGCTTCAGATTGCTATAAACTTGAACTTGTTTTAAGAGGATATAAATTCTGAATTAAATAAATTTAAAATGACCGTTGTAAATGCACTGATTTTTGACAAACACTCCGGCGCAATGTGCTGCGATGAACAAACTTCTATTGGAGAAGTCAGAAAAATGCTGTCATCAGATAAAATACAAAAAATAGTTCCTTCTGTAGTCAGAAAAAACTGCAGACTCGAAGCTGTTTATGGCGGATCTGGTACTACTGCCATCGGCGATGAAATCCGCCGGAGAATTAAATCAAGAATCAGAAATATTTATGAATCAGGATTGGGAAAAAACGACAACTCCTCTTGTCAGCTTTCGATTGATGAGATTTTTAAAATTGCTTATGATGAAATGATGAATGTTAAGCATAAGCATATAAACGATATTGTAAACGGATATTTTAATTTCGATACTTCTGATTACGTCAGAGGATATTATAATGATAATGAAAAACAAAAGATTGAAATAAAACAGAAAGAGATTAAAGAAAAGGTATTCAATCTTATGAATTGGAATAATGCCTCGGAAGTTGACAGTATTTTCCTTAATTCGGCTATAATCGGAGGATTTGATGAATCGGGAGTTTTTAAAATATGCAAACTCAGCATGAAAACTGAAATGCTCCTGCAAATGCCGTATTCAATTTTCGAAACTATTGGCTCCGGATCCGATTCTGCACAAATAATTTTTTCTGATTATATCGGAAGCAAAACCCTCGACGAAAGAAGAAATCACATAGATAAAATCGAAGGCATGATTCAGCTCCTGAGAGCAACTAACGCTGCTGCAAAATATAATATGGGAGTTGGAGGATATTTCAATATTGTTCTCTTTGATTCAAAGCATGATAACCCTGATAAAAGATTTGCTGAAATATTGAATTCAAATTCAAAACTTGCAAGCGAAGTTGTATTTGCATATTATAATGATTTTATAAATTATGAAAACACTTACAGCATTATCAACGAACTTGTTTTCAAAAAAGAGAAATCTTTTGATGAACTCAACCGGATGTTTTTTAATATGTCTTCCGATAAAATTAAAATGCAGAGGTTTCTCAGAGGATATAAAGTTTGCTGATGCTTAACCATTTTTTTCAACTTCAATAAATATACAAATCAGATTTTGAAAAATTTTACTCGTGATTTATCCTTCGCAATGGACGCGGATCAGGCGGATCCTTTAAAAAACTTCAGAGATAAATTTTTTATTCCAAAAGATAAAAACGGCAAAGATGTAATTTACTTTGCCGGTAATTCTCTAGGGCTTCAGCCTAAAACAGTCAGAGCTTACATCGAGCAGGAACTCAAAGACTGGGCGACTCTCGGTGTTGAAGGTCACTTACATGCAAAAAATCCCTGGCTTCCTTACCATGAGTTCCTTACTCAGCAAACTGCCGAATTGACTGGCGCAAAACCCGAAGAAGTAGTTAATATGAATTCTCTTTCGGTTAACCTCCATCTGCTCTTTGCTTCTTTTTACAAACCCAAAAAGTATAAAAATAAAATTGTAATTGAATCAAATGCTTTCCCATCTGATCATTATGCCGTTCAATCACAAATTAAATTTCATGGTTATGACATTGATAGTACTCTTGTTGAAGTTAAGCCTCGATTCGGTGAAGATAATTTAAGAACCGGAGATATTTTAGATTTCATTGAAATTTTTGGAGATTCCGTTTCATTGCTTTGGTTTGCCGGAGTAAATTATTATACGGGTCAGTCATTTGAAATTGAAAAAATTGCTAATGCATGTCATAAAAAAAACATAATTGCCGGATTTGATCTTGCACATTCCGTCGGTAATACATTGCTGAAACTGCATGACTGGAATGTTGATTTTGCGGTATGGTGTAATTATAAATATATGAACGGCGGTCCGGGATCTATTGGAGGTGCATTTATTCATGAAAAACATCTGAAGAATTATTCTCTTCCCAAATTTCTCGGATGGTGGGGACATGACAAAACAACCAGATTTCTTATGGGACATGATTATGTTCCTATTCCTACTGCCGAAAGCTGGCAACTCAGCAATCCTCCCATTCTTCAGCTTGCATCTCTAAAAGCTTCGCTTGATATTTTTGAAGAAGCAACAATGTCTGCTTTAAGAATGAAAAGCGAAATGCTTACGGGATATCTTGAATTTCTAATTAAGGATAGCAATAATGACAACATTGAAATCATAACACCTTCGGATATAACTCAGCGAGGATGTCAGCTTTCTTTACGCATTAAGAAGAATGGAAAAGAAATGTATCATAGGATGATTTCTGAAGGCGTAATTTGTGACTGGAGAGAACCTGATGTTATAAGAGTTGCTCCGGTGCCATTGTATAATGGATTTGCTGATGTATGGAATTTTTCAGAAAAACTAAGACAATAGCCTAACAAATTTTATTTAATGAAAAAAATTACAATTGTAGGCGCAGGACTTGCCGGTTCATTGCTTGCCGTATATCTCTCAAAAAAAGGTTTTGAAGTTGGGATTTACGAAAGACGTCCGGATATGAGAAAGCATAATATCGGCGGAGGTAAATCCATAAACCTTGCTCTCTCCACGCGGGGCATTCATGCATTAAAGGAAGTTGGGCTGTATGATGAAATAAAAAAAATTGCGATTCCTATGTTCGGAAGAATGATTCATACAAAAGACGGCGATTTGAATTTCCAACGATACGGCAAAGATGATTCCGAATACATTAATGCCGTATCAAGAAGCGAACTGAATAAATCTCTGATGGACCTTGCCGAAAAAAATTCAAACATTAAAATTCACTTTTCCGAAAGATGCTGCGGAATTGATTTTGAAAAAAATGAAGTTAGTTTTTTAAATGATGATTCCGGCTCTGAGAAAAAAATGAAATATGAGATTTTAATTGCAACCGACGGCGCGACTTCCGCTGTAAGAATGGAAATGATGAAAAGACCGAGATTTAATTTTTCACAGCTTTATGAAAATTACGGTTATAAGGAATTGATCATACCTGCAGATGCCAATGGTAAGTTCAGAATGGAAGTAAATACACTTCATATCTGGCCCCGCGGTTCTTTTATGCTTATTGCTCTGCCGAATCTTGATGGAAGCTTTACCTGCACTCTCTTTCTTGGATATGATAAATCACTTGGGCGTGAAAACAGTTTCGAATTTCTTGATAATGAAGACAGAGTCAGAAAGTTTTTTGAAACTAACTTTCCCGATTTTGTAAATCTCCATCCGGATTTTTCATCCGAATTTTTTCAAAATCCAGTCGGCTCTCTCATGACAGTTAAATGTTATCCATGGATTGTTAATGATAATGCAGCTCTGCTCGGTGATGCTTCCCATGCAATTGTCCCTTTTTTCGGACAAGGTATGAATGCGGCTTTTGAAGATTGCGTATATCTTAATTCCTGTATTGATAAGTATAATGGTGACTGGGCAAAAATTTTCAACGAATATCAGAATTTAAGAAAAGTTAATTCAGATGCAATTGCTGATCTTGCTCAGGAAAATTTTATTGAAATGCGTGACCTTGTTGCCGATAAAAGATTTTTATTGAAGAAAAAAATCGAAACCGAACTTTATAAAAAATATCCGGATACATTTGTACCTAAATATACTATGGTTACGTTTATGAGAATTCCATATTCTGTAGCTTTAAGAAGAGGAAGGATCCAAGAAAACATACTTAATAATCTAAGCTCCGATATTTCAGATGTTTCCGGACTTGACTTTAATTTCGCTGATAAATTGATAAAAGAAAATCTTGACAAACTTATGTAATGCTTTTTATCTTAATGAAAAAAATCTACATTTTATAAAAGTCCGATTAATTTTAAATTAAGCGCAAAAATCCTACATCAGAACGAAAATGTTTGAAGAATTTGTAGAAAAAAAGATTGAATCTGAAATTGACATTATTAAAAAACTCGCATCTTTAAGTAAGGAAAATATTCTTAAAAGCGGCATTTCGGAATTTACAAAAAATTTTCTGCTGGTTGAAGCAACTGTTAATTTAAATGAAGAAGCATTATCGAAGAACATTGAAAAAGCCAATAAGCTTTATTTCAATTATGCTTTGAGACCAAAATGGACGCTTCTTGCATACCTCTTTAACAATTTTGAATCACGTCCACCCGAAGATATAATTCATAAACTTGATTATTTTCCTTTCTATAAATTTTATATAGATTCCATAAATAGTTTTCTTAAGCAGAATGCGCAGATATTCATTACTAAAAATGAAATACGCTCGATAATCGAAGAAGCTGATAAAGTTATTCTAGAGAAACTTACTTCAGATATTACAAATGATAAAATTAAAAATTTTTTCAAACAGATTTTTCTTTTGAAATATAATGATGAAGCTGCCGTAAATCTCGAATCAGAAGTACCTTTTTCATTCTTAAAAATATTTCTTTCTGATAAATCTTATGAAGACCTTTTAAAAAAATTTCAGATTGTATCCGGTCTGCGTGATGACAGCAGTCTCAATCTTAAAGACATTATAAAAATATTATCAGATAAATATGCAAACGCAGAAATCGGAGCTGATTTAAGTGCAGTTTCTTCAGCTGAAAAAACCAAAGCTAAAACAAAGGAGGATCCAAATCAAATTACCGGCGTAAAAGAAAAAAAAATTATCAAATCTGAAACGAAAGAAACGAAAGAAACGGAAGAAACGAAAGAAACGAAAGAAACGGAAGCGCAAAAGATTGAGGATAAAAAGAAAACCGGTATTTATTCGGATGAACTTATTAAAGCCGGAAAAAATGAATTGCAAAAAATCCATGCGGAAGAAAAAAATTATACTGTAACCGATTTTAAAATTAATAAACTGCTTTCAGAAAAACTTAATGATAAAATAACTGAGATAGTTTATAATTCGGATTTAATTGACAAAAGCAAATCCTTCAGTAAACTGGAATCATACAAAACTTGGCTTGAAGCTTCCGGTCACCTGAAAGAAATATTTAAAAAAAATGAGGTTGATATTTACAATAAAAACGTAATTGAATTCATAAATCTGCTCGAAGAACATTTTAATAAGATGGAGTAACTATTGTTTCTTGACCAAGCAAAAATATACGTCAAGTCAGGTAATGGAGGAAACGGATGCGTTAGTTTCAGAAGAGAAAAATTCGTTCCAAAAGGAGGTCCTAACGGTGGCGACGGCGGTAAAGGAGGAGACATAATTTTCAAAGCATCTTCACAATTATCTACCCTGATAGACTTTCGTTATAAATCACATTATCGAGCAGGAAGAGGCGCACATGGTGAAGGCGGTCTTAAAACGGGAAAAAACGGAAGTAATGAGACTATACTTGTTCCGTGCGGAAGCATTATCAAAGATTTTGACAGCGGCAAGATTATAGCCGAACTTTTAATTAATAATGACGCAAAAGTTATTTTAAAAGGCGGTAGAGGAGGAAAAGGAAATACACACTTCAAAAGTCCGACCAATAGAACCCCGCGAATGGCTCAGCCCGGAGAAGAAGGTAAAGAAAAAACTCTGTTAATAGAATTAAAACTTATTGCAGATGCAGGACTTGTAGGATTCCCAAATTCAGGCAAATCAACTTTAATATCTAAACTCTCCGATGCAAAACCAAAAATCGCTGATTATCCGTTTACAACTTTAAAACCCAATCTCGGTATTGTCCGATACAAAGAATATGACTCATTTGTTATTGCTGATATTCCGGGAATAATAGAAGGTGCATCAAAAGGCAAAGGTCTCGGTATAAGATTTTTAAGGCATATTGAGAGAACAAGAGTTTTATTGTTTATGATTGATTCTTCGGAAATTAATGATAATGACTTTCATGATGAGATTTTGGAAGATTATTTTGTTTTGCTTAAAGAGCTTGAATCTTATGATCCGGTGCTTCTCAATAAACCCAGAATACTGTGCTTTACGAAAGCCGATATTATTTCGGATAAACTCAAAAAAGCCCTGCAAAGAGTAAAAATTAACGAAGAGAAAATTTTAATATCTTCCGTAACTGGCGAAAATCTGAAGCAGCTGAAAGAATTAATCTGGAAAAAAATATCTGAAGCTAAAACTCAGGAGTAAGTTTTTATGTGTTTTAAATTTTATATTAATGAAATTAAATAGTAAATGAAAAAGCCTTTAATTCTTATATCAAATGATGACGGCATCGAATCTGACGGAATAAGAACTTTGTGGAGAGAAATAAGAAAATTTGCCGAAGTTGTTGTTGTCGCTCCGCATACTCAGCAAAGTGCGGTAGGGCATGCCGTAACGGTTTCAAATCCTATTCGAGTCAGAAAAAACTTAATCGATAAAAATTTTTACGGATTTGCAGTGGAAGGTTCACCTGCAGATTCAGTTAAACTTGCTGTAAGAAATCTTCTCAAAGGAAGAAAAATAGATCTGCTCCTTTCAGGCATAAATCATGGATCAAATACTGCAATTAATATTATTTATTCGGGCACTGTTTCTGCCGCTACCGAAGGAACCATTCTCGGGATTCCTTCGATTGCTGTTTCGCTTGCAAGTTATACATTCAATGACTTCTCTGCCTCTGCAGTTTTTGCAGCTAAACTTTCAAAGTATGTTTTAAAAAAAGGCTTGCCTAAAGGAACACTTTTGAATGTAAATGTGCCGGCAGTTAAAAAAGAAAAGATTAAAGGAGTTCTGATGACCATGCAGGGAAAATCTGTTTGGGATGATCACTATGAATCAAGACTCGATCCTAATAAAAGAGAATACTTCTGGCTAACCGGTAAAATGAAAATTTTGGATAAAAATAACAGCTGCGATGAAATTGCAGTAAATGAAAATTACATTTCGGTAACTCCCGTTCATTATGACCTTACTGATTATGTTACACTTGAAAAAATTAAGAGCTGGAAAATAAAATTATAAAAAAAGCTGTTTGATTGCTCAAACAGCTTTAATCAAATCAAAAAATCAATTTTACTTATCAGTTAGAGTAACTTTAATCATTTTTACATCTTCGACAGGTTTGTCGTTTTGACCTGTTTTTACTTTTCCGATTTTCTTTACAACATCCATTCCCTCCACTACTTCACCAAATATTGCATGCTTACCGTCAAGCCAAGGTGTAGCATCAAGCGTAATGAAGAATTGCGATGTTCCTGTGTTTGGTCCTCTATTTGCCATTGATAGAATACCAGCTTTGGAATGTTTTAAGCCTTCGCCGAATTCGTCTTTAATAGTTTCCTTCGAACCTCCTGTACCGGTTCCCGTTGGATCTCCGCCTTGTATCATAAATCCGTCAATCACTCTGTGAAAAATCAATCCGTTGTAAAATCCCTGTTTGATTAGCTTCTTAAAATTACCTGTTGTAATGGGAGCTTTGTCAGTATAAAGCTTAATCTTTATCGTTCCCATATTTGTTTCCATTTTAACAAAGTCTCCATCTGCTGATTTTGTAACTTCGTCTTTTGCTTCGGTTTCTGTTTTTGTCATTGCTGTATCTTTCTTTTCGGTTGTTTGTGTATTTGTCTGTTGAGTTGTTTTAGTTTCCGTTTTTGGCTTTTCTTCTGTCTTTGTAGTTTCATTTTTTTCTCCGCATCCGAGAATTGCAGCCATAAAGACGATTAAAAGTAAAAACGAGAATGATTTAATTTTCATTACTTATTGCTCCTTGTTTATATAATTAGTTGTTTGTTAAAAATTAAAACTGTTTTAAGAATCTAATATCATTTTCATAAAAAATTCGGATATCGGGAATTCCGTGTTTTACCATTAGGGTCCTCTCGATTCCCATTCCGAAAGCAAAGCCGGAATATACTTCAGGATCGTATCCGACCATTTTAAAAACATTCGGGTCAACCATCCCGCATCCTGCAATTTCAAGCCAGCCAGTATATTTACATACATTGCAGCCTTTTGATTTACAAAGGTAACATTCTACATCCATCTCAGCTGACGGTTCGGTGAAAGGAAAATAAGAAGGTCTAAGTCTGGTCTTGAGACTCTTGCCAAAATATTCTTTTGCAAAATAATTAAGCGTTCCTTTCAATGCTCTAAATGTAACTTTCTTATCGACATATAAGCCTTCAATCTGATGAAAGAATGCAAGACTGCGCGAACTGATAGCTTCGTTTCTGTAACATTTACCCGGTACTATTACCCTGACCGGCGGTTTTGTATTTTCCATAACCCGTATCTGACCAGGAGAAGTATGTGTTCTCAACAGATAAACTCTGTCTTTACCTTTGCCGTCAACATAAAAGGTATCCTGCATATCTCTGGATGGATGATAAGCCGGGGTATTTAGTGCGTCAAAATTATGATATTCATCTTCGATTTCATTGCCATAATAAACCTTGAATCCTATATTCTCGAATATACCATTAATCTCTTCTATTGCCTGAGCAATCAGATGCTTTGTGCCTTTGTTTCCGGTTCTTCCAGGAAGAGAATAATCCGTTTTACTTTCATTAACGGACATTCCAGAATTCAGGTCTTCCTTTTTTTTGTCAAAGATTTCCTGTAGAAAATTTTTAAACTCATTGAGCGCTTTACCCGTTTTACCCTTGGATTCTTTATCAACACTTTTAAATTCTTCAAAAAGCGAGTGCAGAATTCCATTCCGGCTTAGATATTTAATTCTGAATTCTTCCAGACTTTTTAAATCTTTTACGGAATCAATCCCTGCCGAGACTTCTGTTTTAAGATTATTTAATTTTTCAATCACTTATTGGAAACTTTACATTCAAATGAAACAAGGCGAATAATGTAATTCGCCTTTTCAAAATGTATTTTTAGTTTTGCGGATTATTTTAAAGCAAATTTGACAATTTCAGAAAATGCTTCTGTATTGCTATAGGCAAGATCAGCAAGAATTTTTCTGTTTATGTCAATATTCTTTTTGTTCAGTGCATTAATGAGCTTGGAATATGTCGTGTCATTCAGCCTTGCTGCTGCATTTATTCTTGCTATCCAAAGACTTTTGTATTCTCTCTTTTTAAGTCTTCTGTCTCTGTAAGCATGAGTCAGACCTTTTTCGACTGAATTTTTTGCAACTGTATATACTTTGCTTCTTGCGCCAACATATCCTTTTGCATCTTTCAGAATTCTTTTTCTTCGTCTGTGAGATGCGACTTTATTTTTTGAGCGGGGCATTTAATCTCCTTAAAATATTAATAAAAATTTTACTGAATCAGCCTTTTTATGTTCTTTGAATCCGGCTGTGATACAAGCGTTGCTTTTCCAAGCTGTCTTTTTCTCTTGTTTGATTTTTTTGTAAGAATATGGCTTCTGTAAGCTTTTTCTCTTTTTATCTTTCCCGAACCTGTCAGCTTGAATCGCTTCTTGGCAGCACGGTTTGATTTCATTTTCGGCATTTTATAATCCTTCTAACTGTTTTTTTTGCACCGGCGCTGTTGCAGATTTTTCAGATTTTGATGTTGTATCTTCTGCCTGTTCCGGCTTATTTTTTTTTAAATTTTCTTTATATGCTGTTATTTTCTTTTTATCAGGTAAAAAATATGCAAACAACTGCTTACCTTCCATTTTTGGCGGAGACTCAAGCTTTCCTATATCATTGAGATTTTCCATGATATCGTCCATCAGCTTCCTGCCTATCTCCGGATGAGTTATCATCCTGCCTTTAAACATTATGTAAGCTTTTACTTTATGGCCTTCCAGCAAAAACTGCCTTAAATGTTTCGTCTTGAATTCAATGTCATGCTTGTCAGTGTTTGGATTAAATCTGATTTCCTTTATGTGCATGACATGCTGGTGTTTCTTTGCAAGTTTTTCTTTCTTTTGTCTCTCGTAATTATATTTTCCGTAATCAACAATCTTGCAAACTGGCGGTTTTGAATTTGGAGATATTTCCACAAGATCAAGTCCTCTGGCAGAAGCTATCTGTTGAGCTTCGTATCCTGACATTACTCCAAGTGCATTTCCATCTTCATCCACGACTCTTACCTGAGGTGCGCGGATGTTTTCGTTTATTCTCTCTTTGAGCTGTTTACTTTTAATAGGCTGTTATTTTGTTAGTTAAAATTTTCTCTTTTTGCAACTTTCAATTTAAGACTTTCAACAAACTCATTCAATTCAAATTTTCCTATATCACCCTTTATGTGCTGTCTTACTGATATGTTCTTTCCTTCAGATTCTTTGTCGCCGATAATAATCATATAAGGAATTTTCCTGTTCTCGGATTCTCTAATCTTGTAACCTATTTTCTCATTCCTCAAATCAATATTTGCCCTGATTGAGTTTTTCCTTAATTCTTCCAAAACATTCAAAGCATATTCCTTATGTGAATCGGTAATAGGAAGTATATTTACCTGCAATGGCGCAAGCCATAATGGAAAATATCCGGCATAATGCTCAGTCAAAACCCCGACAAATCTTTCGAATGAACCGAATACTGCTCTGTGTATCATAACCGGCCTGTGTATCTTGCTGTCGCTTCCGATATATTCTAGCCCAAATCTTTCAGGCATCGAAAAATCAAGCTGAATGGTCCCAAGCTGCCAGTCTCTCTTCAAACTGTCTTTAACAATAAAATCAATCTTCGGTCCGTAAAAAGCTCCGTCACCTTCGTTTATCTTATATTTTACTCCTGATTTATCAAGAGCATTTGCAAGCGCTTTTTCTGATAAATCCCAGACTTCTATTGAACCAATGCTTTTTTCAGGTCTGGTTGAAAGAAATACTCTTACGTCTTTAAAACCAAAAGTATCATATACTTCAAAAATTAATCTTATCAACACGCTTATTTCTTCTTCAATCTGCTCGGGAGTACAGAAAATATGTGCATCATCCTGGGTAAAACTCCTTACCCTGAACAATCCTGATAAAACTCCGGACAATTCATGTCTGTGAACAAGTCCGAATTCATATAGTCTTAAAGGCAGATCGCGGTATGATTTCATTGAAGTCCTGTAAACTAAAGTGCTTCCCGGACAGTTCATCGGCTTAACTGCAAAATCTCTTTCATCTATGTCGGTGAAATACATGTTCTCTTTGTAATTATCATAATGTCCCGACTGAAGCCATAGCTTCTGATTCAATATAATCGGAGTATTGATCTCCTGATAATCAAGTTCAATTAGCTTTTCACGCAAAAAACTCTTGAGATTATTCAGAAGTATCATTCCGTTATTATGCCAAAAAGGAAAGCCCGGACCTTCTTCATGAAAAGAAAATAAGTCGAGTTCCTTGCCAAGCTTTCTGTGATCACGTTTTTTTGCTTCTTCAAGATTCTTTAAATATTCATCGAGCTCTTTCTGCTTGGGAAAAGAAATACCGTAAATTCTCTGCAGCATTTGCCGGTTTTCATCACCCCGCCAGTATGAACCGGAAACAGATAACAGCTTAACACTTTTTACTTTTGAAGTAGATGGCAGATGAGGACCTCTGCATAAGTCGGTAAAATCTCCCTGTGAATATAATGATACTACACCTTCGTCTTTGGCAATGGTTTCAAGAATTTCTACTTTATATGGGTCAGGTCTCTCGGATTTAAAATAATTAATCGCATCTTCTCTTTTTAATTCTTTTCTAAGCGGTTTCAGATCCCTTTTAGCAATCTCAATCATTTTCTCCTCGATCTTTTTCAAATCCTCTTCCGAAAATTTCCTGTCGGAATCAATGTCATAATAAAATCCGTTTTCAATCGGAGGACCTACTCCAAATTTTGCTCCGGGAAAAAGCTCTTCTATTGCCTGCGCCATAATATGTGAAGTAGTATGCCAATAAACTTTTTTACCCTCATCACTTTCAAATTTATGTAAAATAAGACTGGAATCTTGGTTTATTTTTGAGTTGAGATCGACCATGTTGCCGTTAACTTCGGCAACAAGAATTTCCTCTGCAAGTTTTTTACTGATCGAACCTGCAATTTCATACGGAGTTATTCCCTTTTCGAATTCTTTTTCAGATTTATCCGGAAATGTTATTTTTATTTTATCGCTCATACTTGCTTTAATTTTAAAAATGTATCAAGTCAATGTGTCTAATTACTATTGAAAATTGATAATTTTTAAATATTTTGTGGGCGGTAATGGATTCGAACCAATGACCTCTACGATGTCAACGTAGCGCTCTAACCAACTGAGCTAACCGCCCGGTTTATAGGATTTGCAAAATACTCATTTTTTCAATTTTTTTCAATGGAAGTTTAGATGCCAATGATGAAATTTTCACTTATAAAAAGAGGAGTTTGTAATTATTTTTCATTCATTATGAAAAATACAGATTCTAAAAAAAGATTTTCAAACAGAGTTGAAAATTATATAAAATTCAGACCGGATTATCCCAAAGAAATCATTCAATTTCTCAAAAAAAAATGTTCACTGACTAAAGAATACTTAATCGCTGATATTGGCTCGGGAACGGGAATTTCAGCAAAGATTTTTCTTGAAAATGGCAATCAAAGTATTTTGAGTAGAACCCAATCTTGAAATGCGGACAGCCGGTGAGAAAATTTTAAAAGATTACAAAAATTTTATCAGTATTAACGGCTCAGCTGAAATATCGGGACTTAATAAAAACAGTATTGACTTTATTATTTGCTCCCAATCATTTCACTGGTTTGACAGAATACTTTGTAAAAAAGAATTCTGCCGTATATTGAAAAAAAACGGATATCTGGTTTTAATATGGAATAGTCGGATCTCTAAACACGGATTTATGGATGAATATGAAAATTTGCTTCTGAAATTTGGTATAGATTATGTTAATGTCAATCATGACAATATTGATGAATCTGAAATCAGAGATTTCTTTTCTCCATCAAGTTATGTCTTAAAAAAATTCGGAAATCATCAGGATCTTAATTTTGATAGTTTACTTGGAAGACTGCTGTCATCGTCTTATGTACCGCTAAAAGGCAGCCCTGACTTTGATGGGATGATCATAGAATTAAAAAAAATATTTAACAAAAATAATTATAACGGAAAAGTTAGAATGAAATATGAAACCATAGTTTATTGCGGAAAACTTTTTATAGGAAATTTGAAATCTGAATTTTTTGGTATGTCAATACACTTGAATATTGAATTTTCATTTTTAATTCCTTAACTTGATGTGCAAAAAGAATAACCTAAATTTGGTTACATAGGATGAATATGAAAAGAAACATTATCTCGATTTAATGTTAACTCTGTAAATTCCGTTAATTGAATTTAGAGTACATTATAAACTCCCCAAATTCAAAGTTTATAACTGTATCAGCTTTTAATATTATTAAATTTAATTCTGGTTTTTATAAATTAAATATCAACAACACAAAATCTTGAATAAATAAGTATTAATATCAGGATTTTTATTCAAGCAATACTTAAAAAAAATATTTAACTAACTAAAATCGAAAGGAGAAATAAAAATGAAAAAATTTTTCACATTTTTATTTTGCATTTTCTGCATTACGGGCAGTACATTTGCCCAATGGAGCGAGCAGAGCTCCGGAGCTACAACAATTATTTTCTCCGTATCTGCAGTAAACGATAATGTTGTCTGGGCATGCGGTGAAGGTGGTAAAGTTTTTAGAACCGTAAATTCCGGTATTACATGGACCATTACGGCATCTCCAAATTCTTCTCTTGATTTTCACTGCATACAGGGAATAGATGCCATGACAGCGCTAGTCGGCGGATCTGATGCTGACGGATATGCATACAAAACAATCGACGGCGGTGCAACTTGGGTAAATACATTTTACCAGCCCGGAGGATTTATAGATAACATTAAGCAATTCAACGGATTTCCGGGAATCTACGGATTACAGGGTGATCCGGTAGGCGGACGATGGACTCAGTTTGTCAGCATGGATTATGGATCAACATGGGATTCTACAGGATTTTACAAACCGTCACTTACCGGTGAAGGCGGATGGAATAACTCTTTCTTTGCTGCTACTCCAAGTTTATTCTCCTGGTATGGAACAAACAACTCCAAACTTATTCAAGCTTTTTCAGATGGATCCAGCATTGACAGAGCAACAACTGGGCTTCCAAATTCATATTCGGTTTGGGGCAATGACAATAACAGAATAATGACAGGAGGAGATTCAAAAGTTCTGTATTCAACAGATCAGGGCGCTTCTTGGACGGATGTAGGAGCTCCGGGTTCAGGCGAAATTGGCGGAATTGTCGGCGGCAGAGGAACTTCAAAATGGTATTATACCAGAGGTAATTCAATTTATTACACCACTGATGACGGCGCAACATGGTCATTGGTTTATACATTTGCCGGACATTATTATCTGCACATGTCAATATCACCTAATGGCGGATGTATGTGGGCAGTTAGTTTAGACGGAGGAATTTCAAGATACTGCTTTGATATGCCGCTTCCGGTTGAAATGTCATCTTTCAGTTCAAATGTTGTAAACAATAATGTAATTCTGAAATGGTCAACTGTTAATGAAAGCAACAACTATGGATTTGAAATTGAAAGATCACTTGCAAAAGGATGGCTGGAAAACGAATGGACAAAAGTTGGCTTTGTTAACGGCAGTGGTACTACGAATAATTCCAGCTCTTATTCATTCACTGACAAAAATCTGACTGCAGGTAAGTATAATTACAGACTGAAGCAGATAGATTTTAACGGAAATTACAATTATCACAATCTCAGCAATGATGTTATAGTCGGACTTCCGGAAAAAATTTCTCTCGCACAAAATTATCCGAATCCGTTTAATCCGTCAACAAACATAAATTTCGAGATACCGCATGACGGCAAAGTAACATTGAAAATTTATGACATGATGGGAAAAGAAGTGGCGACGCTTGTTAACGAAAATAAATCGGCAGGATTTTATTCTGTAAATTTCAATTCATCTTCTGTCTCAGGCGGATTATCGAGTGGAGTTTACGTTTACAGATTGTCTTTGGAATCAGGCAGTCAGAATTTCACTGCTGAAAAGAAAATGTTGCTTGTGAAGTAATTGTAAAAAATTCAGTTTGTTTTTTCATAAAAAAATCCCGTCTTTGAAAAAGGACGGGATTTTATTTTTTATTTTAATGCATTTACTCTGCTTCAGCCAACTTATCCGCTCTATCTGCAGTCTTAAGCTTATCAATAATTTCATCAAGATCACCTTCCATTACATCAGAAAGATTATATAGCGTAAGTCCTATCCTATGATCGGTAAGCCTGTTTTGAGGAAAATTGTAAGTTCTTATTTTATCGCTTCTGTCACCTGATTTGACCATGTTTTTTCTCTTTGAAGATAATTCCTTATCGCGCTTTTCAAGTTCTCTGTCATACAATCTCGATCTCAAAACCTTCATTGCTTTAAGTTTATTTTTAAGCTGTGATCGCTCATCCTGGCATTGAACAACGATTCCCGATGGGATATGAGTAATTCTTATCGCAGTTTCCACTTTGTTGACATTTTGTCCGCCTGCTCCGCCGGATCTGAATACATCTATCTTAAGATCTTTTTCGTTTATCTCAATGTCAAAATCTTCAGCTTCGGGTAAAACTGCGACCGATGCTGCAGATGTATGTACTCTCCCTTTAGCTTCGGTTTCCGGAATTCTTTGAACTCTGTGGACACCGCTTTCATATTTCAAATCTCCGTAAATACTCTTCCCGCTTACATTCAGCACAACTTCCTTAATACCTCCCGGATTTGAAGAATCGCTGAATTCCATTAATTCGGCTTTCCATCCTTTTGATTCAAAATATCTTGTGTACATTCTGTAAAGATCTGCTGCAAATAATGATGCTTCATCTCCGCCGGTACCCGCTCTGATTTCAATGATAGCATTCTTATCGTCAGCCGGCTCTTTTGGAACAAGCAGCTCTTTAATGATATGTTCGAGTTCATTCAATCTGACTTCAAGTCTTTCCTGTTCTTCCTTTGCAAGCTCTTTAAGCTCATTATCATTTGTCTCATATAAAAGCTGCTTGTTGCTTTCAAGTTCTTTTTTAGTTGAAATATAACTATCGTATGACTTTACAATGTCTTCCAAATCAGAGTATTCCTTCGAAAGTTTTCTGAATTCATTCTGATCTGAAGTGATATCTGGTTTTGCAAGCAGATCTGCTATTTCATTATATCTTGATTTGACTTTTTCGAGCTTCTCAAACATTGGTTTTTAAAATTGTTTTAACGCAGTTAATTATATTATGAATGCATTTCTAAAATTATCAGAAAAATCGGCATTTCAATATATATTTTTTTCAACAAGAAAATTTTTAATATCATCCTTGCCTAAATAAGACATTATGATTATTCCGAAAATGAAGCTGACGATGTTGCCAGTTATAATGGTAATTATCTGAAAAATGGCGGCTGTCTGAACAGTTCCGAAAGTACCTCGCTGATTCAAAGAGTTGAGTTTATTGTATGCTATAAAATCCATAATACAGCTTATCAGATTAACAACCGGTAAAAAACCCATTAGACAGCCGATACCGCAAGATGCAATACCGCCGATGATTGTTGAAGTTCCCCATCCAAAAAAAGCAAGGACGTTTATTATTGCTGATACAAGAAAGAAAGTTCTTGAAGTTTGTAATTCTGTCGGCATAAGATAATTTCAGTTTAATTTATTTATGCATTATTACGGAATAAATATATATTTGTTTGTAAAAATAATAATCTATTCAACTAAAAAGAATTTTTGATAATAAAAAAAGCAATCCGCTCGGATGAACTGATTGCTTCGAAAAAAATATAACTTACGCTACTTTACTAAATTGAATTTTTCACCATACTGACCAATAAGAGGTAATGGTTTTACTTCTCCGTTTGCTGCGTTCATGATACCCATTATCAAAAAAACAATGCACGGTATGTATAAAACAAGTCCAACGCCGCATGTTATTGTTGCAACAATGCTGCAGATAATGTAACATATCAGCAGAATGATTGACTGTTCTGTGTGATACATTACAAATTTATTCTTCCGCATATCATCCATTAAAAGCGGGATAAAAAAAATCAGGTAGGCTACAATTGCCATTGTTTTTCCAGACTGTATTTCTTCCGGAGTGATGTTGAGATTTCTTTCAGGTTCTGGCATAAATTTCTCCTTTCAGGATTAATGAATTTTAATTCACAAATTTAATCTATCTGAAAATTGCTTTGATACTGCCCCAAGTGCTTCTAATACCGGAGACAGTATGCGAAACCGTAATATGGTCAGTGTAAGTATGATTTCCGCTCGGGTCAATACACTTTAATCTGTAAAAATAAATGGCTGATGTCCTTCCGCTTCCTAAATCTACCGAATTATCCTGATATGAATAATATGAATTGTTTCCCGTTGCAGTTTTTGAATCTATATAAATAAAATTGTCAGGTGAATCTGCGCTTCTTTCTATTTCAAATTTTACTGTCCCTGCTTCGTCACCGGTTTTCCATTCAACCAATACACCTTCACCGCTGTCTCTTGCCGTAAAATACTGCAAGGTTACCGCACCGTAAACTGCACCGCTTATTAAAAGGAGGAAAATAAAGATTTTTGTAAAAGATTTATTCATTTGATTCAAATATAAACTCATTAATGAATAATTTCAAGTATTAATATGATATATCATTCTTTTTTTTAATTGTCAGAAAATTATCCCTGTTGTCAATTTTTTTACAACGGCTTCGAACGACAAATCTTATGAAATTTTATCTTCTTGAGATAAGACTCTTTCAAATTCATTAACTGCCTTATTCCAGGTAAATTGTTTTATGAAATCATTTCCATTATATGCAGTTTTTATCCTGAATTCATTGTCGTCAATCAGTTTTTTTATCGCATTAACTGCCGACTGACTGCTTTCCGGTTCAAATAATACAGCCGTTTCGCCATCCAAAGCGTACTCCTTGTGACCGCCAATATTGGTACATGCAAGAGCAGACCCGCATGTCATTGCTTCTGCCGGAGGCAGAGGAAATCCTTCTGATAAGCTCGGACTGACAAAGACTGAAGCTTCATTATATAATTTTCTCAGCAGTTTTCTTTCAGGTGTCTGATAATAGCTGATCCATTCAGGGAGATTTGCAGGTTTCATCGGTACGCCAAAAAGACACACTTTTAATTCCGGAAATTCACTCTTCATAATTTTAAAAGCTTCAAGCCCGTATTTACTTCCTTTGAATTCAAGTTCGTTATAAAGCATCATTAAGCTAAACCTGTTTCTGTTTTCAGGCTTTATGTCCATACCGAATTCCGAAAAATCAAAAGCATTTGGGACATAGTATGCCTTCTCATTCATCGATTCTGCAATTTCATAAAGCCACTTCGCTATTACTATTTTCCTGAAAGGCATTTTCCATGTGGCATTTACTTCTTCCTTGGGACCGTTCCATGTTTCATAATGCTGAATAAAATAGTACTTCCTTCCTTTAGATTCGGATAAACCGGCTGAACATTTTGCCGTTCTCCAGGCGGTGGCAATCAATACATCCGCATCGGGAATGTGTTTGTCATCCAGAGAGCGAACCCAAAGCGTATTAATTTTCTCATCAAGCTTAAACCAGTTCGGCATATAACTTTTATCAAACTTTCTCTGATAATATCTCAGCAGATATTTAAAATTGTTAAATGCATTTTCTTTGAATGTAAATGAAGGATGAATCAGGTTAATTTCATGACCTTTAAGTGAAAGTCTGTTGGCATATTCATAAACAATCTTAAATCCGCCGATGGGCTTATTACCGGCAAACGGCAGCAAAAAATTAATTTTCATTAAACATCAGAATTATTATTTCCGGATTCATCGCTGAAAACAGATTTCTTTTTCATTCTTCTGATTAATTCATCAGCAAAATTTACTTTAAACAATGAGGTGATAAAATAATAAATTCCTGCGGCAATTATTAAGTTAATCACAATCAGAATAAGCAGGCTTTCGAAACCTTTTTGAAAATGATTTCCGAACAAATAAATTTTCAAAATATACAAAACACCGTAAAGCAGAATCCCGCTTAACATTAAAAACAGGAAAGTGAAATAATGGCTTTTTTCATTTCCGATTATTCTGCCTGAATAAAAAAATAAAAGCAAACCGTAAACTCCTGTTGTTATAAATGTTGCCATCGATATAGCATAGAAACCAAAGTAACTGCTCAGCAGATAATTTATTAATATACCTGAAATGTAAACTGCACTTCCTATTTTCGTCAAAAGAGAATATTCCTTTTTCGCAAGATACAGCGCTGTCGGAATAATGTAAAGAATGAACGAAATCAGAGACAAAGCATCCCAAAAAAACGGCTTTAAAGTCATCAAAATGCCCGCTTCATCAAAACTTCCTCTCAGATATACAACTGAAAGTATTTCTTTTGAAAAAATAATGAAAAAAACAACGACGGGAATTATTCCGAATAAAAGAACATAAGTTGTTTTTAAAAATAAGTTTGCAGCTTCTTTTACCTTTCCCGATGAAAATGACGTAGAAAGATCGGATATCAGCACGGTAAAAAAAACCGAAAATATCAATGATATAACTGCACTTGTTATCGAACCTGAATAATGCAAAGCTGCTACTGCGCCGTCCCCGAAATAGGATGCGAAATAATTTTTGGAAAATAGAAACAGCTGGTTGCAAATTACAAGCAGTAGAATTGCGGCAGAACCTTTGAGGACTTTTAGGGTTACTTCATCGAACTCAATTTTTTGAAACCGGACATAAGCACCGATTCGGGTAAGTCCGGCAAGCATTACAATTAACAAAAGAAAGTTGCCGGCAAGATTACCGAAAGATAAATTATAAATAACTGCTCCTTTGTAATACGGAAATAAAATCGAAACCAGCAGCAGGATACCGACAATTGCAGGAGCAATTACGGGCAGAAAATATTTTTTGTTCGCGTTGTAAACCGAATTGAAATACCCAATGAAAACTTTTAAAAAAAGTATTGGGAAAATGATGTATGAAATATCTGCAGCTTTTTCTTTTTTTATTCCTTCAAAACCGGGAAGCAGTAATCCTATAAGAAAATCATTAAACAAAATTATTGCGGAAACTACAACAACCGAAATCCAGAACAAAATGTTAATCAGATTGTTAAATGATTTCCACATCTGCTCTCTTTGACCAATAGTACTGAAATGCGCATACTCGCTGTTTACCACACCTTTAATCGTATCAAGCCCCAAAAGTACTATGAGACTATCAGGGATTGTAATCATTGCAGTATAAATATCCGCATCATTAGAAACTCCGAGCGCTGATGCAATTACGAGATTCTTGAAAATATCAAATATCTTAATGATGAAAACTATTACAAAGAGTCTGGAGAATATTCGGAATGTACCCTTCATGAATAGGGATTTTGTTTGTAAGTAAATTTACTTTTCAAGTCCGGCTTCTTTTCTAATTCTGAATGTCAGAGCTACAAGTATCCAAACTGCCGCAGTAGAACCGCCGAATAAACTGAGGTATGGTTCGAAATTAAATGCGATCAGCAGCGCGACAAAGCTTAACTGCAGAGCATCCAAATATTTTGAATAATCCGGATTGTTGACATAATTACCGAAGTTAAAAGAATAATAAACTGCTTTGAAAATCAGGTAATAGTACAATACTGCTCCAATAAGCCCCATCTCGAGTATTGATCTGAGATAAGTATTATGCGGATGAGGAACATCAACAATAAAATACTGCATGACATCATCTCTGTATAAATAGTAAGTATCAAAACCAAATCCCAGCAGCGGATTTTTTTCTATTATGAGAATTGATGAGAGCCAGGCTTGCACTCTTCCTAAAGATGATTTATCCTGCTCAAAATAAATCACTGAAAGCAGCCTGTCCTCAATGATATTATAAAACAGCAGCAGCAGCAGTCCGAAAAGTATTGCAACCGGAATGATGATTTTTGGTCTTTTAATGAAAAACACGGCAAGCGATATAATAATGGAAAGCCAGACACCTCTGGTTTGCGTAAGATAAATTCCCAACAAAATGAAAATTATCGTGATCAAATAAAATAACTTCCGGGTTGAGTTTTTGGTTTTTAGAATGAAAGATAGATTGAACATAAACAAAATCATGAGATATGCTGCGAGAATATTGTAGTCATTCCAAAATGACGGAACTCTTAGGTTTGATTGCATGCCATAATTTATGAACAGATACACAGAATAAAAGCTTAACACAATTCCCGACAAGAGCAAAGCATCTACGAACCGCATTAACAGCTTATCATTTAATCTTACATTGTCGAAAATGATAAAAATTATAAAGGGAATAAAAATCGTGCATACGTAATACTTTGCCGCAACAGCGGGTTTTGGTGTAATGTAAGCAGAATACAACCCCCAAGTAAGTATAAGCATCCAGATAAAATAATTTGGAATTGTAATCCTGTGGTCTCTGAAAGTAAGATTTCTTACAAGCAGAAAACCAAAAACGCTCATAAGACTTAACGCCGATAAATACCAGTTTCCCGCAATGAAAGTAAGAGGAGTTAGCAGAAGCAAAATTTCCGGAGTGATCTTTATCCGGTCGGCAGCAATATCTAAATTTCCCGGCATGTCAGGCAGATTTAATGAATGATCTTATGAAAAAGAAAATATACGTAAAAAACGCACTCAGCAGCATGACGGCAAGAATTGAAATAATTCTTTTCGGTTTTGTTTTTTCATCGGGTACAAACGGCTGGTCTAAAATCAATATAGTAGGTATTTCCTTCTTCTCTTCAATTTTTGCCTGCTCAAACAATGGAAGCAGAACTGACTGAATTTTATTCTGAACCTCAACTTCTCTTTTCAGCCGGATAAATTTCAATACTACGTCAGGGGATCCTTTGAGTTGAAGTTTAGATGATCCGTCATCGGAATTTCTGATTTTTGAAAGGCGGTTTTCAAGCGCATTGATTTTCTCTTCCTGAAGTTTGATTTCGTCCTGATTTGAAGTCAGAATTTTCTGCAGGAGTTCAAGTTTAATTTTTTCCGATTCGATTTCAGCTTCAAGCTGAATTTCAAGTTCGGATGCAATTCTAACCTGCACGTCAGGTGAAATGCCATAACTATCCTGAAAAATTTTAAGCGAATCTTCTGCGGATGTGAGTTTATCGATAGACTGTTCATATCTTTGCTGAATAAACTCACGCTGGTTTTTAGCATTAAGAATATTCATTTCAATATTTATTTTATCAAGCTGATGAATCAGGAATTCACTGATTTCTTTTGCTTTAGCGGGATTTTTGTCATAAACACCAACATCCATTGTGCCGGAAATCCTGTCTTTTAAAATGTAAAGTATATTTTCTCTGAAGTCTTTTATAGCCTGCTGCATATGCTTGTATTTTTTCTCTTCCATGAAATTATACTTTATGATAGTTTCTTCAAGGCAGCGTCTGCTTTTGAGAATGTTCTCATAAAAAGCAAGTTCCTTGGCATAGGATGTTCCGGATAGTACTTCTCCGAAATCTCCGATTTCAGTTCCGGGGATACCTCCAAGTGAAAGTCCCACAACTTTTCCTGAAGTTTTTATGGTTCCGTATGACAGAAAAATCGGATCCATGATAAAGAAAACTACAATTGCAGTCAGTACGCCGAATATCAGCGCTGTGATATAGATTTTTTTGCGGTATTGTGTGAATACGCTTAAAAAATCGGATAAAGTAAATTCCCTGGCCGGGCTTTTATTTGAATCTTCAGAATTTCCGGTCATAAAAAATAAAATACGGATTTATTCATATTGCGGGATAATTTGTAAAATTTATCCAATAAATATAATGCAATTTTAAAAAAAATAACTTACAGTAGTTGAGAACATCGATGCAGGGTAATTGTGATTTTACATTTCGTAAGATGACTTCAAAAAATAAATTAAGAGCATTTAATGAATAAAAAAATTTAAACAATGAAAAAGTATGTTTAACATTAAAAAATCCGTATAAATTTATTCTAAAATTTACTATTTTTGATCACCCATCATAAAGAATGAATTTTTAAGGAAAATCAGATTACAGCATTTAATTTAGATGGCATTATTATTTTATTTAATCAAAAAATTTTAAGGAGTTAATATATTTAATGAAAAAAATCGGAATATTATTCGGAATGGAAAATACTTTTCCGGAGGCTTTAGTTAACAGGATAAGAGAAAAGAATGTATCCGGAATAGAAGCCGAATTCGTTTCAATTGATAAAGTTAAAATGGCAGAATGTATAGGATATGATGTAATATTTGACAGAATTTCACAGGATGTACCTTTTTACAGAGGATTTTTAAAAAATCAAGCGATTACAGGCACGGCAGTTATTAATAATCCGTTTTGGTGGGAAGCTGATGATAAATTTTTTAACAATGCACTTGCAGAAAAACTCGGAGTACCTGTTCCAAAAACAGTTTTGCTTCCGTCAAATAAAAATCCGCAGGACACAAGTGAAAACTCGTTCAGAAATCTCAAATTTCCGCTTGACTGGGAAGGGATATTTGAATACATAAAATTTCCGGCATACTTTAAGCCATTCTCCGGAGGCGGTTGGAAAAGTGTATATAAAGTTACAGACCCGCAGGATTTTTTTGAAAAATATAATGAAACCGACAGACTCGTAATGATGCTTCAGGAAGAGATAACATTTGATCTTTACTTTAGATGTTATTGTCTTGACAGAAGGGATGTGCTGATCATGCCTTATGAACCGA
The DNA here is from genome assembly GCA_019187405.1 of Ignavibacteria bacterium. Taxonomy (GTDB): domain Bacteria; phylum Bacteroidota; class Ignavibacteria; order Tepidaquicellales; family Tepidaquicellaceae; genus JABAQZ01. The sequence goes on from JABAQZ010000022.1 coordinate 42,121, forward strand.
GAAATCCTCATCACCTAAGATATGTATCGAGCGCGCCGCCTGCGAGTCAGAAACTTCTCGATCAGATAAAAGAGTATGTTCTCGTACTCAACAATGCGCTCGGATATGACTTTAATACTGTTGAATTTGCCGTAAGAGACGGGATACCTTATGCAATAGATTTCTGCAATCCGGCTCCGGATGCCGACGTTCATTCAGTAGGTCAGGAAAATTTTGACTGGGTTGTGGAGGCAGCGGCAAATATGGCAATAAGAAAAGCACAGCAGCACACTCCGGGAATAAATAATCTGACCTGGGGAACATTTGTCAGGTCTTCTGCAAACAATGAGTTGTTAACAAACGGATTTGGAGAAAAAAAAAAGACTAAATCAGTAAAAGCGGAATCAAAGAAGAAATTAAAAGTTAAAGCAGAATAGAGATTTAAAATTTTAAAATGTCATCAGAAGAAAAATATACATTAGGAATAGAAGAAGAATTTCAGATTATTGACCCGGTTACCAGGGAGCTACAGTCTCACATTCACTCCATATTCGAGGAAGGCAAAATGCTGCTGAAGGAAAATTTCAAACCTGAAATGCATGCATCAGTAATTGAAACAGGAACTAACATTTGCAAAAACATAAAGGAAGCCAGAAGAGAAGTTACGAAGCTAAGAAATTCGCTTGCGATTTTGTCCGATCAGTTCGGTCTCCGCATAGCAGCATCTGGTACTCATCCTTTCTCGCACTGGCGCGATCAGGCAATAACAGATCATCCCAGATACAAGGAAATAATTAACGAAATGCAGGATGCAGCAAGGGCTAATCTCATTTTTGGAATGCATGTTCACGTTGGAATTGCAAACAGAGAAATTGGAATTCAAATCATGAATGCCGCAAGATATTTCCTGCCGCATATTTTTGCATTATCGACAAACTCTCCTTTTTGGCTGGGAAGAGATACAGGATTCAAATCATACAGGGTAAAAGTTTTTGATAAATTTCCCAGAACCGGAATACCTGATTATTTCAGAAGCATTAATGAATATGACAGCTTTATCGAGCTATTGATAAAAACAAACTGCATAGATAATGCAAAGAAAGTATGGTGGGATATCAGAACGCATCCTTTTTTCAATACTCTGGAATTCCGGATTTGTGATGTACAGATGACCATCGATGAGACGATTGCGCTTGCCGCTCTGATTCAGGCGGTTGTGGTAAAGCTTCACAGGCTCATTCAGCAGAATCTTGGATTCAGAATTTACGGAAGAGCATTGATGATGGAAAACAAATGGCGAGCTGCCCGATACGGCATTCACGGAAAACTTATAGATTTCGGAAAACAGATTGAAGTTCCGTTTTCTGCGCTTGTAGTAGAATTACTTGATTTTATTGATGATGTAGTGGACGAACTGGAAAGCCGTGAAGAGATAAATTATATTTTTAAAATGCTGCAGCATGGAACAGGCGCAGACAGACAGCTGAAGGTTTGGAATGATTCCGGACAGGATTTTAACAAGCTTTTGGATTACATCATAGATGAAACAAATAAAGGACTTGAATACAAACCCACCAATATTAAACAAGACAACAATAAAATCTCAAACACATTAAAAACTGTTACAAAATGAAAAATTCGTTTATTGCTGATGTTGATTTTGACGAAGAACTGTCAGAAGGCGCATATAATGCTATAAATACATGCCTTCAGCTTAAACCGCATGAAAGAATCACTATCATAACCGACAATGATTCGATTGAAATTGCATCTTCTCTAATTAATGAAGTAAATAAGATCGGTTCAGAGCATAGTCTTTTGGTAATTGAAGATTACACAAGCAGACCAATGACGGAAATGCCTAAGCAGATTCTCGACGATCTTTCGAAATCGCAGGTCAGCATTTTTTGCGCGCTTGCAGGAATGGGTGAACTTGGAGCACGTATTCAGATGACAGCCATTGTTAATGCACATAAAATCAGGCACGGACACATGGTAAACATCAACAAGCAGATAATGAAGGAAGGCATGAGAGCAAATTTTCTTGAAGTAGATGATTTGAGCCAGCGTTTGATTGACAAAGCCAGAAAAGCCCGGTACATCAGAGCAAAGTCAAAAGGCGGAACGGACATAGTAGCGGAGTTTTCACCTAAGCTGAAGTGGCTGAAAACAAGCGGTATAATTTCAGTCGATAAGTGGGGAAATCTTCCCGGAGGAGAAATATTCACTTCACCTCTGAATGTTGAAGGTATGTTTGTCTGTGACGGTGTGGTGGGAGATTACCTCTGCCATAAATACGGGGATCTTAAAGAAACTCCGTTGTATATCAACATAGTGGATTCAAGAATTAAGGAAATGAATTGTCACAATACATATCTTCTCGAAGAGATGACTGAATATACACAAACTGATGAAAACAGCAACAGGGTTGGTGAATTTGCAATCGGTACTAACATTGCTTTAAAAAATGTCATCGGACATATTCTGCAGGATGAAAAGCTGCCGAGTATTCACATGGCATTCGGACATCCTTATTCGGAGCATACAGGTGCGAACTGGGTTTCGACTACTCATATTGACTGCGTCGGCATAGATTTCGACATCTGGCTTGAAGACGAAAAAGTAATGGAAAACGGAAAATTTCTGATTTGATTTTTTTCTGTTTCGTAAGAGTATAATTGAAAATTTTTCTGACTTCAGCCCATTTTCTAAAATATGTTTTTGCTTTACCTTTAAATGATTAAAAGCCTCAGAGATAAGTACAATTCTGAATTTTCGGAAAGCGTTTATAATAACTTCGTAAAAGATCTCGATGCAGAATTTAATTTTAAAATTGAGTTCAGGATTGCAGAAACTCCGATTTTCCTGCCTGATGATTTATTAAAAGAAATTTTAAAAGCATCGGATGAACTCGTTGCCGTTATTCAGTCAGAAGATTTTTTGGATTACTCCAAAAGAGCTCTTCCCGGTAATCTTGCCGTTCCCAATGAAGATGTGCATACTTCTCTGCTTGCAATTGATTTTGCAATATGCAGAGACGACAAAGGAAATTACATTCCTCAGCTGATTGAGCTCCAGGGATTTGCTTCTTTATATTGTTATCAGCAGCTTTTAAGCCGGAAACTGAATGAGCATTTCGACATTGACAGCCGTCTTACAAATTTTTTTAATGGGTATGATTATGATCCTTATATTAAAAAAATAAAGGAAATAATTGTCGGGGATAGCGATCCAGAAAATGTCATACTTCTCGAAATAGAACCCGAAAAGCAAAAAACATACATTGATTTTTTATGTACCGAAAAATATCTCGGCATAAAATCAGTCTGCATTTCCGACATAAAAAAAGAAGGAAAAAAACTCTTCTATGAAATTAACGGGAAAAAAATACCTGTTGACAGAATTTATAACAGGGTTATACATGACGAGCTTGTTAAAAGATCGGATATAAAATATGATTTCAGATTTACAGATGAGCTGGATGTAAAGTGGATTGCGCATCCAAACTGGTTTTTCAAGATAAGCAAATTTTCTCTGCCATTCTTGAAAAGCAAATATGTTCCCGAAACAAGATTTTTGAACGATGTGGAAACATTGCCGGAGGATCTTGAAAACTATGTGTTAAAGCCGTTGTATTCATTTGCCGGAGCCGGAGTTATTTTTGATTTGAAAAAATCCGATATTGACTCTATTAAGGACAAATCAAATTACATCCTTCAGAGGAAAATAAAATACGAACCAGTCATAAGTACACCCGACATTCCAGCAAAAGCAGAATTACGATTGTTGTATGTATGGGATGACAAGCCGCTGCTAATTAATAATCTTGTCAGATTAAGCAAAGGAAAAATGATGGGAGTTGATTTTAACAAGGATAAAACCTGGGTTGGCTCGAGCATTGCTTTTTTTAATAAAGATATTGCATAGAAGATTTATTTAATAAAATAAAAAGGGGACATGCATCCCCTTTTTTTTATTCTTTAAAATTCCTTTTACTTCAAAACCACAAGCTTTTGTACCTGCGTTTCGGTTTTTGCTTCGTCGTCCATTATGATTTTGTAAAGATATGTTCCATTGGCGATGGCATCTCCATCTTCGTCTTTTCCGTCCCATTCAATCTGATTGTATCCAATAACGGAGGAAAATTTAATTTCCCTGATCTGTCTTCCAGAAGAAGTATAAATTTTAATTTTGCAAGAAGTCGGATTGACTCCTCCGGTAAGATTAAAATAAAAGCTTGTTTTATCCCGCAACGGATTTGGAAAATTGTATAACTCTTTTACCGAGAGATTTTCATCTACAACAAGATCAACCGATGCAGTATCAAATTTATCTGCGTCTGCTTTGTAAATAACCGAAATAGTATTTTCCCCGGATTCCAGTACAGGATTAAAAGCCAAAGATCCGTCATTCAAAAAAGGAGCAATGTTTTGTTTAGCGATTTTAGATTTTACATCCGAATACTGTTTTGCATTTAAACCAACGGGTATTACTTTATCATTAATCTTCACTGTGATATCGGAAGATTCCACAATATTATCCGCGAGTAAACCGGTTTTTGAGAAACTGATTTTCAATTCAGGTTCTTTTCTTACATAATCTCCGCTCCTGACGATTTTTCCGTCGCTGTAAAATTCAACTGCAGAAACCGGCAGCTGCTGATAATTTATAGTTAGATTAAATTCCAAAGAGTTGTTGAATGTATAAAGTTCATTAGTTTCACCAAGAGGTTTGATTTCAATTAAGACAGGTATTTTGTTATCAGAACCCGGTCTGTGATAAGGGACTTTAAATTTTGCATAATAATTTGCAGAACTGTCGATTTTTATTAATTTGTTTATTGTATCGGATTTAATAAGTATTCCCGGAGAAGGCGATGTTTTATAAATATTTACAATCACTCCTTCAATATCCTTGTATCCCGCGCTGTGATAATCGAAATAAACTTTTACTTCGCTGCCCGTTGTTACCAGAGTATCTGAAATTTTAAAAGAATGAATATCGAATACGAGTTCTGACGGAAGAGTGTAATTTGCTTTCAGCGAATTCAGTTGTGAAGATGTAAAGCCGTAATTTGTATCGATGGAAATTTTTGTCTGCAGATTAAGGAAAGGGTATAGATATGAATTTACGGTATCAAGTTCAACAAGTGAATTTGATGTTACATTATTCATCAGCAAGGTCTGATTGCCGTTTCTGTCCATTCCGAATACATCAAATGAAATAGCGCTAAGATGATTCAAAGTCTGTTCCCAGGAAAAATTTGTCCATTGCTCGGCCGGACCAATAACGTTGTTTGCATACCCGTATGTTTCTTTAATAATAGAGCTTTTTGAACTGTTGGCTGGTCTCCAGCCTACTCCGGAAGAATATTTATAATATTGTTCAGATACATCAGACGGACCAGCGCCGAGAGATCCTATAAAACTCCATGTATCGAACTGACCAAACTTCTGCAAGCTGTCAATCTTAGTACTTCCGAAATCTCTGATTTTCTGCTTTGCGGCTGAGTTCATTACTACTACCTGATTGTATGCAACGTAAGATGCATTTAGAGCCATTAGATAATGCGTCGTATCAAAAGTATTTAAGAAATTAATCACAGTATCATTCGAAAGCGAATTTGTCATTCGGACATTTTTGATATCAAGTATGTGTCCGTCGAGTTTTTTTACTTTAATCATGTTAAGTCCCGGATCTCTGCCTCCGTCAACATTTACATTCTTATCGTTTACAGTAAAAGAAGACATCTCGGCTCCGTTGTTTCCAAATGATGTTACGAGCAATGTCAATGGATAAGTATTCATTTGCAATCCCGAATTTACATAGCTGATTTTATACAGATCTGTTGATGGATACTGATTCCCGCCAATCTTTAAAATTGTATTTGCAGAATCTTCCAGAAGATTATTGCCGAAAGATTTTGTTGCATTAGCCAGAGCAGTAGGATGATATATAAAAGTCTGATAATTTGTCCAGCCTGTGCTGTCAGTATTAATCAAGGCATTTGTCCTCCAGTAATAAATCATACCGGGAATTAAAACAGGTATGTCGGTTTTGAATTTTGTAATGACATCATTTACATCGTTTCTTACAAAAGTTCTTTTCAAAGGAGAGTTGAAATATTGAGTCGTATCAAATTCCAGTATGACTTTTACATTATTGTTCAGGTTATTAGAAACGGGATTCAATCCTGCAAATTCCACACTGTCGGTTCTTACAACAGAATTATTCAGCGGTTTCATTGTAACATAAGACAAATTCATTATCGGAATTTTGATCGTAATGGAATTATTGTTTTTATATTCGTTTGGTTCCCAGTTGTCAACGTCAAGAATTACTTGAACTGAGTGATTGTCAATGGAATCCAATTCAAAATTAAATCTAACAGTGTCATAAAGTTCAAAAGCATATACAACCGTATCGAATGTCTTTACCGTTGTTAAGTTTTTCTTAAGGTTAAACCTGATTTTACAAGAATCGGCATAGAGACCGTAATTTTTTGGATATATAGTCAGTGTTAGTTTGTCAAACAGCGCCGGATAGGTATTTGAAAGTTTATAATCTGATTCGACTATTGCATAATCCGGCTGAAGGGGAGTGTTGAACTTAATTGCTGGATCTCCAAGAAGGTTGTAACAATTCACAGTATGTCTGACTGATGATGACAAAGAATCCTGCTTAACCTTGTTGAGTCCGTTTTTTAAAACTTCACCTATCTGTCTAATGGTATCTTTTGCTACACCGCTAAGCAGCCAGTTCTGCATAATGCTTTGAGAATAAAACCAGCCCCAGCCGGTAGTACCGACAAATCCAATAGCTCCTCTGTTTGCCATTGTTACAAATTTTTCACCGAAAGATCTTGCATTCGGAACTCCTGTTTTTCCCGTATAGCATGTCATGCTTAAAACAAGCGAAAGTTTTCCGTAATTTTCCAGCGTTGAAGGTTCCTGCATTGCATCTTCCCAGTTCTCGTATCCGGCATGTCCGATGAAGTTAACAACCATTGATCCGCTGTTGATGTTTTTTCTTACAGAATCTTTGTAATTGTAAGTAACCGATGTGGATGTATCATTTCTGAAAATTCTTATTACATTTCCGGACAAAGCAGGCGGAATGATCTGATTATTTATAATGGGATTCATAATGCTTTGAAATGACTGCTGATCGTAAATTGTGCCTCCTCCGATAATGAAGGTATGATTTTTCCACCATAATGCAGGAGTAACAGTTTCATAAGTAATAATATTATTAACCATGTCCTGAGCTTCTTGTGAAGTAAAAGCAGGCAGTCTTCCGATTCCTACCATTGGCCAGTAAGTAAACCCTGCAGTATTGAAGTTTGCAAAATAATTATCCGATGACGGATTTCCTGCAACGGGAATAAGATTTTTATAGTAAGTAGAGGAGGAAATATTTTTCTTTGGGTCGAGAGAACCTCTTCCGAGCAGGCAGATAAATTTAAGCTTGGGTAATTCCCAGTTATTGTATGCATAGCGAGTAAAATTTCTTATAGCGACTGGTTCCTGCAGACCGTAATTAAAGACATCATACACATCTTGAATCTCGGCTTTCGTAAATCTGTAATTATCCTGAGTTTCTCTGTGATTTTTCAGTTGTTCGGCTTGAGCTTCAAAGATTGAATTGTAAACAAGAATGTAATCAGCTCCGTTTGTTGAAGATACAAAATCGGGTACTTTTCTTTTTGTAATTTTATAAGGTTTCTTTGTAAGGTTTTTATTATAAACTTCTAACTTTGCATTACCTTTAGCCGAAAAAGTTAAAGTATCTCCGCTGTTAGAAAAGTCTGTTATTTTATAACCATTTTTAACATCATAGATAAACATTGGATTTGCAGGTACATATCCTGTCAGCTGAATTTTCTTTGTAACTGTATCCGATTCAAGTTCTCCTCTGAAATAATTATTTCTTAGAATGAACAGTTTCGGATAACGCAAGTCACCGAAGTCCAGGGAAAGCTGACAACCAGGCGCATCAGTAACATATTTGTAGTAAAAATTATTTGTTGAAGATTTTTTTAAGATAGAGCTTGAGAAAGTAAGTGTAGAATCAAATCTTCCGAAATTATCTTTATAGATTACTGCGACAACAGTATTGTTGATTAGTAATTCAAGTTTATGTTCATTATAAACTGAAGAATTAATGATATAAGGATAGGCAAAAAATCTGAAAGTACAGGTTTTGTCAAGAGTATCAGCAATAGGAACATTGAAAGTATCAGAAATAATTTGTCCATTAGTCATGTGCTGCCAGTACCAGCCTTCGCCCTGAAAAAGTTCATTGTTGAAATTTCTGAAATCATTAGCGTCTGCTCTTTCGCCCATAGAATAGACTTTGTCTTTTTCCGAATGAACTCGTTCAAACACATAATTAGGGCTGTAAGATGTATCAGATAAAAATCCATAATCAATATATCTTAAACCGTTGCTGCCGTCCCAGCCGATCCAGTAATAATTTGTATCGGAATACATATTTATGTATTCATCCTTTGTATAATAGACGGCATTGTCAATAGTATAATAATTAGTCGGACCGCCGTAAGATCTTATTCCATAAAAATCAAGATAGTCGCTTGCATCAAAAGTCCCGTCGCTTTCACCCTGGAAAAAAACTGGAATTTCCGAACCTTTATAATAAACTTTAACCGTTCTTGGATCAATAGAAGCAGTATTAATTCCTGCATTTGTAAAATCGGTTCTGCTAATTCTGTACATTCCGTCTTCAATTACGGCTAATTTCAGATAATCTTTATTTGGCGTAATCCATCCGTAATTTTGGGAATGAACCTGACCTGTCAGCAAACTCAATGCAAATACAACAATAAATTTTTTCATGATAAAATTAAATGAGATGTTTAGTTGATAAAACATATTTGATAAATTATTACAATGCAACATAAAAAACAGACACAATCAAAACTGCGGAAAAAATCAAAACTTTAGAGTAAAACAGATATTAACTGTAATAATGAAGAGATGATAAATTATTCTTCTGGCAATATTCCTTTATTAATTGCAATTCGATTAAAAGAACACAAAATTTACTATACAAATTCAGAAAATTTCGAAAAGGAGAAATTTCATTTCTGTATTGAGTTGTAAAGAATCTTAATATTGGCTATTTTTGTCAAAACTTAAACTGAGTATTTAATCAGAACGCCTGATCCTGAGTTCTCGGGATAGGTCGCAGAAAAATAGTTCTTTAGAGATTAAAACGGAGTCGTAGTTCAGTTTGGTTAGAACGCCTGACTGTCACTCAGGAGGTCGCGGGTTCGAGTCCCGTCGATTCCGCAAGAAGTAAAGCCCTGTAAGGATTAACACTTACAGGGCTTTTTGTTTATGATTATTGGTCAACAATCTATATCCGGGAACGATTTGGGAACGATTTGGGAACGATTTATAGTGAATATTTGAAAGCTATCCGCGAGTATAATTACCATATTAATGGATAGAACATTTTAAATATACCGGAAATTATATATCTTCATATACGAAAAATTTAATTCCAAAATTCATTTGACCTTAATGAATAAGGCAAATTATACAATAGTGTGGCTATTACGTCCCTCGCAAACACTGAAGGTTTGCGAAGGACAGCAAACCCCATTTAACCGCCTCGCAATAATATATTCTCGGACGATATAAAAGTGGTTTGCCATCCTTACGGAGGAATAGCCACATAATAAAATAGTTTAAATAAATAATAGTAATAATCCTGTAACCAAAATAAAGATTTGTCGAATCAACGTGTGGGACTATTTAGCATGCTAAGTAGTCCTTCTCTTTTAGATAGTGAAACAATAGTTATAGAATAGGTATAGTTCGAAATGTGTAAAATATTGTATGACAACTCGAAAATTGCTTCTTAATAATTTGTTGGATATTGGTGGTGTGGCGACACTGAATAATTTATATTCTCGTTCTGCGAAGAGTTATAAAGGATCACTACTGTTTGCTCGAAAACTATTCAAAGATTATAGTGCCGAAGGCTTAATAGAAAGGATTGAACCAATCGGCAAACCCATGAATAAAGCCCGGGAAGTCTTTTATTGTCTGACCAAGAACGGAGCACGATATATCGGTAGAACTGATGAATACAAATACAAGAAGTATCAGAAGAGTCCCAATAATGTGATGCACGAGAGTATGAAGTTCGATGTGGCCTTATCATTCCTAAAACTGTTTCCTGACAAAAAATTCACTATTCGCTATGATAGCAGCTTTTACGACGTTCAACCCGATATTCTCATACGCATTGAAAGCTCTGGCCGGAAAGAGTTAACCAAGTTTTTGCTAATTGAGATTGAACGGAAGAAGACAGTTGACCGGGTCTTCAATGAAAAGATTAAACGTTACGAGCAGATGTTTAAAAGTATTATTCGAAACAAATCTCATAATATTGGACAATTCACTGTCTTGTTTATCTATACCGATATTTGGTTTGATCCGTTTGTTCGTCCTCAGCAATATAGCGAACCGATAGTATCCGAGCGCATTAATACCGTTAACACACTAGTAAAAAATCTTGTTCATCACTACTGTAATGATTTGCCCGACGACCGTTACCGCTTTACTGCCTTTCACAATTTTTATAGGTTGCACGAACAGGTCTGGTATAAACCAACCGGAAAACTAACAACCATAACCTTTTAACAATATGGGCATGAATACCGACAACAATCTTAATTTTAGTGATGTAGCATATATTCGTTTTCAAGAACGAAATCGTATCATATCCAACATGAAATCAATTCTCAAGAATTTTCCTGAACAGTTTCCGAGCCGGAAGCGATACAGAATTGCCACTGATATTTGCAATCTCCTCTACAAAGAAATTGAAGACCGTTTCGGATTGTTTTGATCTGCCTGTGTAGTGAGATTAGATAGCACCTTACCAAATTAAAATCGCTTAACGCTATCCGTCTATTAATTTTAGCGTCAGCCCTTCCTGCATCAAGGTAGTAGCTTTGCTCTCCACCTTGACACAATCGGGCTCCCAGACGCTGTATGTTTTTTTGCCGGATAGCGTTAAGACGGGCGCATCGGCTTCATTAATTTCCGTCATTGTACATAATTATGAACAATAGAGTAACAGAAGTACTCCAAGCAGTACTAACTGAATTTGAAGCCGGTATACTGATAGTAGCATTGTAATAGCTCAACAACTCGTTGCAACCTTTAAGACGCTTGAAAATATTCACAAGGCTACGATTCAAGAATTGGTACAGATTAAAGGCATTGGAGTATCGCATGCAGGAAAAATTCTTGCATGCCTAGAAATCGCCAAACGACTCAACGAGAACAACGAGGCGAGCAAAAAAACAAATCCAATAACTGCACCGGATATGTTGTTTGAACAAATCAAGAACAAGGTTACAAATTACTACAAGGAGCATTTCTTTGTCTGTAGTTTGGACACGCGCAACAATTTAATAGCGGTAGATGAAATTAGTATCGGAACGCTCACGTGTTCACTGGTTCATCCGCGAGAAGCCTTTGAAATGGCAATCAAGCGTCACGCCGCACACGTGATTATAGCTCATAATCATCCCTCCGGTGAAACTGAACCGAGTGAAGACGATTTGAAAATAACCAAGCGGTTAGTGGATGCCGGAAAAGTAATGGGCATTGAAGTTTTAGATCACTTGATTATCACTCCTAAAACGTATTTGTCATTCAAAGAAAAATGTTTAATCTGAAAGGAGTCAACGTATGGATAGTGAAATAGTTCTTTCCAATGATGATGAGGAATTTCTCGATTCTCTTTTTAAAGAAACAGCTTATGTGTGTGTAAATTGTCTTTCATCCGCAGATGTTGATGAAGACCAGAAATATACATACTGTGAATTTTGTGAAGCATTCACTGAAGTCAAGAAAAGAGATACAACATGAGTTCATTTCTCAACATCTCACAATATCATATCTTAAAAGTCCTAATAGTGTTCATTCCGCAAGCTGTTATTACACAGCAAAGCCATTCTGAAAAGAGTGGCTTTTTTAACAGAACATACTATATACATGAGAGGAATCTTAAGTAATAGTATCTTTAAATTATTCTAAACTCATTCTATTTTCAAACTAATCTTGGATATTGTTAGTTCATCGTTTCAATGGTATTACTTTATTAAAAGCATTTTCTTTATTTCTGAATACTCAGCAGAAATTATTTTGCAATAATAAATCCCAGAGCTTAAACCATATCCATTAAAAATTACTTCGTATACTCCCGGTCTCAAACTCTTTTAAATGATGAATACCGAACGCTGTATTGTATGATATTTCAAGAGTTGAAAATTTCCGGAGGGTCTCCTTCAAACAAATATCCCGGTTCATAAATCTCCATGTGCTTTACAACATCAGCTTCTACACCACCACCGCTTCCGGTAAGCCATACTCTACCATCAGGTAAAAGCAATGCTGTTGTATGATGTTCTCTTGGGTAAACATGAGCCGGTGCCATGCTTGACTGTAAATTAGTTTGTGTAGTATCGATTATTTCAGTACTCCTGACAGGTAATTGTCCAAAATCAAATTGATTTCCTCCAACGACAAACAATTTATCATCAGGAAGAATAACAGTTAAATGATTTTTTCTTGCAAAAAATGAGAAATTATTCAAATGTGTCCATTGCGGAGTACCAGATGCAATGTCTATTATATCTGCAGACCTGATTGCATAACTATCATATCCAACTTCGCTAGTGCTTCCACCATTCAATATAACTTTAGCAGAAGTCTAAGGAGGGAGAAGAGGTAACATGGTAGATGTTCCATTGAGACGGTATTCATTTCGAGCTGATCCTAACGGTTGCCAATAACCCCCATTTGGTATGCCATTCCAGTACGGATTAAATATCCATGATTGCTTAAAAGGTAAACAATAAAAAATTTTCCCTGCATTAGGGCCTGACGGGATAAGGTGTGCGCTTGGATAATATTCAAAATGTCCATTAAATGGTTGTGTTGCTTGTGAATAAGGGAAATAACTCCAGCCCTTGTTTTCATCATAATATTGTGGCTCTCTTGCTAAGATCCAAGTGCCATGAGGATCATCATCTACTATCCATCCTGACATTACCACAATCTTACCTTCAAATCCTTGCGGTGTTACTCCAAGTTGAGTTAAAGTGGGATAGAATCTGTCGTCTCCCATTAAAAACGGTTTACCGGTTTCTACACCTGCGGGCTGCCATTCCTGCCCCGGAGCAGAAAACGGATCAAATATATATGTATAATTTATTCCCCTAAGTCCTGGTGTAGGGTAATGCGGAACATCCTCTGGAGTGGGGTCAGCAGCTTTAATACCACCTGCCATCATTATTTTCCCATCTGCCATTTGTAATTGACCGCAGCAAAAAAGCCTTGGAGGAATAACTGGATCATAAGGTATTGGCTAATCTGGAATATCCTGCTGAGTTGGAGGTTCACCTGGATTATTTGGATCCCATATTCGGGATTGAATTAACTTATTTTGACCTTCTCTGGGAAAGGCAAAGTGAAAAAGAACTTTCCATTCTTGATTCTGTAAATTCGTGCAAATCAAACAAGCATGTGCGGCAATATGTTCTGTATCAGAAACAATGTAAGGTTGTTCTTCAGGTTGGGGAGTATTAAATACAAGCCAGTTAATTGCATCGGCATTCTTCTTAAGCTTTGCTTCTAGCAATTCTATCTTTTTTTCCTGGGCGGAATTGATTGCTGTGGATTTTCCCTCGAAAATTGAAGCTGCATTCTCGAAGAGTTTTTTCTTCCAGTTGTAGATATCATTAACATGTACGTTGTACTTTTCAGCGACCTGGCTGACCGGAGTGTTATTCTCAAGAAGTTCTCTGAGAATGGTGATCTTTTGTTCTGCGGTGTAACGTTTTTTCTCGTTCATTTTGGAATTTCCTTTGGTTAAGTTTACAAATATAATTATTCAGAAATTCCATTTCCACTTGAAGCATTACATATAGATATAGCTGCATGATAACCAATTTGGATTTACCCTGTGAACAGATTTGGAATATTTATAAACAAAGAGCCGATACGGAAAATAGAATAAAAGAACTAAAATATGATTTTGGATTCGATAGTTTCAATATGAAAGATTTTTATGCAACTGAAGCATGCCTTAATATTGCTATGATAGTATACAATCTGATGAGTTTATTCAGACAAGCATTGATTAAACATGACGTTTAAAATACTCTGTCAACACTCCGATATAAATTTATGAACATTGGAGCATACATGATCAAAGATGGAAATCATACGATATTAAAGTTATCGTTAGCAATAAAAAGAAGAGAATGGTTTAAAGGTTTATGGGCTCAATAAAATCAATTTTGTTGGCCGTTTTCATTCACTTGATAATTTTCTAATGAAAAATCTGGGTTTAATACTCTTTAAATTTTATTTATTTTAAAATTTGAGGTAAACAGATTGAATTTATTTACTCTAAATTTAGGGAAACTATCAAATTTATTAAGTTAATTGAATCTTAGCTTTTGGTACTCTGCTTAAGAAATTTAGTTTATACAATAAACACAAAATCTATTATTTTAAAAATCAAAACGAAAGGAATCGTCATGATAAAGTATTTTCTACTCTTAATTTTCGTTTCTGCAAATGTATTTGCCCAAAACAATTTTACTGTAGAATGGGATAGCCCTACAGGATGGGCTACTCCTAATGGTCCATATGATTATGATGGTATAGTAAAACTTTTTTCCACTTCGAATATTTATCATATTGTTTTAGTGGACGTAAATGATGAACATAATGTAAGATTTTACAATGGTTCCACCCACAATCTAGATTATAGCTGGACTTGGTCCGGCAGCGAACCGTTTTATGCTGGTGGAATCGCTGGTGTTTATTACGGTGATTACTTTACATCCAACAAATTTGATGTAACCGGTGATGGGATAAATGAATTCATTCAAGCTTATAACAAAATAGTTAACCCGGTAAATGGAAACGTTATTTATTCACCAGTAGCGGGTTACAACGTGACGTACATTATTGATATTGATGGAGATGGATTTTTAGAAATAATTGAAAAAAGTTCGACTTTTCCCCATCGAATTAGAATCATCTCAACTCCCGCCCAATCTGTTTCTGTAGAAAATAATAACCAGATTGTAAAGGATTATCAGCTGAAGCAAAACTTTCCGAACCCATTTAATCCATCTACAACAATCGAGTACACTCTGAATAAAAGTTCATATGTGAAAATAGTTATTTATAACATTCAAGGTAAGGAAGTGAATGTATTAGTTAATCAAGAACAAATTCCCGGAACCTATAAATTAAATTTTAGCGGAAGTAATTTATCTTCCGGAACATATTTTTACAGTTTGATTGTCGACGGAATGACTGAATCGAAGAAGATGATCGTGCTTAAGTAATTAATAACTTACTGATGATTTTGTGGGAGGGATAGTGATCGGTTCTTTTGAAAATTGAATTTTTATGAAACTAATTTCATTTGTAACATGCTCCTTCATTAAAAAAATAATAGTCATGAAAACTTTAATATTTATTTCAGTAACGTTTGTTTTTTGTCTAAATGCTCATTCCCAAAGTGGCTGGTTCAGTCAGCCAAGCGGTTCTGGTGAGCTTTTGACTTCCGTTTATTTTGTAAATAATTCTACGGGCTGGTGTGTCGGTTATAACGGTACAATTCTAAAGACAACTAATGGTGGTTCAAGCTGGACAGCACAAATAAGTGGAACAAATTCAATTCATTTTAATTCAGTTGATTTCTCTGATGTGAATACCGGCTGGATAGCGGGGGGGTTTCCAGCAACAATTCTAAAGACAACTAATGGAGGTTTAAATTGGTCACCAAGTACTCAAAGCGGAACAACTAATTCTTTGACATCTATTTATCTCATTGACAGTAACACAGGCTGGGTAGTAAGTGATGTAATTCTCAAAACAACAAACGGAGGTTCAAATTGGATGACTCAGTTAAGCTTATCCGGAAATTTTCTTCATTCTATTTGTTTTGTTAATAGTTTGACAGGTTGGACTGTTGGTACATCAGGGAAAATACTTAAGACAACAAATGGCGGTTCAAACTGGGTTACGCAAGTGAGTGGGACATTTTTAACATTATATTCGGTATATTTTCTGGATGTTAATTCAGGCTGGGCAGTGGGTAGCAGTGGATCACACCTCAAAACAACAAACGGAGGTTCAAATTGGCTGTACCCAAGTGATACAATTACATTTGCTGGATTGACATCAGTTCATTTTGTTGACAGCAACACCGGTTGGGTAACTGCTGGTGGTTCACGGATATTTTCCATACAACTAATGGTGGTTTAAACTGGGGTGAACAGACAAGTGGTATAAATAGTAGTTTGAATTCTGTTTATTTCATTAACAACAACACGGGCTGGGTAGTTGGTAATTCCGGTATAATTCTGAAGACGATAAATGGAGGGACGATTGGGATTCAAATGATTTCATTAAATATACCTAAACAACTCTCCCTTTACCAAAACTATCCAAACCCCTTCAATACAGCAACCAACATCAAATTCGATATTCCAAAGAAATCATTTGTGAAGCTGATGATTTATAATTCTTTGGGTAAAGAAGTTTCGAGGTTAGTCAATGAGGTATTGAATGCGGGAAGTTATAAGGCGGACTGGGATGCTAATAGATATCCGAGCGGAGTGTATTTTTATAGAATTCAAACCGAGGATTTTGTAAAAACTAAGAGTCTGGTGTTGTTGAAGTAATAATAGGTACCAACTTTTAAAATTTGCCTTTTTTTAAGTGTAGCAATAGCTCTTCCTCAGTCAAGGTAGTATTTTGCTTCACAAAATCTCCACCTGTGACTTCGGCGGGCTCCCTTTGCTATTTTTATTTATAGAGGCAAGTAAGCAGATTGCCTCTATTTTTTTATTACTGCTTTTAAAAATAATTATATGTCTCAAAGACATAATGAGTTCAAGGAACTTGAGAAAAAAGTCTGTGCGTGGCTACAAATACAAGAGCATGCAATTTGTAATCTTGATGAAAGGGATTTGTATTGGAAGCGTTGGCATAGTAAAAGCCGGAAGACCTAATACAAAAGATGTCGATGTAGTGAGAGACGCGAGAGCAGTCTCTTTTTTATTAAGAAGTAATCTAATTTAACTAATTACAATTATATGGAGTATATTTTTGAAGATTATATTGAGAGGATAGATTTTAAGAATGGAGGAAGTATGTTACCGAGAATTAAGATAAATGGTAATTGGTATTTCGTTGATTGGAGATTAAAGGAGTTTAGAAATGTAGATGATTTTAGTGATTCGATTCGGTTTGATGAACTAGAATAGTAGGAATAGGTATATTGATTAGAATTTGACTAATTAAGTGGTGAGTATTTTTATGCTTCGATTAGAAAGATGTGTGATAATTGTTTGAATGTTTTAATAAGGTTTATGAAAGGAATGTTTCTATGTTTTGAAATTGATTAGAATAGGTTAATGGATTATGAAAGTTGTTGGAATAGAGTTGAATGTGGAAGTTAATATTATTTTTAGGAGGAAGGAAGAAGGAAGAAGTTTTCATAGACCCTTCCGGTGTTAGTTGCCGAAAAATTTATCACAATATTCAAGACAAGGAAAAAGTAATCTACATTTCAATTGAGTCACCCAAAATCATTAATCCTATTCACAAGGAAGGATATAGTCTTGATATTCTCATCCAAGAATTTATACAAATCTTAGACGTTCTAATTACGCTTACCGCATCAAATCCCGAAAGCACTGTTATGATGAGATTAATAATTGGTCATGCTATGAGGGCAATAAGCCGGGAAGATCAAAAGAATATACAATTCATTAATGACTTGTTGCTTAATAGGGATACGAGAAAAATATTGGCTAAACAATTAGAGCAAGAAAAAAGACAGCATACAGAAGAATACAGATTTTGGAATACATTTGATCATTCATCGAATTGGCAAAGGTCAGAAAGTGCTCAAAGAGTTGCTGCACGACTTTCTGAAATCTCCACCGGAGAAATGAAGCAGTTTACTATTGGCAAGAATGAGTTGGATATTGAAGATATTGTAAAGAATAAAAAAATTGTTTTGGTTGATACTTCACGAATGACAAAGAACAGTAAAATCTATCTGACAAATCTTTTAGTGTATGCAGTGTATTCGTATGCATTATTTTCAGAAAATATGTTTCTCAAAAACCCTGATCCATTGATAGTCTATGTTGATGAGTTTTCAATTGTCGTAAGTGATTTATTCGATGAACTCCTTGCTACTACTCGAAAGCAATCAATCGGGTTTGTCCTGGCGCATCAGAACTTTAGCCAAATTCCAAAAAATATTTTGGATACTATTATGGGTGTTGTTGATACCATGATTAGCTTTACTTGCGGAGATACTGAAGCAAAACGGTTTGGTGAAATTTTTGACGTCAAACCACGAGAGTTAATGGATTTATCTCCATACTCAGCCTGGATACGCTTAGGCAATGATAACATCTTAACGGACTTGTATGAGCCGGTAATGGATTATGTTCCACCATTGCCCGAAAAGATAATTTCGCCTAAACCAATAGACACTAAAACTGAGTATTGGTTTTTGGCTGACGAGGAGGATAGTTGGCAGTACATAAGCTAGACTCATATCTCACCATTCAATTTTACCTACATTTCAATTCTTAAATTATTATGGTATATTCAAATCAATATATTTTAATCAAAGAATCACTATGACAACTATAGGAAAAAACATAAAGAAATACAGGGAAAAGGCACAAATATCTCAGGACAAACTATCTAAATTAGCAGATATTTCAGCAAATACGGTAGCAAAATTAGAGTTAGAGGAAAGCTCTAATCCTACAATAGAAACTTTACAAAAGATAGCTAAAGCGTTAAATGTAACTATTGATGATTTAATCAAATAGCTTATGAATAGAATTACCCCTTATCACGCTAAATATTTTGCACATGAATTAGCTAAAAGATGTTCATCTAATAGTCTTGAGAAACTGTCGTCAACTCTTTCGAACGCACAAGTTGATTTGAACCCACACCAAATTGAAGCAGCACTTTTTGCTTTCAAATCACCTTTGTCAAAAGGTGCAATTTTAGCTGATGAGGTTGGATTAGGAAAAACTATTGAAGCCGGTTTAGTGCTTTCACAAAAATGGGCTGAACGCAAGAGAAAATTACTTTTAATAGTCCCATCCAGCTTAAGAAAGCAATGGAATGCTGAACTACAAGAAAAATTCTTCTTACCTTCCCTGATTTTAGAAACAAAATCATTTAATCAAATAATAAAAGATGGAAATCTCAATCCATTTAATCAGGAAAACGCAATCATTATTTGTTCATATCATTTTGCAAAAGCAAAATCCCCATATATAAAGCAAACGCCATTTGATTTAGTAGTAATTGACGAAGCGCATAGATTACGTAATGTTTACAAAGCAAGTAATGTGATTGCCCGCGAAATAAAAAGTGCAATTCAGGATTACCCAAAATTGTTATTAACAGCCACTCCATTACAAAATTCATTACTTGAATTATATGGGCTTACAAGTATTATTGATGATCACGTATTTGGAAACTTAAATAGCTTCAAAGCAAACTATGCAAAAGTTTCAAGAGAACAGGACATTTATGAAAATGAAGATGGTGTAATAGAGCCTAAGAAAGAAATGTTTGAAGATTTGCGAAACAGATTGAAGACTATATGTATTCGTACACTTCGCAGGCAAGTATTGGAATACATAAATTATCGGGATAGAAAACCAATAACTCAAGACTATATACCAACAGAACAAGAGATTGAGCTTTATAACAAAATGTCAGAGTATTTACAACGACCAAGGTTGTATGCATTACCTTATAGTCAACGTCAATTGATGACACTTATTCTTAGAAAGCTTCTGGCATCATCCTCTTTTGCTATTGCAAGCACATTAAATGGATTAATTTATAAACTCGAGAAATTAGAAGAGAAAGTCCGGAAAGAATCCAGTCTCAAAGACAATGAATTCTTATTAGGTCTTGAGGAAAACTACGAGGACCTAACAAATACTGCTGATGAGTGGATTGACGATGAGGAAGAAGATGACAATGATACAGAAGGAGGTAAAGAAAAGAAAAACTATACTCTTGAAGATATTCCTCGTATCCGAGCCGAAAAAAAAGACCTTGAACAGTATAGAGATTTAGCTAAAGCAATTTTTAAAAATTCCAAAGGAGAGTCTTTATTGATAGCTTTGGAAAAAGGCTTTGAAATGACAGCAGAACTAGGAGCTCAAAAGAAAGCTGTTATATTTACAGAGTCGAGAATTACACAGAATTATGTATGGGACTTACTTTCTGAAAATGGTTACAAAGATAAAATTCTTTTATTCAACGGGTCAAATAATGATCAAAAATCCAAAGAGATTTATTCCGAGTGGCTGAAGAAATATAAAGACAGTGATAAAATTTCCGGCTCTAAAACTGCCGATCTAAGAGCTGCCCTTGTGGACTACTTTAAGACGGATGCTGAGATAATGATTGCGACAGAAGCAGCTGCTGAGGGTATTAATCTTCAATTCTGTTCACTTGTTATAAACTATGATCTTCCCTGGAATCCTCAAAGAATTGAGCAAAGAATAGGACGCTGTCATCGGTATGGACAGAAGCATGATGTAGTTGTAGTTAACTTTGTGAATCGTAAAAACGCAGCTGATCAAAGAGTGTATGAATTACTCGACCAGAAGTTCAAACTTTTTAAAGGCGTCTTTGGAGCAAGTGATGAAGTTCTCGGCAGTATAGAATCCGGTGTAGATTTTGAAAAAAGAATCGCAGTTATTTACCAGTCATGCAGGACTGAAGATGAAATCAATTCTGCTTTTGATACTTTACAAAAAGAAATGGATGAATCTATTCAGGAAGGAATGAAAGGCGCAAAGGAAAAACTTTTAGAAAATTTTGATACCGACGTTCATGAAAAATTGAGAATAAATTTACGTGAAAGTAAGGCTTATCTGGAAACGTATGATAAATGGCTTTGGGATGTTTCACAATATTTTTTAGGAGATAAAGCAGTTTACACTGATGGTGAGTATTCGTTTACTTTAAAAATCAATCCATTCCCCGGTGATAACATTGATGAAGGTCCATACAAAATCGGAAAGAACATTGATGATGCGCACATCTATAGACCGGGACATCCACTTGCTGAAAATATTTTAAAAAATGTTAAAGCTGAAAAATTACCTGCTGCTGAAATCATTTTTGATTATACAAATTTTGGACAGATTATTTCACCTTTAAAAGAGCTTGTTGGAACATCCGGCATTTTAAAGGTATCTGAATTTACAATAGAGTCTTTTGAAACCGAAGATAACATCCTAATTACTGCAATTAAAAATAATGGAGAACTAATAGAGGAAGATATTGCAAAAAAACTATTTTTGTTAAAGGGAGAAGTTAATCAGAAGAACCCGGATATAACAGATGAAAGTATTGAACGAAAAGAAAAAGAAAGAATAAATACTCTGACAATGAGCATAGCTGAACGTAACAGTGCATTTTTTGATGAAGAAGTTGATAAACTTGATAAGTGGAGTGATGATGTTAAAAAGAGTTTGGAAATTGATCTGAAACGGATGGACATTGATATTAAAGCTATGAAAACTATGGCTAAAAAAGTGCTAAACTTAGAGGAAAAAATAAAACTACAAAGAGAAATAAAAGATAAGGAAAAAAAACGTAACGAATTGCGACAATCACTTTATCAGGCACAGGATGAAGTTGATGTGAAGAAAGAAAATCTGCTGGATAAAGTAGAAGCACAATTAAAACAGAAAACGAGTCTCACTCCTTTATTTACAATACAATTTAAGATAGTATAGAGTTATGTCAAACAATAAACAAAAACTTGAGCTCACGTGGATTGGAAAAAATAATCCGGAATATGATATCTCGAATATTGAACCTAGGATATTAGAAGAAAATCCGGAACTTTCAAATTGCAAGAATGATCCGAATACGGAAAATATGATTATTCACGGTGATAATCTCCTTGCACTTAAAGCGCTACTTCCCGAATATGAAGGAAAAGTTAAATGTATCTATATTGATCCACCATATAATACAGGCAATGCATTTACAGATTATGATGATAATGTTGAACATAGTACATGGCTTTCATTGATGAAACCACGATTGGAGTTACTTAGACTATTATTAATGAATGATGGATTAATTTTTGTTCAAATCGATGATAATGAACAAGCATATCTAAAAATACTAATGGACGAAGTCTTTGGTCGTGAAAACTTCATCACAAATATTTGTGTTAAAATGTCTCATTTAAGTGGTGTTAAAATGTCCCATGTAGAAAAAAAATTACCGAAAATAAAAGAATACATAATGCTGTATTCGATTAATAAGGATAAAAACAAAATAAATCCAATCTATATACAAACTTCTTGGAATGAATCACTTGAGAGATATAATCAATTTATTGTGAACATAGAAGAGAACTACAAAAATTGGATAGTTAAACCAGTAAGGCGAGTAGCTATTGAGCAAGGTATAGATTTAAATTCAAAAGAAGTATTCGAAAAATTTCTTATTGAGAATGCTAAATCAATTTTTCGAACAGCACGCAATCGTTCACTTGAGGTTACGGGCGTCCGAAATAAGTTTTATCAAGTTATTTCTGCTCGAGGGTTAAGTAAATTTGTATATAATGATGAAGAAGTTTTGTTTGCAATTGAAAAGTTAATTGAAATTGATGGAAAATTGGTGCCAGGAAATCCTCTTGGTGACATATGGTTGGATATTGGAATAAATAATTTACATAATGAAGGTGGAGTTGATTTTAGAAACGGGAAAAAACCAGAAAAGCTAATTGAAAGAATCCTTACAATGTCATCTGAAAAAGGCGACTTAATTTTGGATTCTTTCCTTGGCTCTGGAACAACAGCAGCGGTGGCTCATAAGATGAATCGAAAATATATCGGCATTGAAATGGGCGACCACGCTTACACTCACTGCAAAGTACGATTGGATAAAGTTATAGACGGAACAGATCAAGGAGGAATCAGCAAAACTGTGGAATGGAAAGGCGGTGGTGCATACAAGTTTTATCAACTTGCTCCAAGTTTTATTACAAAGGATGAATTCGGTAATACAATCATTGATGACTATTATAATGACACCAAACTTATTAAGGCAATGTGCAAACTCATGAACTTTACCTATAAGCCAAGCCAGACCGAATATTGGAAACATGGTGAAGGACAAGGCAAAAATTATTTGTATATAACCACTCAACTTTTAACAAGTGGTATGGTTCAGCAGATTGCTGCTCATCTTGCCGATGGAGAATCACTTATTATTTGTCCAAAGAAGTTTGAACCGGGGGCAGAAAAAATTGACAGTCGAATTACAATTAAGAAGATCCCTCAATCAGTCTTAAAGGCATGTCAATTTGGTAAGAAAGAATATTTACTCCCCATTAAAGAAACCTCAATTGAAGAAGTTGAGATTGAATCAGACGAGGAGGAAGAAGAATAATTTTATGAATCCTGAAGAAGCAATCAAATATATAAATGGTGCAATGAGTCTCCGAGCACCACAAGCAAAGAGTTTAGAACTTTTTGCAAATTACTTACAGTCACCTCCGGGGCAAAAATTATTAGGTCGAATGAATAAAGAAACGCGAGGCAATCTTGCAGAAATACTTTCTGAAAGTAAAGAATATTTTAAGACTATTCCCGATACAAGGGAGTTTGAAGAATTTGAGAGAAAATTTCCGGCTTATACATTTGCACTCGCTACAGGAGTTGGTAAGACAAGACTGATGGGTGCTTTCGTTACCTATTTGTTCTTGGTATATAATATCCAGCACTTTCTAATTGTTGCTCCAAACCTAACGATATATCGAAAGCTGCATGATGACTTTGGTAAAGCAAATAACCCCAAATATGTCTTCAAAGGGATTCAGGAAATAAATATAAATACGGCAAAGGTTATCACTACTGAAAATTATACCAATCAACGAGGAACACTTTTCGGAAAACAGATCGAAATAAATATTTTCAATATCCAACAATTCGCACAAAAAGATATGACCAATGAGCGTGGAATAACAAAAGCATGGGAGACAGCCGGAGAGTCATATTTTGATTATTTAAAAGGGCTCGATGACTTAGTAGTAATGCTTGATGAAGCGCACCATTATCATGCTGATGCGGCTCTTGGCGCGTTTGATTTAATGGATCCCTTATTTGGTTTAGAAATGACCGCTACACCATATCTTGGTACACAAGGCACAGGTAGAAATGCACGACAGATTAAAATGAAAAACGTCTTGTATTCATATAATCTTGGAGATGCGATTCGTGGAAAGCTCGTTAAAGACCCATGGGTAGGAACAGAAGCAGACGTTGACTTCAGTCAATTTGATCCTGATTCAATTGAAACCGATGCCCGTAAATTACAGTTGGCTGCTTTCTTTCATGAGCGAGCCAAGAATGCTCTCAAAGAATATGCAATGGAAAACAATAAACCGGTTGTAAAACCGGTGATGTTGGTTGTCGCAAAAAACATTGATCATTCTAATCAACTCAAAACTTTGATTGATAGCGATAATTTCAGAGGCGGGGAGTTTAAAGGAAAAGTTATTGAAATAAACACACGACAACGCGGAGAAGAATCCGATGAGAATATTTCACAATTAGTTTCTCTTGAACACCCGGACAATACCATTGAAATAGTAATCCATGTAAATATGCTCAAAGAAGGATGGGATGTTACAAATGTATATACAATTGCTCCATTGCGCGAGGCAGCAGCAGCAATTTTAACAGAACAAACTATCGGTCGAGGTTTACGATTACCATATGGAGAACGGACGGGAGTGCCTTTAGTTGATAGACTGGTCATAGTAGCTCATGAACAGTTTTCAAGAGTTGTTGCACTTGCGAAGGATTCTCCGTTAATTCAGGGACAAGTGGAGCAGATTTCAGAAAAAGATACTAAGGAAATTAAAACACTAACTGAAGTTCAGCCGGTAATACTTGATGTTGTAAAAAATGAGATTACTAATAATGAAGTAGTGATGGAGGAAGTGTATAAAAAAGTGAAGGAGAGTGTTTCCAGTGTACCTCAGTTTGATTCTATGGCTCAGGCAATACAGGAAAAAATTATTGAAAATAAAACAAATGAAATTATTAACGGATTGACCAAAGAAACAACAAAGAATCTAACATTTTCTTATTTTCACAAGCAAGAGTCAACACCTCAGGCAGAGTTATCTTTTGGACCCGATACTTTGTTTGGTTCTTTTAGTAATGAAGCAAAGGATGAGCTTAATAAGATTGCACAAAAATCCGGAGAAGTTATGGAGAAAAGAAATATAGCAATTCCACGGCTGATCCTTACTCCTAACTTTGGAGAATTGGTAATAAACCCTTTCGATTTAGATACGAGTGTTCTTCGATCATATACAAATGAAAGAGCAATTCTGGAAGAGCAGTTACAAAATGAAAGCAATAGAAACTTATTTGATGAAGATATTCCCGGAAGGAGAAAAGTAGAGTTAACCAGAATTACAAGTTTTGGCAAGCACAATCGACAAACTCCTCAAAGTACAATAATCGCATCACTTCTTGATTTTGCTTTAGTGGATTATGATGATCCAGCACAAAAGGATTTATTATTGAAATTAGCCGATCAGGCAGTTGAACATTATCGAATAAAAGCAATAGACGAAGATAACCTGGCACTAATTGTGGAGAGTAACGCCCGTTCAATCGGCGAAGACATTTATAATCAAATCTTAAAACATAAGGAATTAAAATCTGAAGGATATCTGGAATCAAACATTGGAGAGCCGAAACCATATTTAGAGCAATACAATATTTCAGAGTCACTTGGTGAAAAGGTTGTATCTCTTGATTCGCAAGTTGATACATTTAGTGCAAAGTTGCTGTATGGGTATTTCCAAAAAGCCTGCCATTCGAAATACAGATTTGATTCTTCGGATGAAGCTCGTCTTGCATATCTACTTGATAGAGATAATTCAGTTGAAGACTGGCTGCATCCGGCACCCAATCAATTTGAAGGATTATACTGGAGAGATGCGGAAGGAGAGTCACATCATCGCTATGAACCGGATTTTGTAGTAGAGTTTGAAAAAGAAATTGTGATGGTTGAAGTAAAACCGGAGGGTGAAATTAGTAATCCGGATGTACAGGCTAAAAAGCAAACTGCTGAAAAATACTGTGAAATTGTAAATAAGAATATTGGAAAGTTTGGGATTATAAAACCGTGGAGGTATGTGATTGTGCCGACTAGTAGGATAACAATTAGCTCGACTGTGGAGAGTATATTATAGCTTAAAACCCAATTAAAATTAAATTAGAGAAAATGAATTCTGATATAAATAATTACTTAATTCAAATTTTAAATAAATATCAAGCAAGGGATTTGTCAATCCATTTTTTTGACTTAACACAATTAGAAACCATTCTCAAGGAATGTTAAATTTAGAGAGGGAAGAATATATCTTGGAAATAAGGATCACGAGATGGGGTATTTTCTTGATAATTGGAATTTGATTAAATAAAATTTTATCGAAAATAAGTTATAAAAATAAATCGATGAAAAATAAATTATAGATAAAAAATGAATACTTTACTATAAGTAATTTCTTTCGCAATATGAAAAAAGAATTCACAATCAAATCTCGTGGATTATTCTCGCCTAAAGATGATCAACCCTTCAAAGTAAGCCGTTCAGGAATTGAGCTCTTTGTAGAGTGCCCTTGTTGTTTTTATCTCGATAAAGTAAAAGGCATTCGACGACCTTCCAGCCACCATTCAATATCAATAAAGCCGTTGATACATTACTTAAAAAAGAGTTTGATCTTCATCGTGCTAACCAATCACCTCATCCTCTAATGTCTGATAATGGAATAGATGCCGTGCCATTTGCTCACGAGAATATGGATCTGTGGCGAGAGAATTTTAAAGGAGTACAATACTTGCATGAACCAACAAATCTTTTGATCATAGGTGCAGTTGATGATATTTGGATCAGTGCTAAAGGAGAACTGATTGTCGTTGATTATAAAGCAACTTCAAAAAATGAAGAGGTAAATCTTGATGCAGAGTGGCAAGATGGGTATAAGCGACAAATGGAAATTTATCAGTGGTTGCTTCGCAGACTAGGATTTATGGTTTCAAGTACCTGTTACTTTGTCTATTGTAATGGCAAGACAGACCGGGATGGTTTTAATGGGAAAGTTGAATTTGATATTTCTATCATTCCCTATACCGGAAATGATTCCTGGATTGAAACAACGTTAATGGATCTTAAGAAATGTCTTCTTCGTAAAAGTATTCCCAAGGCTAGCAAAGACTGTGAATTCTGTGGCTATGCACACATACGTGCAGCTGCTTAAAAGGAATAAAGTTAGGCGTCGATTGCTAAACGTGGTAACTAATTAATTTAAACAAAATAAGTGAACTCATGAGAAAAGTCCGCTTATCAAAAACTAGAAAGGATAAAACCATATGACATTTGAAATAACAAAAGATAACAATGGAGGAAGAACGAGTTATCTCGAATTTGATTGTGGCAGAAAAATAGACTTAAACGTCGAAGAAACTGCCGAGTTTGAGGCAAAAGTAAGGCACTGGTTAGAAGTAGCTAAATGGATGGAGGATACAGAAGAAGATTAATCACTTAGATAATCTTCCCAAAACTCCTCTCTTTTCAAGTATGTCCCTAGTCACTTTCTTCTCAGCAATACTATCCTCAATGGTGTCGTGCAAAATGCCTGCAGAAATAGTATCTTCATCAGCTCCAGCACGGGAAAGAATAATACCTACAGTCAGAGGATGTGTAATATAGGCGATGTCTTTCCCTTTTCGCTTTTGTTTCTGATCAATATCGTGTGTTTCAATCGCAAATTTAATCGCGGAGCTGATTTTATCGCTATAATACATATTTTTGATGGATATAATAAACCGAAGCCTTAGTTACCTTAGTAAGGGGATACATTACTATGTATCACAGTAGATACTATCCCGAAAATAGGAAAATTGCAAGGTGAGTGATATTTTTTTAGGAATTTTCTGAAAGTTCTTCTTTTGATTACATTAATGCAGCTGATCGTGAAGAGCTTATTGGGTTTTCTGTCGAATTTATAAGATTTGATATACTAATGGGATAAACCGCTACTACATCTCGGGCATAAGTCCTGTGGTATAAGTTAACTGTTATTTGTATGCGTGAAATCTCGAAAGGGATAAAGCGGTAAGCCGTAGTAAGCGACATACAGAGACGACTTCAGTTAGCTTAGACATTATGCAGGAGTTAGGTCGTGAAAAAAACTTCTGTATATGTTTGCGGTTTATAGGATGTAGCAAAAGGTTAGCACTAAACTGAGCTGACCTTTTTGCGTATTTAAATTTACGCTGAGTAACGCCCAGTTTACTCATATTAAAAGGTAACCGTAGTAGTAGTAATCTTTTTTTTTCTTTTTTGCTACTTTTTTCTTTTCTTTTGTTAACAATGTTAATAATGTTAATATCCTCATTTTTATTTTCATATGATAGTTAACTATGTACCAGCTTGAGCTTTTCTTTGATCCTTCTTTGAAGTTCAAAAGGATTGAGTTTATTTCTTAACCGGATTAATTCTAATTTCTTTTCCTCGTCTATGTAAATTGTATCGCATAATCTTTCAAACGGTGTCTTCGGCTTATCATGTATCTTCTTTATTTTTGAACCAATTCGTTTTTTTGATTTCAGTTTTGTCGATGCAATAAAAAAATTAACTAACCAATACAATTCATTTTTGTAAATATTATTTAACTGTTCAACCTGATTTGGCTTATCTAATCTGTCATATCCTATATACTGTCTAACTATTGTCCAGTTCTTTTCCTCAATATGAGAATTGTCATTTTTGTGATATGCTCTTGAGCGTGTATAAC
Source organism: Ignavibacteria bacterium (assembly GCA_019187405.1). Taxonomy (GTDB): domain Bacteria; phylum Bacteroidota; class Ignavibacteria; order Tepidaquicellales; family Tepidaquicellaceae; genus JABAQZ01. The sequence continues at coordinate 71,089 of JABAQZ010000022.1, forward strand.
TTACCGGAGGAGTTCTGTTCTTGAAATACTTAAGAAGCCTATAGTTCATAAACTCTTTACCGTTATCGCAATCAAATCCTTTTAGTTTGAACGGTAGCGTCAGCTCAATTTCTCTGATAGCTTTAAAAGTATTTGTTTCTCCTTTTCCCCACACTGCTCTTTGAATCGTCCACCCAGTCGCTATATCAACCATGTTTACTGTATTTGTATATTCACCACTTACATTGCTTCCACAATGGGCTACTGTATCAACTTCTACAAATCCCGGACGGCTTTCATTCCATTGTTCTGTTTTTATTGGTATTAATTCTCGTATCATTGACCCCGGACGCGTTGTGCTAAGACCTCGCTTCTCATATCTGCCACGAAATGATGACAATAATCTGTCTATTGTAGCCGGAGATATTTCTCGTAATAGAGTCTCTTCTTTTTTTGTTAAAATGTTCTTTTCGCTTTTATAACATGTAATCCAATATGGTATTATCGCTTTCAGTCGTGGAGAACATATTAAATTTGTTGACATCCATAGGTCTTTCAAAAATTGTACTATCCCTGACGTATTGTACTTTGCTTTAGGACCGGGTTTGAGCCTCTTCTTAACTTTGATACTTAAAGATTTCTTGTTGATTAATCGTATTGCATACTTACGATTGTACTTGCATATCCTGCAGAACTCGTCAAGTATTTTTTGCTTCTCTTCCTTATTTTCTTTTAAATATCTCTTTCTAATTTCTATGAGATATTCGTTTTTTGATTTTTTGCTCATAATTCAACCGGGTTTTTATTTTTATAACACGGTTACATTTATTATGAGTAAACGAACTATATTTTCAACATAGATGGGTTACATTTAATTTGATTAAATGCGACGCTGAGTAGGATGAATTATTTTCTCTTGATAATTATAAAACTTAAATTTAATTTTTAAAAAAAAGTTTATAGCAAATGCAACTTTTAAGGGAAAACAAATAATGAATCTTGCAAATTTAATATCACCTCAAAAATTACTTTTTATGATTTCAGTTTGTAACACTTTTCCCTGAAAAGTATTGAAATAATAAATTGTTGCAGTACACTTTTTTACAGAACTTTAATAAGTAAGTAAATAAATAATTATTATGAGTGATTTTCTTTATAGTCCTGAAGAAGATCCAATAGTACCCGGTCCTTCAATTGATGATGATTTTGATTCCAGTCAAGATCCACCTATAAAAGATGTTAGTGGATTATTTAACGAAAGAGGATTTTATAAAGCAAACGGACTAAGTTTTAATGAAGAAGAAATAATTAATGACTTCAGCGGAAATTTAGTTTACAATATTCCGCTTTACAATTATAAACTCCATGGTGAACTTCCCTTTGATCTGAAATTAGTTTACAACGGATCGGTTTCTCACAGTATAAAAATTGGTGATCCAATATCCATTAATACCGGATTAAAAAATACTTACAATATGAACATGCCCGAGTGGCTACTTAGCATCAATGGAATTTGTGTTCAGGCATTTAATTTTATAAGTAAGTGTTTCAGTAAACCTGCAACAAACTCTTCGACTCTTCAAGACTATTATATTAATATGCAGATTCCGGGTTATCATTATACAAATGATCTTAGAGTTATTACAACAGGAAAAGATACTATCTTATTGTTAATGGGAGATGGCTCAGCAATCACTTTGGAAAACGAGTTAGATGGTCCTGAAGAAACTCACTATACCGGAAACTATAAAGGAAAAGGGAAAGAAAACTATGTAAAGGCAAAAGTAGAATACATAGAAAGTCAAAGTGTAGCTCCGTATCCTTATTATCGAAGAAGAAAAATAATATTAATGAGAGGTGATGGGCTTGAATATGTTTTTGAAGAAGTGAAAAATCAATTTACAGATTTTACCGCCAATCAAAGTTTAAGACAAAAACCTATGATGCCGTTATTAAGAGAAATTATCGATCGATTTGGATTTAGTATTAAATTAAATTACACAGGTGAATATTCTTCAAACTATGGAAGACCTTTCTTAAATAATATATCTGTTGTAGGGTTAAACAGTAAGCAGACTTTAAATTTTAATATTGAATATTACAACAGAACCATAAATATTTACCATGAGTCAGACCTCAATAGTGATTACTATATTAAGTTAGAAGATGAGGGGACATACTACATTGCAGATGGTTCGGACAACAAGAATCGAATAGGAAGAGTTATGCAAATTACAAATAGTTTAAGTCAAACTTTTGATATTGAATACAAAACTAATGCGAGCGACGAATACTATTCCAGGAAATATACCGGTGTTTATAATCCTTTCGGTCCTACTCTAACTGTTAATTTTAACAAGCTTAAAAGAATAAGAAAAATAAAGACTTTATTAGATTTAAGAAGATCATATAACTACAAAGATCAAGGTGAGCTAACTATGGAGTTACATGTTGCATCTCTTTACTCTGAGGATCCTCCACATTTGTTAAGCAGTCGATTTAAAGGCTATGGTAGAGATACTTTTTTCTCAAATATGCTTTCTGATAGAACAGAATTCTATATTGAAGGTGGAAGTGTCATAAACAAAAACAAACTTGCTTATTCATACTCATTCACTTCTGTTCCCTTTAACAGAGATCTTTCTCGAAAACCAATATGCAAAGATGACTTAGTTAGTACTGACAAATCGGTATTGTCACTTGATGATTCTACAATTAACAATTCAGAAAACGGATTAATTACAAATCTACGTTATTGCATTTTTCCACTGTATGATCCTAATAATCATTTTGCGTATACTCCCGATGTAGATGCTTCGACAAAATTAATTGAGGAGATAAGCAGAAATAATTCCAATGGAGCAATCATTAACGAAAAAAGTTATGAATTTGATTCTGGGACTGGAGATCCATTAACGGGTGGTTATAATGGCTCATTTTTAATGAAGAAGAAAATTGACAGTTATAACGGCATTTACAGAATTTGGGAGTGGGAGTATATATTCAAAGATAATGATCCAGACAAATTCATTATTGAAAGTAGAGAAAAGAATCCCTTTCTTTCAAAACAAATAAAAAAGTTTAAGGATTACTTCATAACATTTGACCACAAACTTTTTTCAAATGATTTTAATTTTTCCTCAATACCTCAGGTCTTATTTAATTTTTATGTATTTAACCTAATCGAGGAAGAATATATTGAATTGCCTTCCTCTCCGGGAGTAAAGAATAACAGAAAAAAATATTACTATATTGATACAACTAATGATAGCAAAGGATACATAGGACAAAAAATAAAAGAACAGATTCATGAAAATAATACAAACAATACAATAGAAACAAATTATTTATATTGTAAAAATGATAGGACTGGGGAAGGAATATTTCAAGCTTCCGGGAGTTTCCCATTTAAGGAAGGTAATATTAGGGAAGTTATTAAGCCAAACGGACAGGTTATGAAATATTATTATCATCCAGTTGATGCCAATGAAGTTATCATTGGAGGTAATATAGATGAGGAGACGGATATTCCATACTTAAAGTATTTAGTTAAATCCAATAATAGTTCGATTGTTTTAGAGTGCGATAAAATCTGGGATCATAGATTTCCTATTCGTACAGATAATGTAAGAAGGATAGGAAATAATGATACTGTACTTCTTACAACATATAAATCATATACAATTGACGGAAGCCCAGCTAAATCAATTGAACAACATAAATTTCTTACAGAATTCAAATATCAAAAGATTCATCGCATATCAAAAATTACATTACCTGGAGATTTTAGCACCGAACCCGATGGAGAAGAAGTAATTATAATTGATAATATTTATGAAGTGGATACTATTTTAAAAAGCAACAAATGGGGTAAAATTAATTCTATTAATGAAGGATATTTTACCGATTCATTTAATCAAATTTCTAATCATTGTGCCCTTTTCTACAGCGTTTATAGATATAATCCCTCAGCTCCAGAATGGAATACAAAAATGTGCGCTTTTATTGGGTTTGGAATTGAAGAGAGAGGTATCCCAATCAGCATAGAAATCGGTACTCTGAGAGTATTCTTCCGAGACTTTCCTCAAATACTTAATGGAGTTCCTTATTTACCAAAACAAGCATTCATAAAAGGCATTACCGGGTTTGAAAATATTCACGGGGGTGATTGTCCTGGTTATGGCAAACGATTTTTTCCTCACCAAAATCAATCTGTATATAATATTACAATAAACAATCCTAACACATATAATGAAAATTTAATCGATATACGTAATATTATTTCAAACGGAATTATAGGATTTTTAATGGTTCCATTTTTCAATTTTGAGGAAAATGGATATACTTTTTATAGTGAAATTTCTTTTCTAATCTCAAACTCATCTCCTCCAGATCAGAACTGGTATGATAATTATGCCCCATCATTAATTCTTAAAGGAACATTCAATAAACAAATCATCATTCGCAAACCTCTTTTTAAAGGCGGAACATTTACCTATTTATATGATGATGTAACTAATAAAATTGATACCTATGCAATAAGAAATTCAATCACAAATGATAAAAATCAAATTAACTATTTCACTGATCACATAGGAAACATAAGACGTAGTGATATATTTACGGGCGGAACGCCACAAACTCCAACTTATGATTCTTTTTTAAGTGAGTTTAACTATTTGAATAAGTTATCAAAAAAAATTGATGGAGCAGGAAATATTACTAAATTTTCTTACGATGCTCTGCAACGACTTATTGAAACTGAAAATGCCGATGGAAGCGTTACCCAAACAATTTTTAGCTATCAAGTTTCGATTCAGGATTATTATTTCAATGGACCCTTTTCGGGATTTATCGAAAAACAAATATTCACGGATGAAAACGGAAATAATTTTGAAAAGTATTACGATTCGCTAGGTAATCTACGAAGAGAGGTTAAATTTATTTCTGCGGAAATACCTTCCGAGGGAGACGCTCCTCCACCCATTAAACTTATAACAGACTATCTTTACGATTCCTTAAATCGTTTATTAAAAGTAAAAACTCCTGAAGGGAAAATTATTGAGTACCAGTATGACGGATACGGCAGGCAAAATAAAAGAATTACTGTGGATAGTGGAGTTATAAAATTTCAATATGACAGCAATAACAATCTTATCACATCACAAGATGCTAACCAAAGTGAAATCGCTAGTTACATTTTTACTTTTAGAAAATATGATACAATAAACAGATTGACAGTTCTTGGAGAAAATAGCCTTGATAGAGGAGATATCTCACAGATTGATCCTGATGCAGATATTGATTATACAAGTGGTGATAATCCGGATCCGTATTTTGACTACTTAATAGTTAATGTTTACGACGATTTAAGTTCTGCATCTGCAACTATTTTTTCACCTCCTAGCGATTATTTACCGACCTCACAAAATTATAATTACTTTACAAAAGGTCGCCTTGTTGCAACTGCTTATAGAACTCGAAAAACTGATTTATGGAATTTCAAATATTATAAGTATGACGAAAGAGGGAGAGTAAGAACGATATGGCATGTATTGAATGGACTTGAAACGAAAAAAATTGAATACAATTATAACTCACAGGATCAGTTAATAAATTATAATATTATAATTAATACTCAGGAATTAAAAAGGTTCAAATATGACTATGACAAACCGGGAAGAATTAAGAATCTACTGTTGTATACAGGTGCGGAAGAACTTGATGACCCGCTAGGTTATACAACCTTATCTCAATATACATATAATTCTAATTCCCTGATTTCCCGTCTCGGATTGAACGAGAATAAATTGAAGAATGACTATACTTACAACGAAAGAAACTGGATTCAAAGCTGCATTTCTCAAGAAGGTATTTTAGCCTATAACATGTTTTACTATCCAAACGGAAATGTGCAGTCATTAGATTATAACGGTAATTACAATAATAATTTTTTCCCTTTCAATGATTTAGAATTTTCATTCAGCTATGATAAATCAAACCGCCTTCTTTCAGCAAATTGCAGTAACTTTTCTAATAAAGCTTTTGATCTCGACAATACTTATGACAAAGACGGGAATATTTTAACATTAAAACGATTCAGAGGCGATGGTTTCCTTACAGATGACTTTGCTTACACTTACTACGCCGGTACTAATAAGCTGAAAAAAGTTTCTGACATATATGAGGACTTTTTATATGATAATAATGGAAATTTAAAATCAGATGATATGAATAAGAATATTGAGATTAAATATGACCATAGAAACCTAATAACTCTTATTAAACATCTTATTTATGGAATTGAAGGCGAATTTTATACAATCGCAATTTATTATTATTATGACGAAGCAGGAAATAGAGTCAGAAAAGTAATTCTTCAAAGTTACATAAATAAAATAGAAGTTGCCGACTCTCCGGAAGATTTAACAAACTATCCTGAATATGACGAAGAAACTTTTGAAAAAGAAGCTAAAGAATATTCGAATGGAGATTTGGATAGTCCTACAATGTGGTTTTTAGTCAGCAATGAATACTATCTTAGAGGTGTTGACGGAAAAGAACTAGCTCTTTTCAAAGGAATGAATATTGAAAGATTTAATATTTGGGGAAGAGATAATGAAGGATATGTAGATTTACAAAATCATAAATATTATTACATAAAAGACCATTTGGGTTCAGTACGAGTTGTCGTTAATGAAAGTAACAACATTGTCTCCGCACAGGATTATGATATGTGGGGTAGTATAATGGAAGGAAGGAGTTTTGATTCTTACAAAAGCAAGTATAAATTCACAGGAAAGGAAAGAGACAAAGAAAGTAATTATGATTATTTTGGAGCAAGGTATTATGATGCGAGGATAGGTAGGTGGGGAAGTGAAGAACCATTAATCGATAAGAATCCTCAAAAGTCTACTTACAGTTATTCTAATAATAATCCTATATCAAGATTAGATTTAACAGGTCAGGATGATTTTTATTATTTAAGTGGAAACTCAATGGCAAAAAACGGATATGTAAAGACAGATAGTAATAGCAATCGATATTTTGTTCAGAGTGATTCTGGAAATTATACTTATGAAGGTAAAAATTATTTTCAGGCAAATAGTTATCATACTGTTGAATCACACGAATCTAATGTAAGATACAATAAAATCAATGTTAACTTTCAATCGGACTTGTATCAAAAGGCTTTTAACGATTCATTACCTGTAAATCCTATAGATAGACTTTATTTAAAAATGTTTCCAGGTGCGAAAGAATTGTATGCATTGGAACAATCAGTCGGTGGCAAAATGGATCAAAAAGAACGGACAATTACAGATCAATCTTCTTTATATATTTTCAACAATGTAGCATATAGTCGGAATGAAGCTGGAAATATTGTTTGGGGCGCAGTGATGGCATACTTAGGATTCTCATTATCGGAAACAATTGCCTATGCTCAAGTGTCTACCCAATTTAGAACTGGTCGAAGTGATGAAGAAGAAGAAATAAGGGCATTAACGGAAGGCTGGAAATTTTATAATGAAAATAAATAAATAAAATTTTGAAATTAACTATATTCATATTATTATTTATCATAAATTCTTTTTTATCGAGTTGCAGTGATAACACAAAATTGAATTCTGAACAATTTGAGATTAAAAAAGTATTTCGAAAAGATAAGAAGAAGTTCGAAAGTATTGTAAATCTTCTTTCAGAAAATCCAAACTTAAATACAATAGTACGAAGAACTGATGATAAAATTCCAGAACTTAAGAAACTACCTAAATCACGGGATTACGTCGTTAGTTATTTGATTAGAATAATTGATAAAGATATTGATATTATTGTTCCCAGAGAGTATTCTGAAAATGAAAATTTATTTTGGCAAAAGGATTTTTCAGAAATTAAAGGAAGATACTCCAATGAATCCTTGACAAATTTTTTGAATGATAATATATCTGAAAACAATTTCAAACAAATAATTTTCTTTTTAATCGATTATAATTTGTTCCGAATCAAAGTAAGACCAAATGAGGAAATTATTTATGTCGAAAATGAATATTATGAAGGAATATATTACGATCCTGAAACTACAGAGGTAAAACCAGATTTATCTCCAAATGCAAAAATTGAAAAATTAGAAGATCATTGGTATTACTATGACGACAATAGAGATTTAAAACGATAAATTTTACCGTTAAAAATTTTTCAACATTGTAATCGAATCAACTCCGAACCTCACTTCCCGACCATATGGTTTTTAGTCAGCAATGAATACTATCTTAGAGGTGTTGACGGAAAAGAACTAGCTCTTTTCAAAGGAATGAATATTGAAAGATTTAATATTTGGGGAAGAGATAATGAAGGATATGTAGATTTACAAAATCATAAATATTATTACATAAAAGACCATTTGGGTTCAGTACGAGTTGTCGTTAATGAAAGTAACAACATTGTCTCCGCACAGGATTATGATATGTGGGGTAGTATAATGGAAGGAAGGAGTTTTGATTCTTATAAAGGAAAATATAAATTCAACGGAAAGGAAAGAGACAAAGAAAGTAATTATGACTATTTCGGAGCAAGGTATTATGATGCGAGGATAGGGAGGTGGTTTACAACAGATCCATCATTTGAAAAATCATTTGGATGGAGTTTCTATAAAGCTTTTTTTGATAATCCAATTAAATTCTCTGATCCAAATGGTGAATTTGAATTCCCAAAAACAAAAGGATATGAAAAATTTTCAAATTATCTGGAACACACAGTTATAGAATTAACAAAAAATAAAGTCATTATGAAAGAATTAAAAGATCTAACCGGTTTGTCTAAACAACAAATTCAGGAGAAATTTGAGTTTGGTTCTGGTCCAAAAATAGAAATAATAGATTATGAGCATACTAAAAAGGGACAATTTGATCCTAAAAAACCTAATGTCATATCTATCAACAAGAAAATTATTGATGCCTTTGAGCTTTCATTTGGTAAGGATACAGAGATTATACAATTTTTAATAGGTGTAACTTTATTACATGAATTTGTTCATTATGGTAGGAATAAATCTAACATTAATAGCAATGAAAAAGGTCCTGAAGCTGAATATGGATTTATATTTGAAGAAAGAGTTTATGGGAGAACAATAAACAATTATGATCAGGCCGAAGAATATTTGCAGGAGCACAAAAGAAATAAAGACAAAAAATAGAACTAAAGAATCTAGTAAGGAAAAAGTTTTAGTTATGATTAAGCAAAATTTTCATTTTTGTATTATTTTTTTGTTAATTTACAATTCTTTTTCTTGTACTTTACAAAAAAGTAAGAATGTAAATCAAGAAGATAACATTAGTATTGTTAGACAATGTGACACGATCAATATTATTGATGACTTAGTTCAAAAGATAGTCATGTACAGAGATATGTATGCTGAAGTACCTTTCATAAATACTAACATTGACTATGTATTGTTAAAAGATATAAAACCAAATAGAAAAGTTTTCAATAGTCCTTATAAGGAAAAAGCAGTATATGTTACGGATTCAGAGTTTAGTAAAGCAGAAATCCAGGGGGGTACTATCGATATCTATGACATTACATTTAATATAGACTCAACAATTGTCAACTTAAAAACAACCTATTACCTACTTTTTAAAGAAAATGCGGCTTCTACCAGTTCCCTTAAGTTTAATTTTGATACTGTTTCATGCCAATGGAAATTAATAGATTCTTCAAAAGTACATAATTAGCCTTCATATAGACTCAATCTATTTCTATATTGAATTTCTTAACAGAAGTTCCATACTATAGGAGATACTTTACTATAGGATACTTTCAGTTCAAAAGTGACAATAAGGGTTAGCGCAATACATGCTGACCTTTTTGCGTTTCTATGGTAAAATGTATCATAAATAAAAACGAAAGGAGTTGTACTTTGTCAAAACAAGAATTTCTAAACTTTGCTGAAATAAGCAAATCGATTCCGTTCAGTAGTGTCCTTGATTGGTTAAATATTCCATATCAAAAAAATAATAAAGAATTACGAGGCGACGGATTTATCATTTCGCTAGAAAAAAATTTATTCTTTGATCCAAAGGATGAATCTCACAGTGGGTCTGTCATAAATTTTGTATCTACTCATAAACAGATTGGACTTCGAGGAGCCGCATCACTACTCAAGAGTACGTTCATTGTAAAAGAAGAACACAAACCAAAGCGAGAGATTCCAAACCTATTGTTAAACAATGATTCTTATTTTGCAGATCGTTTCATCAAACCGGAAGTAGTTGCAGAATACGAAGCCGGATATGTAACACAACGAAGTATTGTAGCCGGAAGAATTGCTTTTAAAATATATGATCATGAAGGCAAACATGTAGGTTACATCGGATATAAGAAGGAAGACAAATCATGGTTCTTTCCAAAAGGATTTACACGACCATTGTATAACTTTCATAAGATTCAAGATTTCAAATCGGTAATTGTTACGACTGATCCGTTTGAAACTTTGCGGATTATTTCGATGGGAATAACTCAATCAGTGTCACTCTTAGCCAAGTCAATGACAGCGGAACAGGAAGAACAGCTTAAGAAATTTCGGTTTGTTCTTTTATTCCATCTGGAGCCGGAAAACATTGTGAGTAGATTAAGTTCCTTCACATATATCAAAGCACCGGTTCTTTCAAAACAGTTGTCGGAATATACAAATCAGGAATTAATGAATATCATAAAGCCCCCGTAATGGAAGGGCTTTTTACTTGGTATCCCACCAGCTATAGCTATACAAAGGATTTACTTTTTGTTGTAATATATAAATCAACGAGCTATTATGCTCTGTCTTGGGCGTATGACGTCTAAAACAAAGAAAAACAAAGCCCATCAACACCTGAATCTGAAGGAACTTCATGACAGTTTTGTTAAATATAAGCAATATGCCGTTGGCACTTCTCAAGCAACGATACGAAACTACAAGCATAATTTTAAGTTATTGACGCAATTTAAACCAGACATCAAGGTTCATGATTTATCGGAGAAAACGATTGTCAACTTCATGGAATTTCTAAATACACGATTACGAAAAGTTGGAAGGAAAAATATAGCAAGACCTTATAAAAATTCCAGCATTGCTACCGTTAGAGGAAAGCTCAGTTCATTTTTTGACTGGTTGGTAGAACGAAAATACTTAAATGAGAACCCATTTCATAAGATCAAGTATCCTGATGTCTCCTATACAGATGCTCGAGCTTTTAGTCCAAAGGAATTCGAAGCAATTTGTTTAGCTATTCATACGAAAATTCATTGGAAGAATTTGTTAATTAAAAAACGTAACATCGCCATCGTCATGTTTCTCATATTGACTGGTGTGCGTAAAGAAGAGTTATTAGGATTACGTTTGCCGGATGTTGATATCGAAAGAGAAATTGTAAAAGTTAGAGCAGAGACGTCAAAGTCAAAACGAAGTAGAATTATTCCGATGAATCCTGAACTAAATCCTTATCTGGAAGACTACCTGTATTTTCGAAGGAATCATCGAACTGTTTTTTTCTGGGTATCCGGAACACGGGATAGAGGTTTTACAGAGCATGGGATCAAACATTTAACCAACCTATTAAACAAAACGACAAAAGTTAACTGCCATCTACATCGTTTTAGGCATACCTTTGCAACAAATTATTATAAGCAAACACATGACCTATATGGACTGCAAAAACTCATGGGACACCGAAGTTTTAAAATGACACTAAGTTATCTTAGATCAATGCCTGATGAACATTTGGTTGAGCAAATGAAAAAAATTACTATAACTGAATTTCTCTAATTTTTTATATTTTCGGTGCTTGAAAAAATTTCCAAAATGGAGTAAAATATAGATACCTTAATAACTTAAATTACAATTCAAGTATTACTTTTCCCTTTTAACCAATCGATTAAAGCGGGCAGTAAATAGGTCCTAGATTAGAACACTATTTATTATCCTAAAAGTGGATTCTAACCAATAAATATAAGGCTTATATGCCACAGGGACTATGCTCCGAAACCTTTTAAGGAGATGGTCGCAGGTTCGAATCCTGCTGGGCGCACTTTTATTGGTGTTTTTCCTCATTTTGACTTATTTCTGTCCCTGTTCGGAACAAAACAGGCCTAATGTATTGTGGACAACTCTTGACGGGAGTAGGTCATCAAAAATTTTTCGATGTGGTTATCAAGAACTATATAATGCTCGAATTGAATCGCATTATATGGATATACAAATTCTTTTAGAAAGGTTTTGTGATTATTCTACGTGTATCAAAGGATACTCATTTCGCACAATAAAACGGTATAGGCAAGTGATACAATATTTTTGTCATTTATCAAAGATTCAATACATAGAAGAGGTTACTGATGAAAACGTTCGCAATTTATTTTATCATGGCCGAACAGTTTCAAAGTGGTCAACAAACACGTTTCATTGTTATCACAAGTCTCTCATTGTTTTTTTCCGATGGTGCATTCAAGAAAATTTTATGAAGATCAATCCGGTGGAAAAAATTGAACTGCCAAAGATCGAGAAAAAACTTCCCAACAAATTATCAAAACAAGATTCATTAAAAATTCTTGAGGTAGTAGATAATTATCCGTATAGTAAAAGCTTTTTGAGGTTTCGAAATTATGCAATACTAGCGACTTTTATTTATACAGGGATTCGCAAAAGCGAATTACTTAATCTGAAATTTACGGATGTTGATCTCGAGAATTTATCACTGTTTATAAGATGCGGCAAAGGAAACAAAGACAGGGTAATTCCCATTAACTACCGGCTTGCGGAAGCATTAAAAAAATATGTAGAAGCGAGAAAAAAGGCTTACAAAACATGCCCTGAATTTTTTACCAGTTATACCTTCAATATGGGATTTACAGATAGTGGATTAAAGCGACTTGTTAATAAAATCGCTAACGTTTCAGGAATAAAATTTACCGTTCACAGACTTCGACATACGTTTGCAACCCTCATGCTTGAAGGTGGATGTGATATTTTTTCGTTATCAAAAATGATGGGGCATAGTGATATAAAAACCACTACAATTTATCTGGCGGCTAGTGTTCATCACTTGAGGGAGCAGATTTTGAAACATCCTTTGAATTAGTTTTTCTCTTACGTTTTCTTAAGAATCTCTTTCAGAGATTATATTCTTTTCTATCAACCTGCATAATATCTATGACTTTTGTGCGATAATACCATGGAAGGATAACTAAACTAATCAAAAATAGAACAATAGTAATTACTAAGACAATAGTAAGTGACCAATTGATTTGACCATTGATACACTCCATCTAAATTGATCAAAAAATATTACAAAAATATATATTAATAAAACTTATTTGAATGATAATAATTTAAAATCTAAGACATTCACAAATATTCAAAATACTCCAATGATTTCCAATCAACACCAATGCACTTTCCCTATGTAATTACTAAGTTGCTATTGTAAATAAAAACGCCCCACCATGGTAAGATACACGGTGCAGGCGTTTGACTCTTAAAGATTATGTCGGTTGTCGGCATGACCTTTAGGTCGTGAAGCTGTCTGTTTTTGTGCGCGCTGCTTCAGAGCACATTGTAACACATCGGCGTCAAAAAAGTAAGAGCCGGCAAGTTCAAAGAATCCGGGTATTTCACGCTTATGCTGGTATACCCATTTTTCAGAACGTTTGCTATTAAGAAGCATCACTACTTCTTTGACGGTTAGGTACTTGGACATGTTAATCCTTTACCCAACACGCCTTTATAGTTTACATTGTCTCAAACACCTTGCCACCTTAAAAATAGACACTTCATTTTTTCCACGAAGTAAAATAATTTATTAACTCAAAAATTGAAAGGAGCTAATTTGTGAAATGCCGATTTATCAGAAAGATCTCTCGAAAGGAATCCGATACTATTACAAGTTTGATCTCAACGGGAGAATATATCGGAGTAAAGCCATCTATCATACTAAAGGGGAAGCCAAGAAAGCAGAAGCTGAAGCGTATCAAGCAGCAGATTTCCGGCAGAGGCATCCGAAACAATCACAGGAAATAGGTATTAAGCAGGCAATAGATGAGCGTCTCGATTACGTACAGGCGAGAAAGTCAAAATCGTACTATGAGGATTCTCGACGATATCTTTCAATCCTGTATCATCAATTCAATGACCTTTCTGAGGTCACAAAATTGGATATAGAGAAAATATTACAGGAACAGGCATCAAGAGGTGTATATACTGTAAACGCTATCCTGCGGGCATTTAAAACCTTCTTTAACTTCACGATTCAGAACTACGACCTTGACATAAAAAACCCATGTCAGTATATCAAGCCTTTTGCCATTGAAAGACGCATCAAGTACATCCCAACCAATGAGGAGATTAATAAAGTTTTGCACATCTGTACTCCGGAACAGCGTAAGCTCATTGAATTCTTACGAGACACCGGGGCAAGACTTAACGAAGCTCTAAATCTTACGGGCAAGGATATTTCCAATCTCGAAGTAATACTCTATACACGAAAGTCAGTGAATTCTAATTTGATACCAAGGCGAGTGCCGAAACCGGATTGTCTTACAGGACAAACATTTTCACCCGAGCAAAAAGTATTTGGCTACTGGAAAGAGAAGCCAAAATTTCTTGAACGCAAACTTAAGTCTCTCGGATTTCCGTTATGGGGTTTTCATAATTTAAGACATCGATATGCCTCACTACTTTCGGCACAAGGAAAACCATTATATGAAGTGATGAGTTTACTCGGACACAGTTCACTTGTTACTACTCAAAAGTACCTTCAATTAATACCAAAACTTGGGAACGATCTGGGAACGATTTATACAGAAAATATGGAACATAAGAAACAGGAATACCCTGTAAAGAGTTGAAGTTTATAATAGTTTTAAATATTCTGCAAAATCGGAATCGTACCGATTTGACTGTCACTCAGGAGGTCGCGGGTTCGAGTCCCGTCGATTCCGCAAATATTAAGCCCGTCATTCACGGGCTTTTTGATTTGTGGAAAAATATTATACATACATTATTCAAAGTTTAAGAGACGGGAGTTTTTACATAGGATATTCATCTGATCTTGAAAAGAGAATTTTGTTTCATAACAATAAGCTAAGCAAATATACCTCAACAAGAACTCCATGGAAGCTTGTTTACTTTGTAGAGTTCGAAAACAAATCCGATGCAATCAAGCGGGAAAAATTTTTGAAGAAACAAAGGAACAGAGAGTTTAATAAAAAACTAATCAAAGACTTTTCATGAAGTCATTCACTCGGTTGGTCGTCCCCCGAATGCTCGGGGGAAGTCCCGTCGATTCCGCAAGGTAAGCCCTTTAAGTAATTTAAACATAGAGGGTTTTTTGTTTGATTTTATAGTAAGTGACTTCCTGATTTTGAGATCGATTGAGGAGAATTTCATTCGCAATTATCTAAATTTCAGTCAAAATTGATTTAGGTCATGTGGTATAGGCTCACTGTCATGAATCGGATATTTATCCACAAGCATTATATCGGTATTTACATTTTTATCATAGAGTGAATTATACAGCTCATCATCATCCGGCAGATTCCTCAACCCGCTCCAATATCCCTTCGTGCATTCTTCACATGTCACTGATATCAATCCCGTGTTTGTGTTAATGTTTTTTATTATTCTGTTAACTTCCGATATGCAGGGAATATTATTATAGAAATATTCATCCATGTAGAAATATGCAAAACCTGAGTCATTGACTGAAAAAGCATTGACTTCTTCAAGAATCTTATGATTGAAAAAATATTTTCTAGGCTGACTTGCTGTTTCGAGTTGAGGATTAAATAAAAAATGTGCCCATTCATCTTCTACTCTCACATAGTCAAGCCAGACATCAACCTCCCCTGTCCAGAAAACCCGGTAGTCTACCTTTGAATCAAACAGGTTTTCGGTTCTGCCTGATGCATCTGAAGTAGCTCCCTCAGTTAAGTCAGTTGCAGAAATTGAAAGTGGGTAATTTAATACGTTTTGGAACATATATATTTCTTTATATGAACCATCATAATAGTCATTTGAATCTAGAAAATTTGCAACTTTTACATTTATTAACGAAGTAATTGAACCATCAAAATTTTTGACTTCAACCTTAACCACATTTTTATCCCAGTTACCCGGATCATTAGCAAAATTTTGAGGTATTCTCATCCTCGGTTTAATGTACCATCTGTAATCAGGATACATTGATTTTCTGTCTGATGTCAGATGATTGTCGGATACATCATTCACCTGTTCAAGATTTTCATACAGCGAATCTACTATATACCCAGAATCCGTTCCTGTCTGACAATATCTTCCGCTTATACCTGTCTCACCTTGCCATATCTCACCGCTGTAATAGCTGCCTCCTCCGTGCTTATATCCGTATCCCGGTTTTTTTATGTTTCCGACTAATTCGGCTCTGACGTATTCCGCCTGGTATGTGCTTTGCTGTCCGTAAGCAGGTCTTGATATTTTTTCTCTGCTAAGAAGCATTGAGCTCTCACCCAATGTCGAACTAAATTTACCAAGCATCGATTGCACGTTTGCTTTGTAAGTATCTAATGAATCATTAAATCCCCCCTGAAGATGTGTAGGATCTGTGTCAGTTCCTTTAGTTCCGTATCCCTGCATTGCATTTAAACTCAATGCTTTGTAGTCATTCAGAAAAACGCTGCTTGTGAACTGCGCCTCGTAAGGCAAATTAAAATAGCCGAGATAAAACTTATCCTTCATTCTCGGGCTTTGACTAAATACCGGATCAAAAAACATCAAGATCATCAAAAAGAATAAAAAACTGTAAACATTTCTTCTTTTCATTTTTTCACTCCTCTATTTTTTACTTAAAAGTTGTATTAAAAAGTTTTTACTTTACTATTTTAAATAAATCATTTTCTTAGTCTCATTATAAAGCAGACCCGAATTCTTATCGGTCACTTTCATAGAATAAAAATATGTCCCGCTGGAGAGTGACCTACGGCTAAAGTCTAAAGAGACTTTATAATTTCCCGGGTTTAATATTTCATTATCATAAATTTTCAATATTTCTTTTCCTGTAATGTCATATACCATCAGACTTACAGATGAAGGATTTAAAACTGAAAATTTTATTGTAGTCTGAGGATTGAACGGGTTGGGATAGTTTTGTTCTAATATAAAGTTGACAGGAATTTCTGTACTTCCCGGATCTATTCCTACATAAGTTATTATTCCGCCACCGTCTGTTGTGTGAGCTAAACGAGTATAACCAGTCCACGCTGTTAATGAATCTATAGTGGATGTCCATTGACTTATGAATATTGGTGTGACTTGAGTACCCCAATTAATTCCTCCGTTTTTAGTTGCATATATTTTAAAGGACCCAGTTCCAGCCCACCCCACTGATTGGTTTATAAAACGAACTTCTGCAAACCCATCTGAATTTACTTGTTCTGTCCATATTACTCCTCCATCTAGAGTTTTATAAATTTTTACATTATTTGAATTTGGTTCGAAGACAACCCACCCTGTATCTTTTTCCAAAAAATAAAACCAATAGAAATCTCCTGGAAGTCCGTTAATAGTATCTGTTGGTGTTGACCAGCTAATTCCGCTGTTGGTAGTTTTGCTCATGAAACCACTGCTTAGCCACCAACCATAATATTCACCACCATAGTTTTGTTTCAAAAAGAATATTTGCTCTATTGTGAAAAAGTTTGTTGTGTAAATTCTCGTAATACTTGCTCCGCTGTTTGTAGTTCTCCAAATACCGGCAAAGCTTCCATCTGTTCCGCAAAAATAACCTGTATCTTTATTTATAAAAGAAAGATCAGAAAAATAATTTGAGCCTGTGTAGGTTAGAATCCAATTAGTTCCTCCATTAGTAGTTTTAGAAATTTGTCCGCTTGCTCCGATATGTCCTGTGGCAAATCCAAGTGTATCATTAAGAAATTCGAAATGCTCAAATTGGTCAGATCCGCTTTGTAAAATTATCCAGCTTTTTCCTGAATTAGTTGTCTTTATTAAATTTGTTGGACCATAAAGAGTTATCCACCCTGTTTGAGAATCTATAAACTGTATATCGCTTATCGTCCCGCTAACGGGAAGTGTCTGCTCATACCATCCGGTCTGGGAATAAGAGGGATTCACAAGAATAATGAATATAAAAATGTACGTGTAGAAAAGTAGTGATGAGAGCTTATTTAAAAACTTATTATCCATGACGGTAAAAGTTTTATTTTAAATTAAAGAGATTGGTCTGGAATTTCAATTTAGAAAAGAATCCTCTATTTAGATTTCTAAATTTTCTAATTTCTGTAATAAGTGTAGTTAAACAGTTTTTTTTTATTCATAACGATTTTGATAATAAATATCTTTTATTTCATTTACATTATTTTTGTGAACCGAAATAAAAATCTGCTGTGCCCTGTATTTAGGTTCCTGCAATATTGCCATCTCATTCTCGAGTTCTTCTACAGTGTAGTTAAGCAGGTTTTTTTTATTCATTTAATATTTATTTGATTAAAACCATTCGTTTAGTTTTTACAAACCTATCCGTCTCCAAAGTATAAAAATACACTCCGCTTGCGAAACTACTTCCGTTAAATTCATATTCATATCTTCCCACTGACAATTTCTCATTTACTAACTTCTTAACTTCTCTTCCAAGTATATCATAAACTGTTAACTTCACACTGCTTTCCTTAGGCAAGCTGAATTTTATCCTTGTCACAGGATTGAAAGGATTCGGATAATTTTGTGAAAGACTATATTCTTCGGGTATCAATAATTCTATTTTATCTTTTTCGTTCTTATTGATTACTGAACCAAATACTTTATTAATATCAGAATTCACATCACTAACATGTTGAAAAGAAGAATTCGGATTCTTTACTTTGATTACTTCTTTAAGAATGTTTTTAGTTTTCAACTCATTTATTTCTTTTCTGTTGGCTTTTCCATCTATGATTTTCTTTTCAAGATCTTTAACTCTTTCTGTCTCTCTTACAAAACCGGATCGGAATGATGTCTGAATATTTTTTCTGATATTCTTTCGATTGTCATTTGTAAATTTATTTTTATCATATTTATCAGTTGGGTCATCTGTAAAACTGTCTTCATCAAACCCATGACTTTTGTAGCCTCCGCTGCCTCCTGAGTTTTCAAGTAAACTTGTCGCGGCATAGTCCCAGCTCGCGATCAGTCCTTCATAATTATATGGATTTTGATTTACAATTTCTTGAAAGCCCCCCATTGCAGATTCATATAACCCTAATGATACTTTACACTTCTGAATAAGATAGAATGAAGTCTTTATTAAGGATTCTTTTTCAGGATTATACAATATTAAATTTTCGAAAAAAGATTTAAGATCTGATATTCTGTTACCGTTTTCATCCAATTTTATTTCTGCAAGATATAATTTAGAAAGAACACTTATGTCCGATAAACTATCAACGAAGTCAGTTAAAAGAGCATAACAAAGTTCTGAAACTCTTTCATAATCCCTCTTTCTCAAATTAATGGAAATTGAATCCTCCAAACTCTTGACCGACAATATTTCGACCTTGTGAATTTCATTCATATTCTTAATCCCTCCTCCACTGCCTGATGATCCGGTGAACAAAGAATCGAAATTCCCTTTGCCCAGATTAAAAAACTATCATGCCTTCAGATTCCTCATCGCCGCAATAATAAGGTTCAAAATTGAATTCAACCGGATCGGGAGGATCTGAAAATCCATATGTTACATTGTGCACTGCGGTAGTTTCAGTTTCTGAAACCATAAAGCAGTTAAGAGTTTCATCCAGAGCACCTTCATATACTAATTCCTCATTAACACTTCCGGTAAGATGAAATGCATTCCCCGGATCATAATTTATCAAATCAAAGGTATTGTATCCGTAATCCAAATACAAAAAAGAGTTATCCGATTCAATACAAGCTGAATTTTCGCCTTCACAGGATATTGAATTGAGACCTCCGGTATATACAAATCCATTCGGGGACAAATTTGTATAAGATGAAGCATAGCACAAAATTCCTTTGGAATCGTCCGCGCTTCCGATAATACTATTTCCGTAAATGTCCATCTCAGCCCAGAGAAGTATGATACCGTTTTTGTAACCGGTAATATAATTTTCCTTAATTGCACCCCCGGCAACTCCGGATAAGAATATTGCATTCAGACTGTTCCCGCTGAAAGATTCAAATACATTTCCTTCAACAATCATAGGAAAGGTTATATAGCCGGATGTTGTGACGGATAATGCCGGCATATCTACGGTATCCATTTGAAAATGATTGTAATTTATGTAAGCTTCTTTTGCTCTTAATTCAGACGTGTAATTAACTAAAATCCCACCAGTTTTTATGTCAAGGTCTGCTGTGAAATGACTTGAGCTAATACTTACATATTCACAGTCAATTAGTTGGATAGCATACGTACTGTCAATAGGATACGGGGATATATTTTCAAAATAAGTTGTTGAAATTTCAACTTCGCTGCATCCATCTAAAAATAATCCTTTCCAAAAGCTTCCATTTTTTCCTCTTAAATAAACAGGCGAAGTTTCAGATAACGTGTTACCGGTATAAAAATCCCCGCCATCCATGTTTATCCTCGCAGAAGTGTTTGTAAAATTAATTGTTGTACCGGGTTTAATGTTTATGTTCTTTCCATTATTGTTTACTTCATTGTTACAGTCAAATTCAAATCCACCGCAATCTTCGTTTGTCACTAATGTTCCTCCTTCCTGCATGACAGGTGCAAGTTTGTAGAGCTTACCTTCACCGGGCTGGAATATTCCCATATCAATATAAATGTTAGAATCTTTATCGAATGTCCTGATAACGGTATTTGTTTTTGCTTCAATGATCTTCCAGTTGTTAAAACCTGTAAGCTGCGATGAATCAAACTTTATTTTCAAAGTTCTCAGATCTCCATTATAGTTTATGTCTTCGGGCGTGCATCTTTTATTGACTGCCATAAAGTATTTGCTTTTGTCTAATGGTGCAATACTTGTATTGGAATTGAAAAATCCCAGCTCCCAGTATCTTGTCGAGTCTTCATTGGACGATGGATAATTGTCAGGTGGTGGTTGAGGATGCCTGTATATGCTTTTCAGATCAGATACATACTTAAAAGGTAATCCTTCCACATCAACAGTTCTGTTATCATCATGAACGAGACTGTTCTGATCGTAGATATATTTTCCAATCTTAATAAGCGAGCTGTCATGATTTTTCATACCAGTCCACTTATTTTGATTGTAGTAATTGTAATATCTTGGATCATTAAAATTCGATTGAAGCATTCCCCACAGGAAAAGTGAGTCTCCTGTTGATAAGTTAACTTTTTTTTCGCTGTTGTAGGCAAAATGAAAAATGTGCTTAGCTCCGTACGATAACGCCAGATAACACTGAAGGCTTATCTCTTCGTTTGTTGGTTCTCTAAGTGTAGGGTCTTGAAGCCCCGGGTCATTTAAAAAAGGATGCTCAAAATTATGTATTTGTGCAGCAAAGGAAAAAACGATATTTTTATCTTTGGTAAAGTTCGATACATTTTTATATTGGCTTAAAATATTTCTACTTATAAGACTACCATTCAAAGATTGGTTGTAAACCCCTGCATTTGACGCTTTTTGGTAATGTATAGTTCCCGGATATAAGCCGGAATTAGGAAGAGATAGATTATGCGGAATGGGTTCACTGTCGTAAATAGGATATTTATCCACAAGCATTATATCCGTATTCACATTTTTATCATATAGTGAATTATAAAGTTCATCGTCATCCGGCAGATTCCTCAACCCGCTCCAATATCCCTTCGTGCATTCTTCACACGTCACTGATATCAATCCCGTGTTTGTGTTAATGTTTTTTATTATTCTGTTAACTTCCGATATGCAGGGAATATTATTATAGAAATATTCATCCATGTAGAAATATGCAAAACCTGAGTCATTGACTGAAAAAGCATTGACTTCTTCAAGAATCTTATGATTGAAAAAATATTTTCTAGGCTGACTTGCTGTTTCGAGTTGAGGATTAAATAAGAAATGCGCCCATTCATCTTCTACTCTCACATAATCAAGCCATACATCAACCTCGCCATACCAGTAAACTCTATAGTCCACTTTCGAGTCAAATAAATTTTCTGTCCTGCCGGATGCATCTGCAACTGCACCTTGGGTTAAGTCTGTTGCTTTTATTGATAAAGGATAAATGTTAGGATTTCCATCAAATCTGTACATTTCTAAATATCTCCCATTATATTCTCCGTTTTCATCCAAAAATGATTTTACT
Organism: Ignavibacteria bacterium; assembly: GCA_019187405.1. Lineage (GTDB taxonomy): Bacteria > Bacteroidota > Ignavibacteria > Tepidaquicellales > Tepidaquicellaceae > JABAQZ01. The sequence continues at coordinate 93,359 of JABAQZ010000022.1, forward strand.
TTTAAAGTTTCAAATTGATTTATACTTGCAGAAAAATTCTGTATTTCCATTATAACTACTATTTTCTCCCAGTTATTCGGATCATTAGCGAAACTCTGAGGTATCCTCATTCTTGGTTTTATATACCATCTGTAATCAGAGTACATTGATTTTCTGTCTGATGTCAGATGATTGTCAGTCACATCATTTACCTGTTCGAGATTTTCATATAGTGAATCCACCATAATTTGCGCCAGGTGGGTTCCTGTCTGACAATATCTTCCGCTTATGCCTGTTTCACCCTGCCAGGTTTCTCCCGCATAATAGCTGCCTCCTCCGTGCTTATAGCCGTATCCCGGTTTTTTTATATTTCCGACTAATTCGGCTCTGACGTATTCCGCCTGGTATGTGCTTTGCTGTCCGTAAGCAGGTCTTGATATTTTTTCCCTGCTAAGAAGCATTGAGCTCTCACCCAATGTCGAACTAAATTTACCAAGCATCGATTGCACGTTTGCTTTGTAAGTATCTAATGAATCATTAAATCCCCCCTGAAGATTAGTAGGATCTGTATCTGCTCCTTTTGTCATATAACCCTGCATTGCATTTAAGCTGAGGGATTTATAATCATTAAGAAAACCTGTGCTTGTAAACTGTAACTCATACGGCAGATTGAAATAACCAATATAAAATTTGTCTTTCATTCTCGGGCTTTGACTGAATACCGGATCAAAAAACATCAAGATCATCAAAAAGAATAAAAAACTGTAAACATTTCTTCTTTTCATTTTTTCGCTCCTTTATTTTTACTTAAAAATTGTATTCAAAAGTTTTTACTTTACTATTTTAAATAAATCATTTTCTTAGTCTCATTATAAAGCAGACCCGAATTCTTATCGGTCACTTTCATTGAATAAAAATATGTCCCGCTGGAGAGTGACCTTCGGCTAAAGTCTAAAGCTATTTTATAGTTTCCCGTGGTCAACAATTCATTATCATAAATTTTTAATATTTCTTTACCTGTAATGTCATATACCATCAGACTTACAGATGAAGGATTTAAAACTGAAAATTTTATTGTAGTCTGAGGATTGAAAGGATTTGGATAGTTTTGTTCAAGTTTGAAACTAACAGGAATTTCTGTACTTGAGGGATCTATCCCAACATAAGTAATTAATCCCCCTCCGTCTGTAGTGTGAGCTAACTCAAAAGCTCCGACCCAGCCGTTTAGAGTATCAGCCATTTCCAAAATTCCTGTTTGAACTAATGGTGTACTTTGCGTTCCCCACGATTGTCCTCCATTAACAGTTGCATACACTTTGAGGAAGGTTACTCCACTCCATCCCCTGAGCGAGTTCAAAAATTTTATGTCCGTGGCATTATACGTACTACTAAATCCAATTTGTTGAATCCAATTATTACCGCCGTTAGTTGTCTTTAAAATTTCACTTCCACCAACATTTTGATCAAAAGAAATCCATCCCGTGTCCTTGTTTAAAAAGAATAAAGACAAGATATCTCCATTATTTCCATTTATCGTATTTATTGGTGTTGACCAATTTAACCCGCTGTTTGTCGTTTTGCTCATAAAACCACTGCTTAGCCACCAACCATAATATTCACCACCATAGTTTTGTTTCAAAAAGAATATTTGCTCTATTGTGAAAAAGTTTGTTGTGTAAATTCTCGTAATACTTGCTCCGCTGTTTGTAGTTCTCCAAATACCGGCAAAGCTTCCATCTGTTCCGCAAAAATAACCTGTGTCATTATTGATGAAAGAAAGATTGGAAAAATAGTTTGATCCTGTATATAAAAGAACCCAATTGATTCCGCCATTTGTCGTTTTGGAGACTTGCCCGTTTGCTCCGATATGTCCTGTGGCAAATCCAAGTGTATCATAAAGAAATTCGAAATGCTCAAATTGGTCAGATCCGCTTTGTAAAATTATCCAGCTTTTTCCTGAATTAGTTGTCTTTATTAAATTTGTTGGACCATAAAGTGTTATCCATCCTGTTTTTGCATCTATAAATTCCATATCACTTATAGTTCCGCTAACAGGAAGTGTCTGCTCATACCACCCGGTCTGGGAATAGACTGGAGAGCAAAAAGGAATGGAAAAAATTATTGAGGCAAGTAGAATTGTTTTTTTCACGGGAAATATTCATTAGTATAAAAGTTAAAGCAAGTGTTCATTTTATTCAAGATAGAAGTAGATTTTGATTCAAACAAAATTACTCATATTTTTCTTTGATGCATCATGAAATTAATAAGTTTCAACCAAAATAGTTGTAAAATTTGGGAACGAATCAAAAAGAAAATAAGGATTATGAAAGAATATATTTCTGTATAAATGATCAAAATCTTAATACTTGTGAATATTATTAATAAATTAAATCTTCCTTAAATGACTGTCACGCGGGTGGTCGTCCCCCGAATGCTCGGGGGAAGTCCCGTCGATTCCGCAAAAGAAAAACCCTTTATGTAAATAATCCATAAAGGGTTTTTTTATTTATTAATAATAGTCAGCAATAAATTTCTGGGAACGATTTAAGTAATAAAATGCTCTGATCCTTCTTATTAAAGTTGTGCAAAATTATTTTATCAAAATCATCCGCATAGTTTTTAAGAATCCTTCTGTTTCAAGCTTATAGAAATAAACTCCCGAAGAAAAATTAACAGCATTCCAGTCAGTGGAGTAAACACCGGCATTCAAATTTTCGTTGACAAGCGTTTCAACTAATCTTCCGAGATTGTCATATACTTTAAGACTTACAAATCCGTTTTGCTTCAAAGCAAATTTTATATTTGTTACGGGATTGAATGGATTCGGAAAATTCTGATAGAGTTCGTAATTATCAGGAACTGATGAAGTTACATTGTTGATTCCCACAATATCCGGAGATATTGCGATGCCGTTAATGCCTGCGATACCGACTGAGCCGATCAGAGAGCCTGTACCGTTTGATGTATCAATAGTAATAAGCGAGTTAACAGTTACGCCGACGCCTTTTATTCCATATAGCTTGCCTAACTTATCAAATGCCAGATCAGAATTGGGAGTTTGTCCTGTATTTCCTATTAACTGTGAAGATGCATTCTGCTTATTGATTTTATAAACACCACCTGTAGCGGACATTCCCCACATCTGACCGTTAACAGGATTAATGGAAAGACCAAGAAGACTTGGAATTGTGGAATTACCAATAGTCAGCGTATCTCCGGAATTTATATTGTACTTATAAATTTTGCCGTCGCTCGATGAACAATACAGTTCATCATTGAGATCAAAAGCAATAGCTCTTAAATTTGCAAAAGGAATTACTTTATACAAATATGCATCACCGCCTGTTGCATTTACTCTGACAAGATTCGAAGCCGGACTTCCAGTGTTAATTGCAAAAAGTTTTCCAGTGGAAGGATGAACACTGACTCCGTTTAGCTGTGTAAATCCTGATGCGCCAAGAGTTGTGCCCGAACCGGTACCTGAATTTATCGAAAGCACACTACCTCCAGACTGTGCGCCTGTAACGCCGTATATTAAATTACTGCTGACCGGATTAATTGCAAAACCTTTTGCTCTTAGATGAACTTTCTTAACGGGATTAGCAGGATCATTGCTTGCAATTTGCATTGAATCTCTTTTAACGCCTGCTGAAGAAGGTACAAATCTGACTTTCAACAGTATCGAATCTCCAAAATTGAGAGTTACCGGAAGCGAAGGAAGATTAAGAATTTGAAATTCATTATTAGTACTATTGATTGAATTTATGTTCAATGCAGTGTTCCCGAAATTTAGTATTTTTACTGTATGAGTATCGCTAACGGTTCCAACTTCAATATTACCATAGCTGAGAGAATCAATATTTGTATGTATACTTGCATTTGAATATGGAATAAGCCGGACATTTCCAACCCACACACCCCAGTTATTATTAAGGTCTGCATATTCTGTATGGATATAAAATTCATCGCCGGAAGGCGTCAGCCAGCTGCCCATGTAATCGCCCCATCTGTTACTCGAACCGGAATTAATGATTGTTCCTTTTCCTGATTGAAGAATGCTGCTTGGATTAAATGTATTTGGTGGATCTGTGTTAAGTCTTGAAGTATATTGAGCTCCGATGTATTCAAAAGTTCCCGAGCGTGAATAAGTAACCAGCACATTTTGATTTTGATCAACCATCAATGCAGGATATGAATAGTAGTAATCAGGTGCGCCGAAAACTACATCTTGTTCAGCAGTGTTGGTAGCCACATTGATTTTGTAGTATTTAAAACCCGAATAATTTCCGTTTCTCACTGCATGAACTGCATGAAGAAAACCATTTCTATAAACAGGTTCGTTTCGGAATCCGGAAGTTCCGCCGGCAGTAATAGTAACAGTTGTTCCTTGCTGACCTGAAGAAGGGGGCGGAGTATATGTTGTAACAGGAACAGCAACGCCTGTCATTGAAGGAGAGGACAAAGGGTTAATGAGTTTGTAAAGAGAAACGTAAGTTCCTGTTCCCACATTAGCATTGCAGATAAGATAAAATTCAGATGGAGTGCCGAAAGTTATTCCCGGACGGATACCGAAGTTGGTACTGAAGTTTGAAGCATCTTTAATATCCCAAATATCGAACCAGTTAACCGGACCTGCGTTATTTGCATAGAGCATTGATTTGTTAATTATTCTCAAAGTTGAATAAATGAAAGAGCTGCTGCTGATTGTAAACCCGTTGCCTGTAATATACAGGGCATTTTGATCGAATCCTACACCTTGATAATCTCTCCATAGGTCTACAGGAGTTGAGCCGTTTAAGTCTGTCCTCATTGCATAATTCACCCACTGGCCGATTGGGATAGAATCGTCGGAGACAGAAATTACATCATAAGCTAGAGGACCGATTGGGGGAGTAATCCAAGTCATAATCCATCTTTTGGCAAAATGGTCATAGGCAATTTTCGGATCGGAAACAGAACTGCCGATGCCGAGTCCGAGAGATGAAAGCCATGATGATGCGTTAATTGTCTGAATGACATTTCCGTTGATGTCCCAGATACGGAATGTAGAGTTAACAGCTCCGATGACATGAGTCGGACCGACAGCAATATGCGCATCAGGAGGAAGATACGCTGTTCTTGGTACACCCGGATAATTTTTAACGAGAAGAGAAGGTGCAGGAGGAGGATTGTCGGTATTTACCGATAAATCACGGCAGAAGTTTGAGCCTTCTGGTCCAGTTGCCTTTATTTTATTAATGTAATCTGGATACAATTCAGGGTAACCCTCATTTTGATTTCCTTTGACGAGATAGGGGGGAAGCGGATTTTCGGGCATTTCATCGCTGAAGTTCTGAGTAGAAACGATGACACCTCCTGCTACTGATCCGGCAGCGGGACCCTGATAAAGTTGAGAAAAAGACATTCTTACAAAAAGAAGAATAGCAAAAATCGATAAAGTTAATGTTTTCAAGTATAATTAAATTAATTTTTGTCAATATACAAATAATAGAGGATTATTTAAATTCTAAGGAGATAAATGGAAGAGCATGAAATAAATAAGTTTCAATTATTTTTCAAAAGAAACCGAAATATTTCAATTTAATGCAAACCTTCGGAAAGAAAATTCAATTTAATAAAATTACATTAGACTAAATTGATTAAATTCAAAATAAAACTTACATTTACAATAAATTGAAATATTAAGAAAGGAGTTTAGGATGAAAACAATTATACTTACTTTTCTTTCAATGTTTTTTTCATTAGTTGCACCCGCTCAGGAAGTCATAATAAATACCTATGATCCTCCAATTCCATATTCAAATGACATTACGGATAATTATGTAGTGTTGAATTCCGAACCTTTGGGAAGATCATCCTGTTTTTTCCGACAGTCAAATTCCGTACTGTATGCTTCCGTTCCGGATACTGGTACCATGCCAAATACATGTCTTCTAATACTTCAATCAACAAATCAAGGCATTAGCTGGTCAATTGTAAATTCAATAGGACCAACTGCCATTGTTTCCAAATCGAAGTTTGCAGGAAGAAGGAATTCCGATTCAATTTATTGTGTGTACCAGATTGGAAATGTAATTCATGTATTTAATATTGTTACACAAAACACGGGGATATTTACTAATTATAATGTAAGAGATTTTGATGCAACGCTTTCATCAACTAACAGTCTTTATTTGATTATTGATGTGCTGGGAAATAACGAAGTGAGGATTTTTGGTTCGGTGAATGGCGGGCAAGTATGGGGAGGCGCGGTATATTTAAGCGCTGTTGCTGCATTTCCAACTATTAGTATGTCAGGTTCCGGAGATACATGCATAATAAATTATTACGGAGTATCAATTGCTTCCGATACAATATCTTCTGCAATCAGGAATGTCAGATACAGGGAGAATGCACCGGGTTTTCTTTTGTTAACCGGTTCATTTACAACTCCTATACTTGCAGGGACACCTAAGGATCAGTTCAAGGCAGTAAAGAATGAAAACATTGTCTGGTTGTTTTACACTTCGGGTATAAGTCTTAGCAGGGATATTAATTGTATTCAAAGCAACGACGGAGGAATCAATTATTCCACACCTTTTACAATCGGTACAATGCCTGGAAGGGATGAATATTGGTTTGATGCAAATTACAGCAATACGGGAGTTGATTTGGTTTATTATTCGGATTCACTGATTTCGGGACCACCGACAATAAACAGCAATAGTGTAATATATGGATATGCTTTAAACACATCACCTCAGACTTTTTCTGGATTTATAAAAGTCAATCAACACCCGAGTCAGTGGTCGGAGAGGAAATACATTCCGACAGTTGTGGAATTTTTTAACACTTCTAATCAATCAGGCGCAATATGGGTTGGATTAAATGGAGCTGACCGAAAATTATATTTTAATAAAAATGATGCTTCTACATCGGTTGAAACAGAAAACGAGCTGATACCTGAGAGTTATGTCTTATATCAGAATTTCCCGAACCCGTTTAATCCGGAAACAAAGATCTCTTATGAGCTCAGAAAATCCGGATACATAGAGCTGAAAGTTTTTGATATATCCGGAAAAGAAATTGCAGAGCTTGTAAATGAAAATCAGCACTCAGGTAGATATGAGACAGTTTTCGATGGAAGAAGTTTATCAAGCGGAGTGTATTTTTATAGATTGTATGCTGATGGAGTGAAAATAGATACGAAGAAGTGTTTGCTGGTGAGGTGAGATTTTGTAGGGGAGGGGGAGAAACCGTTTAAACGGTTTCTACCCCCTTCGCACAGAGATGCGACATCTCCCATAGCGCTTCTCAGAAACCGTTTAAACGGTTTCTCCCACACCGCTCAAAACAACAAAATCCATTTTTTCACAAATCGCATTTTTTACCATTTGACAATTCTAATCTTTATCTTTAGCTTGAATGCAAATTGATTTTAAGTTCATTCAAAAATCTGTATGAATTGCGCTATTGTTGACAATGAATTTCTTTAATAATTTTTTAAAAGATTAACTTAGTATATATTTTCTCAAAATAATTTCTATGAGAAACATAAAAATACAAATTTACATTCTGTTCATTGTAATTTTCCTTCCGGTCATCGGAGTAAATGCACAATCAAGCTGGTTCTGGCTGCAACCACTGCCGACTGGCGCAACGCTTAACTCGGTTGACTTCTGGGACAGAAATACAGGATATACCTGCGGCAAAGCCGGAACGGTCACCAAGACAACCAACGGCGGATTGAACTGGGTGTTGCTGGGACAAT
>JABAQZ010000010.1 GCA_019187405.1 Ignavibacteria bacterium
TTCGTTTTTTGATTTTTTGCTCATAATTCAACCGGGTTTTTATTTTTATAACACGGTTACATTTATTATGAGTAAACGAACTATATTTTCAACATAGATGGGTTACATTTAATTTGATTAAATGCGATTTAGAAGACTTCATCAATGTTTGAATTGAATATCTTAAACTGCATTAGTAATTTAATTTTAAATTTTACACAAATCTGATAGTTTCCGTTCATGAAACAACGTGAATCAAAATTTGAAAGAATTTACCGATTTCTTTCAGTTAAAGAAAAAAAAGAATTCCGTGAACTAACAAAGAATACTTTACTTAAACGCGGAAGGAATTACATTAAGATTCTTGATGAAATTGATAATGGCAGTATAATATTCAAAAGTAAAATTAAATCAAGGAGTAAATGGAACCGTTTATCAGAACTTTATTTGCTTTCGGAGAAGTACCTTGCTTTTAAACAGCTTGAGCAGAATAAGCATTGGCTCGAATATTTTGCCGTTAAAGAAATGCTGAATCGTGATGCTCATAACATTATGGAAATGAAAGTTAGATATTGGCGAAAGAAGAATCTCAAGCATAAAGCCTCTCTTGAAGAATTCAAATTGGTTAAATATCAGATGGAACTTGATTTAAGTTATTTGAGTAAGATTGGCGACGGAGAAAGTTATGGATCTGTCTTTACAGAATATGCAAGGCTTTGCTTTTTAATTAACATGATCGAAATTTCCGGAAATCTGATTGATGACTGGAAGTTAGCCATTACAAAGACTATCCCAGAATATTCATGCATGAGAAATTTATTTGCTTTTTTTAATTTTGAAGAAGCATTGAAATTTATTAAATCTGATTTTCCGGAATCTTATCATCCCGTCGAATTCAATTATCTTGTGTTCCTATCCCTATGTAACCCGTTAGATTCGGATTCATTCTTCAAAGCTATGAGTTTACTTAACAATGAACTTTCAAAGATTAAAGACAGCAGAAGACTTGATTGGTATCTGAACTTGCTTAATGCCTCAATCAATCGTGTTAATCATGGTATCAAAGGCGCAGTTGAAGATCAGTTTAATTTAATAAAAAGTAAAGTTAACGAAGCACTAATTGATGATTTGAAAAACAAGTACATTCTGGGAAATCATTTCAGAGACTATATTCTTACAGCATGTAAGTTGTATAAATTTGACTGGGCAGAAAATTTCATTCTCAGCTATTCGGATTATCTTCCGGAAGATGGAAGGAAAGAAATAACCTTAATATGCAAAGCATGGATAAAATTTTACAAAGGCAACTTTGAAAACTGCCTTTGTATTCTCGAAGATTTTTGCTTCACAAACCCATTATTGTATGTTGATGCTGCGAGAATGAAGTTGATTTGTTTTTATGAATCAGAAAATCTGGACAAATGCACATCATTACTGCACAGCTTTATTCAATATTTAAGAAGACCTCACACCGTTCAGGATGAACTCTTAAAGAATTCCAAAAACTTTTGCAGAAATTTTTCAAGGTTATTAAAATATAGCGATAATCCCGACTGGACCGAAGTTAAATTTCTATTGAGTGAATTGGAAAAGAATTACCCTAACGGCGAAAAATGGCTTAAGAAAAAAACACGCGAGATTTTACAACAATATTCTTGATACATACTCAGAACTCGTTTTATTCACTTCATGTATTATATTTATTAATAATGTGCTCCATTCCTCAAATTTTAAAAAGTTTGAATTTCGATTTTTATGAAAACGTAATTTACCTTCAAATTATCTTCTATTTAAATTACTGAACTGCGATTAACATTTTTATTATCGGAATATGATTCATTCTCTGTTTGACCAATAGATATAACATTATTTTTCATAAGCAATGAGCATTAAAGATGCAATCGTCGCTTTTATTAACATAACACAAAATTAAACTTTTCCTGAATTCAACACTGAGACACTCAAGGCATAGCGGTTAAATAATTTTGCTAAATTTTTCTGCTCGTCTTTTAGTAAAAGTGTTTTAGTAACTGTTTCTCCACTTATTGGTTCCACAACTCGTATTCTGTAGATTGTCTTTGCTATCTCTATTGCTTTTTCAGGACTAAGTCTTGATTTCTTTTCTTTCAATTGTCTTTCCAGCTCTTTGTATATTTTGTATGCCACAAATGCAATACAGATATGTGCTTCGATTCTTCGTTTTAATCGATGATAAATAGGTCTAATTTTTAGATCGGTCTTTGAAATCCTAAATGCTTGTTCAATTTTCCATAATTGATTGTAATTGTTTATAATTTCTTTCTTTGTCAAATTAGTGTTGGTAATATATCCTTTCAACCCGTCCCATTGAGCATCCTGTTTTATTTTGTTTTCATCTATACTTATGTTAATGTTTCCTTGCAGATTTAAAAATTTATTGTAACCACGTTTATTTAATGCTGATTTTGTTAATTTACCTTTGCTGATAAGTTTTTTAAGTCTGCTCAGTCCCTTGTCTCTGTTGTAATTATCTTTTTCTGCTCTTGATTCGGAATAACTTATTATGAGTTTTATGCCCTCTGCTTTGTCAACAATTTTACTCTGTCCGTTTTTCAATCTTAAAGATAATATAATATCTTTTATTTCCTTCGACTCATTTTTAATTCTAGCGCCTATGATGTATTCATATCCTTTTGATTGGAGTTCCTTAATGGTTTCATTCGATAACATCCCTGTGTCTGCAATTATAACCAGTTTGTCAATTAGGTATTTTTCCCTGAATTTCTCAATGACTGGAAACATTGTATGACCTTCAAACTTATTTCCCTCAAATATTTCGTATGCCAGAGGATATCCGTCTTTACTTACTAGAAGCCCTAACAATATCTGTGGATGCTGATGTTTTCCTTCTTTAGAAAATCCTGCCTTACGTATGTCATCTTCATGATCTATCTCAAAATACAATGTAGTCACATCATAAAAAACAATCCGTATTTCCTCTTGCAGTACTTTCAATGTATGTTCGTAGCTGATCTGCTGGACGGTTTCTTTCTGAGTATTATAAAGTTTATCTAAGTATCGGTATACTTTCTGCACTCCTATTTCCAAATAGTCATACTTTGATAAAAGATCAGTTGTCTTGAGTTTACTTGCAGGAAAACACAGCCGGGCTATTACAAGTTTACGAAATAACAGATCATCTATCTGATTAAAACCTATTTGATCAAATATCTTACCTAAGAGAAGTTCCGTACCTGCAATAGTTACTTGATCTATATTATTTAATACATCCTGTGCTTTATTAAAAGTGTTAATAAAACCAAGTTCTAATTGACCAATTTGCTCTTTAATCCATTGGTGAGCTTTTATAACAAGCAATTCTACTTCTTGAGGCTCCGATGAACTTCCTATGGTCTTTGCAACTTTATAATTCCCGTTACTCTTGTCAATAACTTGAATACTAATAATACCACTTTTATTTTGCTTTTTCCTGACAAACATACTTATAAGGTTTACATAGGACACCCTTTTAGAAGGGTTTTCCAATGTTAACTACATTATAAATATAACTATTAATATTTTCAAAGAGAAAAGTGTCGAACTCAGGAGAATTTTTTTTTGCTAATTATTTTAACTTGTCAGTTGAATTTAAATCCGGGTTTTTTCTTTTTTGGTAAAATTCCATATTCCTTTTTTTCATAATTTCTTTTGCACTCATAGTGTTCAATGCTCCAGGAGTACTTTTTACTACAAAATTTGATGCATTATTATCTGCAATTGCAAGATCTGCTCCATCCACTATAGCATCTCCGTTAATATCAGTAACAATGTACCCAAACTCAAAATTTGTTGCATCATTGTCTATCAGGCTAAGGTCAGAACCGTCAATCGAACCATCCTGATTTACATCACCGCTGTACATACACCAGTACGGAGATTTAAAAACAAGATTGTTACCATATCCTTGAGATTGAGATGAAGTAAAATCATAATTAGACTTAACTCCTTTGGTAAAACTTTCTCCGCCAGATTTACTCCATGTCTCGAGAGCGTTTCTGTGAAGTATCTGATAATAGTATGTTCCGTTTGGAGCATATTTAAATACAAGCGAGGCAGTTAAATTTATTGAATCAATTACTCCGTATGATGAATCGACTACAGCAAACGGACTCGATGCATTCCTCAAATAAGTTTTTATTGTATCTTTTAGATTAAGTATTCCTCCGTTTAAAAATCCTTCGGGTGTAAGTTTCAAAACCACCTGTGTGTAAAAATTAGATGAGTAAACCTTTATGTTATCTAAATAAAAATTATTTCCAAATCCGCTCTTTGCTCTGAATCTTATTCTGTCAGTTCCGGCAGGCAGACCCCATTTTTTAGTCATCCATTGCGCTGGAGTAGGAATAAACTCAGTACTCGATACTCCGGTAGTATTTAATGCATAAATTCCGGAAGCTGAACTGCTTCCATATAATCTGACTAAAGTAGTAAAAGTAGTACCGCCGTTTGTCGAGGTCTCAATTATTATTGAATCAGTACCGCTTGTGTATGGCGCATAAGCATAATCATAACTTAAAGAATCTCCTGCAATAGTTGGCGTAATTGAAGGTGCATTAAGATACTGGCTCGGAGTACTTACTCCCGCACTCCAGAAATCGTAAAAAGAAGATCCGGCTCCCGTTCCATAACCGGTAACGGTATTATCATATTTCCAGTACATTGTTCCGCCGCCGCTTAAGCTCCATCCTGCCGGAGGAAACGCCCCAGAAAACTCCTGATTTAAAACTATTGTTTGCTCGCCTACATAAGGAGTTAAACTACCAGACATTACGTCATTACTGGGATTTGAATCGTCATTCATGTAAACAGAATCTTTAACAGTATATGTTGTGCCCGAGTTGAATGTCCATTGGTCAAAATCTACATTTGTCATTGATCCGGGTGCAAGATTCGTAACATTTTTTGTACTGACATAAGTACCCGGAGTTATTCTTCTGGTAACTGTAAATGTAGCCGAACTTATCCCGTTGTTGTTTTTTACAGTTCCAGAAGGAGTTATCGTCGGTGTCTGATATAATTGTACTCCTGTGCCGCCTAATGAAACGACCTGAACATCAGAAGCAGATGAAACTGTAGAATCGGTATATACAACTTTAAGCTTAAACAATCCGCTGCATTGCTGAGCAAGCAAATAACTTTTATCCGGGAATATTATTCCTGCACCGCAGCCTCCGCTTATCGAACTAGATATAAAAGAAACTCCGGAATTTGTGGATAAGTAATGAGGCGACCCGTATGTCCCTTTTAAAACAGTTGTCGGATCTTCCTTGCAGATATCCGATCCCCAACCTGAACCTCCGGTACTTCCTGCCAATGACCAATTAATTCCATAATTTGTTGTTTTGTAAAATCCGCTTCCTCCCCATTCCGTTGAGTAAACAGTATTTCTGTTAAATACAGAATTGCATAAAGAAGGCGTTTCGCTCGATACCACAGCATACATTTCAGTCCAGTTAACTCCATTGTTAGTTGATTTAAATATTTTAGCCTGTCCGCTGCCGGTTACTCCGTCTCCTACATATATCACATCCGAGCTGTCCCATGTTACTATTATGTCGCACGGACTTCTAAATGGATAAGCTCCGCTGATTTCTGTAAACGTTACTCCGTTATCAGTTGATCTGTAAAAACCACCTCCGTCAGGTGCAAAGTAATAATTGCTGGGATTGTTCTGATCCATTTCAAGCGGCTGTCCGTAATTGCTGAAATTCATACTTACAACCGTTGTCCATGTAGCACCATAATTTGTAGATCTTGTAACCCGATCGGGTGAACTTGTAATTGCGCACATCCAGATATTTGTATCTAAAGGACTGACATAAAAAGAATGTGCAGAACCACCGCCGCTGACTGTTGCTATGTTTGTCCAGTTTTCACCTCTGTTCCTGCTCACATAAACTGTGCTTCCATAAACTACAAACATTGTGTTTCTATCAAATGGGTGTTGGCAGAGATTATTTCCTATTCCACCTGAAGCTGTCAATTTTGATTCCCATGTTCTGGAAATTGATGATCCCTGTGGAAGATTCCAGTTGTCTCCACCATTGGAAGTATATATAATAACACCGTTTAAACTGCTGACTGCCCAGCCTTTGTTTTCGTCGGAATAAAAAATATCAACAAGATTTGCAAGCATCGGATTCTGTTCAAAGTTTGTAAAACCGTCTGATGCATTTTTATTATTTCTGATAAATCCTCCTCCTCCGCAAATTCTGACATTTCCCATATTTATTCCCGTTAATCCTCTTATATCAGTATTGATTCTCGAGTTTATTGATACCCACGCAATCCCTGTGTTAATAATAAGAGTACCATACTCGCCGATTGCAATTACTGTATCCCCGAAATATTTTACTTTTAAAAGGTTTCGCGTAGTTCCAGATGATTGTGCACTCCAGCTTGATCCTCCGTCATTCGTTACATAAATGCTTCCATTGTCTCCTGCAACTGTTCCATTGTTTGCATCTTTAAAATATATGCTGTTTAACTTAACCGCTGATATTCCTGAGTTTGATATATTCCAGTTTATTCCTCCGTTTACAGTTTTATATACAACGCCTCCGTCTCCGCAAACAAAGCCTGTGTTTGAATTTATGAAATCAATTGAATTAAGATTTGATACGCCGGCGCTATAGTTTGTTAATCCCGTTGAGGAAAATGTTGATTTGCTGATTACTCCTCCGTCTGAAGCTATCCATAATTCTGTTCCATAATGTGTAACACTGTTCATATTTACTATACCGTTTGGGAAACTTGAGTATATGACTCCTCCGTTACCTGATCTATATAATTTTCCGTTATCACCTACTGCGATAACGTTTATTCCGTCTGATGTAACACTGTTGAAACCCTGTGCAAATACTGACTTAGCGCTGCTTATTAAAAATATGCATAACAAAGCACAGGCAAAAAAGTAATTTCTCATTTTCCTTTTATTTGTTTAATTATTAAAAATTGGGAATGGGCTAAAATAATTGTATTGATTTTGAGTGTCAATAACATACAAAATGTTATTATTGCACTAATGGTTTGATTTTCTATATTTAATTGCGAATTATTTTGTCAATATCATCCGCTTAGTTAATGATTTTTCACCGGTAATTAATTTATAAAAATATGTTCCGGATGATATATTGTGTTCCCCTGCATTAAAAGTAATTTCATAAATTCCGGAATTCATTTTCATATCGACCAATGTTGCCTGTTCTTTGCCAGGCATGTTAAATATCTTCAGCTTTACATTGCCTTCTTTTTTAATTTCAAATTTTATCTTTGTCTCAGGGTTAAATGGATTTGGATAATTCTGATAAAGCTTATAATCTTCAGGCGATTCCGTACTTATTTCAGTGATTCCAATAGGTTTGGTAATTTTGAAATTCAGCATCATACCGTCATCTTCATGCTCTAGATTATGACAGTGAAATAAAAATATTCCTCTGTATTCTGTAAATTTAACCAGCAGTCTGACTGTCTCAAATGGATTTATAAGTACTGTGTCTTTCCAACCTTTATCTTCGGGCGCTAAATTTGTGCTCCCGTTTCTTGAGTAAACCTGAAATTGCTCCGAATGACTGTGCATTGGATGAAGCATGTTTGATGCATTGACGATCTTCCATTCTTCAAGTGAATTCTGAGGCGTCTCCCAGTCAATTCTACTCAGTTCAAACGTTAATCCGTTGATTAGATGCATATTTGTTCCGCCCATGTTTGTCGTCAAGGTGAAATTTCTGGTTGTCTTGATTTCATTAATGTTAAAATAATTTATAGGAGGCATTGCTGCTGGCACTATGCCGCCCGAGCTCTGAGTTCCCGTTATATCAAATCTTAAAAGATTCATTTCAATGCCTTGCCGATATGTTCCACCTCCGGGAGCCGTAAATGGTAGGGATTTCAAAGTTATGCTTTCGCCTACTGAATAAGATGAAAAGTCAAGCAGTATGTCAGTTCTCTCACCCGGCGCTAAAAATAATGAAGTTGCCTGTACAGCTTCGTCTTTCAGCCCGCCATCGGTTGCAATTATGTGAAATGGTCTTCCATCCGATAAAGCGATTTTATAAATTCTTGCATTCGAACCATTGAGCAGTCTGAATCGGTATAGTGTCTTAGAAACTTCAAGAAATGCATCGGGCGTACCATTAATTAAAGGAATATCTCCAAGAAATCCGTGCATGCCATCCATCATTGTTGGATTGTATGTAAACTGCGGAATATTTATGCTCCTTCTGTCTTGTATACATAAAGGTATGTCATAATTTCCTCTCGGTAATCCAAGACTGATTTCTGCAGGGTCGTTAATAATAAAAAATCCGGCAAAACCTTTATACACATGCTCGGCGGTCAGCATGTGCGCATGGGAATGATAAAAGTAAGTACCTCCTCTATTGATTATGGGAAATGTGTAAGTATAATTACCTCCCGGCAATACAGCATCTTTTGGATGTCCGTCCATTAATTCCGGCGCATTAATACCGTGCCAGTGAATTGTAGCTTCTTCGCTGAAATTATTGACAAAGTTTGCGGTAAAAGTAGCTCCTCTTTCAATTACTACAGATGGTCCCGGAAAAGAGCCATTGATGGAAAGTACATTAGTTGTTTGCCCCGGCCATACATTTATGCCGGTTGATGCTAAAGTCATTGTACCTCCGTTTGTAAATACCGGAGGAAATCTCAATGCATTTCCTGTTCTTTCAATTAATACTGCATTTCTTTTATCGTTGGCAAACATTACAAGCGGTTTTGCCAAAGCAACAACAGTTCCCGCTTGCAATGTCTTTAAAATCATTTCCCGTCTATTCATAAAGTACCGAGATCAATTTAATTTATCAAAATCATTTTTTTCGAAGTTACGAAACTGCCCGCTTTTAATTGATAAAGATAAACTCCGCTAGGAAGTTTTCGGCTTGAGTTATGATTTGAAGAATTAAATTCAACTTCATAAAATCCGGCCATCTTATTTTCATTCACAAGCTTGGTCAACTCTTTACCGTTTATGTCATATACTGTCAAAGTAACAAAAGAATCATTAGAAATCTCGTATCTTATCTTTGTAGAAGGATTAAAAGGATTAGGATAATTCTGATGAAGTCTAAAAGAATCCGGTTTACCAACTTCTACTTCACTGCTAAGATTATGATAGCTGATATTTCCATTGAAATCAATCTGCTTTAATCTGTATTTATATTTTCCTGTAATAAGATTTTTATCTGTAAAAAGATATTCGGATGTCGAGGAAGTTGTCCCATTGCCTTTTACAAATCCTGCATTTATCCAAACATCATTGCTTATTTGCTCAAGATTAATTCTCTCGATATAAAATCCTTTGTTATTTTTTTCAGAAGACGTAGTCCAGTGCAATACCACAGATGATTTATCGACTGTATGCGTAAATGAAGACAGCTCCACCGGCATTGCCACATCAATTATCTTGAAATTAAGCATCATACCGTCATCTTCGTGTTCGAGTGTATGACAATGATAAAGATAAATTCCCGTATAGTCGCTGAATTTTATCAAAGTTCTTACCGTTTCAAAAGGATTTACAAGAACCGTATCCTTCCAACCTTTGTCACCCGGCGGTAAATCTGTGCTTCCGTTTCTTGAATACACCTGAAACATCGCCGAATGCGAATGCATCGGATGATAATTGTTTGTTGTATTGATTATTTTCCATTCTTCAAGTGAATTTAAAGGAGTCTCCCAGTCTATTCTGTTAATATCAAATGTAAGTCCGTTCATTCTGTGCATATTCATTCCTGCAGAAGTCATGCTCAAAACAAATTCTCTTACTGTTTGTACATCCGAAGGATTATAATAATTAATCGGAGGCATTACTGCAGGTATGACACCGCCAGATGAAACGCTGCCGGTTATATCTATTCTCATTAAATTCATTTCTACACCCTGTCTATATGTTCCTCCTCCGGGTGCAGGAAATGCAAGGCTCTTTAATGTAATACTGTCTCCAATATTATAATCAGAGAAATCAACCAAAATGTCAACTCTTTCTCCCGAAGAAAGGAAAAATGAATTTACTTCCGGTGCAGAATCTTTTAATCCCTGATCAGTAGCGATTATGCGGAATGGTCTTCCGTCAGAAAATGCGATTTTATAAACTCTTCCGTTTGATCCGTTTAATAATCTGAATCTGTATAAAGTTTTATTTACTTCTAAATATGCATCTGGTGTTCCATTAACCAAGATAAGATCACCCATCCATCCTCTTATCTTATCATTCAAATCGGTATTATAATTAAATTCCGGTTTGTCGGCAAGTCTCCTATCCTGAATACAAAGTGGAATGTCGAATGCGCCTGTCGGCAATCCGAGTGATATTTCGGCAGGATCAACCACTATAAAAAATCCTGCAAATCCTTTAAAAACATGTTTAGCTGTAAGCATATCTGCATGAGCATGATAGAGATAAGTACCGGCTCTGTTTAATACGGGATAAGTATAAACCCTGCTTTCACCGGGCAGTATCGGATCTTTTGGATGACCGTCCATTAACTCGGGAACGCTGATCCCGTGCCAGTGACATGTTGCCGGTTCGTTCAGGTTGTTTACAAAATTTACAGAGAATGTATCTCCTTTTTGCATTACAACCGACGGTCCGGGATAAGATCCGTTAACAGCAATTACATGAGTGTCCATTCCGGGCCACACATTAACTACTGAATTTGAAAGTGTCATCGTTCCCCCATTTGTAAATACCGGAGGAAATCGTAAAGGATTTCCGGTTAATGCATTTTCCTTGAAATTATTTTCCGAAAATAACTTTGCGGGATTTAACAATGAAATTGCTGCGCCCGCCTGCAGCGATTTGAGTAGCATTTCCCTTCTCTTCATACAATAAAATTTAGTTTATTTGGAATTTTCTTTTAATCTCATAAATTTATTTTGTTTTTTCTATTCTAATTATCAAAAAATCAATATGATATATATCATAGTTTTTCCAGTATTTTTTCTAAAGTTAAATACCATATTATTTTTTAAAAAATTGTATATTATGCCGGACTTAATGATATTCTTCAATAATAAATTTTAGTTTCAAACTTATTTTGAATTAACAAATGAGTACAGCAGCATTAAGATCCGCATAATAAAAGTCATTATGCAAATGAAATTTTATCTTTTGCAATATTGATATAAAATAAATATTTATTTTAAAAAGGCTAATTATACTGATGGAAGTATTCTGAAGAATGTGATTAAAAAATAATTTTTGTTTCCGAGGAAATAAATAATATAGAGATTTCAATAAATATTTTTACAATTTCAATTTAGCAAATAAATTCCTTCTATAGTAATTATGTTTTTACAGCTGAAATAATTTACTGTTAATAATAAAGTCAGAATTCAATGAAAAACAGTTATATCTTAATTAACAAATTAAAAGAAGCAAAATAAAAATTACTATACAAACAGAAAATCTAAATATTTTTATTTTTTTATTTTAAGTAGCTTTCTTTGCGTAAGTCTTACCTGCAATAACATCTATTGCCACGCAAGACTCATTGCCTACTACCCATGCATCATGACCGGGCGGTATGTAAGCAGCATCGCCGGCTGCCATTTCCTTTTCCGTACCGTCATCCATACGGATCATCATTTTTCCAGAGATGATATAATTTAAATGAGGAGCTTCACAGCTTTTTGTACCAACTAAAGGCTTTATACATTCAGACCATTTCCAGCCCGGCTCAAATGTAGCTCTCATAATTGTCGAATCGCCTACGGTTACAACTTCAATTTTTGTCTTAGGCGGAGTACGAACTTCATCAGGCGTACTTAAATTTTTAACTTCCATAATTTTTCCTTTCACTTTTTAATTTTTTTTTAATGTAAAACTTTTCATAATTTTTTAAAACCCATATTTTCATTTTCCAAAAAAAAACCTGCCCAGAATCTGAAATTTCATTGTCTGAACAACGCAGCAAGAAACAGCAGCAATGCAAGTAACAGCATTAACAAAGCTAGAAAAGGAGTAAATGAATACTTCAGTTCAGGATATGATGATTTAAGTCTTTTCATATCTGCTCTATACTGCAGCAGTCCGAAAAACAATCCAGCAAATCCGAAAAAAATTAGAATCATACCCAGGTCTCTTGAAGAAAGCAACGTGTTAACATGCTCAAGGGCTTGTGATTTTCTTAATTCAGCGAAAAATTTATAAATAGTAAAGCCGAAAGAGGTCAGTGATGTAGAGGTTCTTACCCATGCCATTAACGTTCTGTCATTTGCCAATGCCGTTCTCTCATAAGCCAAATTGGTTCTGTCAAGAGCAAGTTCATTAGCATCTTTTTTAATTTCTGCCATTGATTTGATAAAATAGTTATGTAATTTATATTAATTTGATTTCAACTTAATAAATAGTGATTCAATTATAAATAGACTTAATTAAAATTGAATTGTAAAAAAAAGTGTTTTTTTTCTTGACACGGTTATAAATTTTTTTCCGATTATTTGGATAAAATTTATTTTTTGCCGTGGCAATTTTTAAATTTGATTCCGCTGCCGCAGGGACAAGGATCGTTTCTTTCGGCATTTTTATATTGCTCGATCAGATGTTCTTCTTGTTGTTTTAGATATTTTACAATGTCTGAAGGTGCTTGATTTTGTTTGAGCTTTTGAACCATATATTTCATTGAATCATCAATATGTCTAAAAAACTTCATATATCCTGAGCAAAGATAATTAAGTCCGGGTTCACCGTCTGGCGTATTGATGAATCTGTTTTTCGGACATTCTCCGTGACATGCAAAAAGCACATCGCATTTCCTGCAGTATTGCGGAAGCGTATCAAATTTGTCATTGCCAAATTTAATCTGTTTCTCTGAAGCAATCATTTCAGTCATTTCTTTTTCCATTATATTTCCGAGAAAATACTTTGGTTCGACAAAATGATCACAGCTGTAAAAATCACCGTTATGCTCAAGAGCGGCAGCCATCCCGCATTTTTCCAGAAAAATGCACATTGACGGCTGAACTTCATACCAGGAAGCTAATGCAGCGTCAAACATTTGTACAAAAACTTCACCGACATCTTTTCTCACCCATTCGTCAAAAATAGTAATAAGAAAGTTTCCCCACTGTTCTGAGCTAACAGACCTTTCGGTAACTTCATTTCCTTCCTGAAATCCCGTATCATTTTTCCTTTCAACAATCGGTATGAATTGTATGAATTTGATATTAAGTTCATCTCTGAAGAAACGATATATTTCAAGGGGATAATCGGCATTTGCAGCATGTACAGTAGTAAGTAAATTAACGTCAACATCATGCTTCTGCATCAGTCTTAATGCAATTACAACTTTTTCAAATGTTCCATGTCCGCCTTTATCCACCCTATAGAAATCATGATGCTCTTTCAGCCCATCTAAGCTTAATCCAATCAGAAAATTGTTAACTTTAAAGAAATTACACCATTCATCGTTTATTAATATTCCGTTTGTCTGCATTGTATTAAAGATTCTCATCCCGGGCTTCCTGTACTTGTTCTGAAGATCTATTGCTCTTTTAAAAAAATCAATTCCCATAAGCGTAGGTTCGCCTCCCTGCCAGGAAACAGTAACTTCATTAATTTTTTGAGAAAGTATTAATTGCTTTATATACTCCTCAAGAAGCTCATCAGCCATTCTGAATCTGCTCCCGGGATAAAGCATTTCTTTTGATAAAAAGAAACAATACTTACAATCAAGATTACACACTGCTCCTGTCGGTTTTGCAAGTACATGAAAATAATGTATATCTTCTTTATTCATTCTATATTTAAAAATTTTTTCATCAAGATACACTTATGATTTATGATTAAACATGCAATTAAGATTTTATTTAAAATTTAAACGAAAATATTTTTGTGAATGCAAATTTAATAAAATAAAATTTTAGTTAATATGAAGTTGAATTTTGTTTAAAAAATCTGATGTAGTAGAGCTGTAGTTTGGAAGTGTCTTAAATATAGATTTTATTTTTAAAAAACAGAGCGTCAGATAATTTTCCGACGCTCTGTATTATACTAATATTACGGAGGGGTCATTACAGAAATATACATGGATGAATTATTATCAGCAATAGTAACATCAGAGCCATCAACGATGTTGTTTCCGTCAAGATCAGTTACCTGATATCCTGTTAATCCGGCTGCTGCATCATTGTCAACATACGCAAAATCAAGAGCGTCAATCGTTCCGTCTTGATTTACATCACCGCTGTAGTTGCAATACCTTCCGCTTTTAAGCACGGTATTGTTTCCATAAGCCTGTGAAGACGAAGATGTAAAATTGTAGTTATAATTTCCGCCTGATATCATTGACAAAGACAAAGTGCTCCATGTCTCAAGCGAATTTCGGTGCTTTACTACAATATAATAATCTCCAGCTGGAGCTGTAAGAAATTCAAATGATCCATATCCGGTACCCGAAGTAAGCATTGTGCTTGCCACATCAATGGTGTTATAAGGAGGTGTTGATGATCTTAACTCCGCTGTTACAGTATCGGAAACTTGCGTAGTTCCATTCCAGAACCCTTCAATTCCTATATATAGATTTACTGATATGCTTGTAATGTTATCAGTGTTTCTTGCAATCGGAAAGTTTGTGCCTGTATTGCTTACTGCATACCATAAATTTTTATTTGAAAATGCAACATCAGAAATATTGGAAACACCAAAATTTGAAATAACCCAATTAGTTCCACCATTTGAAGTCTTGGCAACAAGACCATTTGAAAAACCGGCAATTCCGTCATTAAGATTTAACCATCTTGTTCTGTTAACGGTAACTGAATCCGGTAAGTCACCTGTGACATTTATCCAGTTTCCTCCACCATCTGTGGTTTTGTAAATTAATGGATTTCCGTTAAATGAAGCCGTTGCACCGTTTATAAAAATTACGTCATTGTTAATGACATACATATTCAACCAACTTCCTGATGGTATTGATATGGATGTCCAGTTTACCCCACCGTTTGTTGTTTTATTAAGAGTAGTAGTTAAAGCATATCCTAAATTCAGGTCGATCATCTTAACACTGTAAACAGATCCGCTTACCCCTGTCTGCTGAGTTATCCAGGTTATACCGCCGTCAGTGGTTTTATAAATGTTTGAGGGTAAACCGGAACCGCCACCTCCGACATATCCTGTGCTTCCGTTAAGAAAATCCAAAGTCATGTATGTGTGATTTGCTGCAGGATTGGAAAGCAATGACCAGTTTAATCCGCCGTTTACGGATTTTGCTATCTGCCCAATACTCCCGGCAACATTACCTGCACACGAATATACAGTATCATTTTCTGTAAAATCCAGTTGAAATATTGCAACATTATGTGCAGATGGTATTTGTGTCCAGTTTGCACCTGCATTAGTTGTATGAAGTAATGAACCCACTCCTCCGGTTGAAGAAAGCCAGATGTCATCCGGTGATTTCATATTTATGCTGTTATAATAATTTGAACCTGAATTTACAGAATAGTTTCTGTTTGTCCAGCTGCTTCCTCCGTCAGAGCTTGAAGTAACATGACCTCCTGAACCTACAATTATCATATCGTTTCCTCTTACAGAAACATTGTTGAATGTAGGACCAATGGGCTGGTTCACATTACTGCTGTCATAAAATTTAATGGAGTCCCATGTAGCGCCATCATTTGTAGATTTAAATAAATATGCCCGCGAACCTCCAACCATATACAATATGCTGTTATAATAATTTAAATCTCTTTGACCAAGAGTTGACGGAATTGAAGGATTATTCTGAGTCCAGTTTACACCTGCATTTGTGGTATAAGCAAAATAATTAGGACTGCCGCATGCATATCCCGTATTTGCATCCTTGAAAAATACATCTGTTATTGATGTTCCACCTGATGTTCCCGGCAGTGAAATTAATGACCAGTTAGTTCCTCCGTTTGAAGTATAATAGAGCCTCCTTGTAGAATATGCCAGATAAATATTATTCTCATCTAAAGCAAAGACTGCATTGTAAGTATTTGTTCCTGACAGACCGCTTGAAATGTCTGTCCAAGTCATTCCGCCGTCAACGGTTTTGTGTACTCTTACTCTTGTACCACCGCAAATAAATCCGGTAGTTGAGTTTATAAAGTACATTCCATTTACCGAACCACTTGTATCATTATACTGGTAATTTGTCCATGTTGCTCCTCCGTCAACAGTCTTTGAGACAACACCCTGAACATTATTGATAATTGCACTTCCGGCAGCAAACCCGGTATTTGCATCAAAAAAGAATCCTGTTTTTAAATCTCTGTAAGACAGAGCTGCATCAGGTAATCCAATACTGCTTTTTAAAGTCCATTGCATTCCTCCGTTAGTGGATTTTGCAAACAGACCTTTTGCTCCTATAGCATAATGTGAGCCCGTTTCTGTTATATACACCCAATTGAGATTGTTTCCCGTAGGTTGTCCGTTTAACCAGTACCAGCCGTTTATATCCTGCTGTGAGTACAATTGAGTCAAACCGAAACTAATAAGAAATGCGCAAAGTACTAAGATTTTTTTCATTACTTTATTTTTTAGTTAATAAATATATAAATCCGTGGAAATATATTTATTTATCTTAAAAACTTCAAAGAAGGATTCTTCTTAAAATACCCAGTATTTTGAATAGCTTTTCTATATGTGATGATGAATCAAACGAAAGGTCAGTTCCTTATTTTTTTTAAAAAAATTTAAAACTAAAATGTGTATAACAAATTTATACTGTCAAAACTATGTTACAATTCTCATGCACAATCTTAGTTTACAAAATCTATAGATTCTGTATAATGTTAATCTTTTCATTAGTATCAACTATAATATCCATCGATATATAATATTGATTAAAAAGACCATTATAACTGCTTACCCAAACCGAATCACAGTTTAGCGGATTATATTTTAATAATCCTGTAAATTGGAAGGATCGATTCCACCGGTAATAAAAAGATTTTCGCTTTGGCTTAACATATTTGCTTTACCGATATCATTTTGAAAACCGTAATTATAAATTTTTGATCACTGCAGTACGCCATTATTATTAAATTTAAATATTATAATGTCATCTTGAGATATGTTTTCGTTATTTATTTTCCCGTTTCTTAAATGTTTCGTGAAGTATCCATAGTAATATCTTTAATTAGGCAATGTGCATAGCCCTATGGAACCTGAAGATGCTCAATCCAAAGTGTATCACCGTTGGTATTTAATTTCATCAGAAATACATCAGTTGCTGTTTCTCCGGCTGTATAAATATTTCCTGCCGTATCTGAATTAATTACTGAGATTTAAGATCTCCAACCGGAAGAACAGTTTTTATTTCAGAGCAAATTACCGCTGGTATCATATTAGAAATCCCGGCATAATTTCCATATCCGATTATTGATACTTACTTGAAATATAAAAAAAATGCTGTCATCTTTTTTTATTTTTGTAATACTTTATAAAATGTCATAATAATTTTCATTTTCTCTATCATAGCTTCATGCTGATCTGGAATCTCCATTTGCTTTAGAATTGATTATTCATACAACATAGTCTCAATATCAGTTTCCTGATTAGTAATAATGAAATCACAATTCAGATATTTTCACAGGATTAGTTATTTAAATTTTAAGTTGAGATGACTATGATTTGTCTGATAAAATGAATACAAAATTTATGTGATTTTATTTTTTCTAATTCTTTATTTCAATAAAAATCATGAGTTCATTTTAATAGATAAGAATTAAATAATCAAAACGATCAGGGTTTTGAAAGTATTAGTGATTGACCTTCCAATATTCTCTCAAAAATCAAGATTGGCAGGCAGTTTTAGATTATTTATGTTTATATTCGAATTTTCTAGGTAGATTAAATGTAAGAAAAAATTATTGAAATACAATTTTCAAATAAGTTTTATTTAAAATTTCGGTTAAGTTTTGAAAAAGGTTATTCCATACCTAATAATTTCTTAATCGGAATTTATATTTTAAAACCACTTCTAAAAGTCATTAGTAAATTCATTAGCAATTCAATAGTTTTCATTAGATATTATGTCTTATCTCACTCAACTAAAATAAATAAAAAACCCTTGTAAAGCTAATGTTTACAAGGGTTTTAAATGTGAGACCGGGTGGGATCGAACCACCGACCCTCTGCTTAAAAGGCAGATGCTCTACCCCTGAGCTACGGTCCCTGCCAATATTATTTATTTTCGATTATTCTTATTCTGTTTACTGCTCTATGCAGAGTTTCTCTTGCATCTTCGAGCTGAACATGCGTTGCTTTAGGATCTTTTAAAACTGCTTCAGCTCTTTCTTTAGATAGTTTTGCTCTTCTTAAATCAATGTCAGCTTTTGATTCTACCGATTGCGCAATAATTACTGCATCATTTTTTTTAACTTCAAAGACACCACCTCCGGTTGAATACTCATTCAAACCAGATTCAGTTTCAATTTTAATCATACCAACCGAAAAATTTGAAATCAACGGAGCATGATTTTGCAATACTTGAAAACTGCCCTCAGTGCCAGGAATTGTAACAGATTTTACAGAACCTTTGAAAACTACTTTTAAGGGTGTAAATATTTCAAGATTAAAACTCATGGCAATTTTTATTCGGATAGTTTCTTAGCTTTTTCGACTGCTTCTTCAATTGTGCCAACTAAATAGAATGCATTTTCCGGCAAATCATCATATTCACCATCAATAATTCCTTTAAAGCCTTTGATGGTTTCTTCAATTCTTACATATTTTCCTTTAAGATTTGTAAACTGTTCTGCAACAAAAAACGGCTGAGATAAAAACTTCTGGATTTTCCTGGCTCTTGAAACCGTAAGTTTATCATCATCGCTTAATTCATCGATACCGAGAATGTTAATAATATCCTGAAGATCTTTGTATGTTTGCAGAATTCTTTTTACGCCTTGTGCAACGTTATAATGTTCTTCACCGACAACAAGAGGATCAAGTATCCTGGAAGTCGAAGTCAACGGATTAACGGCAGGATAAATACCAAGTTCGGAAATCTTTCTATCTAACTCCGTAGTAGCATCAAGATGAGCAAATGTTGTTGCTGGCGCAGGATCAGTATAATCGTCAGCCGGTACATAAATTGCCTGAATAGAAGTAATCGAACCGAGTTTAGTAGAAGTGATTCTTTCTTGTAAAGCACCCATCTCCGATGCTAATGTCGGCTGATAACCTACAGCTGAAGGCATTCTTCCGAGAAGCGCTGAAACTTCAGAACCGGCTTGTGTAAATCTAAAAATGTTGTCAATAAATAAAAGTACATCTTTACCTTCATCTCTGAAATACTCGGCAATGGCAAGACCTGTTAAACCAACTCTTTGTCTTGCGCCTGGTGGTTCATTCATTTGTCCGAATACGAGAGCAGTTTTGTTTATTACTCCAGATTCAGTCATTTCAAGGTAAAGGTCGTTCCCTTCTCTGGTTCTCTCGCCTACACCGGCAAATACGGAATAGCCGCCGTGATGAGTTGCAATATTATGAATTAATTCCTGAATAATAACAGTTTTGCCTACTCCAGCGCCGCCAAATAATCCAGTTTTGCCACCCTTGGTATAGGGTTCAAGCAGGTCTATAACTTTTATGCCCGTTTCAAACATTTCCTTTTTTGTGGAAAGGTCTTTCAATTCAGGCGCAGGTCTGTGAATCGGATATTTAATTTTCGCATTAATTTTTCCTTTACCGTCTATAGTATCTCCAGTTACGTTTATTAGTCTTCCGAGAACTTCATCTCCAACGGGAATTGAAATCGGAATTCCAGTGTCAATCGCCTCCATACCTCTTACAAGTCCGTCTGTTGAATCCATAGCAACCGTTCTGACTCTGGATTCGCCCAGATGCTGCTGAACTTCTGTGATTAGTACATCTTCTTTACCTTCGAGATTTTTTCTTGTAATTTCAATAGCGCTGTTTATAGCTGGCAGTGTACCGCCGCTGAAATCGATATCAAGAACAGGTCCGATAATCTGAACTATCTTACCCTTGTTTACTCCATTATCTGGCATTATTAATTGAGTGGTTAAATTTTATTAGATATTTTACAAATATACTAATTTTGCAGGTATATTCAAATGAATATAGCTATACCAGGTGTATCTTCTATAAAGAGGATAAAACTTTTTTATAAAATCAGACTTGAAGATTTTATTAATTATAAAAATTAAAGTTGTTGTGCGAAGGACTAATCATTCACTAAAACGCACTTTAATCATATAACATCATTTTTTAATCTGAAATACATTGTGATTACAAACTAAGAGTTGGTTGAAAATTCCCATTAAAATACAAATGCAAGTAGCACAAATAAATATAATATTCAGCATCTCAATTTAAGCTTTATGGTATATTTTCGAATCATTTGTTTTCATACTGTTTTAGGAATTTTCTTTCGTTTAAGTTTATAAATAATCAGAGATACCATTCGACTTGAAACAGTACACTTGCAAGATTACATCAACATTTTTTGTGTTCGCAGAGGCATGAATTAGGAAACCCTGACAGCGTTTTAAGAGTCGGGAGGGAATGGGGTGAGTGTGAAACGCTGTCAGGGTTGTAGCTTCGGCAGAAGAAATCCCAGCAAAAAGAAAGCAACCCTGACAGCGTTTCACGACCTTCATAATACAAAAAAAAAATCATCAAACGCTGTCAGGGTTCCCCCCTCCCCTACCTACTCCCCCTACCCAAAATCTTTTTTTATTTTTAATTCCCTTTTAATTAAATTGTACATGAAATTCTTTTATCCATGTCACAGAATAAAAAAATTAACATTTATGCGATTATTTTTACTGGAATTTTTTTAATAGCAATTTCAGCTGCAATTTACTCACTTGCTGTTTTCTTCATGGGAATTCTCGTTTTCGGCTGTTTAAATTCTCCGCCCGATTGGATATATCTGATTGTAATTGTCGGAATCCCGATACCTCTGCTTATTTCAGATTTGTTTTCGGTTTATCTGTTATATAAACAACAAAATTATCTTTGGATTGTATTGACGGTTGTTTCGGGAATTTTTATCAGCGCTGTTGTTTATCTTTTATGGTTTATTATTATGTCTAGATACTGCTGATTGAATTTATCTTTTTTATGCTAATGTCGTGTATCTTCACTTAATATATTCAATCAAATTCTTTTGTTAAAATTGTATTCTTTGAATATTTAACATTAACAGTTTTTTAAAAATCATATTTCAGTCATGCTGAATTTTAAACGAAAACAGTTTTTTAAAAATCATATTTCAGTCATGCTGAATTTTAGACGTAAACAGTTTTTTAAAAATCATATTTCAGTCATGCTGAATTTTAAACGTAAACAGTTTTTAAAAAACTTATTTCAGTCATGCTGAATTTTAATTAATCTCAAAATTTATTTTATTTTGTACTTATTTATTTGTATCTCTTCCGCTTAAAACAATTTAAAAGTGTAGAATTAAGCAAAAGTTTTAGGATTATATTTTATTTGAATTTTAATGCAAGGGTGAGGTTGTTTAAAGATTAGGACGAGCTTACAAATAATCTATTCTTAAAAATAGTTTTTGTTTAATTGAAAAAATATTTTAACTTCAAATACACTAATTATTAACAATAAAAATTTTTTCCATGACAGAGTAAAATAAACTTTAAAACCATGTTAAAATAATTACAGCAGTAACGAATTAGAAGAATAGATTTAAGTAATGTTGCCAGATTATCTGTAAAAAAGAAAAAATGATAATTTCCTTCTCCTGAAAATCCAATACCTTATTCCCCAGTCCTAATATTTCATCCCTTGACTGGCTATTTATAATATCAATTATTTTTTTATTTTATCCTGGCTGTATATGCTCATTTTAACTTTCCAAAACCTAAAAAATTCTAAAACAAGTGAAATCGCAAAATTCCTTAATTACAACCATTTTCATAACATTTAATACGTCTGCATCTTGAAAAGTATTAAGAAAAGATGAAACAATTAGAAAATTTTCTAATTGACTAAAACTAACAATCTAAATTATGTTTGTATAGAAAAAGAAAGGTTAACCTAACAAAAAAAATTAAAATATTATTTTAAAATAAATTCTTAGGAGGGAAAGAAATGAGAAACAAATATTTTAATATCACATTTGTAAAAACTATTTTGATTTTATTTATGATAGTTTTTAATCTTAAAGATTCCAAAAGTCAATATCAAATTGTTGACTATGAATTAAAATGTGTAGCGGTTACAAACGGTCTTGATTACGGAAGATCTATAATTAACAGACTGGAAAATGGATATGCTATCTCAGGATACACTTATCAAAGAACTTCCTGTATCGGAAACTGGGAATGGTTTTTGCTTAAATTAAAACCAAACGGAATGGTAGATTGTGCAAATATGGTCGGAATGCCTCGCGATGACCGGTGTTATTCTCTTGTACAATTCTATCAGGATTCTGGGTATGTACTTGCCGGATATTTTACAAACTACAATTCTCCTTACAGAAAAAGAGCTTCTTTGGTAAAGTATAATAAGGTATGTACACCAATGGTATCGAGAGCTGTTTATGACTCTCTCAATAGTTCATATTATCAAGTTGTAATTGATCCTTCAAATACAACTGCCTATACGGGCTACATTCAGACACATATAACCGTCGGACAGAAAAGAAATAAAATATTAGCCTCACAGTATTCATTTGCAGGAGCTCCGAATTGGTTATTCAGATATAATTCTTTTGGATTATCTACGGAAGAGGCTTTATCCATGTGCTTTCAGCCGACTGACGGGAGTTACGGTCTTGCCGCTAAAACAAATTATTTTTCCGGAAGCTCAAACGTATTTGACCTAATGATTTTAAAATTGTCTTATGCAGGTTCCATAATCTGGAAAGGAGTTTATAAAATATTGATACCGTCAAGTTATCCGAATACCGAACCCAGAAAAATAATTGCAATGCCTGATGGTGGATTTGTAGTCGTTGGTTTTACAAATGCATACGGAAGCACGCAAAGAGACATAGTCGTATTAAGAGTTTCAGCCTCCGGAACTATAATGTGGTACAATACTTATGGGAGCACAGGTTTATATGAGCAGGGTGAATCTATTACTCTCGACGGGGTAAATTTGGTGATTACAGGCTCAGAAAGAACCGTATCTCCCGCAGGACCATCAAATGTTTTAACAATGAAAATTCCTTCTGGTGGCGGTCCGCCTTTATGGACCAAAAGATGGGAGTCGTCAAATCCATCAGAGGTAGGATATGACATCATTAAATCAAATATCGGAGCAACAGGCGGTGGGTATGCAGTAACGGGTTTCACTAATCGGGGTACTGATCTAAATAATGTACTTTTATACAGAGTAAATGTGGATGGTATCGTTCCCGGAGCCGTGTGCAATGATCCAATTAATACTCCCTGGAGACCAAATTCTTTCGAGCAGGATTCGTTCCTTTTAGTAAAACAGTCTCTTAATGAGATTACTAATCCATATACTCAGGTTAATCCTATTGTTGATCCGGATACTTTGTGTATTGCTCCAGCTGATAATCCCAAAAGAGAAGATACTGAATCAGACTTATATGATAATAAACTTCCGGAAAATAAACTTAATCAAAATTCTCCAAATCCATTCAATCCAACTACGGTTATAAATTATGAATTGTCTTCTCCCGGTTTTGTAACAGTGAAAATATTTGATATTTCGGGTAAACTTGTATCGACTGTTGTAAATGATTTTAGGGAAACCGGCAGACACCAAGTAACATTTGACGGAAGCAGTTTGTCATCCGGGATTTACTACTGCAAGATTGAAACAAGAGATTTTGTGGATGTAAAGAAAATGATTTTGATAAAATGATACCTACAGTTTTTTAATCAATACTCCCGGTGTTTCCGGAAAAGGAAGCCCGGGAGTAAATATTTGTTTTTAAAAACTTTATTTTAATTTAATGATTACTAAAGTATTAAGATTATTTATAAAATATTTATATAAATAAAATCAATAAACTTAAAGGAGAGAGAAATGAAAAAGTATATTACCAAATTGATTATCATTACTTTATTAATAATGATATACACAAAAAATTATGCCTCTGCGCAAATGTTTTGGAATAACGCATGCTCATTTGCGGGGACTCAAAGCAGTTATATCAGCCGCGGAAACTCTTCAGACCTAAATATTACAGGAAGTTTTACTCTGGAAGCATGGGTAAATCCATCTACGATTAGCGGTAATAAAATTGTTCTTCAGAAAAGAGAATCAGCTAATCCGGTCGGATATACTTTATATATTTCCAACGGTAAAGTTTGTATTAGAACTAACTCAGTAACCCGACTTGTCGGAAATACAACTCTGCCGGTAAACAACTGGTCCCACATTGCAGGAAGATACAATGCTTCCACTGAATTGTTTACCATTTTTGTAAACGGAGTATTTGATGACACAGCAACTATTACCGGCGCTGCTCCTGCCTCAAATACCGATTCTCTTTTTATCGGAAAAGGTTTTAACGATCCTTTTGAAGGACAAATGGATGAAATCAGAATATGGAACATAGCCCTTAGCGCAGGAGATATCTCCCAACACTGGAGGTTATCACTTGGAACAAGCAGCGGAATTTATGATAATCTTGTTATGTCGCTGACATTTCAGGACAATGACGCCAATGGAACGGCATTTACTTTAACCGATCAAACAGGTAATGGTAACAGCGGAGTAAACCGCGGTGTAACGGCTGTTGATTTATCAAACCGACCTTACCAAACAATAAACATTAACGATTGCATTGAGTTAGACGGAAATAATGATTATCTCGCTGCTCCTGATGCAACTACCTTTTCTCCATCCGATATGCTTACACTCGAAGCATGGATTTATCCAGAATCTATTGACAAAGAAAATTTAATTATTCATAAAGGAACTGATGACGGAAGTACAGCGGATTATGCCCTTAAGCTTTATCAAGGCCGCCTTCAAGCTATTGTGAATAATATTATTGTTCTGCAATCAGATGACGATATTCCTTTAAACAGATGGTCTCATATTGCTTTTACTTATGACGGGCCTAATGGAATTCTCACATTTTACATTAATGGAAAAACCGCCGATGCTGACATTAATGATAAAGGATTTATTGTTGACGGTACCGATTCATTGTATATCGGCGGAACACTGCTACAATCGGATTTTGATGGGTATATAGATGAAGTCAGAATTACACAACGAGTAAAATCAGTAAATGAAATTAACCAATTTTTATTTAAATCTATAGATGAATCTAATGACTTGAGTGGTACAGAAGCGGTTTATAATTTCGACGGTTATACCGTCTCTAATGTCGGGACAGCCAACAGAATGTTTTTTAGGAATAATTCAGAATTTTCAAGTTCCGGATCTTTAAACGATAAACCTGTTACTCCTCTTGACAGAGCAGATAATGATTCTTTTCATGATGGATACTATATGAAGACTTCAGACAGGAGGATTCCCGATGTAGGAACAAGCGGAATGATGTTAGACGACACCCTAAATGTATTGTTGAATGAAACCATAAATGACATAAATGTTTTTGTTGCTGTAAACCATGAATTCGAGCAACAATTGTCGATATCTTTGGTCTCTCCGGGAGGAATTACTGTATCTCTTCTCAGTTCAAATAATCTTGTTCTAAACGCCGATAATATAGTAACAATATTTGACGATAATGCCGACAGTTCAATTGTAAATGGCAGGTATGTATCATTTGCGCCGAAGATAAGACCCGTTAGTGCATTAAACGCATCATACGTCGGGAGCAACTCATTTGGAAAATGGCGGCTTGTAATAAATGATATGGTTGCAATTGATACAGGCAGACTTTATGGCTGGGGTATTCAGTTTAATAATAGTAATTCAAAGTCCACTCTTCTAAGTTCTCGTGCTTTAATACAAGGCTTTTATGATTCATCAACCGATCTTATGACCCGCGATACTATGAGATTTTATATGAGATATACTTATTCCCCTTATGAAATTCAGGATTCTGCAAAAGCACATTTACTTCCAAACGGATCGGCTGTACTCACATTTAACAATATTGTGAATGGTATTTTTTATTATATCCATCTTAAACATAGAAATTCTATAGAAACATGGAGCTCAACAGGAATTTCGTTCGATCCACTGACTTCGCAGGCTGTCTATGATTTTACATCTTCAATCACTCAGGCATACGGTGAAAATATGATACTTGCAGATAATTCACCCGTTTTATATGCAATTTATGGAGGTGACGTAGATCAAAATGGAAGCGTTGAAGCTTTTGACTTAAGTTCCATTGATAACGATGCAGCAAACTTTGTCACCGGATATGTAATCAATGATGTAACGGGAGATGATATTGTTGACGCTGTCGATGCTGCACTTACCGATAACAACGCATCAAATTTTGTTTCTGCATCTCTTCCTCCTGTTCTCGATGAAAACGGAAATGTCATACCTTCAAGGAATATCTTAAATAAAAAGTCTGATAATTCTGAGAAAACTGCCTTAATAAATGAATATGCTTTGGAACATAATTTCCCTAATCCATTCAACCCGGTTACCCGCATTATCTATAAATTACCGGAAGATAATTTTGTTTCAATCAAAGTATTCGATGTTAATGGCAAGGAAGTGATGACTTTGGTAAATGAAAAACAAACTAAAGGAATACATTCTGTCAATTTTGACGGGAGTAATCTTGCATCAGGGGTTTATTATTACAAAATGACTTCCGGTAACTTTAATGATGCAAAAACAATGACTTTAATAAAATAGCCATTTGCTCAGTAAGATATATTTAAAGTATAAATAGTATTTTTATCAAATCAGAAAAGTAAATTACTTAACTATAAAAAACATTCGATTAAAGATTCGTTTAATAGAGAGCTCGCATAAAAAAGTATCAAAAAAACCGAGCTCTCTATTCATATTAAAAAAAATTATCTTATCGGCGAAGCAATTGTTAATTATACTTAATTAAATACTTGTAAGATAATTTTTTCACATAATTAAATTACGGAACCGGAAATATTAACATGGATTGAGTTCATTTAATTTATCAATGATCCATTTTTTTCCCGCAAACGATTTTTCACTTATAAAAATGTTAAGCTTATCCAAATATTTCTTATCCTTTTCACATTTATACTTAACAAGCAGGTCAAGTGATTTAATAAAATTGGAAAATGCGGCTTTGTAATTTTCTGATACCATTTTATTCTTTGATAGAAAATGGGCGAATGAATCAGCGATGTAATAAAGAGTTTCGTAATCCGATAATTCAAATAAGGATTTAAGCATAATTATCTTCAGATGATACTTAAAATTTGTAAACTCAACGTTTGTAAGACTGACATACTCCAGGGTTTTGGAGAATTGTTTCCGGTTAAAGCTTATAAGCGCTTTTGAATAATTTAATGCATCATTTTTATGAAGAGGATTCAATTTCCCGGAATACTCGAACGTAAATTTTTCAACTTCCTCATATTCTCCGGATTCTATTCCTGTTTTTACTATTGCTGTAAAAGTAGTCATTGAAAAAAATCCGGGATAACTATCGAATAATTTCTTTTCGAGAATGATTTTATATACTTTAAAACACTCCGCATGAAAATTATACCTGCCTCTGTCAATCTTTTGAATACAGCAGTTTGTCAGGCAAACATACAATCCATACTGCTCCAGCGGCGGAAAGAGAAAATCATATTTGGTTAGATTATTTTTAAATTCAAAATAATAACTGTCATTATCCGGATTTTTTAAAGAGTAAAACATGCTGAAATAAACTGATAAAATCTGATAATCTCTTTCTGATTTCTCTTTGACTTTATTTAAAACATCATTGGCGTTTATTTCATTAATAATTATTTCTGCAATGGTAATCTCACTCTTTATATTATACTGTTTTTGAAATTCAAGAAAATTAATCATCTTGAATATTCTGATGAGGTAAAAATATGTTAGATAATCCGAAGCTTTCAATATATGATCTGATTTATAAAACTTTAGA
This sequence comes from Ignavibacteria bacterium, assembly GCA_019187405.1. Lineage (GTDB taxonomy): Bacteria > Bacteroidota > Ignavibacteria > Tepidaquicellales > Tepidaquicellaceae > JABAQZ01. The sequence goes on from JABAQZ010000010.1 coordinate 28,005, forward strand.
TTATCAAAAAACTGACTGCTCGAAGACTTCAATTCTTCCAATACAAACTTGTTTAAATAATCCTCTTCATCATGAAAGCTTGATTTAATATACAAATCTTCGGCAGATTTTAAATTCTTATCAAATAAAGCAGGCAATTTTCTTTCGGCAAGCTCAACCAATAATTTTTCGGAAAATTGAAATTTACGTTTTTCAAAATTTAAGTATGCAAGAAATTTTTCAGACAATATCAGCAAATCCGAAAAAAGATTTCTTAATGATGCATCGTTATATTCAGGATTTTCTTTATTATCGGAATAGATCAATTTAAAAATATATTCCTTGGTAAGTTTTTTACTGTTATAGTCAGGATGAAATTGAGATAAAATATTAAATAGAATGACGGCTTTTTTGTTTTTATTGTGAAAGGGAGAATTTAAAAATTCAGAGAATCTGTTTATTTCACGATAGGAAAAACTTTTCAGAATATCTATTAATTTTGATTTTAACATGAAAAATTTTCGCTTGCTTTTTCTACAATGAAAAAGATTTAGTTAAACGAAAATACCTCTTTTGTGTAATAATTGCAATTTTCTTACAAATTAATCACTGACTGTCAGGCATTTCCATTTTACAAACAAGAAATTGTTTCTTTGAAAGAAAATTTCAAACTGCTTAAGTTTGAAGCAAGTTTAATTAAAGGACAGCGTAACTCGATGTACAGATATGGGATCCGGACCCGGTTTGAAACATTAGATATGCAGTTTGCAGCTGCAAGTTACGCGTCCAAAATTTTAAAGAAAAAAGCCATGAAAAAATTTAATTTAATTATCATCGTAATTTGTTTCTTTGGACATTTTTTCCCGTCGTCAGAAATACTATCTCAGCCTGGGTGGATAATAAGAAGTACTGCGCTTAACATTAACTCGGTTTATTTTATAAATCCGTCAAAAGGATGGATAGTTGGAGATTCGGGACTTGCTTTTGCAACTTATGACGGAGGAATAAACTGGTCCGGACTCGATAGTAAAACAACAAATAAACTAATCTCCGTATTCTTCATTGACGAATACACGGGGTGGGCTGCCGGTCATGCCGGCACAATTATAAGAACAACCGATGGAGGAAACAATTGGAGCATTTCTTCATCAGGAGTTGCTTGGAACATAACATCAATACAATTTACAGATTATGATACCGGTTATGCAACAGGCGCGGCAAACCTTAAATCTACCGACGGCGGGTTAAGCTGGACGGAAATAAGTTTGTCCTTATCTTCAAACTTTGCATTCTATGTTTCAGGACTTAATGGATTTTTTGTAAACTCTTCAAATATTTTTAAAACGACTACCGGAGGTTTTAGTTGGTTTACAACCATATTCAGCGGATCTTATAATTCCGTATTTTTTACAAATACAACAACCGGATGGGTATCCGGAAGCGGAATAAGATATACGACCAATGCGGGAGTAAACTGGACAGTACAGACTACCGGAGCAGGATTCAGCACGCTTTACGGAATTAATTTCTCCGATGCATCGACAGGCTGGAGTGTCGGAAGTATCGGCGTTTCAGGTGGGAATTCAGAGATAAGAAGAACCATAAATTCCGGAACGAATTGGACCGGTCAGTCAAGCGGAACAACAAATATACTTCGTTCCGTTTCAGCTGTTACTTCTTCCAATGGTGTTACAGTCGGTGATGCAGGCACTATTCTTTTAACATCTAACGGCGGAAGTAATTGGAGCAACATGCTGCATGCTTATACTTTTCCTTCCAGTCCAGTATATACTTTGTCTTCTGTATTTTTTGCTGATGATAACACCGGCTGGAGCGGTGGACAATTGGGAATTATAAATAAGACTACCAACGCAGGCAGTACATGGAATTCTTTTTCTTCGGCATCTTTCAATCACATAAATTCGATTCATTTTCTCGATAAAGATACTGGTTGGATAGCTGGAGCTGGAGGCATGATTCAGATTTCAGGCAACGGTGGAGTAAACTGGAGTTCGCAATCACTCTCAACATCTGAATCCGTAAATGACATTCACATTGGAAAATATACATTAACAGGATACTTTGGACTTCACAGAATTGGCTGGTGTGTAACCAATAATGGAGGAATATATAAAACCACAAACGGAGGAGGTAATTGGATTGGACAAACATCACCAACGACAGCACATATATATTCAGTCGTTGGATTTTCTGAAAATGACGCTATCGCCTGCAGTGACAGCGGTAAAATCTTGAAAACAACTGATGGAGGAACAGTCTGGAGCGTTTATGTTTCAGGCGCTGTCGGCGGGGCTTTACGAGCGCTTTCTTTTGCAGATAGTAATAACGGCATTTGTGTCGGAGACAGCGCAACCGTCTTATATACCACCAATCAGGGAAGCTCTTGGACTCTTGATATAACAGGTCCGCGATCCATTACATCAAAAAATCTTTACGGTGTATCTTCAAGAATGAAAGTGATGGCTGAATATACTGCCGTTGGAGAAGAGGGCATAATTCTAAAAACGGAAGATGAAGGAAGCAGCTGGACAAAACTTTCAAGCGGTATTAAAACAAGATTATTTGGAATCACTTCTCCTTCGGATGATGCAGCTTTTGTTTCTGGCTCAAGAGGAACAATACTGAAAACCGTTGACGGCGGAGCATTGCCTGTGGAGCTGCTGTCATTTACTTTCCGGCAAGATGAGAATGATGTAACTCTTTCTTGGATAACATCATCTGAAATTAACAATAAAGGATTTTTTGTAGAAAGGAATAAAAACAACGAAAAGTGGGACAGAGTAGGGTTTGTTCAAGGCATTGGAAATACAAATAATCAATCGATATATGATTATTCGGATTTCAATCTTGAAAATGGATTATATAAATACAGATTAAAGCAAATAGATTACAACGGAAATTTTGAATATTATAATCTCAATTCTGAAATAATTATCGGTCAACCGGAAGAATATATTTTATATCAGAATTACCCAAATCCGTTTAATCCTGTAACTACAATAAGATATGATATTCCCAAAAGAAGCCGTGTTGTTATTAAAGTTTATGATATACTTGGAAAAGAAGTCATGACTTTATTAAACGAATTTAAAGAAGCCGGAAGTTATAAATTGACTGTTAACGGCGATAAGCTGTCAAGCGGAATTTATTTTTATTCTCTTCAGAGCGCGGATATCAAGATAGTAAAAAAATTCTGTTTAATTAAATAATCAGGAATTATAATCCATGAACAATCAGCTTACTGAATTCAATGATAAATTGAAATTTATTTTATCCTAATCACGAATGCTTGGATTAAAACCTAACAATATCAAGATTTAATTTTTCCCGTTGCGAGTCTTCAGATTGGCAGCGGGAAAGTATTTTAATATTTAATTTGTTCAAAATATTTTAATTGTTGCAAATAATAAATATTAATTTCTAAAGCTATGTAATTCTGATAGTCTCCTTAGAATAGGTTAAATATAAATCGCGTGATTTCAGATATTAAGAGTCGGATTTAAATAACGATAAATATTAAATTAGAAATTAATAATTCCTTACTTTTTGTGCAGACATAAATAATACTTTATTGAATTATATAAATGAACTTTCTATCTTATTATCAAGTAAGCGTGATTTAAGATACATTACTATTTGAAAATATTCTGTTTATTATCGAACAATTGATTTCATTATTAAAAGTAAAATATCAATTTATTAAAAATAAATGACCTGTAATATGTCGTTTAAAATTCAAATTAATAATTATTTGTAAATATCCAGTTACTAATTTTTTAAAACATTTTAACATTAAATCTAATAGATTTTAATCATGTCAAAAGATCCAATGAAAGATCTTCATAGACTTTTAGAAAAACAGAATTTCAATAATGAAGAAGAGATTAATGAATTTTTGAATTCTATGAAAATGAAATCATTCCCTGAACTGGGAGATGATGAATTAAGCAATGAGGAAAAAGCCCAGGATCTTGCCGATGAAGCTTATTACCTTCCTCCCAAGGAAGCTTTTAAAAACATAAGCAGAGCTTTTGAGTTGGACCCGGAATGTATCAGCGCTTACGAATATCTTGGAACTGCTGCAAATGATCCTGAAGAAGCATTAAAACATTTTGAAAAAGGAATCAGCATTGGCAGGAATAAATTCGGTGGAAATTTTTTAAAGGAGCATAAAGGGAGATTCTGGGGAATTTATGAAACACGTCCTTTCATGAAGATTTTAGAAAAATACGCAGAATGCTTATACATTTTGAGAAGAAAAAAAGAATGCATTTCGATCTTTGAGGAAATGATAGAACTTAATCCAAACGATAATCAGGGGGTAAGGGATTATCTAATGCTTTATCTTATTGAGGTAGATGATTTTGACAAGTTTGATCATTACTTCAAAATCTATGCTGAAGATGTAACTGCATTTTATAATTTCAATAAAGCTCTTTGTGCATTTAAGAGAGAAGGAGAAAGTAATAATTCTAATGAGTGTTTGAAATCTGCAATCAAGAATAATAAATTTGTTCTTCCATTACTTATCTCATCCAAACAGCAAACAGAAATTTTATATTCATACACAATTGGCAGCAAAGAAGAAGCAAAATTCTATGCATACTATGCTCAATTAATATGGCAAAGAACTCCCGGTGCAATAAAATGGCTGATGAAATTCAGACATTTTGCTTGAGAATATATTGTTAACTGACTTTTGCATTTAACAAATCAGCTCATACAGCAAATATTGACTTTCTAATTGTAGATATTAAAAAACATGGAGCGAAGCAACTCCGATTATCGTTTGTTTAGTTTTAAGAGTTAACAATAACTGATAATAAAGATTTAATTCTACATGTTGTATTTTTCTTGTATTATTAAGGAACAACTGCGCTAACAAAATTTGCCGCATTGTTTTCTGCTAAGGAGGCATCGCTTGCGTCAATCACTTCATCACCGTTTAAGTCTGTTGCTAAATATCCGGCTGAAAAAATTGCTGCATCATTGTCAATCGCCAAATTATCCGATGCCTCAACCACTCCGTCCTGATTTACATCGCCTGAGAGAGATGCAAATGAAACCGGGGATGTGTCAACCAGCTTTAAATTATCTCCGTATGCTTTTGTAATACTGTCCGAGAAATTATACTGCTTATCACAAACATTAAATTTTTCAGGTGAACTGTGACTCCATGACTCAATGTGATTTTTATGATGTATGACAAAATAATATTCCGAAAAATTATTTATATTTGAAAAATAAAAATTACCGATTCCAGATGAATTAAGTACTGATGTATCCGCATCAATTAATCCGTATGGAAAATTATAGTCGTGAATCTCTATTCTTACTGTATCTTCTATCATGATATTTGTAATTGGATCATAGTACCCTTCGAGTATTGCTTTCATCCATAAAGAAATATTTGTTTTTGGAGCAATATCAAGCCGGAAATTTTTTGAAGAACCCGCAAAGTCATACCATACATTACCGGTATCCGATAGACCGAAAAAGAATGAATTCTCACGAACAGGAACTTCATTCTGATATGATACTCGAATATTAGTTGAAGAAGTTTGAATGAATCCGACATAAAATCTTGAATTAGGAGCTATGTTAACGGGCGGGTTAATTATAAGTGTATCTCTTTTTACAGTTCCAGAACCTGAAGGTGAAGTTAGTAAGGATGATGTATAAATTGCTGCGCCGGGTTTTCCGGATCCATTATCTGAATATATTGCAATTTTATATGGAGCATTGCCTATGCTTGAGTCAAGGAAACTGTATGCAATGGATTGAATTGGAAATATTTCAGTAGCATTAAGATTAGCAAAAGCAACAGCAAATCTCCCACTTGACCCAGAGAAACCCGTTCCGCCATCCATAGAATCACAAGGCTCGGTATATCTATAAGCATCGCATACTAAATCAAAACAGTAAGAGTTAATATCATATCCGTTTATTGGATCTAATTCATCAGGAATCGGCTGAACAATTACCCTGTGCCTTCCCGGATGAGTTATTAAAGGCATTCTTAAAAATACCAGAGTATCTTCAGCATAGAAGTAAGGAATAGTTAATAATGTATCATAAATTATTTCGTAAGTATCCCTGTTCTTTATATAAAAATTAATTTTAGTTGAATCATTGTTTGGTTCTTGAGATTTTAAAATCTTAACTCCCAAAGTATCTAGCGAACCCCAAGTGATTGGAATCGAACCTTTAAAATATATTTCACCAGGCAAAGAAGAACCAGAAATTGAAAATAAACTATCTCTTGCAGCTGTCCATAGAGAAAATGATTGAACAAAATCTAGTTTAATCTGATTATTCAGAGTATCAACATTGCCATGCTCTGCAGAAAAATCCGAACCACCATTTGTAGATCGGTATAAACCGAGAAAAGACTCTGATAGAGAATCCAGCTCAGACTCATCGTATGTAAAAAGTATTTTAGCATTCAAAGAATTATTATTTTCAGGTGATATCGCATAATTTCTTCGAATACTTGACCTGCCAGAGAAAACATTATGGACATTATGAGATCTTATTACAGTTGTAAGACCTAGATAATCATACGATGTTAGGATAACTCCCAAGCCGCCAATATTTAACGAATCAGGTCGATTAATATACCTTGAAGTTTTAATTGAACCGGAATTTCCAGTAATAGAATTACCGTAAGATTCATGTAATCTGGCAGTATCTAATAATGTTATTGTTTTGCCATTCAAATTCAAATCACCACTAAGAATTGACAACAAACCAGTTATCGAGAAATTTGAATCCAACGAAACACCGGCAGGATTGTTTACTATCAGATTAGAGTATAGAACATTTTTGGTAATCAATGTTTGCGGTGAAGATCCGTTATATTCAATTGTGCAGTTTGAATTAATCGGAGTTCCGTTATTTACAAGTGCCGTTCCGGGAGCAGACAATTTAAGAGTGTAGGTTGAAGCATTGAATTTCCCACCGCTGTTTATTAACAATGAAGTGAACTGATAATCACTGCCCAGAGTTAATACACTTCCGGATATAAGATTCACAGCCGGTCCGGAAATACTTCCCGACCCCATTATGAGAGACGTATCACTAAATCTTAATAAAGCATTACCTGAGATTATACCGTTATTAGTTAAATCATTTTTTATAGTTATAAAAGAACTGTTAAATACGGTATTTAAGACAGCACCAGAATCTACAATCAATTTTTTATGAAAAACAAACTCGGAATTCTCAATTATATTTGTTATGCCTGAATTAATTCTGCAATTAACAGTAAAACCTGTATCGTTGTGAATAGATAAACTTGCATTTCCTTTGACCAGCAATATTCCTTTACCTTTTATTAAACCACCATTATTCAGTGTCAAACCAGATCCGCCAACACCATTCACAATAAGAGTTTTTAATGTATCAATAGATATCTGTCCGCCGTTTTGAATTATTAATTCGTCAACATTAACATTGAAAGTTATATTAATTATATGGGAATTTTGTATTGAAATAGAAGAACTGGAATTATCAGGAGAGCAATCAGCAGAAATCCATGTACCGCCGCTGTTGGTTGACATTTGCCAGCTCAAAGGATTATTCCAATTACCTGAAGTTCGAGATCTGAAAGATTTATTTGCAGGAGAATTAATAGCAGACGCTAAAATAATATAAGCTCTCCCCGTTCTTGAATTGTAACCCGGAGCACCGATAACAGCATCCGTAAATCCGTCACCATTTATGTCCCCTGCCGAAGAAACTGAAACTCCAAGAAGACTATCATAAGACATTCCGGAAAACGTTATATCAACACTATTATTCATCGGTGAACCGCCGAAGTATATAGATGCTTTACCATTGTTTGAATTAAAATGTTCTATTCCTACAATGACATCTGAATAACCATCACCATTCATATCACCAGCAGATGAAACAACTCCTAAAAAAGGATCAATCGGACCTTCATCAATAATGACATCAGCAGTATTATTCATTGCTGCTCCTCCATAATAAATATATGCCCTGGCATTTTCAGAACTTAGTGGAAACCCACCAACAATGATATCCGAATAACCGTCAGCATTTATATCGCCTGCTGACGAAACAGAAGCACCAAAATCATCCGCAATTACTTTTCCGGACATTATGACATCTGCTGATGTATCCATTGATGATCCGCCAAAAAAAACAAATACCTTTCCAGTATCGGCCGGATCAAAATCATGTGGTGCACCTATGACAACATCAGAAAAACCATCATTATTAACATCACCTGCAGAAGAAACAGAAGATCCAAAAATACAATAACTATCTTCTCCTGTCATTCGAATATCAGCAACATCATTCATCGTAGCACCACCGAAATAAATATAAGCTTTGCCGGTACTTGAATTATATCTGTAAGCTCCTACAATTACATCAGAATAGTTATCATTATTTACATCACCAGCCGAAGATACCGAAACACCAAAATGACCGCCCTCTCCTTCTAAAGTAACATCAGCAATATTATCCATAGACATTCCGCCAAAATAAATATAAGCTCTGCCAATACCTGAACCAAAATGATGAGAAGCACCAACAATAGCATCGGAATATCCGTCATTATTTACATCACCAGCGGATGAAACTGAAGTTCCAAAAAAGTTATCTGTTAAAGCTGCATCCAAAGTAATATCTGGAACATTATTTAGCAACAAACCGCCTAAATAAATAAATGCCCTGCCTTTGTTTGAATTATATTGAGGAGAGCCCACAATGAAATCAGAGTATCCATCGCCATTTAGATCTCCGGCAGAGGAAACACTGCTACCAAAGGAATTATTAATTGACTCTCCGGTCAAGATTAAATCACTAATTATTTCTCCGCTCAAAGAATAATCAAACATATAAACACGACCAGTGTTAAAATTATAACTAAATGCGCTGACAAGAAAATCAGGATTGTCATCACCAGTTACATCATTACCACCCGTAACCTTAGAAGCAAATCTTTCACCTGGGGTTTCACTGGAAATAATGATATCGGCTGTGGCATTCATTGCTAAACCACCGAAATAAACATAGACTTTCCCTGTGTCCTGTGCGTATGCCCCAATAATTATATCAGAATAACCGTCTTTGTTTATATCTCCAGCTGTTGAGAGATAAGTTCCAAATAAATAATTTGAATTTTCACCAGTCATTATAACATCAGCAGTGGCATTCATTGCAGCACCACCAAAATAAACATAAACTCTGCCGTAATCACTATTATACCTGTCTGCTCCCACAACAACATCCGAAAATCCGTCTCCGTTAACGTCACCGGCATATGAGACTACAACTCCATAATTACCAGCTATCTCACTGAGTACTAAATCATAAGCATTATTCATACTAACGCCGCCATGATATATATAAGCTTTTTGCACTCCATGAGCTCCTATTATGACATCGTCAAATCCGTCCATATTAACATCGCCAGCAGATGAAACAGCAATACCAAAATGGTGATTACCTCCTTCTCCATCCATAGTTACGTCAGGAACATTATTCATTGAAGCTCCTCCTAAATAAATATATACCTTACCAGTATTTGAATTATTTCCGTCTGCGCCAATTATTAGATCGTCATATCCGTCATTGTTAACATCACCGGCAGAAGCTATATGTCCAAAGAAATCAGAAGCAGCTTCACCAGTCATAACAACATCTGCAACAGTATCCATAACAACACCACCCAAGAATACATAAACTCTGCCCGTGTTAGAATTAAAATGATTAGCTCCAACAATAACATCACAAAAACTGTCTCCGTTCACATTTGCCAATACAACATTGTTACCAAATTCACTGCTGTCAGCTTCACCAGTTAAAATTACATCAGCATCATTATCAATAAATGGTCCCCCATAATATATATATACATTACCTACATTATAATAAGTAGCTCCAATAACAATATCATTGAATCCGTCACTGTTTATATCACCGGACATAGAAATAGCAGTGCCAAAATATTCATTTGGACCAAATCCTTCAAAAATACTCCGTTGAATAAAATCAGACCCGTTTTCATGATTACTTATCCGACTACCGTTTTCATCCAAAATATTATTAATCCGGATATTGATTGCATCTTCCATTAGAGTATCTATTTTTTGATATCCACCAATATACGGCTTACGACTCATATTACCTTCGGGAATTGTCCACCGGGGAACAACTCCAGAACTATGCTTATCCCAATTTGCATTTAAATCAAGAAGAAAAGAAAGCGAAAGAATAAAACAAATAATGAAGAAAGAGAAAGAGATTGATTTCATTGTCTCAAATTTATTTCACAGAATTTAATAAGAAAAATTATCAAAATATGGCTTAATATTCAAAACTTTTTTGAAATTGCCTTCTTTGTTTTTTTTGATTTGACATTTCGCTTTTTCGATTCGCAAAATTCTATCTTTCCAGGAGTTTTTGTATTTCTAAGTTCCATTTCAATTTCCCGAAACAACATCAAATCATAGACAAATCTTTTTCCAGCAGTTTTTTTCATTTTTCAAATACGCTATTCGCTAGTTAATACAATTCTAATCTAATCTTTTTAAAATCACCTTATCTTTTCAATCCAAGCTAAAGAATTTTCCTTAAGAGATTCTGGAATTTCTTCACCCGATAATAAAGGCGGATTAAAATTCTTTCTTACCAAATAACCCCTTATTTTTGAAGCCTGAGGATCGATCCCACCGGTCGTTATGTCACAAATAAAATTACTGTTGCAGTCAGGCGCTGTCAATGGGTTATCAAATGTAGGCTTATTCCACCAACCAGAAACATAAATATAAATAGCAACACTGAATTCTTCCGGGACGACTCCCTGCACCCTTCCTTTTAAATCATCATTAGAACCAATAGAAGGAACGCTTGTAAACTCAAGACCGGGCGAAGCAGACAATAAATATGGATCACATTTATCACAATCAAGAGAAAGTGAAAATAATAAACTAAAAAGGATCAATGATAGTTTAATAGCATTCTTCATAAGAAAAAAAATAAACTAAATTTACTAATGAATAATTTTATAAAAGTTAAACAAACAAATAATGAAAAATAGTAAATACTATCAAAGCTTATTATCTGTATCAGAGTTGCTTCCGATAAACTTATTTGTCTGATTTTTTTCATTAATTGTTTCGTTTCAAATTTCTTTTCAGCGGCCATGAAAAATATTAATGCCAATCCTGCAAATACAACCGAGTGAGGCAAGTTTTAAAGTTGCGGATGACCGGATTTCGATATTAAGAAAATAATGTACATTATAATTGCAATAAAAATTGTTCCAGGGGTAAACATAAATCCACCTTAAATAAAAGTTTTCTAATAAGATATAAAAAGAACCTAAATTATTCTGCTTCATCACCGTATGACAATATTCTGCATTTAGTAACTTTCATGCTGTTGTTAACGGTTAATTTTACATACCATCCCTTGCATTTCTCAGTTGTAACCAATAATAAGCCCGGAACTAGTTCTTCAAATAATCCCCATTTCAATCCATCCTTTAAAGAAATTTCAAAATCAATGTCAGGATAAGAGTCTAAATTTAAATAGTAATCTGAAGGATTCAATCCTTGAGTTGAAACACCATAAGATATATTTATTGCTGTTATTCTTCCTTCATATACAGCTGCATTGGAAGCGTTCAAATTAAAAGCTGAATTGTTTTCAATAACATCTGCAGATTTTGAAATTGGTGAAACTAAAACACTTAAAATTATTAATATTATTGTCTTCATTATTTTTTATAAATTAAAATTAAAAAATGAAAAAAATAGATAAAATAAAGCCTGAAAAACACGATTCATTAAATACACATCTGATGACAGTAGTTTACTATTTTCTGCTCGCTATAGATAAAATTGCCCATGCAATTCCATATCCGATTAAGTAACCAATAAAACCACCGATGAAACCACCGGGTACTTTTCCCTTTGTGGATATATTCAATATAAATAAGATAGAACCGCCTATTATTCCGCACACATTAGCAATTCTATTTGAATCTATCACGGCGGATTTTTTATTTACTGAAGTATCGCTTTCCATGCTTCTTTGATTTAAATCCTCATTTCTTTCAGAATTGTCAGCTATGATATTTTTCATTTTATATTTGCTCCTAATTAAGTTATAAATTAAATTGAAAAAGAGGTTGAGATTTAAAAATGGGGACAGGACTCTAGCCCTGCCCCATTACCGAAATTTTATTTTATTAATAACATCTTTCTTACTTGTGTAAAATTTCCAGATTTAGCTTGATTCGCTCCGCTTACCACAAGTCTGTAAAAATAAACACCGCTGGCAAAAGAGCTTCCATCAAAATTAACAGAGTAGTTTCCAGCGCTCTGCTGATCATTTACCAATGTTGCGATTTCCCTACCCGCAACATCGTAAATATTTAATGATACATGACCATTAACAGGTAATACATAATTAATACTTGTTGACGGATTAAATGGATTCGGATAATTCTGGCTTAATGAAAATTCATTTGGAAGCGAAGCTGTGCTTTCTTCTCCCGAAATCTTATCGGCTGAAAATTCATCTTTATTTGTTATATCAACTATTTGATTCTCAATGAAAGCAAAGATCTTAGTGAATGGATTCTCCGGACCTGATCTTAATTTCAGATTGAGTCCAGCATCGGAAAATGATTTAGAGGAAGTTGCAAGCCTCATTTTTGCAATCAGTGTTCCGGGTGATTTACTTGATATCAAAGGAAGATTTTCTTTCGGAGGAACTGAATTAACGGCTAATCTCAATTGATTTCCCGAAACGGTCGGGTTTCTCGGCTGTAAAGATTGAGGCAAATCTGAACCTATTATTGAATATGTCAGTGTTCCACCGTTTGCAATCTCTGAATTAAAGTCAAAGAAAAACTGGCCGAGAACATATTCGAATTTAGTTTCACCGGAATTTACATGCTGAAGATAGATATCGAATTCATAAACATTAGAAGAAACGAGTTTAACGTTTTCTGCAGTTAACTTGTATTTCGGATTGCCGGCTAAACTTATGTTCTGCCCAACTACAGATAGTAGAATTACGAGTGATGATATTAGAATTGAGTTTTTCATTTTTGGTTATTAGTTAAAATTATATTAAAATTATTTTTAAATATAGAGTGGCAGAATTATCTCTCTGCCACACTAATGAAGCAATTCACGGGCGCGAAGCTGTAATAAAGTTGGTAGCATTATTATCGGCAATAGATAAATCCGAACCGTCAACATAGGAATCTCCGGTCAAATCGTTATTTAGATAACCAGTAGCTCCAATGGATGCATCATTATCTATCAATCCCACATCAGAGGCATCAACAATTCCATCCTGATTTACGTCGCCGCTGTAAATGCAGTACTTAGTACCTTTTAATATTTGATTATTGCCGTATGCCTGACTTGCCGAAGTAGTGAAATCATAATTATTAACTGAACCATCACCTTTGACAAGATAAACACCACCGTTCTTGCTCCAGGTTACTATGGTGTTACGATGATTAACTACAATATAGTAATTTCCAGTGTGAGGTTTATGAAAATAGAACTGCCCGGAAAGAGTAAACGGACTGATTACACCCTTAGCAGTATCTTTAATAGTATAAGGAGATGCAGCATTTCTCAAAAAGACTGTAACGGTATCTTGTATTGCCATTTCATTAGCTCCAGAATCGAACATTCCTTCAAAAAGAAGTTTCAGATTTAAGTTTATGTAAGCTGGATTGAAATCATAAATTGAAACATCGTCAAAGGATGCACCATCAGCACTACTTCCGCAACCATTATGAGAGCTTATACGATATCTTATCTTAACTTTATCGGATTTATAATTGCTTAAGTCAAATTGCTCAGAAGTCCATGTATTATTTGATCCATGCCAAGGTGGTTGATTTAGAGGTGGTTGAGGGGGCAAAGCAACCCAAGTGAAGCCACCATTAGTTGATACATCAAGATAAATATAATCATAATATTGTGTATAATTACAAATAGGAGATGCTAAACTATAACGATGATAAAATGTCAACACTGGAAAGTTAGTCTTTGATAAATTTAACACCCCTGACATTACGATTATTGGATCTGAATTCCATGCATAATTTCCACTTTTGCTATCAGTCAAACAAAACATACCTGAATTAGGATTTACTTTAGAAGTGTCCCAATTGAAACCACCCAAAAACCAATTATACTTACCATTTTCAAAATTATCAGAAAATGGAAAAACAAATGTTGGATTCGTAGAGATAAATTCCTGGACTTTAACATCATCAATATACCAGCCATCAGCAACGGAGCTACAACCATTATGTGAGCTTAGGCGAAACCTGAACTTAACCAAATTATACTTATAATTGCTTAAGGTGAATTGTTCATGAGTCCATGCTCTATTACCACCAGTCCAAACTTTGATTTGACTCCAACTGAATCCGCCATTAGATGATATTTCAAGATAAATATAATCATAATACTGTGTATAATTACATATAGGATAAGCTAAATCATAGCGATGATAGAATGATAAAACAGGAGAAGTAGTACCGGATAAATTTATCGATTGAGCCAATGTAACTGTTGGATCCGAATTATAAGTATAATTGCCCGTTCGACTGTCAGTAAGACAATGATTAGATGAAGAGTAAGTTGAACTTAAAGTATCCCAGTTGCCACCACCAATAATCCATTTGGCTTTACCATTTTCGAAATCATCACTAAAGTAAGTTTGAGCTCTTAGTGAAGATACACTCAGCAACAGAAGAACTATGCCAAAAGCATAGATTGAATTTTTGATTTTCATTTCTCTCTCCTTGATGATTAATTTTTGAAAAAAAGTTAATTAATAAAGAACATATTCAAATTTATTCCAATTGAAGAATTGAAGCATAAAAAATTACCGAATTATCACAATACATTTTTTGAATAAAAAGTATTTAAATACAATAATTAAAGGTTTCAGTTTCATTTTCTCTCGAAAAAATCGAGAGAAATAAAATGAAGATTTATTATATGGAAATGAAAAAGCGGGAATTATATAATCGACAAATAAAAAATCAAAGCTAACCATCCCCAAAGAAAGGTCAGCTCCGGAATTAAAGCCGGAGCCAGAGGTAAAATTCCTTGAAGACTTTGCGGAAAGCAGCTCATGATTTGATTTGAGATTAGTCATTAAGTTTATGTTTTCTATTTTGACTGTGATTGAGACTTTAATAGACTCATTCAAAAATTCATTTGCAAAATGCCGGAAATAAAAAAATCATTCCACAAGAATAATTTCGGGTTCTCTCAGAAGAAATTTTCAGAATTTATCAAAAAAGGCTGATTATTGATTAAATTTGAAGGTTTTAAAGGAGATTTCTCTCAGAAATTCTTATGTTTTTCCCAAAGATTTTAAGATTTAAAATCCAATGCTGTAAGAATTATTTCTGTTTGAAATTCTTGCAATGTCTTTTTAGCAGACATTTAATTAAGAAATGTCTGAAGAATGGAGTTTGAAAGGTGTGAGATTAAAATTATGTGAGCTGATGAATTTTAATGCATTTTACTAAAGCAGTTATTTCATTTATGAGATGTTATTAATGGTAACATTGATGGTGATTAGGACAAAAATCTTGATATTAAATCATTAATTATTTTTTTAATAATACATTTAAAATTCTGTTATATATAGATAAGAAATATAGAGCTTATAGAAATGTTAAGGTAATGTTCATTACATCTGTTTATTCAAAGCAACTGCAATAGAAAGGAATCTCTAAAATCATTTCTATTGCAGTTTACTTTAGTGAATTGACAAAAACCTGTCAAACAGTTGGAGATTTTAAATATTATTATAAGAAACTATTATTTTATAATCACAGATAAATACAAATTAAGGAGAAATTGTCGAAATAAATGCAGCAGCATTATTATCTGCTATAATTGCATCTGCACCGTCAATAATTTCATCTCCGTTTAAATCCGAATCTAAATAACCTGTCTTAAACATTGCAGCATCATTGTCTATTAATAATAAATCCGAGCCGTCAACTGCATCATCCTGATTTACATCCCCCGAATAAATTGCGAATTTGTCTCCAACAGCGGTCATATTATTCCCGAATGCTTTTGTTATGTTATCCGTAAAATTAAAAATTTTCTTACAGACATCAAATTTTTCGGGGTAATTATTACTCCAGGTTTCTAAATGATTTCTATGCTGTATTACAAATCTATAACTTGAATCCTGTCGGACATTTGTAAAATATAAATTCCCTATTCCGTTAGAATCTAAATAACATGTATCTTCATCTATCAAATCATAAGGTGGATAAAAACTTTTGACTTGAAGTCTAATAGTATCCCCAATCATGTATCCTAAAGATGAATTGAAAAATCCCTGAAGTAAAGCATTCAAGGTCATACTTGTAACTGTTTTCGGAGAAATATCGAGACGATAATTTTTTGAAGAATCGGCAAAATCATACCATTCATCATTCGAATCAGAATTACTAAAGAAGAATGAATTTATTCTGACTGGTATTTCATTTTGATAAGAAGCTTTAATGTTTGTTCCCGAAGTCTGAATATAGCCAACATAAAATCTCTTACCAGGAGGTATTTTGACTGGAGGCACTATATCATGCGTAAGTGAAACTTTCCCTCCCGGTGAATATAATAGTGGAGATATATACAGCGCTTCTCCCGGTTTACCGCTTCCATTGTCAAGGTAAACTGCAAGTTTATACTGAGAGCTTACATAACTCGAATCATTGAAGCTGTAGTCCAATGCATAAATTGGATAATCTTCCGTAGGGCTTAGATTTGTAAAACCTACAGCCATTCTGCCAAGGCTGCCGTCAAAACCAGTTCCGCCATCCATTGTATCACAAGGCTCTGTATAAGAAAATTCATTGCATGTAACATCAAAACAGTAAGTTTGCAAGTCATACCCGTTAATTGGATCAAGCTCATCAATAATTGCCTGAACAATTACTGAATGAGGCGCTGGATTTACTATATTAGGCATCCTCAAATAAACAAGCGTATCAGACTGTTGGAATTCGGGAATTGTAATTAATGTATCAAAAATAATTTCGAAAGTTTCCATGTTTTTTATCATATAATTTACCTTAACTGAGTCATCCACCATTAAGATATTTTTGTTAATTCTAGCAGAAATATTATCCATAGATCCCCACCTTATACACACTTTTCCTTTTGCATAAATATTTCCGACAGAAATCGAATCCTCAAGATCAACCCCGCTTAATCTTCTTGCTGCCGTTAATCTTGAAAAAGAATGAATATGATTTAAAAATATCATATTGTTTGATGTATCAACAACCCCTCCTTCATAGACATAACTGGTACCCCCATCTGTGGAAGAGTAAAGACCCAGTGAAGACTCCTGAAGCGTATCAATCTCAGAATTATCATATCTGAAAATAAGATTAGCGTTTAATGCCGAATTATTACTTGGAGAAATATCAAAAAATCTGCTAACACTTGCTTTTCCAGTATCAACAAACTGCACACCGTGTTTACGAGAGATAGTTGTCATCCCAAAATTAGCATAAGAAGTTATTATAATTCCCAACCCTCCAATATCTGATAAATACGGACTATTAATAAATCGAGTCGTAGAAATGGAACCTGAATCTCCCATCAAAGTATTGCCTGGCGATTCTTGTAATCGGGCAGAATCCAAAAGAGTTATGTCATAACCATTTAGATTCAGATCACCATTACTGATTGATAGTAATCCTGAAATGGAAAAATCAGTATTCATAATAACGCCTGCAGCATTATTAATTTTAAGATTAGCATAGTTTATATTTACAGCTGAAATAATCTGAGGAGAAGTACCGTTATACTCTATTGAGCCATTTAAAATAAGAAAAGAACCGGCATTAGAAAGAGATGAACCTGAACCAGATAGTTTGAGTGTATATGATAAAATATTAAATATAGCGCCGCTATTAATCTGTAATCTGCCGAATTGATGATTGCTTCCCAATGTTGCATTTCCATTCACGGAAATTATATTAGTACTGTCAAAACTTCCTAATCCTGAAATAGAAGTAGTATTATTAAGATTAACTTCACGGACAGAAACCAGCCCATTGTTTAAAAATGAAATACCGTTGATAAAGATTGAACCTTTTCCTGAAATCACACCTCCGGTATTCAAAGTCAGACCTATTCCTCCTATACCTTTTATATTGAGGGATTTCAAAGAATCAATAGCAATACTTGATCCGGATTCAAGAATTAAGTTATAAGCACTGTCGCTTTCTGTTATGGAAATTATGTGGGAATTTTGAATTGTAATTTCATCGCTTGTATTATCGGGAGAACTTGGAGCTGAAATCCAATTGCTACCACCATTGGTTGACATTTCCCATGTTAAAGGTGAATTCCAGTTGCCGGAAGTTCTTGTTCTGAATTCTTTATTGGAAGGTGAGCCGATAGCGGAAGCGAGGTACAAATAAGATTTTCCAGTGAACGAATTATATCCTTGAGCCCCGACAATTACATCAGGAAATCCATCGCTGTTCACATCACCTGCAGATGAGACTGCCAAACCAAAGTCATCACCGGGTGCTTCTCCAACCAGCGTAATGTCAGCAACATTATTCATCTGGGCTCCTCCAAAGAATATGTTTGCCATCCCTCTGTCCGATTCAAAATGCTCGCTCCCGACAATTAAATCAGAATACCCGTCATTGTTCATATCTCCAAGTGAAGCAACAATACCTCCAAAAACATCAGTTGGTGATGCTCCGGTCATAAGCACATCTGCAGTTGTATCCATTAATGTCCCGCCGAAATAAATGAATGCTTTCCCTTTGCCTCCGTTAAATTCCGATGCACCGACTGCAACATCAGAAAAACCATCTCCATTAACATCACCCGCTGTCGAAACAGAAAATCCGAAGTTGTCAGCTAATTGTTCTCCAACCATTTTCACATCTGCAACGTTATCCATTGATGCTCCTCCAAAAAATATATGTGCTTTTCCTTTACTTGGTTCTGAAAAGTCATGAGCAGAACCGACAATGACATCCGAGAAACCATCTCCGTTCACATCGCCGGCAGTTGAAACTGACATTCCAAAAAGATCATTTGATGCTTCACCGTTCATTACAACATCTGCAGTATTATTCATCGATGCTCCGCCATAAAAAATGTACGCTCTTCCGGTACTTGACCCATACCTGTAAGCCCCTACAATAACATCTGAATATAGGTCTCCATTCACATTCCCGGCAGAAGAAACCCAAACTCCAAAGTGTCCTCCTTCACCAGTCATTACTACATCAGGAGAATTATCCATATTCGCTCCGCCAAGAAATATGTATGCTCTGCCAACATTTGTACTGTACCAACCTGCTCCAACAATTACGTCTGAATATCCGTCATTATTTACATCTCCTGCAGATGAAACTGAACAGCCAAAATTGTTATTTATTCCCTCTCCGGTCATTGTTACATCAGCAACATTATCCAGCAATGCTCCTCCGTAATAAATGTATGCTCTTCCGTAATCTGTAGTTGTAGTATACTCCGGCGAACCAACAATGAAATCATCATATCCATCATTATTTACATCACCAGCAGATGAAACTGCAGCACCAAATGAGACCAGTGTCTCCTCACCATTCAAAACTAAATCGGAAATAATCTCACCATTCGCTCTGTAATCATAAACATAAACTTTCCCGGTGTATGAATTATAAAACAGCGTTCCAATAATGAATTCGAGATGACCGTCTCCGTTAATATCACCTCCAGCTGAAACTGCTACAAGGTTCTCACCCGGAGTCTCCTCATACTTAATTATATCCGGAATAATATCCATCGAAGCACCGCCAAAATAAACATACGCTTTACCGCTAAACGGTTCAGCCATTATAATATCAGAGAATCCGTCTTTGTTCAGATCACCTGCACTAGCAAGCGTATTTGCATTACCTAGAAACGCACCTGATTCTGAGCCAATAAATGTATAGTCTGCTGAATTGTTCATAGAACTTCCTCCATAAAACAAATATACTTTTCCCTTATTTGAATCAAAACGGTAAGCTCCTACGAGTACATCTGAAAATCCATCACCGTTCACATCTCCGGCAGATGAGACACTTTCTCCGAAATAACCAACTTCTCCAACCAAAGGAATATCAGCAGTAGCATCCATCGATGGCTCTCCATAAAAAATATATGCTTTTCCAACATTGCTCAAATAACCCCTTGCACCGACAATTACATCAGAATAGCCGTCTTTGTTCACATCGCCTGCTGATGAAACGGCAGTACCAAAGTAATTATTTGCTGATTCGCCATCCATAATGACATCCGGAATGGTATCCATGGGTGACCCACCATAATAAATATACGCTCTACCCTTATTTGAACTGAATTGACTTGCTCCGACAATTACATCAGGATAACCATCTTTATTAACATCACCTGCTGAGGAAACTGACATTCCAAACATACTATTTGGCTCACCGGTCATAATTCTATCCGGGACATTATCCATAGATGGTCCTCCAAATAAAATATAAACTCTGCCTGAGTCTGAATTGTACCTTCCAGCTCCGAAAATTGCATCGGAGTATCCGTCTTTATTCACATCGGCTGATGAAACGCTGATTCCAAGTTCGCTATCCGGTTCTCCAAGCATAACTATATCAGGAATAGTATCCCAAATAGCTCCGCCAAAAAAGATATAAGCTTTGCCTGTATCATGACCGTCCCCGGAACCGATAACTACGTCATTATAACCGTCACCATTCATATCACCGGAACTAACGCAGCTTCCGAAATATTCAAATGTATTGGGTCCGGTTAGTACTCTGCTTGATGAATTTGAAGTAATATTTCCACTCACGCTATAATCATATAAATACACTCTTCCTCTGTTTGAATTACATCTAAAGGCACCGACAAGAAAATCAGTATTACCATCACCGGTTACATCACTTCCGCCTGCAACTTCCGAGGCAAAAGTAGCATCATTGATAATTATATCGGCAGTGTTATTCATTGTTGAATTTCCAAAATACACATATACTTTTCCTATACCTCCTATATAGGCCACAACAACTACGTCAGAATAACCATCTTTGTTTATATCTCCAGCAGATGAGATTGCACATCCAAAAAAATCATTTGAACTTTCACCTGTCATTGTAACATCGGCAGAACCATCCATTAACGAACCTCCATAAAAAACATATGTTCTTCCCATATTACCATTGTACCTGTCAGCCGATACGATTACATCTGAAAATCCGTCACCGTTGAAGTCGCCGGCATTGGAAACAAATATTCCAAAAAGACCCGGTTCACCTGATTGCAAAGTAACATCTGCGGATGCATCCACTGATGCTCCACCAAAAAATATATATGCTTTTCCGGCATAATGAGCTCCGACTATCACGTCATCAAATCCATCCTTGTTAACATCGCCTGCTGATGATACCGAGATTCCAAAATGGTCATTATTTCCTTGACCATTCACAATTACATCCGGGACATTGTTCATTGGGGCTCCGCCAAAGTAAATATAAGCCTTGCCTTTGTTTGAACTATTGCCATCTGCTCCAATGATTATATCATCGTATCCGTCATTATTCATATCTGCGGCTCTACATATACCAAAAAGATCACCAGTGTTTTCTCCTGTCATTGTAACATCCGCAATTGTATCCAAAGGAGCTCCGCCGTAGAAGACATAGACTCTTCCTGTGTTGGAATTATAATGACTTGCTCCAACAATGAGATCGCCATAGCTGTCTCCATTCACGTTTGCCAATGAAAGATGGTACCCAAACTCACTGCTGTCGGTTTCTCCGTTTAATATTACATCAGGCTCGGAATCCACATTAGGGCCTCCAAAATATAAATATACGCGACCCGGATTATTGTATGTAGCTCCAATAGCTATGTCATTGAACCCATCCCCATTTACATCAGCTGACATACTAACCTCACACCCAAAATATTCATTTGAACTGAATCCATCAAAAATTCTTCTTTGTATAAAATCAGGCTCATACTCTCCCTGCATTATCTTTGCCCCGTTTTCATCACGAAGACTCTCAAGCCAGGCCTGTGTAACTCCTTTCGGAAGTGAATCCTTTCTTTGACTTGCTGATTGGAAATTGCTCATTTGTCCGGCAGACATTAGCTGCGGACTTTGAGGTAAGTGGGGATAATTCTTTTCAATCCAGTTTGCATTTGAATTGATTGCAGTTAAAAGGGATGTGGAAAAAATTAAAAGGAAAATGTGGTAAATGACTGCTTTCATAGTTCTTAATTTAGTGGGTTTGAAAAACTCCTTAATACAAATTTATTAAATATAGATATTAAATACTAAAAAATTTTATTATTCAGCTTTTATGGCATCAGCAGTAAGCCGGATCCTTAAATTAGCAAATCCCGCGCGGCAACAATGCACGACACACACTGAATTCGGGGTGCTCTTAATGTGCATCCTATATCCAAAACATTTAACTGCCTGATTATTCATTCATTATCACTTTCTA
Source organism: Ignavibacteria bacterium (assembly GCA_019187405.1). Taxonomy (GTDB): domain Bacteria; phylum Bacteroidota; class Ignavibacteria; order Tepidaquicellales; family Tepidaquicellaceae; genus JABAQZ01. The sequence continues at coordinate 50,551 of JABAQZ010000010.1, forward strand.
AAATTGATTTAATCATTTTCCTGTTTAAAGAACTTTCAACAAACTTATCCCAACTTACACTTTATTGCAAAAATAATTATCGGGGTTTTTCTCAAAACTTTTGCAATGAAAAACTTTAATAACGCACTGATTTAAAAGAACTTGACCCAAATATCTCTCAGGAAATCAGCAAAAAAAGAAAGAAATAATCACAATGAAAAATATAAACTCAGTCAGAAGTGCACGTTAAGTAAGATGCTCATAATACCGGTTCCGAAAGAATTCATTTTCGGATATTTAATTGTTCTTGGTGAACTTGATCCGGTAATTATCTCTTCTAAACCTCCCGATCCAAGCCAGCCAAAAGTATATTTACCTCCAAGAGACATCCCTGGAATAAAGTACCAGTCGAAACCAAAGTTTGCTCCAAAGCCAAAAGTATTACCAGATATTTCATCACTGAAAGTTGACCCGGAAATGGTTTTAATTTCAGAATTGAGTACTGAATAGTTAACATTTGCTCCAATATATGGAGATATATTATAAAGAGACCTTAATCTGTAATTTCCATCAAATGAAACCCCAAAAGTAAATACATTAAACTTATTCACAGGAGTAGAGCTGCTTTGAGAGGAACGCTGTTCTTCAAGTGTCACATTGCCAAGATTGAAAGCAAGATTTAAATCTATCTTAGGAGAGACAAAATATTTTACACCTATACCAAATAAATTAAGAATTTGAAAATTTGTAATCGTAGATGGTGTGATAGATGTATCCGGTATCAGACTCAAATTACCAGCAAAAGCGGAACCTAAGTTACTACTTACAAAAGGAGAATAGAAAAACACAAAAGCCTTTGAATTTTCATAAATTTCTGGTTTAGTTCCGTCCCAATTTTTATTAGCAGGGATTTGAGAAAAGGAATTGTTGGAAATCAGTAATGATGTTAAAAACAGCAATAAAAAGTTTTTCATTTGAATTTAAAGTTTAAGATTTATAAAAATAGTTTAAGAAAAAATAAAAATTAAATTTGATTAGATTATTTTAAAAAAAACATATTTTTAGTTTCATTAAAATCTTCAGCTTTTAACTGATAATAATACACCCCGCTCGGAAATCCGCTCGCATCCCAATCCGCCTGATAACTTCCGGCATCCAATTCCTGATTCACCAACATCGCAACTTCCTTTCCCAATGAATTATAAATCATGAGCTTCACAATAGAATACTTAGGGATGTCGAATTTGATGTTGGTTTTTGGATTAAACGGATTCGGATAATTTTGGTAAAGAGAATATCCATTCGGTCGAACTGTTGAAATAGTATTTATTCCAATAGAATTGGAAGCAAAGCTAAAATCATAAACAATAACTTCAGCTTCCTGAGAATTTGAGGGAGCATTGCCTTGAAATAGCCAGAGATTTATCCTGACATTCTCTCGATTGTGGTTGGGAACACTGCTTCCGGAAAATGTCCACGACTGATAAACCGTATCATAAGGAGGACTGCTATTAAACCCGCTTACGCTGCTGAAATTAACTGAATTATGTTTCCATTCAAAAATATGAGATGAATTTATCACAGAAACGGGAAAAATCCAAGAATGTAAATGACCGGGTGAATTAAATGGCTGGACCACATATTGAGAGTTTATAGATTGATTCATACTCCATTTAGAAAACTCTATGTCAATTTCCCTGTGGCTCTCAACTGGCGACATGTCCCACGTAAATAAACCCAGAACTATATTGCGATCCATATTTCCGACAGGACTTGAAATTTTAAAAACGTATTTTCCGTAATTCAGAGTATCATTACAGATAATTTCCGGACAGTACCAAATGTCATTTCTTTTAGATATTTTCAAATGAAGGCGATTATTTTCTACCCAGACGTTACGGGTATCATCTGAGAAAAAGTTAGGACCCGGACCAGCAGAGAGAATTGTATTTTTAACCCACCAGTTTCTTGAAGCAAAATTTATTGTTCGTCTGTATCTCAAACTATAAATATGTACATAATTGGTAAACATGTAGTCAGGAATTTCCGGACTTCCAAGAAGTATTGGCGGACTTACACCGTTTGGAAGAAGGAAAGCAGCAAAACAGGTTGCATATTTATCATTTGATCCAGAATTTACATTACAGGAGAAAGTGGAATTGCTTTGAATTACTGTCAAAGGAGAATTAGCTGTCGGCTTAACCCACCATCCGCTGCCTTCAAGTAATAAATAGACCACAATTTTATAATCCGCGGGAATCACATTGAAAACTCTTCCCAATAACGGAGAAGTAGTTTCATAAGCAGGAACAGAAGTAAACTCAATTGAAGCTACTTCCGGATTTTTAGAAAAGGCTGAATTGAAATTTGTAAAAGATAGAAAAAACAAGAAACAAAACGTAGGAGAAAGCATTGAACTCCATATAAAAATACTTAATTTTATCACGACTATTTCCCTCCGAGAAAAATTCTCTATTATGAAAATTGATTAGTTAATTGATGTTATTTCACAAGCACCATACTCCTAGTCTCCACAAAATCATCCGTCTGAAGTGGATTCGCTCCGCTCACCACAAGCCTATAAAAATACACTCCGCTCGGAAACTCACTCGCATTCCAGTCTGCATAATAACTTCCCGCATTCAATTCCTCATTGACTAATACTGCAACTTCTTTACCTAATAAATCATAAATCACAAGTTTCACAAACGATTTCTTGGGAATGTCGAATTTGATGTTAGTTATTGGGTTGAAAGGGTTTGGGAAGTTTTGTGATAAAGAAAATTGTTCGGGGATTTGAGTTGAAATATATTGTATACCAATTGTCTGTGAATACTTTATTGTAACGTAACCGTCACTACTATTATATCCTGTTACATAAAGATTTCCGGAAGTGTCAATTGCAATAGAAGTTGCAATGTCCATATTCCCAAGCCTGTGATATCTTTCCACCCATTGTTCAACACCGGAAGAGTTATATTTTATCGTTGCATAATCAGGACCGGTACCAATTCCAATGCTGGATCCCGTCACATAAACATTTCCGGAATTATCAACAGCAATTGAGTAGGCATATTCTAAATCGTTGCCTGGTCCATTATATCTCTGCACCCACTGTTCAACACCGGATGAATTGTATTTAAGTGTTGCATAGTCACGGCTTGTTCCAATTCCATAGCTGTATCCGGTTACATAAACATTTCCCTCATTATCAACTTTGACTGATGTAGCATTGTCTCTCCCATTAGTTGGCGGTCCGTTATATCTTTGCAACCACTGCTGGATTCCTGATGAATTGTACTTAATCGTCGCATAGTCATCAGATGTACCGCTTCCAACACTTGAACCAGTCACATAAACATATCCTGAACTATCTACAAAGATTGATTGTACATTATCCCAACTATTGCCTGGCCCGTTATATCTTTGCACCCATTGATGGACCCCGGATGAATTATATTTTATTATCGCATAATCATAATTGCTTGTTCCTGCCACGAAAACATTTCCGAATTTATCAATAGCAAGTGAGTAAGCTTCATCCATTCCATTACCTGCTGCATTATACCTCTGATTCCACTGCTCAATGCCTGAAGAATTATACTTAATAGTCGTATAATCAAGCCCAGTGCCGCTTCCGGTACTGCCTCCTGTTACATAAACATTCCCTGAATCATCAACAGCGACTGACCATGCCTCATCCAAACCATTTGACGGACCGTTATATCTCTGTATCCATTGCTCAATCCCGGAAGAATTGTATTTAATTGTTAAATAATCACGACCTGAACCACTTCCCTCACTGGCTCCAGTCACATAAACATTCCCGGAATTATCAACTGCCATAGACCATGCTTCGTCCGTTCCGTCAGTTGGACCATTATATATCTTAACCCACTGCTGAATCCCCGAAGAATTGTATTTGATTGTTGCATAATCATAATATGTGCTTCTGATGTATCCCGTCACGTAAACATTCCCGGAATTATCAACTAAGATTAACCAGGGATAATCAGTACTCCCATTCGGTCCGCCATATATCTGCACCCACTGCTGCGTAACCTGCGCTAAAACAAAAATTGGGAAGCAAAGCAGAATGAAAAAAAGTAATTTAGATTGCATGTTGTTTTACTCCTTAAATAAATTATAGAAAGTTTACTTTAGCAGCACCATACTCTTAGTCTGCACAAAATCCTCCGCTTGTAGCCTATAAAAATATACCCCGCTCGGAAACTCACCTGCATTCCAATCTGCCTGATAACTTCCAGCATTCAAATTCTCGTTTACTAAGGTTGCAACTTCTTTACCCAGCAAATCATAAATTACAAGATTTACAAATGATTTCTTTGATATGTCGAATTTGATGTTGGTTGTTGGGTTGAAGGGGTTGGGGTAATTTTGAGATAACCCAAAACCTTTAGGAATCTCTGATGAGATATTTTGTATCCCGATGATTTCAGATATAGAGCGGCGCCAAACGGATAAATTAAAAAGCCCGGCAAAAATGTAATTATTGTAAATGAAAAGTGCAGTAATGTCTGGTTCATTTGAAAGTCCTTGATTTTTTAAAATCCAGCTTCCCCCATTGTTTGTACTTAGAAATACTCCGCCGCGGGTTCCAGCAAATATGTTATTTCCGGAAAAAACAATGGCAGTTACATAAAGGTCGGTCAGACCATTGTTGACAGCTGTCCAACTTCCTCCGTTATCCGAACTTAAAAATACTCCATCTTCTGTTCCTGCAAAGACGTTGCTGCTAATTATAGCAAATGAATGGATGTCCATATCACCTGTAATTCCGTTGTTTGCCAAAGCCCAGTTCCCTCCACTATTTGTACTTAAGTATATTCCATAATCATCTGTTCCTGCAAAAACATTGTTCCCTGAAGCAGCAAGAGCCATGATATTTCTGTTTTCCAGACCAACTAACATCAAGGCTCCGCCGTTTGCACTTAGATAAACTCCTTCATGATATGTCCCTACAAACATATTATTACCCGAAATGGCAATCGTTGTCACATTGGTAGGTCCGTTAATTGTATTCCAGCTATTACCATTATTAGTACTTATAAATACACCGCCACGTGTCCCTGCAAAAATATTATTACCGGAAATTCCAAGAGCTCTTACATGACCATCTGTCAATCCATTGTTGGCAGCAGTCCAATTACCTCCGTTGTTAATGCTTTCATAAACTCCATTACTGTCAGTTCCCGCAAAGAGATTGCTCCCTGATTCTAAAAAGCAATCAATGTTCAGAATATCCTGTACCGGAGCGGGCTGCCACTGCGAATAAGAAAAGATAGTTTTTGACATAAAAAATGAGATGAGAAGAATTTTATACAAATGTTTCATGGTTTTTTTTCTTAAATTATTTTTTAAAATGAATTTTAGTTTAGGTTTATTTTTAATTAAGTTTAAAAAATCTTAATAAGACAATTTTTATTATTTTGTCAGTAGCATTTTCTTTACTGCCGTATACCCTTCAGTCTCCGATGAATTCGTTCCGTTCATCACCAGCTTATAAAAATAAACCCCACTCGAATAACCCGACCCGTCAAAGTCAACTTTATATTTCCCCGCATTCAAACGCTTATTTAATAATGAAATCACTTCTTTCCCTTGTGAATCGTAAACAGTGATTTTTACATTCGAATGTTTTGGGATTGCGAATTCTATGTTCGTTGTGGGATTGAAGGGGTTTGGATAATTTTGATGTAGCGCAAAATTCGACGGCACTTCAGTAGAAAGATTTTGTACTGAAATTATTTCCGATAATGGACGTCGCCATGCACCGTCACCATAGCTTCCCGCAAAGATATAGTTATCATAAACATAAAATGTAAGAGCAGAAGTTTGGGAATACCCGGTGCCAATTGATGTCCAATTTGAACCCTGATTTGTAGAAAGAAAAATATCGCTGTCAAAAGAAGTTCCTGCTATAATATTCGAACCGTGAGATATAAGAGCACCAATCCGGGTTTCGGAAATTTCATTATTTACTGATATCCAGTTCATCCCCGAATCTGTAGAGCGATAGAGCGAGCCTAATCCATTGTACTCAAGCCCAACAAAGAGATTCGATCCTGAAGCAATAAAGGAATAAACATCCAAATTTGATAAACCGTTATTAACTGCCGTCCAGCTTGAACCATTGTTTGACGAACGATAAACACCGCTGCCATAGGTACCTGCAAAGAGGTCTGAACCAATCTTGACAAAGTCATAAACACCTGCACCTGTACTGCCAATTTGTGTCCAGCTTAGACCATTGTTAGTAGAGCGAAAGTTGAGTGATGGGAAAACAGTTCCTGCAAATACATCATTTCCGAATACAGCAAGTGTTGTAACTTCTAAGTTTGTTAAACCACTATTGGATGGAGTCCAGCTTGTACCGTTGTTTGTAGTCCGGTATACTCCTCCTGATGCACCTCCCAGAACTATACCTGCCAGAAGGTTCGGTCCGGAAAATACAAGTCCATAAACACGCTCAGCAGGCAATCCGTTATTGACGGCTGTCCAGCTTGAGCCAATATTAGTCGAAAGATAAACCCCGCTATAAGTGCCAGCAAAGAGCTTGTTTCCTGAACTTGCAAAGCAATAAACTATAAGGTCATTACCGGGTCCATTACAATATACCCATTGAGACTTTAATGTATTAGCATATAAAACAATGCAAAGGCCGAAAGCGATGAATTGGATTGAATGAAAAAAAGTAAATACATTTTTCATAATTAATTCCTTTTTTAATTTCTAAAAGTCATTCATATTAAATAGATATATGTTTTTATTTCACAAGCACCATACTCCGCGTCTGCACAAAGTCATCTTCCTGAATTCTATAAAAATATACCCCGCTCGGATACCCACTTGCATTCCAGTCCGCCTGATAACTTCCGGCATTCAATTCTTCATTAACTAACGTCGCAACTTCTTTTCCCAGCAAATCATAAATCAAAAGTCTCACAAATGATTTCTTTGGAATGGCGAATTTGATGTTGGTTGTTGGATTAAAGGGATTAGGATAGTTTTGATTGAGTGCGTATTTGTCCGGTGTTGAACTATTGATAATTGTTACTCCTGTCATGAATTCTCGAATGGTTACGTCATCAATGAACCACCCATCGGCAGTTGCGCCACATACATTATAAGAACTTAAGTGAAAGCGAATCTTAACGCTGTCTGTTCTATAATTGCTCAAATTAAATTGCTCGTGAAACCAGGCGTTATTTGTCCCTTGCCATGGAGGAGTAATCTGATTCCAATTGAACCCTCCGTCAGTTGATATCTGAAGATAAACGTAATCATACGTAGTACCTGTACCGCAACTTGTAACAACTAGATTCCGACGATGAGAAAATGTCAATACAGGAAACGATGTGCCAGATAAGTTTAGAACGCCATATAATGTCAATGTCGGCCCTGAAGAGTGTAAGTAATTTCCAGTTCTACTTTCAGTTACAGAACGAAGACCTGAAGAACTTGTTGTAGACGTTGTATCCCAGTTGAATCCGCCTACAATCCATTTACTTAAGCCATTTTCAAAATTATCGTTAAATGGAAAATTGATATGCGGATTCAATGTATTGTATTCAACTACTTTAACATCGTCTATATACCAACCATCTGCTATGGAACTACAGGCATTATGAGAACTCAATCTAAATCTAAATTTAACTAAGTTGGACCTATAGCTTTTCAAATTGACCTGCTCGTAATACCACGCTCGATTTGTTCCATTCCAAACTTTTAACTGACTCCAGTTAAAACCACCATTGGTAGACACTTCAAGATAAATATAATCATATGTTGTACCAGTTCCACAACTAGTAACAACTAAATTGTAACGATGGAAAAATGTTAATACAGGATAAGAAGCATTGCTTAAATTTAATGATGGCGACATCACAATAGTCGGATCAGAATTATAAGAATAATTCCCAACCCGACTATCCGTCACACAATGATTCGACGACGTATAAGTTGTACTCAACGTATCCCAATTATTTCCCCCGACTATCCAATTACTCAAACCATTTTCAAAATCATCAGAAAAATAAGTTTGTGCATTTAAAATTGTAAAAGTCATTGCAAAGATTGAAATTCCCAATGCCAAAGTTGTAATTGTTTTTTTCATGATTAAATAAATTTAGTATTAAAAAATATTAGTTACCGATAAATCTCCAAAAGGAATAGCACCATCACAAAATAATACAGTGTTCGGTTTTTTAGTAACATAGCTTTTTTGATAATTTCCCTTATCTTGAGTAACTGCATATGAGAAATAAATGAATGACTGAGCAAAAATGAGTGAAAGAGTTAGAGAAGAGAGTCTCATAATATTTAGGATTAAATTTGAAATATAAGTTAATTAATAAATGGGATTAGCAATTTTAATCTAAAACTATCATTCCAAAAAAGTATTCTTCTATCAAAAATATTTGCAATCAACATACAACACAAAGAATTTTTTTCACAAATCTCATAAAAGAAAAAAATATTATTCTTGATTTCTTCAATTCCTGAACAATATGGCAATATACGATTTCCATCATACTCAAAACTTTGAATTATTTTTTGAAGATTTAACTTCAAGTTCAGCCACTTTGGCAAGTAACCAGGATTTAAAACCGGGATGAGCAGTTTCGATAATGCTTTTCTTTATATCCCATAAGGAATTTTTTCTATAGCCAGACTTTAGCCTGAGAAGCTCATGACAATGCTCAACAAAATTCCGGAAAGCTATTTTAAAGACATTATTGATATCATCAGTCTTTGAGAGATAACTTTTATATGAATCGATTAAAGAATATGCTTGTTCAAAGTATGACAGCTCATAATAACATTTAAGCTGGAGATGCTTTATATCAGATTTGAGCATTGGGATTGAATAGTTCTTAATCATAGATAAATGCTCAAGCGAGTTTTCAAATTGATTTCTGATAAATTCCATCCTGGCAAAACCTGCATGCCTCATATCTTCCCTAAAAGCAGGATGCAGACATATAATGAATTTATCAAGCAGATCAATTAGAAATTTATTATCGGTTTGCGAATTGCACAAAATTATTATGTTAATGAACGCAGCAACATTTATATACTCGCCAGCTTCTGAAGAGAAAGAATCCGATTCAAGCATTTTTTTGAATAAATTCAGCAGTTCAGACTTATACTTTTTTTCATCATTTGATAGCTGAGTGATGCAGTAATTTATCATGAACAAAAAGAATAAATTTCTCTCTTCCCTGTTTAAATAGTCCTTATCCTTATCAGACAGATTTAGAATACTGAAAAAGAATTTTTGCAGATCAATGAAATTCCCAAAATTATCCCTGTCTAAAATTAATTTAAATCTGAGGTAATGAAGTTTGAGATAGTTGTTTTGCTCGCCATTAGATTTTAAAAGATTCAGCAACAGGTTAGGACTCACAAGCTGTCTGAAGTTTTGAATTAGATTTCGATGGTTCCCGGCTGAGAGTAACTGATTGTATGGATTTTCGGTATTGTCTATGAAATTCATATAATCAAAAATAAAGAGCAGTATTGAAGCTTCGAATATATCTTCAAGAGACTTTTCGGCCTCTGCGAGATTTCTGATGGAATTATAATGAACAAACTTCAGATTGTTCAGACGCTTTAGTTTTGAAAAATAATCCGTAAAAGGGAAAAAAGAAGACTTAAGTTTTTTTTCAATCAAAAGGTTTACTCTGTGTGATTCATCAGAAAGATTTTTTCTCATGAATGCTTTACTAAGATTAAGCATAAACTCCAATTCATCTTCTAAAAGAGTACTTAATGATAAATAATCTTCAGCAGAGTTTGTAAGATCGAAAATTAAATTCTGTATTTGTTTTTCGTCATAAGTTTTTATACCATAAATATAATTGAATGCATCCTCTTTACTCATTTTATCCAAATCATAATCCTTACTAAATTGATAAATGTAGCTGAACAGATTGAGAGTGTTTTTTCTTGACGGTTTAAGAAAAGGAGAATTTACAAAATGACCAAAGTATTTTAATTCTTTCGAAGATAAGCGTTTCAATATTTTAATTAACCTCGTGTCTTTCATCGTTTAATTCATTTCATTTTTTGCCATGCTAAACTATCACTAATAGCATAACAGAATTTAAGTAAATCCTTTACACAAAATGCAGAAAACAAAAAAAAGTATTTTCGCAGCCGAATTCCATCAATTAAAACATAACAGAGAGAAAAACTAAAATCATTGTCAATCCCCAAAGAAAGGACAGCTCCGGAATAAACACCGGAGCAAATGCAGAATAACCTAGAAGACTTTACGAGCAGATGTTGATGATTTGATTTGTGATTTGACATTAAGCTTATGATTTCTATAATTACTGAGACTGAGACTTTAATAGACTCAGTCAAAAATTCATTTGCAAAATGCCGGAAATAAAAAAATCATTCCACAAGAATAATTTCGGGTTCTCTCAGAAGATATTTTCAGAATTTATCAAAAAAGCCTGATTATTGAATATATTTGAAGGTTTTAGAGGAGATTTCTCTCAGAAATTCCATTATTTTTTTTTACTTTATCATTGAAATATTTCTAATCTTTTTTAAAATTATAACTTACTTATAGGATTAACTTTAATTTTAGCTTTAAATCTAAAACCCGCATTATGCTAAACAGCAAGTTAATAGAATTACTGAGGACATTTTCTGGCAAGGAACTGACTTCTTTTGAGAAATATCTCGAATCACCGTTAATAAAACCCCAAAGGAACGTTTTAGAATTTTTTAAATATCTGAATAAATATTCACCGGATTTCAATTCTATAAAATTAGAAAAGGAAAAAGTGTATCAACATTTATATCCTAATCAAAAATATAATGAAAACAATTTGGCAAATCAGATGTATGATCTCACAAAAGCTGCTGAGACTTATTTGGTTTTCAAGGAGCTTTTGGAGAATGAAGCTGAGTTTCTACTGAATCTAAGCAAGGTATATCTCGATAACAAACTAACACGACATTCCGAAACAGTTAATAAATCTCTCGACGATATTCTTGTTCCTGGCTTTTCAATTACAAAAGATTTTATTTCCAAATACAGACGACTTGCTCAATTAAAAAATATATATTACACTGAAATCATTGACATTGGGAATCTAATTAAAAGTAAAACTGATTATTTCATTGAGTCCGCAATACAATTTGTCGGAGATTATCTCGATATTTACGGAAGCAGAATACCAGCTCAAAGTCATGGAAAAAATTTCGATGATCCCTTTCTCGATGATATTTCTAAATGTATCGATATAGATAAACTTGGTGAAGTATTTAAAATGGAAGAAATTAGAAGGAGAAAAAAATGGGAACAGTATGAAATGATGAAAATAAATTCAGAAGCAATTTTAGATAAAAAAATTAAAAAAAATAAAAAGCTTACAAAGGTAGAATTAATTGAAAAGGAAAAATTAAGAAAGAAAGAAGAAAAAAGAAAAAAAGAAGAAGAAAAGAGGGAAAAAGAGTTGAAAAGAAAAGAATATGCGCAGATATTTTTTATGAAGCTTTATTATCATTTACTTAAAATGCTTAAAGAGCATGACAATTCAATTCATTATTTTGAAATAAAAATAATCTTGTATCAAAGTCTTTCAGAAGAGCAGTCATTATTAGACAGAGAAGAAAAATTTACAATGTTTAATTATCTTACGAATTATTGCACACAAAAAGATAGTCTAGAATTTATGGAGGAATCATTTGACCTATATAAAAATATGATAGAAAATAATCTTTTTGCAGAATCAGAGAATGAATATATGCAGCTTCATATTTTCAGAAACATTGTAAAAGTTTGTGCTTCATTACATAAGACAGATTGGTTCGAAAATTTTATAAAAGCTCATTTGAATAAATTGAGTCCTGAATTCAGAGAAAACATGGAGGCAATTTCTTATGCTCATTTACATTTTTTGAAAGACGAATTTGGAGAATCTTTAAAGAGCATTTCGAAGATTAAAGATAAATTTGAATTAAGTAAAACTGACATTAGAAATTTACAGTTAAAACTACATTACGAGTTGAATAACACAGAGACCGCATTTTCACTCGTTACTGCTTATAGAATATTTTTAGCAAATAAAACTGAAATACCAAAAGATACTTTAAATAAATTCAATTCTTTTCTTAATTTGTACAACAGGCTTCTTAGATTAAAGTCCAAAGATTCTAAGGAAGAACCAGTTGATATAATAGCCGATATTAAGAAAACTAAAAGACTTATTAATGGGCAGTGGCTGGTAAAAAAAGCTGAAGAGTTATTGGATCAAAACAAAACCCTTTAATAATTTACCACTCTAAGTATTTCATACTAAACTTAAAAAGATTCATTCACTTTTTTCGATACTTAACAGATGATGGATATATCTTGATTAAAATTTGCCTTGTAAGGATGTACTTGAAAGGAGAAAATGAACATTAAACCATTCGGAGCGAATTAGCAGCTTTACATCATAAAAGAAAATTACAAAAAGAGCAAAACTCAATTCCCACTTCAACGAGCCAAATAGATGGATTAAATGAAGAGGGAATAAGCAAACTCTCAGATCAAATTACCTCTGAATCTTTACGACTATTGCAAATAACGCTTAAATAAAACTATGGTGTAATTTTAAGAACAAATGCCGCTGCATTGTTATCTGCAATTGAAGCATCACTGGCATCCGTTATATAATCACCAGTCAAATCAGAATTTAAATAACCAATGTAAAAGGCAGATGCATCATTGTCAATTATGCCATTATCGGTAGCGTCAATAATACCGTCGCCATTTGAGTCACCGCTGAAAAAGCAGTATTTAGAATCTTTAAGTGTCATGTTACTGCCGTATGCCTGGGTTATAGCTGTCGTAAAATTATAACTTAATGCAGATCCTCTTGAATAAGATTCTCCTCCTGATTTACTCCATGTCTCAAGGGCATTTCTGTGTTTAACCTGAATATAATACGTTCCGCTAATTGCATTTGCAAATGTTACACTTCCGCTCAATGAAACCGAATCAATTACTGTCTTACCCGAATCAGCAATTGAATACGGAGCAGATAATGTCCTTAAATATACTCTAACTGTATCTTTCATGTTCAGTTTTAAGGTTGATGTATTGTAAAAACCTTCAGGTGCAAGCGTAATTGTTGCCGCAACAGGCGACGAACTGTTCACAACACAAATCGAATCAAGATAAAGATTATTACCATAACCGCTACGTGCTCGGAATCTGATTTGGTTTGTGCCAACAGGTAAAGCATATTTTTTGGTAGCCCATTCACCACTGGAAGGAGTATAAGAAGTTCCCAAAACTGATCTTGTATTTAATGTACCACCGGAATTATTTCCCCATAATCTAATTAAAGTAGTATAAGTAGATCCTGAATTTGTAGAAGTAAGTATCTCAAGTGAATCAGTAGATCCGTCTGGATAAGGTGCATAGGCATTATGGAATCTCAATGAATCACCGGCTGATGTAGGATAAAACGCAAGAGTATTAAGCGATTGCGCAGTACCTGAAACAGCATTCCAAAAATCAAACTTCGCACTTCCCGTTCCAATACCGTAACTGCTCGATGTAACTCTTGACCAATAAAGCGTTCCCGAATAAGTAAGACTCCAGCCAGATGGCGGAAACGTTGTTCCCGTAAATCCTTCACAAACTTTACCATCGGTTATTTTGAAACTGTAAAGGGCTGTGGAATCTTTTTCATGTCCTGCAGAATTATTTTGTGCAAAAATTCTGTAATAAATTAAATCACCTAATGCAACATCAGAACTCATCGAATTAAACATAGCTGAATAATTGTTTCCCGAAGTATTAATGAGCTTAAACTGCTTGGTATTAGAAACAATATTTTTATACCATTTAACCCAGACTGAATCCAGAGAATAAACAGAAGTAACACTTGCATCAACTGAAACAGGCCATAATTGTTTTGCCTGATCACCGAGAGGAGTATGTGATATTGCAGGCAGACTTGTATTTGAAATCTGAAAATTTGTATTTGAAATATCAAAGAAAATGTTTCCAACTGCTTCAATCTTTACTCTTGCTGTTGTTGTGTTAACTCCGGGAAGCGTAACTGACTGCGAGCCGTCGTTAGGAGTGCTTGCCAGCAATGTTGTCGGAAATGTATTGCCTCCGTCTGTTGACAACAGAATTTTAACATTGGCACAACTAACAGGCGATGAGCTTGTATTTGCAACATTCCAAGTTACAGTTTGAGGAATGGAAGAATTCCAGTTAACGTTTGTATTTGGCGAAGTTACGGTAAAAGGTCCTGCTCCGGAATTTACATTAAATGTTATTAATCCATAATTGCTCCCACCTGCTCCGGAATTATTGTCTCTGACTGTTAGTCTGAATGACAATGATCTTGTATAAGTCGGCAGAATTTCTCCGAATGTCTGTGTGTTATTTAAAACATCTGACAATTTCGGGAAAATTCTTGTCGGCGTAGTTACCGGACTGAATGATCTGAAAATAGGAGCATTGCCAGACGGACTGTTAGGCGAACCAGCAGGACCGACATCATACTCTTCCCAGCAATATGTCAGCGTTCCAGGATTATTAACATCAGTAGCTGAGCCAGTAAGCTGGAATGGAGTACTGATGGGAATTGTAAATCCGCCTGATGGCACTGTCACCGAAGGCGGAGTATTACCCGTGCTTGTATTTGTCGGACATGAATTACCGCTTCCTGATTGAGTAAAACTTATTATTTCGCTCATGCTTCCGGAATGAAAATAAGCATCGCTGTTTGGCTGAAGATCGTCAGCTCCGCAAATTCCTGCATAGCCCATTATTGTACTGCCGCTTCCGGGTTCCCAAGCAGTCGATCCATTTCTGTTGCCGCCAGAACAATTTCCCAATACACCGTTAAACGAATGGTTTCCGCTATATTGATGTCCCATTTCATGCGCCACATAATCAATATAAAATGGATCACCAATAGGAGCAGGTGAACCGGTAACACCTCTGGCTTTATTTCCCGATACACAAACAACTCCAAGACCTGCAACTCCCCCGCCGCCGGTACTGAATACATGACCGATATGATAATTAGCAGTTCCGATTACTGCATCGAGGTTTGTCTGATTTTGGCTGAGCATCGTAACTCCATTGTTGTTGGTATATGGATCGGTAGATGAATTAGTATAAACAATAGATGTATTATTGGCAACGAGTGTCAATCTAACTGACATGTCTCGTTCATAAACTCCGTTGACTCTGTTTATTGCAGTTACAATTGCCGCCTGACCCAAAGCAACAGTTCCGCCATGGTATGCAGTATATTCGCCTGTAGCAGCACATGCAAGAAGATATGTTCTCAGCTGCTCACCGGTTGCATCATTTTCGATAATCAAGTTATTTCTGGAAACTTCTGGAGCTGTTTCGCATTCAAACGGATACTTGCTTTTAAGATCTTTTTTGAAATAGCTTATATAAATTTCTGTTTCATTTGTCGAATAGGGATCAATGAAGAAATCACCATTGGGAGAAAGCACCATTGCATGAAATCCGTGCATTGTATAATCAAGTTTTCCAAGTGCATAAGGATCGTCAATTCCTTTAATAGAAAAAGTTTTGATTTCAGGAAATTGTCGTGAAAGACCGGGTTCCATCATTGAATATTCATAGACATAAAACTTTTTCAGATTGCCATCCGGATCAGGAAGTTCTATGATAAACGGATTTTGAATGGCAGAATTAGAAAATTCAAAAGGAGCAGATTTCAAATAAGCTTTTAGATTTTGAAAATCTGCTTTGACTATCTTATATTTTTCCGGAGTAATTCTGACATCACCTTTGATGGCAAATGACTGAGCTTCAATATAATCCCATCTGAATTTTCCGTTTTGGGCTGATAAATCATTTGTTGAAACAAGTAAAGTAAAAATTGACAAAAAAAGAATAACAGGTAAGAAGTATTTCATAACTGAATTAAAAAAAAAATAAATATATTAATGAATAACCGAATGAACGGCATTGTGATTTGCAGAAAATTGGAAAAATACATTGTTAATTTCAATCCAATCATTTTAACTATTTGATCAAATTGATAAAATATTTTTTTCCAATTAAATTTTTTAATTATTGCTTGTCTAAGATTAAATTAACAAATACATTTTGAATAAAGCAGAAAGCAAATCATAATGAGCAAACCATTTCACTGTCTTAAGCAGTTTTCATATTTTGTAAATAAGAATTTGTATGTATTTATATGAAATGAATAAAGTAAATGACGGATTCATATAAGATTTGAAACTGTCAACATCAAACAGCATCATTGCGTATAAATTTTTTATTAGATAGAATTGGAAGATATATTTAAGGTTTAAAATCAGGTTGATCCTAATAATTGCTCATATTAGATAATATTATATTTTCTGAAATTTTAATTTTTAAGAATGAATAGATAGAGTTAATAGTTTTTAATTGATAAGTGTTGATATTTAATTCGGATTTAAAGATTTTGCCGTAATAATATAACAAACCATAGTCACAGTGAAGTATTCAGATGATCTTTATCAGCTTATAAAATCAATGACCAAGCAGGAAAGAAGCTATTTTAAAAAGTTTGCTTTGACTTTTTCTGATGAGGAAAGCAGCAATTACATAAAGCTGTTTGATGAGATACAAATTCAGTCGGCGTCAGGAGATGAATATGATGAATCGAAAATCAAAGGTAAAGAATTCAAAGGTAAATTTCTTAAAAACTTTTCATATCATAAGAATTATTTGTATAGAATGATATTAAATAGTCTTATGATTTACAATAAGGAAAATTATGATATCATTATTTTAAGAAATTTAATTACAAAATTTGAGTTACTGTTTGACAAAAATTTATATTCACAATGCAGGAAGGTTTTACTCAAGGCAAAAGAAATTGCCGAAAAGAAGGAAAATTACTCGATTCTTTATGAGCTGCTGATAAAAGAAAAACACCTAAATAAGTTTACTTTAACAATCAGCGAATTCAGCGCTGAAAATAAAATTATTACGAAAAAGCTTGATCAAGCAGTAAATTTAATGCAGAACACCATTGAATATATAAATCTAAATGATCAGTTCATGATAAAAGCATATTCTATCGGCAGTGCATTTTGCCGACATGAAAAAGAGTTGGAAGAAATAAATAAATTTTTTGAAAATGAATTTCTAAAAGATGATACAAAAGCAATAACATTCAGAAGCAAGAATCTTTTATTTGGATTAAAAGCACACCATGCTCTGATGAAGAAAGATTTTGAATGCATGTATAAATATAATAAGCTGCTAATTGAATTATGGGAAAAAAAATTAGATAATTTCAAAGAGAGGATTGAAAATTATTTTATTGCACAAATAAATTTAATGAATTCTCAAATACGATTGAGAAGATTTAAAGAATTTGATCAGACGACAGAAAAAGTAAAAAATCTTGATAAAATATTTGCCAAGAACATGACGGAGCGAAGAAAGACATTTTTATTTTATTCCATTTCAGTTCTTACTTTGTCAAAATATTTCGCTGCACATGAATTTGGAAAACTCGAGAGAAACACAGAGGAAGTTGAAAATTCCATGGCAGTGTACGAATACAAGATAACACTTCAGCAGAGAATTATACTATATTACTTTCTCGGATTGTATAATTTTGTTTTTACAAAATATGAGAAATGCATTTACTGGATGGAAAAGATTATCAGTTCCGAGAAATCCGACTTTTCGGAGAATTATCAATGCTTTGCAAGGATACTCCATTTGCTTTCATATTTTGAGTTGGAGTATTATGATTCTTTAGAATATTCCTTAAAGTCAACTTATCATTTTCTCAAAAAGAAAGACCGAGTTTTCAAATACGAAAACATTGTATTAAAGTATTTAAGAAAATCATTCAGGCTGAAAACTAGCGCTGAGCTGATAGAAATGTTAAAGGAGATGAAAGATGAGATTAACAATATAGCCGAAGATGATTTCGAACAAAATGCCTTAGATATTTTTGACATTTCTCAATGGATCGATAGTAAGATTCAGAATAAATCACTCATTGAAATTTTAGTAAAGCAGATTTCAAAATAAAAAAAGATTTGAATATTAAAATCATATAAGGCATTGTAAATCATACAATATTCAAGATTCATTTTTAAAAAATAAAATATGAAGATATTGATTTTATTAGCGGCGGATATTTTTATGAAAAGTAATCAGCAGGGTCAAATCCAGATTTTAATACTTTTGGATTGCATTCGCTATTTGGAATGAAAAATAATAAAAAAGGTGGTGCAGTATATTTACTCACACCACCGAAATAAATTAAATTAAATGAAATAAATAATAAAGACCTATGGAGAAATTTTGCTCACAAAATTAGCAGCATTGTTATCAGCATAGGCAGCATCTGTTCCGTCCACAATCGAATCGCAGTTAAGATCAGTTACCAGATAACCAGTGTTAAAATTTGACGCATCATTATCAATCATCGCGCCATCGTTTCCATCCACAATACCATCCTGAGTTGGGTCGCCGGTAAAGAAAGAATATTCACCATTAGCTAAAATCATATTGTCGCCGTAAGCCTGTGATGCTGCGGTAGTAAAGTCATAGGTAAGGCTTCCGGAACTAAATGCTTCTCCTCCATCTTTACTCCATGTTTCAATTGAATTTCTGTGTTTAACGACAAGATAGTAATTAATTCCATCTAATGGATTTGTAAAATTAACTGAAGCGTTTCCACTAGAGTTAGTTACTGCTCTCGAAGAATCAACAATACCGTAAGGAGAAGAGATGCTTCTCAATAAAACGGTTATGGAATCCGCTGGCGGGACACAAGCTTCAAAACTTACAGTTAAATTCAGAACAGAATAATTTTTCAATCTGTCAAAATACAAGCCTATGGATTTGGCAATATTTGCAACCCATGCAGCGCCTAAATCTCCTGAACCGTTATAATAAGGTATTAATGCAGGAATATAACCGTTTGACGAAGTTAATGCCTCTGATGAACTAATCATTACAGGATTCAGAAAACTGTAGGAATTTGGCGCGACGTTATTTCCCGAAATGTACCATATTCTTTTCAAACCGTCGCCGCTTGACTCAGGAGGTATATAAGATATGAACAACATATCCACTCCGCCTATTCCGTTTGCATGGTGTTTTGCATCAAACCAGAATTCATTTCTTCCCGATACAGGCGCAATGGAAAGAGAATCAAAAAAGCTGACAGTATAGTTTGTACTTACTTTACATTTAATATCTGTATTTCCAGCAGATTCAGAAGTATAAAAGAAATAAACGAATCTACCGTAAGCCACTGAAGAGAACTGTTCTTTTTTTTCATTTGATGCTACAATGTTTGTAAAAGATCCGGCTGTTGCTAAAGTACCGGGAGCTGTCTCCCTGTAACGAGCATTTCTAATAACAGATGTCATAGTATCAGCAAGCACAGGACCATAATAATTCAGAACAAGCGTATCACCGGAACCTGAAAAATATATTCTGGGATGAGCTCCAGCCGTAGTAATTAGACCTCTTTGACCCCAGATTACACCTCCATCAGAAGATCCGTAACGGACAAGATTATTTGTTCCGAGAGAATCCATAAAAATATACATTGAGCCAGTTGATGATGCACCGACGTCAAAATCCCTGAATCCAACTCCTCTTACCTGAGTAACTCTGTTGTTAATCACATTCCAGCAATAAATCGTTACACCGGATAAGAAGAAACAATAAACTGAATCGAGGGAACTTCTTATCATTTTTGTTTTTGGAATAACGGATGCGGGAGTTAGTGTTGAAAGGATAATCCAATTTTCGCCGTTATCAGTGGAGGTAAAAATAACAATTGCAGCTCCAGTGACGATATTGGTATCAGGAACAGAAACATAAATAGTAGAGTCAGAAATTCTGTAAACGCCAGAATGCTTACCCAAGGGTTCACTACTTGAGATTAGATAATCAGTATTCCAGCGATCAGAACCGGTACTTACAGGCTGATTAAGGCTTTTAACCTTAAATTTTTGTAACTCTGAAGAAAAAGAAAGAGATGACAATAAAAAGAAAAAAAGGGAGAAAGTAATTACTTTGTTCATGATAAATTTTCCTTATGTTAATTTTTAGGAAAATAAAAAAAAAATATAGTATTAGAAATAACTGAATTGATAATTGTTACAGGGAAGGGGGAGGTGGAGAGAGGTGTAACCCTGACAGCTTTTTGATTTGATTTTTGGAGTTTGAAGTATTGTAGGAAAGCTGTCAGGGTTTTGTGATGCTTTGAGTAGTTATTCTTAAAAGGCAAATCCAATAAATCACTCCTTTAGAAACATGCCAGACAAAACAGATTATTCAGATTTTTCTAAACTAAGAGTCTATACGAATTTGTCCGCAACCCTGACAGCTTTTTGAATTGTTTTTTGAACGTTGAAGTATCGAAGAAAAGCTGTCAGGGTTTTGTGATTTGTCTCTTCAGCATCAACATAACTTAAAACTGCTTTAACTTTCCGAATACATATATCTCAAAAATAATATTTCCCATATACTCCTCAAAAATCTTGCAACACTATATCCACAACTAAAACAACCCCTTCTAAACCTAACGCAACCCTGACAGCTTTCCACACTTACCTCCCCTCCAAAATATACCCCAAAAAAGCTGTCAGGGTTCCGCTATCATTTATCCTATCTCCTTACCCCAGTTGTATCCAAATACTCCCTCGGCATGCTGATCCCCATATCTGATCTACACTTCTCATGAAATTCTATCTAATCACTCTGAAAATTTTCTCTGCTACTGCCCATCCAGTGACTGTGGCAACTTCAAGAAATTTCTCCCACGAGTCTGGAGACAAACGCTATATGCAGTGTTCGTTTGTATCGGAAATTGAATAACTAATGTTGTCGTATTTGATTCCTCCTTTAGCCGAAACCGTAAATGGTTTTATATTGTATGGTTTTAGTAATAGATATTTTTATCCTTTTTTACTTTTTAATGTTTATTTAAAATCAGTTTACTATACTAATTTCATTTGAGTACTACTTCAAAGAAATTTGTTTTTAATTACAACATGACTTATATGAATTGTTTAAATACTCAATTTGAATAATAATCCTGAATTTGTAAAATCCTCTTACTGAGTTGAGTAACAGAAATACCAATAAAATACTCATAAATAAATTTGAGGAGCTTAACAAATTATCCGATAAATCTACAATTAAAAGTCATGATTTTTACATGAATAAAATTTTTGCATTTGACATGAAAGGTCATTTCTTCTTTTATAAATCGCTGCAAATTAAATACATACCGGATGCTGTTTCAGCAAAAATAAAATTATCTCTGATTATGATAATTGACAACTATTTTCAGTTTCTGGTTTTTGAACAGAGAATAACATCAAATATAATT
Source organism: Ignavibacteria bacterium (assembly GCA_019187405.1). Classification (GTDB taxonomy): domain Bacteria; phylum Bacteroidota; class Ignavibacteria; order Tepidaquicellales; family Tepidaquicellaceae; genus JABAQZ01. Next base: position 71,943 of record JABAQZ010000010.1, read on the forward strand.
ATGATTGCCTGATTCAAATGCTTGAGTGTTTGAATAATCAAATTAAGGAATTTTCTGATACACCGCTTATAATTATATATTACAATCTTTGGAAATGTTTTCTCAAGAATAAAGGCGACAAGTATTTCTATGAAGAAGGAATAAATTTTTAGATCATACTTTATTTCCTTAACTCTTGTGGGAAAAATTTTTTATGTCGTAATGATAATTTACTGCTTAATAAAAAATATGAAGGTGAAATAAAGTTTATAAGAGAATTTCTGAAATTAATGCTTGAGATGCTTAAGTTTAAAATCACATACTTTAAAGAAGGTATTATAAATTTGAATTTATACAGAGACATCATAATTACCTGCCTTAAACTGAATGACCAATTAAGACTCGATAATTTCATTTCAAACAATCTAAGGCAAACCAACCTTGAGTACAGAAAATGCATTAAACATTACTCTCTTGCTCATTCAGAATTTCTGATAAACGATTTCCAGAAAGCATTGGAGTATGCATCAAAGATTTCTTTCCGGAATATTTTTGTAAATTCCGTAGAAAGTATTTATTTTAGAAATGACATTAAAGCTCACGTATTAAGATGTCTTTATGATCTGAATTATCTGGAAACCGCATTTAATCATATTGACTCATACATACATTTTCTTCAAAGTTCAAAAATTGCCAGCGAATATTTGAAAAAAAGTATATCAAATTCATCAATGCTGTTTCCAACTTACTAAAATTAAAATCAGAATATGTCAATTTCAGTTTTAATAATTTAAAAAATTCAATATCCGCTGATAATGATTTGGTTTCAAAAAACCGGATACTTCCAAAACTTTATGACTTATACAAACAAAACAAATAATTGTTATAATATCCGGTAATTACTTATCTAAAATTGTCAAGCAATGCAGTCATCGGTTTTTAAAAATATTTATTGGTGAAATTTTTAAAATATAAACTGTAGCAGATTCTAAATAACTTATTGCCAGTGATGTTTAAGATTCTTATTATCTTTTTCATGTGTTGTAATTGCAATGATACCTCCGGCTATTACTAATATTATGCCTATAACTGTATAAATTCCCGGTGTCTGATTAAAAATTATCCAGTCAAACAATCCAGTAAACACAACTACAGAAAAATTTAGCGGAGATAATTTTACTGCTGAAACAAGACTGTATGCATACTGTAGAAAAAATATGTATGCTGCAACAAACAAACCCGAAACAATTACATATAGCCATACTTTTAATCCTGGTTCGGTCCAGTACAGGATAGCAAATGGAAAGAAAATAATTACCGATATTAATGAAAAATAAAACAGAATTGTTATGTATGAATCTGTTTTGGAAATAATTCCCATTGCCGTGTAAGCAACTGCAAGCAATATCCCCGACAACAATCCATACAAATCCCCTGTCTTTATAAATTCTCCTGATTTCGGATCTAATATAAATATTATTCCGGCAAATCCCAGCAGCATTCCCAACCATATCTTTTTTTCAATTCTGGATTTAAGCCAAATTAATGTAACTAACGGTATGAAAATCGGAGCTGTGTTATTGAGCAGCGATGCATTTACTAAGGGAATTTTGGAAATTGACAAAGTGAAAAATAAAAAAGCAAGTACACCGCATACTCCTCTTATTAAGTGGTACCTGATTTTGGTTGATTTTAAATCTCTGAAATTATTCTTTGCGGATATTATAAGTACAGCAATAAGGCTCGTGAGAAACTGAAAGAATACAATCCATTCGACTCTCGCTCCGGACTTTAATTCAAGCTTAACTAATACTCCTACAGTAGCTAACATCAGAAAGCTAAGTAAGGTAAAAATTACTGCTCTTAATATTATGCTTTTGTCAGTTCTTTTTAAATGAAGCTGTCCCATCTGTCGTTCATTTTGCAATTAATTCGACAATATTAAAATTTCAATTCTTAAGTTCGAATTTACAAGAACTTATGCCGTAATCCATTATATTATTCTCAATTACTATGGAGTAATTGCACTTACAAAATTTGCAGCATTATTATCTGCAATTACGGCATCACTGCCATCAATAACTTCATCACCGTTCAAATCAGTTGATAAGTAACCGGTTGCGAAATTCGATGCATCATTATCAATTAATATTCCGTCTGTACCGTCAACAATGCCGTCCTGGTTTACATCCCCGCCATATAATGCATATCTGATTGGTGATGAATCCACTTGAATCATATTATTTCCATACGCACTGGCAATATCTGTTTTAAAATTGTAAGTGACTGATTGTGTAAAAGCATCGAAATTCAAAGCTGTCGAACTCCAGGTTTCAATTGAATTTCTGTGTTTCAGCATTAAATAATATTTCCCCGGCAATGAATTCGGAAATGTAACATCAGTGTTGCCCAATGAACCAAGATAACTCTTGGAAGAATCAATGATTGCATAAGGTGTTAAACTGTTTCTCAGATAAAATCTCATTGTATCTCTTATCATTGAATTCGTACCCGCATTATAAAATCCCTGAAGCAAACAGTTTGTAGAAAGTAAATTTGTTTTCTCTGATAAATTATTTATCTGAATTCCCCAGGCATACAATCTTCCGGAATTTCCTGAATTATCATCATTTATCCTTAATTTCCAAACTCCCTTGCAAGTATTATTTTCAAAAATTGTATTCATGTCCACCTGTGGTTTAATGAAAGGAGTAATGGAGGTATATCTGCCACTGATGATTGCCGAATCCGCCTGGTCATCAAATATAGTAACAATATTATCATTTGAACCAAGCTGACCTACGTCAAAACAAACAAAAGCTTCATAATCCTGTGGTGATACCAATGTAATCTCAAGATCATTGCTGAATGTATGATTTGTAGCAATGAAAAAATTTACATCAGTAACGTTAACATCAAGATCAATTACAAGACTGTCTTCGGTCATTAAACCTGAAGTCCCCGTAGCAGGTATTAACCTGTCAGATTGTTTTATAAAAAATCCTTTCTGAAAATTTCTGCTGTCAGCTCTTAATAGTGGTGATACAGGCTGATTTGAAATTGTCGAAGGATGCGAAAATCTTGCATTGTTTCTGAATCTTAATCTAGGCCCTTTTGAAGTATTCGAAAATTGCAGTCCGTCAAGATTGTAAGCGACATCGATGTTTGAATTATTTTTATTATACACGTCTTTTGAAATATACATTTGCTTCTGAATTTCTGCTTCAGTTTTATAAAAACTCTGGATTCTGATTTCGTCAATATAACCGTTAAATCCTGTACCAGAAGTTCCTCCTATATAAAGCGAATCTGACGTTGCTCCCATTAGAGCCGGCGATAAATTTCCCTGCTTAACATTTTCTCCATTTGTATAAAAATTGTATTCTCCTGAACTTTTATATTGAAATGCAATATGTGACCATTCATTTAGAGGAATTGTAGTTGTCGTAACTATCTGATTACCGTTAATTGTTCCATACAGCTTACCTGCAACGGTAAGCCCCATGTGATATTTTGGAGAAACAAAAGTAGGAGGTCCTTTTAAAATTATAATTGTAGCTCCGGAATAACTTCTCGGATAAATCCATGATTCAAGTGTAATGCTCGAAGAAGGAGTAATGTCTGTCATCGATTTCGCAGCTACATAATCTCCTGAACCGTCAAGCTCCAGAGCTTCATTAAAGGAATTTGTTTCCACCGGTCTGCTTTTAAGATCCAGCGCTTGTAAATCTATCTCACGATTCGGCATCATTGAATTATCACTTATATCCAAAAGACCGGGTAAATAAGAAGTGCTTTCATTAGTCTGAAATCCGAGAGAAAAGGATAGCCCATCATAAATTCCAGTCCCCACTCCAAGGAATGTCCTGAAATAGGTACTCAACTCTGTTTCCGTAAGAGATTTTGTCCAGATTCGTATGTCATCCATGTATCCTTTATAATTTGATTTCGCAGTGTTTAATAAAGGATTTGAACCAATGTATAAATCATGATTAGTACTTTGCGGCGCTATAGAAACCATTCTCGTTGTGTCAAGTACTCCATTCAGATAACATGAATATATATTTGTTGCAGCATTTCTTGTGAATGCTATGTGATTCCATTTATTGGGAGCAATACCTGTCTTGAATGATAATATGTAAGTACCGTTAATTAACAACATTGGTTTTCCATGCCGCAGTGTAATGTTGTACTTTTCTTTATAAATAATCTGACGCTGATTATTATAAATTCCTCCGGGGGTTGTTGTATCCGACGGATTCAACCAGGCTTCTATCGTAAAGCTCCCGGTTAAATCTATTGGTGTACTGTTTTCAAACGAAACAGTTGTTGTTGAATCAAATTTCCCGGCAGTATTCCAGAACATCTGACTAAATGAATTATTAATCAAAGTAAACTGAATAATCAGAATTACCAAAAAAACAAGGAGGAAAGAATAAAATTTTTTCATGTTATTTTGAATTGTTATAAAAAAATGAGAGATAAATTAATTAATTTATTTTTTTACTAAAATGATTTTCCCGAATCCAATTAAAAACGATTACTCCTCACTGCCAGTCGCCAGATCGGAAGAGTTGACTGCAATGAGTTTAAAGTTAACCGGTTAATCAAATTTAATCTATCTTTTCATCACAAATTAAATTTATTTTTGTTTATTTTTGATAAAAGATTATTAGTTCAAATTAAAATATGCAAAATGAAAAAAATAATTTTATCTCTAATTCTAATTATTACAATGACGGGATTTTCTAATAACAAACTTAACAATGGGAAATCCGATCCGAATGAATTGCTTCTTAAGCTTTTCGATAGGAATCATGAATATAATATGAGAACTTATCCAGAATGGGCAACCTACGAAGGCGATCACAGATATGACGATAAAGTTACCGATAATTCAGAATCAGCCATACTCGCTGGTTTTGATACCACAAAAGCTTTTCTCGATGAATTGCTTTCTCTGGATTACAAGGCTCTTTCTTATGATAATAAAATAAATTATGATTTATATAAATCAACGCTCGAAGATGCTCTGGAAGACAAAAAATTCAACTGGTATTATATGCCTCTCGGACAACAGCATGGTATTCATATCAGCTTTCCACAAATAATAAATTCACAACCGCTTTCAACTTATAATGAATATCTGAAATTTTTCAGCAGATTGTATCAATTCGGCAAAAGTATAGACAATACTATTGAACTGATGAAAAAAGGAATTGAAACAAAACTTATGCCTCCGGGATTTATTATGGAGCAGACTCTTCCGCAAATGCTGAATGTCATTAAAGACAATCCGGAAGAATCCGTGTTTTACTCTCCGTTAATTAAAGAAAATAAACTTTCCCCGGAAGAAAAGTCTCTTGCTTCAAATGAATTAAAAAAAATTATAACCGAAGTAATTAATCCTTTTTATATTAAACTTTACGATTTTGTAAAAAATGAATATCTTCCTGCCTGCAGAAATAATGCCGGAATTTGGTCGCTTCCGGAAGGCGAAGAAAGATACAGAAAATTAATTAAGGATCACACTACGCTTAATTATACTGCAGAAGATATTCACACAATAGGTTTAAATGAAATAAAACGAATCCTTGGTGAAATGGAAAAACTTAAAGATAGTATAGGATTCAAAGGAAGTATTGACGAATTTAATAATTTCCTGAAAACCGACGCGCAGTTTTATTATACCGATAAAGACGATCTTATGCAGGGATTTCGTGATATTCTCAAAAAAATGGACGGGAAATTACCTGAATTGTTCGGAAGATTGCCCGAAGCGAAATATGATTTAATGGAAATGGAAGAATATCGGGCAGCATCTGCGCCGGCAGCTTATTACTATTCATCACCGGAAGACAGGTCAAGACCAGGTTATTTTTATGTGAATACTTTTGACCTTCCTTCAAGACCAAAATATACCATGACTGCGCTTGCATTGCATGAGGCAGTTCCGGGGCATCATCTGCAGATTGCAATTGCACAGGAATTAAAAAATCTTCCGAAATTCAGAAGAGATTTGGGTTTTACTGCTTTTGTTGAAGGCTGGGGACTTTATTCGGAAAGTCTCGGATACGAAACCGGCATGTACGATGACCTTTATCAAAAGTACGGTGCATTAACTTTTGAAATGTGGAGAGCTTGCAGACTTGTGGTTGATACAGGTATTCATGAAAAAAAATGGACTCGTGAAAAAGCTTATGAATTCATGCGAAAATATACTCCGAATTCAGACAAAGATATTCAATCTGAAATTGACCGCTATATTTCATGGCCCGGACAAGCTCTCGCTTACAAAATAGGAGAATTAAAAATTAAAGAACTTAGAGCTAAATCCGAAAAAACTCTCGGAGTTAAATTTGACATTAAGAAATTCCATGATGAAATTCTGAGAAATGGCGCTATTCCGCTCCCACTTCTGGAAAAAAATATTGATGAATGGATATCAACTCAAATTAACTGACTTAATGACAAATTGAATATTTCCTGACATAATGAAATCGATTGTTTCAATAGTTTTATTTCTGTTTCTACTGCTCACATGCCCGGAAATAAAAACACAAAGCATTTACTTCCCTCCCCTTTCGGGAAATCAATGGGAATCTGTAACTCCCTCTTCACTTGGATGGTGCACCGAAAAAATTGATTCTTTGCTAAACTATCTTGAATCAAAAAATACCAAGGCTTTTCTTGTTTTAAAAAATGGCAGGATAGTTATTGAACATTATTTTGGTACTTTTTCAGCTGACAGTATTTGGTATTGGGCTTCAGCCGGAAAAACACTTACAGCAATGTTATGTGGTATTGCACAGCAAGAGGGTTACATTAACATCAGCGATTCTTCTTCTAAATATCTCGGTGCAGGCTGGACTTCCTGTCAGCCCGGTAAAGAAAAGCTTATTACAATACGAAATCAACTTACTATGACAACAGGGTTAAACGATAACGTAGTCGACCCATTCTGCACGCTGCCGTCTTGTCTGATTTATCTCACCGATGCAGGATCAAGATGGGCATATCACAATGCACCATATACATTACTCGATAAAGTAATTGAAAATTCTACCGGTCAGACATATAACTTATACTTCAATTCAAGAATTAAGAATCGTATCGGCATGAACGGAATCTGGCTGCCTTCCGGATTTAATAATATTTATTACAGTAATGCCAGAAGCGTTGCGAGATTTGGTATTCTTATTTTGAATAAAGGTGTATGGAATGTTGATACTCTTTTGCATGATACATCGTACTTTAATTCCATGACAAACACATCTCAAAATCTGAATCTGTCTTATGGATATCTCTGGTGGCTTAACGGAAAATCATCTTATATGCTTCCGGGTACACAGTTTGTCTTTCCGGGTAGCTGGGCTCCAGACGCTCCCGATAACATGATTGCAGCTTTAGGTAAAAGCGGACAAATACTTAATATGGTACCTGGATCGGGAATAGTTCTTGTAAGACTTGGCAATGCTCCGGACACTTCTTTTGAAATAACTACTCATTTCAATAATCAGATTTGGATAAGACTTAACGATATTATTTGTGATCCGTCTTCGGTAAAAAACCTTTCTTCTGTTTCTCCGCAGCAATTTATTCTTCATCAGAATTATCCTAATCCATTTAATCCTGAAACTACGTTTGATTATTATATTGGTAAAAACGGTTTTGTATCTTTGAAAATTTTCAACATATTGGGTAAGGAAGTTCAATCCATAATTAATGAATATAAAAATACAGGAAGTTATTCAGTGAAATGGAATGCATCTGAATTCCCGGGCGGGGCATATCTATACAGATTTTCCTTTGATGAAATTTACAAAACAGGAAAATTGATTTTAATCAAGTAAATTCTCCTTCAGCTATTACTTCAATTACGGATTAAGTCCTCAACAGAATTCATTGTTTTACATTCAGATAACTTTGCAGAAATTTATGAGTGGGAAAATTTTTTTTTAATATTTAATTACGGAAATTAAATTTATTTAAAAGTTCCAATGTGGATTGTAACCAAACATCAATCAATAACATGTAGGGGCAACCCTTGTGGTTGCCCAGTTGAAATGTTGTTGACCATTTCCAATTGATTGCCCCGTTCCAATGTGGATTGTAACCAAACATCAATCAATAACATGAAGGGGCAACCCATGTGGTTGCCCAGTTGAAATGTGGTTATGAACAAACATCTGGGTGACAACATCAGCGCGACCATGAAGGTCGCCCCTACGAAATAAATTATTTAAACATGTAGGGGAAACCTTTGTGGTTGCCCCCTTTGTAATATGATTACCCCGTTGCAATTATCGCATGAGATAATATTTTAAATCGATATAAAAAAATCCGTTCCTGAATTTCCCGGAACGGATTTTTATTTTAAAACTATTTCCCCTTTGCAACGGAGCCTGGAAATTTAATCCATTTTATTTTATCAAAAGCATCTTCTTAGTTGATACAAAATTCTCAGTTGTTAATGTATAGAAATAAACTCCGCTCGATAATCCGCCCGCAACTGAAGCTGCATTAAGTTCAATTGTATAATAACCCGCATTTCTAAATTCATGTACAAGTTCAGCTGCTACTCTGCCGTTTACATCAAAGACTTTTAAACTTACATTACCATCAAATGGCAAATCAAAATTTATCTTTGTTGACGGATTAAAAGGATTGGGATAGTTTTGAGACAAATCATATTTCTCCGGCGTTCCTATTTTAACTTCATTTCCTAAATCAAAATATTCGAAATTCCCGTTAAAGTCTATTTGCTTTAATCTGTAATAATAAGTTCCTGCTTCAAGATTCTTATCCAAATATGAATAATTATGAGAAGAAGCAGTAGTACCATTTCCGTTGACAAAACTTAATCTCTCCCAATTTGATTCTGACTTCCTTCTCTCAATATCAAATCCTCTGTTGTTTGATTCCGAAGATGTTGACCAAGATAATTGGACATCTCTTTTAATTACTGAAGAATTAAATGAATTAAGCTCAACTGGAAGAACTGCACTATTCCATGAATTATCAATATAGATTCCATCTACGGTAACAGTTGAAGCATTTGCAGAAGATCCCTGCCTTAAGATTACTCGGCTAAGATTCAATGCATCATTTGAAGTTGCAGTAATTGGTCCAATTGTCGGAGACGGTTCTGTTGACGGAACAATCTGAGTTGAGTCATAAATAAATAAACTTACTTCGTCATTAGCTAATCCGGGAATAAACTGATATTTTGTTATTACCAAATAAGTTGTAGCTAATGAATATACTCCCGAACCATAAGAAATGGTTGCTTCATTTGCTTTGGTTATACCAATGTTAAAACCGGCTCCGCTTGGTCTAGCATATACCCTTGCATCGAAAGCATTACCCGTTGAACTTAAGGCAAAGAAATAATCTCCATTACCTTGGACAGTATTTACTCTTAACATAAATGAAGTGTAAACGGCATAAGTACTTCCGGAATCCTGTCTTGGAGTTACTTGAGAAGAATCATCTTCGCCTGTTGTACCTATAAATACAGCATTACCGATATTTGTGCCTATATAATTTGGAAACTCAAGCCCAGGTGATATAACTGCTATTGGATTAGTACCACCGGAACTCGCAACATTCCAGTTTCCTGTTGATGTAATTAATGTTCCTGCAGTATAACTGAAATCCTCAGTGTATATCTGACTTACAGCATACCCAGAAATAAATAAAAAGCAAAAAAGTAAAATGAATTTTTTCATGACAGTTAGTTTAATTTATTAAATAACTTTTAAAGATACTTCAGTTTATTCTTCTGTCAAAAATATAAATTCTGATTTTAAAAAACTAATCTTTTTCAGAATCTAAAATAAACCAAATTCATTAGCGCCTAATTCATTTTTTCAATTCAAAAAACACTTTCCTTAAATAGATTGTCAATAAAATTTCTAATCTAAAACAACCTCATCCCTACCCCCGCCAATGCAAGGAGCGATTTACTAGGTTCTGCTGAAGATTAATTATGTTTTCAAATAATTTAAAAGCCTAATTCTTTTGTTTAACTTTACAACTTCAATTTGATTTTGACAGATGTGCTCTGAATTAAGTAATGCAAATTCCGTAAAAATTAATCTGCATAGAGTCAAAGCACTAAGATAATTTTTAAAGGCCGGATTTTTATAAACTAAACATTTGATTATATAAATTTGTAAGTTGATTCATATTTAATACTATAATAAATTTGTAAAAATAAATTGCCATTACAAAATCAGTTTTAAATATTGTCCTCGCTGCCGCTTTTTTTATCACAAGTTGCGGTAATGACTCTTCTGTTAATCAAAACGGTAATCCCACAAACGGATATAACAAAATCCTTACGGCTGAATCAGGAAATAATAAATTCGAAGTATGGAGTTCATCAGGTAACGCTTTAATGTACGGATACAACGACATAGGTATTAAAGTATTTCAAAACGGAAATGAAAAAAATACAGGAGTTGTAAAATACAAAACCACTATGTATCACGGACTTGGCGGACCAAGCCATACAACTCCGGTTAAGGAAAATTTTAATTACGATGTTTCAACGGGACTTTTCAAAGGTTATGCCGTATTCATCATGTATGACACTGCGGCATTCTGGGCTGCAGATTACGATTACAACAGTGAATTCGGAGTTGACTCTGCTGTTTTTCCCCTTGAGTTTAACTCTCTAAGCCAGATTCTCGTCTGGGATAATACTTTTACACAAAGAGTATATATACTGACTTTATTATCTTCACTTTCTCCGGTTTCCGGATTAAATGAATTAAAAGTAATGCTTCACGAGACATCCGGGTTTCAGGTTTATAATGAATTACCTAATGCGGAAATGTTTATCAGACCTCAACTGATTTCTACCGGACAAGGCTCGGACAATAATGCTAATCCCGTTTATCTGGGAGAAGGTATTTATAAAGGAACAGTCAACTTCACTATGCCGGGCGAATGGTATGTATATGATTCCGTAAAATATAACGGGACGGTAATTACAAAATCACCGCCCCCGAAATTTAAGTTTACAATAAACTGAGACTGCTTTAACGGATTCCTTTCTTTTACGAGAAATAACTTTTCTTTATCAAGGCGTAATCGCCGCAACAAAATTCGCTGCATTATTATCCGCTATCGCCGCATCACCTGCATCTACAAAATCATCTCCCGTCAAATCGGTATTTACGTATCCTGTGGTAAAATTCGATGCGTCATTGTCTATCACACCGTTATCTGTTGCATCCACGACGCCGTCCTGATTCACGTCGCCGCTGTATGTTGCAAACTCTACCGGAGAAACATCTATCTGAATCATATTGCTGCCGAATGCTTGCGAAGATGAACTCGTGAAATCATAATTTAAAAATTCCGATGCAAAGCTCTGTGCTGAAGCACTCCAGGTTTCAATTGAATTTCTGTGTTTAATGACAATATAGTATGGTGTTCCGTTTGTTACTGTTGTAAATGTAAATATTCCCGTTCCGGTTGTATTCAAAATTGATTCTGAATTTTCAATTATATTGTATGGAGATGATGAACTTCTCAACTGTACGGTAAAAGTATCTGAAACCATTAAGTTTAATCCACTGCTGTAAAATCCTTCAACAAGTGAATTAATGGTTAATGTCATTATTACAGACTTTGGCTTAAATCCTGCATACGGCTCGGGAATATAATTCGAATAATATTTCCACGGTCCGAATTTTTGATATGGATTTTTTGAAATATCATACTGAACTCTTGCTCTCCATTTATATTCTTTTGTTGAAAGTAATCCGGATATTTCTTTTGAGAGATCAATTCCTGTTGATCCTAAGTCTGTCATGTTTCCTGAACCGGATGACAAAGTGCTGTATGTAATTTCGTTTCCGCTGAACGGCTGTCCGTTTTCTTTATATTCGTAAACTATCTTTCCGTCAGTTCTGCCAAATGAACTCCTGCCGAATAAGTTAAGTTTTACATTTCCGTTTGATCCTGTAATACCTCCCGAGCTGATCACATCTGATGTTCCAGGTTTATACTGCTGTAAATTGGATAAAAGTCCGGTCTTTCTGTTTCCGTAATAAACAAAAATTTTTCCTTCATCTGCTTCATTATTTTCATATCGATATGCTCCGATTATTACGTCACTGTAACCGTCTCCGTTTATATCACCGGCAGAAGAAACACTTCCGCCATAATCAGCTTGGGTCTGATCACTTTCAGAATACCAGTTTGCAAGATTATCCAGTCCTGAATTTGAATTAGATCCGTAATACATATAAGCTCTTCCTTTATTGGTTGAATACCCAGGCGCACCGACTATAACATCAGAATATCCGTCGCCGTTTACATCTCCGGCAGTTGATACGCTTGTTCCATAATATGCATTTTCAGCAAAACTGGAAGTAACCCAGGAATGTGAAGACAATAATCCTGCAGACGTTCCTTTATATAAATATGCCCTTCCTGAATATGCCTGAACCTCATCATAATAACTTGCACCAATAATTACATCTGAGTAACCGTCACCATTTACATCTCCGGCAACGGAAACGCTGTATCCAAAATTTGTATATTCAGAGTTGCTTTCTGCAGTCCAGCTTGAAGTATTTTCAAGTCCGGCATTTGATCCGAGATAGACAAATGCTCTCCCTTCATATGTTTGACCGTTAGTATATCTAGGTGCTCCGACTATTACATCTGAATATCCATCGCCGTTTACATCTCCGGCAGAAGAAACCGATGTTCCATAACGGGCAAAAAGCTGATTTCCTTCAGTTATCCAGTTAGCTGAGTCAGACAGTCCGTCTGAAGATCCGTAATAGGCATATACTCTTCCTTCTTCAGTCAGATCATTAACAAATTTATTTGCGCCAACTATTACATCTGAATATCCGTCTCCGTTTACATCTCCGGCTGTAGAAACGTCTCTTCCAAATTCTGAATCACTTTGATTACTTTCAGCTGTCCAGTCTGCAGAATCTGTCAAACCTGAAGCAGAACCAAGAAAAACAAACGCTCTTCCTTCTTGATTTTCGCCGTTTGTGAATAAATAAGCACCGATGATAACGTCTGAATACCCGTCTCCGTTAACATCTCCTGCAGTAGAGACTTCTATCCCAAAATTTACACCAAGCTGATTACCAGTTGCTATCCAGTTTGGGAATGTTGATAATCCTGCGGAAGAACCGTGAAAAACAAATGCACCGCCTTCATTTGCTAATCCATTATTAAAATACACTGCACCGGCAATTACATCACTGAATCCGTCTCCGTTTACATCCCCTGCCGAAGATACACTTATACCCAAATAAGCATTTGTCTGATTTATTTCATAAGTCCAGTTAACTGTTGACCTTAGTCCGTCAGCATAACCCTGATATAGAAATGCTCCGCCTTCATTCGATTGCCCGTTATCATATTGCATTGCTCCAATAATAATTTCACTGAATCCGTCTCCGTTTACATCTCCTGCCGTTGCCACACATCTCCCGAAATACGCAGATACCTGATTGCTAACATCAGTCCAGTCGGCTGAAGCAGGCAAACCTGTTGATGATCCGAAATAAACATAAGCTTTTCCTTCGTCTGTTTCTCCGTTTGCGAATCCGTATGCTCCAATGATGACATCTCCGTAACCGTCTCCGTTCACATCGCCAGCAGTACCTACACTATATCCGAAAAATGCAAATCTTTGATTGATGTCATCCGTCCATGCAGCTGCTGCGGACATTGAAGTATTGTGTCCGTAAAAAACGAATGCTCTACCTTCGCTTGTGCTGTCATTTTCATAATTATGCGCTCCGACTATTACATCGCTCAAGCCGTCCCCGTTTACATCACCGGCAGTAGATACACTGATTCCAAAATTTGCATTTGCCTGATTGCTTTCACCTATCCAGAAACTTGTGCTGTTTGTTCCTCCCGGTGAACCTGTATAAATAAACGCTCTGCCTTCATTTGATTGTCCGTTTTCGGAATTCACTGCTCCAATGATCACATCACTGTATCCGTCACCGTTTACATCGCCGGCAAGTGATACACTTGTTCCGAAGTTATCCGATGCAACATTAGTTTGTAGATTTTTATCTGAAGGAATGCTGAGACCTGATGAACTTCCGTAATGAAGAAACACTTTACCCTCATCAGTTTCACCGTCATCTAAATCCGGAGCACTGAATATCACGTCGCTGTATCCGTCATTGTTTACATCGCCAGCCGAAGATACTGATGAACCCAAATGAGAGTCAGCCTGGTTTTTTTGTATCGTCCAGCTTGGAGTCAATGAAAGACCTGAAGCTGATCCGTGAAATACATAGACTTTGCCTTCATTATTCTGTCCGTTTTCAAAATTCGGCGCACCGATAATTACATCACTGTATCCGTCACCGTTAACATCACCTGCAGTAGCAACACTCCAGCCGAAATTCGATGTTGAGGTATCACTTTCCGAAGTCCAGTTTGCAAATGTTGAAAGCCCTGTTGCAGATCCGTGAAACACATAAGCTCTTCCTTCATCTGTCTGACCGTTATCGAAATAAGGACTGCCTGCAATAACATCACTGTATCCGTCACCGTTTACATCTCCTGCTGTTGCTACCGAATATCCAAAAGCCGAACTTGTCTGATTATTTTCATAAGTCCAGACAGGATTTGAAGATATCGGATCAATTGTAACAGGATAGACTGCGTTTTCGTCGTTGACGACGATTGTGAAAGAATTCACCCCCTCCTTCCTCCCCCTGAGAGAGTGTCTCAAAACATATTGATAAAAAATGATTATATTTGCAAAACAAATTTAAAAAGAATGTCACATCAGATTAAAGCAAATTACGATCAGAATTTTTTGTTGCCGCCCTCACTAGAGGAATG
>JABAQZ010000025.1 GCA_019187405.1 Ignavibacteria bacterium
GTTCTGGCTGCAACCTCTGCCGACTGGCGCAACGCTTAACTCGGTTGATTTCTGGGACAGAAATACAGGGTATACCTGCGGCAAAGCCGGAACGGTAACCAAGACAACTAACGGCGGAATGAACTGGGTGTTGCTGGGACAGATAACTTCAAAGGATTTGAATGACATCGAATGCATTGATTTAAATACTTGCATTGTTGTTGGTGACAGCGGATATATAGCAAAGACAACAAATGAAGGATTGAACTGGGTAGTTGTCCCAAGCGGAGTACCGGGTATTTTACTGGATGTTGATTTTCCGACAGCAAATACCGGATATATAAGCGGTGCATCCGGCAAAGTACTAAAATCAACAAACGGTGGAGCTAACTGGATAGCACAAAATGCTGGAGTATCATCAACATTATTTCATGTATCATTCATAAATCCGTTAAAAGGCGCGATGGCAGGAATAAATAATATTTATACTACAACAAACGGTGGAAATAACTGGACTATACATCACTTGGGAACATTCTTTGATTATTTTCCATCAGTACAATATATAAACGATTCTACAATCTATGGATTGTTTGGAACAGTAGCAGAAAGTGAAAAAATATTTATTTCTAACAATGGTGGTATAAGTTGGAGTAATTATGTAATTGAAAGTAGTATACCTGATGACATTTCGAGAGCAATGATATTCAAAAACGAATCAACAGGATTTGTAGTAACACAGATAGGAGATATTCACAAAACTACAAATAGTGGAGTAAACTGGTTCAGAGATACTTCATTTACACCAGAGAATCCGGATTCGGATGTATTTTTAGATATAAATACAACCGAACAGAATTATTTTTATGCAGTTGGTTCAGGGGGAGTAATAGTAAATACGACAAACACGGGTGAACATTGGCAAAGACAGACAGGAGTTCAGGAGACATACAACGACGTATTTTTTATAGGTGAAAATACCGGTTATACAGTTGGAGAAAAAGGAATATTGAAAAAGACGACAGATGCCGGGTACAGTTGGAACAGAATAAACCTAAATACAAGTCTTGGAATAAAGAAAATAGTCTTTACCGATTTAAATACGGGATACTTATGCGGAGATTCAGGACTTGTGATGAAAACAAATAATGGAGGAATGAATTGGAAAAATCAAAACACACCTGCAGGAGATACGGGATTTACGAGTTTAAACTTTATCGATAGCAATCAAGGATTTATTGGAACAAATAATGGATCAATTTATAAAACTACTAATTCAGGAATAAATTGGGTACACAATTTTACTACAAGTTATGGAGGAGGTGTTTTTCATGATATTGATTTTTATGATGAAACAAATGGAGCAGTTGCCTCAGATATAGCAATTTATTTAACAACAAATTCTGGAGAAAGTTGGAATTCCACATTATTTCCTTTCAGTGTATTAAATTCAATTGAATATATAGATACTTTAATAATTATATCAGGTGGTTTTAATAGTGAAAGCCCGTTAATAATAAAATCAACGAACGGAGGAATAAACTGGTTTAACCAGAGTGTATCACATATAATAACTTCAATTCAGTTTCTGGATAATAACTACGGAATGTTGTGCGGATATAATGGAAAAATCTCAAAGACGACAAACGGAGGATTAAACTGGATACTTCTTCCTGGAACAGCCACAGAAAGACTTAATTCTATATATTTTGTCAATTCCAATACAGGATATTCTGTCGGCATAGCAGGACAAATAATAAAGACAACCAATGGGGGGTTGTCTTTTATAAACAATAATCAAACAATTAAGACCGATGATTATAGATTATATCAGAATTATCCAAATCCTTTTAATCCATCTACACAAATTAAGTATTCATTAAATAAATCGTCAACAGTTATGATAAAAGTACATGACATATCAGGAAGAGAAGTGAACACAATACTAAATCAATACAAACAGCCCGGAGTGTACATTGAAACATTTAACGCCATTAATCTTTCAAGCGGAATATATTTCTACACTTTATACACAGACGGATTGCAAGTTAGTACAAAGAAGTTTATACTGTTGAAGTAAATTAAGTCTAAATCACGGATTAAACCGATTACACCGATTATACTGATTAAATAAGATTAATACAAAAAATTTCTAAACTGAGATCATATACGTTACTAACCTGAAGTTTCAAAGGAATAGAATAGTATAGTTTAGACAACCAATCCGTGCAATCACTTAATCCGTGCAAATCCGTGATTCAGACAATTAAACAGAAAAATCAAGTAATCAATAAATACAACATCAACAGTCATGAAAAAAACATGACATATAAGGAAGCGTAATCAATATTTTTCTAAATCAGATCAGACAATCCGGTGCGATGTCTGAATCACTGATTAAACGGATTACACCGATTACACCGATTAAACTGATTAAATAAGATTAATATAAAAAATTTCTAAACTGAGATCATATACGTTACTAACCTGAAGTTTCAAAGGAATAGAATAGTATAGACAACCAATCCGTGCAATCACTTAATCCATGCAAATCCGTGATTCAGACAATTAAACAACCAAAGCAAAGTTCAAACAACCAATCCGTGTAATCACTTAATCCGTGCAAATCCGTGATTCAGACAAATAAACAGAAAAATCAAATTCCAGACAACCAATCCGTGTAATCACTTAATCGGTGCAAATCCGTGATTCAGACAATTAAACAGCCAAATCAAATTCCGGACTACAATCCGTGTAATCATATAATCCATGCAAATCCGTGATTCAGACAATTAAACAACCAAAGCAAAGTTCAAACAACCAATCCGTGTAATCACTTAATCCGTGCAAATCCGTGATTCAGACAAATAAACAGAAAAATCAAATTCCAGACAACCAATCCGTGTAATCACTTAATCCGTGCAAATCCGTGATTCAGACAATTAAACAGCCAAATCAAATTCCGGACTCCAATCCGTGCAATCACTTAATCCGTGCAAATCCGTGATTCAGACAAATAAACAGAAAAAGCAAGTAATCAATAAATACAACATCAACAGTCATGAAAAAATGCATGACATATAAGGAAGCGAAATCAATATTTTTCTAAATCAGCTCAGACAATCCGGTGCGATGTCTGAATCACTGATTAAACGGATTACACCGATTACACCGATTAAACTGATTAAATAAGATTAATATAAAAAATTTCTAAACTGAGATCATATACGTTACTAACCTGAAGTTTCAAAGGAATAGAATAGTATAGACAACCAATCCGTGTAATCACTTAATCCGTGCAAATCCGTGATTCAGACAATAAACAGCCAAAGCAAATTCCGGACTCTAATCCGTGTAATCACTTAATCCGTGCAAATCCGTGATTCAGACAAATAAACAGCCAAATCAAATTCCAGACAACTAATCCGTGTAATCACTTAATTCATGCAAATCCGTGATTCAGACAATAAACAGCCAAATCAAATTCCGGACTCCAATCCGTGCAATCACTTAATCCGTACAAATCCGTGATTCAGACAATTAATCATGATTCCTTGTCTGAAATGTGGTTATTGCGATTAACATGATTTTTATGAATTAAAAAATAGGCTAATGAAATTTTCATTAAGAATCGGAAAATTAGTAACAAGAAAAAATCAACCGAGCAACCATTTTTTATGCAGTTCATTTCAATTTAGTATTTCATAATTTTAAGTGTTATAAAATCAAAAATACTTTTTACTATTCTATATATTTAATTTAAATACATCATGGAAAATATTGATTACACTTTAGTTGCTCCTGTAATACCTGGATTTTCGCAAAGGAGAGGAAAGTATTATGAAATATCCGAAATTCTGAAAACCGGTCTTCAAGCTGAAGAAAAGACTGTAGCACTTTTTGAAAGAGCTGATATTTTATACAGAACTTTGTGCGCTGTACTTTATAATTTTGTTCCGACCAGCGGACATCCGGGAGGTTCGATTTCGTCGGGGAGATTTGTCTCATCATTAATTTATAATTATCTGGATTTTGATATTGCAAAACCTTTTGCTGATGAAAATGATCTTGTGGTTTATGCTGCAGGTCATAAAGCGCTGGGACTTTATGCAATGTGGGCTTTGAGAAATGAATTTGTGCGAACATTCAAACCGGAACTACTTCCTGATGAAAAGTATCAACTGAGATTTGAAGACCTGCTGGGATTCAGAAAAAATCCTACTAATACTCTGCCTCTTTTTAAAAAATTTGTTTCAAAAGCTCTCGACGGTCATCCGACTCCGGCAACACCGCACGTTAAAGTTGCCACCGGAGCAAGTGGAGTAGGCATACCTTCTTCATTTGGAGTTGCACTCGGCGCTCTTGATTATTTCGGCGAGAATGCTCCGTATATAAACGTTGTCGAAGGCGAAGGAGGCATGACCCCGGGAAGAGTGGCCGAAGCATTTGCTGCCGCTTCAGCAATGAGATTATACAATATCATTCTGCACATTGATTACAATCAAGCTTCGATTGATTCAAACAGAGTCTGCAGAGATGGCGATCTAAAAGGAGATTATGTACAATGGAATCCAATGGAATTGTGTTATCTTCATGATTTTAATGTAATTCATGTGGATGACGGCAAAGACTTCAGGCAGATTATGGCTGCTCAGTCTTTTGCAAAATCATTAAACAATAAAATGCCTACAGCTATAGTTTACAGAACAGTAAAGGGCTGGAAATACGGTATCGAAGGAAAAGCTTCTCATGGTGCTGGACATAAAATGAATTCGGAAGGTTATTACAACTCATGTAAAGAATTTGAAGATACATTCGGTTTGAATATTCCGAGATTGAAAGGAGATACTTCGCAGGAAAATATAGAAAGATGTTTTTATGATACGCTGCTTACAATCAGAGAAGCAATTAGCAACGATAAATCATTTTCGTTTTTTGCAGATTCGATTTTAAAAGCTAAAAATAGAATTGTCAGTAGAAATAGAATTCCAAAAAAAAATAAACCTGATCTTGATCACATATATAAGATAAATATAATTTCATCGGAGAAAATTCCGGATGAACTGAACATAAAGCCCGGAGAAATTACGACGCTGCGATCAGTACTTGGTACATCTCTTGGCTACATTAACAGAATTTCAAATGGTGCGGTAATCGGAGTTGCAGCTGATCTTCTTGGTTCTACTTCAGTTAATCTGCTTGGAAAAGGTTTTCAAGAAGGATTTTATGATGCGGTTGATAATCCTGATTCAAGAATACTTGCTGTAGGAGGAATATGTGAGGATGCAATCGGAGGAATGATGGCCGGATTGTCAGCCTTCGGAAAGCACATAGGTGTTAGCTCTTCTTATGGAGCTTTTATTTCTGCGATGGAACACACTGCTGCTCGTCTTCACGGAATCGGTGAGCAGAATAAAGTCTTGCACTACGGCGGACATTTTAATACATGGATACTTATCAATGCGCATGCAGGATTAAAGACGGGTGAAGACGGACCGACTCATGCAGACCCTCAATGTCTTCAGCTTATTCAGGAAAATTTCCCGCCGGGAATTTTGATTACCATTACTCCATGGGAGCCCGGTGAAATCTGGCCGCTTCTTGTGGAAGGATTGAATAAAAGACCAGCAGTCTTATCTCCTTTTGTTACAAGACCAAATGAACCTGTGATTGACAGAAAAAAACTAAATCTTGCTCCCGCTACTGATGCAGTAAAAGGCGTTTATGCATTGAGGAAAGCTGATGAGTCACAGAAATTGGATGGATCAGTGATATTGCAGGAAAGCGGCGTAACTCTGGAATTTATTACAAAAGTATTGCCGAAATTGGATAAAGCAGGATTTAATATGAATATTTATCATATCTCGAGCGCTGAACTTTATGATGCACATTCAAAAGAAGAAAGAGAAAAACTACTTCCATATCAAATTCGAAATACTGCTCTTGGAATTACAGGTTTTACATTGCCTACCATGTATAAATGGATTACGAGTTTTGACGGAAGATATAATATACTTCACCCATTCAGAAATGGTTATTATCTCGGCAGCGGAACAGCAGAAAGCGTCCTGCTTCAGGCAGGGCTCGATGCTGATTCGATGTATGATGAAGTAGTAAAGTATATAGAGCATTCGGTAAAGAAGAAATAAACAGTAAATAATTTTATTATCAGAAAAAACTTCACTTTCCTAATTTAAATCTGGAAAGTGAAGCAGTTTTATTTTTAAATTAAATCTTGTAAAAATATTTGTAAAGATTTTCCAATATCCGAATCTCCAAAAATATTTGATACGTTGTTTTCATTTAATGAATTGTTACATTATGGAGCAATATTTTTTCCTCTTACTTCGGAAGTAACATATCCGGTTTCAATAACTGCTGCTTCTTTATCCTATTCCAATCCGACAGATATTTGAACAACTTCATCATGATTTATTTTGTATTTTTTTAAAAAATACCAGATCATTTTTAAAAAAACATCAGTGGTAATCTTAGTGAGCCTCTTTCTTTATTAAAACTATTTTTTTTCAACCTGCGCCTAAGGAAAATTCTCCCCTGATCTATCCCAGAAGCTAATTCCTTATAAAGCTGTTACTAATGGAAAAATGAAAATTATCTATATATTGAGTATATGATTTTGATACAACACTCAAAAGTAAAGTAGGTATTGCCGTATAAATTAATTTTGTCTTGATTAATTAATATGAAATCAACTATCTGTTTTTATGAAAAAGTTTAAATTAAATGTAAAGTAAAATAAATAAATAAATTGAATGAAGAATTCGAAAAGTTTTAAGTTAATTATTCGGCAGTTAGTATACTCTTAATTTTAGGTTAATTGCAATTCGCAAACCGAAATTATAAACTTTAATATGTAAAAGCCGCAGGTTATTTTAACTACAAAAATCCCGGAAACAATATCAGTAAAACTATATTTTAAAAATTTCTTAAACAAATTTATTAAGTTATGAAAAAAATAATTTACATTTTAATATTTACCGCCTTGTTTGTGGGTTCGTTGCAATCACAAACATGGCTGCAGAGATTAAACGGCAGGGGAGTGTGGTCGCTTGCAAAAGATAACAATGGAAATATTTTTGCCGGAGGACTTACGGGAGGAAATTCAAGAATTTACAAATCAACTGACGGAGGTGATAACTGGGATACCATCCATATTGGAGCAGGTCAGACGATGTGGGATTTTAGCTTTGACCAGTCAGGAACTATGTATGTAGCAAATTATTCAACGGGACTTTTGAAATCAACAAATGGCGGAATTAATTTTACGCTTATACCACCTTCAGTTTTCAATTTTAAAAACCTGCAAGGTGTGGAATGCGGAAGTAACGGTTACATCTATGTTACAACATCAACGGGATTTATGAGAAGTACTGATAATGGAACTACTTTTACAGAGACAGGATTAAGCGGATTAAACTGCCTGCCGCTTTTAATTGATATTGACAGCGCAAATATTATTTATGTTGGTGTAACCGGAGCCTCTTCTGTCGGATTTTACAGATCCACAGATTATGGACAGACTTTTAGCGTTAATCTTAATCCCGGATTAAACGGATATAATATTGTTCAGGCAAACGACGGAGCAGTGTATATGGTTACTACAACTTCCCCTTATTTATTCAGTAAATCACTAAACAAAGGATTGACATGGACATTTCCGAGCAATCTTCCTTCTGCACAACGAGGCATTACTTACAGCATTTCAGGAAATATTTTTACTTCGGGAAACGGCGGAGTGCATAGATCAACAAACTCAGGAAGCTCATTTACAAATTATAACTTCAGCACAACTGCTACTCCTATCTTATCCGTTAAGCGTAATTCAGATTTACTTTTATTTGCAGGAACTACAGGCGCATCAGCAGGAGGTGTTTGGAAATGCATTGAAGGAACTGCTCCTGTAATTAATCTTGATTTAAAAATGACAGCCGAAGGATTGTATAATGTTCCCTCAAACACTCTTAACAGAAAAGATACAGTTAAGCTCTATTTAAGAGAATCAGTACCGCCTTACAGGTTAAGAGATTCCTCTTCTGGTGTGATTGATTCCGTATCATTCAGCAATGTATTTACATTTACAAACACTATTTCCGGAGTTTACTATCTTGTTGTCAAACATCACAATACAATTGAAACGTGGTCTAAAAACGGAGGAGAAAATTTAATAACCGACGGCATTATAAACAATTATGATTTTACCGATGTTCAGTCAAAAGCTTATGGAAATAATCTTATATTAAAAGGTAGCAAGTATTGTATTTACAGCGGAGACGTTACACAGGAAGGAATAATAGATGGTTCAGATCTTTCACTTATAGACAATGATGCCTCCAATTTTGTAACTGGTTATGTGCCGACTGACATTGACGGTAATTACTTTGTTGATGCCAGTGATGCTTCCATTACTGACAATAATGCAGCGGCATTTATTCAGACTATAAGACCTTAAAATTGACTGATATTAAATGTGATATAATTCTGAGTTTATATTGACAATTTCATAAGCCGTTAAATATAAATCCTTTATGTTTATTCGGAATTCAAAACTTTGGTTTAAATTAAAATGAAATCCAGGATGAAATTTTATTTTCATTGAAACGCTGCCGGTAAATATGAAGATGAGAAAAAATTATGCAGTGAGATTTTTAATCCGTTAGAGAAGTTGTCTTGTCCGATTATTTTAATTCATTACAAATTTTTGCAGGAAGTAAAAAATAATTATTATTGAAGCAACAATAACAATCGCCTGTAGAGACCGCTTTTCGGATTTAATGCCGGACTTCAGATTAAAATCAACTTTGGATTTTATGTCTTCGGGAAGCGCTTTAATTGAAGGCAGAAATCTCCCGACTGATTTAAAATATTTGCTGAACTCCATAGGAAATTTCATTCCGAGAAACTCTTCTTCCTTAAGTATAATGCAGTAATATTGGAATATAAAAAACATTAATGCAAATATCTGAAGATATGGAAACAATGCCATGCTCATTATGCCGAGTCCCGTATAAATCAAAATATTACCGGCATATAACGGATTTCTAATTATAGAGTATGGTCCCTGAGTAATTAAATAAGTTCCACCGACGCCGCTGGTTGTGCGTGTTTCGCTGCCGGCATAACTTACAGCCCATATCCTTATCAGTTCTCCCGATAAAGCCAGCAGCAATCCGGCAATAATGCTTTGCATTGTCGGTTCGCTGAAAATCAACATTACGACGACAAATGGAACGGGAATGTAACTTCTGTATCTGAAAAAAAACTCTCCCAGCTCTTTCATACAAGTTGATTAATGAAAAAAGAAAACAAATACACATTTATCCTCCGGCAAATAAATCTCTCCTTCTAATCTTTGATTCCTGTCTGTGTTTTATACTCCCTGTGTCAATAAGCTTTTTAAGCTTTTTTGTAATATCAGAAAAATCTCTAAACTCAAAGTAAGTAATGTTATGCTTCCAGCAATATGATGCCAGCGTCCCTTTGGCAAATACAATGTCTGCATAAGCGCTCACACAGAAATCCGATATTCCATCACCAATGTAAACCGAGATTTCATTATCGTCATCGTTTGTATTGCTCACCAGTATGTTTCTTTTACAGGTCTCGCATAAAGTGCAATATTCATCAGTGTAAATGTATTCACAGTCAAGAACTTTCGATTTATCATCCCACTTCATTCCGCAGCCATAATATTTCACATCGATGCTTTCTCTTTTTAAAATATAATCAATATAATATTCGAGCCCGGCGCTGAGTATTGTAAGTTCGATCCCATTTTCTCTGCAAAAATTCGTAAAGTCCCTGAAGTGTATGTCAACTTCTTCTTCATCGAGATAATAGTTGAACTTTTCCGGGGAGAATTTTTCTATGAGTTTCAGCTGTTTTGTATTACACTCTCTCGAACCTATCCTCAAAGAAAAATAATCATTGCATATCTCCTCAAATGTTTTCCTGTCTGATATGAATTTTCCGAGTGAATTAAACCATACATCTCTTTTGGTTATCGTGCCGTCAAAGTCACAGTAAACCTTAAGCCTGAAGTTTTTCATCTGATTTAAACTTCGTTTCGACTATTGTCGTAACTCCCGATTCTTGCATTGTAACTCCGTATAATCTGTCAACGGTTTCCATCGTCCTTTCGTTGTGAGTGATTAAAATGAATTGTGTGTTTTCCGAAAATTTTCTAATCATCTTGTTAAATCTTCCGAGATTTGCAACATCGAGAGGAGCATCTACCTCATCAAGCACGCAGAACGGCGACGGCTTTACAAGGTAAATCGCAAATAACAGCGCAATCGCTGTCAGAGTTTTTTCACCTCCCGAAAGCAGTTCGATAGAAGTCGGTCTTTTACCTCTCGGCTTTGCGATGATTTCTATCTTAGCTTCCAGCGGATCTTCATTTACATTCCCTTCTTCGTCTTCATCATAAACGATTCTTAAATTAGCTTCATCACCTTCGGAAAAAAGTTCTTTGAAAATCGAAATAAAATTTTCCCGTATTTTTTCAAATGTATTGAGAAATCTTTCTCTGGCTTCTTTGTTAATTCTGTCAATGGTTTTTCTAATGTCCTTTTCAGATTCTATCAGGTCTTCTTTCTGCTCGATAAGCTTCTGCAGCTCCGCTTTCTCATTCTCAAAATCTTCAAACAATATCTGCTGATAACCTCCGCCGAGTCTTTTCAGCTTTTCATTCAGCTCATCAATCTGATTTTTTGAAGCTATAAAGTCAAAGTCTGCAAACTCTTCCTTTAAATTTCCGCTGTCATAAGAAATGTCCTTCTCATATTTTTTGTAAAGATAATCTTTTATCTGCTCTGACTTTATTTCGTTTTCTTTAATTTTAATCTGAGCATTTATTAGCTTCTGAGATATGCCGTCAAAATCTATTCTAACCTGTCTTTGTCTGAGATCAGTATCATGCTGCTCATTTCTTTTAATCTCAGTTTCATTTTTAAGTTTATCAATGCCAGATTCCGATTCATCCAATCCTGATTTCAGCTCAGCAAGCTCCACATCATTTTCTTTCATCACATCATTTAGCATTTTTATGCTGCTTTCATTTTCCTGAATTGTCTTTGTATTGGAATTAATGCGGTTCTTTGCAAATGAAACAGCCGAAATTATACTCTGAAGATTATTCTCGTCGTTTTTATGCTCATTCTTAACTTTTAAAAATTCAATGTTAAAATTATTATAATCTGCAGATTCGGCAGAAAACTCTTTCTCAATTTCATTAAACTCATTCGTTAGAAAAATTAACTCTTTATCAAGATTATATTGTTCGTTTTCAGATTTATTCACTTCTTCTATCAATATATTAATTTTTCCGCTGAGTATTTTATTCGTCTCGGAAACTGATTTATAAGAATCTTCATTTGCCGTGATGGAATTATTTATCTGTTCAATTTTAAAATCAATCTTGGATACTTCATTCGATGTTTTGTCAAATTCAGATTTTAAGTTTTCATATTCGGCTTTGTATTCATCTATTAAAATTTCTGTCTGTTTTGACATCAGATTTTCTGATTCCGATTCGAGCTTTGCAATATTTCCCTTTACAATCTCTGCTTCTTCATTTAGCGAATCAATCTTCTGCTGTCTTCCGAGTTTTACAGTTTCAAGATTAATTGCTCCTCCAGCTCTTATAAATCCGCCGGTATAAATGTCTCCATCAAGCGTAATGAATTTGTAATAATTATCTTCGGCAAACTTCTTTGCCGTTTTAAGATTGTCAACTATGACAAATTCATCAAGAATGTATTTAATTAGTCTTTGATACTTTTCGTCTTTGCATTTTACAAATTTATCCGCAAACCCATAAACACCGGTTTTTCCGATGAATTCAGGTTCGTCGCTTATCAAATAAAACAATTCCTGCGATTTGTAATTTAATAAGTCATTAATAATAAATGTAACTTTGCCTTTTTCGTTTTCTTTCAGCAGATCGATTAACCTGTCTGCATTATTATAATTATCTACAATAAGATAATTTGAAATCTCTCCCAGAGCAGTCTCGATTGCTATTTTAAATTTATCTTCAACTTCCAGCAAATCAAGTACCGTATTGACATTCTTTTCTTTTACATCTTTTACCAAAAACTTTACTCCTTCAGCAAAATCATCAAGATTTTCAGTTAGGTTGTTAAGATGTTCGATCTTGCTTAAGATTCCGTTTAACTCTAATTTTTTATCAGACAACTCTTTGGCGATGCCTGAAATTTGTTTTGAAAGAAATTCTGCCTCATCTTCTTTCTCTTTGAGAAATCTGCTTTTATGTCTGAGCAGATCATCGGTATCTTTCTGAAGAATTTCAAGATCGTTTTTCTCCTTCATCAGTTCTTCTATTTGCAAAATAAATCCTGCATTTTGCCCCGAAAGTTTTTCAAGCTGCTGGAGATTGTTTTCGAAGTTGAGTTTGTTTTCCTGATATAGTGATTTCTTTTCTGTTACCTGTTTGTTTATTTCTTTAAGTTTAATGCCGAGCTCCATCAGCTCAGATTTTTTTTCATTTATGACTTTTATTGTTGCATCCAACTTTGATTTCTTCTCATTAAGCGAGTTTCCCGAAATCAAAATGGTATCACCTAGCACTTTAATCCTGTTTTCAGTCGATTCTTTTTTCTCCAGATTTCTGTTCATGCCGGCTTCTGATGTTTCATTTTCATTTTTAAGCCGGAGAATGTTATCATTTAAGTTGCTTAATTTTTCACCAATAACGAGATTATCTTTTTCTTTTCTGTTAATTTTGTCTTTAAGTATGCCGAGCTTTTCATTTTGAATGTTAAGATTATCTTCAAGCTGTTTCAGTTCGTTTCTAAGCAGGTCAAGTTTAACATCGTTTGAATTCATTTCTTCGGATAAACTTGCTTTTAAAGTTAGATTGTCACCTTCCTTGCTTTTTATGTCGGATATTTCAGATAAAAGCATTTTAAACTCATACTTTCCGGTTTTGAGCTCAAGCGATTTAAGCTCTTCCGATACTAATTTTGCTTCTTCATTTCTTTTTGCCTGTCGTTCAAGGGCGTTGACATTTCTTTGCTTTTCCCTGATGATGTCATTTACTCTTAATAGCGTCTCATGTACTGACTCAAGTCTGTTGAATGTAAGATCTCTGTTATGCTTGTATGATACTACTCCGGCTGCTTCCTCAAACAACTTTCTTCTTTCATGCTTAATGTCGGAAAGAATGGTTTCTACCATTTTAAGTTCAATTACCGAATAAGCATCTGGTCCTATGCCGGTATCGATAAATAATTCTTTAATGTCTTTCAGTCTGACTCTTGTTCCGTTTAAATAATATTCGGTGTCGCCGCTGCGAAAAAATCTTCTTGCTATCTGAACTTCGCGGAACTCTGTAGGCAGCTTGCCGCTGTCATTCTGAATGGTAACGGCAACTTCGGCAATGCTGAGGGGCTTTCGGAATTTCGTTCCGTTAAATACCACATCTTCGCGTTTTCCGCTTCTCAAAGCCTTATCACCTTGCTCTCCAAGCACCCAACGGAGCGCATCGACTATGTTGGATTTACCTGAACCGTTTGGTCCGACGATCGCGCATACGCCGCTGTCAAATTCTATTGTCGTTTTTTCGGCAAAAGATTTGAATCCGAAAATTTCTAATTTTGATAAGTACAATTATTCAACCGTTTAATTTATTTACGAGATCAATTATCTCAATTGTTCCCGTAAAGAAAAATAAATAAGAATAAACTATTGCAAAAATAACAAATATGATTATGAATCCATATAAATAAACTTTTCCCGTCCTTATGTCAAATAATGTCTTTGCTCCGAGAAAAATCCTGTTGAGATAAAGTATTACAAAAATTATAAATCCCCAGCATGTGATGGTAATAAACTGCGGATTTGATTCAGAAACTTTATACAAGACCGTTCCAAGAAAAAGAAACAGCAACATCGGCAGGCTTGACCATACAGATATTGAGATAATGTTTTTAAAATAAGATTTTCCTTTTGTGTAAAATGAAATGAAGTATAAAAAAAATGACGTAAAGAACATAAACAAAATGTTAAAAAATGTCAGCAATGAAATCATATACAGCTTGTTGTTAATGATTTCGCTTGCAGTGATTTTAAACGTATCATTCGGAAAAAGTTTTGCAAGTATCATGTCGGCAGAATTATCAGCCCTGTAAAAATATAATATTGATGAAAAAAATAATGATAATCCAAGCGAAATCGTGAATGCCAGAAGTATATTATAACCAGATGTAACAATCATCTGCTCTTTTACGAGATTGAAAAAATATGTCGGCTTATAAAGGCATCTAATTATACCCGAACGGAATTTTTTGTCTCTGTTAATGAAGTAAAGTATGATTACAATTGTAATTATTCCTATAATAATAAAAGAATACGGAAAGTCCTGAACAATATTTCCTTCCTGAATTCTCTGCAAATCTTCTTTATGCAGAATTCTTCTTACAAATTCTGCAGATCTTTTCTGTTCACGGTTAAAAGTAAATAATCCGCTGGTCTTTAAAAATTTGTTGTTGTCGAGAGGATAATTTAAAGGATTTTCGGAATTCCAATCTGCATAAGATGAAATAAAATTTCCGAATGCAGGCTGGCTGATGACATTATAACTTTCGCTGATAAACTTCATCTGTGCTTCCTGAGATCTTATGTCGCTGAAACCGTTTGTATTGTCGTTTTGAATGCAGATTCCGTAATTGGAGATGAATAAATTTGAGTTCTTTCTGTTGGGTGAAATGCGGCTTCGCTTAAAAATCTCCGAAGCTGCCTTTTTAATGGTTTCAGCATTGCGCTCATAAAAATTTATTCCGACAAAATCCACAGTCTCTGAACATATATCCGTAAAGTATGCTCTTGAAGAGTAATATGTAAATCTTCTGTTTAATGAATCAGCTAGATTTGCGGCTGCTTTTGTATAATTGAGTCCTTCTTCAGATGAGACATCAAAATCATTTCCAATACCCCATGCAAATATGCAAGGCGAGTTTCTGTCTCGTTCGATTATTTCTGCAAGATTATTTATTCCAAGTCGTATGTATTTTTCATCACCAAGATAATAATCAGACAATTCGTTAAACGGTACATCCTGAAAAAGATAGAGTCCCAGTCTGTTGCAGAGAGCTACTACATAAGGATGAGCGCTTCTGCCCGGAACCCTGATGGCGTTAAAACCGAGAGATTTTATATTTCGAAGATCATTATATGTTGTGTTATAATCAAGCGCTGAAGCAAATTTTGGCTGGTCTTCGTAATAATTTATTCCGTTAAGCTTAAACGGTTTACCGCTTTTAAAAATCTGACCGTTGCTGTATGTATGATTTGTAAAGCCCGTTTCAGTATAAAGTATGTCAAGAATTTTTTCATTCCCGTTTTCAATCACAGTCTCTATGATATAAATTTCGGGAGATTCGGATGACCAAAGTACAGGGTTATTCAGCTTAAGTGAATTTTCTGTCTTAACGGTATTATTGTCGCCGATTTCAAATCTTATTTTTTCACTTTTGACAGATTCAGAACTGTCTGATTTTCTGTAAATTTTTGTATAAATAAAAAACTGATTCGATTCCGTTGTATCAATGAATTTATATACATTTGAAGATTTTACATCGGAAATATTTTTGATATTTACGGCAAGCAGATTATCTATTTCATAATTTATAATTGTATTTAATATAAACAGTTTTGGAACTGCAACAAAGTATATATCTTTATCTATGCCTCCGTAAATTTTGGAATAATTAATCTGTCCGGATAATGGAACTGTATTTTTGAAATTTATCTCGCTGTTAACGCTGATAAAAATTTCATTGCTCCCGGTCAATGTACCGTCTATAAGCGGATTAATTATCGGAGTAAAACCTCCTGTATGTGTAGAGATGAAATTATTGTTTATTTTGATTTCACATTCGTAGTTTATTCCCTCGCATACAAGTATGAAACTGTAATTGTTCAGTAATTCCTGAGGAACATCAAATTTTCTTTTAAACAACACAATACCATCATAATCATAAGCAAGAGGTACTTTGAATTTACCAAAACTCAATCCATTGTTGAAAGATACATCCCATGTTCCGTTAAGATTAATCTTTGCTCTGTAAGGTGAGTCTGAAAACAAATTGATATTGCTGACAGTATCAGGCGAAGTTCTTTCAAAGATTTTAATTTGGGAATTTATAAAATCAGTAAAAAATAACAGAATAAATAACGAAAGAATAATTCTGAATCGGGTTTTTAAACTGATTTTTGGAATCATTAATTTCAATTAAAATAATTGCAAATATAATGATTAATGTATGGAATTTAAAGTTTAGAATTAAAAGCAGAAATTCTCATTCCGATTTCTGAATTAATCATAACTATTTCTGCGGATTAAGCGGTCTGATTTCGATTTCACTCAGCAATGCTTTCTGAGGCAGTTCTGCCGATATTAGACAAACTTCGGCTACTTCATCCGCAGATAAAATCGAATCTCTGCTTGAACCCAATTCTGCACTGGGGTCATCAAAAAAGTTTGTATCAACCGAACCCGGGCAAATTGTTACAACTCTTATGTTGTCTTTCCTTACTTCTGCCATTAACGATGAAGATAATCCCAAGACTGCATGCTTTGTTGCAGAATAAATGGATGCAGTGGCAATTCCGTTTTTTCCGGCAATCGATGATATGGTAATGATTGTTCCGTCTTTTCTTTTCAACATTGATGGCAAAGCATAACGAATGCACAAATAAACGCCTTTGACATTCACGTTAAACATTTCATCGAAATCTTCAGTCCTGCTGTCCGCAAGTTTGGCAAATTTTCCAAATCCGGCATTGCAGATGAGCACATCTATTTTTTTAAATTCATTTATAACTTTATTGAATAAATTTTTAACTTCATTTTCAATTCCAACATCGGTTTTTATGAAAGAATAATTTTTATTTTCAATCTTTCCTGAATCGGTGCGGGAAGCATTTATCACATTGTAGTTTTTTTTAAGAAAAAGCTTTGCACAAGAAAGCCCAATTCCTTTTGAAGCTCCAGTTATAACTACTGTTTTTTTCATGTATGATTAATTAAAAATGAAATGTTTAGAGAAATGAAGGATTAATGCGAACCAAGGAATTTTTTTATTAATATCAATTTTTCAGAAATTGAACATTTATTCGCTGTGGCGAATTAATCATTGAAAATTAAATCAGTACGCCCGACTGGAATCGAACCAGTAACCTACAGCTTAGAAGGCTGTTGCTCTATCCGATTGAGCTACGGGCGCATTTTTTAAAGCATCTAAAATAATCATTAATCGGTTTTCTTTCAATCACAAATCAAAGCCAAAGAGTATTCCGAAATAAAAATTCCATTCCTGTCCGTATGTAACCGTCTGATTTTGATAAACATCCGAAAATTTATCAAATCCATAAGCGGCATCGATGAAAATGCTTGTCGGAAAAACATAATATGAGAATGCCTGTAGCCGGAGCTGAAATCCGATATCCTTTTTAAAATCGCTCATTGTTACGTCAGAGCCTTTCCATGCATTCCCATAATCACCATAAACTGAAAAATACAGTTTATCGAGATAAAGCGGAGACATCCTCGTATCTATTTTTGAAAAAATAGGGAGTCGGTAGATAAGCTTACCGAATGCCATTCTATTGCCCCCGAGAGAATAAAACGGATAACCTCTCATGCCGGGAAGACCTGCAGCATATAAATTGTAAAAATCATCTACAGGCGGACCGAAAATCGTTCCCCCCGTTAACTGAAGAGACAATGAATGACTGTTTTTGAAGAGTCCGAAAGTTTCAATCCATGTTCCCTGCAGCTTATGAAGATTGTTTCTTTCGTAACTGGTAATAATATTTCCCTGGTCATCACCAGAAAGAGAAGGATTAATATCACTTATCTCATAATCATAACGCACATCTAATTTTCTGCCAATCGGATTAATGTCGGAATTTCTGTTGGGATATACATAATCATATTTATACTGTAAAGAAAAATCGCTCGCTTTGAAATATGTTTCCTTAATCGAAGGTACTGAACCCTGTCTTCTTGGAACTGCATACGCGTCGGTTACATAAGCGTAATTTGAATATGAGTAACCAAACTTCACTTCATGATTGAAGTTTATAATGTTAAAAGCCATGCCGAAATCAAAAGACAAAAGATTGTATGTTAAACCGATGTTTATGGTATCAACGGGAAGTCCGAGCAATGCATCTGAAACTCTTGTTACGTTATATCCTTCGAGAGTAAAACGCGGAGCGAAATTAAGGGATTTTGTAAAAAAATCTTTGAAAAAAGGAAAACCGTTGTCATAGGCAAACTGCAGAAACAAATCACGCTCACCCTTTATATTCACCGATGCGCCTCCGAAAATTGAAAACCTGTTCAGCACTTCATTCGAGAAAAAGTAAAGACCGGGCTTTATTGCTTCGAAAAAATTAAATTTATTTTTTCTCTGATAAGTATCAAATCTCAGAACGGGAACAAATGAAAGTGTAGTGAATTTACTTTTATATGGAACGCTGTTTAATTTTGGTAACTCCTTATCGTCAAAATTTTTCAGACTTGTCCAGTTGATATAACTTCCAGCGCTTAAAGTATCATTTGAATATTTTGTAATCAACTGGTCTGGCTTGATATACGCGCCTACCAAAGCCGGATCTTTTTCGGAATAATTTTCAAGCAAGGCAATTTTATAACCGGTGGAAGTATAGCTGGAATACGCAAGATTACCTGAGCTGTCAATCGAAGGCATAAAAGCTCCGCCGGTAACATTTGTAATCTGTCTGACTTCCTTATTTTCGAGGTTCAGAGAATAAATATTAAAAATCCCCGTATTGTTGCTTGAGTAAAAAATCTTTTTACCGTCTTTTGAATAAACCGGATTTCTGTAGTCTATTCCCGGATTATCAAAAACAAAGCTTATTTCTCCCGTTAGAATATTTATTTCGGCAATTTTTCTATTGTCTTCATAAGAGAAATCGAAAATGATTTTAGTCCCGTCCGGAGAAAATTTTGGATTATATACTTGTTCTCCGTTTTTAAAATTAGTCAGATTTTTTCTGTTCTTTGCATCGGTATTCGCGGTATATAAGTTTAATGTACCGTCGCCATTAATCACGAAGCATATTTTTTTCCCGTCCGGAGAATAAGAAGGAGAAAAAGCCCGAAGGTCATCGGTTAATTTATTTTCTTTTTTACTGCTGAATTCATATTCATATAAATCATAAACTGTGGAATGATGGATGGTAGGAGGGGATTTTCTTTTTGCATAAATAACTTTCTTGCCGTCAGGGGACCATGAATAGTTAGTCGTAACCGGAGCTTCAATCATTTCAGATTTTTTTGTCGAAAGATTGTAAACAAACAAACCGGTTGATCCGTAATCGAAATCCTGATTTGATAAATATGAAACCTTTTTACCGTCAGGGGAAAATTGCGGGTAATAATTTGCAAATCCCGTTTTTTCAATTAATTTACCTTCTATTTTATCTTTCTTAACATTTTTCAGTCTGTTTTCATAATCGTTTCTCAAATAAGCTTTCCATTCATAATAAATATCTTTCCCGTCTTTTCCCAGCGCATCTTTCATGGCTTTATCAACGCTGAAGTTTGTCAGATCTCCGAGATTTTTGGATATTGCTTTTAACTTTTGTTCGCCGTATTTATCGGCTATATATCTTGTCAGTCCATAACCGAGATTGTAAATTGATTCTGCTTTAAGACTTGTTATGGAAGAAAACTGACCCATCTCTCCCCAGCTAAGCAAATTATCATCCTGAATATAACTTCGCAATATCATATCCCTATGTGAATCCCACTTTTCATAATTCAGCTGCTGCCGCTGATATTGCG
This sequence comes from Ignavibacteria bacterium, assembly GCA_019187405.1. Taxonomy (GTDB): domain Bacteria; phylum Bacteroidota; class Ignavibacteria; order Tepidaquicellales; family Tepidaquicellaceae; genus JABAQZ01. Next base: position 19,838 of record JABAQZ010000025.1, read on the forward strand.
CTGTGCCTTCAGCAAACCATGCAGGAACTCCAACTCCGGAAATTGGATATGAAACAATTGCATTTGGATAACCATACAGGACATCCGGTCTGATTTCGTTTTCATAGCCAAGCCACTGCAGATAAACAGCGGGCATTTTTCTGGAAAATTTCATAGCTGCCTGTATCTGAATTGCATGTGTAAATTCATGAGTGATGACATTTCTCAGCCAGTTGTGCGTGCCTCTTAAATCATAATCGAGAGCAGTTGCATAAATCTCAATTCTGTTTCCGTAATAATCTGTTGCTCCGTTTGCAATATCTGAGACATCATTTACGATAAAAGTTACTTTCTCATCTGGTCTATAATCATACAAGTCAGTAATAGGTTTAAATACTTCTTCCGCAATTTTTGCAATTGTATTGGCAGTTCTTTGAGTGCCATCGTGATAATGAATATAAAAATGAGGTGTTTCAATTGTGTACCAGTCAAGTTCCGGATGTGAATCAAACTGTGCTTTAACATGGCTTATGTTAAATAAAATAAGACAGATAATTGCAGGAATATGATATTTTTTATTAAACATTGAAAATTAAATTGTTAATAATTATAATTGAATCAAAATAAGATAAAAAAAGCTTAACTGTATTAATTAAGAGAGATAATTCGGTAAGAAAAAAATCAAATAATAGAGAATTTTTATTTTTAAATTAAAAGAATACTTATAGAAAATATATACGATTTTTAAATCAGAAACAAAGAAAGTTGAATCAAGTATTTTTAATAAACAAGAAAAGAAGTTTTACAACTTCTTCTTTTTTATTAATAATAATAATTTTATTCTCGATTAGCAATGTTTCTTTTTCGCAAGGAAGAAGAGACAGATTAAGCGGACCTCCCACATACGTCAAGGTAAAGCAGGATACATCGAATGCATTTTTGGGAGATACTCTTTATACAATCGATTCGACAAGACTGCAGCCAGTTGATTCTACTGCAAGGATCAAGTATTTTAAATATGTACCTGAATATACATTTGGCACCAAAATCATGGCTCCGTCTTCTCCGCTTCTGCTTGAAAATTCATCTCAGATTAAAAAAGATATTTCATTTGACACAGATGGTAATGTTATAATTAAAGAGACCTTTGACGGGGACGAAATACGCGCACCTCTTGTAGTGCCTCTTGATGTTTATCTGAATGAAATTTCAAAAGTTAATGAAAGAAAAATATTTAGCGATCTTGTTGCAGAAAAATTTAAAGGAAACACGCAGGATGATCTTACGCAGCTATTTGAAAAATTCACTGACATTACAATTCCGCTTCCATTTAAATCAGAAAGTATATTTGGTCCTCCTACTTTTAATCTTAAGCTAAACGGAGCTGTTGATATTACTGCTTCATTTCAGAATTCCACAAGCGATGTGCAGAATACATTTGGAACGAGCAACTCAAACAGCGCAATTAATTTCAAGCAGGAAGTTCAGCTGACTGCCAAAGGTGTTGTCGGAGACAAGCTTACAATAGATGCCGATTATAATACGCAAAGACTTTTTGATTTTGAAAATCAGCTGAAACTGAAATATGAGGGCTATGCCGACGAAGTTATAAAAAAGATTGAAGGAGGAAACGTTACTCTCGAGACAAGTTCAGGTCTTATAAGTTCATCTCAAGCGCTTTTCGGAGTAAGAGGAGATTTTCAGCTCGGCAGTCTTTCTTTGTCAGCGGTTGTATCACAGAAAAAAAGTAAAACGGAAACGAAGGACTATTCAGGCGGCGCACAGGAGCAAGTATTCAACTTAAAGGTTTGGGATTATTCCGACAATCATTATTTTCTCGATACTATTTACAAAGCAAGATTTTTAAATGTATATAATGACCCTGCAATTGATACTGCGACGAGCAGGCTTGCCATCAATGATCAGACTTTTGAAGTTTGGGTACAGACTGAAAACACAACATCCGGATACAGAGATGCAAGTTTGATTGTTGATCTGCCTGTAATGCCTGCCGGCGGTTACACGGATACAAACTTAATCAGACCTCCGACAATTCAAGGTATCAGCACATCGGGTAAAGTAAGAAAACTAAGTCTCAGCGAATATTCGTTGGATAAGTACGCCGGTTTCTTAGCATTGAAAATTAACATACCTGAAAATTATTTTGTGGGAGTTGCTTACAGCCGTATAAATACAGGCGAACAGTTTGGAACTATTAGCACTGATTCCAGCATGCAGTCTTTTGATACGCTGATTCTTAAAATGGTAAAGGTGCAGAATCTTCTTCCGACAAATACACATGCCTGGAATTTAAAAATGAAAAATATTTATAAGCTTCCGGTTACAAGAGTGATTAAGGAAGGGTTTGAATTCGGGATAAATTTTCTGGTAGATAATGTCCCTTCGCCTAATCTGCCGAACGTTCAGACTCCGCTTATACATATCATGGGACTCGACAAATATACAAACGGCAGAACAGGAGCGCCGGATAATCTTTTTGATTTTATCCCCGGCGTTACGATTGATCCCGAAGGCGGTTTTGTAATTTTCCCGACACTTCAGCCGTTTTATGAAAACTTCAAGAATTTTACCGGCGCTGCAATCGACTCGGCCACTTACTGGTATCCGGAAATTTACTCAAGTCTTAAAACCGATGCAAACAGACTTCCGAATGCAAATAATTATTCACTTGTCGGAAAAGCAAGAGGCGAAGCTGGAATCAGTAACACTATCAATCTCGGATTTAACATTGTAGAAGGCAGCGTTGTCATAAGAAACGGCAATATCGAGCTGATACCAAATGTAGATTATACGGTTGATTATTCCACCGGAACGGTAGTAATAAAAAATGCATCGGCTTTGCTGTCAAAAGATCTGAAAATTTCATTTGAACAAAATGATCTTTTTACTTTAGCATCAAAAACATTTATCGGCTTAAGAGGCAGTTATAAAATTTCTGATAGAAGTTCGTTAGGGTTTACCTATGTAAATTTAAAGCAGGAAACTCTTAATGATAAAGTAAGAATAGGTGAAGAGCCGACAAACAATTCAATGTATGGCATTGACTTCTCCGCGGAAATACCATCAAAGATGTTAACGGGAATTGTAAACTTGCTTCCCGGATACAATACCAAAGAGATCTCATCAATATCATTCAGAGGGGAACTTGCTGCAATAAGTCCAGATCCGAATACTCTTAAAAGTGAAATACCCGGAGACAACAATGAAGCAATAGCATACATTGACGACATGGAAGGCGCAAAAAAGATTATTTCTCTTGGCGGGACATACAATTCATGGACAATGGCTTCTGTGCCTCTTAGCAATTCGATTGAAAACTGTTCAAGCTGCAGAGATCTGAAAAATTCGAAAAGGGGTAAGATAAAATGGTTTAACATTTCAAACAGCGAGCTTATTACGAATATTTATCCTGAAAAAGTTGTGCAGGCACAACAGAATACAATCACGCCGTTTTACATTGCTTATAATCCCAACAAAAGAGGAACATATAATTACAATGGTCATTACGATACGATTCCCGATAAGAAAACCACATGGAACGGAATTATGAAATATCTTAATACCACAAACAATGATCTTGTAAATGAAAATATCAACTTCATTGAATTCAGCATGAAAGTCGAGGGAGGGGAGTCTTCTTTATCGACAGGGAAACTTATTATTGATTTGGGCAACATATCTCAGGATGCCATCCCCAACGGCAAACTCGATACCGAAGATTCTTTGAAAAACGGCGAGCTCAGACAAAAAGACGATATCGGGCTTGACTATCATACAAAAGCGCAGGAAGATTCAATTTGGATTGCGCGTAATCCCGGAGTTACCGTTCCAGAAGATCCTGCTCTCGATAATTTTGTAAGTACAAATCTCGATCCGTTATATGAATTTATAAATGGAACGGAAGGAAACTCCATTTCGGATGTAGGAAGAAGACCGGATACTGAAGACTTAAACAGGCAGGGCAATGAACGAAACGGAGATGATTATTTCCAGTTTGAAGTTGACCTGAATATCATTGATAATCCATATATAGTAGGGCAAGGTCTTAACGGCTGGCGTCAGTATAAAATACCTTTGTCTCAATTCACAGAAAAATACGGCAATGCAGTTTTTACAAACATTCAGTTTGCAAGATTATGGATTACCGGTGTAAGCGATAGTGTCAGACTAACTATGTATGACATGAATCTGACCGGAAACCAATGGGTAAAAAACAACAAGACTGACACAACATATAACATTACGACAGTTAATCTCGAGGAAAATTCGACTTTTTATTCCAGCCCTGTTCCGGGAGATATTTTGAGGCAGACAGTCAGAGGTCAAAACAACGTCAACACGCTTTCAAATGAGCAGTCTTTGTCGCTCGTCGTATCAAACCTAACAAACGGAGTAAGGAAAATTGCAAGAAAGGATTTCAGCTCTGCGCCGCTTGATCTTTTTAATTACAGGACAATGAAGCTTTTTGTAAACGGAGATCCTTCATTTAATTATACAAGCGACAGAATTTATGATGCGACAATGGTGATAAGATTTGGCAATGATTCGAATAATTATTATGAATACCGAGCGCCAATACATCCAGATGTGAGAAGACCCGATGCATTATGGAATTCGCAAAATCAGGTTACAATAAATTTTGACGACCTTACGAAAATTAAGCTTTCAAGAGACAGCTCAAACATCGTTGTCCAGTCATCCGTTCCGAGTACCTATGGTCCACCGGGCGCCGTGTATGAAGTATATGGCAATCCAGATCTTAAAGCCATCAGAGAAATCATACTTGGAGTAGAAAAAAACCGATCCAGTCTGAACTCTTCAATTTCGGGTAGTGTATGGTTTAATGAGGTGAGACTAATCAATGTTATTGACGACAACGGAATTGCATTCAATGCAAGCGCAAACATTAAGCTTGCAGATCTTCTCGATTTCAGATTTGGACTCTCAAAGACGGATCCATTTTTTCATACTCTTGATGGCAGAATAGGCTCGAGAACTACGGGACTTTCATGGGACTTCAGTACAACGCTTAATCTCCATAAAATAATAAACAATGCTTTTGCTTCGTTCCTTTCCGATGAATGGAGTAATTTTCTGACTCTGCCCATTACTTATACTCATTCGGAGAATATGATAAATCCGAGATACTTTCCCGGAACCGATATCGCTCTTGACAAAGCAGCCGAAGAAAGATACAATAAAATAATCCGTGAAGGAGGCACTCCCGAAGAAGCTCAGCTTGCAAAAGAAAATCTCCTGCTTGAAGCGCAGTCATTAAATGTAAGAAATAATCTTAGTATAACGGGATTGAATTTTAACTTCCCGACAAATAATTATTTTATCAAGAATATAATTAATAAGTTTTTATTCAACTTTAATTTCGATCTTGGAGATTCAAGAGACCTGACTTATGAAAATAAAGATGACAGCCGATATTCAGGCGGTGTAAGCTTTGGCACGGACTTCGGACTTGCCGATATTCTGAATCTTAACATTGGCAAGCTTATACCTCTCGGTGAAAATTACAGCAATGCGAAATTATATTTCTGTCTTCCGTTTATTCCTCTCGCTCCTCTTTTTTCAAATAATTTCAGCGCTTCAATGGATTACAACCGCTTAAACGCGGAATCAAAACAGAGAAGATTTCTTTTTGATGATATACCCTCCAGAAGCTTTACCGCAAACAGGGGATTCAGGTTTGACTGGAAGTTTCTTGAAAACTGGATATTTGATTTAAACGGTAATTATGAATTCAGAGCAGGAAGTGATTTGACAAATGTCGAAGTATCAAATGACAGCGTTCAGAAATCAAGCAGTCAGATATTCAACGATATTTTTTTTACTGACAACGGATTGATAAATTGGGGGAAAGACCTTGATTACATTCAAAATGTTACAATGAATCCGAGACTAAATATTCCATTCATTGATAGATTTCTGACTGTCAGCGGAAGTTATAATGTTCGTTATGGATGGATAAATCCGAATCAATCCGTCAATGTTGGTTATAATGTCGGTTATACAAATTCTTTTTCATCTACGGGGAATTTAAAACTCAAGGAAATATTCAACTTGTTTGGCGGAAGTTCAGATGGAACAGAAGGCAAATTACGCGCTAACGGAATTTCACGCGATTCCGTAGATGATAAGCAAAGCAAAGGTCAGAGTCTTGCCAATATTCTCAAAATTTTTGGTACTTTCATTCCTAATGATATTAATATTACTTTCACTCAAGATAATTCTGTATCAAATGCCGGTGTTACCGGCTTACCCGGATTTGGAAATTTCTGGTTTTATCCGACTACGCAGGATAATCTTGGTCCGTCAAGACTTTATCAACTTGGTCTTAGTCTGTATCCCGGACAAAGAGCTCCTAATCTTGCCCAGCTGAATGATTCATATACAACAGGTAATTCTTTGTCATTTCAAACTACCATTAATCCGATCATTCCTGAATTTGTTACAATGTCATTAAACTTTAAAACGGGATGGGGATTTTCAAATAATTTGATTTATCAATCTGACGGTATCGGAAATATTGGCAATCCAATTAGTAAAACAAGTTCGATTACTTCGGGTAACTCAATGTTCTTTGCAGGAAATGCCGAAGATATAAGCTATAGTTATGATGTGAATAATGTTCCGCAAAACAGAAGAAATCTCTCGAGCGCATTTCAGGATCAGGTTGCATCTTTTCCATTCCCCAATTGGAGCTTAACAATTTCAGGTTTGGAGAGATTTCCTTTCTTTTCAAACTTTGCAACTTCCGTAACTCTTGACAATACTTTCATTTCAGATTACAGAGAAAGCAGACTGATTGATGTTACAAGTTATGACATTCCGAATCAGCTTTCAGTAATTCAATCATTCAGTCCTCTGCTTGGTTTGAATATAAATTTCAAAGAAGTGTTGGGAGGCAATTTAACTTCTTCATTCAGACTGAATACAAGCACTTCCAATACGCTTTCTCCGATTGCCGCGCAGATTCAGACTATTAATACGAGCGAGTGGAGCATTAATGCCAACTTTACAAAAACGGGATTCAGCATTCCTCTTTTCGGATTGTCGCTTCAAAATGACATTTCATTTGCGCTGACTTTGTCAAAAACTACCAACGAGCCGATTAACTATGAACTCGGAACGGGTTTTAATCAGGCTGTTTTCGGTAACGGTTCCTCTGTAACAAACATCAATCCGTCGATACAATATTCACTGAGCTCCAAAGTTTCGATGCAGTTGTTTTATAAATACATCAAGACAGAACCAACGGGACAAACACTTACAACAGTTCCGCGGACAAGTAATGAAGGAGGTCTGAACATCAGAATTACGATTCAGTGATTACTCCGTCTTTATTGTGATAGCCCCGGAAATAATTTTGTTTCTGATCTCGTCAAGTTTGGATTTTACATCGGCTGGAATTAACTTCATATTGTTTGAGTCATAAACAAAATCCACTCCCTTATCTTTCAAACCGAAAGTTTTAATGCCTCCCGTAAATTTATTTTCCTTAAATTCTTTTATTGTCTGAAAAACTGCTTCATCGACTACTTTTACCATGCTTGTCAGTACAAATCCGGGAGCTTCTTTAAACTGATCCATATCAACACCGATGGAAAGCTTATTGCTCTCTCTTGCAGCTTCAAACAAGCCGAGACCAGATAATCCCGAAGCATGATAAATGATGTCTGCTCCGTTTGAATACTGACTTAAAGCTATTTCCTTTGCCTTTCCCGGATTCTTAAAACCATCCGGAGTTACGCTGACATATCCGCTCAAAACTTTACAGTCAGGATTAATGTATTTTACTCCCTGTATGTAACCTGATTCAAATTTTCTAATTAGCGAAGATTCCATTCCTCCGATGAATCCGACTGAATTTGTTTTGGTAATTAAAGCAGCAAGAGCTCCGACAAGAAAAGACCCTTCTTCTTCTTTAAATTCTATTGCGGAAATATTCGAGGGAATCTGTTTTGCAGGATTTACGGAATAGTCAATGCATGCGAATTTTTTGTCAGGGAATTCTTTTGCAATGTTGTTTATGTCATCTGTAAAAATAAATCCTACTCCAAACACAATTCCGATTTCTTTCTTGCTTGCAAGTTTTCTCAAAGCAGATTCCCTGTCTGAGCCGTCTCCCGGATCTATTACTTCAAAATCGATTCCGAGCTCTTGCTTTGCTTTTTCCAGTCCTTTGTAAGCAGCATCGTTAAAAGATTTGTCTCCTCTTCCTCCAATGTCAAATACAAGCCCAGCTTTTAAACCGGCAGGTTTGCCGGCGCTTTCGTCATTCCCGTTTTTTTTATTGCATGATAAAAAAATCGTAAACAGTAAAAAGATGTATGCCGGATGAAAATGTTTAAACATAAAATTAGATGATATATTAAGTATAAGTTTTAAAATCAGTTATTTGATTTGTCGGGAATTACAATGTGATGAAGCCTGCATCTTGCTTCGTAATGATTCTTTGCGCCTACAAGAATCTGTTCGCTGCTTTCGGTAATTCTTTGTGTTCTGTTGGCTGGCGCGCCGCATATTACACATACAGCCAGTGTTTTGGTAATGTATTCTGCAATGGCAAGCAGCTGCGGCATTGGTTCAAAAGGTATTGACCTGTAATCCTGATCGAGACCGGCTACGATTACTCTTTTTCCCGAATCGGCAAGCTGCTGACAGATGTCTGTCAGATTATTGTCAAAAAACTGAGCTTCATCTATTCCTATAACTTCGGCATCAAAACATTTTTCGGGAATTTCTTCTGCATTTGATACTACTTCCGATGGATAAGCCTGTTCATTATGCGATACGATTTCAAATTCGCTGTATCTGTTGTCAATCTTCGGCTTAAATACTTTTACACGCTGTTTTGCAATTTCAGCTCTCCTGATTCTTCGTATGAGCTCTTCGGTTTTTCCGGAAAACATGCTGCCGCATATAACTTCAATATGTCCGGTCTTTTTAAATGTTCTTATTTGTAAACTTTCATTCATTTATTTTTTTCCGTGAAGATTTTTTCTGTTGAAACCTTTTGGGAGCAGTTCAGACAGTTTTGTTATAACAAATTTTTTTTCAGAATTGACAATAATAATATCAAGGTCATCGCAAAACTCATACATAAATTGTCTGCATGCACCGCAGGGGAATACGGGTTTTGAATTTCCGGTTGATATTGCAATTGCTTTAAATTTCTTTTCACCCTCGGATATTGCTTTTGAAAAAACTACCCTTTCAGCGCATACGCAAAGTGAAAAGGATGCATTTTCTATGTTTGCGCCTGTATAAACTTTATTCCCCGCTGTTAACAGCGCTGCTCCGACTTTGAATTTAGAATAAGGCGAATATGATTTTGATTTTGCTGAGATCGAGAGTTTTATGAGTCTTGAGTACTTGGAATGCAAATCGTTTATTTTCTTTTTATTGATAATATATTCATTTCTGAGTATATTATCAAATAAATTTATATTTCAGCTAAAGACTTAATGAAAAGAAGGGCGATATTCCGGTTCTTTGATAAATTTGCCGGAATTCCGATAGTTGTGTTTCTTGCATTGCTCACCAAAAGAAAAAGAAGATTACCGATAGAAAACATAAAAAGGATTCTTATAATCAAACTTGCTGCAATCGGTGATTCAATACTTATTATACCACTGCTTAGAACATTAAAAAAAAATTTTCCTCAATCTGAAATTACATTCGTTTGTTCACAGATAAATATATCAGTAATTAAGAAAATTCCTTATGTTGACAAAGTTATAGACTGTAATGTTCATTCATTTTTAAAGAATCCGGTTCTGTTTGTAAAGTTCATTAAAGATCTGAGAAGCGTAAAATATGATGTCATAATCGATGCAGGTCAATGGGAGAGAATAAATGCCATTTTTTCAATGTTGTCCAAATCTGAATACACAATAGGATTTAAAACTGAAAAACAACTTAAGCATTTTGGCTATGACAGCGTGATACCTCACCTCCGGAACAAACATGAGCTTGAAAATTTTCTTGATTTGCTTGTACCGCTCGGCATAAATATTACCGAAGAGGATAAAAAATTAGAATATTTTTTGAATTCTGAAGATTATAAATTTGCAGAGGGGTTCTGGAAAGAACATGAATTCGAAAACCGGACTGTAATCTGTCTTCATCCGGGATGCGGAGAAAATGGTTTGCCGAGAGAGTGGGCTGTTCAGAATTACATTGACCTTGGAAAAAGACTTGTTAAGTATGATGAAAATTTAAGGATTCTTATCACAGGAGCTGTCCATGAAATGGAAAGATGCAAAATGATAGCCGATGGAATTTCCCGAAATGTAATAAATACTGCAGGCAGGTTTGAACTTAATAATGTTGTAGCGCTTGTTCAAAAAGTAAAGCTAATTGTATGCAGCAATACTGGAATGCTTCATATTGCATCATGCGTGGGAACAAAAACAATGGGACTTCACGGTCCTACAAATCCCGCTAAGTGGGGTTCTTACAACAAAAATTCAGTTCTTATACAAAGTGATAAATTTTGCAGTCCATGTCTTTATCTTGGACATGATTACGGATGCCAGATGCCTCAGTGTATGGCACATATTTCGGTGGATGATGTATTCATTTACATAAGAAAAGCCCTTAATCCTGAATTATTTCAGATTACAGATTAATTTCAAATTCAAATAATTATTAATAAAATTTAAATATTACTATTATGCAAAAATTTAGTTTTCCGGCGTTTGACACAATAGAATCTTATGGACACGAGCAGGTGGTTTACTGCTCAAACAAAGAGCTTGGCTTAAAGGCAATTATCGGTATTCACAATACTACATTGGGACCTGCTCTTGGTGGAACAAGAATGTGGAATTATGCCAATGATGATGAAGCTCTAAAAGATGTACTTAGACTTTCCAGAGGTATGACATACAAAGCAGCCGTTGCGGGGCTCAATCTCGGCGGCGGTAAAGCAGTAATCATAGGTGATTCCAAAACTCAAAAAACGGAAGGACTTTTCAGGGCATTCGGCAGATTCGTTGAAGGACTTTCCGGCAGATATATCACTGCTGAAGATGTCGGCACAAGCATTAAAGACATGGAATATATAATGATGGAGACAAGACATGTTACCGGTGTTCCGATAGAGCTTGGTGGAAGCGGCGATCCTTCGCCTGTTACTGCTTACGGTACTTATGTCGGAATTAAAGCATGCGTTAACGAAGTTTACGGCAGTGATTCAGTTAAAGGCAAAAAAATAATTGTTCAGGGTGCTGGAGGAAATGTCGGTAAACATTTATGCAAATATCTTTCCGAAGAAGGCGCTGTTTTATATGTCAATGACATCGATAAAGAAAAACTTAAATATGTTGTAGATAATTACAAAGCACAGATTATTTCCGATGATGAAGTATTTTCAAAAGATGCTGACATACTTTCTCCGGCTGCACTTGGAGGAGTTATAAATGATGAAACAATTCCAAAGCTGAAAGTAAAAATCATTGCCGGAGCTGCCAACAACCAACTTGAAGATGAAGTCAAGCACGGTCAGATGCTGAAAGATAAGGGCATTTTGTATGCTCCTGATTATGTAATTAATGCAGGCGGACTTATCAACGTTTATAATGAACTGGAAGGATACAACCGCGAGAGAGCTCTCAAACAGGCTTCCGGCATTTATGACATTGTGAAAAAAGTAATTGATATTTCAAAAAGGGATAATATCCCGACTGAAGCAGCTTCAAAGAAAATTGCCGAAGAAAGAATAAATGACGTGTCAAATGCCAAAAGAATTAGAATTTACAGAGATGTAAAGTTATTTAAACAGAGAAATATTTAATGAGTATTAATTTTTCTTTTTGATGGAAACTGCAATCTGGATTATAGCTCTTATTGCCATTGTGGTGATTCTTGTAATTTATATAATAACTTCTGTCGGCTCTTACAGCAATAAATTTGTTGATAAAATATTTAAAGATAGCGATACTTTTAAAAACGAAAAATAAAATTTTGACTTAGGTTAATCGTCAGTTTAATTTACGTTTTTCAGATAAGGTTTGGCAATTACAAGTTTTTTTACAATTTCAGTAATCCGGCCGATATCAATCATCTTAATACATTCAAGATCGTATGGACATACTTTTTTCCAGCACGGCGCGCATTCGAGACCTTCTGGAATAAGTTTCTCTCCTTTGTCAAATAAATCAATTTCAGTCCAGCATGATAATCCAAACCAAGCAATCACATATTTTTTCAGTGCAATGGCAAGATGCATTCCAAAGCTGTCGCCGGTAATGATAATATCGCATATATTCATGAAGCAAGCGCCATATCTGATGCCGAGGTCTGTTGGAGTATAAATGACATTCTTCTTTGCATTATTGTTTATGCTTTCGTGAATTTTTATGTTTCTCTCTGTATCTTCTTTGCCTCCGAGAAGCACAATTTTCAGATTTTCAAAATTTCCAAGACAATTTATCAAATCGACATGCTGCTCTATTGTCATTTTTTTATTTGGAAATAAATTTGAACAGCCCGTATTAATTCCTATGTAATTAAATTTCCGGTTGTATTTAATTTTAGATTTGTAATTTTCTATGAATTCGGTTTCTTCATGACTAAAGTTAAAATCATATTCGTCCCGTTTATAATCCAGATTAAAAGTTTCGTGAATTATTCGACTTCCTGATTTTTCATTATGACGGAATTTTAGTTTATCATCTATTCCCATTTCATAATTATACATTGCATATTCATTTGCAGGAATTATTTTCCCGTCTTTGTTTAATAGAAACCCGTATTTCTCAGAGGCATTTATCTCATTTGCAAAAGCGCATGCATATACGGATTTATCCGAATTAAGCAGAATATCAAACTCAATATTTCTTAGTATCATTCTGTCTTCATCATTCCAGGCAAATGTCTTATCAATATACCTGCTGTATTCGAGTATCGGCATCGCATTTTTCATTGTAATCCAGTATATCGTGCTATCAGAATATTTTACTTTAACAGAAGGGAGAATGGATGTATTCAATAGCACGTTGCCAAGAGCATCGAGAGAAATGACAAGTATTTTTTTACCGGTAGGGTTCATCTGCCGGCATCCGTCTCTGAGACAATTCTCGTAGGAAAAGCAGGGTTTGTATCCGGAGAAATTTTTACACGCAGGTATTTTAAGTTCGCTGTATTTCAAATTCTTTATTCAGTTTTTCAGATTTTCATGAATGCTGTTAATTATAAAATCCAGATCGCTTTTCTTATTTACAAAATCCAGTTCGTCTGACTCGATAATAATGCGTTTTCCGAAATCATATTTTTTAATCCAGTTGTCGTAGCTCCTGTTGAGTTTCTTCAGATATTTTTCATCAATATTTTTTTCAAACTCCCGGCCTCTTAGCATTATTTGTTTTTTCAACTTTGGAATGCTTGCTCTCAGGTAAATAAGAAGATCAGGCGGATTCAGGAAATGTGTCATTTCGGCAAAAAGATTTTTATAATTTTCAAAATCTCTTTTGTTCATCTTTCCCATCTGGTAAAGATTCTTTGCAAAAATTTCAACATCTTCATAAATGCTTCTGTCCTGAATAACGGATTCTTTGCTTTCAATTATTTCTTTGTGGGTTTTGAAACGGTGTGATAGAAAAAAGACCTGCAGATTAAATGACCATCTGCTCATGTCGGCATAAAAATCTTTCAGATACGGATTGTCATTTACTCTTTCGTAATATGGTTTCCAGTGCAGCTTATTTGAAATCAGATCGGTGAGTGAAGATTTTCCCGAACCGATATTCCCGGCAACGGAAACAAACACTTTTTTATTTTTCATTTAAAAAATCCGAATAAAAAAACCGTCAAGCAAAGACGGTTATTTAATAAAGTTAATATTTATTAAACCGTATTAAACGGCATTTTCTTTCACGGTCTCGGCAGTTTCCGATACTCCGTTACCGGAATTATTATTACTTTCGCTCACGATATCTTCAATGACTTTTCTAACTCTTTTCTTTTCCTTTATCTTTGAAGCTGCCTTTCCGGTAAGTCCTCTGAGATAGTACAGCTTTGCTCTTCTTACGCTTCCGTGCTTTATAACTTCAAGCTTTGCAATCTTGGGAGAGTTGACAGGAAATATTCTTTCTACTCCGACTCCGTTTGAAATCTTTCTGACTCTGAAAGTCTTGCTGATGCCGCCGCCTTTAATGCCCATCACGATTCCTTTGAAAATCTGAATTCTTTCCTTATCACCTTCAATTACGTTTACTGAAACAGCTACCGTATCTCCGATATGAAAGTCCGGTATGTCATTCCTTATCTGTGATGCTGTAACTAAATTTATCTTTTTATCCATGATATTTACTCCTTATTGTAAAAAATTAATTCTTATTTGATTTAAAAACTTTTTTGTATTTGGATTTAGCTTTTGACTCTCTCCACTTTTTAATTTCCTTGTGATTGCCTGACATTAATACTTTCGGGACTTTCATTCTTTTAAAAATTTCAGGTCGTGTATACTGCGGATAATCAAATCCGGTTTCCACCTGAAATGAATCTGTAATTGCAGATTCACCGTCTCCCAATGCACCCGGTATCAATCTTGCAACTGCGTCTATGAACACATAAGCTGCAATGTCTCCGCAAGAAAGCACATAATCTCCGATTGAAATCTCCTTTGTCGCCAGCTTTTTAATGACTCTTTCGTCAATTCCCTTGTAATGTCCGCAAATGATCAATACATTTTCCTTAAGAGAAAAATCGTTAGCAGTTTTCTGATCAAACTTTTTTCCCTGAGGCGAAAAATAAATGACATCTTCATAATCTCTTTCCTTCATCAGTTTTTCAACACATCGAAAGACAGGTTCAGGTTTAAGTATCATCCCGCTTCCGCCTCCATAAGGCAGATCGTCTATCTGTTTATACTTTCCTTCTGCATAATCTCTCAGGTTATGAATAACAACATTTATCAATTTCTTTTTAACTACTCTTGATGTCAATCCGTTTTTCAAAGAACATTCCAGTATCTTCGGATTAGCGCTTACAATGTCTATTCTCATTTTCTTAATGCACTGTAATTAACAAAATCCTTCAATTAAATCCGCATCAATTCTCCTCCCGGCTGTATCAATATTAACAATAAATTCGTCTCTGATCGGAATCAGAATTTCTCCTTTACTACTTTTAATGCTGAGTAAATCACCGCTACCATAGTTAACGATATTGTCAACTTTTCCGATTAATTCTCCTCTGTTATATACATCACAACCAATCACTTCATAATAATAAAATTTATCTTCCGGTAATTTAATCCGTGAATGTTCGGGAATCATGACGAGATAATTTCTGAGATTATCTGCCTGATCTCTGTTGACAATTCCTTCAATCATAATTACTGCAAAACTCTTATTGAGATTGCAGTTTATAATTCTTAACGCTTCCCGATTCCGATAAAACAAATCCGAAGTTTCGTCAAAGAGAAAAACCTGTTTTAATTCCAAAAATCTTTCGGGAAAATCCGTCAACAAGTTTACTTTGAGTCCGCCTTTTAAACCGACTGATTTTACAATCTTTCCTATACAGATATAACTTTCTTTTTCAGGCAAGATTGATTCCGGGTTCAGGTTTCCTTTTTGATTTTATCGGGAATTTCCATTGTTACCCTCATTCCTTTTTTTGATGCAACAGCTGAAAGCAGCGTTCTAATTGCTTTTGCAGTCCGTCCCTGCTTTCCGATTACTTTTCCGGTTTCTGCATCATCCACTTGCAAAATGAATTTAATCTTGTTGTCGGCTTCTTTTATTTCATCGACATTTACAGCTTCCGGTTTGTCAACAAGATTTTTTGCAATGAATTCAATAAATTCTTTCATTTGGGGGCTCCTGTTTTAATTAAGAATTTTGAATATTTGTTAAAAAACTTTTCCGGTGTTAAAGTCTGAGGAATCTTCTGCCAAAAGTTTATCCTTCGGCTTTTGATTCCTCTGCCTGAGATTCTGTTTTCGCCTCTGTTCCGGACTTTTCTGCAGATTCACTCTTCTTAAGCTTTTTTGCAGCTCTTCTCCTTAATTTTCTTTCTCTGGCTCTGGTCAGCTTTGATTCTCTTTCAGTTAAGAATTTTTGCAATTCTGCTTCGATCTTATCTGCATCTGTACCTTTTTTCAAGAGAGTATATTTCAGCATCAGACCTTCGTACTTGAGAATATTTCTTACAGTATCCGTGGGTTTTGCTCCAACTTTAAGCCAGTACATAACTCTTGGCTCTTTTATTGTTATCTCAAGCGGATCCATGTTAGGATTATAAGTTCCGATTGCTTCAATAAATCTCCCGTCTCTGGGCGATCTTGAATCAGCTGCCACTATCTTATAAATCGGGAAATGTTTCTTTCCGATTCTTTTCAGTCTTAGTTTTACCAATTTTTATTTCTTTATCTTTATTTTATTAATTATTTAAATTTTAAAATCTTTCATCATTCCTGCAGGGATTTTCATCTTCTTCATCAGACCTCTTCCCTGATCTCTGCTGAATTGTCTTATCATTTTCTGCATGTCTTCAAACTGTTTTATTACTCTGTTTACATGCTGAATTGTATTTCCGCTTCCGTCGGCAATTCTTCTTCTTCTCATGCCGTTAATGATGTGAGGGTTTTCCCTTTCTTTCTTTGTCATTGACTGAATTACCGATTCAATCTTCACAAGTACTTTATCGTCTATCTCCTGATTTTTGAGAATCTTGCCGGCTCCGGGTATCATTGAGATCAATCCTGAAAGCGAACCCATTTTCTTTATCTGATTTAAGTAAGAAAGAAAATCATTGTAATCAAACTTATTTCTTCTAAGCTTTTCTTCAAGCTTGCTGCTCTGGGAAAGATCAAATTCACTTTGCGCTTTTTCCACAAACGATACAATGTCACCCATGCCGAGAATTCTCGAAGCCATTCTGTCGGGATGAAACTGCTCGATCGCATCGAGCTTTTCTCCAATACCGGAAAATTTAATCGGTACATTCACGACAGCTTTGATGGATAGCGCTGCACCGCCTCTTGTATCGCCGTCGAGCTTTGTAAGTACAATTCCGTCGAAGTCAAGCCTGTCATGAAATGCTTGTGCTGTATTGACCGCATCCTGTCCTGTCATTGAATCTACCACAAACAAAATCTCTTCTGGTTTAAGAGCTTTCTTTAATGCGGAAACCTCGTTCATCATTTCTTCATCAATGGCAAGTCTTCCGGCAGTATCTATAATAAGCGTATCTCTCGCATTTTGCTTTGCAAATTGAACCGCCTCTTCGGAAATCTTCAAAGCATTTTTTTCTTTTTCATTTGCATAAACCGGAATGCTGATCTGCTTTCCGAGAATCTTCAGCTGCTCAATAGCTGCAGGCCTGTATATATCGCACGCAGCAAGCAGGGGATTCTTGCCTTTTGATTTAAGATATTTTGCGAGCTTTGCTGAAAATGTAGTTTTACCTGAACCCTGTAAACCGACAAGCATGATCACTGAAGGTATTCTGTCTGAAAACTTTATTTCGGATTTTTCCGAACCCATCAGCTTTATCAACTCATCGTTGATTATTTTAACTATCAGCTGCCCCGGAGTAATGCTGTTTAATACATTCTGCCCAAGTGATCTTTCTTTTACATCAGAAATGAATTTTGAGACGACTTTATAATTTACGTCAGCATCAAACAAAACTCTCCTTATTTCACGGAGGGATTCATCAATGTTGTTTTCAGTGATTTTTCCCTGTCCGCGAATCTTTTTTAAGACAGTTTCGAGTTTTCCGGTTAAATCTTCAAGCATTTGTTAAATATAATACACCAATATAGTTTAAAGTGGCATGAAAATACCATTATTATTAAATTT
The DNA here is from genome assembly GCA_019187405.1 of Ignavibacteria bacterium. GTDB lineage: Bacteria > Bacteroidota > Ignavibacteria > Tepidaquicellales > Tepidaquicellaceae > JABAQZ01. The sequence continues at coordinate 37,666 of JABAQZ010000025.1, forward strand.
TATCAAGGAATTAAATTTTTGCAAGGTATCAGCGAATTGCTTAAAAATTAAATTCCGATAACCCGGTTTATTGATAAATGACGAAAACTCTATTAAAATCTAAAATTAAAACTTATTAAAATTGCCTCTCATTCTCAATCGCCGATTTGAAATGTTGTCTGCTTATACATTCAATATTCAACTTGACTTTCGTTTTAAGACAAATCTTATTCATTGGTTTGTTAATTAATTCTTTGTGTTGTAATCAGATGAAAATGATTCTCTATGATAACATATAATGAACAAACAATCCTTCTTTCTCTTCGCCGAATCTATGTATATCTTTCAACATCATAAAATATATGTCAAGAGTAAAATGATAATCCAATCAAATGTAAAAGATGAAAAAAAATTGTCTCAGGATTCTGCGATTAGAGATAAAGAAGATTGTTATTATTAAGTAATTATAGACAAAATTAAAAACTTGTAAACTTTTATAAAAAAAGTTTAAATTAATATAAAAGTTTTAGTAAATAATTCTACATAATCATTTAAACTTGCATCATTGGCGGAATCTTTGTTCCAATAATTTTTATCAAGTGCGTTACTGTTACAGCCAATGATAAAGTCATTGAGCATTACCGAAACGACAGGAGCAGCATTACAAAAATTCATTTAGAGCAAAACTTAAATTGAAAATTATCTTTAATATTAATAACTTTCTTTGGCAGTAATTCAAGAAAGTAATAATTTGACATTCCCCGAATTTAGAGGTTAAGAAAGATTTAGAATTATACCCAATCCGAAAAACGACAGATTCATATCATTTGAATATTAATTGTGAATGAATTGGCGGAGCTGCAAAAAAAGCAAACTATAATTTGATAAAGAAAATAAACGAAGGATTTAAATCGTTCATTTTCCTGCAAAAAGGTATTTTTGAAAATTAACATTGCTTAATTAATTCCGAAGCATTTTAAATTTCACAAATTATCCTTCAAAGATTCTCAAACTTCATATTCTGAGAATGAAGAAAAATCAAATGCAGGCAGAAAACATTTAAAAAAAGTTTAAGGATAGAAGAAAACCTGAACATCTTTTGTCCTTGATAGCATTGTGTGTAAAAGCAGCAGTTCGTCGCAGCTTTCAACTCAACTTTAAACAAAGCTCTAATTTTTTATAAGTTGGTATTGAAGAAATCCGCAATCAATGTGTGCTGATATTTTAACAGTATCTGGTTTAATTTATGCTAAAACAGAAATTATTTTTTACCGAATATATACATTTGCCTGAAACTGCAACAACTTACTATTTGGTTTATCTTGATACACACTTTAAAAACGCCGGAAAATTAAGAATGCAATTACGCGGAAAATATTTTGTTTAACATTTTTCTAAATTAAACTGCGAACCTTGCAGCTAAAATATTAAAACCGGTAAAGAAAGTTTATCGGTGCAGTAATAAGGGTTAATTCAAAGTTATAGACGGATTGATTTTTGAAGTTGATAACAATTCGTTTTATAAACTTGACGGAAATTATACATAAAGCTATGATGACAGCAAAGCAGACGATAAAATCGCTCACCGTTATTCCGGGAGTTGGAAATTCTATTGCGACAGATTTATACAACATCGGCATTAGACAAATTAATGATTTAAAAGGTAAAGACCCGGAAGTTCTTTATGAGAGTTCAAACAATTTCGCAGGCTGCGTTCAGGACAGGTGTTTGCTATATGTTTTCAGGTGTGCAGTTTATTTCGCAGAAACACCAAAAGACAAGCAAGACAGCGAAAAACTAAAATGGTGGAATTGGAAAGATAAAAAATAATTGCCGTTGTTACGGGTTTTGTATCGCACGGATTGATGTAATGACAATTTAATCAAGGATGAACAAACCCGGAGTTTTAATCTTCTGTTTAACTTTAAAAATAAAATGGAAAGTTGCTTCAGTAATTGTCAGCTTGTTAAGTGATGAATCATTTGCACTCGGAAAAGCAAGACACGAAAATATAAAAAGAAATCATGCATGAACTTTATATAGATAACAAACTTGATTTCAATAAGAAATATCAGATGAAATAATTCCTGTGGAAATCTTATTTTACAAATTAATAATATTAAAAAAAGATGGAAAGATTAAATTTATCAAAAGCTGATCCAAAGGCATTCGAAGCTATGCTGGGGATAGAAAAATATCTTGCCGAAAGCGGATTAGATAAAAAACTGTATGAACTTATCAAAACACGGGCATCTCAGATAAATGGCTGTGCATATTGTATCAATATGCATACACGTGATGCTATGAAAATCGGAGAAACTGCGCAACGGCTTTTTTTATTGGATGCTTGGAGAGAAACCAAACTTTTTACGGATAAAGAAAAGTCTGTTTTAGCGCTAACAGAAGCTATGACTTTAATTGCCAACAGATCAATTCCGGATGAAATTTATAATGCAGCCAAAGAACATCTAACCGACAAAGAATTTGCTGCTGTTATAATGGCAATTGTTGTAATTAACGGATGGAACAGAATTTCAATAACCTTGCAGACACCGGTAGAATGAAAGTATTTACATTAAATATATTAAATTGAGAACTGATGAATTTGGACGAAATAATTAAAAAACTTGAACATCTCAATATTTCAAGCAGCGAACTTGATATTCCCGAAGCCAAAAGATTGGAGATGGTAAATCAGGCGGCTGATTATGCAAATACATTTATAAATGGATTGAACAAATTAAAAGGGTTCAGCGATAAGGAAATCGGAACTCTGACAATCCAAAATAAAAAATCTGCTCTAAATGAAATTTTAAATTTGTACCAGAAGGAAGTTGCCGAATCAGGAATTAATGCAGCCTCACCAAAGCATTTAGGTTATATTCCGGGCGGAGGTATTTTTACTGCTGCGCTTGCCGATTTTATAGCGGCAGTAACAAATCCGTTTGCAAGTGTATATTATGCTTCGCCGGGTGCAGCCACAATTGAAAATGAAGTTGTAAATTGGTTGAAATCAATTTTTTCATTTCCCGAAAATTCAGCTGGATGTTTATCTTCAGGCGGTTCAATATCGACTTTAATTGCTTTTACTGCTGCAAGAGATAAATATAAAATTAAAAATGAAAAAATAAAAAAAAGCGTAGTTTATCTAAGTGAACAAGTGCATCATTCTACACAAAAAGCATTACGCATTATAGGGCTTGAAGATGTGATTCTTAGATATATTCCTATCGATAACAATCATAGAATTATAACCAATGCTTTAATTGAACTTATTGAAAAAGATAAAGCCAAAGATTTGAATCCATTTTTGGTTGTTGCCACAGCCGGAACTACAGATACCGGTTCAATTGATCCGATAAATAAAATTGCCGACATAGCTGCGCGGTACAAGTTATGGTTTCATATAGATGCTGCTTACGGCGGATTTTTTATATTAACTTCAAAAAAGAATTTACTTAATGGAATAGAAAAAGCTGATTCTCTAACTATTGATCCGCACAAAGGTTTGTTTCTGCCTTATGGTGTAGGTGCTGTATTGGTAAAAGATGCCGAAGCCATTCTTCATTCTAATTATTATACGGCTAATTATATGCAGGATGGATATAACGAAGAGTTGTTGAGTAGTCCGACGAATTTGTCGCCTGAACTCACAAAACATTTCAGAGGTTTGCGTGTTTGGCTGCCCTTGCAAATTCACGGAATAGAGCCGTTTATTTCATGTCTTGAAGAAAAATTATTACTCGTAACTTACTTTAGAAAAAAGCTTGCCGAGCTTGGTTTTTGTTTAGGCCCAGATCCGGATTTGTCAATCAGTTATTTTTGGTATCCGTTTGAAACAAATACTGATGAATATAACAGGCGACTGATGCACGAAATACATAAAAACGGTTCGGTCTTTTTAAGCTCTTCCATTATCGATAAGCAATTTGTAATCAGAATTGCCATATTAGCATTTCGTACTAAAAAAGAAACAATTGATGAAGCAATAGAAATGATTAAATGTTGTTTAAGAATTGTGCTTGAACAATTAAAAAATGAATAAGCATTTTCTGCTTTAAAATATTTGAATTAGAAAAACCGGATTGGCGTTGTTAATATAAATTTGAACTTGAAAAATATTTTAGAGTTTTATATTCCGATTGTAGTAAATCGGTTAATGCGGCAAATAGGATTTCATAAAGTAGAATTGTAAATTGAATTTGTAAAGAGAGACATCAAAAACAAATGTCGAACAATTTTATAAAACTGCAAGTGAAGTATTTGTTATTTTTTTATTTCGCATTGAATTTTACTGTGCTTAAAAAGTATGTCTGTAAGGTTTAGACACATTTTCTGTTTGCAGAAATTAAATAAGTGTGCCTTTATTTTACATCTTGCTTGATAAAATAATAATAGTTTTAAATGTCCGACAGAACAATGCTCCAAATACTTTTGCTGTCAATATTAGAAAACTCTTTCTAACTCAAATCATTTAAAAAAGTACAATATAAATTTATATAAAATGAAAAGTATAATTTTAAAAAGAATTTATGAAGCTCCCTCTCAAGAAGATGGTTACAGACTATTGGTGGACAGATTATGGCCACGAGGTATTAGTAAGGATAAAGCAAGATTGGACGAGTGGGCAAAAGAACTTGCCCCTTCAACGGAGCTGCGCAAATGGTTTAATCACAAGGCAGAGCTGTTTACTGAATTTGTCCAAAAGTATAGAGAAGAATTGAAGTTGCAGCATGAAACTTTGCAGCGTATTAAAAAAAAAGCAGCCAAGCAGCAAATCTGTCTATTATACAGTGCTAAGGATAAAGTGCATAATCAAGCTGTGGTATTAAAATCAGTATTGGAAAGTTTGTAATTCACATTAAAAATATTTACTGGTGGAATTCAGCGAGCTATGCTTAATTTATTTGTAAAGATGTGATTTCATTGTAATTTTAAAAATGAGTTTTGCTTTTCAAAAAACCTAAAAATTTTCTGGCTAAAAAAATAACGGATTAACAAACAAAACATAATATCAATGATGCTTAAAACTATTGCAGATAAAATTATTCATTACAATCGTAATCTTAGTTTCACCGGGAATCTGCCCAAAGGTTTTATGGTCATGAATCCGTACATAGACAATCCCGAAACCGTCGAAGCGTCAGAAGCATTTTACTATAAGTATTACAATGATAACAATTCACGAAAATTTATTATTGGTATCAATCCAAGCCGGCACGGAGCAGGAGTGACGGGTGTACCTTTTACGGATACGAAGCGATTAAAATCTGTATGCGGCATTGAAATGAAATCGGTACATACGCACGAAATTTCTTCGGTTTTTATGTACGACATGATTGACGCACTTGGAGGAGTTGATTTGTTTTTCAAAGATTTTTATATCAACTCTCCTTTTCCGCTTGCTATTGTCCGCCAAACTAAAAAAGGTGAATGGCTGAATGCCAATTATTACGATGATTCAAAATTGTTTGAAGCTGTAAAACCATTTATGATAGAATCGATGAAGAAGCATTTACAGCTGGGATTAAACACTAAAGAAGTATATATTCTTGGCAAGAAAAATTCAGTTTTTATTCAAAGACTTAATAAGGAAGCTAAACTTTTTGACAAGGCTGTAGTATTGGAACACCCGCGATATATTCAGCAATATAAATTAAAAGAAAAAAAGTTGTATATTGACAAATATATTCTGGCTTTAAATGATTCAGTGAAATAATTAAACTGATATAGAAATAGTAAAATGAATACGCTTCACAATCATATAATTTATACAATAGGACATTCAACGCATAGCATTGAAGATTTTATTAAAATGCTTCAATCTTTTAAAATAAAAATTCTGATTGACATAAGAGGACTTCCCGGTTCAAGAAAATATCCGCAGTTTAATAAAGAAAATCTAAAAAAATCACTTCATGAAAAAGATATAGACTATATTCACATCCAAGAATTGGGAGGCAGAAGAAAAGTGCAGAAGGATTCCAAGAATACACGCTGGCGCAGTGCATCATTTCAAGGATATGCTGATTATATGGAAACCGAAGGATTTAGAAAGGGTATAGAGGAATTGGAAGCGATAGCATCACAAACCACTGCTGCATATATGTGTGCTGAAGCTGTTTGGTGGCGCTGTCATCGCTCGATGGTCTCCGATTACCTGAAAGCAAAAGGATGGACAGTAATGCATATAACGGGAGCAAACAAAGCCGGTGAGCATACTTACACATCACCTGCTGTAGTGACAGGCGATCAAGTGCATTATAAGGATTAAGGTTTAAATATTCATAAATAAAAAATTTGTGCAATAAATTAAAAATAGGCGATAAAGTAACCTGGGATCTGAAGTGCGATGGGTTTCGGGAACAATAATAAAAGTACATCAGCGCTTACGGTGAAGAAGAAACAAATTTTTCAAAAGTAATTATCGAATAAAATGAATCATAAAAAGGAAACAGCTAAAGTTCTCAAAATGAGAAGAAACCGTTACGCGGTTTAATGATTTTATGTACAACCATCTGAAAGTGATGTATCGCTGCGAATTAATCAGACATTTTTCCGAATGCGACTCTTGCCTGAACATCTTAGAATTTGAGCAGTTGTTGAAATCTAATAATTTTCATTTGTCAAAGGACGCGATGAGCATCCGGTGAACAGAGGGAGTGGAGAAACATTTGATTCGATTTGAAAGATTTTAGATTAGCTTAAAATGGAAGTCAACTGAAGATTAATTAAATTGAGAAATAAGTATATGCAAACAGAGGAACGCAAATTTTTTTGGGAAAAAATATATTCCACTAAACAACAAACTGAAGTCAGCTGGTATGAGGAAGTTCCTTCAATTTCACTCGAACTAATCAAAGAATTGAATCTTCATTCATCGGCAAGAATTATTGACAACGGGGGAGGCGACAGTTTTCTGGTTGATAATTTATTAAAACTAGGTTTCAATAACATCACTGTGCTTGACATTTCTACGGCTGCTTTGGAAAAAGTACGGAAGAGATTGGGAAAAGACAGTGAGAAAGTGAACTGGGTTGTTGACGATGACGTGTATTATCATCCCGAAGAACAATATGATGTATGGCATGATCGCGCAGCATTTCATTTTCTAACGGAGGATAAAGAAATAAAGAATTATATAAAAACAATTTCAAAGTGCATTAAGCCAGGCGGATACCTTATCATTGCGACATTCTCCGAGCAGGGACCAGATAAATGCAGCGGTCTGCCTGTCAAACAATACTCCGAAGCATCGATGACAAATCTTTTTCAAGGATTTGAAAAAATAAAATGTTTCACATGCGACCATTGCACACCATCAAAAGCAACACAGAATTTTTTGTTTTGTCTATTTAGAAAATGCATAGATCAGAATTGAATTGATAAATATCAAAGATGTTTTACATTGACATTGCACAATAACAAAGTCCAATTCAAGAGCAACGCAATTGAAATAACAATGGTAAGGAGATGTAATATGGTTAAATCATGTATAAGAACAGAACTACAGCGAAGTAAATAAATAGTGTAACTCAATCTCTTGACAAGCGACAAACACATTTCAGTATCAGAATTAGGTTTGATTTTTTAGGTTGTCAGAAAAATTCTTGCGAACTAATTTAATATCGGCTGAAACAAAACAGTGAGTTTATGAATAAATAAGCAGATGAAAAATATGATTAATAGATATATATGATGTATAAAAACTATAGCTGGTTGATTCAAAGCGTTATTCTTATGCTTATTATATCAAAACAAAATATTTGTATTTCGCAAACTAACAGCATTGAAAATGCAAGGGTGTATTATAACCAGTTTCAACTCGAGAATTGCAGGTTTTTGCTTCAACAAATTGTTTCAGGAAATGAACATCCTTCGTCTGATAAAGCTATCGCACTTCAGACTTTGGCTGAACAAGATTGGCGGTTATATAAAAATTTTAAAGAAGCTAAGAAAAAAATAAATATTGCCATAAAATTAAATTCTGAACTTCACAGAACTTTTCTGTTATTGGGAGAAATAGAGTTAGACAAAGGAAATTTCCGCAATGCAAAATTAGCGCAGGAAAAATCAATGCAATATGCCAAATCGAATCTTGAAAACTTCAACAGCAAATTGTTATTTGCAAGAATTGTTTACACCGAAGGCATAAAACAATATGCTGAAAAATACAAGGTTGATAAATATGCAATTGGCATAGCTTCAGATTATTTGAAAGATATATTAACACTACAGCCGGGCAATCAAGAAGCTTCTGATTTACTAATAGGTATTTCCATTTTAAATGCTGACGGGAAAAATTTATTTTATGCATGGAAGTCATATTATTTTATTACCGACGAGACTAAAATTAATTCCGTATTAAGTCCTGCATTTAAAACTTTTTTTCTGCTTGGGCAAATCTGGAATAACAACAAATTAAATTTCAGCCAACTTGAATCCTTAAGCAAAGCATTAGCTATTTCAAAATTTTACAACTATGCAAATTTTGTTGTAGAATTCTTAATGCGGGATTATAAAAATAAATTTAAAAATAACAAAGAGATTCAGGACATCATCCATTTTAATAATTTTATTGAAGACATTGATAAAGTAAACAAACTGTTTTATCCTAAAATAGCTACAGGGCTAACAGACTATGAGAATAACTATGATACTGCTATCGCTAAGGTTTGTAAAAAACTATGGCTTTATTTGAATCCCGGAAAAAATTCCAAAAGTTTTAATATCGATACATTCCTTGAGGCAATAAAAAATAGATTTGGAGCGGAGGGCTATATTGGAACTACAGTTGGCTATTACAGTTTGCTATTAGGATTAATTATTGAAAATGATATCAAAAGCATCGAGCAATATGGTTATAAGGCATCATTCAGCAGCATAATACTTGACAGATTGATATCGCAGGATTTTACGACGTGGTATGGAGCAACAAATGTCGGCGGATGGGGCACTGATTCATCAATGATACAAATTAGAGGAGCTTACCTTTCGGCTCCATTTAATCGTCTTTTGTGGGTAACGGATTCAACCGAAAAAGAAAAAATTACGGAAAGAATTAACTCATTAAAGACGATTGACTTTGAAAAATGTAAAAGCGATCCTTATGCCGAACCTTCATTTATATCATTGCAATTAAGTTATAATGCGTCGCAAGAGATTTATGCTTCACTAAAAGAAAAATATAAATCGAAAACTGAATTAAGTCTTGCATTTATATCTGAGTGTATTAGATTAAATATAGAATCTGCCGTATTTGGACATGAAGGCAGACATGCAATTGATCAATTTTTTTTCAAATCCGAATTTGACAGCATATCAAATGTAGAAAGAGAATTAAGAGCAAAGTATTCGGAAGTTTATTTTTCCACTAATCCGAAATTAGCTTTGACTGGAAGCATATTGGGAGGAAATCTCGATACAACAACCTTTCACGGCGCGGCAAACTTAATTTTTCGAAAAAATATTTATGATTGGATGAATCAACATCAGGAAGAAATTAGAAACTTTGATAAAAATGTACCTGTCTTAATGCAAATAGACTTATTGACAAACGATCAAATCAGATATATCTGTTCTTCAAACGACCCGCTTTACATAAAAAGAAAATAATATCCGAACCAAAGATATGATGAATTATTGTCAGACGGGATGAGGATTCAAAATCTGCATAAAGTGCTATCGATAAGGTAAATGTAAAGTTGCAATAAACGGGAGAAGAAATTTTTAATTTAGATAAAAGGATTTGCGGAAATGGTTATGTCTTAAAAGCTTGAGTAACTTATCAGAAGAATGAGAATTACTATTTCTATCACATATAGCCAACAGTCGTTGTATGCTTTCTATCTTGACATACTGACGCTATCCAAATTAAATTACTCTATTGTCCGCAAATTCAATTAATAAAGAGTTGTCAGATATTTTTAGACAATGTTAAAATTAATAATTTGTAATTTTATAAAATCAGCAATGGTAAATAATACAATCAACAAAGTAGGATTTTTATCGGGACTTATTTCTTTTGTTTCGGCAACAGCTTATGTAGCAGTACAATTGCTTCAGCTTTTGCGTATTCTTCCTTTCCCGCTTGACGAAATTTTGATTTACGGCACTTCGTTTTGCATCGTTATTCCTTTTCTTCTTGCTATGCTTGCCCTTCATTATGTGACACCAGAAGAAAAAAAAATATGGAGTCATGCTGCTCTTAATTTCTCTATCATTTATTCAGTGTTTGTTTTAGCAAATTATGTTGTGCAGCTGGCAACTGTAATTCCGATGAAGCTAAAAGGCGCTGTTGAAGAAATCCGTATTCTTGAGCAGACGCCGCATTCGATGTTTTGGGACTTCGATGCATTGGGATATATTTTCATGGGTTTAGCTATGTTTATTGCTTTACCTGCTTTTGATAAAAATGGATTTCAGAAATGGGTAAGAATATCTTTTTTAGCAAACGCTCTTGTTACTCCTTTTATAACCATTGTTTACTTCTATCCTATCTTCTCAGAAAAATTACTCTTGTTAGGGTTCCCATGGGCAATAACAGCTCCTCTTGCAATGCTTATGCTTGCATTAATGTTTAAAAAGAATATAAGTTAAACTGTGTCGTTATTGAATAAACAATTCACCTATATATTGTCAGTATTTCTGCTTTTCATTTCTGCAGAAAAATGTCACATGACTCGAGCGTTGGCATTACGGTATCATTATTTTGATTTGGATTACTGTGCTGTCAGCAATTTTGAAAATGTTTCTTGAATGAGAAAGACTGCAATATTTGTAACTCTAATCATTTTTTTAAAATCAAGAAAATTCTAAATTATGCGCATTAGACACATTTTACTTTGGTTCCCGATGATTGCCATTGCTTTTGGTAATGCCACACTTAGAGAATTAGTATTCATAAAACTATTCAGTGAATTTCGAGCAAAACAGTTGTCAAATGTCACCCTGATAATTCTTTGTTCAATATATGTGTGGTTTGTGTACAAGGCTCTTGACATACAAAATACTAAAGAAGCTTTTCAAATTGGTTTTGTTTGGATGTTATTAACGGTTGTGTTTGAATTTTCATTAGGTTTTTTAACAAACAAAACTTGGGAATACTTACTTCAAGACTACAATATTTTTGCGGGTCATCTCTGGCTGGTTTTTCTTGCTGCTCTTTTTCTATTGCCGTATATATGCCATTCCATAAGAAAATGCAGCGGTCGCAAAAATTGAGATTCACAGTTTATAACATGTAATTATTCTGCACACAGATTTTTTTAAAGCTTGCAAAGAGCGGAGATAGTGAATAATTTATTTTCTAAGTCCTCGCTTAAAGATTTTTTATTCCCGTAAATTTGTTAAAGCATAGAGTTCATTTGGCGCTAAGAAAGATTTTGAAGGGTTATTCAAAGTGAAGTCAATTTTAATCTTTTAATAAACATTTAAAAAAGTACATTAATTATGGATTCTAATAATGCAAATTATCTTTTCGCGATTTTGTTCTTTTGTGACTGAAAATCAAACTTCATTGTTCTGATACTAAGAATTTATTGTAAAAATAAATTGATGGCTTTTATAGTAATCAGAATTCGTCGAACCGGAAAACTATTTGTGCATATAATGCAAACATAATGCAAATGATAATACAGCGTTCAAACAATGGAAAAATAGTATGGAGGAATTTTTACATTCTCTGTTTTTGGCAGTAATCATTTATAATAATTAATATCGAAATCTCAAATATTTATACTTGAAGCGAAATGAAAAAATTTAAACACATAGAGACAATACTTTATGTTAAGGATCAGCAAACAAGTACTGACTTTTATGTAAAACTGCTCAGACAAAATCCAAGTTTGAATGTTCCCGGTATGACAGAATTTAAACTTGCAGAAAATTTTACTTTGGGCTTAATGCCTAATAAAGGTATTGCTAAAATACTTGCGGACAAAACACCACATCCCGATCAAGGCAGCGGAATTCCGAGATGCGAGATTTATTTTAGCGTTGAAGATGTGGATATTGAATTTGATAACGCAATGAAATGCGGTGCATTGCTCATCAGTCCAATCGAAGATAGAGATTGGGGAGATAAAGTCTGTTATTTTGCCGACATAGACGGACACGTCATTGCATTTGCCGGGAAATAAAAACTGATATGCCGCAGTAATTATATTCTCGAATGAAAATGTCTTGCTGTAATTATTCTGGAAAAATTGATTTAAGTATTTATGTCTGTGGATTATGATGAAATGAACACTTACTTCAAACGCCGAATCGTTAACAGCCATCAGCGATACTCTTTAATCAAAATTCAATTTATATAAGTCATAAAACTTCACAGGAATAATTTTGAAATTCAAAATGGCTGTCAATGAGATATTTATGATAAACCAAATGAATTGTTTGTCAATTAATAAAATGAATTTAAAAGAGCAGAAACTCTTTTATTTCCGGAAGAATACATTTAAATAAAAAGGAAATACTATTTTCTTCAAAATAAAAGTTGTCTTTAAATTCTTTAAATATGGGAATGAACTTGTAATAATTAATGATATAAATATTCATTGTAACCTTTTTATGATTCACATACTCTAATATATTGTAAGCAAATTAAGAACGAAAAGTTATAAATGAGTATAATTTTTACAATGACGGATAAATCATTTCAGTTACGACGGAATAATTAAAAAATAGTAAAGCTGTAGAATAGATGAATTCCATTTGAGTTAATAATTGTTATTAAGATTATTGATGTGCAATTTAATAAATATATTTTGTAATTGTAATTTTTCTATTATCAATTTTATCAAAAATTACATCAGCTAAGATGAAACAATTTGATCAACTGACGGAAGTTGAAATTATAGGCAGGATTTTAAAAGGCGAAATTCAGCTGTATGAACTTATTGTAAGAAGATTTAATCCGTTTCTTTACAAAATAGGAAGGTCATACAATTACAATCACGAAGATACGCAGGATTTGATGCAAGATACTTATGTTGACGCATTTAAAAACTTATCACAGTTTGAGCAGCGAGCCAATTTTAAAACCTGGATAATTCGAATCATGCTGAATAACTGTTACCGGAAAAAGCAAAAAGCCAGTTTTAAAAATGAAAATTTGCAGGAAAATATAAATGAAAACTTAATTCCAATGTTTAATAATGCAAACAATGATGCTGAAAGACAAATTCACAGCCGTGAATTAGGATATGTCATAGAGCGTTCATTATCAGAACTTCCGGAAGAATACAGACTTGTATTTTCATTGAGAGAAATAAATAGTCTGAGTATATCTGAAACCGCAACTGTGCTTGATATAAGCGAGGCAAATGTGAAAGTACGACTAAGCAGGGCAAAAAAAATGTTACGCAGCAAATTAGAAAAAACATATTCTGCGTGCGAATTATTTGAATTTAATTTAATCTATTGCAATGCAATAGTAGAAAACGTAATGAGGGAAATAAATGAACTCTGAATTATATATCCGTGAAAATATTGAAATTGATATGAATGAAACCATGTCAAATACTTTAACTTGCGAAAACCCATCTGAGTTAAGCGACAATGAAAAGATAAACATCATAGAATATCATTTTGCGCAAATAATGAGAGCGCTTGGATTAGATCTTTATGACGACAGCTTATGCGGAACGCCGAAGCGAGTTGCAAAAATGTTTGTAAATGAAATGTTCTGTGGTTTAAATCCCAGCAATAAACCTGAAATAAGTTTGTTCGAAAATAAATACGGCTATACAAAAATGCTTGTTGAAAAAGATATCACACTTTATTCAAATTGTGAACATCATTTCGTTCCCATTATTGGTAAAGTTCATGTTGCTTATATTCCGGAGAAGCAGGTTTTAGGATTATCAAAGATTAACCGATTGGTGCAGTATTATGCCAAACGACCGCAGGTGCAGGAACGTCTTACTATTCAGATAGCTGAAGCTTTAAAAGAAATATTACAGCATGATAATGTGGCTGTAGTAATAGAAGCTGATCATTTATGCGTTGCCTCGCGAGGAATCAAAGACACAAACTCTAAAACAATAACGAGCTGTTTTTCTGGACAGTTTGAGAATGAAATTGTAAAAAAAGAATTTTTATTTCAAATCAACAATATAAAATAATTTACAAATGGAAAGCGTTAAAATAATAACAATCGAGCATCTAACACATGATGTTTTAAGAATAGAGACTGAAAAACCTCAAAAGCTGATCTATGACCCAGGACAAGCAGTTGACATTTCAATCAATAAAAAAGACTGGGAGCAGAAATTAAGATCATTTACATTCACTTCATTACCGGACGATAATCATTTAGAATTTACCATAAAGACATATCCTGACCATTTTGGAGTTACACAACAATTAAATTCCCTTGTTAAGGGTGATGAATTAATTATTCACGATGTCTTTGGAGCAATAAAATTTAAAGGTGAAGGGATTTTTATTGCAGGCGGCGCGGGTGTCACGCCTTTTATTGCAATTTTAAAACAACTCGAAAAGAACAAACAAATCGGTAATAACAAATTGATCTTTGCAAATAAAACCAAGGCTGATATTATTCTTGAAGATAAATTTAAGAATCTACTGGGAGAAAATTTTATTAATATACTTTCTGAAGAAGAACAAACAGGATATGAACACGGCTATATCACTGCGCATTTGATTAAATCTCATATCGACAATAATACAAAATACTTTTATCTCTGCGGACCGGATCCAATGATGCAGGCAGTTGAAAAACATTTATCCGCTTTGGGAATTTCCGACAGCTTAATTATAAAAGAAGTATTTTAATCAGTTTTACTTTAATGAAATGCAAAACTTCAAATAAGCATCATTTAAAATATTCTCAAATAATTTTCAGACTCAACATTGAAAATACGAACATTGATAATTAATTTTGCTGTGCATTTTATAATTTGGAAATAGTAAATCGCATTTAAACCAGATTACATTTGTCGTTGACAGATATGCAGCATTCGAAAAATTAAATTTGACAAAAAGGTAAGAATAGTTCTACAAAAAAAGATACTTCCATTTCAATTGATCTGATAATTTTGGATATGGTAATGCTTGAGTCTAAAATAAATTAATATTTTCTTCTGAGTATTTATGAATAAATTTTTTAGTAAGTTTACATTTGCGGATCAAGTATTAAAAGGAATCAGCCAGATAATGCTTCAGGAAAACAGATGGACTGGTTTGCTCTTTGTTGTTGGATTATTATTCGGCAGTTGGCAATGCGGAGCTGCGGCAATATTAGCTGCAGCATGCGGTGTGATTATTGCTAAAATTTTAAAATATAATCAGGAAGAAATTGATGCCGGATTATATGGGTTCAGTCCTGCCTTAGTTGGAGTGGCATTAGTTTTCTTGTTTGATGATACTCTTTTGATTTGGGCGTTGGTAATAATTGGTGGAGTCTTGGCTGCAATGCTCCAACATTTTTTCATTGTCAAGAAAATTCCTGCATATACTTTCCCGTTTATTGTAGTTGCATGGATATTGGTATTTGTTTTACATCAATTCACCGGCATTCCATCATCTGAATTATTTCTGACAAAAGTCGAGCCTGCGAAGTATGATAATTTTTTTGCCATTACCAATGGATATGGTGAAGTAATATTCCAAAGCGGAAAACTTTCCGGGATAATTTTTTTTATTGCCGTATTTATTAATAATCCGGTTGCGGCGTTATATGGATTAACTGCTTCTCTATTGGGAGCAGTCCTTTCATTAATGAATGCACAACCAATAGATCAAATTCAAATGGGCTTATTCGGATTTAATCCCGTGCTTACTGCGATAGCTTTTGCAGGGAAAAAGATAACAGACGGATTATGGGTGCTGCTGGGCTGCATTATAACGATTGCTATAAATAATTTCTTAATTGACTATCATGTACTTGACATAGTCGGAGGAGTATTTACATTTCCCTTCGTCGCCGCAACATGGATTACTTTACTCATACAAAAGATTTTTATCAAAAGTAAAGTATGAAGGCCATTCCTTGAAAATAAATAATTAAGCCGTTACAAAATTTATTTTTTGTTATACAAAGATTTCATCTATTTAAAACGAAGCAGAGGCAGTTCATTTATTCCATCAAGATTGAAAAAAATTAATTTACTTTAATAACAATGGTGTTATTGTGGTGATAACTGTTCGCTATATGCAATTAACAATCAAGAAGATATAAAATCAAAAATCATGTTCGAAATGAAAAACATTTTGTAAAAAAGGAATCGATATTCAAAGCTGAATGTTAAATTCACTAAACAAAAGAATCTTTAGAATTGATAATGATTAACAGTTTAAACTTTACTTAAATTGTGTTGAGCATATTTAATAATTTTTGTCAACTGTCAAAATGTCAGCTGAGACTGGAAAAATAGATTTTGGAGTTGGGTTATGAGGGTATTTTTGATGTGCTGACTTTGGGAAACCAATAGGATTTATAAATGATTTGAAAAGCAGGTTTAATAAAATTATTTTAGATTTTGCAAAATTAAAAATTTCTTGATGAAATTCAATTTAGACTCTCCCGAGATGAAAGAAACAAGGCAGGGATTTGCCGATGCCTTAATTGATGCGGGAAAAACCAATAAAGATTTAGTTGTACTTGGAGCGGATGTCTCAGGATCGGTTAAAACAAATCTGTTTAGAGATGCTTATCCGGATAGATTTATATCCGTAGGAATTGCAGAGCAGGATATGATGGGAACTGCAGCCGGGCTAGCGCTTGCTGGTAAAATTCCGGTTGCTTCAGCTTACGGCGAATTTGCAACCGGCAGACCATTTGACCAGATAAGGCAGTCGATAGCTTACAGTGAAATGAACGTAAAGATCTGCGCATCACACTGTGGTATAACCGTAGGTCCCGACGGAGCTACGCATCAATCTTTTGAAGATGTGGCATTGATGAGAGTGCTGCCTAACATGAATGTTATTACCCCGTGTGATTACAATCAAACTTACAGAGCGGTAAAGCTTGCTATAGATACGCACGGTCCTTTTTATATCAGATTTTACAGGGAAAATTCTCCTAACTTTACGGACATTAATGCGCCATTTAAATTTGGAAAAGCCGATACAATAATTGATGGCGATGACATTACTCTTATAGCAAGCGGACTTCTTGTTTGGGAAGCCATAGTTGCATCAGAGAAATTGAAAAAGGAAGGTATTAATGCAAGAGTGGTAAATATGCACACCATAAAACCTATCGATAAAGAAACAATTATAAAGTGTGCAGATGAAACGGGAATGATAATCACTTGCGAAGATCATCAGTGGACTTGCGGATTATTCGGAGCGGTTGCTGAAGTTATAGTAATGCACAGACCGACTAAGATGGATTATATAGCTATTGATGATACATTCGGAGAAAGCGGTATAATTGCTTCTGAGCTGATGAATAAATACAAGATTGACAGGGAGGCAATTTATAAAAAGGTAAAGAAACATCTTAAGAAATAAAACGTAGAGAAATCATAAATGAATTTATTAAAATGAATACTGTAAATATTTCAATTAATCCGGCAGGGGGAAATACTAAATCAATCATGAATAAAAAGCTTTTATTCTTTTTTTTATTTGCTTTAATACTTGTGTCAGGAATTGTAATAGGCAAATTTTTCTTTCAGAAAAATACTAACAACGAAAATCAAAATTCAAACCTGACGCCAATTCAAAATACTTCACAGGAATTAAACAACAGCATTTCCGATACAAGAGAAAATGCCATTACAAAAGCCGTAAAAAAAGTCTCACCGGCAATCGTCGGAATTAATGTGGAAGAAGTCAGGGAAGTGCAGGATCCTTTTTCCATGTTTGACAACGATCCTTTTTTCAGACAGTTTTTTGGAAACAGACCGCCGCAGAAGCAGGTAGTTAAAGGTCTCGGATCGGGATTCATAATTTCATCAGACGGATATATACTTACAAATGACCATGTCGCGGGAAATGCTACTAAGATTTCCGTAACGATGACAAACGGGGAAACAATTGATGCAAAGCTAATAGGCTCTGACAGAAACAGCGATGTAGCTTTGATTAAAATTGAAAAAGACAATTTACCCGTTGCAACTCTTGGCAATTCCGATGAAGTCATAATAGGAGAATGGGTAATAGCGCTTGGAAATCCTTTTGGTTTATTTGAGATAAATGACAAACCTACCGTAACTGTTGGCGTAGTCAGTGCAACAAATATGAAGGTAAATGCAGACGGCAACAGAGTTTATAAAGACATGATACAGACAGATGCATCGATCAATGCAGGTAATTCCGGAGGACCGCTGCTAAACGCTGACGGCAATGTCATCGGAATGAATACGATAATTTTTACAGGAGGTAATTACAGCTCCGGAAGCATAGGAGTGGGTTTTGCAATTTCTATTAACAGGGTCAAAAAAATTATGGAAGAAATCAAAACCAATGGTAAAATCGACAGAGCATTTAATGTAGGATTCAGGATACAGGTTGTCGATGAAAGGATTGCAAAGTATCTGAAACTCGAAAAACCGCAGGGTGTAGTGGTAACCGATGTGCAGAGCGGAAGCCTTTCGGATAAGGCAGGACTTAAACCTGAAGATGTAATTATAATTGCAAACGGGGAGAAAATAAAATCCGAACAGGATCTGATATTTGTAATTAATGATCTTAGAAAAGGAGACAATCTTGTTTTAAAAATTCTGAGAGACGGCTCCGAGAAAGAGATTGAAATGAAACTGACCGGCAGTTAAAACCGATTTTAAAAAATAAAAACCCCGGAGGTTCTTACCGCCGGGGTTTTTTTATTGTAAATCAAATTTTATCAGTTAAATCTTAAAACAGGTTTATCCTTTGGTTTTGTCTCGGAATGAATTTCAATTTCGCTGTCATTATCTTTCAGGTCAACTTTCATATCGATGATATTGCTCTTGGATTTATCATCACCCATTTTGCAGTTTCCGTTGAATCTTCCGCCTGATTCAGTAATAAATTCTTCAACAATAATGTCACCTTCAAGCGAACCGGTCTTTTTGATTTCCAGTTTATGAGATTTTATGTTTCCTTTGACAGTTCCGTAAATGATGACATCAACCGCATTTACATTCCCTTCAATTACACCTTTCTCACCGATTATAATGCCGCTTTCTCCGCGCAGATTTCCGACAATGTGACCTTCAATCTTGGTTGTAGAAGGAGATGATAAATTGCCTTCGAATTTGCAGCCTTCGCTAATTAAAGTCAGTATCCTTTCGCTTGTTCCAGATGGAGCAGTCTTTACAACAGGCTTTGTCTCTTCAGCGTATGATGTCTCTTTTAATTTATTACCGAACATATTTTTTATGTTGAAATTCAAAAATGGGGTTAATTAAATTTTTAGTAATTTATTTATTACAAATTTAAGAAAATTAATTTTTAAACTCAACGAATGAAACTAAAAAAAAATCAGCGCATTTTTCCTGACTTTTACTGAGTAAGGAGCATTCATAAAGTTAAATAAACGGGAAAAATCCTGACCATATTCTTTATCAAGCCGGATTAACGGTATTTAAATCGTTTCTCATTGAATAATTCTTTTTAAAAATCAGCGATAAATCAAGTTATCTTGATTTCACTGATTCCAAAACTTCTGCAGTAGAGATAATTCCTTACTCCGGTTAAAAAATATATCAGCATAAAATTATTCACTATTTATGTCTGTGGAGTATATTTAACAACAAAATTAAAACAAGTTTTTTAATTGTAGTGAAATGTTAAATCGTTAAAATATAATACTGCGGGACTGAAACGAATTGCTTTGTCTAAATATCGGCAGATTGACAATCGAAAATTTAAATTAATGGGAATTAAACTGAAATTGAAACTTCAAGCATATATGAGTATTTTTGACCATGTTTAACAAGATGAATGAAGATTTAATCGGAGAGCTTGAAGAAATATCCTCCAATGAAGCTGTAATCAGAGATATTGAATCGTTAAAATTATTTTCAAAAGACTACACTGAAAACCTTTCTTTTATTCCTGAAGTAATAGTAAAACCTTCAAACACGAATGAAGTATCCGCGATTATAAAGTTTGCGAATAAGCATAAAATTCCCATTGTACCGCGAGGAGGTGGAACGGGTTTATCAGGCGGTGCGCTTCCTGTGTATGGCGGAATATGCATGTCGATGGAAAAATTTAACAAGATAATAGAAATTGATACGGAAAACTTTCAGGCAATTGTGGAGCCCGGCGTTATTACTCAGGTCTTTCAGGAAGAATGCGAAAGATTAAATCTTTATTATCCTCCGGATCCGGCATCGAGAGGAAGTTCATTTCTTGGAGGCAATCTTGCAGAGTGCTCTGGCGGACCCCGCGCAGTAAAATACGGCGTAACAAAGGATTACATATTAGGTCTTGAAATTGTAACTCCGCAAGGCGATATAATCAATACCGGAGCAAGAGTACTTAAGAATGTGTCAGGATACAATCTGACTCAGCTTATTATTGGAAGCGAGGGAACGCTTGGAGTAATTACAAAAATAATTTTCAGACTTATACCTCTGCCAAAATACAAGAAAGTAATGTTAGCGGCATTTGGCAGTATAGAGGAAAGTGCGAAAACAGTTGCAAAGATTTTTCAAAACGGAATTACTCCATCTGCGCTTGAGCTAATGGAGAAGTCGGCGATGCAGGCAGCAGAAAGACAACTCGGGAAAAAATTTCCCAATGGAGATGCAGAAGCACAATTATTAATTGAGGTTGACGGAAATTATGAGGATTCACTTGACAGAGACATAGAAAAAATTGCGGAGATAGTTACCGAAAACGGAGCCTATGATGTCATACTTGCTGAAGATAACAATAAAATGAACGAGCTGTGGTCATTGCGAAGATGCATAGGTGAAGCTGTAAAGTCAATTTCTGAATATAAGGAAGAAGATACGGTTGTACCGAGAGCAAGAATTCCCGAATTAATAAATGGAGTAAAAAAAATATCGGGCAAGTACGGAATCACTACAATTTGTTATGGTCATGCCGGCGACGGCAATGTCCATGTTAACATTCTGAAAGATAATCTTGACGAAAAGACATGGGAAAGCAATCTCGAAACTGCAATTAAGGAAATCTTCAGATTGACTGTTTCTCTCGGTGGTACCATTTCAGGAGAGCATGGTATTGGTTATTCTCAAAAAAATTATCTCCCGATAGCATTAAGCGAAACAGAACTTGCATTAATGAAGAGCATAAAGAAAACGTTTGACCCGAATAACATTATGAATCCTGGAAAAATTTTTACGGATTGATTGTGATAGAGACATTTACCGAAATAAGAATTCTTTATGCCCATACGGATAAAATGGGCGTCGTAAACAATGTCCGGTATTTCGAATATTTTGAAGCTGGCAGAAATGATTTTCTGAGAAAACTCGGATATCCTTACACGGAGCTTGAAAAGAAAAACTACGGTCTTCCTGTCATCGAAGCATTCTCAAAATTTTATTCAGGCGCAAAGTATGATGATATAATCACGGTTAATACGTTTCTTGAAAACATTCCGACAGTCAGATTTAGGATAAACTACAAAGTATTCCTTTCGGAAAAAATAATTGCCGAAGGATATACTGTACATTCATTTGTAAATTTTCAGAAAATGAAAGCATCAAAACCTCCGGAAGATTTTATAAAACTTATCAGAGAAAAACTATTAATAAAATAAATTGAATTACTACAAAGATTTTGATTTTAATAAAGCCGGAAAACTCATAAAATCGGCATTGATTGAAGACATTGGAAGCGGTGATATTACAACAGATTTGTTTATTAATAAAAATTCCATTTCCCATGCCCAACTACTTGTTAAACAAAATGGAATTATTGCAGGTCTCAGGATTTTCAAGATGGTATTTGAATTATTGGATAAAAATGTAAAATGTAATTTCTTCATTAAAGACGGTCAGAAGACCAAGAAGGGAGAAATTGCCGGAATAATAAAAGGACATACAGCTTCATTGTTAATAGGTGAAAGGACTGCATTAAACATACTCCAGAGAATGAGCGGAATTGCTACCGTAACCAACGAATTGGTTAAGCTGCTTGGCAATAAATCAATTAAACTGCTTGATACGAGAAAGACAACTCCTAATTTCAGAATATTTGAAAAGGCTGCAGTGAAAATGGGAGGAGGATATAATCATAGGGAAGGATTGTATGACATGTATTTAATAAAAGACAATCATATAGAAGCTTCGGGTGGAATCAATAAAACGCTTGCATATCTCCAAAAGCATAAAAAAAAGCTTAAGAGAAAAACTGAAATTGAAGTAAAGAATTTGAATGAGTTGAAGGAAGTTATCGATAATGGGAAAAATGTTATTGACAGGATAATGCTGGACAATTTCAGTATTCAACAGATTAAAAAAGCTGTAGAGTTAGCAGGCGGGAAATTCGAAATTGAAATATCCGGCGGTGTTAATAAAAACAACATCAGCAGTTACGGCAGAATAAGAGGAATTGATTACATATCGGCAGGTTTTCTGACACATTCAGCGAAATCTTTGGATATTTCATTGAATTTTATTACTTGAATATGAGAAATGAAGGATTTACTTTTGCTGAAAAATTAAACATAATTTAAAAATTTATTAACTATGCCAAAATTTACCGACAGTTTCAGGTTTCTTATTGCTTTTGGAATTTCACTAACTTTATTAATTGCCTGCGGAGACAAAAAAGATTCCGTTGATTCAAAAAAAGAAGAAACAACAAAAGAAGAAACCAAAAAAGAAACCACTACATCTTCATCTGCATCAAATCAGCTTTATTTTGTTGAAGAATATACAAAAGACGGACAGGAAGTCGGAAAAAGCGAAAAATTTTTCATTGGTGAAAAAGGCGGTTACATAACGGCTATGCTTAGGACTTCACAACCAATAGGAGTAGGAGCTGTTGATGTTAGAATAGAAAGAGAATCTCTTGACGGCACAGAAATCGTAAGCACAACACCTTTTGACGTATTTCCGGATAAGAGTTATTTCTTTTTTGATAAAATCACTTTTTATAAGTCTGGTGATTACAAAGTTACGGTATTCAAAAAAGACGGTTCCCCCGTTGCTGCGGGAACAGTGAGAATAGATTATAAATAAAATTCAATTAAATAATTAAAAGTAAAGGAGAAGTAATGAGAATTACAAAATTAATCTTCGGGATTGTTACATTTATTTTTCTGTTTATTCTGAAAACAGATTCTTTTGCACAGCAATATCCGGTATTGTATTTCTGTGAAAGATATGGAGATAATGGGGAAGTCGGAGTTAGCGATAGATTCACAAACGGTTATCTTACTGTAATGGTAAAAGCAGACGGTCCGTTAGGATTAAGAGATTGCTCGATACAGCTGGATAAATATAACTGCTCGTCGGGATCTTTTGATTATTACAAGAAATTCAATTATTCTGTAACTCCCGACATGAGCTATGTTTACTTTTCGAAGAATTCGGAAAGCGACATGAATTTTGAAGATCCTGGAATCTATAGAGTTTTTCTGCTCGATCAGAATAATAGAACAGTTGCAAGCGGGCTTGTTGAAATAATTAGAAAATAAAAAGAATTCAAAAAATGAAAACAAAAAATAAATTAATCTGTATTTTATTTGCAGTATTTTCATTTATTGTAATAATCAGTCCTTTAAAATCTCAGACACTTCAATTTTGTGAAAATGTAACAGAGTCGGGAGAACCCATTTCGGCAAGTTCAGTCTTCAACATAAGTGAAAAAGGAGGCTATCTCAAGTTTCTGGTAAACCTTCCATACATAGTAGGGACTTACAGCATCAGTTATGAAATTTACAATGTTGATGCAGACGGATATGAAACCTACGACAACACGATTTATCAGGATGTTGAACCAAAATGGGCATGGTTTTGGAAAGAAGTTACTTTTTACAGAGCAGGAAGATATAATGTATATGTTTATGACAGTGATAGAAACTTTTTGGCTTCTTCATCTGTCCGAATACAATATTACTGAAAATAATTTTATTTATCGTAAAAGGTTATTCCGGAATCCGGAATAACCTTTTTTATTAAAACCAGATTAAATTGATTGAAAAAATAAAATCCCTTTCCAGAGATACTTTAATTTACGGAATGAATACCGTTATTGGGAGATTTCTGGGATTTTTTCTTGTTCCTTTTTATACAAATAAATTCAGTCCCGATGATTATGGAATAATTACGATAATTTATTCTTACATAGCAATACTAAACGTGTTTTTTTCCGCGGGACTTGAATCAGGTTTCATGAAATTTTATTCCTCTCCGGAATCGGGCTCTAAGAAGCAGAATTTTTCTAATCCTCTGGAGATAGTTCTGCTGAATTCTTTTTTCCTTTCCATTTTGATTTATTTTTTTTCTGATGATCTTACAACTGTATTTCAGGTAAGCGGCAGTTATTCTTATCTAATAAAATACTCTGCGTTGATTTTGTTTTTTGATACAATTGTGCTAATTCCTTTTGCTTTTTTGAGAATAAACAATAAAGCATTTAAGTTTTCCGGAATAAAAATAGTCAATATTACAGTAAATGTGATTTTAAACGTAATACTGATTTCTTTTTTTAATTTCGGTATCGAAGCCGTATTCATAAGCAATTTAATCGCTTCAATAATAACACTCATAATGCTTTTTCCAGTGATTAAAGAAAACTTCACGTTTGGTTTTAATAAGGAATTGATCAAAGAGCTGTTGAAATTTTCTATTCCATATATCCCCGCAGGCATTTCGGCAAATCTAATTCAGATAATTGACAGACCCGTGCTGAAATATTTGACTGATGATAAAACAGTCGGCATTTATACTGCAAATTATAAACTTGGGATTTTCATGCTTCTGATTGTCTCCATGTTTGAATTTGCCTGGCGTCCTTTTTTTCTGAATAATGCAAGAGAGCCGGATGCGAAAGAAATTTTTTCTAAAGTAATGACTCTGTTTATATCAGCTGCCGGCTTCATATTTCTTGTTATTTCATTTTTCATAAGTGATATTGTAGAATTAAAACTTCCGTATAATTTTAACTTAATCGGAAAAGCATACTGGAGCGGACTTAACATTGTTCCCGTTATTTTATTTTCATATTTGCTTTACGGGATTTATATAAACTTAATGGCAGGAATTCAAATTGAGAAAAAGACAAAGTATCTGCCTCTCATTACGGGTACTGCAGCTTTTGTAAACATAACGTCAAATTTTATTCTCATTCCGGAATACTCCTACATGGGCGCGGCAGTTGCAACTTTGCTTAGTTATTTTGTAATGATGGCAGGTATTTATTACTTTGCGCAAAAGTATTATTACATTAAATACGAGTTTTCAAAAATCGGATTTGCATTCGTTTATATTATTGGTTTATCGGCAATTGCAATATACTTACACTATTCGGGTAATCTCAATTTTATATTTAAAATTATTCTGATCTCGGCATATCTATTACTGATTCATTTTTCCAAAATAATAAATCTCAAGTCTCTCAGAAATATATTCGGTTAGTATTTCGGCTACTCAATTATTTGGATAAAGTATTTTAAAATCACATTTAATCCAGTGATTTAAAATAAATTTCATAATAATCCGACTTGTAAAGCTCCGACTAAAATAAACCTTGACACTCTTAATAAAATATGCCATATTGATTTATGGATAAGCTCACTGAAAAACAGACAAAGATACTTAACTTTATTGAAAAGCACAGAAGAGAAAATACATATCCGCCTACTCTTAAGGAAATAGGAGATAAGTTTAACATTACGATCGGAACTGTTCAGGATCATATTTATGCACTTCAAAAAAAAGGTTATCTTGAACGGAAAAAAGACATTGCACGAGGTTTCAAGGTAATTAAAAAAACCAGAGAAATTGAAATTGAAAGTATCAGAAGCGACATTAATGTAATTCCTTTATACGGACATGTTGCCGCCGGCGAGCCGATTTTTGCAAATGATAACATTCAAGGTTACGTTACAATGGAAAAAAACAGAAAAGGACATGAGATTCATTTTGCATTAAAAGTAAGAGGGGACAGCATGATAGATTCCGGCATTTACGACGGTGATATTGTAATTGTCAGAAAGCAGGATACGGCAGAAGACGGGGAGATTGTTATTGCTTTGCTGGATGATGAAGCAACTGTTAAGACTCTGCGAAACAAAAGAATTAAAGCTTATCTCGAGGCTTCAAATTCAAAATACAAATCAATCATAAATAAACCTTTTCAGATAATTGGTAAGGTTATAGAATTAAGAAGAGGTTATCCGAGGATCTGATTATTTTATTCCGGCTCTTCTGAAAATGAAATCAACGTTCTTTCGTGATTTAGCATAATCAAAAATTTCGTTTAATTCTTTTTCTGATAAATATTTTCTTACATCTTTATCTTCCGACAAAAGCTTTAGAAAACTTAGTTTATCTTTCCAGCATTTCATTGCAACTTTTTGCACAATCGCATAAGCTTTTTCACGTTTCATTTTCTTATCTATTAACTTAAGCAGAACAGTTTGTGAAAAAACGAGACCGTTTGTCAGTTCAAGATTTCTCTGAATATTTTTTTTATTTACTGTTATATTTTTAATCAGCAGAGTGAACTGATAAAGCATGTAATCCGTCAGAATTGTTGAGTCGGGAATCACGATTCTTTCCACTGAAGAGTGGCTGATGTCTCTTTCATGCCAGAGGGAAATGTTTTCAAGCGAAGCAAGGGCATTTCCTCTCAAAACCCTGGCAAGTCCGGAAAGACGTTCGCTTATAATGGGGTTTTTTTTATGAGGCATAGCAGAAGATCCTTTTTGACCTGCAGTAAAATATTCTTCAAGCTCGAGTGTTTCCGTTTTTTGAAGATGCCTAATCTCCGTTGCAAACTTTTCTATGGATGAAGCTATAATGGCAAGCGCCGTCATGTATTCCGCATGTCTGTCTCTCTGAAGAATCTGAGTTGAAATATTAGTTGATTCGAGTCCAAGTTTTTTGCAGACATATTTTTCTACATCAGGTGAAATATGCTCGTATGTTCCGACAGCGCCGGATATTTGCCCAATGGAAATTACTTTAATTGCTTTTTTCCATCTCTCGATGTTTCTGTTCATTTCATCAAACCATAATGCAAATTTTAATCCTAATGTAACAGGCTCTGCATGCACTCCGTGAGTCCTGCCGATCATGGCGAGATATTTATACTGTCTGGCTTTAGCAGCAAGAACGTAATTCAGTTTTTTCATATCTTCAAGAATTATTTCACCTGCCTGCTTCATCTGAACGGACAAAGCCGTGTCCAGCACGTCAGAGCTGGTCATACCCAGATGAATGAATCTTGAATCAGGACCAACATATTCGGCTACATTTGTAAGAAAAGCAATCACATCATGCTTAACTTTTTCTTCTATCTTCAGAATTTTTTTTATGTCAAATCGAGATTTCCTCTTTATATTCTCAAGTGATTTCCGTGGTACAAGCCCAAGCCGTGACTGTGCTTCCGAAGCAAAGATTTCTATCTTCAGCCAAATGTTGAATTTATTTTCATCTTCCCAGACAGAAGACATGATTTTGCGCGAATATCTCGGGATCATTTTATAAAAGCCAATTAATTTTCAATTAAAGAAAGGAGATTGAATTTATAAAAAAATTTATAACACATTTTTTGTGATTTTTGCAATAACAAGTGTGATGTCATCATTTTGTTCGGCATCACCTCTAAAATCGTTTACGGAAGTGATCAGCTCTTTTTGAATAACATTGCATGAATGATTTCTGTTTTGATTAATAATATTGAGAACTTTTTCTGTGCCGAATTCCTCTTTCTTCTTGTTCATTGCTTCTGTTAATCCGTCTGAATAAAATACAAACATGTTGTCATGGTTGATTTTTATTTCAGTTTCCTCCAGGTGTTTTTCAAAATACTTATCGCTTTCAAGTCCAAGACCCATCCCTTTATTTTTTAAAAGTTGAAAACTCCCGTTTACCGAATATATTACCGGATTGTGTCCTGCTCGGCAGATTTTAACAGACATTTTACTCATATCAAACAATGCGATTACGGAAGTAATAAAAGATTTCCTGTCAATCTTCTGATGTATCTGTTTGTTTACTTCAATCAGAATTTCTTTCGGAGATTGAAAAATCTTTGAAGCAAACTGTATCATTGCCTGAATTTTTGACATATAAAGCGCTGCAGGTATTCCTTTGCCTGAAACATCGGCAACAATGATCAGAAGTTTATCATCGCTCAGCTTAATGACATCATAAAAATCTCCTCCAATTAGAGTTGCAGGATTGTAAAATCCGGAGATCTCAATGCCGTCTATGGAGTTTATCTTTTGTGGTAGCAGACCCATCTGAATTTTTCTGGCTATCTGAAGCTCTTCTTCGATTTTCTGCTTCGAGATTTTTTCCTGCTGGAGTCGGGAATTTTCAAATGAAATGGCAGCCTGCGAGGCAAGAGTTTTAAGCAGATCTATATCTTCATCGGAGTATGCTTTTCCAGATGGCTTCTGTCCGAAATTCATTGCGCCGATTAGATTATTTTTTATAAATATCGGAATTGAAAGCATGAAGTTTTCATTCCTGATGATTTCACGATGCTCTTCGCTCATTTTCATTTCCTGAAGATGAACATCATTCAGCAGTTTTGGGTCTTTGTTGTTTTGAAAAAGCATTGAAAAAGCTTCATCAAACTTTTCTCCTCTATGAAAAACTTCTTCCTTACTTTTTGAAACACCAAATTCATCTTGCAGAATTTTATAATAATCCAAATCACTGAACCAAACGGTGAGTTTATCTATTCCCATAGTTTCTTTTACTGAATTACCGAGACTGTCAATTACCTTTCTCATATTGTCATGATAAGGCAGCTCTTCTGAAAATATAAGCAGTGATTTTCTGTAATTGTATCTTTCTCTGTAAAACTGCTTGTCAACAAATTCCTTTGCTTTTTTATTTACAAAATCGAAGCTAAACGTTACAATAACTATAAGTGAAATAGTAAGAAGCTGTTTGTTTTCAGGCATAAACTGACTAAAAAATGAATCAAGCACAAGTACTAATAGAAGATACATCACTATAATGAAAACAGTTATAATACCGAAGACAAGCCCTTTCTTGATCATGAATTCAGTATCGAGTATTCTGTATTTAATAATAGAGAATCCGAATGATACCGGCAATGCAAGGACGAGAGCAATTGGAGAATAGAACCACGGGTTTATTAGAAAACTAGGCTTATTGATAAATATAGGAAGAGAATAAGCATAAATTACGCCGCATACTGCTGCAATGAAGCCGTATAAAATTATTTTAAGCGGCTTTTTTTGCCTTTCATCCTTAATTTTTTTATATGAATTCAGGAAAAACCAAATTCCAAGCAAAGTGTAAATTGTCGCTATTCCAATACCGATAATGTTAATAGGTTTTATATCAGTGTCATTACGATAGAAAATTATTCTAAATAAAGCAAATAGATTAACTATTGAATATAAAATCACTAAGAGTTTTTTCCTATATGGCTTTTCAATTTTTAGAGGATAAGTCATAAAAAAATGAACAATCAGAGGATAAAAGCATAATTGTCCGACAACTAAATTTATTAAAAAAATCGGGTAAAGATTTATCGGAAAGTTTGTTCCGACCGAAGAAAAAGCAAGCGATGCAGAACAGCTAAGAAAAAAAAACAGTTGGGATGTCAGTTCCTTTGGTTTTGAGTAACCAACAAGATGTCCTATAAATAGAAATCCCATTCCAAGCAGCGAGAAAATCAGATATAATAAGTTGAATAATTTGTAAACATTAATCTGGATGTTCATCAAATTTCCGTTACGGAGAATGGTATAAGTTACTGGTGTATCTTCATCAAATGTATTTAGAATTTCCTGTGCTTGCTTCCAGTCATTAAATTTTAATCCGTCAATTGAAATTAAAACATCACCGTTTTTCAATCCGGCTTTATCCGAAACGCCGCCCGGAATAATCTGATCTATGACGAGCTCTCCCTTCAACGGTTTACCGTTTACTTCATACAGCCAGAGACAATCGTCTGTGGTCATTCTATCTGTGAACATGGTTTTGATAAACAGAATTGACGCAAACGTAAGACAGTATAGCGCTATGAATGTGTAAATAACTCTTAATGTACCGTCGCTGAATCTGTTAAGGAATTTCAATTTCGGTTATAAATTGTTTTCTGCTGAATTTTACGCTTTTTAGAGTATTTTGTTTCCAATTTATTATTAATATATGTCATATCCTATTGAAAAATAAAAATCATAAGGACCGAAAATAAAAGAATCTTTTGTTAAACCTTTACTGATGAGAAAACTTTTTCCGACAGAGAAACTTGCTTCACCAATCGGAGTATCGAATCCAGCTGATAGTCCGAACCCGTGTCTTAAATCTTTGAACCGGATGTCTTCGGTAAACTGCCAAACATTTCCAAGATCATATCTAAAACTGAAATATGTATCAAAAAAAATTTTATAAGGAAATTTATATCTGTATTCAATCGATGTTTCCAGTATCTGTCTCCCGGTCAATTCATTTTCCAGCATTCCGAAAAATGATTTTTGTCCGCCCAAAGAATACTGTTCTGTCAACGGAGTCGTCTTGTCGGCAAATCCGAAAATAAATCTTGGTTTGAGCACGTGCGAAGTTACGATTTTAAAATATTGTTCATAGCTTACATATAGTTTGGAATAACTTGCTTCGCCTTCAAGAGTATTTTTTGCCGTTTCATAATAAAAATCAATAAGAGTACCGCTTGTAGGAAATGGAAGTACATCTTCGGAATCGAATATTCCTCCGAATTTAAGTTTAAATACTCTCAGCTTTTCGGTAATATTTTCACTGTTGGATTTATTCCTAATTTCCTGATTTTCAAAAAAACCCTGAGTGTAAATTGTCCCGAGTCTTTCAAGCTGAGTACCGAATAAAAAACTCACTCCTCCGTTTCGGAGGTTTCTGTACTCGCCGATCCGGTTTACATCATATTTGTTTTCAATGGTATCAATATTCTGAATATATCTGTAAATATCGTTAAATGAATAATAAGTATTTAAATTAAAAGTCAGAGGAAGTGAAAAAAACTGATTTGATTTAATCTCTGCCAGATACAATCTGTTCCGCAGTCCTCCTGCAGCAAGCGCGCCTGCTTCTATTCCGGTGCCAAATAAATTTTCATCTCGCAGGTCAAGCAATAACTGCAGATTTTTTTCGTTGTCTGCTTTTATGGTAAATCGAAAGGCTCTTGTATTTTTTTCTAAGACAGAAATTTTCATAGCCGGCGCCATATTTTGTTCCGGATAATCAAAATCAAAACTCACCTGTGAAAATAAATTAGTGCTCATTACATTTTTTATGCTTTCATCAAGATTCTTCTTCCGCAATGGAGCGAAAGGTTCAAATTTTATTTCTCGTGTAATTACATTGAGGTTTGTAATTTTATTTCCCTTAATCAATAAACTGTCGATGTATCCCCCGTTTGTTTCAATTGTCAATTTTCCCATTTCGTAATCAAAATAAAATTTGTTAATTTTTGCGGCAGGGAATGAATTGTCTCTCATTGCTCCGAGAATGTCATCATAAAGCATTTCAACTTTATGAAAATTTATTATCTTATCTGTATTTTCCAATTTAAATTTATCAATTATCTTCTTTAAAAATTTAAACGGGCTTTTCAATTCTATATCAATGAGCTTGGGATTTGAAACAGCATGATAAACAATATTAACTGACGATTCATCAGGAACGGCAACTGCAAAGACATCTTTAAAATATCCCGTATTATAAATCAACCTAAGATTTTTTTCAACTGAGGTTTGTCTTTCAAACTTAGAATCAGTCTGCTTTGAGATGGTATCGGATAATTCTTCTTTAAGAAAATCAGATTCGACGCTTACTTTTGGATTTAAAAAAAAGTTGTTGAAGTTGGACGATTCAGTAGAATACATCGAGTCTATTTTGCTCATAATGTCTCTTGCTTTCAACTCTGCAATCTCTTCACCTTTTTTTATCAAATAATCAAAATTCTTAAAGTTGTTTGCAGAATGTTTACCAATATCTGGCCTTAATACTATACCGGCATCCTTTATCTGAAGATCATTTAATTGTGACATTGTAATTGAAAGTATCTGATCGGCAGTATTTATGGGATCATTCAGTTCTTTTAAATTTTTTAAAGGACTTGTTGAGTTGACGGCTATTATAAAATCTGCTCCTTCATTTTTGGCTACCTGCACGGGAATATTTGCTGTCAGTCCTCCGTCAACAAGATCTCTTCCTTTGATTTTTACCGGTGAATACAAAAGCGGAAAAGTAAAAGATGCCCTGACTGACTCGCTGAGATTTCCTTTTTTCAAAGCTATTCTTTTGCCTGAGTTTAAATCCGTGGCTACCGAGATAAAAGGAATTTTCAAATCGTAGAAATCATGTTCGGGATGAAATCTTGCATTTAGAAAATATGAATTTATTTTCTCGCTCAGGTATTGACCGTTAGAAAAAGAAGAGGGGAGCAGATCAGGCTTCACTCCGTCGAGCGGAATTGTTAGAAGACTCCTGTCTTGAATTTTTTTTTGCTCGAGGAAAAGAGAAGCTCGCTGATATGAATTAGATAGACTCAATGCTCTTTCCCAATTAAATTCATTCAGCATTTTTTTTATTTCATCTATATTATATCCCGACGAGTACAATCCTCCAAGTACGCTGCCGATGCTTGTGCCAACAATTAGATCAGGCTTTATGTTTTTCTTTTCCAGAATTTTCAGAATGCCGATCTGTGCTATGCCTCTTGCTCCTCCTCCGCTTAAAACGAGAGCAATTTTTTTTGCCGAAAATTTTTTAAATCTCAGGTTATAATAATTAGAATCGCTTTTATCGGAAGAAAATAGTTTAAGTCTTATTGTATCCTGATTGATATCAGCTCCAAAAGCCCGGCAATCTGAATTCATTAGTGCAATTAAGAGTAAAGCTATTATTGATCCGGCTCTGAGCATGAGATCTGCTGGTTTGAATTTACTGATAATAATCAGTTTCCGTTATCAAATCTTTTCTCTTAAAATAGCCTATTAAATAAATTATTAATCCTAAAATTAATCCGGGATACATAGGCTCCAAGCCGAACAGTAACGCAGGTTTCCCGTTAATTATGTAAAACCGGCTGATAGTAAAGCTCAAAAGTGAAAATAAAAACGAGGCTAACATTGCCGAGAAAATATATTTAGAATGAACCTGCAACTTCCGGGAATAAGAAGTAACAACACTTAATAACAACGGGGGTATAATCAGTGTACCAACTGTGTACCATATATTGATGACAGAAGGAAGCAAATATGCAAGCATCAGCGCAAGAATCGAACTGGCGATAAGTCCTGAATAGTTATACAGCTTCTGAGACTCAGTTTCATTTTTTATTCTTGCAATTATATCTCTTCCAAAAGAATTTGAGGAAATAAAAATATAAGAATGAAGTGTGGACATAATGGTTGCAATCATACCAAGAAAGAACATACCTTTTGCAATCGGAGGGAGTATTTCATCTGCAAAAGCCGGAAAAGAATATAATGGATTTTTAAGTTCATCTAAGAAAAATGCTTTTGAATAAAGCCCGGCAATGATTGTCATAGAATCAAAAATCATCCAGAATACAAGTGAAATCAAAACTCCTTTCTTCGGAATTTTCTTACTTTGAGCAGCATAGCATCTTTGATGAAATGCAGGATCAATTAAAACCCAGGAACCTATAAAAAACCACGCGATGATATATTGAAAAGAATTACCTCCTGTAAGAGTTAGGTAATTCTCTGGCAATCTCGATGCAAT
This sequence comes from Ignavibacteria bacterium, assembly GCA_019187405.1. Classification (GTDB taxonomy): domain Bacteria; phylum Bacteroidota; class Ignavibacteria; order Tepidaquicellales; family Tepidaquicellaceae; genus JABAQZ01. The sequence continues at coordinate 71,472 of JABAQZ010000025.1, forward strand.
ATATTCAAATCCGCCGAATGAATTGAAACAAAACGGAAGAATAATACCAAAGCCGACAAACATAACAAAAAATTCAAGTATGTTAACCCTCACATCAGACCTCAATCCGCCTTTGTAAAGAAATAAAGTCGATAAAGCTAAAGTGATAATCATCGAAAAAGTTACGCCTAAAGTAAAAATTCCGCTGAGCAATATTCCCATCATAAACAGATAAGGCGCGGGAGTAGATAATAAAAAAATTAATATACCGCCAAAGACGGCTACTTTTTTCCCGTAAACTTTATCGAGCTGATCCGGAATTGTGTATAAATGAGTTTTGCGTATTTTAGAAGAAAGAGTGAAAGCAAAAATGATAATAAAGAAATAATATGGTACTGCATAAAGAAACCATCCGGATAATCCATATCTGAATGAAAACTCTCCGACTCCCAGAATACCCCCATAAAAAGTAGATACCAAAGTTGCCACAAATGCAGGCAGAGTAAGTGTCCTTCCCGCAAGAATGTAATCTTTTGCAGAGTTTTCCGTCTTTTTGGTTTTAAATCCGATAACCAATACAGCAACGAAATATGCTAAAAGTATCAGGTAATCATTTGTCGTAAAACTAAAATTTTTCAAATCCTAATTCAGAAAATGTTTTTTAAAAATTAATAAATCTCCTTTGTCAAAATTTAAAGTAATTACTTTTGAAGTAGAAAGGTTGAGCGTTCCTTCTCTGATGCCGAATTTGAGATTTTCTCCTTTCAGTTTATACTTTAAACCTTTCGTATGAATGTTAAATGCTTTGGGCATTCCTACAAAAGAAAACAACTCATTTTTTCTGTAATTAATAGAAGTACTTTTGTTTATTATGAATACTTCAAATTCATTATCTATCATCTTTATGTTCATATATTCCGTATGTCTTTTTAAAATGCTTAGATTGTTGACTGTATGATCAATTCTAAGTCCCGAAAATCCGAAAACATAGGTTTCAAGCAAATTATTTGCCTTGCAGTAAATCAGGGATTTTTCAAAATCAGTTGTTTCCTGTTCATCTATTTTAATTATCTTCGATCCTTTTGATCTGAAATATCTCAATGCCGAATCACCTGCTGAATCCAAATCACCTATAATAACATTGGGTATTATGTTAATGCTTTTTAATTTTTTGCACCCTCCGTCTGCGGCAATTATTATTGTCCTGCCTTTTTTATAATGCTCAACAATTTTTCGGTTTGGAATTTCCCCGTTTAGAAAAATTAACGTACGCATGATTTCAATCTGAATATTAAAATTATATTATTAAAATTATAGATAAATATTTATTGGTATAATATGAATTTAATTATATTCAAAACATTTAATCTTGTAAGAAATTTTAACTTTCAAATCAGTATAAAATTCATAATCATTGTCTTGGATCTCGGCGGAACAAATATACCGAATCCGTAATTCTTTACTAATAAAATATAATTAATGAATTTTCTAAATCCGGCTATTCTTTTCGGTCTGTTTGCAGTCATTATTCCAATAATCATTCATCTTCTGAATTTAAGGAAAATTAGAAAAGTTGAATTCAGCACGCTTATGTTTCTGAAGGAAATTCAGAAATCTAAGATGAGGAGAATAAAACTGAAACAGTTACTGCTGCTTGCTCTGAGAATTCTTGTAATAACTTTTCTTGTTTTATGTTTCGCAAAACCTGTTTATGAAGGGTATGCCGTTAATGCCGATGGTGAATCTAACCGGACATCTTTGATTTTTTTGGACGATTCGTTCAGCATGTCAGCAAATGACGGCGCAATTTCAAATCTTGAAAAAGGCAAAGAGTTTGTAAGAAAAATTTTGGAATATCATAAGCCAAGCGATGAAATTTATTTCATCAGATTTTCAGATATACAGCTTAATGATTATAAATTTATTTACGGCGACTTTACTGAACTCGAAGACTCTCTGAATTCTGCAAAGTTATCCAGTAAGACAACTTTTTTAAGCGAAGTATTTAATTTCTCGGAAGATATTCTTAAAAATTCAATCAGCTCTCACAAAGAGATCTATATTATATCTGATTTTCAGTCTATAATTTTTGACGAAAATTTTTCTACAGGAAAAAAAATGACTCATGCAGCTGCTGATGCAGATATTTTTTTAATTAAAACAGGAGAGAATCCTTTCAGTAATCTTGGACTTGATTCAATTAAGCTGATAACTAAGTTGCCGGGCTTGGGCAAAGATTTAAGATTAAAAGTCAACTTGAAAAATTTTTCCAATGATGATGTTTTTAACAAAACAATCAAACTCTTTGTTAACGGAGGACAAGTATCTGAAAAAGCTTTTGATGTAAAGGCATTTGAAAATAAAGAAGCTGAATTTAAATTCAATCCGGGAGAATCAGATAAACTTGACGGTTATTTTGAACTTGTAAGAAATAATATAAAGGAAGATGAATTGATTCAGGATAATAAGATTTATTTCAGCATGAATTTACCTTCTGGATTCCGAATTTCTTTAATTGATAATAATCCGGTTGATTCGAAATATATAAATCTTGCTTTAGAGTCGGCAAAAGAAGTGGCATTGGATTCTTCATTAAATAATAAACAGTTTTTCGAAATTACGCATTCGGCAAAAATTGACGGCAGCATACTAAATAAGGATGTTGTAATAATTTCCGGTAAACCGGAGTTCTCTGAATCAGAAGCTAATTTTTTCAGTGAATTTATTTCAAACGGCGGCGGAGCGCTGATGTTTTCTGATAAGAACATTAATATTTCAAATTATAACAATGTGCTGTTTGGGAAAATCAACTCGGTTTTTGCTGACAGAATCATCTATGAGGATACATCATCAGGAAAATTAAAATTCGGTAAAGTTGATTTTGAGCATCCGGTTTTATCTGATATATTCTCCAATAAAAATCTTTCACTAACCAACGAGAAATTTATTTTAGAATCACCCGCAATAAAGTCTTATTTAAATTTTTTAACATCTAACAATTCAGTACCTTTAATCTCTCTTTCGAATAATGCGCCGCTGCTGACAGAAACTGATATATCAAAAGGGAAGATCATTATTTCATCAATATCGGCAGATACCGAAATGTCTGATTTTCCGCTTAAGTCAATATTTGTACCTTTAATTGTGAGAAGCATTCTTTATTTGGGAAATAAGTATGATGTATTGAGCGATTATACGGTAGGAAAACAGAATCTTATAAACACAACCGGTATATACAACATTACAAAAATAAAATTACCGGACGGAAATTCAGCTGAACTAAATATCCCTTTAAGCAGCGGATTCGAAAAATCATTTCTGCTGCCTTATACCGGATATTCCCGTGTACCGGGAGTATATGCTGCGGCGGACAGCTCATCAGATGAATTTAAATTTTCGCTTAACAATAATCCGCTGGAAAGCAGCAATGCAATTTTGAGTAAGGATGAAATTCTTAATCTTGTAGAAAGTTCCGGATATAAAAATGTAAAACTCTTAACAGATATGGAAAGTATTGGAACTTCTGTAGAGGAATCGAGAAAGGGAATTGGACTTTGGAAATATTTGCTTTTAGGAGCTTTTATATTTCTGCTGCTTGAAATTTTTATTTCAAAAAAGCTCGAAGAAGGGTGATTTTAATTTATACATTAATAAAAATTTTGCGCTAAATTTTTATCTTATTTAATGAGAAATTTATAATTTTGAATTGGTAATTTGTGATTTTTTCTTTATTATAATAGTGAAATTTTATTAAAGGAAGTTTCAAGTTAAGTTTGATAAAATTAAAATTTGTTTAAATCATTTTGGTTCCAGAAAAATCAATTCAAGTAAACATTTATTCAATAATTTAATAAATTAAATAAACATGCTATCAAAGATAAACTATTTTTTAAAGCAAACCGGATTAGGAATAATTCTGTTTGCTCTTTTAACTGTGTTGACTTTTTCCGTATCTGCAAATGCAACAACCGTAACTGTAATTGCCCAGAATTTTTCTTTTAATCCGGCAAATATTAATGTTAATGTCGGTGATACGGTAAAATTTCAATGGGCAGAAGGCAGTCATACTACTACATGTGACGGGATTTTCCCGGGAACAGTTTTGCCGTCTGGAGCCGCTTCTTGGAATGCGTCTTTAAACAGCGGCAGCACAACTTATTTATACAAAGTAACCGTAGCCGGCACATATAATTATGTCTGCCAGCCGCATGCGCCGAGCATGGCAGGTGTTATTGTAGCTTCAGGAGGATCAGGCGGTGCATTACTTACCGAAAATTTTGATTATCCGGCAGGCGATTCGCTCGGAGCTCACGGATGGGTTTCATTCAGCGGAGGAACCACAAATGTTTTATCTGTGACTTCACCCGGATTAACTTACAGCGGTTATCCGTTATCAGGTATCGGAAATGCCGCAACCGTAATGAATACCGGTCAGGATGCATATAAGAATTTTGATTCACCGGTCGATTCGACAATTCCCTTGTATACTTCATTTATGATAAATGTTACAGCTGCTCAAACCGGAGATTATTTTTTTGCATTTCTGCCTTCAACCAGTACTTCTTTATACACTGCAAGATTTTATGCAAAAGACAGCTCAGGCAGTTTAGCATTCGGGCTAAGTAAATCCACTGCAGCATCGGGCGGCATTTTCTATACAGGAGGGAATTATTCCTATGGTACAACTTATCTAGTGGTAATAAAATATATTTTTGTACCCGGAGGTACCAATGATACCATGAGAGCATACATTTTCCCGACAGGAATTCCTTCATCAGAGCCGTCATCATCTACTATTGGACCGGTTACCGGAACTCTATCTGATAATCAGCTCGGCAGGATTGCCTTGCGACAGGGGTCTAGCGCTAGTTCGCCAACATTGAGAGTTGACGGATTTAAAGTAACGCAGTCATGGAGCTCGATTGTAACTTCGATAGGAAATCAGATCAGCAGTAATCCGGAAGGCTTTAGTTTAATGCAGAATTATCCTAATCCGTTTAATCCTTCCACTAAAATTAGATACAGCATACCTGAATATGGTGATGTAAAAATTACCGTATATGATGCATTGGGAAGGGAAATTAAAAATCTTGTAAATGGTAATTTATCTTCGGGAGTTTATGAAACTGAATTTAATGGGACAGGATACAATTCAGGAGTATATTTTTATAGATTGGATTTTACAGGTGAAAACGGTTCGGTGTATTCGGAAACAAAGAAGTTACTTTTAATAAAATAAATCCTAAAACCTAAAAAATAATCCGGTTATGCTTATTGCTTAACCGGATTTTTTATTTCAAACTAACATCAATGCAGCAGCGGAAGGGGAGAGATTCGAACTCTCGGTACAGTTTAACCCGTACGACGGTTTAGCAAACCGTTGGTTTAAGCCACTCACCCACCCTTCCGGGTTATACGGCTTAAATTTTTGTGCTAATATATCTCTTTAGATTTCGGATTTCAAGATAAGAATAAATTATTTTAAAGAGATGATATCGTTGTAAAGCACAAATATCATCAGCGCTATCAGCAGAGCAAATCCGACATTCTGCAGGATCATCTGAACTTTATAAGGCACCGGTTTTCTTACGATTCCTTCATACAAAAGCATCATAAAGTGCCCCCCGTCGAGAGCAGGAAAAGGGAGTATGTTGATCACTGCAAGCGATATTGAAAGAATGGCAAGAAAACCAAGAAACGGAATTATACCGATTTCAGCTGACTGTGCAGATGCCTGTGCAATTTTTACAGGTCCTCCGATGGCTTTTTTAAACGCTACATCACCCCGGATAATCTTGGCAATTGTCTTAACAAACAATTCAATGCCGAGATGATACATGTCATATCCGGCTTTTGGAATTGCAGTTATGAGATTATATTTCACTTCTTTCACGGGTCCAATGTATTTGCCAAGAATTTTTACGCCGATGGTAGAATCAGCAGAAGTTATAACTTTACATTCCATCGTTTCGGAATTGCGGGTCCATTTAACATTCATTTCCTTGCCGGCGTTTTCTCTGATTACATCAGTCAGCTGCTGTGAGTTGACAATCTTATGCGAATTAATTTCCGTGATAATGTCACCGGGTTTTAAACCGCACGACGAAGCCGGCTTGCCTTCAAGCACTTCGCTTATTTCAGGTATCAGACCTTCCGGAAAAATTCCGAAATTTTTTTCCGTTAGATCTCCCGCGGTTTCTTTTGGGATTAAAATGCTTTTCTGAACTCCGTCTCTCATTATGACAAAGTTCAGCGATTCACCAAGCGATTCGAAATGCAGATTATAAGTAACGTCTTCCCAGGTATTTACTTGTTTGTTATTTATGGTAAGAATCCTATCATTTTGTTTCAGTTCAGTATTTGCTGCGGCAGAGTTTGGAGAAATATATCCGATGACGGTAGTATCATAAAAACTTTTGCCTTTTATAAGTGTCAATGCATAGAATATAAGGAATGCAAGTAAAAAGTTCATTATGACACCTGCTGTAATTACGACCATTCTTTTCCATACGGGTTTTGATCTGTATTCCCATGGCTGAGGTTCTTTTGCGATGAATTCTTTATCCATGCTTTCGTCAATCATACCAGCAACCTTTACATATCCGCCGATTGGAAAAGCACAAATTCTATAGTCGGTATTGTCTCCGAGTTCTACTTCATCGCTTAGCTTTCCAAAAGTGAAGCCGTTGATTTTATTATATCCGAAGAGTCTGTATCCGATTCCCAATGCAAAGACTTCTGCTCTCATTCCCGTAAGACGGGCTGCTATAAAATGACCGAATTCGTGAACAAATACAAGAATTCCGATGACAATTAAAAAATAAAATATAGTGTTGAATAATTCCATTATTTTGTGTGTTACGTCTGTTTTTTAGATAAGTTAGCTGTAAATAATATAAATTTTAAGTAATAATTTTTTCATAATTGAAATAAAAAGAAATTAATCCAAAGAATACTTTTTCTTTAATTCGGATTTTACGCTTCTATCGATTTCAATCACATCATCCAATTCGAAATCTAAATTGTTATTATGTTTATTAAGCTGTTCTTCAATGATTTCAGAAATGGAAAGGAAGTTCACTTTTTCATTAAGAAATAGTTCTACAGCAATTTCGTTTGCCGCATTTAAAACCGCCGGATATGTTCCTCCGGAATTTAAAGCATCGAATGCAAGTTTCAGGCATCTGAACTTCTTTAAATCGGGTTCTTCAAAAGTAAGATTGTTGAATTTACCGAAATCCATTTTACAAAATTCCGATTCTATCCTTTCGGGATAAGTAATGGCAAACTGAATTGGGATTCTCATATCCGGAATTCCGAGTTGTGCCTTGACGGAATTGTCCCTGAATTCTACCATTGAATGGATAATTGACTGCGGATGGATGATGACATCAAGCTGATCGGCGTTTAAGTTAAATAGCCAGTGCGCTTCAATAATTTCCAATCCTTTATTCATCATGGTTGCTGAATCAATTGTAATCTTTTTACCCATTGACCAGTTGGGATGATTTAAGGCATCTTCAACTGAAGCATTTTTCATCTCAATCAATGATTTATTTCTAAAAGGTCCGCCTGAAGCAGTAATAATCAATCTGGAAACAGAATCGGCCGATTCACCTAATAGACATTGAAATATTGCAGAATGTTCGCTATCGATCGGATAAATGACTGCATTATTTTTTGCACTAACATCGTTAATTAATTTACCTGCAATGACAAGAGTTTCCTTGTTTGCCAGAGCAACATTCTTACCGAGTTTAAGTGCATTTATAGTCGGTATTAATCCGGAAAAACCTACGAGCGCTGATAAGAGTAAATCATAATTATTTCTTCCTGCGATATCGGCAAGTCCTGATTCTCCCTGAAGTATTTCAAGTTCCGGGAAGTAATAATCAGATACAAACTTTTTGTACGCATTTAAATCTTGAATTACTACAGTATTGGGTGAATGTTCGGCAATTTGCTTAGCCAGCAGATCGATGTTTTTATTTGTTGTTAGACTTACGACTTTGATCGGATATTCCTTTTTTTTGAGATTTTCAATTACCTTTAATGAATTGCATCCGATCGAGCCGGTAGATCCGAGAATTGATATTCGTTTTATGTTTACTGCCAAGCTAAAATTTACTTATGAAAATAAAAAACCCAAGAAACCATTAATTTCTTGAGTTAACAATTAGAGAATAGATTCAGCAATCAGTTTAGGTATTTGTTGATGGATTTCAAAAATGTAGCTTTATCTCTTGCACCAACTATAGTTTCTGAAATTTTTCCTTCTTTGTTAATTATAAAAGTTGTTGGTACGGCTTCTATTTTTGAGCCATCAGCTTCGCTGAATGCATCCACAAGTTCCTGATTACCGTCAAGAACCATATATGTAACCGGATTTGTTTTCAAAAAATCATCTACTTTTTTAGAGTTAGGCTGCTGGAAAACATTCATACCGATCATTTTAAAATTTTTATCTTTTAGTTCGGCAAAAATGCTCGATAGATCCGGCATTTCTTTGATGCAAGGACCGCACCAAGTAGCCCAGAAGTTAACCAATACCACATTTCCTTTAAGGTCTTTCAATGATATCTGCTTTCCATCTTCGGTCCAATAGAAATTGGGAGCGATTTTTTTCCCGGCGGATTTTTCGGTTTTATCTACTTTAAACAGCTTTATGCTGCTGGTTTTGTCAGTAACTTCTTTTTGTTCAGCAGTCTTATTCTGCTGAAGGTTTTCTTTCTTTTCATTTAATTTTTGTGAACTTTGCTTCTCTACTTCATCTTTTCCGCAGCTTAAGGAAACAAAAAGCATTATTGCAAAAAATACAGTAATCAAATTTGATAGTTTCATTTTTTGAAATTTATTTATTTATATTTTTTAAAACAGAAGTTAATACCTGTGCTTCAAGATGCGCAACTGATGAACAAATTACGCCATCCGAATACCAAATTACTGCTGTCCTTGCTTTATCTTTAGTACAAGGCATCCAGTTTTTCCCTTTTATAATATCGTTTCTAAATTCTTCATTTAAAATCATTTTATCAATGTTATTTAAAATATGCTCTTTGCATCCCTGCATTGTGTAGATGTAATAATTGTTCGATTTGTAAACAATATGGGCAATCTTTTCACCGTTAATTTCAGTGCATATTCCTCCAACAAGCTGGGCATCTTTAAGCACGGGTACATATACCTTGAAGTCAACTTCTTTATTCAGCTTATCTTCAAGCTCTTTGGGATTTGAACATTCAGGATTAATTTTGATCTCGCCGGATTCTACTTTATCAAAGATATTTCTTGAAGCAGCGACAAGTTCTTCTGTATTATTGCTGAAAAAGGAATTAAATAAAAACGCAAGAGCTATGAGAATAATAAAAACAACACTTCCATAGAGAAAATATTTTCTGTAATAATTTCTGTCGCCTGTAAATGTTTCCCGAGAAGACTTGCTTGAGATCTGTGGCTTCTGATTTGCATTTCTTATAATTTCGTCAATACCTTTTCCTATGTTCTGCATCACATACAGAGGGGTATCTGACTTTTTTATGCTTTTCTGAAGTTTTTCTTTTGTAATTTTTTCAGATATGTATCTTACTCGGTAATCGGGATCGTTTTTAATTAAGTTTTCAATATCCCGACGAAGATTATCGTCTTTAATTTCATTATCCAGATATGAAGTTATTAATTCATATTTCAAATCGGGATTGTTTTCATCTCCGTAATGTAAAGAACTGTCGGAGCCGGGGTTGTTTGAAGCTGAATCTGGCATTTAAGATAAAGTAAAAATTTTTAAATAATTTCCGTTTTAATTTTAAAATCTATTTGATTAAATTGTTTTCAACGTCATATCCTCTTTGTTTCGCATATTCATACAGTTTTTGCTGAAGCAGTTTTCTTCCTCTGTGTAAACGACTTCTTACTGTTCCAATCGGGCACTGAACGAAATCTGCAATTTCTTCATAACTTAATCCTTCCAGATCACATAAAATGACAACAGTTTTAAAATCATCCTGCAATGAGTTTAAAGCTCTTGTCACATCATCGTCTAAAAGATTAGAAAAAACCTTTTGCTGAAGATCAGTAGTATCAATTTTTTCTGAACGAATATTATCAAAAAAATTTTCTATATCGCTGTAATCTACCTTGCCGGGTTCTTTTTGATTCTTCCTGTATTTGTTAATAAACAAATTTTTCATTATCCTGAACAACCAAGCTTTACAATTAGTTCCTTTTTCAAACTTATGAAAAAATCTGAAAGCACGGAGAAATGTTTCCTGCACAAGGTCATCCGCATCGAGCTGATTGAAAGTCATTTTGTAGGCATAGTTATGCAGAAGATTCATATGAGGTATTGCTTCTTTTTCAAAATCGCTTTTTCTCAATTTAAGATCTTCTTCAGAAAGACTGGCTATATCATCCTGTTGATCTTCTTCTTCTTCATTTAAGTCATACAAATCTCTTTCTTCATTACTCAATTCCTCTGAAGATTCATCGCTTGTCTGCTTATTTCCGGCTAAATTAACTTTTTCCTGATAATTAGTCATTTATCTTTAATTATTATTAAACTAAATAAATAATGATAGTAATTCAATGAACGAAATGAAAAAAATGAATGGTAGAAAAAGGTCTATAAATTTTATTTGGGGCGAGTAACGGGGCTCGAACCCGTGACATTCAGAGCCACAATCTGACGCTCTACCAACTGAGCTATACCCGCCGTTTATTTTAAATTAAATTAATTTTTTATAATTTCTTTATCAATGAAAAATTAATATCGGATTAAAAAATCACCGCAGACAGAAATTTTAAAATATTGTAAACTCGTATGTTTGCTTTTAAATTTTTTTTAAACTAAGAAGTGATTAAAATTAGAAGAAGGGAGAATTGATTTTATTAGGCTTAAGGAATGGGAAGACGTAATGCAAACAGATAGCCTTAATGGCA
>JABAQZ010000002.1 GCA_019187405.1 Ignavibacteria bacterium
TATACTGCTATGAGTTTAAAAAACTAGTTGATTAATTTGATACTGATAAACTTCTTAACTAAATTCTTAGCTCCAAGATCTTTCCCTTTTCCCAATTTATTCATTCACTTAGTTCGTAACCACACTAATTTTATTAATTTTTATTTATCTCCGGGTATGATTTTTTTCAACAAACTCTTTTCATTGTTGTCTAATTTCCATGTTTGTATCTGCTCTATTAACCTTATTGAATTCTTTCAAAGATAATCTCATACTCTAAAATCTAATTAAGAATATTTTTGTTTTACTATTTGTCTGATCTTTTATTTCTTTCTCGAAATCTCAAAAAATTCTATTCTTAATCTATTGCCAATTGCCTCAATTGAAAATTAAACTTCATTGTAAAACAAAGACATTTTTTCTATATTGCATAAAATTTTTAAACCAAAAAGGGGTAATTTATATTGCTTAAAGTAATTATTCAGGATGGCGAATCCATTGACAAAGCTTTAAAAAGATTTAAAAAGAAATACGAAAAATCCGGTTTGCTGAAAGAATTCAGAAAAAGAATGTTTTATGTTAAACCTTCAGTGAACAAAAAAATGGACAAAGAAAGAGCCATCAGAAAAGCAAAAAGAATACTTGCCGAAGAGAATATTTAATTCAGGTTCTTTTACACTGCAAAACCCATTGTAAGATTTACAATCGGGTTTTATTGTTTTTTAAGGTTTATTTATAATCTTTTATCAGAATATTATTGTCAAAGGAAAAGAAACCCGAACTGAAAGAATATATTTCAGAAAAAAGAATTAAAAAAAGAATTAAAACCCTTGCAAAAAAAATCAATAAAGACTACAAGGGGAAAAATCCCATTTTCATAGGAATTCTTAATGCCTCATTTGTCTTTCTGTCTGATCTTATAAGGGAAATTAATTTAGATTGTGAAATCGATTTTTTGAAACTTTCAAGTTACGGAGACGAACAAATATCATCGGGAAACGTGAAAATGCTGAAAGAACTTAATTGTCAGATTGAAGGAAAAGATATCATTATTGTCGAAGATATTATTGATTCGGGTTTATCAGTGAAATTTATTAAGAATCTTATTGAAAGCAAAAATCCCAAATCTTTAAGATTTGTAAGCCTTCTTTTTAAAAAAAATGTTTCTAATCTCGACTTTGAAATTGACTATATTTGTTTCATGATAAAAAATAAATTTGTGGTAGGATACGGTCTTGACTATGCCCAGAAATACAGGAATTTAAAAGGTATTTATGTGTTAAATAGTTAGAAATTTGAACTAATCAGAAATGAACAATAAAAAGCCAAAGAATAATAAGAATAATAACGAAGAGTTTAACTGGAACAGAGTCTTTAAAATTGTTCTCGGCTGGAGCGCAATTTTAATCGGATTTTTTCTGGTAATGATTTATACCAAAGGAACTGACGGAAAATATTCTGAATTAAAATATGACCAGTATCTTAAATTCCTGAATGAAAAAAAGATTGAAAGCGCTGTCATAAAAAAATCGGAGAATAACTATGAATTTCTGGGAAAGCTAAAATCTCCTGAGACAATTAACGTCGGAAACCGAGCGCTCACCATTGACAGATTTAATGTCCTTCTGCCTTATACAAATATTGACGATAATGTGATCAAATCATGGACAGATTCAGGAGTTCAGTTCAGTATTGAAAAAGACGACGGCGGCTGGTTTGCTCCGCTGCTCGGTGCTTTACCCTGGATTCTCATAATAGTTTTCTGGATTATAATTATGAGAAGAATGCAGGCAGGAGCCGGAGGAACTAAGAATATATTTTCATTCGGTAAATCAAAAGCCAAGCTGTTAAGTGAATCTGCTTCTAAGGTAACTTTTCAGGATGTAGCAGGCGCTGATGAAGCAAAAGAAGAATTATCCGAAATTATTGAGTTCCTTAAGACACCGTCAAAATTTCAAAAACTCGGAGGTAAAATTCCCCGAGGCGTACTGCTTCTTGGACCTCCCGGAACCGGTAAAACTCTGCTGGCAAGAGCCGTCGCAGGTGAAGCAGGCGTTCCGTTTTTCTCAATTAGCGGTGCTGACTTCGTAGAAATGTTTGTCGGAGTCGGAGCGTCGAGAGTAAGAGACCTTTTTGATCAAGGAAAGAAAAATGCTCCTTGCATAATTTTTATTGACGAAATTGATGCCGTCGGAAGACATAGAGGAGCAGGTCTTGGTGGCGGACATGATGAACGTGAGCAAACATTAAATCAGCTTTTGATTGAAATGGATGGATTTGAACAAAATAACGGAGTGATTATTATTGCTGCAACCAACAGACCTGATATTCTCGATCCTGCATTGCTTAGACCTGGAAGATTCGACAGACAAGTGGTCGTTGACAGACCTGACGTAAAAGGAAGAGAAGGTATTCTCAAAGTCCATACAAGAAAAACTCCGCTTGCAAAAGATGTTGTTGTTGAAATTCTTGCAAAAGGTACTCCCGGATTTTCCGGTGCTGATATTGCAAATCTCGTTAACGAAGCAGCATTGCTGGCAGCAAGAAGAAATTCGGACTTTGTAACCATGAGAGATTTTGAAGAAGCCAAGGATAAAGTAATGATGGGTACTGCAAGAAAGAGTCTTATAATTTCCGAAAGAGAAAAGAAAACTACTGCATATCACGAGAGCGGTCATGTCATTGTTGCAAAGATGATTCCTGAGGCCGATCCCGTTCATAAAGTTACTATTATTCCAAGAGGTAGAGCGCTTGGGGTTACAACTTACCTTCCTATGGACGAAAAGCATACTTATTCAAAAGAGTATCTCGAAGCTATGATTGCTTATGCTATGGGAGGCAGGGCTGCTGAAAAACTGATTTTCAATGAATATACAACCGGCGCAAGCAATGATATTGATAGAGCAACCGGTATGGCAAGAAAAATGGTATGCGAATTTGGTATGAGTGAAAAACTTGGACCCGTTGCCTATGGTCAGAAACAAGATGAAATATTTCTCGGCAGGGAAATAAATCAACACAGAGACTACAGTGAAACGACACAGATTCTCATCGATGAAGAAATTAAGAAGATTGTTCAGAACGGTATGGATAAAGCTGAAAAAATTCTTAATGATAACATTGATAAACTTCATAAAATGTCTGAAGAACTTCTTGAAAGGGAAATATTAGATTCGGCTGAAATTGACATGATAATGAAAGGTGAGGATCTTCCGCCTTTTGAAAAACCAACTGTCGTAAATGACACCGCAGTATCAGGCGAAAAAACTAAGGAGAAAAAAGTTAAAGATGAAAACTATGCTCCCGGTGATGTTGCACTGGCAAATTAAGAATTAAAATTTTATGTAAATTAAAGCGAGCTTTTTAACTCGCTTTTTTTTTGAATCTTGGACAATACTTCTAATTCCATAAGTCTTAAACATGAACTGAAAAGAAAGTCTATACACATTTCATCAATGATAATTCCTCTATCTTATTATTTTATTGAGAGAAATGTATTGCTTGTTTTATTGTTTATCTTTAGCGCTATGGCAATTATGATTGACATCTTCAGAAGACACAATGAGAAGATCGGTAATATTTATAACATAATATTCGGTGATATACTCCGCGAGCATGAAGTCAATTTTAATAAAATATTTTTTACTGGCGGAACCTATATCCTAATTTCTTTTTTCATCTGCATTCTTTTTTTCAATAAAGAAATTGCAATACTTTCCATGCTTATAATTGTTATCAGCGATACAGCTGCAGCAGTAACTGGTAAGACAATCGGGAAAAGAAAAATCGGTACCAAGACTTTAGAAGGCGGAATTGCTTTTTTTGTAACGGCAATGATTTTATTCTTTATTGTCATCAAACCTAATGATTTAACTTTGATTTACATTGGATTTCTTTCTGTATTTCTTACTGCGGTATTCGAGCTTATACCTCTAAAAGCCGATGACAATATTTCTATACCATTGTTTTTCGGAATAGTATACTCTGCCATGACAAATACAAAATTATTAATTTAAAATTTTCTAATGCCATTAAGATGCGGAATCGTAGGGATGCCTAACGTGGGCAAATCCACACTGTTTAATGCTCTGACATCATCACAAAATGCAGAAGCTGCTAATTATCCTTTTTGCACAATTGAGCCTAATCTCGGAACAGTAATTGTTCCCGATGAAAGAGTTGACAGACTTACTGAATTATATAATCCGAAAAAAATTGTTCCAGCAACAATTGAGTTTGTTGACATAGCCGGTCTTGTAAAAGGCGCTTCAAAAGGCGAAGGCCTCGGTAATCAGTTTCTCTCTCACATCAGAGAAGTGGAAGCAATCGTTCATATAGTAAGATGTTTTGACGATGACAATATCGTCCATGTCGAAGGTAAAGTCAACCCGAAGAACGATATTGAGATTATCGAAACCGAATTGATTATTAAAGACATCGAGACAATTGACAAACGGCTTGAAAAATCTGATAAACTCCTTAAAAGCGGAGATAAGAAAGCTCACCTCGAACACGATACACTGAATGCCCTAAAAAAACACCTGGAATCCGGAAGACTTGCAAAATACTTTACAGAAAATCTTCACGACGAAGCAGAAAGTATTGTCAGTGAACTTCATCTTCTTACCGATAAACCCGTTCTGTATGTAGCAAACGTCGATGACAAGAGCATTAGTGGAAATAAATATTCGGATGAAGTTAAAGCTGTTGCCGAAAAAGAAAATGCACAGTTTCTCATACTGTCGGTCGAAATAGAATCCGAGATTGCCCAGCTTGAAACAAAAGAAGAGAAAAATGATTTTCTTAAAGAATTGGGCTTAGATAAATCTGGACTTGATAAGCTAATATCAAAAGGATACAAGCTTCTGAATCTTAAAACCTTTTTTACGGCAGGGGAGAAAGAAGTGCATGCTTGGACAATACTAGACGGCACAAAAGCTTCTAAAGCAGCTGGAGAAATACATACTGATTTTGAAAAAGGATTCATTAGAGTCGAGATTATTAAATTCAAGGATATTATTGAACTGAAATCTGAATCTGCTGTAAAAGAAAAAGGATTAATGGCAATTCATGGCAAAGATTATTCCATGCATGACGGTGATGTGGCATATTTTAGATTTAATGTGTGATATTTTCATCTGAATATACTTTTGATTAATTATTTTTTTAATGAGCATAACCTGTAAAAACTGTAATAATGTTTTTGAAGGAAATTTTTGCAATAACTGCGGACAGTCAGCCTCTGTAAAGCGAATTAACTGGAAATATATTTATGACGATGTAAAAGGAAATTATGTCAGCTTCAATAAGACCAAGTTTTATTCGGCAAAAGAATTATTATTCCGACCCGGATTTCTCATTAGAGATTTTCTTTCGGGGAAAAGGGTAAATTTTTACAAACCTGTTTCACTTGTACTGTTCGTTGCTTCAGTATATGCATATTTGTTTCATACTTTTAATATAAATCCTTATTCAGTTTCTCAGTCTGGAATTGGAGACGTGAATATTTACAAGTTCAACATTATCCATGAATGGATAAACAGCCACTTTTCAATTTCTTCTCTAATTTCTGTCCCAATCATTTCGGTAACTGCATTTCTACTTTTCAAAAAACAAAATTTAAATTTTTCAGAATATCTTGTAATAAATACTTTCCTTGCCGCTCAGAGGATCATAATACGTATTGTATTTTTTCCGGTGATGCTGATAATGAATTATACTCATCACTTGAATTATATTTTTCAGTTTTTAAGCGTTGCTGACATTGCGCTTATGGTATGGGCATTTTATCAAATGTTCGAGAATATTTCTCTTTTGAATGTCATTCTTAAAGTGTTGCTTATTTATTTAATAAGTTTCATACTGACTTTAGCAGGTTTTGTAATGGTTTTTTTGATTTTATAACTAAACCTATTTTTTTTTTAAAAATCGTATATGAAAGAAATTACTAACTCATATTGCTAAAAATAGACTTCAGTTTATTCCAAATGCTCTAAGTCCGTTTACTGTAATGAGAGTAAGCAGATATGCTATAGCTGTAAATACAAAGATTTGTAAAAGGGGAATTCTCCAACTCCCTGTTTCTTTTCTTGAAATGGCAACAGTCGAGAGACATTGCATTGCAAACACAAAGAATACGATAAGACCTGTCGTAGTTGCGGTAGTAAATAATTTTATCCCAGTTCCTTCTATTTCAGCAGATTTCATTGATTCAAGAAGTGAATTCTGAAGATTGTCTTCATCATCGGTAATTTTAAATATCAGTGCCATAGCGCTGACAAAAACTTCTCTTGCTGCAAATGCTGAAATGAGTGATACTCCAATTCTCCAATCCATTCCCATTGGTTTCATTACAGGTTCTATAAATTTTCCGAGATCCGCTGCATAAGAATTAGAAATCCTTTCAGAATTTTTTAGCTGAATTATTTCATCTTCAGTCTTTCCCTCTATCTGAATGTCAGGATTTGTATCCGGAAAATAAGTAAGAAACCATAATATAACCGAAAGGTAAAGAATTACATGACCGGCTTTTAAAATATACTGTTTTGCATTATTAAATGTGCGAGTGATCACAGTAATTAGAGAAGGTATTCTGTATGCAGGGAGTTCCAGAATGAAGGAAGAATTATCTTTAACTTTTAAAATATTCTTACTGAATTTATTTGCAAGTGATGAAATTAATAGAGAGCTTAAAATGCCAAACAAATAAATAAAAGCAAGTACAATTCCTCCAAGCCATGGCTTATCAGAAGGCATAAGAAAAGCTATCAGCAAAGCATATATGGGAAGCCTTGCGCTGCAACTCATAAGCGGAATAATGAATATTGTCAGAAGCCTTTCGCGTTTGTTTGCGATTGTCCTCGTTGCCATTATTGCAGGTATTGCACAAGCAAATCCAGAGAGCAGGGGAACAAAAGATTTTCCGTTTAATCCGATTTTGGAAAGCGGTTTGTCAATCAACATTGCTCCACGAGCAAGATATCCTGAATCCTCAAGTAATCCAAGTATAAGAAATAATATCAAAATCTGTGGAAGGAAAACAAGTACAGAACCGACCCCGTTTATAATGCCGTTTGAAATTAGATTTCCAAACCAGCCGTCTCCTGCAATTGCCGCTGCCTCTTCAGAAAGATACGAGAAGAGTTCATTGATAACTTCCATTGCCGGTTCCGCAAGCCAGAAGATAGAAGTAAAAGTAAGCGACATGAATACAAAAAATATTAGTAAACCAAAATATTTATGAAGTATGATTTTATCGAGCTTAAGTGTAAATTCATCTGGCCTGGCAAAACTTCGCCCTGAATTCAGAACAACAAGCTTTTCATTTAATTTCTCTATATCTATCGTGCCGTTTTTGTCATCAACACCGGCTGATATCAGTACTTCATTTTCGATTGTCTCGATTTTTTTATATGATCCGAGCAGATCGTGACTGCTGTTATTGAAACTGATTTCAGCTCTGCCTTCTTCGTAAGAATTATTTTTAAGCTGTCTCCCGATTGCTTTTATCAGCTCATCGATGCCCTCGCCGCTCTTTCCGTTAACTTTTATAACTTCACAGTTTAATATTGAAGAAAGCTTTTGAACTGATACTTGATAGCCCTTTCTTTTTAGAAGATCATTCATTGTCAGGGCAACTACTACTCTGAAATTTGAGTTTATAAGCTGATTAACAAGATAAAGATGCCGTGAAAGCTGACTCGCATCTACAGTTACTACAACAATATCAGGAACTCCGAATTTAGGATGAGAAAATAAGGAATCAACGGAAATTTTTTCGTCAGGTGATGATGGTAACAAACTGATAATGCCCGGAGAGTCAAGTATGTTGGCGTTAATAGAATATTTATTCAAGATTCTGGAAATTGAATATTCCACCGTTGAACCCGGATAATTTACCGTCTTATAATTTTTTCCGCTGAGTTGATTGAATAAAGTCGTCTTGCCGGAATTCGGCGGACCTACAAGCGTAATTAATGATACTTTATTTTCTGTTAATATGTCTTTCAAATTTTTATACAGGCTGCTTCTTTAATTCTGATTGCAATTATAGTACCCCTGACAGACAGCGCAATGGGATCATTAAAAACAGTGCTTCCAAGCATCACAATTTCCTGACCGGGAGTAAATCCGAGTTCCATTATTCTTCTTGAGGAAGGATGATCATTATCAATGTCTTTTATGATTGCTCTTTCTCCGAGTTTCAGGTCTTTAGCCGATTTCATTCTTTGATTGCAGATGAATTAGTTTGCTTTTTCTTATCACATTTTTCGGCATTCTCGCATTTCGCAAACACTTGAAAAGTATGGTCAACAATCTCCAAATTGTTTTCTTTACAGATCTTATTCTGAATTTTTTCGATCATCGGATATTCAAATTCGATAATCTTATTGCAATTTATGCATATGATATGATAATGAGGCTTTCTCCCGACCTTTGTTTCATATCTTGTTCTGTCTCCTTTGAAATTATGCTTGGTGAGAATTTTACAGTCACTCATTAATTCGAGCGTATTGTAAACTGTAGCGCGTGAAACCTGCAGATATTCATTCTTCATTTTTAGATATAACTCATCTGCATCAAAATGTCCTTCAATGTTAAGCGCTGAATCAAGAATCAGAAATCTTTCATTGGTAATTCTGTGAGCATTTTTTTTGAGAAATGTTATAAACATTTCTTTCACTTTTTCAGGAATCATTACTTAATATTTATTTAGATATTGTCTAAATAAAGATAAGCAAATCACTATTTAAATGCTATGAAAGACATCGTCAATAATTTTTATGCCTTCGTCTATTTGCTGAGAAGTAACATTTACCGGCGGTCTGAATCTTATTGATTTTTCACCTGATCCGAGTACCAGCAAACCTTTTTCAAGACTCTTACTAAGAGCTTTGTTTCTCATATCAATTTCCCTGCAGTCAAATGCGCAGAACAATCCAAGCCCGCGTGGATTTGAAATTTTGTCGGGATATTTAAAAGAAAGTTCCGTTATTTTTTTCTGTAGATAATCTCCCTGAATTCTGCAGTTGTCAACAAGCTTCTCCTCATCAATAATCTCCAATATCTTTTTAAAACGCTTCATGTCAACTATGTTTCCTCCCCAAGTGGAATTAATCCTGCTTGGCTTGCGAAACACATTTTCTTCCACATCGTCAATTCTATCCGTACTGAGAATTCCGCATACCTGCGTCTTTTTTCCGAATGAAATCAAATCCGGCTTTACGTAATGCATGTGAGCCCACCATTTTCCAGTAAGAGCAATTCCAGTCTGCACCTCGTCAAATATCAGAAGAATTTCGCTTTCGTCGCAAATCTGTCTGAGCTGCTCAAAGAATTCTTTTCTGAATTGATTGTCGCCGCCTTCTCCCTGAATTGGCTCGAGTATGAGCGCTGCAATGTCATCTTTATTATTTTGAATCGCATCCTTTATTTGCGTAATTGATTCCTTTTCTGCAGCAATTACTTTATTTAAATTCTCTTCGTTTAAAGGAAAAGTAATTTTCGGATTAGAAATCCGCGGCCATTTAAATTTGGGATAATATAAAATTTTCGTCGGGTCAGTATTTGTCAATGACATCGTATATCCGCTTCTCCCATGAAAAGCTTCCTTGAAATGGATTACCTGATGCCCCTTTTCCTCTTTATAACCTTTTTTAAAATTCTTTCTGACTTTCCAGTCAAATGCAGTTTTCAATGCATTTTCTACTGCCATTGCTCCGCCTTCTATGAAAAATGAATACTTAAAATAAGAGGGGACTGCTATTTCAAAGAATGTCTTCACAAATTCTGCCTGGACTTCAGTATAAATATCAGAAAGAGATGGTTTATTTACTGCTACCTTTCCAATCTCATGAATAAACTCCTCATTGTTAAGTCCGGGATGATTCATGCCGAGAGGATTTGATGCAACAAACGTAAAAAAGTCAAGCAGTCTGCGATTGTGTTTTGAATCGTACAAATAAGACCCGGATGATTTTTCCAGATCAATTGTTATATCAAAGCCGTCAACAAGCATGTGCTTTTTTAAAACATCCTGCACATCACTCGGCAGGACATTGTATTTTGTATCTTTATCACTCTTGCCATTTTCGATTTTACTCTTAATTTTTTTTGCTGTGATTTCCATGACGAATATTGTTTTATATGTTTAAAATGCGGGTTATTTAATGCTCCCCAAAATGAAAGCTTTCTCTCTTTTTATTTTCAAAAATTGCATGAAGTTGTCTGCACTGCTTTTATCCATAATAAAGATCAGACCTATTCCGAGATTAAAAGTTCTTCTCATGTCTGTTTCCTCAACCTTACCTTTGTTTTTTATCAGTTCAAATATAAACGGACGCTTCCATGCGCTCCAATCCATTGAAATCTTTAGTTTGTCCGGTATAACTCTTTTTGTATTTCCTATAATTCCTCCGCCTGTTATGTGCGATATGGAATTTATTTTGAATCTGCTCAATGATTCCTGAATGATATTCAAATACGATCTGTGAACTTTGAGCAATTCTTCACCAAGCGTTTTCCCGATTTCAGAATAATGATTGTTTAATTTCTTCTTTGTATCAAATATTTTTCTTACAAGCGAATATCCGTTTGTATGAAGCCCGTTTGATGCCAGACCAACAAGTATATTTCCTTTTTTTACATCTGAGGAATTAAGCAGTGACTTTTTCTCCGCAATACCGACAATTGTTCCGGCAAGATCAAAATCATTTCCCATATAAAGACCCGGCATTTCTGCAGTTTCACCGCCGATAAGCGAGCACTTATTTTTTATGCAGCCGCGGACAAGCCCTTTTATAATTTCAATTGCAGAATTACTTCTCAACTTTCCCGTGGCATAATAATCAAGAAAATACATCGGAAGAGCACCGCATACTGCAATATCATTAACACAGTGATTTACAAGATCTTCGCCGATAGTATCGTATTTATTTAGCTCTGCAGCAATTTTAATCTTCGTTCCAACTCCATCAACGCTTGAGACAAGCACCGGATGCTCGTATTTTTTAAAATCTATTTTAAAAAATGCTCCGAAATTACCTATTCCTTTAACAACGTTTTTTGAGAAAGTCTTTTTTACGAGCGGCTTTATTTTTTTTACGAATCTATCTGCTTCGGAAATATTAACACCTGATGATCTGTAGCTTGCTTTCACCTGCTAAAATACTCAAAACGGCTAAGGTTATCAATTCTGTTTTGAATCCTGTTGTAACCTATTTTACCGTTTATAAATAGTATTATTAAAACTGTATTTGTGAAATAGTATTTGATTAATAAAATCGCTGAACTTGATTCTTAATTTAATTAAATTGCCCTAAATTAATTTACTAAATGAAATTAGAAGATTTAACTGCCGAACAACAGGAAAAAATATCTGAGTTTGGCGTCAATACATGGTATGTACTTGAGCTTCTGTCTGATTACAAGCTCAATCCGGATTCAGTAAGTGAAAATTGGAAGACTTTATTTAACGAACTTAATATCAAGGAAAACGGAACCAATATTAAACCGGCAGCAGATCAGAATAAAAATTACTCGCAAAATGTTCAACAGGCTGTTCAAATGCCGATGCCTTCAGAAGGAGAAGACGCACAAATCATAAGAGGCGTAGGCGCTAAGATAATTGACAATATGAACAGCAGTCTAACCATTCCCACTGCTACTACTTTCAGAACTATTCCCGTAAAAGTACTTGAAGAGAACAGAAGAATTATTAACGATTATCTAAAGAAGAAAAATTCGGGTAAGATTTCATTTACTCACATTATCGGTTGGGCAATAGTAAAATGCATCGAACTCGTTCCCGTAATGAATAATTCATATACAATCATTAACGGTGAACCTCATGTTGTTAAAAAAAATGCAGTTAATCTCGGACTGGCAGTCGACCTGGAAAAAAAAGACGGCAGCAGATCACTTATAGTTCCTAATATTAAAAATGCCAACCTACTTGACTTTAAAAAATATTTTGAAGCATATAATGACATTATTGACAGATCAAGGAAAAATAAAATTGAAATTCAGGATTTTCAAGGAACGACAATTACACTTACAAATCCGGGAACAATAGGAACAGCCGCTTCCACACCAAGGCTGATGCTCGGACAAGGAGCTATAATTGCGACCGGAGCAATCGATTATCCGCCGGAATATCAAGCCGTAACCAGCGAGCTTATTACCAGAATCGGAATGAGTAAAATTATGAATATTACAAGTACTTATGACCATAGAATAATTCAAGGAGCAGAGTCAGGATTGTTTCTTCAAAAAATAAATGGACTGCTGCGGGGAGATAATAATTTTTATGAAGAAATATTTAGAGACTTAGAGATTCCATTGACTCCAGTAAAATGGTTTGCCGATAAAAGTACGGATGATTTTGGCAAGGTAGAAAACATTGATGAAATTGAAAGACAGGCAAAGGCAATTCAGCTTATAAATATGTTCAGGGTTAGAGGTCATCTTCTTGCTCATTTGGATCCGCTTTATCTTAGAGTCCAGTATCATCCCGAACTTGATCCTTCAAATTATGGATTTACTGTATGGGACTATGACAGAGAATTCATTACAGACGGACTCGCCGGATTGAGGACTGCAACACTTCGCAAAATACTCGACATACTTTATCAAACATATTGTGATAAAATCGGTGTAGAGTACAAGCACATTCAAGATCCTGAACAGAAAAACTGGCTTCAGGAAAAAATGGAATCTATGAAAAATATTCCAAATTTTGGTTCGGAAGAAAAAAAACATATTCTATTTAAAATATCGGAAGCGGAAAATTTTGAAAAGTTCATTGATAAAAAATACATCGGACATAAAAGATTTTCACTCGAAGGTTCGGAAACTATTATAGCAGTACTCGATTATCTGCTTCAGAATGCCGCCGATAACAATGTTGATGAGATAGTTATGGGAATGGCTCACAGAGGAAGGCTGAATGTCCTGGCAAACATCATTGGCAAATCAATGCAGACAATTTTTTCGGAATTTGAAGGATATATTGACCCTTCTTCAGCGCAGGGTTCAGGCGATGTAAAATATCACTTAGGGGCATCGGGTATTTATAGAACTTTTGATGATGAACAAATAAAAATTTCCGTCGCATCAAATCCATCTCATCTGGAGTTTGTAAATCCCGTTGTTGAAGGAATTGTCCGTGCAAAACAAATGAGAATGAAGGATACTTTGAGAAATAAAATTATCCCCGTACTTATTCACGGCGATGCTGCCATAGCAGGAGAGGGAATTGTTGCAGAGACATTAAACCTTTCGCAGCTTCATGGATATAAAACCGGCGGTACCATCCATATTATAATTAATAATCAGATCGGATTTACTACTTCGCCAATTGACGCAAGATCATCAGTATATGCATCTGATGTCGGCAAAATGATTCAAGCTCCAATCTTTCATGTAAATGGAGATGATCCTGAAGCAACATTGCTGGTTACTAAACTTGCTTTTGAATACAGAATGAAGTTTAATAAAGATGTATTCATTGATGTTTTTGGTTACAGACGTCTCGGACATAATGAATCAGATGAACCTGCATTTACACAGCCGATTATGTATAAAACAATTAGAAGTCATCCTTCTGTGAAAGAAATTTACACAAAAAAATTATTGGATGAAAAAGTAATTACAAAAGAAGAAATTGACAAATTTGAAAAAAAGATTTTTGATAAAATGAACGAAAGCCATGAACTCGTTCAAAAGTTTAAAACCGATATTCCGCTTGCAGTTACAGTTAAAGAAATTGAAGATGTCGAAAAAATTACCGATACCTGTGTTCCTTTAAGCAAACTCAACGAAATAGTAAAAGCAATAACCGATTTACCTGATACATTTTCTATTCATCCAAAGCTGCTTAAATTTATAGAGAGCAGAAAAGAATTTCTTACAAAAGATATCAACATCGATTGGGCTTTTGGCGAAACCCTTGCTTTCGGAAGCCTCCTGCAGGAAGGAATTCCTGTCAGACTGAGCGGGCAAGACAGTTCAAGAGGTACTTTTTCTCAAAGACATATTCTCTTAACGGATTCTGAAACCGGCGATGAAATTATTCCGCTGAATAATGTTGCTCCAGATAAAGCATTGATCGAACCTCTTGACAGCTTGTTGTCTGAATCAGCAGTTTTAGGTTTTGAATACGGATACAGCTCAGCCGATCCAATAACTCTTGTAATCTGGGAAGCGCAATTCGGTGACTTTGCAAATGCAGGTCAGGTAATCATTGATAATTTCATTTCAAGCTCTTATACAAAATGGGGATTGCCGAATAATCTTGTATTGCTACTGCCACACGCACAGGAAGGACAAGGTCCTGAACATTCAAGCGCCAGATTAGAACGATTCCTAACACTTTGCGCAGATGATAATATGATAGTATGCAATGTTACTACTTCGGCACAATATTTCCATTTGCTGAGAAGACAAACTAAGCATAAAATAAGAAAACCTCTGGTAATTCTTACTCCAAAAAGTCTGCTTAGAGCAAATGAAGCTAAATCAAAAAAAGAAGAATTTACTTCCGGAAAATTTTTACCAATAATTGATGATGAAAAGATCGATAAAGATTTGGTAAAACGTATTTTAGTTACTTCAGGAAAAGTTTATTATGAACTGATTAAATTCCGAGAAGTGAATAATATTAATGACACGGCAATTATTCGTTTGGAACAATATTATCCGTATCACACAGAAATTATGTCGGAAATATTAAAGTCGTATAAGAATGCCGATAAAGTAGCTTGGGTACAGGAAGAACCTTTGAATATGGGCGCATGGAAATTTCTTGCTATTCTCCTTCAAAATGATCTTTCGGAAAGACAAAAGCTTTATTGTTTATGCAAAAAGGAAAGCTCAAGCCCTGCAGAAGGCTCGCTGACTAAATACAATGAAAGCCAAAAGGAATTGATCAATAAAGCATTCTCGGATGATGTGTCGCCTGTATTTGAATTTAATTCATAAGCTGATTCAGTATTTTACTCGTGAACACTAAACTCATTATACTAATTTGAGAAATAATTCATAAGTTTGAGTAAATATGAATTATCTCTTTTACGGCATTGTTAAGATTATCTGAAGAAATAACGGATAATGGTTTCTTTCCTTTGTCTTTGTACTTTTTATCATAATAATTCTTTATCATTATTTCTGTAAATTCTTCCACTCTTTTGTTTTCAAGCAAGTAAATCAGTTTATCATGTATCCTGTTGCTTAATTGCTGCTTGAAATATTTTTCTTTTTCCTTCATAATTTTAATCATTGGCTCAATTCCCGATAAGTCTGAACCGAAATAATCATTTACAATCCTTTTAATTCGATTTTCAAGTGAACAAACAATTTGTATGCAAGGAGCCGTCTGAAGTTTTTTGAATAATGCCAAAGGAATATTGAAATCTCCAACCCTTCTGCTTTCTCCTTCTATCAGAAAGCAAATGTTTTTGTTTTCATTATTAATATTTTTATTAAAGTAAATCTGGGAAAAAAGATTATTCTCAAATACAGACTGATTTAATATCTTTGGATAACCTTTAAGCTGATAAGGAATATGGCCCAAAAGACTTGAGAAATGTCTTGCTGCATATTCAAGATCGATTACCGGAATTTCTTCTGAAGCTTTTTTTAGAATTTCGCTTTTTCCGCAACCGGTATTGCCGAATATTTCCAGCAGCCTGTATGGAAATTCTACAGCTGAAAAAAAATTATTTACTACCCGCCGGTAAGATTTAAAACCGCCGCTTAAAATTTCAGACTCATATCCGGCATCAAAAATCATTTTGGAAAGATAACCGCTTCTGCCTCCGCCTCGCCAACAGTATGTATAAATATTCTTGTTTGCTGCATTGTTCTTTATTAGAAATTCCTTCAGTATTTCCCGTTTCGGCTCGGCAAAATCTATTGCCAACTTAACAGCAGCACTACTTGAATATTTCTTATAAATAAGTCCGGTATAATGTCTTTCTAAATTGTTTAATATTGGGAAATTTATTGAACAGGGGATGTGTGATTCATCATACTCTTTTTCTGACCTCGAATCAATGAGCAGAATGTTAGTAGAAATTATTTTAAGTTTTGCAAGTAATTCACCTATATTTATAGTGGATAACTTATTTTTCTCAAGTATTTTCTTTATACTTATACTTTCGTCTTGTTTATGCGAAGTTACATACTTAAACAGAGCTTTCTCTGACTTAAAATCCAGCATGCTAAGAGGTAAAATCAAACTCAATAATTCCTTCCGGATTTTCATCAGTCGGACTTAAAACTTCACCAACAATTCTCGCATAAATATCACCGCCCTTTTCAAGTTCAAGCAAAAGAAAACCGGTTTTTTCTTCTGGGATTGAAATCAACAGCCCACCTGAAGTTTGCGGATCATACAAAATGTGCTCTGCCTCTTTATTAATTGATCCTGTGTTAATCACGTTTGCTTTTGTGTATTCTTTATTGGATTTATCACCTCTTGTCATTAAATTTTTTCTTATACCTTCATTTACACCGTTTAGAACCGGAAGCTCTCTGACATAAAATTTTAATGCAACTCTGCTTGCAGCAGCCATTTGCATTGCATGACCGGCTAAACCGAAACCAGTAATATCCGTGCAGGCATTTGCATTGCTCTTGATCATGCATTCGGCAGCATTTTTATTTAACCTTGTCATTGATGTTATCAGTTGATTGTAATTCTCTTTATTTAATTCAGAAAATTTAATCATGTTATTCAAGATGCCTGTACCCAAACATTTTGTAAGAATTAATTTATCGCCCGGTTTTGCATTGTTGTTACATTTTAAATCTGACGGCTTAATTATTCCGGCAACGGCAAGACCGTAAACTATATTTTCAATATCTATTGAATGACCACCAATAAGCACTGCTCCTGATTCTTTAATTTTATCAGAGCCACCTCTTAGAATTTCATTGAATATATCTAAGTCCTGAGTTTGAGGAAATGCAACTATGTTAAGACAAGTCTGCGGCTTGCCTCCCATTGCATATACATCACTCAATGCATTTGCTGCGGCTATTTGTCCGAACATATATGGATCATCAACTACCGGTGTAAAGAAATCCGCTGTGTGAATCAATGCAAGATCATCATTAATCTTATATACTCCGGCATCATCTTTGCCTTCAAATCCTACAAGTACATTTTCATTTTTTTCGATTACAATATTCCGGAGAGCTTCCGAAAGTATATCGGGGAAAATCTTGGCAGCGCAACCGGCGGATTTTACCATTTGTGTTAATCTGTATTTTTTCTTCTGCATAACCTAAGGTGAAAATATGTTTAATATGTCTTCTTCATTTGTATCGATGTAACCTATCAAAACAGCATGTTCATTATATACTTCTATATTCCTGATGCTTACATCTTTCTTTACAATTCCTTCTTTAGAAAAATAATCCGCGTATGATATGTTAGTGTCAGGAGTTGATGAATTATTGAAGTAATAATATTTATTTATCTTTATGCAATAATATGTCTTTTCAACATTACTGATGTTTTCATAATCAATGTATTTCTTGATTATTTTAAAACTGCCATTATCTCTTAACTGCCACTCGTCGTTTTTCTTTACAGGATATTTTAATGCTAATAGCGGGGGATTATCCATATAAATTACGGTATCACTGTTATCGAGAGAAAAATCAATATCATTTTTTAATTGATAAATAATTTCGTTGGGTGAATGATAAAATTTATTATTGAATCTGAATTTTAGTTTTTGACCCAAATGTCTGTATGGCGTAAACGTATATGCTTCAGAAAAATATGCATGCCTGTAAAGTCCCGAGCTGTTTTGCTTGTATAACTCGACAGCAGAATGTATATGCTGTGGATCTGAGTGATTGTTTCTCATTAATCTCAAAGTG
This sequence comes from Ignavibacteria bacterium, assembly GCA_019187405.1. GTDB lineage: Bacteria > Bacteroidota > Ignavibacteria > Tepidaquicellales > Tepidaquicellaceae > JABAQZ01. The sequence goes on from JABAQZ010000002.1 coordinate 17,872, forward strand.
TCATTATTTATAACCGTATCGCCAAGAAAGATTATTCCGCCGTAACCTTCTATTGTATCCGGTTCAAAATAATTCTTTATCGAATCAGGTCGTATGTTAGTTAAAAAATTCATTGTTCCGTAATACCAGCTGGCAGTCAATTTAAACGGATAAGTAAAATTGCCTTCAGGTGCTGCCGACGATAAGGTTTCATCTCCACAGGAAATAAAATTGGAAGATATCAGAATTGTAAAAATTAAATATATGAACCCGCTATTCTTCATCAGCTTTTTGCCGGTAATATTTTTGATATTACTTCGCCGAATCCAACTTTAAAACCATCGCCCTGACAATAGCCTGTCATACATATTTCATCACCATCCTGTAAAAATTTTCTTTCTTCGCCGCTTGTAAGTTTAATTGGATTCTGACCTCTCCAGGTAAGCTCAAGCATGCTTCCGAAAGAAGATTTATCAGGTCCGCTGATTGTTCCGGAGGCTAAAAGATCTCCTGATTGCATGTTGCAACCCGTTATTGTATGATGAGCAAGCTGCTGGCAAATATCCCAATACAAATATTTAAAATTGGATTTTGAAATTACCTGAAACTCATTCATTTTTTCAGATCTAATCTTAACTTCCAGTAAAATGTCATAAGCATGATTTTCAACGCTTCTGAGATAGGGGAGAGGCTCAGGATCCTGCTTTATCTTTTCAGCTTTGAATGGCTCAAGTGCATCAAGTGTTACGATCCATGGAGATATTGAAGTTGCGAAATTTTTTGAAAGAAATGGTCCAAGCGGAACATACTCCCATTTTTGAATGTCTCTTGCGCTCCAGTCATTTACAAGTACCATTCCGAAAATATGTTCCGACGCTCTGTTTACCGGTATCGGATCTCCATGATTATTTCCTTTTGAAATGAAAAAACCGGTTTCAAGCTCAAAATCAAGAAGCTTTGACGGCCCAAAAACCGGCAGTTGTTCATCATCATTTTTTGTTTGGCCTTTGGGTCTAATGATGTCTGTTCCACTGATGATTACCGAACTTGCTCTTCCGTGATAAGCTACAGGTAAATGAACCCAGTTTGGCATCAGAGCATTTTCCTTACCTCTGAACATAATTCCGACATTCGTCGCATGTTCCTTAGATGAATAAAAATCTGTATAGTTACCTATATCAACCGGAAGACACATCTTTATTTCACTTTTATGATGCAGACATTCGTTAAGTAATGAATCATCATCTTTAATGATATTACAACTTTCATCAAACAATTTTTGAATCTCTCTTCTTATTTGTGATACGGTATTGTTTCCCAGAGACATAAACTTGTTGAGTGTTAATTCCTTAAATACATTATTTCCGGAAAGTATATCATTAAAAAAACCTCTTGATTCCAGTACAGTAAGGTCAATTATCTTATCGCCAATGATTGTGCAAGCGCGTGAAGGACGCTTGTCACCTGATTTAAATATTCCAAAAGGTATATTTTGAATGGGAAAATGAGAATCACTGTCTGCATAGATGAATGATTTGCGGATAAAATTATCTGTCATTTTTATAATAGAAGTTTAAGCTTTTTTAAATCGGCTATTGGTTCGTCAAAACTACAGCTCCCGAATGATATCATTATATTATTTCTTGCTAACTCAATTTCATCAATGCTGATTTTCCAATCTTTCCAGGAAAAACTATCCGTTGAGAAAACAAATTTGTTACCGTCGATTTCGTTAATGATTTCTTTCATGCCGTTGATTGAAAGATTATGTCTGTATGCAATCAGCCCAGCGCAGAAAACATTTATAAAACCGTGCATGATAGTCCTTAATTCATAATCATAATGTCTAAACGGATGATGAAGTCCGGCTGTACATTTCATTTTAACATTTCGATCAATGCATTCTTTAATCGAATAAGCTATCTGCTCCGAAGAGGGGAACATCTCGGGAGTAACTCCGCCAGTTCTTAGTTTAAAACCGGTATTAGGCTTGTTTAAATTATGTTCATTAATTCCGTTTATTATTTTTTTTAAAGAACTTTTCCAGTCACCATCCAGATAACCTTCCAGAAAAATAAAACTGTTTTCGGAAATCTCTTGGGTTACAATATCCGATACTCTTTCCGAAAACTCAAATGTATATGACTCTTTATGATTTTTAATAACTTCTGCAGGAATTTTAATTTCAAATACTTCTGCATTTACCGATTCTTTAAACTTGATGCTGAATTTTCTAACTGCTTTAAGTGAATTGGTAAGCAATTCATAATAACTTGTTTCAGCTGAACCAGTTTCGGGTATAATCGAAAGCAGAATATTTCTTTCATTAACAAACAGGCTATCTATTAAATTTTCAAGTTCATTAAGCAAACCTGCAGGAATAATAAATCTGGATAAAATACTGCAATAATTCGAATTTTTATATCTTATATAATTTTCAAATGCGGTTTTCAAATCAAGTTTAGCCGGTGGAAAAAGTCCTGCATAATCAATGATTCCGCTGCAAAACGAATTAACACTTTTTATTTGAATATCCATAATTCTATTATTTTGATTAACATAAACAATCAATTAATTTAAAAAAATTTACTAATTTTTATCTTTAACTATTGTAGTTGACCTGAGTGAATTGATTTGAAAGGGAATATCTATAAGATTAGTAGAAACACTCGCACGTAATTCAGAATATAATCAACTTTACATAATATGTATTATATAACTCGTTTAGACACTTTTAGTAATCTTGTTAAGCAAATTTATTGCTTTTTTATGATTATGAAGTCCGGCAGCTGGCTTTATAAAATTAAGTACATCTTTAATCTGCTTTTTATTGTAATTTAAATTTAAACATCCTTTGATGTGAGAATAAAGCTGATTTTCAAAATAACGTGAAGTTAATATTGAAATATTGATCAACTCTCTTACATTAAGAGGCAAAGCTTTTCTTCCAAGCACCTTGCCGTAACCTTCGATAATCATCCATTTTTTCAATTCAGGGCTTACAAATGACATATTTGAAATTAACTTTTTATAATTCGATTTATAAATTAACTTGCAATTTAAGACTCCTGATAAACTGTATTTTTTGAGATCATATTTATGATAATTAATTTTTAGATTTCCAAAATGTTTTTTAAATATTTTTAGAGTTTCTATAACAACGGGAAATCCGCAAAATAAATAAGCCTGTAATATGGCTTCATAAATTTGTCTGGGTTTTATTGAAGAGTTTTTTAGCTTAATAATAGTTAATTCAGCTTTTGTCATATCATCCTTTGCTAAATAAGCCGACAAAAGACAAAGATTAAGTAAATCTTCGTTCATAATATTAAGATAATTTGAAAATTTTAGATAAATACATTCTTATACAATTTCTAAAAAATTTTTCCTTTGGAATTCTTTCCTTTGTGTTAATTTTCATTCTTGTAGATTTATTTGAGAATTTGGATAAATTTATAGATAATAATTTAAATATTGAAGCTATATTGAAGTATTATATATACTTTATACCTGAAATCCTTAAGTTAATTACACCTGTTGCAATGCTACTTGCAACTTTGTTTACAATCAGCAGATTTAATACATATTCGGAAATGACAGCAATTAATTCCTCAGGTATTAGTTTATTGAGAATATCCGTTCCCCTATTGATTTTCGGATTGCTGATTACCTTGTTTTCAATTTACTTTAACGGCTGGATAGTACCAAAGTCCAATTCTTTGAAATTGAATTTTGAACGGACTTATTTAAAAAAAAATATTATACCCGGCACTGTGCAGAATTTACATATTCAGGATTCTGACAGCAGAATACTTGTAATTGGAAGTTATAATGAAAGTGATAAGTCAGGGGTAAACGTATCTTATCAGATATTTGATAAATCAGATCCTTCAATGCTGCTTTCGAGATACGATATCAAAAAAATGATTTGGGACTCTATTAAATCAGACTGGAGATTAATGAACATAATAAAAAGAGAATTTGATACCTCAAATACAGAGAAGCTAAAAACTATGGATACATTATTTGCATCAGAAATTCCTGAAATACAAAAAATCTACATTACACCGTCTCAAATTATTAGAAAACAGATGAAACCGGATGAAATCATGCTTCCGGATCTCAAAGAATTTATTGATACCATGGAAGAAAGCGGACAGACAGTTGTAAGAGCTAAAGTTGACTACTATTCTAAAATTTCCTTCCCCTTCGCAAACATCATTACTATACTATTTGGAATTTCCTATAATTCACATAAAAGAAAAGGCAGCGCAGCTCTTCAATTCGGCATAAGCATATTAATTACATTTATTTATCTTGGCTTCATAAAAATATCACAGACTTTCGGATACAACGGCGACTTTAATCCCCTGCTTACTGCATGGCTTGCAAATATTGTTTTCTTTTTGATTTCTCTTGGAATATTATTCAGAGAAAATATTCTTAAAAAAACTAATTGATTTTCTCTTCCTTTGGTTTAACGGGAATCTGAAACCCCATTCCCCCGCTGTTTGGATCATTGTGAATAACTATTTCGCCGTATTGATTTTCAAATCTTTGAATATTTTCCTTCATTGCATTCAGAAAAAGCTTTGTATGCTGCGGAGTCATTATTATTCTTGAATGAACTTTTGCTTTTGGAACACCGGGGAAAATTCTGGTGAAATCAATTATAAATTCTGCCGGTGAATGAGAAATAATTGCAAGATTGGAATATGTTCCCTCTGCTTCTGTTTCACCGAGTTCAATGTTAATCTGCTGAGGCTGAAGTGTTTTATCAGTTTTATCTTTTTCCATTATATTTTTTATATTTACTTTATTCAAAATACTCTTTAATAAAAGAAATATCAAACTAAAATAATTATTACAAAAGTTAATCTAAAAACAGCAGGAATGCATTATAAGCTGAATTTATATTCTTGAATAAACTGACTTTAATAATTAATTTTGCTTTAAAATTTAAATTAAAAATCAAATAATGAGTTTACTTGTAATAGGTTCTTTAGCTCTTGATACAATAGAAACGCCGTTTGGAAAAGCAGAAAGAACATTGGGGGGTTCTGCAACTTTCATTTCTACTTCTGCCAGTTATTTCGTTAATCCGGTTAGACTTGTAGGCATTGTGGGTTATGACTTTCCTAAGGAAGAATTAGAATTTTTAAAATCAAAAGGGATAGATATTTCCGGTCTTGAAATTTCTGAAAACAAAAAAACATTTCATTGGCATGGTAAATATGATTTCGACCTGAATACCAGAGATACTTTGGTGACGGAATTAAATGCATTCGAAACTTTTGATCCTGTAATTTCGGAAAAATTCAGAAAAAGTGAATATGTATGTCTTGGTAATCTAATCCCCTCTCTTCAAAAGAAAATCATCAAGCAAATTGAAAACCCAAAGTTAATAATGTGCGATACAATGAACTTCTGGATCAGCGGAGCTTATGATGACCTGCTTGAAATATTAAAACTTGTGAATTTACTCGTTATCAATGACAGCGAAGCAAGAGAATTATCAAAAGAATATAATCTTGTAACTGCTGCTAAAAGAATAATGGAAATGGGACCGCAAATTCTAATAATTAAAAAAGGCGAGCACGGCGCTTTACTCTTTAAAGGTGACATGATATTTTCAGCGCCAGCTTTTCCGTTAGAAAAAGTTTTTGATCCTACCGGAGCAGGAGACACTTTTGCAGGAGGATTAATGGGCTGGCTTGCAAAGACAAATGACCTTTCAGAAAAAAATTTAAAACTTGCTGTTATTTACGGAAGTACAATGGCTTCTCTGGCAGTAGAAAAATTTTCACTTGACGGAATTAGAAATCTCCCGCACGCTGAAATTATGTCAAGGTTTGCTGAATTCAAAAAACTGACACATTTTGAAGAAATAAGTCTGGTTTAAAATACTTCGAAACTTAATAAATTTTAAAATCGTATGCCGATTGTAAAGACAGATGCTTTTGTACTTAAAAGTTTTAAATTCAGGGATACGAGTAAAATTGTAACTTTATTTACAAAAGAATTAGGCAAACTAAGTGCAATTATAAAAGGGGTGAGAAAATTTAATTCAGGTAAATGCGGTGTTCTTGAAACAATGAATTATATTAATACTGTCATTTATTTTAAAGAAAACAGAGATTTGCAGTTTATATCTTCGGCAGAGTATAAAACTTCTTATCCCGAAATCATTAAGGATTTAGATAGAATAAAGACTACATACAGAATTTTGGATATTGTTAACAAAACAATCCCGGAAAATGAAAAACATTATGAACTGTTTGATTTGATGAAAAGTTGTTTGGAAACTTTGAACAACAGTATTTACAACTGCATGCTTACATATATTTTTTTTCAAAAGGAACTCTTGATTCATCTTGGTATCAGACCTTACAATTTCGAAGACAGTAATGAAATTGAAACTTTTTTACGGAATATTGAATTAAATCAACAGAAACTTTTAAAGGACTTTTTGTACTTATCCGATTTGAAGGAAACAAAGGGAATTGAAATTGACCCGCTCGACGCACTGAAAATAGCAGATGTTTTGGATAGATATATTTTATTTAATCTGCATGGAGTGAAAAAATTTGATTCAAGAAGAATAATATCTGAGTTAAATCAAATATGAAAAAGGAATTTCATAAAAAATTTAAAAATTTAAAATTAATATACAGGAGAAATAAGCTATGTCAAAAAAAGCAATAATATTTGCTGGACTATTAGTCGTTGCAGCTCTGTCATTTGGAGGTTTGCTGATTGCAAATTTCGGCAGCGTAAAACAGATTGTAGCAAGTTCGCAAATAGATTTTAAGACAACACCGCCTATACAAAATCCAAATCCTCAATTACAGAGTCTGAACGACGCATTCGTTGAGATTTCAAAGACAATTACGCCAACAGTTGCATATATAGAAACAATTACAACCGGACAGGGAAACATGGAAAATGAAGAATTCCCTTTCAACTTTGGTAATCCGGGAGGTAAAAGCAGCGGCTCAGGAATAATCATAAGCAAGGACGGTTACATTGTCACTAATAATCACGTAGTTAAAGATGCCAAAGAAGATGGTATAAAAGTATTGCTGACAGATAAAAGAGAATTCAATGCAAAGCTGATTGGTGTTGATCCAAACACTGATGTAGCAGTGATTAAAGTAGAATCCAATGATCTTCCTGAAGCAACTATTGGAAATTCTGATAATGTACAAGTAGGACAATGGGTTGTAGCAATCGGTAATCCATTGGGATTAAACAGTACTGTAACTGCAGGAATTGTTTCTGCATTGGGAAGAAACATTCAGCTTGGAGGCGACAGTTATGCAATTAATAATTTCATTCAGACTGATGCTGCCATCAATCCCGGAAACAGCGGTGGAGCATTGGTGGACATAAATGGTTCTGTAATAGGAATAAACACTGCTATAAAAACAACCAGTGGATATTATCAGGGTTATGGCTTTGCAATTCCCATTAATCTTGTTAAAAATGTTGCTGCGGAATTGATAAAAAACGGGAAGATCTCAAGAGGATATATTGGAGTTTCAATAGCGGATATTGATACAAAATCTGCCAAAGGGCTTGGACTCGATAAAGCTAAAGGTGTTTTAATTCAGGATGTACTTAAAGGCGGAGCCGGAGATGAAGCAGGATTAAAAACTGGCGATGTTATACTATCTGTTGACGGTAAGGAAGTCAATGCAGCAAATGAACTTCAGACAATTATTGGATCTCACAGACCCGGCGATGAAGTATCTTTAAGCATTTTCAGGGATGGCAGTACGCAAAATAAAGTTGTAAAATTGAAACCCAGAAATGAATCATCATCGGGATTAGCCGAAAATACAAAACCGAATGAAAGCTCAAATGAATTAACTTCAAAATCATTTGAATCAATAGGAATTTCGGTTTCAGAACTTCCGGGAAATATGAAAGAAAAATATAATACGGAAAACGGCATTATTATTAACTCTATAAACAGAATTTCTGAAGGATTTGAAAGAGGATTAAGAGAAGGTATGGTTATTGTTGAAGCTGATAAGGAAAAAGTCAATAATGTCGAAGATTTCAATTCTTTAATTTCAAAAAAATCAAAGGGAGATACGCTGGTTTTAAAAGTAAAAACTCCCGACGGTAATACAAGGCTTGTAGTTCTGGAAATACAATAAATTATTGATAAAATTCCGGGAGATTGCAATTACTTCCGGAATTTTCATAGTTATCAAAAAAAATGTTGATTTTATAAAATGAAAAGTTTAATTTTGTATAAGAATATGAGGATTAGGAAATTTAACATATTAATTATTTTATTAATGGTTTTCAGTTTTGGTATAAATATTTATGCCGGTACTCAAGATCATTTAAATTCCGCATCGGATGGTTTCGGTTCGGGTGTAAAATCGGGAAACTCCGAAGATTACAAATTATACCAAAACTTTCCCAATCCTTTTAATCCTGCCACGATTATCAGTTACAAGATAAATCAAAGCGGGTTTGTGTCATTAAAAGTCTATAACTTAGTCGGACAGGTAGTAACAGTACTTGTTAATGAAAATCAAGAAGCAGGTACATACAGTACACAATTTGATGCTTCTGAATTATCAGCAGGTATTTATCTGTATAAATTACAGATAAACGGTTTTACTTCTGTCAAAAGAATGACTCTCATTAAATAGTTTTTCCATTAATTATTACGGTTTAAAAAGCATAGTTGAAAATCATTCACTTTATTCTATTCTTTTTATTTTCATTCATTTTTACGAGTAACATTTTTTCTCAAGGCGAAATCATTGATGATTTTTCCCAAAAGGCAATGCCCGGCTGGATTTGGGGCGGACTTGAGATGAAGTATTCACATGAAGAAGATAATAGAGAAAACGGATTTGCCGAAATTCTTTCAAAGGATAAGATTTCGGGTTCGGGCTATATTGGTAAGATTCTATTAAAGAAATCATATTTATTTTCTGCTGGTAATTTCATAAATGCAATGTTAAAAGGAGTAAATAATGATGCTTATGTAAGGATTCAGATTCTTTATGACATTGATAATGATTCCTTTTTTGATGAAAACAAAGATTTGAAATTATCTTCGAAGCCTGTTTCAATGAATTTTGACGGCTGGAAAGAAATTAAATTGAAATTAGATCAGGAGAATTTTGAAATAATTTCCAAGTTTAATGACAGTTTTGAAGTTACCGAAGAAGAAGCTTTTGCCATACAGTTTGAGTTTGAAACTGGAAATAATTTCAATACTTCTAATTTTGAATCCGGTATTGCTTTAATTTCAGAAGTAATTAACAAAGAAGCATTTGAATCAGGATTTGTTCCAGGAAGCAGCCATGAATCTTATTTCAAAGCAAAAAATTTTCCGAATCCATTTAATCCCTCTACGACAATTTCATTTGAGCTGCCTCAGTCAACTTATGTTTCTATTACTGTTTATGACAGATTGGGAAGAGAAGTAGTAGTGCTTCTGGATCAAAATCTTGATTCCGGAGAACATTCAGTTGAGTTTAATGCAACCGAATATCCAAGCGGGATTTATTTTTACAGGATTAAAACTCCGGAAAAAACAGAAGTCAGAAAAATGCTTTTGACAAAGTAATTTTTTTTCCGAAGTTTTAATAGAGTTCATACTTACAAAACAATAATTATCTTTAATGGATAGATATTATTCCTGCGGGAAATGATCCCATCTCAATTCTTTTGTCAGTTAATTCAAAATTTGACATCTTTATTAAACGTGTTACGCCTATCTTTTGACTTCCAACCTGCGGATGATGACCATTGAATCCTGACTGAGTTTCACATGCTATTATCGCATATTGTCCGTCCTGCGAAAAATCCACTCCATGAGGCTGAATCCCTACATCAGTAATTGTCGTAACAATAGATTGCGTTGATGTGTTTATTACGGATACAGTATTATTGTTTCTGTTACACACAAACAAATACTGACCGTTATCAGTAAATTTCATCAACAAAGGAAAAGCTCCAGTTCCAAGATTAATTGCATTGACTTGCTGTAAGTCAGCAGCATTATAAATCCTTATTTGATTTGCACCTCTACAGGAAATATAAAGATAATTCTGATCCGGAGATAATACTATCTGATAAGGTCTGAAATTTGATGTTCCGTTACCGGATGGCGGTACCGATGGATCGATCGGAGCTTTCTCATAAGTAGTATCGGAGGCATAAAAATGATTAGCATCAATTTTGAAAATGTATTCGCCGATTTCAGAAGCAACAAATAAAGTATTACCATCATTAGTAAGCGCCATGCCGTGAGGTCCTTTCATCCTGACTTCTGAAAAAATGTCCGTTACAGTCATGTTGGTCGCATTGAATTTTGTTGTAGTCGTAACAGAACCCGTAGATTCAAAATTTGTTACGAAACCGTAATTTCCGTCCGGAGTAATTTCTATGTGTGCCGGACTTGAACCTGCCTGCATTCTGCCGACTTCGGCATAATTAGACACATCATATTTTTCTACATATCCTTCCTGTATCAGACTAACATAGAAATATCTCGAGTCGGGGCTTAAATTAACATAATGTGGCGCATCGAGCTGATTGGATCTCCCCCCTACCGGAACAAGCCGTGTAACCTGCATGTTATCTGTCTTTAATACGGCAACAACATCAGCAGCCTGGTTTGTAATTAAGCATTTTAAATTATTACTATAATCTGAAAAAGCAATCTGACCTTCTTTGCTGGCTGCACCGCTGTTTATCCAGTTCATTATTGTACCAACTTTATCCGATCCGATTTTATGATATTCTGTCAATGAAACCGTTGTCACCGGAGCAATGAGTGTATCAGAATTTAAAACCGATATCATATGAGACCAGAATCCGTTGTATGGTATAACCATAGTTCCGTTTTCAGACCCGTTCAGAGTATTTTGCCAACTGGTCAAATCAAGATTTTCTGCTGGATTCTCACTTGCATGACATGAAGGAGTTGTGCAGGTAATGTTGCTTGTCGAATAGGGTTCATTGAAAATTGCCTGAATCTCATCCGGGAAACCGGAATTATTTCCCGAAGAATTTACAAAATCCTGCTCACAAGATTGTAAAGAAATAGACATGAAGTAAATTATTGATAAAAAAAGAAACAAAGACAAATAACTCTTTAGATTGTCTGACAAAAATCTAATTTTATCACTTTTCGAAATTTCTGAATTCATTTTTTTTATTTGATGATTTGTTTTAGTTTGTTTTTCTTACTTTTATTGAAAAGAATTCCTTGGATTTACAAATTAAAGAATTGGCTGACTCCCCTATCATAACTCATTTATAATATAAGATAAACTGGTCTTTTCATTCAGCTGACTTTTATTAAATACTAAGCAAATATTATAATGATGCCTTAAAAATGTAATCAATTTCATTTTGAACTATTACAACTTTTAAACCCATGTTAAAAATTCCATCTGCCCACTTATTTATAACCACATTGAAATTAGTATCCTGCAATTAAGAATTATATATATTTTAGATAATAGAAGTTAAAAATCTTACTTATCAAATCATCATCGCAGATTTGTAATCTGATTAGAATTTTATGATGGAATTTCTTTGAATTCAATTGATTATGAGTTGTGTTTAAAATATAGGAATGACATTTAAAATTCAATTAGCAATAATTTACTTACTTATTTTATTGAAATACATAAGTTATATTGCAACCATGATTAATAAAAATAAAAAAATAAACAAACGAATAGGGCTTATAGGATTTCCAATGGACTTGGGCGCAGACAGGCGGGGGGTTGACATGGGACCATCGGCAATTCGATATTCAAACCTCGAAGAAAAGCTTGAAAAACTTAGTTACAAAGTAACAGATTTCGGTGATATTGATGTAAAAATTCTCGAGATTCAAAAAATAAAAAATTCAAAGCTGAAATACCTTCCTGAAATTGAAAAGACTTCAAAGGCATTGGCAAAAAAAGTAGAAAACCTTCTTGTTAAAAATTATTTTCCTTTGATAATTGGGGGAGATCATTCTACTGCAATCGGATCAGTAGCGGGTATTTCAAACTTTTGCAGGAAAAGAAATAAAACTTTAGGGATTGTATGGATAGATGCTCATGCAGATATGAATACTGAGGATACAACTCCTTCAGGAAATATACACGGCATGCCACTTGCCATAGCGCTTGGACTTGGGAATAATAGGCTTGTAAGGATAAACGGATTTTCACCAAAAGTGAAAGTAGAAAATGTTGCTTTGATTGGTGTAAGAGATGTTGATTTTTATGAATCAATAAACATTAAAAAACTGGGATTAAATGTTTATACGATGACTGAAGTAGATAAACAGGGTATTCCAAGGATTATTTCAAAAATTCTGAATGATTTTAAAAAAAGAGTGGATCACATTCACATTAGCTTTGATATGGACGGTATTGATCCTGACTTTGCTGAAGGCGTTGGCACACCCGTACCGGGCGGTCTGACATACAGAGAATCGCAGCTGCTGATGGAAATGGTTGCCGATTGCGGATGCATGAACTCACTTGAAATGCTTGAGGTAAACCCGATTCTTGATAATAAAAATAAGACTGCAAATCTTGCAACTGAATTAATTGTTTCAGCTTTAGGTAAAAGTACTTTGTATGATTAAATCAGTTTAATAATTTATGAAGTTTTTCAAGCTTTTCAGTTGCTTCTTCTTTTTTTTGTTTTTCCTTTTCCACAATTTCCTTTGAAGCTTTATTTAAAAAATTCTCATTAGATAATTTTTTATTCAAAGTATTTAAATAATTTTTCAGATTATCAATTTCTTTTTTAATCATTTCGCTTTGCTTTTCCAAATCCAGAACACCTTCCAAAGAAAGAAATATCTCATATCTGTTAATCACAGTACTTGAAAACTGCGTATCTTTTTCCGGAGTTGATTTCACATTCAGAGTATTCAGGTTACAGAGTCTTTTTATGAATTCTTCATTTTCAATGATAAGAGTTTTATATTCCTCATCTTCCGATTTTATATAAACATTGCATTTCTTAGCAGGCTGAATTCCATTGTTGATTCTCAAATTTCTAATTCCTGTAATGACTTCTTTTATAGTTTCAAACTTTGTTTCTACATTTTCGTCGATTTCCGATTTAGAAACGGAAGACAGCCTTTGAAGTGACAATGAAACTTCATTTCTGCTCTCATCCATTAAATGCCAGATCTCTTCCGTAACAAATGGTATAACAGGGTGCAGAAGCTGTAATATATTTTCATAGAGTATTACTGCTCTGCTTAATATATTATATGCATTTTTCTGATCATTTGAAATTTTCACTTTCAGGATTTCGATATACCAATCACAAAAATCATCCCAGACAAACGAATGAAGGCATTTTGTATAATCATTTAATCTGTATTCTTCCAAATAACGATTCATCTGCATTAATGTAGAATGATATCTGCTCACAATCCATTGATCAGTCAAATCTGATTTTTCATTTGTTGTGTTAAGATTGGAAACAGGCTGATTATTTTTGCTCAAGAATAAAAATCTGCCGGCATTCCAAAGCTTTGTAACAAAATTCCTGCCGATCTGTGTTTTTTCTTCATTAAAAAGTAAATCATTTCCCAAAGGAGCAAGATATACCATTGTAAATCTCAAAGCATCCGTTCCGTATTTTTCCATCAATTCAATTGCATCACTGTAATTTCCAAGAGTCTTTGACATTTTTACACCGCTGATATCCCGAATAGTCGAATGAAAATAAACATCTCTGAAAGGAATTTCTTTTTTGTACTCCATACCTGCCATTATCATTCTAGCAACCCATAAAAATATAATTTCCGGTCCCGTCGAGAGTAAATCCGTAGGATAATAATAGTCAAGCATTTCATTTTTATCTTCATTTTCAGCATCCATCCATCCGAATACACTTAACGGCCATAACCAAGAAGAAAACCATGTATCAAGGACGTCTTCATCCTGCACCCAGTTTTCCGGATCCTTCGGAGGATATACATCGCAGTACATTTCTCCGTTTTTTTTATTATACCAAATCGGAATTTGATGCCCCCACCATAATTGCCTGGAGATGCACCAGTCCCTTATATTATCCATCCAGTGAAAATAAACTTTTTTATATTTCTCCGGAAAAAATCTGATTGAACCGTTTTTAACTACATCAATTGCCGGATATGACAAGTCTTTCATTTTTACAAACCACTGCTCCGAGAGATATGGCTCAATAACTGCTTTTGTTCTGTCAGAAACTGCAACATTATGAACATAATCTTCTACCTTTATAAGCAAGTCCTGCTCCTTAAGTTTTTCAAGAATTCTCTGTCTGGCTTCCAATATATCCATTCCCTCAAATTCTCCCGTATTTTCATTGAGTTTTGAATTTTTGGTTAATACTATGGGAGCATCCAAATTATGCCTCTCGCCTACTTCAAAATCATTCAAATCATGTGCCGGAGTAATTTTCAAAGCTCCGGTTCCAAATTCAATGTCAACACAACTGTCGGTTATTACAGGTATTAATTTATTTAAAAATGGCAATATAACTTCTTTATTTTTAAAGTGGTTATACCTCTTATCATTAGGATTTACTGCGACTGCAGTATCGCCAAACAAGGTTTCAGGTCTGGTCGTAGCAACCGGCAAATAATCACTTTTATCAGCCAAAAGATATTTAATATAATAGAGTTTGTCCGATTGTTCTTGATAAAATATTTCATCATCGCTGACAGCAGTCTGCGAAACCGGATCCCAATTAACTATTCTTTTACCCCTGTAAATGAGACCTTTTCTGAATAGATCAACAAAAACTCTTCTGACGACAAGAGATAGACCTTCGTCAAGAGTAAATCGTTCTTTTGACCAATCAACTGAAGCGCCTAATTTCTTAAGTTGTTGTTGTATTACTCCTCCGTTATTTTCTTTCCATTTCCAGCAAAGTTCTATAAACTTTTCTCTGCCAACATCATATTTAGTTTTACCGGATTTTGCCAGATCTTTTTCAACTACTACTTGTGTTGCTATTCCAGCATGATCCATTCCGGGTACCCAACAAACTTCATAGCCCTGCATTCTTTTCCATCTGCAATATATATCCTGAATAGTATTGTTAAGTATATGTCCAAAGTGCAGAATACCCGTTACATTAGGCGGAGGTATAACAACAGAGAATTTCTTTTTCCCGGGAACAGGTTTAGATTCATAAATCTTTTTTTCATCCCAAAATTTTCTCCATTTTAATTCCCTCTCATTAAAATCATACGTCTTGGGGAAATCAGTCATTTTATGTCAGTATATTTTCTTTTTTATAATTGTTTTTTAATATTTCGCCCGCAAGTTCAAGGTAAGCAGCTGCTCCTTCTGAATTGATTTTATAAAGGCACAAAGGCTTTCCATAAAAGGTAGATTCATTAAGCAGGCTTGTATTTGGAATTACGGTATTCAAAAGATATTTGCTGTATTTTAATTTAAGTTCTCTTTCAGAAATCTTTGTAACTTTTGAATCCTTTTCATACATTGTCATTATTATACCTTCAATTTCAAGTTTAGGATTTGCAATTTCTTTAATCCATTCAAAGTAGCTGAATAATCTGTCTACAGCCTCCAGTGAAAAATGTCCTGACCTGATCGGTATTAAGATCGAATCAGAAGCAACTAATGCATTTGTCGAAATTCCCTTCAGCAAAGGAGGACAATCTATGATTATAAAGTCATAATAATATTCAATTTCTCTTAATGCATTTTTTAAAATCAATCTGTTTTCTGCAAACTTGATAAACTTGTCGTGAACATTTATTGAATATATATTTGAAGGAACAAAATCCAGATATTCAAGCTCTGTCCTGTGAATTGCGGATTTTATTGAATGTGTAAAAGCAAATATCTCAGAAAGACTTGCTTTAATCTTATCCGGAGTAAACCCCAGCGCAATTGCAGAAGCGCCAAACGGATCTACATCAACAAGCAGAGTTTTTTTCTCAGCAACAGCTAGCGATGCCGAAAGATTAACTGCCGTTGTTGTCTTCCCTACCCCGCCCTTCGGGATACATACTGAAATAGTTTTTGACATAAGTTCAGAGTTTTGAAAATACAATTTGATTATTATTCAACACACAATATGGCTTACAGTCAAGCTGATATCCGTTGAATGGTGTATTTCTGCATTTGGATTTAAATTTATTTTTATCCACAAGCCATTTTGCTTTTGTATCGAGTATCGTTAAGTTTGCATTTTCGCCTTCTTTTATTCTAATGCTGTTCAGACCAATTATTCTTCTTGGATTTATTGACATTTTATATATCATCTGCTCAAAACTAATTACTCCTGATTTTACAAGATGTGTAAAAGTCAATCCGACTGATGTTTCAAGCCCAATGATGCCAAAAGGCGAATCATAAAAATTCTGGTTTTTTTCGTACTCTGTATGCGGAGCATGATCGGTACAGATTACCTCAATGGTATCATCTTTCAATCCGGCTTTAATTTCCTCCACATCATCATTTGTTCTCAAGGGAGGGTTCATTTTATAATTGGCATCATAAGCGGTACAAAACTTATCAGTTAATATAAAGTGATGTGGGCATACTTCCCCGGTTGCATTTATTCCTTTCATTTTTGCATCTCTTAATAAACTGACGCTTTGTCCGCAGGAAATATGCTGTATGTGATATTTTGAATTTCTTACAAACTCTGTAATGAGAAGATCTCTTGCAATTACCGACGTTTCACTTATTGCTGGAATTCCTTTTAATCCTGTAAGCGTAGAAATAAACCCTTCGTTAATTACACCTTTGTTTGATAATGATTTATCTTCACAATGCTGAATTACAATTGAGCCAAGCTGTGATGTATATTCAAGAGCTCTTCTGAATATTTCAGGATTATAGATAGGCAGACCGTCATCGGTAAATGCTGAAGCCCCGGCTTCATGAAGTGATAGGATCGGAGAAAGAGTTTCGCCTTGGCTTTTTAGAGTAGCCGATGCTGCAATTTTCACATCGACAATATTTCCGGAAGTCTTATTTATTAAATCTCTAACAAGAACAGGAGAGTCAATTACGGGATTTGTATTAGGCATGCACAAAACACCTGTAAATCCGCCATTTGCCGCTGCTTCAGTTCCTGTTTTAAAATTTTCCTTATGTGTTTGGCCTGGGTCTCTGAAATGTACATGCATATCAAATAATCCTGGTACGCATGTTTTATTTTTTAAATCACATACTTTGTCAAATTTTATTCCTGACTTTACCCGACCGATTTTTTTAATCACTCCATCCGAAATATAGATATCTGCAACTTCATCGATAGAATCTTCAGGTGAAATTATATGTAAATTTCTAAGCAGTACTTTCATTTTACTTTGGACTCATTCATTATTTTAAACAATGCACATTTTACCGCAAGTCCGTTTGTAACCTGCCTCAACACCATTGAGTTTTGCATAACAGATGTTTCGTAGTCTATTTCGACATTTATGTTCATTGGTCCGGGATGAAGAATTTTTATTTCCGGATTACTTTTAATTCTGTCCATTGTAATTCCATAGTGTCTGTTGTATTCACTCAACGAACTAAGCATCGTTCCGGCTTCCCTCTCCATCTGAACTCTCAGTAAAATCAATGCATCTGACTTTTTGACGGCTTCATTTGTATCAAGCATAACATTTACACCAAGACCTTCAATGTCTCTTGGGATAAACGGGATGGGACCACAAACAGAAATATTTGCATCAAACTGCTTTAATCCGAAAATATTAGATTTAGCAACTCTGCTGTGGGATATATTCCCCATTATGCAAACATTAAGGTTTTTCAGCTCACCAAATTCTTCTTTCAAAGTATAAATATCAAGCAAACCCTGAGTGGGGTGCTCGTTTGTCCCATCGCCTGCATTAATAATTTTTGAAGAAGAATATTTTTCGATCAAGTAAGGTACACCCGGGACCTGATGTCTGACAACAAGAAAATCAAACTTCATCGATTCAATGGTTTTTAATGTATCGAGCAGGCTTTCGCCTTTATTCATTGAAGAGCTTCCCTTTGAAAAATTAACGACGTTCATTCCAAGCATTTTTTCAGATAGTTCAAAGGAAGTTTGTGTCCTTGTCGAACTTTCAAAAAATAAATTAATTACGGATTTCCCGTCAAGTATTTTTTCAACACAGATTTTATTTTCAATTTTCTTTTTGTAGTATGATGTGATTTTAAATATTTCCTCGATGTAATCCTTTTTTAAATTTCTTAACCCCAAAAGATTTTTCATATTCTCATTTTTCATGATATTACATCCCGATAAGAAAGTTCCAAAGAACATAATCAAGAACCAAAATCGAAGCAGCAGCTATAACAAATGCTTTAATAGTTGAAAGACCTACGCCTTCTGCACCGCCATTTGTTTGAAACCCGATAAAGCATCCTATCGACGATATCGAAATACCGAAAAAGATCGCTTTGATGGTACCTGCAACTACATCTTTCACCTCAAAAGATTTTTTAAAAGCGCCAAGAAATGTTTCAGATGGTACATCCAGAAAAAAAGTGGCAACGGTATAAGAACCAATTATCGCAATTGAGCTGGCATAAACTACAAGTATGGGCAGCATACAGGTTGTTGCAACGATTCTTGGCATTGCAAGATACCTGACTGGATTTATTGCCATAGCTTCGAGAGCGTCAATTTGTTCAGTTACTTTCATTGTTCCAAGTTCGGCTGCCATTGATGCTCCGACTCTTCCAGCAAGTACAATTGCAGCAAGCACTGGTCCTAATTCAATAATTATTGCTTTTGTTGTGGCAGAGCCAAGATAGCTGTACGAGATTAATCCTTTAATCTGATAAGCAGCCTGCCAGCAGGAAACAGCGCCAGTAAATATGCCGATAATGGTAACAAGTGCCAGAGAATTTACACCAACATGAAGCATTTGTTCAAGAATCAGTATTCTATCTTTATAAATTCGTCCTATACTTTTTAAGACACCGGTCATTAAAATATAGAACTGACCAATTTCTGTAAATAAATTTATGAATTTTTTTCCAAGAGCAGCGATCAAATTAAATCAATTTATAAAATTCGGAAATACACTTTTTAAAAATTTTTAAGCTTTTGTACTTTCACCTGCAAGAGTTTGTTGCCTGACTTTTTCATTACTGTAATTACAATACCTTTATAATCAATTCTTTCGAATATTTCCGGGACATGCCCGGTAACAGTCTGAAGGAATCCGCTCAAAGTCTGGTATTCATCGGTATCAGCGGGAATATCCGTTTCAAATTTACTGTTAAACTCTTCAATGGTAATATTCGGATTTACCAGATAAATACCTTTTTTGCTTTTTTTCAGACTTTCTTTTTCCAAATCTGATTCGATATCATACTCGTCTTCAATTTCTCCGACGATTTCTTCAATAATATCTTCAAGTGTTATCAACCCTTCCACGCCGCCGTGTTCATTTACTACAATTCCAAGATGTATATGTTTCTTTTGAAAATCTTTTAAAATCTCGCCAATGTGTACAGTTTCCGGAATGAAATTTGCAGGGCGAATAATATCCTGAAGTACAATTATCTCTCTATGTTCTGCAGCGCTGATAATATCTTTTGAATAAATTACTCCTATAATATTATCGAGGCTGTCCTTGTAAACGGGAATTCTTGAAAACCCTTCATCAATAACTTTCTGAATTATCTTATCTCTATTTTCATCAACATTAATTGCAACCATGTTATTTCTGGGCACCATGACATCTTTTGCTGTTTTATCGTTGAACTCGAATATTTTTTCAATCAATGCATGTTCAGTCTGATCGATCTGACCGGATTTTGTACCTTCAGCAATAAGGCTTCTGATTTCTTCTTCCGAATGCAGAATCTCACTTTCAGATACAGGTTTAATTCCAACCAAATTTAAGATTTTATTTGCAGCTCCGTTCAGAACAAGTATAAATGGTCTGAATATCAGATAAAATATATTCAGCGGAAGTGCAATAAACAAAGTCGTGGATTTTGGATATCTGATTGCCAACGATTTTGGAGCAAGTTCACCGAGTATAATATGCAAAAAAGTAATAAGTACAAAACCTGCCGTAAGTGAAATAGTATGAATAGTTTTAGGATCTTCGATACTTAATATTGTAAATAATGGTTCAAGAATTCTTGCAGTTACGGGTTCACCGATCCAGCCGAGACCTAACGATGATATTGTAATTCCAAATTGGGTAGCAGCTAAATATTTATCAAGACTAGTAATCAGTTTTAAAGCAATTTTTGCTTTATTATCCGATTTTACCTCATCCGGCTGAAGCTGTGTCTTTCTGACTTTTACGAGAGCAAATTCAGCAGCAACAAACAATGCATTAAGCAACACAAAAAACAACAGCAGAAACAGATCAAAGAAAATCGTCTTAAACTCAGTCATACATTATTTTAAAAATAAATATTTAGAATGCATTCTACAATGTAAAATCATTTTAAAGAAATCAGGATAACATCAAATTAATTAATGACAACAGAAATGTTACTTCGTAAATATCATTTTTTTGATATCAGAAGTATAGTTGGTTTCAAGCTTGTAGAAATAAATCCCGCTGGATATATCGCTGTAATTTGTAGTATTAAACTCTACCGTATAACTTCCGGGAGTTTGAAATCCGTCAACAAGTACATCAACAAATTTTCCCGTAAGATTGTAAACGCTTATTTTTACATTTGTCGCGATTAATACTTCGTAATTAATGATGGTTGAAGGATTGAAGGGATTAGGATTATTCTGAAACAATTTGAATTCCGGCACTTCAGTGATGCCAAGTTTAAGTTCATCCGTAAAAATTGCCTTATTGCTGATATCCATCGCAGATAACCTGTAAAAATATACTCCGTTTTCTTCGGGTTTATGTGAATAGAAATAAAAATAAGCTAAAGCGGAATCTTCATTTACTTTTTTTCTGAAATTGGCAAACAGAATCTCGCTTAATTTTTCAAATTCTTCCGATCCGGATTTTTTGGTTTCAATTACAAATTTGTAAAGATTTTCAGGATTCAAAATTTTCCAGTTAAGATTTACTTCACCTTTGTTAATAACCGCTGTAAAGTATCCTGAAATATTTGTATTGGTATTTGTAACCTGGGCGTATGCTGAAGAAATTAAAAACAACAACAAGCTTGTTGTTAAAATTCTTTTTTTCATTTTATCTGTTTTCCTTTAGAAAATCCAATCGTTTTTTTAATTTTTCTTTAGGAACAAGCAGTTTATCTTTTCCAAAAATAGCTTCTTCCTGATTTGAGAAAACGAGCTCATATTCATCACTCATTACGATAGCTTCCTCCGGACATACTTCTTCACAAAATCCGCAAAAGATACATCTGACCATGTTTATCTCGAATTTTTCCGGATACCTTTCTTTATCTCTTTCTGTTTCACCTGCTTGCACTTCAATTGCCAGAGCAGGACAAACTCTCGAACATAAAGAACATGCAACGCATCTTTCCGTTCCGTCATCTTCCTGAACGAGAACAGGTCTTCCTCTGTATGAAGAAGGAGGATGCCATATTTCTTCAGGATATTGTCGTGTAAAAGTCGGCTGGAATACCTGCTTTATCGTAAGCCCCAAACCTTTTACAATTTGGGGAATATATGTCTGCTCGAAAAATGTTAAATCCTTTTTTTTTATAATAGACATTATTTAATCAAAATCATTTTTTTGGTATCGGCAAAATTATCTGTTATTAGTTTGTAATAATAAACACCGCTGGACAACTTCATTTCATATCCGTAAGCATTAAAATCTATACTGTATTTTCCACTGACAAGTTTTTCATTATTTATGAGATTAGCAACTTCATTGCCGAGAGCATCATAAACTTTCAGACTAACATTTTCGCTTTTGGGGAGTGAAAAATTAATTTTTGTAACAGGATTAAACGGATTCGGATAATTTTGATAAAGAGAATACCCTTCTGCCGTTTCGGAAATCGGATTAATTCCAACCGATCCTATCTGAACTTTGAATGTGATCTGAACATGCTGTGAAGGATTATCTGTATTATACATCTTAACAACGGCAGTTCCAAGACCCTGACCTACGCACGTATAATCTATATAAAACAAAGTGTCTATGTGCCCAGGGGGAATACTGTATGGAGGATCTGAAGGTAATGAAATAGTATCAATAAAAGGAGCATAGCAAAGATCATAACACATCTGTGTTTCCCATCCATTAGGCATTTGATTTAAAATTCTTGCAAATCTGAAATGCAGAGTTGAAGTTCCGTTATTTCTAACGATTCCCCTGTGTTTTACAATCTGAATAGAATCCGGAATATGAGGATACTGAACAAAAGTAGAGCCCAAAGGTGTAAAAGAGAAATCCTGTGAATTTGATTTTTTTGGATTAAAATAGAAAATTGTTGAAAGTAAAATAAAAAATATAAATTTATTCATAACTTTTAATTAATTTAAAATTCCCTGAAGTTTGTTAAAATACTGTTTTGCAATGACATATTCAGGGGAAATTTCAATAGCTTTTTTATATTCCTGAAGGGCTTCAAACCACAAACCCTTATATTCAAGTACTTTACCAATATTTAAATGTGCAAAGTGTTTGTTTTCATATTTCGTGGATTTAAGCGCAAGTTCAAGCCAGGTAAGTGATTCATCATAATTTCCTTTTTGAATCAAGTATGCTCCAATATCATTATAAGGATTACCGAAGTCAGGATCCAGAGCAATGGCATTTTTGCATTCATTAATGGCTTTATCCAGTTCGCCCAAAAAGCTATACGCCCATCCGAGGTAAGTATGCGCTTCGGCAGTCGGGAAAATGTCAAGTGAAAGTTTATAATTAAGAATGGCTTCTTCATATTTGCCCTGCATCTGAAGGTTATATGCCTTTTGCATTAATTCTTTCGATTTCTCGAGTTGTGATTTTAATTTATCCAAAATAAAAAAGGTTTTAAATTTTCAAACCTAATAATCGAATCTAAAGTTTCTTAAACAAACATAACTTATGTAATTATATATTTCAAGTTGATTTTGTAATTTAATACAAAATGAATTTGAATAAATAAACAAGATGCATTCAATTATCAGAACCGGTATAATTCTGGGTTCCGGTCTAAGTAAATTTGCCGATGAGTTAAGAAATCCTGAAATTATAAGCATTGAGGATAAAGGAGTTCATAAAATATCAGCTGTCACAGGTAAAATTGAAAACAAGGATGTTTTAATTTTTTCGGGAAGGAAACATTTTTATGAAGGATACCCGCCTGAGGAAGTAATTGAAAGCGTTAGATTAGCTTCAGAAATGGGAGTAAGACTCTTAGTTATTACAAATGCAGCAGGAGGGATAAATTCTTCTTTGAGAGTTTCAGATTTAATGCTTATACATTCACATTATAATTTTTACAATAAAAGATTTCCGGTAAAAGGAGAACATGAATTGTTTCGGCATCATTTAATCAAAAAGTTAATAGATATTACTTCTGAAAATAAATTGTTATTAAAGACCGGAAATTATTGCTGCACATACGGTCCCATGTATGAAACAAGATCTGAGATCAGAATGCTTGGTAAATATAAAATTGATGCAGTCGGAATGTCAACGGTTCCAGAAATAACTTATGCAGCAGAAAAAGGTATTCCCGTAATCGGGATATCATGCATAACTAATCTTCTCCGTGAAAACAGCAGCCTGAAAACAAATCATGACGAAGTATTAAAAGCCGGTAAAAAGTCTTATAAAAATTTTTCAAAGCTTTTAAAACTGATTATAAATAATTCAGACTTACTGACTGAATGAACAGAATAATCGACACTCATGCACATTTGTATTATCCTGAATTACTGTCTGAACTGAAGGATATTCTCAACAGGGCAAAGGATAACGGAATTGAAAAGATTATTATTCCGGCAGTAAATTTAGAAACTTCGCTGCATATTTTAAAACTTACCGAAGAACATGAAATGTTATACTGTGCGATTGGAATTCATCCCGGCGATGTAAAAGAAAGCAGTTTCAAAGACATTGACGAGATTGAAAAGCTAATCAGCCATGAAAAAGTTGTAGCCATAGGAGAAACCGGATTGGATTATTACTGGGACAAATCATTTATCGAGAAACAAAAGGAGTTTTTTAAACTGCAGATTGAAATAGCAAAGGATAAAAATCTTCCTATTGTAATTCATACGAGAGATTCCACCGAAGATGCAATAAATATTGTCAGAGAAAATAGAAATGGAAGATTAAAAGGACAGTTTCACTGTTTCAGCGGAAGCATCGAGCAGCTTAAAGAAATTACCGAATTAAAAAACTTTTACGTTTCGTTTTGCGGGAATGTAACTTATAAAAAAAATTCAGGAGATGACATTGTAAAAGCATGTCCGGAAGGAAAATTACTTTCGGAAACTGACTCTCCATTTCTGCCGCCTGTACCATACAGAGGAAAAAAAAACGAACCATCTTATATTGTCAAAACTCTTGAAAAAATATCAGAGATCAGGAATGACGACTATGATAAGTTATTGGAAAAAATATTTTATAACTCATTAGAATTGTTTTTCCCTAAGAGTATTTAAGAATTTATATTTTACTTCAAAAAATTTATATTGAAAAAAATTAAAAACTGAAAACATGAATTATTACTCTTTACACAGGCAGGATTCGGGAAGCGGAAATTTTCCTCCTCCTCCTTCAACATCGGGTTTTACGCCTCCTCCGCCGCCACCGCCACCTTCAGGACAGACCGGCAGCGCAAGTACAAATGCAATATTAGCGCTTGTACTTGGAATACTCTCATTCTTAATGTGTCCGATAATACTTGCTATTGCAGCGTGGATAATGGGAAAGAATGAGCTTAAAGCAATTGACAACAAGCAGTCGCCCGAAGAAGGAAGAACTTTTGCTAAAATCGGCATGTGGCTTGGCATAATAAACATTATTCTTTCCATAATAGGAATGTTAATCTTCGGTTTGCTTTTAGCTCTTGGAATGCTTGGCTCTTTGTTTAATCAATAGGATTGCAAGTGATTTAACTCCGGAATAATTGAAATTTTTTTTCAACTTTATTGCAGATAAAATTCAAAAAATTCAATAAGGATTTACCGTTAATCCTGCCTGAGTATAAGACGGCTGGCGCTGCCGGAATGGATTTATTTTCATCATCCGAAGAAGAGATATCAATTTTACCCATGCAGCGAAAGCTTATACCGACAAATCTCATACTTGAAATACCTGAAGGATACGAAGGGCAGATCAGACCAAGAAGCGGACTGGCTTTAAACAACGGCTTAACGGTTTTAAACTCACCCGGAACTATTGACTCCGATTACAGAGGCGAAATAAAAGTACTTCTGATAAATCTTGGTACAGAAAAATTTAATGTAAATTACGGTGACCGGATTGCGCAGTTAATAATAGCCAGTCATGTTAAAGCCGATATTATTCAGGCTGAAGCGCTTTCAATTACTGAAAGAGATTCAGGAGGATACGGAAGTACAGGAGTTAAATCCGGCAAATGAAATTATCCAATTTAAATTTTCCGAAATAAAATTGAGTGGAACATTAAACATTGTAAGTACACCGATCGGAAATTTTGCCGATATGACATTTAGAGCTTTGAAGACATTATCTGAATCTGATGTAATTGTATGCGAGGAGTTCAAAGAAGGAGTTAGACTTTTAAAATTTTTTGAAATCAATAAGGATCTAAAAATAATCAACGAGCATAATGAGAAGGAATCTTCCGAAGAAGTTTTTATGGAGCTTGTATCCGGAAAAAATGTATCTTTAATATCCGATTGCGGCACGCCTTTGTTTTCAGATCCGGGAAAAATACTTTTGAATAAATGCATTGAATTTGGAATAAAGACCGAATTCATTGGAGGAGCTAACTCGCTGCTTGCATCAATTGTGCTTTCGGGCTTTGACATCAGCAGATTTTACTTTTTGGGGTTTTTGTCTCCAAAAACAGAAATCAGGAAAAAAGAACTTAAAAGACTGACATCAATCGAAAAAGTAATGGTAATAATGGATGCTCCATACAGACTCAAAGCATTGTTAAATGATATTAAAGAAATTTTTCCCGAAAGAAAACTTTTTGTTGCATTCAACATAACAGAAAAATCCGAAATGCATTTCAGAGGAACAGCTGCCGACATTTTAAATGAAATAGGCGAAGAAAACAAAAAAGGCGAATTTATTATTTTCATAGACAAGCATGATAACAATTTACAAGTACAATCCTGAAACAGGAATTTCCGGAATTATCAACAAATATTTTGAGAGTTGGGATTTTAATGCCCCGGATAATATATGGATTGATATTTACAAATCAGATGAAACAGAAAATTTAAGAATTCTTAAAAATGTTTTTAATTTTCACCCGCTTGCAATTGAAGACAGTCTTAAATATCTCGGCGACAAAGGACTTCATCATCCAAAAATTGACGACTTCGATAAATATCTGTTTATAGTTTTTAATGGAATTATACCTGAAAAAAACAGTTCAAAATATAAACTGTTTTCATTAAGCTGTTTTATCGGCAATAATTTTCTGATTACGGTTCATAATGAAGATGCGGATAATACAATCTCCAAAGACTTAAGGACAGCACTGACAAATTCTAGTTTCAAAAAAGGACCTGATTTTATTTTAAATCTGATACTTGATGAAATAGTTGACAGATATTATCCCGTTCTCGAGCATATTGAATCTGACATAGATAACGTCGAGCAGTCGATATTCAAAGAATCACCAAGCAACAGACTTCTGTTAAAAATACTTAACATAAAAAAAGAACTGATTAAGCTTAGAAGAATAACATCATATCAGAAAGAAGTGTTATACAAACTTTCCAGAGGCGATTCGGAAATAATTTCTCTCGAGGAATCAATTTATTACAGGAATGTTTATGATCATCTTGTCAGAGTATCAGATACGGTAGAATCATACAGGGATTATTCAGCCGGACTGCTTGACTCTTATCTTTCGACAGTAAACAATAAGATGAACGAGATCATGAAATTTCTGACGATTATAGCTACAATCATGCTGCCGCTGACTCTTATTACTGGGATTTTCGGAATGAATTTTGACGTGATCCCTTTTCTTCACAATGAAATAGGTTTCTACTTAAGCTTAGGTCTAATGACTGCAGTAGCCGTAATAATGATAATTTTTTTCAGAATTAGAAAATGGATTTAATATTCGGGAATCTTTTCGCCTGAGAGATATTTCATCTTATCGTATTCCCTTTTCAAAAAATTTAGCACAGCTGATTTATTTTTGTTTACAATTTTTCTCCCGTCAATTTCGTAAACCGGAGTCAGCTCCCCCATTGTTCCGGATGTAAATACTTCATCGGCATTGTAAAATTCAGACAATGAAATATCCCTCACGACAGTTTTTAGACCGAGGGATTCTGCAATGTCCAGCACGATTCCTCTGGTAATTCCCGGCAGACATGACAGAGCATCGGGGGTGAAAAGAATTCCATCTTTTACCATAAATAAATTTGTTGCATTCGTTTCAGCTACAAAGCCTCTTTCATCGAGCATTAATGCGTCATCTGCTCCAAATTCATTTGCCTGAATTTTAGCAAGAATGTTATTTAACAAATTATTGTGATGTATCTTTGAATCGAGAAATGAAGGAGAATTTCTTCTGATATGTGAAGTTACAAGTTTCACTCCTCTATTGTTATCATAAACCGGGTTTTTCCATTCCGCAAGTACGATTAAGCAGCTGCCTTTTGTATTTAACCTCGGGTCCATACCGGAGGTAATTTTTTCACCTCTTGTTAATGTGAGTCTGATATGAACACCGTCTCTCATTTTATTCACCTTTAATGTTTTAAATACAGAGGCACGGATATAGTTAAAATCGGGTATATCAGCGAAAGCAAGCGTTGATGCCGATTCCCGCAATCTGTTTACATGTTTGTCAAAGCAGAAAATATTTCCCCGATAGACTCTCAAACCTTCCCAGACGGCATCTCCGCCCTGCACCGAGCTGTCAAATACAGAAACTTTTGCATCTTCTCTTTTATACAGCTTACCGCCGATGAATATTTTTATTTTTGAATTTCTTTTGTCAAATTTCTGCAGCATTAATTTTTTAATTTGATTTTTTAAAATTATTAAACCTTAATCTATTTTGTTAATTCAAAAATCATTTCGTGATGTGTATTCACAAAAAACAATTTTATAATTTCAAAGATTTTTCATAAAGTTTTTCATAATATTGCCGGCATTCATTATAAAGTGAATAGAGATTTTCGGGAATTTCAGTTTCATCTTGTTTATGAATTCCAAATCCGGTTGATTTGTGAACATTTTCATACCAATACTTAGCCCAGACTCCGTCTTCTTTTTTTGGACCGGCATTCCATGAGAGCATTTTCTTGTCAAAACTAATTCCGAGATTATCACAAAGTTTTGTTAACATACGTTCGGGATTTTTTAATATTTCACCTGAATCAATAATTAGTGGATTCAAATTCATCGAAATCAGGTTTTGATAAATCTCAAATTGTTTTTTAATTCCGATATCGTGAATCGAAAATTCGGGTATTACTTTACGAAATGATGCAATTATTTGTTTTGGATTTCTGATAAGAATTAAGTTTACAACATCCTTTAAAAATGAATCATCAATCATAATGAGATGATGAGCCATTTGTTTGAAAAAGACAACTTCATCCTGATACTCGGCGAGAATTACATTGCGAATAACAGACATGCCGTCATTATCCATGCTTTTTAATACTTCATCTTTACCCGGATGATCTGCACCGGTTACAGCAAGGTAATGAGCATAAAGAGGTTCGTCAAAAACTCTTGTATCATTGCGCTGTGCAAAAGAATACATCAAAGCTGTCGAAATATTTCTCGGACCTGACCAAAGACAGATTCTTTTCATGATAATTTTTTTTTGCAAATATAACATTTTGCATTTACTAATTTTAATGTAATTTGTTTTCTTACTAAACTTGTTAAACCACGTTCATCCAATGCAATCTGAAGTTGTAATATTAAAAAAAAGTTTTTTGACATATAAATTATTTGAAAACATATTTATTCTGTATATACCAACTTCCAACACTCCCCTTGCAAAGGCGATATTAAGGAAGGGTTGCTTGAAGATTAGAGATATTTTGTTGACAATCATTTCTTAAAAAAATTTTTATTGAATTGAATAAAAATAATTTGAAACCAATGTTATTAAACAACAAATTAAGAAAAAAAATATTTCAGATTTTTTTTAAGAAAAATTATATCTGTTTTTATCAAATAAAAACCATAGATTCTTAAGAATTAAAAAAATTTTTTATGATTTTTATCATATTTTGAATTAAGATTTATCCTATTATGAAACTGGAGATTTAAGTAATTTTAAACAGTTCACACAATAAAAATTTTATTATGATAAGGAAAAAAGTTACCATAGACGGGAATGAAGCTGCAGCAATTATTGCTCACAAGACAAATGAAGTTATAGCAATCTATCCTATTACTCCATCATCGCCAATGGGGGAGCTTTCAGATACATGGTCATCACTTGGACAGAAAAATATATGGGACAATGTTCCCACAGTAATAGAAATGCAGAGTGAAGGAGGCGCAGCCGGTGCAGTTCACGGAGCGCTTCAAAGCGGATCGCTAACTACTACATTCACGGCATCACAGGGTTTGCTTTTAATGATACCGAATATGTACAAAATTGCCGGCGAGTTAACATCAACTGTATTTCATGTAACGGCAAGGTCTTTATCAGCACAAGCTCTTTCAATATTTGGAGATCATTCTGATGTAATGGCGACGAGGCAGACAGGATTTGCAATGCTGTGCTCAAATTCCGTTCAGGAAGTGATGGACTTTGCATTAATATCACAAAAGGCGACGCTTGAAAGCAGAATTCCGTTCATGCATTTCTTTGATGGATTCAGAACATCACATGAAGTTATGAAAATTGAAAGCATACCTGAGGAAGTAATTAAAGCAATGATAGATCCTGAATTTGTAAAACAACATAGAAAGCGTGCCTTAACTCCAGATAATCCATTTATAAGGGGAACTGCGCAAAATCCTGACGTTTATTTTCAAGGCAGGGAGACTGTTAACAAGTATTACAATGCCTGTCCGGGGATAACACAAAATGCAATGGACAAGCTGCATGAATTTACCGGCAGAAAGTATAGTCTCTTTGATTACTATGGAGATCCGGAAGCCGAAAGGGTCATCGTAATGATGGGTTCAGGCTCGGAAACAGTCGAAGAGACAATTGATTATCTAAAAAATAACTTTAATGAAAAAACAGGATTGATTAAAGTAAGACTTTACAGACCATTTTCGACGGAGCATTTTATTAATAAAATTCCAAAGACTGTAAAAAGCATCGCTGTTCTTGACAGAACAAAAGAGCCGGGAAGTCTTGGTGAACCGCTATATCTTGATGTAGTAACGGCTGTTTATGAATCAATAGAAAGGAAGAAACTTGCGCTTAATCAATTTCCAAAAATAATCGGAGGCAGATACGGTCTTTCTTCAAAGGAATTTACTCCGGCTATGGTTAAATCAATATTTGACGAATTAAAAAAGAATGAACCTAAAAATCATTTTACAATCGGAATAAATGATGACGTAACTTACACAAGTTTAGATTTTGACAAATCATTTGAAATTAAGCATGAGGCTCAGACAAACTGTATGTTTTACGGACTTGGTTCTGACGGAACAGTAGGAGCAAACAAGAATTCAATTAAAATTATTGGAGAAGAGACGGATAATTTTGCACAGGGATATTTTGTCTATGATTCCAAGAAATCCGGTTCTACAACAGTATCACATTTACGCTTTGGCAAGAAACCGATAAAATCCATTTATCTGATTCAGACAGCCGATTTTGTTGCATGTCATCAGTTTACGCTTCTTGAAAAATTTGACATGCTGAAGAACATAAAGAAAGGCGGAATATTTCTTTTAAACAGTCCATACGGCAAGGATGAAATTTTTTCAAAGCTTCCTGAAAAAACCGGAAGACAGATCAAAGAAAAAGAATTAAATTTTTATGTCATCGATGCTTACTCAGTGGGTAAGCAGACAGGAATGGGTTCAAAACTAAATACGATTATGCAGACTTGTTTTTTTGCAATTTCTGGAATCATGCCGCAAGATGAAGCAATTGGTCATATAAAAAATTATATAAAGAAGACATACAGTTCAAAAGGCGAAGAAGTAGTTGCAAAAAATTTTCTTGCCGTTGACAAGGCAATAGAAAATTTGCATAAAGTTGACATCGAGAAAGCTATACTTGGAAATATACAGTTGCCTCCGGTTGTCTCACCAAAAGCTCCGGAATATGTTAGGACTACATTGTCAAAAATAATCGAAGGACTTGGCGATGAAGTTTCCGTAAGTCAGATGCCTGTTGACGGTACATTTCCATCGGCAACAGCCCAATGGGAAAAGAGAAACATTGCGCTTGAAGTTCCTGTCTGGGATCCTGACGTATGCATACAATGCGGAAAGTGTGCAATAATCTGTCCTCACGCTTCGATAAGAATAAAAGCTTATGATGAAGATTTAATAAAGACTGCGCCGCCGAGTTTCAAATGGATGAGAGCAAAAGGAAAAGAGTTTGACGAAAAGACGGCATACACGATACAAGTTGCGGTGGAAGACTGCACAGGATGTTCTCTTTGTTATGAAATTTGTCCAGCGAAAAATAAGAAGGAAGTAAAGTTAAAAGCTCTTAACATGGCTGCTCAGGCGTCATTAAGAAAAAAGGAAAGAGAAAACTGGGATTACTTTTTGAGCTTACCGGAAGTTGACAGAAGAAATGCACATGTCAGCACGGTAAAAGGCAGCCAGCTGCTTCAGCCGTTGTTTGAATTTTCCGGCGCTTGCTCGGGATGCGGCGAGACGCCTTATATAAAACTTGTTTCACAGTTATTTGGTGACAGGGCAATAATAGCAAATGCGACAGGATGTTCATCAATTTACGGTGGTAATTTACCTACAACGCCGTGGGCGGTAAATAAAGAAAACCGCGGACCTGCATGGTCAAATTCTTTATTCGAAGACAATTCCGAGTTCGGACTTGGGATGAGATTATCAATTGACAAACACAGGGAAAATGCCGCAGAGCTTTTGAAAAAACTTTCGACTGAACTTGGTGAAAAATTTGTCATAGAAATTATAAATGCCGATCAGTCGGATGAAGCGGGCATTTATGAACAAAGAGAAAGAGTACGAATTTTAAAAGAAAAGCTTTTGGATATAAAAAATGAAAATTCAAATTTACTTCTGACGATAGCCGATTATCTTGTAAAAAAATCAGTTTGGATTATCGGCGGTGACGGCTGGGCTTATGATATTGGTTTTGGCGGACTCGATCACGTGATAGCATCAGGCAAGAACGTCAACATACTGGTACTTGATACGGAGGTTTATTCAAATACGGGTGGTCAAATGTCAAAGGCAACCGGACTCGGCGCTGTAGCAAAATTTGCATCTTCGGGAAAGTCCACATCAAAAAAAGATCTTGGATTAATGGCAATCAATTACGGAAATGTTTATGTAGCAAAAGTGGCAATGGGAGCAAACGACACACAGACATTAAGAGCATTTCTCGAAGCAGAATCTTATGACGGACCTTCATTAATCATTGCATATTCTCACTGCATAGCACATGGAATTAACATGGCAAAAGCAATTGACAATCAGAAAGCAGCAGTAGACAGCGCATATTGGATATTATACAGATTTGATCCTCGGAATTTAGAAAAAGGATTAAATCCGCTCAAATTGGATTCAGGTGCGGCTAAGATTAAATTCAAGGACTATGCATATAAAGAAAACCGTTATAAGATGTTGAAAATGCTGATGCCGGAACATGCATCCGAGCTAATGAAGAAAGCTCAGGAAGCAGTTAATGAGCAATGGAAAAAATATGAACAGCTTGCAAAAGAAAACGGAAAGAGTTCGGATTAAATTAATTTTCAACTTAATTAGTTTTATTAATCAATAAACAATATTAAAATGGATTTATCGACTAACTACATGGGGATAAGATTAAAAAATCCCATTGTCCCTTCGGCATCTCCCCTATCAAAATCTGTTGATTCGGTTAAGAGACTCGAGGATGCCGGGGCTTCTGCAGTAGTTGTTTACTCTTTGTTTGAAGAGCAGATAACTCATGAATCAAACGAGCTCGATCATTATCTATCTTATGGAACCGAAAGTTATGCGGAATCTCTTTCATACTTTCCACACATTGAAGACTTTAATTACGGACCTGATGAATATCTTGAGCATATAAGAAAAATAAAAAAGTCAGTTGACATACCTATTTTCGGAAGTTTAAACGGATTTTCAAGCGGAGGATGGATGAAATATGCAAAGCTCATCGAAGAAGCCGGAGCTAACGGTTTAGAATTGAATGTATATTATATACCAACAGACATAGAGGCAGACAGCAGTAAAGTCGAAGAGATTTATGTTAGAGATTTGATAGAAGTTAAGCAAAATCTTAATATACCTGTTGCCATGAAACTGAGTCCGTTTTTTTCATCACTGCCAAATATAGCCAAGAGATTGGAGATTGCTGGAGCAGATGCGCTTGTATTATTCAACAGATTTTATCAGCCTGATTTTGATCTTAACAATCTTGAAGTAGTTCCTAATTTAGAATTGTCGAGCAACTGGGAAATGAGACTTCCGCTGAGATGGATTGCATTACTTTACGGAAAAATAAATACAAGTTTTGCGGCAACTACCGGGATTCACACTCATCTTGACGTTTTAAAAATGCTGATGGCAGGAGCTGATGTCACGCAGTTATGTTCTGAACTTCTTCATAACGGCATAAAAAGAATAACCGAGATAATAAGGAGTCTTGAAATCTGGATGCTTGAAAACGAATACAATTCCGTTCATCAGATGAAAGGCAGCATGAGTCAGAAATCGGTTGCCGATCCATCGGCATTTGAAAGAGCAAATTATATGAAAGCGCTGAATACATATAAGCAAATGTGATAATTATTATAAAAATAAAAAGAGCGAAAGCAAATTAACTTTAAAATAAATTTATCATTATCTATTTTTGAATAAACCTAATTGAACAAAATAATTAATTGAATACCGAAGCTTTAATATTATTTTTCATAGTAGGACTGGCAATGGTAGGCGGAGGTATTATCATTTCAACAATACTTGCTCCTAAGTCAAAAAATCCAGTCAAAGAAGAAACATACGAATGCGGAATTCCCACGCAAGGAGCTTCGTGGCTTCAGTATAAAATAGGATATTATTTATTCGCCATAATATTTTTAATTTTTGATGTAGAAATTATTTTCATGGTTCCGTGGGCGGTTGTAATGAAAGATTATGGATTTACGGCATTTGTTGAAATAATTATTTTTCTAATGATTGTAGCATTGGGTTTGATATATGCATATAAGAAGAAAGTTTTGAGGTGGGATTAAAATGGAAAATAAAATTCCAGATGATTTTCCGGGAACAGTAACTTCAACACCGGGCGGAAATATAGTAGTAACGACAATAGACGGTATAATAAACTGGTCAAGAGCAAATTCGCTTTGGCCTTTAGTATTCGGTACGAGCTGCTGTGCAATTGAAATGATGGCGACAGGAGCATCAAGGCATGACTGGGCAAGATTCGGAACGGAAGTAGCACGAGCAACTCCGAGGCAGGCTGATTTGATAGTAATTGCAGGAACAATTGTAAATAAAATGGCTCCTGTATTAAAAAGACTTTATGATCAGATGGCAGAGCCAAAGTATGTAATTGCAATGGGCGCTTGTGCAATTTCCGGAGGACCATTCTATTATAACTCCTATTCAGTAGTAAAAGGAGCAGATCATGTAATTCCCGTAGATGTATATGTGCCGGGGTGTCCCCCGCGACCGGAAGCTTTGCTTTACGGATTAATGCAGCTGCAGGAAAAAATAAAAACGGAATCAATTGTAAGACCGAGAGACCCCGAAGAGGATTATCGCTGACATGAATAATGAAGAATTAAAACAAAAAATAAATACATTAACGGATAAAGCTGAATTTTCAGAAGAAGGTTCGGAATTTTTAAATGTAATAATACCTCCGGAGGCTTTACACTCGCTTGCATCTTCACTGAAGTTTGATAACGATACAAAGTTTGATTTTTTATTCTGTCTTTCTGGTGTTGACTGGATAACACATCTGATGACGGTATATCATCTTACATCTACTGAATTAAAGCATACATTAGTTTTAAAAGTAAAGATACATGACAGGGAAAATCCCGAGGTTGATACTGTTTGCGACTTATGGAGAACGGCGGAGTTTCATGAAAGAGAAGTTTACGATTTATTCGGTATTAAATTCAGAAATCATCCGGATTTAAGAAGAATTTTGCTTGATGACGACTGGAAAGGATTTCCATTAAGAAAAGATTATAAAGATGAAGTAAACATTGTGGAGTTTTGATGGAAGATTTATTGAATAAAGCAGAGACACAGGAATATTTCATAAATATGGGACCTCAGCATCCTTCGACACACGGGGTGTTGAGACTTATGCTTACTCTTGACGGTGAAATAATTAAAAAAGTCGAGCCGCATCTCGGATACATTCACCGCTCAATTGAAAAGATGAGTGAAAAAGATTCATATTATCAAATGGTTCATCTCACTGACAGAATGGATTATCTGTCTTGTCACATAAATAATGAAGCTGTCTGTCTTGCTATAGAAAAGGGACTTCAGCTTGAAATTCCCGACAGAGTAAAATACATTAGAACAATAATTTCCGAATTAACACGCTTATCTTCTCATCAGCTTTGGTGGGGAGTGATGGGAATGGATTTAGGAGCCATAACAACTTTTCTTTACGGATTCAGGGACAGAGAAATGATTACAGATATTTTTGAGGAAACATGCGGTGCGAGACTAACGATGAATTACAATGTTCCGGGAGGACTTATGTTTGACATTCACCCTAATTTTCAGAAAAGGACAAAAGATTTCATTAAGCATTTCAAAAAGAAACTTCCGGAATATGATGAACTGCTTTCAGGTAACATTATATTTACAGAAAGGACAAAGGATATTGGATATCTTTCAAAAGAAGATGCAATATCATACGGGGTTACAGGACCTTCGGGAAGAGGCTCGGGATTTGCATGTGATGTAAGAAAGAGGATTCCTTACAGCGCTTATGACAAAGTTGAATTTAAAGAAATTATTTATACGGAAGGAGATTCGTTTGCCAGATACAAAGTGCGCATGGATGAAATGAAAGAATCTTTGTATATAATAGAGCAGCTGATAGATAACATTCCCGAAGGAGATTTCAAAGCAAAAACCAAAGCCGTAATAAAACTTCCGGATGGTGAATATTACCAGCGGGTCGAGACAGCAAGAGGAGAACTCGGAGTATATATTATCAGCGACAACAAAAAAAACCCATACAGGGTAAAATACAGATCACCCGGATTTTCGAATTTATCTGCGCTCGATACAATGGCGCGAGGCGGAAAAATAGCCGACCTTGTGGCAATGATGTCAACGCTTGATTTGGTAATTCCGGATATTGACAGATAAACTTATGAAT
Organism: Ignavibacteria bacterium; assembly: GCA_019187405.1. GTDB lineage: Bacteria > Bacteroidota > Ignavibacteria > Tepidaquicellales > Tepidaquicellaceae > JABAQZ01. The sequence goes on from JABAQZ010000002.1 coordinate 54,438, forward strand.
TTTAATATTTACGATTTTACTGAATTTATAATTTCCATAGATAACTGGCTGAAGCAGTTATTGTCACCCGGACTTGCCAAAATTACCGGCATGGCTTTAATCGGAGTAACCTTCCTTTTATTCGTAACGCTTTTGGGACTATCGATTGTTTACATTGAAAGAAAAGTCTGCGCTTTTTTTCAGCAGAGGCTTGGTCCGATGAGAGTGGGATTTTGGGGAACAGCCCAGACAATTGCCGACATAATCAAATTGATTTTCAAGGAACCGCTTGCAACTAAAAACTCGGATAAATTTTTATTTAACTTGGCAGCATTCATCGTTCTGATATCTCCGTTCATGGTAATTGCCGTCGTTCCATTTGCCAAAGGATTACATGCCCTGGATTTTGACATCGGATTGTTTTATGTAACGGCGGTTTCATCTTTGGGAGTAACGGGAATTCTGCTTGCAGGTTGGTCGAGTAATAACAAATACTCTCTCATCGGAGCAATGAGAAGCGGCGCGCAGATAATCAGTTATGAATTATCGATAGGTCTGTCGCTGCTTGCAATAGTCATTCTTACCGGAAGTCTTCAGTTGTCTGTAATTGTCGAGTCTCAAAGAGACGGATGGTGGATTTTCAAAGGCAACATACCGGCTATTGTGGCTTTTATTATTTTCATCATTGCAAGTACAGCAGAAAGTAACAGAGGACCGTTTGATCTTGCAGAAGCTGAATCTGAACTGACAGCCGGTTTTCATACTGAATATTCCGGAATAAAATTCGCCTTCTTTTTTCTTGCAGAATATGTGAATCTTTTTATCATAGCTGCAATTGGCGCGACAGTTTTTTTCGGAGGTTGGATGCCTCTTCACATCGGCAATTTTACCTTTTTCAATGAAGCAATGGATATTATTCCTCCAATAATCTGGTTTTTCGCAAAAGTAGCCGCGCTTATATTTCTTTTAATGTGGTTTAAATGGACATTCCCGAGATTAAGAATAGATCAGCTATTACAGTTGGAATGGAAATATCTATTGCCGTTGAGCATTTTAAATTTAGTTTTAATGACAATAGTTTCTTTAACCGGATGGCATTTGTAATTTTATGATCAAAGCAATTATAAATTATTTTAAAGAAATATTTACCGCATGCAGGACTCTGATTACCGGCATGAAGGTAACGGGATATTACTTTTTTCATCCGAAAGAGATCATTACGCAGCAGTATCCGGAGAACAGAGCTACTCTGCAAATGTTTGACAGATTCAGAGGCGAAGTAGTGCTTTTACATGACGAAAACAATGAACACAAATGTACCGGCTGCTCTGCATGCGAGATTGCATGTCCAAATGGATCTATCGAGATAATAAGCAAGAAAGAAATCGATCCGGAAACAAGTAAACCCAAAAAGGCAATTGATAAATTTGTTTATCATTTATCGATGTGTACATTTTGCAATTTATGCATACTCGCCTGCCCCACCGATGCCATTAAAATGTCAAAAAGTTTTGAACACTCAGTATATGACAGATCAAAACTTACAAAAGTATTAAACAAACCGGGTTCAAAAATTATGGCAGGGATAAAAGAATAAATGGAGACGACAATATTTTATATTTTTGCGATTGTAATTTTAATTTTCTCCGTGCTTGCAGTTACTAGCAGAAGAATATTAAGAGCAGCAGTATATTTTCTTTTTGTATTGCTTGCAGTTGCCGGATTATTTTTTCTGCTTAGTTTTAATTTTCTGGCTGCTGTACAGCTTACCGTTTATGCAGGTGGAATCATTGTCCTTTTTATATTTTCAATTATGTTAACAAGTCAGGTAAATGACAAACTTGAGCCTATAGCTGCAAAAAAAATAATATTTTCTTTACTTGCAGCAATTGCAGGCGCAGTAGTCTGCATATCGGCTATTATGACATACAGATTTTCCGAACCTAAAAATATAGAGGTTGATGCAGGCATGAAAACTATCGGAAAGTACTTGCTGAGTTACGGAGAAAACGGTTATGCGCTGCCATTTGAAGTAATCAGCTTGCTTTTGCTTGCATCGCTAATTGGGGCAATTATGATTGCTAAAAGGGATAATACATAATGGTTAAATATAATTATTTATGATTGAAAATATCGGAATAGAAAAATTTGTAATACTTAGCACGCTAATGTTTTTCATTGGAGTTTACGGTTTTCTTGTCAGGAAAAATCTTATTACTATTTTGATTTCAGTGGAAATAATACTTAATTCCGTTAACATAAATTTTGTAGCTTTCAATAAATATCTGTATCCCGAAAATCTTCAAGGACAGTTTTTTGCACTATTCATTATTGCGATTGCTGCAACCGAAGCTTCGGTTGCCATTGCAATTTTTGTAACCTTATACAGAAGAATAAAGATGATTGATGTTGAGAATGTTAATAAGATGAAATACTAAAAAATGTTAATACTACTTTAAGCTATGGAAATTTTTAATATCACCGGCATAATTCCGATAATACTGTTTGCTTCTTTTCTCTTTACGGGACTTGCCGGAGGCAGGCTGAAGCCAATGGTTTCCGGAATTACAGGAACACTTAGTATTTTCATTGTTACTGCTGTTTCATATTATACGGCTTACAAATATTTTTTTGAATTTGGCAAAGCAGGTAATGAATATATTAAGATAATTCCCTTCAATTTGATGTGGCTTCAGTTTAATGACACTTTATTCATTAACATGGGAATTCTTCTTGATCCGATTTCAGTAATGATGCTGATAGTTATATCTACTGTTTCTCTAATGGTTCACTTATACAGTCTCGGTTATATGAAAGGTGAAACCGGATTCGCAAGATTTTACTCATTTTTGTCTTTGTTTACTTTTTCAATGATAAGTCTTGTAATTTCAACCAATCTTTTTCAGACTTATATTTTCTGGGAGCTTGTTGGAATATCTTCATATCTATTAATCGGATATTACTACAGCAAGCCGTCTGCAGTTGCCGCATCGAAAAAAGCTTTTATTGTAACCCGGTTTGCTGATCTTGGATTTTTAATTGGCATTCTTATTCTATCATACATTACAAAGACATTTGAATATACAACTTTAACTGATCCAAACGGAAGCGCCATTAATCAGGGAAGTTCAGTTTTGTTTTTAGGATTATCTGCAATGAATGTTACTTTGATTCTGATTTTCATTGGGTGTGCGGGAAAGTCTGCAATGTTTCCTCTTCATATATGGCTTCCGGATGCAATGGAAGGACCTACTCCTGTTTCGGCATTGATTCATGCAGCGACTATGGTTGTTGCCGGTGTTTATTTAATTGCAAGATTATTTCCTCTTTACATTTTCTCCGGAGCCGATGCGTTAAATGTAATTGCTTTTATCGGTACTTTTACTTCACTGTTTGCGGCTTTGATAGCAACAACACAGATGGATATAAAGAGGATATTGGCATTTTCCACGATATCACAGATTGGTTTCATGATAATGTCTCTCGGAGTTTCCGGATACGGAGATACGAACGGACTTGGTTTTACTGCTTCAATGTTTCATTTGTTTACGCATGCAATGTTTAAAGCATTGCTTTTCCTTTGTGCAGGCGCCGTTATTCACGCTATACATTTAAACAACCTTAACGAAATGGGAGGTTTGCGAAAGTATTTGCCGGTTACACACATAACATTTTTAATTGCATGCCTGGCAATATCAGGTATTCCCCCCTTCTCCGGATTTTTCAGCAAAGATGAAATACTTACTGCAGCTTTTGCAAAGAATAAACTGATATTTACAACAGCGCTTATCACTGCCGGAATTACTGCTTTTTATATGTTCAGATTATATTTCGGAATTTTCTGGAACAAAGAAGTCAAGTATGATAAGACGCCTCATGAAGCTCCAAAAACAATGACAACAGCTTTGATAATACTTGCAGTTGGTTCGGCAATAACCGGATTTATTCCCTTTGGCAATTTTGTTTCGAGCAACGGAGTTCCGCTCGAGTCACACATTCATTTTGAAATTGCAATTCCCGCAGTAATTACAGCATTAGTGGGAATTTTCGTTGCATACATTTTTTATAAAAAGGAAAATAATCTACCTGTGAGAGTTTCTTCTGCTGTAGGCGGATTATACGGCATTATTTACAGAAAATTTTTTATTGACGAAATTTATATTTTTATTACTAAAGGTCTGATATTCAGATTTATCTCCGGACCGGTTGTTTGGTTTGACAGGCACATTGTTGATGGTACAATGAACGGCATTGCTTTTATTACGAATTTAGTTTCGGAAAAAATAAAGTATTTTCAGTCAGGGCAGGTTCAGCAATATGCGTATGTCATGCTTTCCGGAATCATTATTATTGTGATTACTGTAATTTATATTTTGTCAAACTTATGATACAAGTTAAATCATGTTAATTCCACTATTAATTATACCGACGATTACAATATTTTTAATATTAGTTTGCAGAAGCCACAAGCAAGTTAAAGTGGTTTCAGCGGCAGGAATGGCGCTGCAGTTAATTTATTCCATTTATGTTTTAATCGAATATTTAAATTTAAGAAGTCTTGGAAATATCGAAGAAATGCTTTTTGTACAGAGTTATCAATGGTTTGAGTCTTTTAATATTTATTTCACGGTAGGGTTAGACGGAATTTCTGCTTCACTTGCAGTATTAACTGCCATTGTAACTTTTTCCGGAGTTCTGGCAACATGGGGACTCGAATATAGAGTAAAAGAATTTTTCATTTCGCTGATAGTATTATCAACCGGTGTTTATGGATTTTTCATTTCGCTGGATCTCTTTACAATGTTTATGTTTTACGAACTTGCAGTCATCCCCATGTATTTATTGATTGGCATCTGGGGAAGCGGCAAAAAGGAATATTCTGCAATGAAGCTGACGTTAATGCTTATGGGAGCTTCCGCAGTACTGCTCGTTGGAATAATAGGACTTTACGCTAATTCCGGCAGCGGAGACAATCTTACATACAACATTCTTGAACTTGCAAAACTAAATCTGCCGCTTGATGTTCAGAAATTTTTATTCCCATTAATATTTGTAGGATTCGGAGTACTTGGAGCATTGTTTCCGCTGCATACCTGGTCGCCTGACGGTCATTCATCGGCGCCAACTGCAGTATCGATGCTTCATGCAGGAGTATTAATGAAAATGGGAGGATACGGCTGCTTAAGAGTAGCAATGTATTTACTGCCTGAAGCTGCAAATGAGCTGGGATGGATTTTCATTGTACTTACCACAATAAGCGTTGTTTACGGAGCCTTCGGCGCTATAGTTCAAAAAGATCTTAAATACATCAACGCATACTCTTCCGTAAGCCATTGCGGGCTTGTGCTGTTTGCAATTTTAATGAGTAATAAAATTTCACTCAATGGTTCGGTTATACAAATGATTTCACATGGATTAATGACTGCTCTTTTCTTTGCATTGATTGGTATGATTTATGAGAGGACACACACCAGAGACATCAACCTAATGGGCGGACTCATGAAGACTATTCCGTTTCTTTCTGTAAGCTATATGATCGCGGGGTTTGCATCTCTTGGACTTCCGGGATTAAGCGGATTTGTGGCTGAGATGACAATATTCGTAGGTGCATTTCAATATTCGGATACTTTTCACAGAACAGCGACAATCATTGCCTGCGCATCAATCGTCATAACGGCAGTTTACATTCTCAGAGTAGTTGGAAAATTACTTCTCGGACCTGTGGAAAACAAAGATTATCTTACATTCAGGGATGCTTTCTGGAATGAAAGAGCTGTTGCGGTGATTCTGATAATTGCGATTGCCGGCATCGGCATTGCTCCATTATGGCTTTCGGACATGATTACCAACAGTCTTAATCCCATTATTTTAAAACTCAGAAGTTTTTGATATGACGATAGATCAGTTTTTATTAATGAAAAATGAAATACTGCTTATAGCAATTGCTGTAATAGTATTGATTATTGATTTAATGACGGATAACAAAAAAATCTTATTTCCGGTTATGATTATTCTTTTTATTTTTACCACAGTAATCGGATTTATATACCAGACTGACGGCGAATTATTTGGAGGCATGTATAGATCAACTCCGCTGATTAACATGATGAAGAATATACTCAATACGGGAGTATTAATAATTCTTCTTCAGTCTGCAGGATGGCTGATTAACAAAGCAGAAAATCATGAAAACATAGGTGGTTTCTGTTTTATTTTGATCTCATCGCTTGCAGGAATGTGCTTCATGATTTCATCGGGAGATTTTCTGATGTTTTATCTCGGACTTGAACTTGCGACAATTCCAATTGCTGCGCTTGTAGCTTATGAAAAAATGAAATTTTTATCGGCTGAAGCAGGAACGAAATTTATTTTATCTGCCGTGTTGTCTTCGGGAATTTTGCTGTATGGGATTTCTATTTTATACGGAACAAATGGTTCGATTTTATTTAAGGACTTAAATAATTCCGTAGAAATTACAAATCTTCAAGCGCTTGCATTCATTTTTATATTATCCGGGATTGCTTTTAAAATTTCTCTTGTGCCATTCCACTTATGGACGGCTGATGTATATGAAGGCGCACCGGTCAATATTACATCCTTTTTATCATCAATTTCAAAAGCTGCATCGGTTTTTATACTTTTAATTTTATTATTCACCGTGTTTATAAATTTTTCCGAAATCTGGAACGAACTGCTGGTATATCTATCAATTCTGACAATGACAATCGGTAATCTGTTTGCTATCAGACAGCAAAACCTGAAAAGATTTCTTGCATTTTCTTCCATTGCCCAGGCAGGATTCATTCCGCTGGGATTTATCGGAGGCACATCATTAGGCGCGTCAACAGTACTTTACTTTTTATTGATCTATGTTTTTTCTAATCTGGGAGCTTTTGGAGTTGTATCAGTGGTAACTTCAGCAACGGGAAAAGAAAGCATGAATGATTATAATGGCTTCTACAAGACTAACAGAGGATTAAGCATAGTTATGATGCTTTCACTATTTTCGCTTGCCGGAATACCGCCTGTTGCAGGGTTTTTCTCCAAATTCTTTTTATTCACAATTGCTGCAAAGCAGGGATATTATTTTTTACTTTTCATTGCCGTCATTAATGCAACAATCTCATTGTATTATTATCTTCTGGTTGTAAAAGCAATGTTTATAAATGAGAATGAACAACCGATCGAAAAAATTACAAGTGATGTTTACGCAAAACTCGGACTTGCAATCTGTGTACTTGGCATAGTATTCACCGGTCTTTTCGGAATAATTTTTGATTATATAAATACTCTTTCAAAAGGAATTTAAAATTAAGTCTTATACATTCGCAATGGCATTGGGAAAAGGCAAAACAATCATTAAGGAAATTGACGGAATCAGATGTGTTGTTGTAGAATCAGGAATTGACGAGTTAAGATTAAATTTTCTGAAAAAAATTCTTGAATACAACGGATATGAAGTAAAGACCGAAACAATACCTTCAAAATCAGACGATCAGCCCCCTGCTTATACACTTTATGTAACTGACATCATATTCAATCCAGTCATTTCGGTCTATGGAAGGAGATTAAGAACACCGGAAAACAAGATACTTACTCCTCAATACTGGAATGGAAAACCCGAAGAATCAGATAAATGGTACTGGGATGCTGAAAGTTAGGCAAAGATTTTAAAATTCTTTTTAAACAATTTTACTTTGCCAAAATTCTCATCCAGCACTATCAGGCAATTTCCCATGTTTTATCACCGGATAAAATCTTATTCAAAGATGGTTTCCCTTTTTTCTTTGTTATAGCTTCAATTTGTTCAGCCATTACATTTTCATAAGTCGGTCTTTCACTTGAAAAGAGAATACCGAAAGGCCGCGGCATGTGCTGGTTGTCTTTTTTATAATCAGCAAATCCTGCCAGTATGTTAGCTTTTATTTTATCTTTTTCATCATGAATCCAGAGATCATTTAAGGAAACGTTATCATTTTTCAGATCAACGATGACAGGTTCGAATCCGTCAAACCTTATTCCCTTATCGTCCGAATCACCAAACACCAACGGCTTTCCATGTTCAAGATAAAGCGTTTCGATTTTTTTTGTTTCTTTTTCGCTGTAAACAAAAAATGCGCCTTCATTAAACACGGGACAATTCTGATAGATTTCCACAAATGAAGTACCTTTGTGTTCGTTGGCTTTTGTTAAAATAGTTTTCATGTGTTTTGGATCTCTGTCGAGAGTCCTGGCAACGAATGTTCCGTTTGCTCCCAAAGCAAGCTCAGCCGGATTAAACGGCTGTTCGACAGAGCCATAAGGAGTGGATTTAGTAATTTTACCAGCTTCTGAAGTCGGTGAATACTGTCCTTTAGTCAATCCATAAATCTGATTATTAAAAAGCAAAACATTTAAATCGAAATTCTTTCTTAGCAAATGAATGAAATGATTGCCTCCTATTGAAAGAGCATCTCCGTCGCCTGTTACAACCCAGACGCTGAGATCAGGTCGAACGGCTTTTAATCCGGAAGCAATTGCTGTCGCTCTGCCGTGTATTGAATGGATTCCGTAAGTATCCATGTAATATGGAAATCTCGAAGAGCAGCCGATTCCTGAAATAAATACAAAATCTTCCTTGTCAATTCCCAAATCAGGAAAAATTGTCTGAACCTGTTTTAAAATAGAATAATCGCCGCAACCGGGACACCACTTTACGTCAAGGTCAGGAGCGAAATCTTTATATGTAAGTTTTTCTTTAACTTCCGAAGTTTCAGTTGCCATTTAAATTAATATTTAATATTTCCAAAATTTTGTTTTTAATTTCCGTTGATGTAAAAGGAAGACCTTGAATTTTATTGAAGCCGATTGCCGGTATTAGAAATCTGTCTCTGATAATTTTTATGAGCTGACCGTTATTAATTTCCGGTATCAATACTTTATCAAATTTTCTAATAAGTTCTTCAAGATTTTCAGGGAACGGATTAAGATATCTTAAGTGCAGATGTGCAATATCAATACCCTGATCTATTAGTTCGTCAATGCCTGTTTTAATTGATCCATAAGTTGATCCCCATCCGATCACAAGTAGTTTTGAATTTTCATTCCCGGAATCAAATTCAAGTTTTGGAATGAACTCGGATATTTTATCTATCTTCGCCGCTCTTAACTTTACCATCAATTCATGGTTTTTTGCTTCATAAGATATGTCGCCTGTTTCATTTTCTTTCTCAAGTCCGCCGATCCTGTGTTCAAGTCCTTTTGTACCGGGCAAAACTCTCGGTCTCACATAATCTTTGTTTCTTTTATATGGAAGAAAAACATCATTCTCTGAATTTGGTTTATCGGTAAAGACAACATTAATTGGTTTGAGTTTATCTTCTGTTGGAAATCTCCATGGTTCAGCTCCATTTGCAATGTAACCGTCGCTTAATACAATTACAGGTGTCATGTGTTCCTGAGCTATTTTGCAGGCTTCATAAACAACTTCAAAACAATCTGAAGGAGATTCCGGAGCAATCACCGGCATTGGACATTCACCGTGCCTGCCGTACATTGCCTGAAGTAAATCCGACTGTTCGGTTTTTGTCGGAAGACCTGTAGAAGGACCGCCTCTTTGAACATTAACAATAACCAAAGGAAGTTCAAGCATTACTGCAAGTCCCATTGCTTCTGATTTAAGCGACATGCCGGGACCGGAGGTTGTGGTAACACTTAAACTGCCTCCGTATGAAGCTCCTATCGCAGAACAAATCGCTGCAATCTCATCTTCTGCCTGAAATGTTTTGACTCCGCAGTCTTTATAACGCGAAAGCTCATGTAAAATATCTGAAGCAGGAGTTATCGGGTAAGACCCAAGAAATAAAGGTAATCCCGATTTTTCGGAAGCTGCAATAAGCGCAAGCGCAGTTGCATTGTTTCCAGTAATACTTCTGTAAGTTCCGGGCGGTAATTTCGACGTGCTGATCTTAAATCTTGTATTAAATATTTCTGTAGTTTCACCGTAATTCCAACCTGCTTTTATTGCCAGAATATTTGCATTAGCAATTTCGGGTTTACCTGAAAATTTCTCTTTGATAAAATTAATTGTATAATCCGGAGACTGATCGAATATCCAGTAAAGCAAACCGAGAACAAACATATTTTTTGAACGCTCTAATTCTTTATTGCTCAATCCGGATTTTTTAAGCGCATCTTTGGTAAGACCCGTAATATTTATATTATATAATGTATAATCGGAAAGCGAATCATCTTCAACCGGATTTTCCCCTTCCGGATATTCAGCTAATCTTAAATTCTTCGCGTCAAATCCTGTAGAGTTTGTTATAATGATTCCGCCTTTTTTAAGATTCTTCAAATCATTTTTTAAAGCAGCTGCATTCATTGCTATCAACACATCATACTCATCACCTGCCGTAAAAATTTCTTTGCTTCCAAAATGAACCTGAAATCCCGATACTCCCGAGATTGTACCAGCAGGAGCTCTTATTTCTGCCGGAAATTCCGGGAATGTGCTTAAATCTTTTCCGAGGAAAGCAGCAGTGTCGGTAAACTGCATCCCCGTTAACTGCATTCCGTCTCCAGAATCGCCGGAAAAACGGACAACGACACTTTCTTTTTCAATTATAGATTCTTCTGTTTTCAAAATTTATTTTATAATTTACTTTTAGTTTATTTAATCATTTTATTTTTGTTGAAACATCAATATCGTATCACTCAGCAAGGTTAATTTAATTTCAATTTCAGTTTAACTCTCTTGAGTATCACAATGTGATGCTTTTATATCCAGACCTAAACGGGCTTTATCTGCTCAAACATCTGCATACAGTCATCGCAATAATGCACTGCTCTGCATTGCGTTGCACCAAAAGCCGACATAAGTCTTGTATTCTTCTTCCCGCAAAATGGACATTCTATTTTTTGAAGCATCTCGATCTGAACCAGACCTGTATGCCGTGCCGGCAGCGCAAAGCCGGAATCTTTCAGCAGCTTCCTTCCGTTTTCCGAAATCATGTTTGAATTCCATTGAACATTAAAATTAACTTCTACTTCCACCGAATTTATTTCAAGCTCATCAAGTTTTTTCTTAATCTCTGCTTTCATGTACTCAATTGCAGGACATCCGGCAAATGTAGGTGTCATCACAACTTTTACATTTCCTTTTTCATCCAAATCAATTCCCGTAATAATCCCCATATCTATCACCGAAACAAGAGGTAGTTCGGGATCTTTTACTTCTTTCAGCTTTTCGATTATAATATCTTTGTCTATCATAACGGCTAATCTACCATTCGGCATTCGGATCAATGCTAAAGACTTCCGTCATCTCAAGCAGCAGAGGCTTTAAATATTCCGTATGCATTCCTCTTCTCCCGCCGTAGTGTTTATCTTTGGGTTCTGTTTCATTTAGTATAATATTAGCATCCTTGACAATCTTCCCGATTCTTACACGCCATCTTTGCTCAAGTTCATTCTCGCCTTCATAAATTTTATTTTCAATGAGAATGTTTTCATTTTCCAAAGGTTCAAATATTCCATGAGCAAGAGGATACACCGTATCAAACATAATTTGAATCCGCCGGTTGCTTTCTTCATTTCCGTTTCCGAGCTGCTTGATCCATTCTTCAGCATGCATGACGTGATACTTTATTTCACCTCTGAATTTTTTTGCAATATGCGAGAGTTCAGTGAATCCTGAATTTGAAAGCATGTCAAATCTCAACAACGCTGCTTCATCAAACAAAAAATGCCTCATAAGACTAAAACCATAATCTCCAATCGGATATTCAGTTAGATGACAGCATCTGAATTCATTTTCCTTTCTTGTAAAAGCAATCGTATCAGGATCTCTTTCTCCAAGTTTATTCAAAAGCTGATACAATGCAAGCGCTTGCCCAAGTTTATCCTGAGCCATTGATGAAAATGCAATGTCTTCTTCGAGTATCGGTCCAAGTCCGGTCCATTCTGAATTTCTGTGTCCCAATACAAGATGATCATCTGCAGTTGAATAAATAAGATTCTTTACCGCTGATAAAGTTTCAGGATTTAAGTTCATCAGCCTTTCTTTCTTTCGTTTTTAAACTTATTAATTTTTTCCATGACTTTATAACCGCTTGCTTCTCTGTACAATTTTTCAGGAGTAGTTTCGAATATTTCCTCATCTTCTTTCTTGCTTGCCAAAATATCGCTGGTTTTTACAACCCATAAATTTACGCAGTTATATCTTCGGGCATATTGTTCTTTTGCAAGTATTAATGCCATTTCGGCATTTGGCGCATGCAGTGAGCCAACGTGAATATGATGCCCGCCTGTCTTTGATTGGTGAAATACTTCAAAAGTATTCCAGTGATGAATATCTTTTAAAGGTGTATTGTCCGGAACATCCGGAAGCTCCTCCCTTGTTATTCTGGGATCTAAAGATTTTAAAGACATTTTGAAATTTGTATTTTAAACTCAGGATAAAGGAACTGTATATTTCTCTTTATCTTTCATCAAAGCTCTCCTGACCCACTCTCCTTTTTCTTCGGCTCTTCGTCTGACAGCAAGTCGTTCCTTGTTGCAAGGTCCGTCGCCGTTAATGACGCGTTTAAACTCTTCCCAATCCGGCTCGGTATATTCCCATTTACCTGTTTCATCGTTTTTCTTTAATTTCGGATCAGGTATTGTTAAACCTAATTCCCATATCTTAGGAACATACATATCAAGAAACTTTTGTCTCATGTCGTCATTTGATGCCATTTTCACTTTCCATTTCATGAGTGTTTCGGTATGAACTGATATTTTATCTGAAGGACCAAAAAAATGCATAATCGGAGGCCACCATCTGTTTAAAGCTTCCTGAACCATTTTGCGCTGAACAGGAGTTCCGGTTGCCAAAAATACTACATTATCATGACCATATTTTAAATGAAATGACTCTTCAATGCAAATCCTTTCTAATGCTCTGCAGTAAGGACCGTATGAACCTTTTGAATTTGCAACCTGATTAATGATAGCTCCTGCATCAATCAGCCATGCAATAATTGCAGTATCTGCCCAGGTTACCGCAGGGTAATTAAAAACATTTGAGTATTTTGATTTTCCCGAAATCAAATCGTTTATCATCACTTCTCTGGGTTTGCCCAACGTCTCTGCAGCGCTGTATAAAAGCTGTGCGTGTCCGACTTCATCCTGAACTTTAGCCATCAAAGCAAGTTTTCTTCTAAATCCAGGTGCCCGTGTTATCCATGTTCCTTCCGGTAAAGCTCCTATTATTTCAGAATGCGCATGCTGCTCTATCATCCTGATCAGTTGTCGTCTGTATTCAAACGGCATCCAGTCAGCCGGCTCTATTTTTTCTCCCGCTGCAATCTTGCTTTCAAAACGTTCAAGCTTTACTGGGTCAATTTCTTCTTTGTGCCCGTTTTTTGATTCCTCAAAAATATATCCGCCGCCGTACATTTTTTAATTAAATTTTTTATAAAAATAACATAAAAATTTTACTTTTAACAGGAACATATAAGTCATATTATCAAATCAAAGTTCCTCTTTTATTTTACGACTCTTTCAAATATTAAATGGGAATCTGCATTATCAAAGTAAACTATGGTTTAACATTTCTGTATTCATCGTTTCTTCTCTTTATGATTAGTTTGGCTGCATTTAAATCAGATTGCAATGTCTCCGGAGTTATCTTGGAAACAAAATTCGAAGAATTATTATCGGCAATTGCCAAATCACTTCCATCAACGCTTTCATCACCGTTTAAATCACTCGGCTGATATCCCGAAGAGAAATTTGATGCATCATTGTCTATCTGACTCAAATCTGTGCCGTCAATCGACCCATCCTGATTTACATCTCCGCAGTAAACTGCAAACCTGACAGGTGATGCATCAACCTGTATCTGATTACTGCCGAATGCCTGCGCTGCGGATAAAGTAAAATCATAATTAGCCAATCCGGATGTAAATGTTATGTTGTTTGCCGTCCATGTTTCAATTGAATTTCTGTGCCTTACCTGCAAAAAATAAATTCCATCCTGTGTCAGATAATTATTGTCAAATTTGCAGATACCGGTTCCTGCTGTGTTAATTAAAGACTTTGAGCTGTCAACCATTGCGAAAGGGCTGAATGCGTATCTTAAATAAACATTTACGGTATCCTGTATCATTAAATTAGTTGCTGAATTATAGAATCCCTGTAAATAAAGCTTCAGACTTAATTCATATGGCTTGTAATTGTATTTTACAACCGACATTAGCATTCCCGCCGTAGAATCATAGCTTCCGCATCCGATAAAAATACATCCGGATTTGTTCAATGAAATTATATCTTTTGCATCCGGACTGCACATTGAATTTTTTATGCCGTTCGATAAATTGTTGCTGGAAAAATAAATAAAAGCTGAATCGTAAATCCCGATCAACACTTCCGGAGGATTTGCATTGTTGTATATCCTCTGACCTGATATATACACGTTCTGATTTTTATCGAGATACAGTCCCGTGGAATAAGTTTCACTTCCCCCTAAATAGTATAATACATCCGACCTGTAAATTCTGTATCCCGAAGTATCGTACTTTGCAGCGAATTGTGTTTTTCTGCCGTCATCATCATTAGCCCAGGTTCCTGCCAGATAAATTCTGCTTTTTGCCGAATCAAGTTTAATTGCGTTTGCTGATTCAAAAATATCTCCGTTATTCTGACTTTCCTGTTTTGAACATTTCAAGGTTCCAGAAGCGTCATTCCCGTATTTTATCAAAATGGAATTATATCCCGTACCGGTAGAATATGTTGAACCGCTGACATAAACGTTTCCGGCAAAGTCGGTTTCAACGTTATTTGCAATGTCTGTTCCGCTTCCCGTTCCGTTAAATCTCTGAACCCACAGCTCCGTTCCTGTTGAACTATATTTCACCGTTGCAATGTCATCATTAGACCCGTTGCCAGCGATTTGTCCAGTAACATACACATTTCCGCTCTGATCCGTTGTTACATCATAAGCATAATCAACTCCGTTTCCCGTTCCATTATAATATCTCTCCCACAGCTTAGCTCCCGTTGAAGAATATTTCACGGTACAGTAATCTCCAAATAAAGTCGCACCAACGCTTTGACCTGTTACATAAATATTGCCCGAATTATCCGTTGCAATTGCTCTTGCATCGTCTTCGCGGTTGCCCCCTCCGTTGAATGTAGCATACCATAATTGATTTCCCGATGTATCAAATTTAAAAGTCAGATAATCCATCGTTAAATTATTAAATCTCGAAACGGAAGTTCCTGTTACATAAATATATCCTGCCGTATCAATGGTCATCGCTCTTGCAGCATCAAAATTATCGAAAAGCTGTACTCCGTAACTCTTATACCAGACCTGGATTCCTTCCGGATTGTATTTTATCAATGTAAACTGATCTCCGTTTTGACTGACGCGTGATTTTCCTGCCATATAAACGTTTCCGTTTTTATCATTGACTATGCTGTTGGTAAAATCTCCGATAAGCTGTGCCGCATAAAATACTCTTCCCCACTGCAGTATTCCTGATGAGCTGAATTTTACCGTTCCCATATCCAGATTATTGCAATCCCCTGTTATAATCATGTTAAAGTCTTTATCGAGCACCATTGCTTTTGCATCTTCATACAAGCTTGTTCCGAAATCATATAATCTTGTCCATAAGGAATCTCCGTTTGAATTATATTTTATTCCGATAAACTGAAGTCCGGATCCCGTATTAGTTTTGCCCGATACATAAATGTTTCCTGAAGTATCCAGAGCAATTTCTTTTCCGGCATCTTCAACGCTTGAACTGCCTGCATATTTTTTCATCCATTGAAAAGAACCGTTGGAAGAATATTTAAGCGTGGCCATATCACCTGAAAAAGTTGCGCCGTCTGTCTGCCCCGTAATGTAATTGTTTTCATTGGCATCAATGACAATATCCATTGCAATGTCATATTGGTTCAGTGCTCCGTTAAATCTGCTTACCCAAACGGAATCTCCGTTTGACGGATTGTATTTAATTGTAACAATATCATCCTGTACATTGGAAGGATCACTTCCGCCCGTAACATAAAGATTTCCGGATTGGCTTAGCTCGATAGAATTACCGACATCATTCTGAAATCCGTAGTTATAAATTACCGACCACTGCAGCGCGCCGTTATTATTGTATTTAAATGTTATAATGTCGTCGTGTGAAATGTTTCCGTTATTTATTTTTCCCGTTCCGTAAATGTTTCCTGAAGCATCCAGCGTAATATCTTTAATTAGGCAATTTATATATCCGGACGGAACTGGAAGATGCTCTATCCATAATGTATCACCGCCAGTATTCAGCTTCATAAGAAATGCTTCGGCTGATGTTCCGCCTGCAGCATAAATGTTTCCTGCCGAATCCGATTTTATTACGGATACGGAAGAATTCCATCCCACAAGACAGTTTTTAGTCCAGAGCAAATTACCGCTGGAATCATATTTGGAAATCCCTGCATAATTTCCGTATCCGCTTATTGATACATTGCTCAAAGTATAAATAAAAATGCTGTCTCCTCTTTTTACCGTTGTAAGGCTAAATCCGATGTCGCTGTTATTTTCATTTCCCCCGTCATAACTTCTAGCCCATCTGAAATCTCCGTTTGATCTGTATTTGACCAGCGCAACATCTGTTCCGTTATAGCCGCGACCGTTATATCCCAGCACATAAATGCTTCCTCCGTCATCAACCGCAGCATCATTTGCACCCTGCGCATGATTGCTTATCGGATTGTAAGATTTGACCCATTCAACGCTGATCTGTGCTTCTGTTATTCCGGTTAATATTAACATAAAAGCGAACTGTACAATTAAATAATTTATGTTTTTCATTTGGGTAATAAGTTTAAAATTAAAAACTTCATAACCGGTTAATGCAGATTTATTGAGAGCATATTATTGCATTAATACCGGTATATGAAGTTTAGAAAAAATATATATGCTCTCAGACAACTTTACAAAATTAGAATTAATCAGAATAATTTTGCAAGTAAATATTTTTCGATTTGCTACACGGATATGATGAAAGGATAAGTTTTGATTTTCCATGCTTCTTCCAAAACACTATACTGATTTGTCTAAAGAAATAATTGCAGGGAAAGTCCTTAAAGCTTCCTTGTTATATTTGAATTACGATTACATTTCAGGACGGCTGTAAAGTTCACCCATACATCTTTTCATAAAAACATAGCAGGGGCATCCTTTGTAATTGCAATGTTGAATTTTGAAATGATTATATTGTTGGGGTAACTCTCCTGACTGACTTAAAGAATATTATTAGGGGTGTCGAAAAAATTCCAATTTTCCTACCAACCCGCCTGCCAATTAAAATTATACAAGGCGGCGGTTTGGTAAGGAAATATGAACTAAGTTAACTTTCCAATGCTGAAACTTTGGAAGCATGATGTTTTTTACAGTACAGCGCATGCATTTTTGTAATATCTGCAATTGCATTACTTGTATCAGTAATTATCGTTTTTACCTGATCAATATCATTCTTCGAGCAATTCTAAAATTACCTGCTCTCATTACATATACATAAACTCCGCTTGAAAGATGTGAAGCATTAAATTCAAGCGTGTGGTATCCTGCCGGCAATTCACCATTTTCAATTATAGCTACCTCACTGCCTGTAATGTCATATACTTTGAGCGACACCAACGATCTTAATGGCAATTCCATCTGAATTTTTGTCGTTGGGTTAAAAGGATTTGGATAATTCTGTGCAAGATTGAATGCTGAAGGCAAGCCAATGATTACATCTCCAATAAGATCATAAAATCTATATGTACCATTGTAATCAATCTGTTTCAGCCTATAAGAATACCTGCCTGTTGAAAGATTTTTATCGGTAAAAGTATATTGATTTGTAGATGAAGAATTTCCATTTCCAGCTACACTTCCTGCTCGTTGCCAAATACCTGCCTCAGTAGATCTTTGAATCTCAAAGCCTTGGTTGTTTATTTCTGTTGCGGTACTCCATCTAAGTGTTACATTATTTCCATTAACAGACGAAACAAAAGAGATAAGTTCTATTGGTAGCGCATTAGACAATTCGGTTTCCCAAAGACCTCTGCCGAAAGTTCCAGCCCTCAGTTTGTCTGCCCACATCCCGGAACCATAAGCAATCTCAAGTTCTGTAACAACTACATTTGGTAAGCCATTGCTGAAAGGAACCCAATCCAACTCTCCATCCTTGAAGTATACACCAACATCCGTTCCAGCAAACAGCACATCTACATCTGTGTATTCTTTATCATATTCAATGCACATTACGGGGAGATTTGGCAGTCCTGCAGAGATGTTAATCCAACTTCCGCCACCATTTGTAGATTTAAACACTTTAGAGCCATTACTGTATCCTCCGAATGTGATCCAAAGCGTATTTGGGTCATTGTTTTTCACTCTAATATATGTGAGATAATCAGTAGTCGTTGGCAAAGTAACCGTTGACCAATTTGTTAATCCGCCGTCAATGGTTTTCCACATGTTTGTTCTATCTGCAGCATATATTGTATTGGGATCCGAAGCGCACATAGCAAGAGACCTCAGCTTATCCGTAGCGCTCAATACCTGGGAAGCACTTGACCAATTATCGCCTCGATTTGTTGTTTTCCATACTTTGTCATATCCTGCAAAAAGAATGGCACTGTTTACTGAATGCATAATGTAAGGAGTTACCCATGCGCCGTTAGGTTGTCCTCCGGGGATATTCTCGCTTATGGTACTTATGCTTTGATTTGAAAAACCGTTTGAATTTCTGTAAATAGTACCTCTTACATAGGTTGCATACATATATGATGTTGCGTCGTTGTAATCAATAATGCATTCCATACCGTCTCCGCCTGTTGCATCAAACCAGGTATTAAGATTGCCCTGGTATTTCTTTGAGCCGTTGTCTTGAAGCCCTGCAAGTACAATATCATGATCACTCTGTGAAACTCCGATTCTGTATATTTGGCTGATAACAAGTCCGTTGGAAAGATCTGTCCAAGTTGTTCCTCCGTCTATAGTCTTGTAAACTCCACCGTCATTACCCTCAAAGAGAACATTACCGCTTTGGAATGTCAAGATGTGCTTATCAGCGTGAACTACCGGAGAGTTGTGTGAATTATAAAAATTATGTGATGTCCACATGTTGCTATTTGCCCAAGTAACACCACCGTCTGTTGATTTCCAGGTTGTAATACCTCCAGCATATACAATGTTTGAATCAGACGGTGAACAAGCAAGACAAAGATCATAACTAGCTTGTGAATCAAATCCTGATCCATCACTGAAATATCCAAGCATGTTTACACCAACATTTGTATTGACATGAAAGTAACTTGCACCTGCATCTGTTGATTTGTAAACTTGCCCGTCCTCACAATAAACATATACTAAATTCGGAGCAGCTGCCGTAACTGCAAGTCTAATCTGGGATGCGTAGTTCAATGATGTTGGCAGTGCAACAGATGTGAAAGTTTCGCCTGTATTGGTTGACCGGTAAACATAAGTAGCCGCTCCTTGAACACGCCCAACATAAACTATGGTCGGATCATCCGGCTTAAACTGCATATCCCGGAATCTTGAACTGCTGATAGATTTCAAAACCCAGGTATTTCCTGCATCAGTTGACTTGAAAACACCTTGAGAAGTAGATATCAGTAAAATCGAGCTGTTTGACGGGTGTAGGAGAATTCTGTAAATTTTTCTACCTTCGGAAACATTGTAACTGAATCCCGTTGTGTTCCAAGTAGCACCGCCATCGGTAGATTTAAGAATACCTATACTATTGTTATCATTATTTTGTCCTCCGCTCAAGCTTGAGAGGCTACCTCCATCTCTGTCACCTGTTGCAATATAGATTGTGTTGCTCGTCGCAAAATCGCTTGGGATTGCTATATCGCTTACTCCCAAAACATCTTCACTGTTATTCAAAATTGTCCAGTTTACTCCCCCGTTTGATGTTCGCCAAATACCTCCCGATGGGCTTCCAACCCAGAATGAATTGGCATCTGTTGGATGAAATGCCACACAGTTAATTCTCCCCAGACCGGCATATCCGCCTTCTGAGTAGTTTGTTCCCATGTTTGACCAGCTCTCAAAAAAATCTGTATCATCAAACTCTCCATCCCAGTTTTGCATATATTTCAAATGCTCATTTGCAGAATTTGTTTTTGGAAACTCTCCTGTCTGCTGATTTACTCTCTGCTCCCAAAAATATTCCCATCTTTTATAGATTTTCCATCCTGCTGCTTTTCGACTGACTCCGTCTAATTCTATCATTCCGTTTATAACCCTCATTGAATGCCAATATCGTTCCATAGCATCCCTGATCTCATAAAAACTTGAATTTTCATTCAGCTTGTTAGATTCAATTACCGATTGTGGGATCAGTAATTGTGATTTCAAATCTATAAAGGTGAGCAAAAAAACTAATATCAAGAATAAAAAATATTGTGAAATTTTGAATAGCAATTTCATTTTACCTCCTTTTAAAGTTTATAATTATATTGCAATTTTTAGAATTATCCGAAACTCAATATCCAACTAAGTTTAGTTGAAATTTGGATACTTTAAATTACTAGTTCTTTAATTAATTGTCAAACACACTGAATTCAAAACTTACCCAGTTATATTGAAGTATGTCAGCTCTTCAATTTCAATGCTGTCTAAATTAAATTTGAACAGTTACAAAAGTTTTAAAATAATATTAAATTGGACAGATAGTCATAGTAATGAAATTCGATCCCCTAATTAAAATAGTTTAAGTTGAGGATTTAACTCTTCTTCAATGTCTTCCCATCGCTTAAATGGATAATAAGCCATTGCCATAAGGATACTTTTACAAAAAGATTCATTCTTATCATTGCAATCAGATTGGATAAGCTCCAAGCAAAAGTAGACAAATGCTTTAGGTATTGTAATATCAATATTGAAATCATTGCTGTCCAAATCTGTATTAGAACTGCATTTGTTGATGTTCCAATAAAAGTTTTG
>JABAQZ010000018.1 GCA_019187405.1 Ignavibacteria bacterium
CAGTTTGAGCATCAACAGATGCTGAAACAAGTTCAGCATGACAGGGTATTATGTCATCCCGATCACTACATTGTCATCCCGATCACTACATTGTCATCCCGAACACCCCATTGTCATCCCGAACACCTCATTGTCATCCCGAACACCTCATTGTCATCCCGAACTTGTTTCGGGATCTGACAGAGTCTGCGCTTGAATGCAGTTTGAGCATCAACAGATGCTGAAACAAGTTCAGCATGACAGAGTGTTGTTCAGCATGACAGGGTGTTGTTCAGCATGACAGGAGTATACTTGTTTCGGGATCTGACAGAGTCTGTGCTTGAATACAGTTTAAGTATCAACAGATGCTGAAACAAGTTCAGCATGACAGGGTATTATGTCTTCCCGAACACCCCATTGTCATCCCGAACACACCATTGTCATCCCGAACACACCATTGTCATCCCGAACTTGTTTCGGGATCTGACAGAGTCTGCGCTTGAATGCAGTTTAAGCATCAACAGATGCTGAAACAAGTTCAGCATGACAGGGTGTTGTTCAGCATGACAGGGTATTATGTCTTCCCGATCACTACATTGTCATCCCGAACACCCCATTGTCACCCCGAGCACCCCATTGTCATCCCGAACACCACATTGTCACCCCGAGCACCCCATTGTCATCCCGAACACCACATTGTCATCCCGAGCACCCCATTGTCATCCCGAACTTGTTTCGGGATCTGACAGAGTCTGTGCTTGAATGAAGTTTGAGCATCAACAGATGCTGAAACAAGTTCAGCATGACAGGAGTATACTTGTTTCGGGATCTGACAGAGTCTGTGCTTGAATGCAGTTTAAGCATCAACAGATGCTGAAACAAGTTCAGCATGACAGGGTGTTGTTCAGCATGACAGGGTATTATGTCTTCCCGATCACTACATTGTCATCCCGAACACCTCATTGTCATCCCGAACACCTCATTGTCATCCCGAACTTGTTTCGGGATCTGACAGAGTCTGCGCTTGAATGCAGTTTGAGCATCAACAGATGCTGAAACAAGTTCAGCATGACAGGGTATTATGTCATCCCGATCACTACATTGTCATCCCGATCACTACATTGTCATCCCGAACACCCCATTGTCATCCCGAACACCCCATTGTCATCCCGAACACCCCATTGTCATCCCGAACTTGTTTCGGGATCTGACAG
Organism: Ignavibacteria bacterium; assembly: GCA_019187405.1. Lineage (GTDB taxonomy): Bacteria > Bacteroidota > Ignavibacteria > Tepidaquicellales > Tepidaquicellaceae > JABAQZ01. The sequence goes on from JABAQZ010000018.1 coordinate 1,194, forward strand.
AGTCTGTGCTTAAATGCAGTTTAAGTATCAACAGATGCTGAAACAAGTTCAGCATGACAGAGTGTTGTTCAGCATGACAGGGTGTTGTTCAGCATGACAGGAGTATACTTGTTTCGGGATCTGACAGAGTCTGTGCTTGAATGCAGTTTAAGCATCAACAGATGCTGAAACAAGTTCAGCATGACAGGGTATTATGTCATCCCGAACACCCCATTGTCATCCCGAACTTGTTTCGGGATCTGACAGAGTCTGTGTTTGAATACAGTTTAAGCATCAACAGATGCTGAAACAAGTTCAGCATGACAGGGTATTATGTCTTCCCGAACACCCCATTGTCATCCCGAACTTGTTTCGGTATCTGACAGAGTCTGTGTTTGAATACAGTTTAAGCATCAACAGATGCTGAAACAAGTTCAGCATGACAGGGTATTATGTCATCCCGAACACCCCATTGTCATCCCGAACTTGTTTCGGGATCTGACAGAGTCTGTGCTTGAATACAGTTTAAGTATCAACAGATGCTGAAACAAGTTCAGCATGGCAGGGTGTTGTTCAGCATGGCAGGGTGTTGTTCAGCATGACAGGAGTATACTTGTTTCGGGATCTGACAGAGTCTGTGCTTGAATACAGTTTAAGTATCAACAGATGCTGAAACAAGTTCAGCATGACAGGGTATTATGTCATCCCGAACACCTCATTGTCATCCCGAACTTGTTTCGGGATCTGACAGAGTCTGCGCTTGAATGCAGTTTGAGCATCAACAGATGCTGAAACAAGTTCAGCATGACAGAGTGTTGTTCAGCATGACAGGGTGTTGTTCAGCATGACAGGAGTATACTTGTTTCGGGATCTGACAGAGTCTGTGCTTGAATACAGTTTAAGTATCAACAGATGCTGAAACAAGTTCAGCATGACAGGGTATTATGTCTTCCCGAACACCCCATTGTCATCCCGAACACACCATTGTCATCCCGAACACACCATTGTCATCCCGAACTTGTTTCGGGATCTGACAGAGTCTGCGCTTGAATGCAGTTTAAGTATCAACAGATGCTGAAACAAGTTCAGCATGACAGAGTGTTGTTCAGCATGACAGGGTGTTGTTCAGCATGACAGGAGTATACTTGTTTCGGGATCTGACAGAGTCTGTGCTTGAATGCAGTTTAAGCATCAACAGATGCTGAAACAAGTTCAGCATGACAGGGTGTTGTTCAGCATGACAGAGTATTATGTTACCCCGAGCACCCCATTGTCTTCCCGAGCACCACATTGTCATCCCGAACTTGTTTCGGGATCTGACAGAGTCTGTGCTTGAATACAGTTTAAGCATCAACAGATGCTGAAACAAGTTCAGCATGACAGGGTGTTGTTCAGCATGACAGAGTATTATGTCACCCCGAACACCCCATTGTCATCCCGAACACCACATTGTCATCCCGATCACACCATTGTCATCCCGAACTTGTTTCGGGATCTGACAGAGTCTGTGCTTGAATACAGTTTAAGCATCAACAGATGCTGAAACAAGTTCAGCATGACAGGGTATTATGTCACCCCGAGCACCCCATTGTCATCCCGAACTTGTTTCGGGATCTGACAGAGTCTGCGCTTGAATGCAGTTTGAGCATCAACAGATGCTGAAACAAGTTCAGCATGACAGAGTGTTGTTCAGCATGACAGGGTGTTGTTCAGCATGACAGGGAGTTGTTCAGCATGACAGGGAGTTGTTCAGCATGACAGGATGTTTTTCAGTATTACAGGGAATTATTCAGCATGACGTGTGTGTGATGCCAAACTTTCATTGTGTATTTACATTAAATACTTTTCAATAAACCGCGATAAAAATCGAAATTTATCAGTTAAAAATTGAACCACGATTATTTTTAATTAAAAAAATAAATGTAACGAGGAGTAGCCAGAAAAGTAGTCCAGTTTTCCAGTAATGTGATAATCCTATTTGAATACAATATGAAAACTAATTCTTAATCTCAATTCTTCTAGGAGCAATACCTGTCTGATGTGAGCTCAATAAACTTCCGCTGTTATTATAAATCTCCAGTTTCCCGCTTACCTGAAAATTTTTTGCATTCGTAACATAATGAAGTTTGTTTTGAGAATCAAACTTATATCCATAGAAATAATTTTCTGTGGTATTAGGATTAGGAATTAAAACCGAACTCGTTTCAGAAGAAGTATTAAATTGAACTATGTTATTGTAATATGATATGAAATATATATAGTTGCTTTGCGGATCAACTGATATGTCTTTGTCAAACCCAATAGCATTACCGTTTCCAATTGTAAAAGTATCTATAACTGTATAGTGTGTTAAGTTTACCGTAAAAATTTTCCCGGAGCTAATCGGACCCGGACAGCCGATGTATAAATACCCTTCATTTGATATAGCCAGAGAAGACGGTGTCTGCATCACCTTAATTATAGCTATCACCTGATCAGTATTAACATCGATGACAGAAACGGTAGAATCAGTTGCACCTCCGAAAACTCTCGTGTTACACACAAATATTTTCCCGTTGTAATGAAGTATTTCCTGTGGATAAATTCCAACAGGGATAGTCGATAATAAATTGAATGTATTCTTATCTAAAACTGATACATTATTTGAAGGACCGTTAGTAATGTAAATCTTTGATTGAGTTACGGCAAGCGAAAACGGATTTATACCGGCAGTAGTCGATTTTCTAACTGTACCATTTGTATCAAGCAGATATATTTTCCCGTCAGAACCAAAATTTCCCTGTTCTGTCATGTATAATTCCTTTTGTACCAGCTGCATTCCGCTTGGAAATAACCCAGGCGTTCCAGGATTGAATATATTTTCTGTTATGGAATTTGTCAGAGAATTATAAAATGATAATTTACTTGAACCCGCATTAAATGTTCCTTCGCACAATACAAAGGCGCCATTTAATGTATTATTATCCGGTGACGGATTTATTAACTCATCCCTTGAACAACTTTGAAGTACTAAAGCAATAAATAAATTTAGTGTAATTAAAATATTTTTCATTATAAGTTTTAATTTAGAGTTTCATTGAATTCGGTTTTTCCTGTTTCTATCATTTTATTAATATAAGGCAGACAAAGTTTACAGTTTAATGAAACCGGTTTTATATTTCTCAATTCATCAATTGATTTTAAATTATTTTTAATCATGATACTTATCATTTCTTTAAAAGTTGTATCATAACAAATACACTTGTTTATTTTAACTTTCATTATTGTTTATTTAAAAATCAATTCCTGTTCTGATTGGAATGCCTTTATCAAAATAATGTTTTACTTTTCTCATCTCAGTTATCAAATCTGCTTTCTCTTCAAGCCCTTCCCAAAGTTTATGCCCCGTCATTACCAGCTCGAATTTTTTGTTCGCTTTCCACAAATCAATCAATCTGTTAATTTCTTCTTTTTCGACAAGATGATATACTACTGCAGCAATTGCTTCATCGAGTATCAGCAGATCCTGTTCGGGATTGCTTATCAGTCTTTCGGAAATCTCAAGCGCTCTTTTTGCTTCGGCAAAATCTTCATCGGTATTTTTAAAACGGAATGTTCCGTCATCATTCATCCTTTCGCATCCTGTCGAGAAAAACTCAACATCATAACCCGACTCTTTGAGCTTTCTCAAAGTATTCAACTCCGCATAATGCTCATTCTTACCTTCATAACCCTTATCAAACTGAACCAGCCTTACCCTAAGTCCTGCACCGAGCGCTCTCATAATTAATCCCATCACGCATGTTGTTTTTCCTTTTCCATACCCGTAATAGATATGAAAACATTTCAAATCTTCTTCCGAGAGATTTTTGTAATTCTCGATTGTTGCTTTTATCTTTTTCTTATACTTGTTACCGCCTGCTTTTTTTGCATCTTCTATTTTTGCAGCCATAGTTAAATTTCAAGATTTAAATTTAATTTATAGTTTCTTAAAGGCATCGGATATCCCGGCATTACCTGATAGTTTAGATTGAATATATTGTTTACTTCAAATTTTACAAGCACATTGATTTTATAAATACTGAAGCTCTGATATATATTTCCGTCAATAATATTTATGGAGGGCATCAGCTGAGTGTTTTCCGCATCAGTGTATCTTTCTCCCGTATAATTATAAAAAAGATTTAATCCTGAATTATGATATTCGGCATTGAAGCTTACTTTAAAAAGATGCTGCGGAATGTAAATTATCATTTTATCATAAGAAGGATCCCCCGGAAAATCCTCGCTTCTTTTCAGCGAAGATGTAAATGAATATTTTATATCTGATTTAAAATTAAATTCTCCCAGCATAAATTTTTTAGACTGAAAATCTGCAGTAAAAACGTTTGATACTGACTTGCCGATGTTTTCAGGTTTCCATAATCCGGAGGAATTCGGCATCCAGACAATTTTATCCTTTGCATCGATATATGTATAAGTCAATTCAATTATACCTGTTTTCTTTCCGGGTAATTCGTAGATAAATCCGGCGTCTGCATTTAAAGATTTTTCAGGTTTAAGATCCCGGCTCCCGGCATTTTCCCAGTACAATTCATTAAATGTAGGTGATGAAAAATTATTTCCTGCACTGAATTTAAAGTGTAAATTGGTTCCGATAAACGGTTTATAGTTTATTCCGGCTTTTCCTGTAATGATGTTTTCATTTATATCTGAGTAATGTTCAAATCTTACTGAAGGATAAAATGTCAGTTTGTTCAACATGCTTAAGTTGGATAATAAAAATATGCTTCCTTGAAATCTTCCCGAAGGCGGACTAACTTCATTGCTGTTAATTCCAGAATATCCAATTTCAAAACCGGTGATTAGTTCTGCTTCTCCTGCTTTGATCTGAACCTGCGATAAATTCCCAAGATAGGAATTTCTGTAATAACTGTCTGTTAATATTTTATCATAATATTTCTGATAATCATTCCTAAAATTCAATTGTGATTTAAATTTTATTTTATCCGAAAAATTATCCGAATAACTAAATATATTATTCCAGTTGTAATCATTCTGAACTGCATTGGAAGGTTCATTACCAGTTTCAATACCGGGGATTTCTCTTCTTGAATTTGTGTACTCCGAATAAAAATTTAATTCAGCATCCTTCCTTCCGCGGAATTCAATCTGAACATTGTAATGACTGATATTGTAAGCGGAATTCTTTCTGTTTTTTAATTCATCACTGATTCCATTGAAATAAAAATAATTAAAATCATTGTCCGAAGTTTCATTGGATACTGATGCTGTAAAATAAAATCTGCCAAAAGGTTTGCTCAATCCAAAATTTATTTTTTTTTGTGAATAAGATCCCGCTTGTCCGTTTAAATTTACTCTTAGTTTATTTCCACTTGCTTTGTCAGTACGTATGTTTACAACTCCACCGATTGCATTCGATCCATAAACCGCACTCGAGCCGTTATTCAGGATTTCTATGCTTTTAATGTTGTCTTTTGAAATCAGACTCAAATCAGTCAATGCATTTTGAGGAGAATTTAATGTCATTCCGTTGAGCAGAACTAAAGTATGCTCAGCGCCGAGGCCATTCATTGAAATAGTATTCAGCGAACCGCTGCCACCGTAATCCTTAATGAAAATGCCTCCTGCAGTCTGCAAAATATCTGCTAACGAATTTCCGTTTTTATTATTTATGGCTTCTTTATCAATAAGTTGAATTTTTACCGGAGCGGTAAATATGCTGCCGGAAAATTTATTACTGTGAACTTCTATTTCAGGAGTCAGATATTCAGTGGTGTCAGAAACTTGAGGATATAATTCACGCGCATACACTGCCGAAAGTAAAATGAGTAATACGGACTTGTAAATTTTTATTGTCATAAAAAAAACCTGAGTATCTGTTACACATGAGTCAAGAGAGATAACAGAAAATCAGGTTTTGCAGATTTCTCATTCATCTTTTCCCACGAAGACTACTGAAAACGTTTTTATGGCAGGTCTCCTGACTTAAAGCATTTCCCGGATATCCTTCCCGTAAAATTAAATTTACAGTGGAATAATTATCCGTTTTTCTTTATACAGTTGCGGGGACAGCTCCGGATTCAAACCGGATTCCCTTTTAATACCTTTAACCGGTAACCGCAAAAACTTTTTTTAAAAGAACTTTACAAAATTAAATATTTTTTATCTCAATAGCAAATTAGCTGTTGTTTGGGTAATTTTAAAAAAATGATAATTAATGATTTCATATAATAATATCTATAATCTTCCTGAATATTATGATGTAGCTTTTTCTTATGATATAAAGCATGAAATAAATATTTACAGGAAAATTTTTAATATTCATGTACCGTTTGAAGTTAAAAAAATACTCGAGCCCGCAAGCGGAACGGGCAGGTTTCTCACTTCTTTTCCAAAATACGGTATCAGCATTACCGGATATGATATAAGCAATCCTGAAGTGGATTTTGCAAATGCAAAAATCAAAGAGTTAAAGCTGGAAGGAATGGCTGAATCAATTGTTGGAAATATGGAAAGCATAAAGTTTGAAAGAATATACGATGCAGCAATAAATTCTATTAACAGCATAGGATACATTTTAAAGGATGAAGATGTTTTATTACACTTCATTAATACTTCCGAATCAATTAAAAGAGGTGGAGTATATATAATTCATCTTGATTTTTGTCCTGAAAAATATCCGGTTGTTGATTCGGTTAATGAATGGCATTGCGAACGTGACGGTATAAGCGTAAACATTACCTGGGGATTATCACATGTTGATATAAAAAACAAATTAAGTCATCAATATTGCCTGCTTAAAGTAAATGATAACGGAAAGCACTTTGAGATAAAAGAAAATCATACTCTGCGTCTCTGGTTTTATGAAGATTTGAAAGAATTTATTAAAAAATCTCATAATCTGAGAATTGAATCAGTTTACAACGAAAAATTTGAGGAGATTGACAGGAAAGGGGAAATAACGGGGGAAATGGGAAATCTGTATTTTGTGCTGAAAGTTTTATAAAATAGTACAAATGAAAAAACTTATTGAATCTATTTTAAAAGTTTCTCGGAAGTATTAAAATCAATTTCTCTTTTTTCAAAAATAAATTCATCTTTTGCGGGAATGTAAAACTTCTGAATAAGAAAATTTTTCATAATGCTGTCCGATTCAAATGAAAAAATATACTGTGACGATGAAATCTTATCTATTGTAACTTTCGGAGATTTTGAAGCAACGGTGAAAAATTCTTCCTCAAGATAAATTTGGAGTTCCTCATCATCTTCATCGAGAATCTCCTGTACGAGAGATGAGCTGAAAACTTCTTCGGGAGTTAACAAAGTATCTGATGCTGATTCAGTATTTTCGTCTTCCCTATCTTCACGGACTTTATCAGTGTTTTCATTTCCGCAGGAATAAAGAAAAACAACGATTAAAATTGAGTAAATTAATTTCAAATCTATTATTTAATGATTCCCATTTCTCTGCCGATTTCACCAAAGAGTTCGAGAATTCTGTCAAGATGCTTGTCTTCATGAGTTGCCATGTAAGATGTCCTGAGCATTGCCATTCCGGGTGGTACGCCCGGAGATATAAATGCATTTACAAAAATTCCTCTGTCAAATAGTTTTCTCCAAAAAGCAAAAACAAGATTATCCTCTCCCAGGACAACAGGAACAATGGCTGTTCGACTTTGAATGACATTGAATCCCATGTTGATAAAACCTTCTCTCATTTTCTTTGCATTGGCAATAAGACTGAGTATCCTTTCCGGTTCGGCTTTTAAAATATCGAGCGCTGCATCGGCAGCTGCAACGGATGCCGGCGTCGGTGATGCTGAAAAAATCAAAGCAGGGGAGTGATGTTTAAGATAATTTATTACCGCTTTCTCTGCTCCGACAAACCCGCCCAAAGATGCAAAGGTTTTTGAAAATGTACCCATGACCATATCAACTTCGTTTACTAATCCGAATTCCGATGGAGTGCCTCTGCCGCCTTTTCCGAGTACACCCGTAGAATGCGCATCGTCAATAAGTATTCTTGCTTTATATTTCTTACAAAGGTCAACAAGATTCTGCAGTTCGACAATTTCTCCTGTTGTGGAAAACACTCCGTCGGATGCCACGAGCTTTCCGGCATCAAGTGGAATTGCCTTGAGCACTCTTTCAAGGTCAGCCATGTCATTGTGTTTGTATCTTTTAAATTCCGCAAATCCGCCTTTAGCCATCATATTAGCAGCAACGATGCAAGCATGATTATCTTTGTCTGATATTATATATTCGCCTTTTGAAACAAGCGTAGGAATAATACCTTGCGCAGTCTGATAACCAGTTGAAAACAGAAGTACTGATTCTTTGCCGAGGAAATCGGCGAGTTTTTCTTCGAGCCTGATATGAAGATCAAGAGTACCTGTCAGATATCTCGATCCCGAACATCCTGTCCCATAATCTTTTACAGCTTTTATTGCAGCTTCTTTTACTTTCGGATGAGCTGTGAGTCCAAGATAATTATTTGATCCTGCCATTATAATATCTCTTCCTTCGATTTTAACTACCGGACCTTCATTTGCCTCTATTGCTCTGAAATAAGGATAAACGCCGGCAGCTTTTACTTCATCGGCACGCGTAAAGCCGTAACACTTTTCAAATAAATCCATTTGATTGTTAAGAAATGTATAAGATAATAAAAAATATAAATGAAGATTCTACATCTTACATTTATTTATGTATTTTTTTTAATCAAGAAAATACGAATTATAATTTATAACTTCTATTGAAATAAAAATCAAATCAGTTACTTTTATTGAAAGCATTAATCACCGGTGCAACCGGCTTTGTAGGAAGTCATCTTGCCGATAAACTTCTCGAAAAAAATTATGATGTATATTGCCTTAAGAGAAAATCATCAAATACCAGATGGCTTAAAGATAAAAATGTAAAATATGTGGAGGGTGATTTATTCTCCAACGAAGCTTTATCCGAATGCATTTCAAAAATGGATTATGTATTTCATGTTGCCGGTCTTGTAAAAGCCAGAACTAAAGATGAATACATGAAAGCAAATTTTGAATCCACAAAAAACCTGCTTGAAATAACTCATCGAGTTAATCCCGGTTTGAAGAAATTTATTTTAATTTCATCTCTTGCTGGTACCGGTCCGGCTGTTGATGAAGACTATGTTAATGAAAACTCGGTTCCTCATCCGATCACTTCGTACGGGTTTTCAAAGATGAAAGCTGAGCAGGAAGTAATGTCATATTCAGACAGATTGAGAACATGCATTATAGCGCCTCCGGCAGTATTCGGCCCAAGAGATACCGAAATACTTATTTATTTTCAGACATATTGCAAAGGATTAAACAGCATAATTGGATTTGATGAAAAATATCTTAGCCTCATTTATGTTGAAGATCTGGTAAAAGGAATCGTGCTAGCAGCCGAAAAAGAGGAATCTGTTTCACAGAAATTTTTTGTTTCAATGGACAAGGCATATAACTGGGATGAAATCGGAACAGTTACTAAGAATCTGCTTCAAAGGAAAGCATTTAAAATCAGACTTCCGCATTCACTTGTTTTTTCTGTAGGGTATATTTCAGAATTTGCAATGGGTTTGTTTGGAAAAGCAGCGACTCTTAATGTTGAAAAGTGCAAAGACATAACGCAACTCAGATGGACGTGCTCAAACAATAAAATTAAAAGCATGCTCGGATTTGAAGCTGATTATTCTCTCGAATCCGGGTTCAGAAAAACGATTGACTGGTATAAAGAAATGAAATGGATAAAATAAAATTGTTTTTATGTCAATGAAAGATTATCTGAGAGATGTTGTAACCGCTGCATGCAGTAAACTTGGTTTTGATAATGCAGAAATTTATTTTGAAAAACCTAAAGAAGAAAAATTCGGAGACTTATCCACTAATGCCGCATTTCTCCTGGCTAAAATTCAGAAGACAAATCCACGTAAATTTGCTGAAGAGCTGGTCTCAAATTTTGATTACGATAAATCAATTATAGAAAAAATTGAAATTGCCGGTCCCGGTTTCATAAATTTTTTTATTTCGGATAATTATTACAAAAAACTGATTCCGGAGATTCTCGATAAAAAAGAAAATTACGGGAGATCTGAAATTAACTCAGGCAAATCAGTTAATCTCGAATGGGTAAGCGCTAATCCGACTGGATATCTTCATGCAGGACACGGAAGACAGCTCTGTCTCGGAAAAGCTATTGCAAATCTGCTTGAATGGTCCGGATATATTGTAACAAGAGAGTATTATTACAATGATGCGGGGAATCAGATGCTTAATATGGGCAAATCAATCTATGCAAGATACATGCAGATCTTCGAACCTGATTTCCCGTTTCCCGAAGACGGCTATCACGGAGAATACATAAAAGACATCGCACGAAAGATTTATGGTGATAAAAAAGACTCGCTTAAAAATTCTGAAAGCATGGACTATTTTATCAATGCTGGCGAGGAATATAATTTTAAATTGATTAAGAATACTCTCGGCAAAATGGGTGTACGCCATGATGTGTTTTTTAACGAATCGGATTTATATAAAACCGGTGCGGTCGAAAAAACGCTCGAGGAGTTTAAATCAAAAAATCTTTCTTATGAAAAAGACGGAGCAATTTGGCTAAAGATGGATGAAACCGAAGGATTTCAGAAAGACAAAGTGATTGTAAAGTCAAGCGGTGAACCAACTTACCGCCTGCCCGATATTGCATATCACATTGACAAGCTTAACAGAGGTTATGACATTGTGCTTGATATTTTTGGATCCGATCACGGTGATACTTACAAGGAGGTTATTTACGGAGTGAAATCTCTTGGTTATCCTTATAAAAAAATTCATGTAATTATTCATCAGATGGTAACTCTCAGAAAAGGCGATAATGTAATTAAGCTCAGCAAAAGAGAAGGTCATTCTTACAGTCTCGATGATTTGATAGATGATATAGGCGCTGACGCAACGCAGTTTTTCTTTGTAATGAGAGGAGCAAATACTCATCTCGATTTTGACCTGGAACTTGCTAAAGAGAAATCCGAGAAAAATCCCGTGTATTATCTTCAGTATGCTTTTGCAAGAATCTGCGGAGTTTTAAGAAATGCGGAAAACATTTTCCCTGAATACAAAGATTTTAATGCAGAAAATATCAATCCCGAACTAATAATTTCAAATGACGAAATAAATCTGCTGAAAACTTTGTCTTTATTCCCTGAAGAAGTGGAAAACGCTGCTTTAAGTTTTGAACCCCATAAAATAATAACTTACCTGAATGAAGTTGCCGAGAAATTTCATAAGTTTTATCATAACTGCAGAATTATTGACGCGGAAAACAAAGCGCAATCTGCGGTCAGACTCTACATCTGTCTTGCAGTAAAACAAACACTGAAAAACGGATTTGATATTATAGGAATTTCAGCTCCGGAAAGAATGTAGGTGTTCAATTTGCAATGATTAATTTGCAATGTTAAATTTGCAATGATTAATTTGCAATGTTAAATTTGCAATGATTAATTTGCAATGATTAATTTGCAGTTTGTAATTTTATAGTCTAACAGTTATTCTGATATATTTAGCTTAATCTTCCCCGTGCTGCCGTTATATTCCGGATAATACATCAGCATTCCTTTTGCCGGATTTACATTATATTCACCTGGTATTTGCGCTTGCATTATGTATGAAAATTCATATTCGCCTTTTCCCAAATGCGTTGCAAAGAATACAACTTTATCATCTCTGACTTCTTTATCAGCGTACCACCATCTCCAGAAGTAATATGAATATCCCATGTAATTGTTTTCGCCTTCAATTGTGTAAGCCCAGTCATCTTTAATAACTTCGATTCCCGAAGGCAGTTCATCTTCAAGCATGAAATATTGATTATTTTCATCCTTTGTATAAACTCTGAGTTTTACAAGAATTTCATCTCCCGACTTCACATCCCCGTCAAAATATTTTTTCCTGTAAGTGATCTTATTTTCGCCGTAAGCATTGTATTTCTCAAGCTTGAAATATTCCCTCTCTACTCTGAAACCGTCTTCTTTCGGTTGAAGGTTTTCCGAATCATTATAATAAGAAGTATAAGATGAATAGTAAAGTTTGCCTTTTCCTGATTTTTCAATTTTAATTTCATTCTGTCCGTGAACGATTAGTTTGCTGTCTGCATTTATTACTTCAGGTTTTTTAAAAACATCTTCCTTTGTTATTCTTTTTTCAACTATGATTTGTCCGTTAAAATAAATCTTCATTGTATAATCAGGATCAAGCTCGTTTGAATGTGTCAGATAATCTACAATAGAGTAAATTACAATTGCCGTTTCCTGTGTGTTTCTCCAATAAAGTCCCATTCTTTGAGTCATGAGCCACCTGACTACTTTCTCTTTCAGCGTAGAGTTTATGTCAATGTTGATTAATGCTTTCAGCGCCATTGCAGTTGTCTGAACTTTATCATCCTGCCATCTGTAATGAAATTCTTTTCCTTCCCAATACGCTGCACCTTCTCCGCTCTTAAGCGCATCTTTTTCAAGCTTCTTTAATTCAGCTTTTGCATTTACATCATCCCCAATAAGTTTCCATGTTAATGCAAGCAGACTTCTTGTATAACTGTTTACTTCAGAAGATATTATAATATCAATATTCTCTTTAAAAAGTTCTTTGTCTTTTTCATTTGCAACTGCAAGAGCATATAGCATGTAAGCTCTTGTTGTAGCATCGACTTCTAAATCATTCAGTTGATTTTTTATTGAAGATATACCCTTATTTATACTTGTTTGCTTAATCTCATAACCGGACTGTCCGGCAATTGATAATCCGTAAACAACATAAGCAGTCATAAATGGATTGGTCTGATCGTTTTCCCACCAGCCCCATCCGCCATCGGAATGCTGGAATCCATATAATCTTTTCAAACCTTTATCAATCATTTTCGGAAGTTCTTTTTTCGTTGCTTCGCTTATAGGGGCATTCAGTTTCTGAAATGCATTTGCAACTACAACCGACGGCAAAAATCTGCTCATTGTTTGTTCGACACATCCGTAAGGATAACCGGCAAGTTCATCGAGCGCCGTCAGAATGACTGATGCAATTGATGGTTCGGCTGTGAACTTCAACATAGCGCTTTTTAAATCTGCATTTTCGGGAATTACTACATACTTTGATTCTGTTTTAACTTCATCAGAAATATCCGCTACAGTGTTTACATCCATTTTAAGCCCTGATGGCTGCAAAGGAACTTTGATCTCAACTGCATCAGATTCTTCGTTTGTCAATGCTTCGGCGTAAATAACGGCATCGCCAGAAGGCTGCTCTGCTTTTACTTTCCAGTCGGCTCTCAATTCCGAATTCGGATTTATTGTTACATTCTTTTCAGCCGTATTTTCGTTAAGCAAAAGATTTTCACATTTGAACTTTATCCTAACATTTTTTGATTCATTTAAATAATTGTGAACAATCGTTGATATTGTAACTGCATCTCCTTTCTGAAAAAATCTTGGAGTCTCTACTCTGATAAGCAAATCTTTTCTTGTAATTACAGTGGATACTGCCTGACCGGTTTTTGTATCTTCAGTAACAACGCGGGAAGTGATACGCCAGGTTGTTAAGTTATCCGGATATTTAACAGTAACTACTGCATATCCCTTAGCATCAGTCATTGTAAATGGCGACCATAATACAGCATCCTTAAAATCCGATCTTACCTCAGGCTGGACATAAGTGTTCCCGCTTTCATCCGGCTGCATATCTCCTGATTTCTTTTCTTTGGTAATCCCCATTTCTGATACACTCGGTGAGTTTAGCATTCTTTCGTCATTCATTTCGCCCCTGCCATCAAAAGTTTCAATGTTAGAATTTTGATAATTATTCATTTCCTTATCGTTGTATATTATAATTCTTTTCTTTTGTCCTTTGACGAGGATCAGCTCCTTCAATTCTTCTTTCTCAATGTTGTTGTAATAAGCGCTAATTGTGTATTTGCCATTTGGCAGTTTGAATTCAAAATTTCCTTCATCATCTGTAACTGCCGCAAAATAATCTTCATCAATGACAATAATGGCATTCGGAATAGGATTTCCGTTTTTTCTTAGCAGCCGACCGGTAACAGTGGCAAGGTCGTATTCACTTGTACTTTTCAGATTAAACTTTTCAAATATCGTTATTAACCTCGAATGTCCGCTGCTGTTGTATATATTATTGTAAGCAGTAGAAACAGTCAAATTCTTATTTCCGTAAAAAAACTTCCTGATATCTTTTGTATTATCTTCTTTAATAGAGTATATGCTTTCATCAACAATACCGATGCTTACTTCGGCATTTCTTACCGGATTACCGAAATTATCGGTTACTCTAACTTTCAGTTCGCCTGTTTCTTTTGGTTTATAAATTAACTGTGAAGGCTCTATTAGCGTTGTTAGAAATTTCTGTTCCGGAATTATCATTATTCTCTTTTCGCCCGAATAGAAAGTCCCGTCTTTAACATAATTCACATTAATATCAAAATTTGTTAGAAACTTATCCGTTACGGGTATTTCAACTGTCCCGGAAGTTCCGGAAAAATTTTCCGATTTGTAAAATATTATGTCATCAGTATTTGCAGTTATCAATGCATTAATTCCCGGAGTTGTTGTTATGATTAATGCTTTACATATTTCACCCTGTTTGTAACTGTCCTTGTCCGTAATTATCTGAACTGCACCGGACTGATCGTAATACCAAGGAACTTCGCCGCCAGACACAAAAAATCCCGCATTGCAGTTAATCTCATTTGATCTTTCATCTCTTGCTTTAATCTCGACAGAGTAATATCCTTCAGCAAGTTTCCCGGATTTATTTAAAGTGATAATTCCTTTTCCATCGCTAAATGTATTTCCTTTAACACTTGTGATAAAATCCTTCTGCTCTTTGTTATCATATCTGTTCCAGTTTGATTTATAAACGGCAGCTTCAAATTCTGTTTTTACCGGTTTATTTGAGAAATCCATTGCAAATACTTCAATGTTTACATTTTCATCGGGCTTGTAAAGATACTTATCCGTTTTAGCGCTAAGCGAAAATCCTCCTCGCGTTACAAGCACTGTAGCCGTTCCCGAAATCTCCCTTCGTGAATTATCCGTTACTTTAGCCTGCAGTATATATTTGTAATCTGAATTCATGTAGTAAGGTTTGTAATAATAATCACTGCCGTATTCCTCTTTAAAATCTTCGTTAATCTGATAATCAAATTCAAATTTACCTTCTGAGTTAAGCGTTCCTCTGCCTGAAAATATATATTCAGCTCCTTTGAAATTGTTTTCAGCTTCTTTGTAAAAATCTTCATACCACCATGAATATTCTGAATAAAGCCACCAAGGTCTGTAATAGCGGACTTTATAAACATTGTATTCTATTTCCGCATTAGTAACCGGGCTTCCAAAAAAATAATCAGCTTTCACTTCAGCCTTCAGCTTGTCTTTCCCAAAATACTGCTGCTTGTCAGTATTGAGCGAGACTTTAAACTCCGGTTTTTTATACTGCTCGACTGTAAAAGTGGATTGGAATGTGCTATTCTCATTCAGTTGAATAATAATGGAATAATCTCCAAGTGGTGCATCATTGTCAATTTTATACATTCCGGCAATGCTTCCCATTTGATTGGAGGTAAGAAGTTCCTTGTAAACTTCCGCACCTTTTGAATCTTTAACTTTTACTGTTACTTCCTTATTGCCGAACGGGATGTACCCGTCAGCAGCGCTCTCTCTTAAAATGCCTTTAAAGTTAACTTCAGATCCAGTCCTGTAAACCGGTTGTTCGGTAAATACAAATGCAGTATATCTGCTTTCATTGTAACCAAAATACAAATACTGGTCGGAAATTATTATATCTTCGCCAAGACTTCCGATGATAAGCGGATTAGTATTTTTTGCATTTTTAAGTTCATTGTCAAAAATTATATCCTGATAAAACAGTCCATCTTTAGTTATTCCTTCTCCAATTTTTCTTTTCCCTATATAAAAATTTAACTCCGCTCCGTTAACTGGTGAGCCGGATTTCCTGTCGATTACATAAGCAAGCATTGAGTTATTGCCTGCTTTTGATATTATACCGAGATTTGTTACCGTAAATCCGCAGTAGGCAACTTTGTTCCCGGAAGATACCCTCACGAGATAAGCTCCTTTAGATTTAATATTCAGAGGAAATGATTCATTCACATAATTATATCCGCCATCTCTTTCCCTGCTAATAAATTTTTTAAATGAATAAATTTCTTTTGTATATTGCAGGAGATTCATACTATCTGCGCCTAGTACTTCAATGTTGTATCTTGAATTCTGAAGTGAATAAAAAGCAGACAAGTCTGTTATTTGAAAAATACGGAATGAAAATTCCAGTTTTTTCCCGGCAGTGTTATCCTTTGTATAATCATAAGAGCTAAGGTTAAGCATGATCTTATCACCCGGATAATATAAGTTTGAAGTATTTACCGTGAAATTTAAGTCTTCAGACAATGAATATGCTGTCTTGATTTGAAAAAACATTATCACTGTGATGAATAATGAAAGACAAATTGCAAATCTGGAATTTTTCATGATTATTCTGAAATAAATTTGGAAAATAATTTTTTGATTTTAATAGTTGAAATTAATAATTAGATTAGCATTAATTCAATCTGTATTTTTAAAGCAAACAATTGGTTTTAGTTCCAAAAAAGTATAACTATCTTAAAAAAAATTGCTTAACGAATTACTCAATCAGCCGTTTTCGGGTTTTTCAAAAGAAGCTTTAAAGTTTTTGAAATCGCTTTCAAATCCTTTAAATAACAACAAAGCTTGGTTTGATAACAACCGTATCAGATACGACGAATTTCTTAAATTTCCAATGAGAAATCTCATAGACGACCTTGCAGTTGAATTAAAAAAAATCGATTCTGATATTGTAGTCAATTATAAGTCAATTTTCAGAATTAACAGGGATATTAGATTTTCCAAAGACAAGACTCCATATAAAAATTACTATTCGGCGGCATTTGCCTTTGATAAAATTAAATCTTCGGAAGTCCCGCAGTTTTATTTTCATTTTTCAAAAGATGAATTTCTTTTTGCTGCAGGACAATACAGCACCGATAATGATTATGCCAAAAAAATCAGACTCGGTATAGCGGAAAATTATTCTGAATATATCAAGATAGTATCTGAAAAGAATTTTAAAAAAAATTTCGGCATCGTGCAGGGAATCAGTCTCAGCAGAATTCCAAAAGGATTTGAAAAATATATTGATAAAAATAAACCTATGCTGACCGAATTTCTGAAAAAGAAACAGTTTTATGTTTATAAAACTTTTGATGTTAATGATGTTTTAAATTCAAAAATGAAAAATGATATAATTTCAGGAATCAACATCACTTATGATTTTACAAGATTTCTTCATTTGTCAACTAAATAAAAGTAATGAATAAATTAAAAATTAACGGAATAAGCGTAATCGATTACGGCGGGAATGGTCTGCCGATTGTTTTCGTACATGCCTTCCCGCTTTGCAGCAGGATGTGGGATAAGCAGGCAGAGTATTTTAAAAAAAAATACAGAGTAATTGTATTTGATATCAGAGGGCTGGGTTATAGTTATGATCCGGCAGACCTTCCCTTTACAATGGAGGATCTCACCGATGATTTTTTTTCTATACTGGACGGACTTAAGCTTGATAAAGTAATTGCCTGCGGATTATCGCTCGGTGGATATATACTGCTTAGAGCGCTGGTTAGAGATCAAGGAAGATTTTTGTCGGCGATATTGGCTGATACAAAATCAGAAAGCGAAAACAACGACAGTCTTATCGGCAGATATGCAATGATTAAGAATCTTAAATCCGGTAAAGATGGTGTCTTTGATGAATTTATCAAAAAACTTATAAGTAAAACAAGTTATGAAAACGAAGGCTTGAAGAGTTTTATCAAAGAGATGATGAGCTGGATGGATATAAGAGGAATTTGTTCTGCCATACTTGCGATTGCATCAAGAACAAACACCTCGTTTCAGCTGAAAAATATTTCAATACCCGTTCTTGCAATTGCAGGAAAAGAAGATATCATCACTCCTCCGTTAAATTCAGTTTACATTTGTGAAAACTTGATGAATGCTGAATTTAAATTTATCTCCGGCGCGGGACATTTGAGCAATATGGAAGCGCCGGATGAATTTAATAAAGCAATTGAAACTTTTTTAAATAAAAATAACCTGTTATAATCATGTCAAATTCATTAAGCAGTTTTTCTGATTTCGCTGTATTAATAATGCGATTATCAATTGGGATAATTTATATGCTTGTATTCGGTTTAAGAAAACTTACCGGAGGAGTCGAGCTATGGAAAAAACTGGGAACGGCAATGTCAAAATTCGGAATTAATTTTATGCCTGAAGTCTGGGGATTTATGGCAATGTTTTCAGAATTTTTTGTTCCAATTTTAATGATTCTTGGTTTTCTGTACAGACCTTCATTATGTTTAATTACATTTACAATGGTAATGGCTTCAATTACTCATCTTTCAAAAATGGATCCTTGGGGTGATGTGGCTTTCCCGCTTATTATGATGTTTGTATTTATTTCAATGCTTATCATGGGTCCGGGAAAATTCAGCATTGATTTTTACTTAAAGAAAAAGAAGAAGACAAATGAAGCTTAAGTTTTTGATAGAATATGACGGAACTGGATATTCTGGCTGGCAGATTCAGAAAAATGCCAAATCCATTCAGGGCACGATAATTAAGTCAATTGAAAAAGTTTTTTCGGAATCTAAAGGAAACAATGTTATCAAAGACTTTCAAGGCTCGGGAAGGACAGACAGCGGAGTACATGCGCATGAACAGGCAGCACATCTTGAATGTGAGACAACAATTCCTCCGCATGTTTTAAAAATTCTGCTCAACAATGAGCTGCCCTCAAGTATTGCAATACTTGATATTGAAAAGGCTGACGACAGATTTCATGCAAGACATTCGGCAAAAGCAAGACAGTATGTTTACAGAATTTCAAAAAGAAAATCTGCTCTTGGGAAAAAATATGTTTGGTGGGTTAAAGACAAACTTGATGTTGAAAAGATGAAAAAGATTACAAATCTGTTCATTGGAATCCGTGATTATAAATCATTTACCGAAAAAATTAAGGAAGAAAAATCAACCAAGGTTTATGTGGAAGAGCTTGATCTTTCAGAAGAAACTGATCTAATCCTGATAAGAATCAAAGCTTCACATTTCCTCTGGAAAATGGTACGTAGAATTACAGGAGTGCTGGTCGAAGCCGGACGGGGAAATATAGGAGAAAAGGAAATTAAGTCATTATTTAAAAATTATTCCGATCTGCCTGCAAAACTGACAGCGCCTCCGTCAGGCCTTTTCCTCGAAAAAATTTTTTACTGAACTATTTGAAAAAAAGAGTATTTATCACCGGAGCCACGGGATTTATCGGAAGAGCGCTTACGGAAAAACTTTGCAGAGATAGCGCTTTCGTCAGAATTTTAACCGGTGATGTAAAGAAGGCTGAAAATATTTTTTTAAATAATCATACTATTGAAATATTTGACAAAGATAGAAATTATGATCCTGTTACGGTGTCAATGCTTATGGAAGAATCCGAAGTTGTTATCAATCTTGCCGGAGCCAGCATTGGTGCAAAGAGATGGAACGAGGATTATAAAGAACTGATTTATACAAGCAGAGTAGGCATGACTAAACTGCTTGTTGATGCAATTAATTTTTGTAAAAAAAAGCCGGCTTGTTTTATAAATATTTCCGGTACGGGATTTTACGGTTCGGGAAATGATACTGTGCTTAATGAAACTTCACCTGACGGAGATGATTTCCTTGCATCACTCTGCAAAGACTGGGAAGCAGAAGCTTTAAAAGCTGATTATTACGGCGTGCGGACTGTCATAATGAGGACGGGATTAGTATTGGGAAAAAACTCAGAAGCATTGAAGAAACTTTTACTTTCGAATAAATTTTTAATAAGTACATTCCATGGCTCGGGTAAACAATGGATCTCTTGGATTCACATTGCTGATCTGATAAATCTTTTCGAATTTACTTTTGAAAATGAATCCTTAACAGGAATTGTAAATGCTGTTTCTCCTGAACCGGTTACAAACAAAGAATTTACGAATTCGCTTTCAAAATTCAGAAAGACTTTTCTGACATTGCCGATACCCGGATTCATGTTGAAAATATTAGCTGGTGAATTTGCGGAGTATCTGATTACTGGGCAGCGCGTAATACCCGAAAAAGCATTAAATGCTGGTTTCACTTTCGGATTACCTGATTTAAAATCTGCTCTTGCAGAAATATTGGATTAAAAAAATGCATTACAATACAGAGTATATATTAAACAGTTTTGCATGGCTTATAAAAGATTGGCTTGATGCGGAGATTGATTCGGTAAAAGAACTCAAAGCTGATGCGTCAGACAGAAAGATTTACCGGTTAATATCCGGCAGCAAATCTTTTATAGGAGTCTTTAATGAAAATGTAAAAGAAAACAGAGCATTCATTTATTTCTCAAAGCTGTTTCATGATTTGAAGCTGAATGTTCCTGAAATTCACTGCGTATCGGCGGATGAAAATTTTTATCTTGAAGAAGATCTCGGCGACACTACTCTATTTGGATTTTCAATAAATAAAAGTTATTCTGAGTTGACTAAATATTACCGGCAGGCTGTTAAAGATCTGATAGGTTTTCAGCTAAATACAAAAGATCACATTGATTATTCATATTGCATTGGCAAAGGCGGATTGGATTCATCAATTATAAATTCCGACTTGAATAAATTTTATAATTATTTTGTAAAAAAATTTCACAAAAAAAAATCAGGTAAAATTGAAATCGAATATAATCAAATTACAGAATTGAGTGAAATATTTAGTAATGTGAATGAACAAACAGAAAAAAGTTTTTTTATGTACAGGGATTTTCAGCCAAGAAACATTATGCTTAGAAATGAAAAGTTATATTACATTGATTATCAATCAGGCATGAAGGGTCCTCTGCAGTATGACTTAGTATCTTTTCTTTATTCGGGCAGCGTTTTTCTTAAGGAGGAAGAAAAGGAAGAACTTCTTGATTATTACTTATTGCAAATTTCAAATAAAATAAAATTAGATACTCCACAATTCAGAAATACATTTTACTATTATGCGCTGCTTAGGATTTTTCAGGTGCTGGGGAGCTATGGTTATCAGTATGAACAGAAAAATAATAAAAATATGCTTCTAAAAATGAAGAAGGCGTTGTCTAATCTCGATGAAATGAAGAAAAGTTTTAAAAATAAAAAAGTCAGTGATTTTGTCGAGAGTTTGCTGGCAAATGCAAATCCAGATAAGAATGTAAATCCATCTTAAAAATTTTATTCGTATCTCAAAGCATCTATAGGATTTAGCTTTGATGCTTTGTAAGCCGGGTAAACACCGAAAACAATTCCAACTACAGAGCATACCACTACGCCGATGATAACCCAGTCATAAGGTATTACTACCGGACTGCTTAAGTAAATTCCAAGAAGATTTCCGGTGATTAGTCCTAAGAGAATTCCCACGAATCCTCCCAGTTCACATAAAATGATGGCTTCAATTAGAAACTGTGTGAGAACGCTCGAACTTTTCGCGCCGACTGCTTTTCTTATCCCGATTTCTTTTGTCCTTTCGGTTACCGAAACCAGCATGATGTTCATGATGCCGACACCTGCTGCAAGCATTGCAATGAATGAAATGAAACCTGCTCCGTACTTAAAATATTTTGTAAAACTGTTTACTTCCGCTATGAGCGATTCATTCGAAAATATTTCAAAGCTGTTGTCTTCTCCGGGTTTGTCCTTTCTGATGGACCTCATAACGCTGACAATGTTTTCGAGAGTTTCATTATAAGTATCTTTGCTCTCAGCTTGTATGGCAATGTTGAGCGACCTGTTGTTTGTTCCGTAAACCTGCTGCATTGTAGTTATCGGAATTAAAGCAAAATTATCATTGCTCTGTCCGAATCCTTCTCCCTTTTTCTCAAAAACTCCTATGACTTCAAATTCATTATTGTCAACCCGCAACTTCTGCCCGAGGGGATTTACATTCCTGAAAATTTTGTCAACAACATCCATGCCGATTACGGCAACTCTCGAGTTGTTATTCAGATCAGTCTGTGTGATAAATCTTCCGAACTGAACTGCTCGGTTATTGCAGGTCAGATATACAGGCAGTACGCCGCCGATATAATGATTTGGATTTGTGGCATCACTTGAACTTTTAAATGTCTTGTTGTAAATATAATCTTCGAGAGATATGTCTTTGTATATAGTAGCTTTTTCTATCAGTCTCAATCCCTGACTGTATGTAATATCCGGTCTGTTCCTGTATTTGTTTCTGCTTCCCGGTCCGCCGACCTGCATTGCCGGAAATTTTTGAACCTGAAATGTGTTGCTTCCGAGTTCGCTTAATCCACCTTCAATGCCTGCCTGAAGCGCGTTCAGCAAAGTCATGATGGCTATTATGGAAAACACTCCAATAATGATACCCGACAGTGTCAACGATGCTCTTAGTTTGTTTGACCTTAAAGTATTGACGGCTATTTTAATTAATTCAGTCAGCATGATTTTTATTCATATCGTAATGATTCTACAGGATCCATCTTTGAAGCATTGAAAGCAGGGAAAAATCCGGCAAGTACGCCAAACAACATTGAAACAAATAAGCCAAGTACTATGACCCAGAGAGGCATTGCCGTCGGCAAAACAAATGCATCAATTATCAGACTTATTGGAAAAGAAATCATTATACCTATTATTCCTCCTATTAGACATATCGTGCATGATTCGATTAAAAACTGAAATAAAATGGAACGTCTTTTTGCGCCGATTGCTTTTCTAATTCCTATTTCCTTTGTCCGCTCCTTAACCGATACAAACATTATGTTTGCTATTCCTACAGAACCAACTATGAGTGACATTGAAGTGATTAATGTTCCAATTATCTTTATTAAAGAAGTAAGATTGTCAAAAGTAGATTTGAATGCTTCCTGCTGATTTACGCCGAAGTCATTCTTCTCGCCGAAGGGAACTTTTCTGGCTTTTCGCATAATAGAAATTACTTCTTCCTTGGTTTCATCTATATTTTTTACATCATCTGCTTTGATATTAATCGATAAGCTTCTCTTTCCACCGTAAAGTTTAAAGAATCTGTCTATTGGTATGATTACTCTGTTGTCAAGACTGAATAATCCGAGTAGGCTTCCTTGTTTTTCGGCAACTCCAATAACTCTGAATGAGTATGTGCCTATTTTAATTGTCTTGTTAATCGGATCAGTGTTTTCAAAAAATGCATTCTTTATTTCTGTTCCTATAATACAAACCGGGTATGCACCTTCCGATTCTTTTCGAGTAAAGAATCTTCCTTCATCAAGATTAAGTCCAAATGTCATTTGATACTCATAGGTGCTGCCTAATACAAATACATTTTCCAGCACAAGGTCTTGATACTTAAGAGTTTTGCTTGTTCCCGTAGTAGGACACATTACTTCCGAAGTCTGCGCATTCTTTTTTAAAAAATTGAATTGTCCCATGGTAATGTCTTTTCGGTTTCTGAAAAAAGACCAGTCTTCCTTGCTGAACCATTCGAACTTTTGAACATACAAAACATCAGCTCCAACTGCGGAAATACTTTTTTCAAATGCTCTGTTTATGCCTTCGATTGCTGTCTGCATCAGTGTTACCGAAGTTATACCAATAACAATTCCCAGCGTGGCAAGAAAAGACCTGAGCTTATTAGCAGTGATTGCTTTCAGCGAAATAACAATACTTTCTTTTATCTCAGTGTAAAAATTCATTTTGATAAAGTTGCCGTTTCCTTAAATGAAAAAGCTTTCTGACCTTTCTCGCTGTAAGTATCGCTTTCGATGAGACCGTCGCGTATCTTTACTATCCTGTGTGCATGTTTGGCAATGTCTTCTTCATGAGTAACAATGACGATTGTGTTTCCTTTCTGATTCAGCTCTTCCATCAACTGCATTATTTCTTCGCCTGTTTTGGAATCAAGATTTCCCGTCGGCTCGTCAGCAAGTATTAACGACGGTTTATTCACAAGCGCTCTTGCTATTGCAACTCTCTGTCTTTGTCCTCCTGAAAGTTCATTCGGTTTATGCATCATCCTGTCTTCAAGTCCTACATTGTAAAGAGCTTCTTCTGCTCTTTCCAGTCTTTCAGCTTTTGACAGACCACTGTATATCAAAGGCAATTCGACATTATGAAGAGCATTGCTTCTTGGAAGCAGATTAAATGTCTGAAACACAAAACCGATTTCTCTGTTTCTGATTTCTGCAAGCTCGTCATCGTCCATTTCGCTGACATTCTTTCCGTTTAAATGATACTCGCCGCTCGATGGTGTATCCAGACATCCGATAATATTCATTAAAGTTGATTTCCCTGAACCCGATGGTCCCATAATTGCCACGTAATCATTTTTCTTGATATAAGCGCTGACTCCTTTTAATGCATAAAGCTCTTCCATCCCCATGATATAAACCTTTGTAATATCTTTCAGCTCGATTAAATTACTGCTCATGATTTAACTATGTTAATTTTAATCTTCTTCGCCATCATTCTTTTTCTTCTTTTTAATTTCATTGTCAACTTTAACTTTCGAGCCGTCTTCAAGTTCTTTGTTAATTGCCTTGAAGCTGCCTTTAATAACTTCCTGTCCTTCCTGCACTCCCTCAAGTATCTCAATATATGAATCATCGCTTATTCCGGTTTTTACCTCTTCTTTTTTGGCAATTCCGTTATCAACGAAAAACACAATTTCTTTGGGCTTCTGCTTCTTACTCGCTTTCTCTCCAGACTGAGTCTTAAGGTTTTCGTTTTCTTCATCCGAATTCATGCTCTTCATGTCAAAATCTTCTCTTGTAGTAACGGACTGTATCGGAACTGAAAGTACGTTTTCTTTTGTCTTAACCATAATATCTACTGTACAACTCATTCCCGGTCTTAATTCAAACTTGTCATTGATTATTCTAATTTTAACAATGAAGTTAACTACTTCATCCTGCGTTCCCATGCCGGTTGTCGTTGCAGTATTTGCAATTTCGTAAACATGCCCAATAAAATCTTTATCAGGGAAAGCATCTATTTGTATTTTTGCGGAGTCTCCTATTTTAACAAATGTAACGTCGGTTTCTCCTACTTCTACCTGACATTCCATTTTGGTTAAATCGGAAATTGTCATTATGTTTGAACCTTGATTGGAAATTGTTCCTAATACTTTTTCGCCTGTTTCATTGTTAAGCTGTGTTACCGTTCCATCAATGGGAGAATAAATAGTAGTCTTCGACAAATCATATTTAATCTGAGACATTCCAGTTTTTTGCTGATTGATCTGAGCTATGTTGGAATTTATAATCGCTAAAGTCTGATCGTAGTTATTTTGTGCAATGTCAAGCTCGCTTTGTGAAGCTAAACCTTTGCTGAACAGTTCTTTTATTCTGTCGAGCTCAAGTTCGAATTTCTTCAGGGTTACTTCATTTGTTTTGAGATTGCTTTCTGCAACTTCAATAGCCGCTTTTTGCTGCTGTATTTGAGGAGTATATGCTTCTTGTTTTATTTTAACTAACAAATCATTTTTCTTGACAAAATCGCCTTCTTTAAATGGTAGGGAAATTATCTCACCGCTGATTTCAGCGCTGATGTTGACTTCTGTTTCCGATTGTATCTTACCGGTTGCAGTTACAACCTGTGTAATATTTCTTTTTTGAATTTTTTCTGTCTGAACCTCAATCAGCGGTTCTTTTTTACCGGAGATTATTACTGCTGCAACTATAAGTACAATCAGTAAAAGCCCGATGATCCAGAAAAGTTTTTTCCTGCTCTTCTTTTTCTTGTTTTTTATTGGACTTACAGGTTTCTGAATTTGTGCTGAATCCTCTGACATTATTTTTTATAAATTATTTTTTTATTTAAAAATTAATAGTTTAAATCGCCGGAAAAATAATTGAGTCTTTTTTCTGCAAGCAGAAAATCATAATATGCATTAATTCTTTCTACGAGAAGTGAATTTAGCTTGACGGATGCAGTCTGAATGTCAAGCAATGTACCTGATCCTACTCTGTAACTTTCTTCCGAAAGCAGTTTATCTTGTTCTGCCGACTTAATATTTCTGTTTAATATTTCGATCTGTTTGAAGGCAGTTTCAAGATCGAGATAAGCTTTTTTCAAATCACTTCTAATCTGCTGCTTGAGTTGATCAAGATTGTCCTGTTTTTGTCTGATTGAAATTTCAGATGATTGTCTTTTGGTATCGAGACTGAAGCCTTGAAAAATCGGATAGTTAAGAGAAAGCCCAAATGAAAATGAACGCGAATCAAGTATGTCGTTTACCCTCGATGCGTTGAGATTGTATGAAGCAAAACCGGATATTGTTGGAAAATACTGATTCTTACTGTTAATGCTGAGCTGCGTTTCACCGATTTTAATATCCTGCAAATATGATTTATAGTCGTATCTTTTTTGAACAGCTTTTGAAAAAAGCATCTCTGCATTTGAATTTATTTCCAGAATGAGTTTCAGATTATCTTCTGAAAGTTCGGCAGCTAATCCGGCATCAGACGGAGTAAAATCTTTGTTCATATCGTCATTCATTACCAGCAGAAGATCTACTTTGCTTTTTTTATAATCATTCACGGATCTTTCCAGCAAAAGTTCGTTTTGAGCAACCTGAACATCCTGTCTGTAAACATCTGCAATAGTCCTCTTGCCTACATTCATAAATTCTTTCACCCTTTCAAGCTGGTCTCTGGAATCTTTCAGATTCGCTTCGTTCACACCGACAATTTTTACTTTTTTCAGTACGTCAAAATAAACAGAGTTTACTTTGTAAGCTAAGTCATACTTTTCTTTATCCAGATTAATACGTATGTAATTTTCATTTTCGTTCTGAAGATCAATCTGTTTGTAATTTGAAAAACCGTCAAAAAGTTTTACCTGTGAGTTTAATCCGAGTCCAAAATTATTTATCCATGAATCCTGCTTGGGA
This sequence comes from Ignavibacteria bacterium, assembly GCA_019187405.1. Lineage (GTDB taxonomy): Bacteria > Bacteroidota > Ignavibacteria > Tepidaquicellales > Tepidaquicellaceae > JABAQZ01. The sequence goes on from JABAQZ010000018.1 coordinate 28,195, forward strand.
ATAATTATTGGTACACCGTTTTCATATCTTACTGTTCCTTCCGAAAAGGTATTGTTTCGGCTCCATGATGCATTCATGCTTAAAGAAGGTATGAGACTGCCTACGGCTGCTTTTGTCGAAAGCTCCTGAATCCGCAAACTGTTTTCGAGGTTTGCAACAACAGTACTGTTTTGAAGCGCTGTCTCAACCGCTTTGTTTAATTCTAAAATTTCCTGACAGTATGCCTGAAAATTGAACATCATTACAATTGCTGAAAGGATAAAATACTTAATCATTTAAAGGTTAGTTACTTCTGGAATTAGTTTTTTAAACGTATGTTAAAATAAGAAGTTTCACTGTTAAGATAAATGAATTTATCATTAATCTGCCTGCAATACTGTTCAATAACATAAAAATAAATATCTAAACATTTTTCTAAAAAACTGCCTTTGAATTATTAGATATATTATTCTGACTTAAATATGATTAATAAGGTTTCATTTAATGAGTTATTCTTTTGAAATATAAAACCGGCTGCCGATTTTAGAACATTCCTTAATTATGTTTAAAAAAAATAATCCTGCTTTAACCTCACTGAGCTGGCATTGAAGAAGTTTGTAGCTTTCAAAAGGAAAATAAATTCTGTCTTTCAGATCAAAATTGAACACAAATTTATCAATAGTTTTTAAATGAGATTCTGTCAGAAAAAAATACTTATCAAAAAGAATAAACATTGTTCCGAGGAATTCATCGGCTATTATTTCTCTTGATGAGGAATCAGAGACCAAAGTTCTTTTTAAAGCAGCATTCATGGAATCGAGATTTTTGACAATTTCAGTTTTGAATTTAGAAACTATTGAGTCAATTTTAAGCGAAGCCAGTTCGCACTTTTTTAAATCAAGATCCTGCGGTCTTATGTCTCCTGGAAATCCAGGAAATTCCTGCTGCTGAGACTGCGGATGCCGGTTAAAGCTGTCCATATTGGTTTTAAAATTATCGATGTGTCTTTCAATTTCTTTTTTCAGTTTTTTCAAACCGGTTTCCGTGTGTTCGAGAAAATACAGAGAATCATCAAATCCTCTGACAAGGATTTTTTTGTTAAGCAGCCAGGCAGCATCTCTGCAGTTTTTTGGGGGGTTGCCAAGGTCTTTTATAATTTTATGAAATGATGTATCAACCTGCGAAGCGGCAGAAGAAACTATAACAAAAATTAAAAATGTCAAAAAAGATAGTTTAACTTTCATCGGCTAATTCATAAAAATTTCTATAAATTAAAAAATATATCTCAAAGAAAATGTATTAAAAAATTAATGACATTTACTTCCACAAAATTAGTATCCAAAATATTTTTTCATTTCAATAAAGACTTTTTTAAGATTAAGATTGTCAATAAAATTTCTCTAATCTTGAAACAACCCCACTCTTGCCCTAAGCTTTGCAAGGGATTGTTGGGAGGGGATTTATGAAGAATAACAATGTATTCGGATATTTTAAAAGCCTAAAACTTTTTTTTAACATTACAACTTCAAATATTTTTGGACGGAAGCTCATTCGGAAAATTATCTTCAACTGCTTTATGCATTTCTTATAATGGCAATTAGGATTAATTTTGGGAAAAATTAATGAGCATGATTTATATTACCCGAAGAGAGCATTTCTCTTCTTCTCATAAACTTGAGAATCCAAAACTATCAAAGAAACAAAATGAGGAAATGTTCGGTAAGTGCAGTAATTTTCACGGACACAATTATTACATTGAAGTTACATTAAAAGGCAACCCTGACAAAGACAGCAGCTATGTAATGGACCTTAAATTGCTGAAAAAAATTATATTCGAAGAAATAATTGAGAAAGTCGATCATAAGTATCTTAACGATGTCGATTTATTCAGAAAAGTAATACCTACGACAGAAAACATGGCGATAATTTTCTGGGATTTGCTTGCAAAAAGATTAAAGCAGTATAATGTGAAGCTTCATTCAGTTAAGTTGTATGAAACGGAAAAGAATTTTGTTGAATACAAAGGAGAAAAATAGCTTGGTTGTTTTAAATTCATTTATATCATCTTTGCTCAAAAGCATATTGTGAAATTATTCCAAACTCAATTGTTGTCAAAGGAAAGACTGAAGTTCATATCAAAGCTCCATCTTAAGAAATTCAGACAAAAAGAAAAGCGATTTTTAATCGAAGGTTTGAATTTGATGGTAGAATGTCTGAATTCTCTTTATTATGCTGATAATCTTGAATTGATAATAATTAGAGAAGATGTAAAACATGACAGACAAATAATGAATATATGTTCAAATGCCGGCATAGCGGAAATAAACATTTTGAAAAATAGTGATTTCAAAAAGTTATCCGACACAGTAAATTCTCAGGGAATACTTGGTATTGTAAAATTACCTGAACCTAAGCAGTTGATTTCAAAGGCTTCAACTCTAAAAAATCTGGTAGTCTTGCTTGAAGGTATAAATGATCCAGGGAATCTTGGGACAATTATGAGAAATTGCTACTGGTTTGGTGTTGATGAATTGATAGTAGGGAAAAATTCTGCGGATGTATTTAACCCGAAAACTGTTCGTTCTTCTCAGGGTGCAATTTTTAATCTGAATATCAAGGACAATGCTGACATACGGATCGAGATTGAAAAGCTTTACAAGGAAACTTTTAATATTTTTTTGACGGATTTAAATGCTGAGATATATTTGGATGAAGTTGATTTTCGATCTTTCAAAAAAAGCGCTATTGTATTTGGAAATGAGTCAGCAGGCATTTCTAAAAATCTGCTTCAAGATAAAAATTACAGGAAAATAAAAATAAGAAGTTACGGAAAATGTGAATCTCTTAATGTTGCCGTCAGCACTGGAATAATATTGAATGAATATAAAAAAAGCTGTTCCGGTTAACCGAAACAGCTTTGACTGAATTTGAAGAATAAAATTATTTTATCAGAATCATTCTTTTTGTAGCTTCAAACTTTTTATTGTCAACTCCTTCTACATTCATTCTGTAAAAATATACTCCACTGGCGAGATTTGCACCGTTGAACCTTGCCGTATGTACACCAACTGGTTTTACATCATTGACAAGCAACATTACTTCTCTTCCGGTAATATCATAAATTCTAATAGTAACTTTTCCTTCAACAGGCAGACTGTATTCAATGTTTGTGCTTGGATTAAACGGATTCGGATAATTCTGAGCCATTGAAAATTCCTTTGGTATGAAGTTAGCTACAGGGGCTGGAGTAACTCCCGTCAAGAAATCTATAAAGTGTCTGTTGGAATCGGTTACTTCAGTATTTACGTGTCCATTAAGACCAGTATAAGCAAAAATTTTAGTGTAAAATGTAAGAGAATTTTTAAATCTGATATTATTACCCGGAGCTCCGGCAAATGAAGTTGTAACATTTTTAAATGACATTCTTACAACTCTTACTCCATAACCGCCGTTTCCGGTATCCGGGATTATCATACCGTTTCCATAACCAGGAAAAACATTGATGGCTAATCTTAGATAGGTTGTGTCTGCACTAATAGAAGCGCTCCTTGGAATTAAAGTTCTTGGAAATAAATCCGAAATAGTATCATTCATAGTCCCAAGCTTATAGAAATATGAAAGTCTTCCAAGATTTCTGAATGCCTGAGTAAAATTAAAAAAATATTGACCGCCTGCATATTCAAATACAGTTTCTGTCGGATTTGTATGTCTTATAAAAATATCAAATACAAGCTCATTTGGATCAAATGAAACCTGCTTTGCATACAAGTTGTACGTTGGTCTGATAAATGTTGTATCAGCATGTAAATATGAAATGCTTGCACTGCTAATCAGGATTACCAGTGCTAATAAATTTCTAATTGCTTTTTTCATTTTTAAATTAATTATTATAAAATTTTTGGGTAAAAATTCTTGTGTGAAAGTTAATTCCAATATTTAAAAAATTCAACACAATTAATAATTGGCATAAATTAAATTACGCTGCTTTGATTAAGCATTAATTTTTTAAGGATGAACTGAAATCACAAATTCAGCTGAATTATTATTGCAGATTTGCTGGTCTGATCCGTCCACAATACCGTCAGCATTCAAATCTGTTACTATATAACCTGTCTGAAACAGAGTTGCATCATTATCCACACTGCCGTTGTCACTGCCGTCAATCACTTCGTCCTGATTGACATCTCCATTATACACGCTGAATATGCCTCCAATTCTTTTCAAATTGTTTCCAAAGGCATTTGTGCTGTCTGTCGTGAAATCATAATTTGTTAAACCGCCTCTTGTCATGGATTCTCCGCCTGATTTGCTCCAAGTCTGAATTGAATTTCTGTGAGTAAAAACAATATAGTAATTTCCATTAACGGCATTTTCAAAAAAACAAAGTCCGTCGAAAGTCAACGAATCCAATATGCATTTTGAAGTGTCAACTATTGAATAAGGAGGTGCAGAATCTCTTAAATAAATAACAGCTGTATCAGATAAGTTCATTGAAAGACTCGGCTCATTATAAAAACCTTGTATAACAGATTTCAGATTCAGAGTTATTACACTTGTATTGACAAATTTATACAGTCTTCCTAAGGAGCCTGAATATCTGCATACGTATAACTCATTGTTTTCATCTTCGCCGAACGTAGATATAAGAAAGTTTGTATCCTGTAAAAGAGCATTTACGGTTGGGTTAATTCCGTCATAAGTCAGGGACCAAATTTCTCCGGTTTGATAATCACCGTATATGTATTTACCGTATAGATCAGGAAGGAGATTTCCTCTGTAAACATAACCTCCTGTTATTGATCTTGCAGAACCTCCGGGGTGGCTGTATTCCCAAACTGGTCTTGTGAATCCCATACCTGTTGTATCGCAAGTGCCGTAACAATGAAAGCCTTCCATTTTATTCCAGCCATAATTTTTTCCGTTTTCTATTATGTCAATTTCTTCCCATGCATTTTGACCTACATCACCAGCCCAACACTGTCCGGTAGTATAATCAAAATTAAATTTCCAAGTATTTCGTAAACCATACGCATAAATTTCCTGTTTGTAGCCTGATATGTTTCCGTAAAAAGGATTAGTCACTGGAATTGAATAATTTAATCCTCCTGAAGCTGAATCAACATTTATTCTGTGAATTTTACCAAGCAAGGTAGATTTATTTTGTCCGTTGCCTTGCGGATCTCCACCGCTTCCTCCGTCACCGAAAGAAAAATAAAGATAGCCGTCAGGACCGAAAGCAATCTTACCGCCGTTGTGATTTGAATATGGCTGAGCAACGGTTAAAAGGATCAATTCAGTATTTAGAAGGACAGTATCTGGATTTGAGGAGCTGGCGGTAAATCTGGATATTCTTGAATAGCCATTCGAACTGCCTGCGCTGTCGAATGTAAAATTTAAATATAAATATCTGTTGTTTTCATAATCCGGATGAAAAGCAAGTCCGAGTAAACCTTTTTCGCTTCCGGATGAAGATACCTTACTGCTGAAATTCATGAAAGTCTTTCTTGTACTGACCGTAGGTGAATTATTAAATACATAAATCAGTCCTCTTTGTTGTGCGACAAAAATCCTGTTTGTACCGTCCCCTGCATTTGTAACTTCAATCGGATTGGAAAAATCCGGCATACTTGGAAAAGCCGGTTGAAGTTTGTACTGAGCTTTTAAATCAATTAAACTAAACGAGAAAATCAAAATAAGAGTAAAGATTGCTGCTGAGAGTTTCATTAGAAAAATGTTATTTTAAGTTTGTTAAATAAGTTTATTATGATGGGGTGAAGTAAAATAATAAATTATAATTGATTTAAAAACATTTGAAAATTTACGAATTTATTTTATCCGTTAGTATCCAAAACATTTTTTGAATTCAATAATAACTTTTTTATAAGAAATAATTGTCAACAAAATTTCTCTAATCTTCAAACAACCCCTTAACTGACAAAGAGGATTGTGAAAGATTTTATAAAGAAAAATTATGAATTAAAATAATTAAAAAGTTTAAAAATTAAGTTTAACTTTACAACTTCAAATTGTTCTGGACGGATTAGATTTTTTATTTCAAAAAATCTGTCGTTTGAAATTCTCTTAAATCTTTTATTTATAATTTTTTAAGAGTTGTTTATCAAGGTCTTATAGAGCTTACAAAAGATGACGCATTATTATCAGCAATCACGGCATCACTTCCATCCGTAATATTATCACCGTTTAAATCTGTAATTGTAAATCCTATAACAAAATTTAAAGCTTCATTTTCGATCATTGCATTATCGGCGCCGTCAATAAATCCGTCCTGATTTGTATCTCCGTTATAAATGCAATACTTGCTGCCGTATAAAATTAAATTACTGCCAAAAGCTTTGTTGCTGCTATCGGTAAAATCATAGCTGAAATTATCTCCCGGAGAAAAATACTCGCCGCCTGTTTTACTCCATGTCTCAATTGAATTTCTATGCCGGATCTGAATGAAATAATTGCCTTCATTTAGTCTGCGTGAAACTCCCGAACAGGTAAAATTTATTGAATCGGCAAGCGATATTACTGTATCTGAAATTAAATATGGAGATTCATTTTTTCTGAAATATATCTTAACTGAGTCCCTTCTGTTAAGCTTATTTATTGAAGGATTGTAAAGTCCCTGCACAATGACTTTTACCTCTACCTGTGTTGCATTCCCGAATTCGAAGGAAGCAAATACGGGTAAATGATCTGAAGCATAATGTAAAGCATTTGCAACAGTCTGAGTTACTGAAGTATTCGGGATCTTGTTTATAGAATCATTGTAATGATTTCCGTCATTTCCATAAGCGGTATATGATGCGCTTAAAAATTTGATTCCTCCGTTTTTAACGACGGAATTTGAATTTAATATCATGTCAAATCGGTCATCAAGACCTCCAGTAGCGCCGTCTCCGAAACTTCTTGTCCTTGTTGATTGAGTATGATAAAATCTGTAAGCAGATGAATTCCATGTACCGGTCAAATTAAGATGGTCGATGAAATTTCCGTCATCCGTGGGATTATCCTGCAGAAGCTTTTGATATGCAGGTTCAAAAGATCCATAAATATTAAAATCTCCAAGCGCAATGAAATCGGTTCCTTTCGGAAGTAAATTTGTTTTTTTTCTAAGACTGTCGATTTCAGCTCTTCTTCTTACAATACTTGTATCACCTGCTCGTAAATGAACAGCGTAAATTATCAAAGTATCTGAATATTTTTTATCTGAAATCTTAAATTCATTTATATCTCTCAGCTGAGTATATATTCTTGTATTGCTGATAAAATTGATGACAGAACTTTTATAAAATAATGCATTGTCTGAATCAAAGCCGTCGATGTATGTTCCAGCTGAATATAGATTTGAAGTGTAATTCAGTACATTATTAAGAAACGAATTCACTCCCGATTGTGTATTAATTTCGCTGACAACGAGAACATCGGGATTGACAGCATTTATGATAGTTCTGAAATGAGGGTTTCTAATGTTTGTATCTGTATTTGGATAATTAAGCAGATTATAAGTCATAATCTTTATCTGCTGCTGTGAATGAGCCAAGTTGACAGAAAATATAAAAACAAATAAAAGACTTAACGTAGCAGACTTCAATCTTGTTTTAAGGAGTAATCTTTGAAATGAAATTTGCTGCATTATTCTCAGCTATCAGAGCATCGCTTGCATCAATGATTAAATCACCGTTAAGGTCTGTATTCAAATATCCGGTTACAAATTGAGATGCATCATTATCTATTCCGCTTAAGTCAGAAGCATCAATAATTCCGTTTTGATCGGTATCACCGCTGTAAATGCAGTATCTGCTGCTTTTCAAAACAAGATTATTACCATAAGCTTTATCAATGGCATTAGTAAAATCATATTCTGTTAATGCGCCTTGATTGAATGTAACGGGAAGTTTGCTCCACGTCTCTACGCCGTTTCTATACTTAGCTGAGATAAAATAATTTCCTTGCTGTAAGTTTGGAAAACTAAATAAACCTATAAATGAGTTCGAGTCTATTGTTGAAACTGCAGAATCCACAATATTATATGGTGAAGCTGAATTTCTTAATTCTGTCGTAAGAGTATCTTTAAGATTAAGTTTATCGGTGGAATTATTGTAAATACCTTCGATAATTATCTTAAGATTTAATTCAGAAGGAGACGAACCGGGAATTACCACATCATCAAATACGGCGGAATCATTTGCTCCAGTAGCATGATTCCAGTAAGCTCCGGAATACATCAATGCAGTAGAAGTATAAGAATTATCTGAGACTGACCCGATTTGAGTAGTGGCATTTCGAGGGTCTGCATGCGGAAAGCCTGCTGAACTTGAATCTACAAAAAGCGTCCAGCTGCTTCCCGAAGGGTTAAAAACAATTTTTACGCTTAGATACTGATTGGAATAATCACCACCTGAAATTAAGTTTGCAAATTTTGCATTAGTATTAATTCCTCCTGTAAATTTAGTTAGTCTTACGGGATCGGAACTTCCGCTTTGACCTAAAACAAAAGCATAACCTGAACCTGAAGTAAAATCTGATGATGATTTTCCAATTACATATCCTATACCGTAATTGTTTCCATCGAAACCCGAAGGATCTGATCTGGATTGTCTAATATTAAAAGCCCAGACGAGAGGAGAAGATGATGCATTCAGCTGTAGAGGATAACCATTTATATCTTCGTGATTAATAAATGCAAATTCTCTACCTGCTGTTGTGCTTTTAGCTTTAATTCTTCCAAAGGAAACAGAAAGTGAACCGGGTGTAACGGTTTCAGTTTCCTGCCATTGCACTGTTTCCGGCAGAAGAGTATTTCCCAACACATTATTATCCGGACGGTTGAAGTTATCCAGCAGATTGGAAGAGTAGCTTGAACTGGAATTTGAAGTTGCAGCGCTCAAGTACGGAATCTGACCATCTGTTTTATAATTTATTTCAGCTGAATTACCGTTGTATGAATAAATTCTGAAATAGTAGTTTGTGTTTGAATTCAAACCGTAAAAAGTATAATTATTTACTGATGCATAGTTTACATTGACAACGGCATCACCATCGCTTAGATTAATGTCGTCGGAGTAATAAGTTCCGTCTGAAGGAAGAATAAAATTATTATCATTATTCGCCGCTATCAGATACCCCGAAGGGGCTTGAAGTCCAGGTAATGCATCATTCCAGACAATTTGAATTGAAGCAGAAGAAATACTTCCTGCCGATAAATCTTCTGCATGGTTAGATGGTTCTTCAGCAAGTAAAGGCGGTATAAATGCTGTAATATTCGGAAATGTTCCGTTAGTTTTATAATTTATCTGAGTGCCTGAACCATTATAGGAATATAAAGTAAAATAATAACTTTTATTTGTTGGAAGATTGTTGAAGCTGTAATTATTCGGATCATTAAATGGAATATTTATTAGTGCATATCCGTCATTAAGATTTGTGTCGTCAGAATAAACACTTCCGTCAATTGGGATGAAATAGTTATCATAATCATAAGCAATCAGTAAATAACCTGAAGGCAGCTGGCTTCCAGTAGCATCAGACCAAGAGAGATTAATGTTTGAATTTGAAACATTTGCTCCAAAAGAAGATGGATAATTATCCGGTTCATTAGCAAAAAGAGGATTAAGCTTTGAGAGATTATGAAAATTTATAAAGCTGACATATTCCGGATGATCCGTAAAAGGGTTTCTATTTAGCTGAACAGATTGTACGTAATCACATCTTTCCACTTCATATTTGTCCGGAGGGTCAATTTTGTTCCAGTCTGTTAACACCGCAACGCTTTGGGAATCTTCTCCAAGTGATGGAAGTTTTGTTCCGTTTAACCAATTAAAATTCCATGTATTTCCGGAAACATCATCATATCTAATACATGCATATAGCAGAGCTCTTGCCGCATCACCTTTATGTTTATCTCTGGGTTCATACACAATTTCTCCAAGAGAGTTTGTTCCCAGCTTACCTTCCAAAAATTGGTATGTAACATTCTGAACGATACCAAAAGGATGGTTGCTTCTTCTGTTATTTGCATTAGTATTATGTGTTGGAAAAAGTAAAAACTGATCAGAGTACTGATCGTTATTTGTACTGGGATAAGTAGGCATCCAGCTATGAGCCCAAGTATGTTCTCTGCTTAAAGTAACCCATGTAAAGGTTCCCGAATAAATATATTCATACCCCGAATAAACACAAAAGACAGATTTAGTGCCGTTTCCGTTGTCAATTGATGCAAAATTTGCAATGTTAGTTTCATCGAACTGATCATAAGAAATTCTATTGTAAGGAGTTCTTATTCTACTTTTAAGATCACTAATGAATGTAATGCTTGACGTTGAAATTGAATTATAATAATTACCGGGTTGAGAAAACGTCTCAGAGAAAAATATAAATAAAATTAATATGGAAAGAAAAATGATATTTCTATTCAAATGTTAAGGAGTTGAAAAAGTTAATAATATGCTTCTGAAATTCAATAAATTTCAGGTGGTTTTTAAAGCTGTTTAAGTTGAATTTATTCAAAAATAAGATAAACCGATTTTAAATTCAATTAGCAATAATAAAAATTCGGAAGAGTTTTATGAAGAAATTTACATGAATATTCTGAAAATTAATAAAAGAAAAGTTGAAAAAAATGTTTATAGTATTAAAAAGTAAGAACATTGAATGATAAAAAAACAATAATGAAGATTTATTACAATTTATGTAAAAAAGCGGTTATATCCGGCTGTATCAAATTGGAATTAGTCATCTGAAAAATTATCACAGTTACTTGGATTTGGAAGAGAACAATCACAGTTTAAGGAAATTTTTAACTTCAGATGATGATTTTATAGATGGAAGAATGAATGAGAAATTAGAATTGTGAAAAAGAAAATTAATTAAGGAAAACCGTTTAAACGGTTTCTTACCATCCCCCGCCTTTTCCATGCTAAGAAATAGAGACATGCATGAAACGAAAACTAAGGAAGTCTAATTTCATTTTTTTTGAGAGAGAATAAGTTCGGGGTTGAGAAGCCGCAATTACAACAGTGACTTCATAATATGTGCATATTAGAAACCGTTTAAACGGTTTCTTACCATCCCCCGCCTTTTCCATGCTATGAAATTGAGACATGCATGAAACGAAAACTAAGGAAGTCTATTTTCATTTTTTTGAGAGAGAATAAGTTCGGGGTAGAGAAGCCTCAATTACAACTGTCACTTCATAATAGGCGCATCTTAGAAACCGTTTAAACGGTTTCTTACCATCCCCCGTCTTTTCCATACTAAGAAATAGAGAAGTGCATGAAACGAAAACTAAGGAAGTCTATCTTTTTTAAAAAAAATACAGTGTTGGGTGAGAACACTGTATAATATTTCAAAGTTAGTAATAAAATCCGTGAAATCAATTAATCAGTGCAAATCCGTGATTAAGACAACTAAACTTGAAAAAATATCTGAACTATAATTATTACAAAACGAATCAGAAGATTCATAACTCAAGAGAAAAAGTGATTAAAAAATCCGTGAAATCAATTAATCAGTGCAAATCCGTGATTCAGACAACTAAACTTGAAAAAATATCTGAACTATAATTATTACAAAACGAATCAGAAGATTCATAACTCAAGAGAAAAAGTGATTAAAAAATCCGTGAAATCAATTAATCAGTGCAAATCCGTGATTAAGACAACTAAACTTGAAAAAATATCTGAACTATAATTATTACAAAACGAATCAGGAGATTCATAACTCGAGAGAAAAAGTGATTAAAAAATCCGTGAAATCAATTAATCAGTGCAAATCCGTGATACAGACATCTAAACTTGAAAAAATATCTGAACTATAACTTTTACGTTACACACTTTTCAAAATAAAATCTCTTTTTAAAAATATAAAACCCCAATCATTAAGAGTCTTCCGAAATCTATTTTTTTAATTAAGTCTTACCATAATTCATTTTTTTAAAATCTGTAAAAAGACTTTTACTAAAATTGCTGTTTCTAAAAATTGATTATAGAAATATCTCCCTTTAATTTTTATGCAGTAATTTTTTGAAAATACTGTATTGACTAAAATCAAATTATACTTTTTATTAAATTGCATAAAAAATTTTTATGAAGCATAAACATATCCTGAAAAATTCTCCGGAAGTTAATAAATCTTACAGAGTTGAGTATAATGGAAAGGAATTATATGATGCAGTAATTATTCAATATGATGGAGGCTGCTGGGCTAAAATTAGAATTGAAAACGTGTTACTGCCGGAAAATGAAAAAATGTACTTCAAAGGTCAGGAATTTGATTTGAAGCTCGGCTATTATAAGCTGTTTGAACTTTCAAATGCCTAATGATAATTTCCGAAGAAGAAGTGTTATTAAATGAAACACAAAATAAAATTCTTATCAGCGGATGGGGGAAAGAAGTCAGTGAAATTCCTCTGAAAAAAATTATATACAAGTCAGGCAAATCCGAAGTACAAGGTTATCTTTCTATTCCTGCAAAATCAGTCGGGAAAATGCCGTTGATTATTTGGAACAGAGGTGGCAGCAGAATCGATGGAAAGATAGATGACTTTCTGGCAAAAGGGATATTTGGCGAAATTGCTTCATGGGGATATGTTGTACTTGCATCTAATTACAGATTGGAAGATGAGTTTGGTGGAAATGATATAGAAGATGTTTTAAACCTAATTGAATTATCTTGCGATTTACGTTATATCGACAAAGATAGGATAGGCATGGAAGGATGGAGCAGAGGAGGAATGATGACGTATCTTGCATTAATGAAAACCGAAAAGATAAAATGCGCAGTGATAATATCCGGATTATCGGATTTATTCAGAAATGAGAAATACAGAAATGGTCAAACTGAATTGTACAGAAAACTATTTGGACATGAAGACGAAAATGAATTTATTAAAAGAAAAAAAGAAAGATCTGCTGTTTACTTTGCGGACAAGATTAATAAAGATTCGAATATAATGCTGATTCATGGCACATCTGACGAAATGATATCTTATCTTGACTCAGTTGACATGTATAATAAGCTTAAAGATAGAGGAGTTAACTGCAGACTTGAACTAATAAAAAATGGAGACCATTATTTAAAGAAACATAGAAAACTGACATCGGAATTAAGGAAAGAATGGTATAATAAATATTTAAAAAACTGAAATTTAATTGATTAATAATGTGTTCAGAAGTTTTACAACAAAAAATAAACTGAAAGGAATAAAAAACTATGTATGATCCTGTAATGGTTCAGCCAATGAGAGATGAAGTTAAAGAGATAGGTTTTAAAGAATTATTCTCTCCCGAAGAAGTTAATGCAGAGCTTTCCAAAAAAGGAACGACGTTTGTATTTGTAAATTCAGTCTGCGGATGTGCCGCTGGTAAAGCTAGACCCGGACTTATTGCTGCTTTGGAATGGGCTAAAAAAAATAATCTTACTCCGGATAATTTAGTTACTGTTTTTGCCGGAATGGAAAAAGAAGCTGTAACCGAAGCAAGGAAATACTTCAAAGGATATCCGCCTTCTTCTCCACAAATGGCATTAATCAAAGACGGCGAAATAATTCACATGATACAGCGATATGAGATTGAAAATAATGATGCAAACACCGTTGCAAATAAAATAGCGGGAGTATTCAAAGAATATTGCGCCAAAGAAACTGCTTAAAAGCTCCGTCAAATTTGACTATCAAAAACCGGAGCAATTGCTCCGGTTTTCTTTTTTAGGAATTAAAATGTCAGTTAATTCAGTTTATATGGTTATCATAAAATCAACAGGAATATTTTATAAACGGATTAATATTAATGCATTAAAAAAAATCGATTTTTTATATATTTGATTAAGTTAAAATTAATTTTCATTTTATATAAAATAAACCGGTAAAATAAAATACCCCAAATTAATTTAATTAAACCAGCAGACAAAAATGGACAGTAATTTTTCAAATAGAGTTCAGGATGTAATAAGGTTAAGCCGAGAAGAAGCTATTAGACTCGGTCACGATTATATCGGCACTGAGCATCTTTTATTGGGAATTATCAGAGAAGGTGAAGGAATTGCAATTAAGATTTTTAAAAATCTCGGCGCAGATACATTTAAAATAAAAAAGACGATAGAAGATACCGTCAGGCAGTCCGGCGGTACACTTACTGTAGGAAACATTCCTCTTACAAAACAGGCTGAAAAAGTTCTGAAAATTACTTATCTCGAGGCAAAACTGTTTAAATCAGAAGTTATTGGTACTGAACATCTTCTTCTTTCCATTCTAAGAGAAGATGATAATCTTGCAGCTCAAATACTTCATCAGTTTAATATTAATTATGAATCAGTAAAATCCGAGTTGTTAAACATCTTAAGCGGTAAACCATCCGGTAATCAGCCGTCATCAAAATCCGCTCAGGAAAAGAAACAGGAAAGAAGTAAAACACCTGTCCTGGATAATTTCGGCAGAGATTTGACAAAGATGGCAATGGATAATAAGCTTGATCCGATTGTAGGCCGGGAAAAAGAAATCGAAAGAGTGGCTCAGGTGTTAAGCAGAAGAAAAAAGAATAATCCCGTGCTAATCGGAGAACCCGGAGTCGGTAAAACTGCTATTGCAGAAGGTCTTGCCTTAAGAATCATCAATAAAAATGTTTCAAGAGTCCTTCATAATAAAAGAGTTGTAACTCTTGATCTTGCTGCATTAGTTGCCGGTACTAAATACAGAGGTCAGTTTGAGGAGAGAATGAAAGCTGTCATGAATGAGCTGGAAAAGGCAAAAGATGTAATACTTTTTATTGACGAACTTCATACAATTGTAGGTGCTGGCGGAGCCAGCGGCTCGCTCGATGCTTCTAACATATTTAAACCTGCGCTTGCCAGAGGGGACCTGCAATGTATTGGCGCTACGACTTTAAATGAATACAGGCAGTATATTGAAAAAGACGGAGCTCTTGACAGAAGATTCCAGAAAATTATGGTTGACCCGACTACCGTTGACGAGACAATCCAGATACTAAATAACATAAAAGGCAAATACGAAGAACATCACAATGTAAAATATACCGATAAGGCAATTGAAGATGCAGTAATTTTAAGCGACAGATACATAACGGACAGATATCTTCCAGATAAAGCAATTGATGTCATGGATGAAGCAGGTTCGAGAGTTCATCTATCCAATATCATAGTTCCGCAGGAAATAGTTGACCTCGAAGCTGAAATTGAAAAAATCAGACAATTCAAAAATCAGGTTGTAAAAAATCAGAATTACGAGGAAGCAGCTAAGCTTAGAGATAACGAGAAGAAAGCATTGTCGGATCTCGAGCAGCTCAAGCTTGACTGGGAAATAAAATCACAGAGTATGATTTATGAAGTAACGGATTTGAATGTTGCAGATGTAGTTGCTATGATGACAGGTATCCCCGTAAATCAGATTGCCGAAGCTGAATCAGAACGATTAGTAAAAATGGAAGAGCATCTGAAACATGTAGTGATCGGACAAGATGAAGCAGTAACAAATATTTCAAAAGCAATAAGAAGAGCAAGAGCAGGATTAAAAGATCCCAACAGACCGATCGGTTCATTTGTTTTTCTGGGACCTACCGGAGTTGGAAAGACTGAACTTGCAAAACAACTTGCCAAGTTTTTGTTTAATTCAGAGGAAGCATTGATTAGAATCGACATGAGCGAGTATATGGAGAAATTCAATGTTTCAAGACTTGTTGGCGCGCCTCCGGGATATGTCGGCTATGAAGAAGGCGGACAACTTACGGAAAAAGTCAGACGAAAACCTTATTCGGTTGTTCTTCTGGATGAAATTGAAAAAGCTCATCCGGATACATTCAACATTTTGCTTCAGGTGCTCGATGACGGGGTTTTAACTGACGGACTTGGTCGCAAAGTTGATTTTAAGAATACGATAATTATCATGACTTCTAATATCGGTACAAGAGATATTAAGCTTGACAAAGTTTTTGGATTCGGCGAACCAACACAGAAAACAAATTATGAAAAAATAAAAGGAACAATCGAGGAAAATGTCAAAAGAGTCTTTTCACCTGAATTTTTAAACAGAATAGACGAGATGATTATTTTCAAACAGCTTGAAAAAGAAGATATCATCAAAATTGTTGAGGTAAATGTTAAAAGACTTATTTCAAGAATTCAGCTTCAGGGAGTAAAAATAGATCTTAACAAATCTGCTCTTGAATTTCTTGCTGAAAAGGGATTCGATCAGAATTTCGGAGCAAGACCTCTTAGAAGAGCAGTTCAAAAGTATCTTGAGGATCCTTTGAGCGAAGAAATACTGAAAGGAAATCTGAAGTTAGGCGGAAAGATAAAGGTTAAACATAAAAAAGGTACCGATGAGCTTTCTTTCAATGATGATAAAAAAGAATCATCAACTGGTAAAGAGGAATCAATAGAAACAATTGAAGATACTAATGAAAAGTCCGAATAATAAAAATGCTTAACAAAGGACCTTTCAACGCGGCAATAACTGCGGTTGGACATTATTTCCCGGAAAGAATTATCAGCAATAAATATTTTGAAGAGTATCTTGATACTTCGGATGAATGGATAAAAACAAGAACGGGGATAATCGAAAGAAGAAGACTCGACAAAGACAAACCAACTTCATTCATGGCTGTCAAAGCCATTGAAATGTTGTTGAAGAACAGAGGAATTGGAATAGAAGAAATAGATCTTATAATAGTAGGTACTGTTACTCCTGACATGATTTATCCTTCCACTGCCTGCGTTATTCAAAAAGAAATGGGCGCAAAGAATGCCTGGGGATTTGATATCTTAGCAGCATGCTCGGGATTTTTATTCTCATTGATGACTGCAGTGCAGTTCGTTCAGTGTGGCTCTCATAAAAAAGTCATTGTAGTCGGTGCAGATAAAATGTCTGCAATTTCAAATATGGAGGATAGAAATACCTGCATACTTTTTGGAGATGCCGCCGGCGCAGTGCTTTTAGAACCTACTGAAGATAAATCATACGGTGTCGTTGATGCGATATTAAAAATTGACGGTGAAGGAGGAAAAAATCTTCATCAGCTCGGTGGAGGTAGTCTCAATCCTGCTTCGCATGAAACTGTTGAAAAAAGAATGCATTATGTCTATCAGGATGGGAAATCTGTATTTAAAGATGCAGTCAAAGGTATGGCCGATGTCTCTTACGACATTATGGTGAATAACAATTTGTCTTCCGAGCAGATTTCTTTTTTGGTCCCGCATCAAGCAAATTTAAGAATCATAACTGCTTGCGCCGAAAGAATGGGAATCTCTATGGACAAAGTTATGGTAAATATAAATAAATACGGCAACACGACCTCTGGAACTATTCCTACATGCATCTCTGAATATTGGCATGAAGGCAAACTCAAAAAAGGAGATTATATAGTTTTGTCAAGCTTCGGCGCCGGTTATACCTGGGGCTCGATTCTCGTCAGATGGGCATATTAAATTTTTTTTTTTTACTTCTTCCAAAAAATTTTAACTAATTTGTTATAAATTCAAAAATCATTCATCTTGTGATTGAGTTATTTTTATTTTAAAATAATTTAATCCTCTCTATCTCACATCATCTGAAATTAAAATCTTCTTTATTATTCAAAGAACTAAATTGTTCCCTGATTATCTTTGAATCAAACACTATTTAATGTTAACTCATTTTGGTTTCTTGTAACAAACAAATTAAAATTTACTGGGAAAAATTACACTTTGATGCTGAATAATATTTACATCCGTCAAAAACCATTTGAAGTTGTAAAGTCAAACTAAAGTTATAAGTTTTCAATTTATTTGAAACCATAATTATTTTCACGAATCCCTCCAAACCTTATCTTTGCAAAGTAGAGGGCAGGAGTGGGATTTGTTTGAATATTAAAGAAATTTTGCTGACAATCATTTCTTAAGAAAAATATTATTAAATTGAAAATATCTTGGATACAAATGAATCATATTGTTGACAGCAATATTGTCGTTGTCTGAATTTATAAAAGCAATTTTGTGCTTAATGAATAGCTGTCAAGGTTTTGCCAGTTGAACTTCTATTTTATTGTTGTCAACTTTCTGACTTTTAATTGTAAAAGTAAGAAATAAAGGAGTTTATGATTTCTGCATAAAAGGCACAATAAAATATTCAATTGCTGAATAGCTTTGGATTATATATTAATGATCAATTAAGGAATGATTTATTACTATTTACCTTTCAAATATTTTAGATATCTACCATCAGAGTTTTCTTCGATGTAGTTTTTAAACATTTACTTTTCTTATTAAAAATAATTATTTTAAAAAGACAATAAATATATTCATCATTGAAAACAAAACTGCAATCATTCGCAAAAATTAATCTGGGCTTAAGGATACTCGGAAAAAGAGAAGACGGTTATCATAATCTTGAGACGATTTTCTATCCTGTAAAACTTCATGATGATATTTACATCCATATTGAACCTTCTGATAAAAATCTTAATACCGTAATTTTAAAATCCAATAAATCATTTATTCCTCTGAATAAAGACAATCTTTGTTATAAAGCTGTTGAGAAGTTTTTTATTTATTTCAGAATAAAAGAATTTTATAAAATTGAAATTGAACTTATTAAAAATATTCCTGTAGGCGGAGGGCTTGGAGGAGGAAGTTCTAATGCTGCTTCGGTGCTCAGGCATTTAATCAGATATTTTAATCTTAATATTGAAAATAACAGGGAAAAGTTAATGGAACTTGCGCTTTCACTCGGCAGCGATGTTCCTTTTTTTCTTGTGATGAAGCCTTGCTATGCTACTGGAAGGGGAGAAAAAATCAAAATACTAAAGAGTTTTTTAATAAAAGATTTAATACTTATTGTAAATCCGAATCTTCACATTTCCACAAAATGGGCTTTTGAAAAACTGAAGCTGCCTTCTGAACCGATATCTAAGCCCGTTCTAAATACAGTTGACAGCTTTAATCAGAAAAATATTGGAGTATTTATCAATGATTTCGAAAGCATTGTGTTTCCTAAATATGAAATACTTAAGAAGATAAAAGACGAACTTTATGCATCAGGTTGTTCGTTGGCATCTTTAAGCGGAAGCGGTGCAACTATGTACGCTATTTATGAGAATAAACAGAGAAAAGAAATGCTTAAGATGTTTGATTACTACAAAGAACAAAAGTATTTTACTTACATCTCCGATTAATTCAGAAAGTAACTTTCATGTTTGCCACAGGAATAGTAAACTTTTCGCCGTCATAAGAATAAGCATTTTCCAAATGCACTCCGGTTTCTACCTTTAATTCTTTATTAAACATGGAAACGCTCCATGCAGCATCTGCAGCGCTTAATAAATGATTTACAATAATGAGAGTAGAAGCAGTGGATCGCTTATTGTAATAATCGTTTGCCTGCTGCCTGTCATAAGAATAACTAGTAAACATATTAGTTTTATATGAGCCGTAATTATTTCTGTTAACTACACTCAAATCGGCGTCAGCCCAGCCCGGAACAAAATTCTGATACTTTCCTATGAGCTCGTAATACTGCTGGTCGCCATAAGGCGGAAGCTGATGAGAAAAATTTAGTGACTCACAGTAATTAACCTGATGTCTGAGAACATCTTTATTTGCCGAAAGGTCTATACCTTCCGAGCCTTGAAAATTTTCATCTTTAAGCCAGCCAGCATATTTGTAAACGTCCCAGTTTTCATTTGCAAAATTCTGATAATAATCTGTCTGGTCGTCGCCTTTATTATCATAAACGAAATAAGCTGTCCAAAGTCCTGCTTCTATTGCAAAAAATATCCCGGCTTTTATAAAACTCTCTGCATAAAATTCCCCTGTGCCCGGAATTATTCCAGAAAACAGCGCTCCGAGATATGGTGATTTCTCACCTTTCTTCTTAGAAGGGCTTTCCAAATTTAGATTACCTACCGAATTAACTTTACTATCCTGGTTGATGAGCTTTTCCTTTATTTCAAGCTTTTTGTATTGATTTGATTCCTGAGATATGACATTCAAATTGAAAACTAAAACCAAAATGAATGAAATTATAAATTTTATTTTTTGCATTTTAATATTTTATCTTATTTAAAAATAAAGCGTTAGCAGGTAAATAATGAATTTTAAATTTTTCTCCTTTGCAAATTAAATTTTTTATTTTATCGGCATTCTCCTTGCCTCTTGCAATATCAAGTGTGCAGCCAAGCATTGCTCTAATCATAGAATGAAGAAATCTGTTGCCTGAAATTATAAATATAATTTCATTTTTTAATTTTAAATACTTGTATTCAAGCTTAATTAAATCACAGTAAAATCCTGATTTATCTTCTTTGTTTTTGCATAATGATCTGAAATTTTTCTGAATCTTTAAAAACTTTATGAAATCGTCGAGCTTCTTGAAATCCGGTATAAAATTTATTCTATAATAATGATTACTGTTTATAGATTTTTTTTGAGTGGTAATCCTGTATATGTATTCACGGCTTTTGGCAGAATGTCTTGAATTAAATTTTTTACTTACTCTTGAAATTTTTTTAATTGTAATTGCATTATCGAGAATTGAATTAACGGAATGCAATATTTTATGAATGTCAAACAATTTTTCCGAAAAAAAATTCGCCGTCTGATTATATGCGCTAACTTTTGTATCCGTCCTTCCGGCTGCAGTTAATTTAATTTCCTGCTTTAATACAGTCTTGAAAGCTGATTCAATCTTTTCCTGTATTGTATTAGTTGTATTTTTCTGTTTCTGCCATCCGAAATAATTAAGTCCGTCATATTCAATGATCAGCTTATAATTATACATCTGTAATTATCAGAAGTTTTTTGCTATGTTAATTTTAACGCCGTCAAAATCGAAATCTTTTGTATAAAGAAGTTCAGGTTCGAAATGCAATGAAGAGGATTTTTTATCCTTACTGGAAGCTATTAGATAGGCGCTGATACCACTGACTACTCTGTTTGCGATTAACAGACTTCCGAAAATAATTCTGCTGTTATATACTCTCTCGCTGCTTTTTCTCTGCTGCTCGTAAATGTTTTGATTGTTTGTATTATCCCAGTTCCAGTAATATTTATTCACATCGTAAAGCAAATGATATTCGCCGCGGAGAAGCTTGTCATTATTATACTGGTAAACATTTGAGAAGCTTCCAATGTTTGTATAAAAATCGTCATCCTTGCCATCTTTGTCCGTAACTCCAGCATGCTCAACCGAATAAGTTCTCGAATCATCTCTTATATCGTCGCCGTAAACATTAAGCGAAATTAAACCAAGCCAAGATAATGCGTCTGCTCCGAGGAAATACTTGCCTACATCCATTCTGTTAAGATAAAAGTGACCTGCGCCGGGTAATATAATGGAGTATAACAAAGCAAGAGCAGGGGATTTATCTGATGCCTGTGATTTATTCCCAACATTAAGATTTTTTTTGCTTTGTTTGTAAGCGGAATATTTTTCTTTTAATTCCAGGTTTACGTAATCAGTGGACTGAGTTTCTTTTATTTGCGAAAAGCACACTGATGCTGTAAATAATATTATTGTTAAAAATATGGCAGCTTTAAATTTCATTTATCTGATGTATATTTTTGAAGTGAATTTATTTTTTCTTTAAAGTCTTCAGGTTTAAGAAAACCTGTAACCCGCAAATCTTTATATTCTTCTCCCGATTGATTCATAAAGATTACAACCGGCAATCCTTTAATATCAAATTTTTCCGTTATTGCGGAATTTTCTTTTGTAAGATCAATCTTAATGTTGTTAAGTCTGCCTGAAAGTTCTACAATTTCCGGATCAGTATAGGTATATTCATCTAGCTCTTTGCATTGTGCGCACCAGTCTGCATAAAAATCTATCATTACAGGTTTGTTCCCGGTTTTTATGCTGTTGTCAACAGCTTCAAGCGAGTTCAATACAGACCATTTTACTTCTGATTCAGCTTCTTTGGGTTTTAAATTCCATGTCCCGAAAATCACTGCAACTATTGCAATAATATATTTTATTTTTGAAAAAACAGGTGATGAATACCCTTTCTTATCTATTAAAATCAAATAAGCGCCAGATAAAATAATATACAATGGAAATATAATATTGAAAACATTATCAGGAAAAAGCGGAGCTAAGGTGTTTAAAGCCATTCCAAAAAGTATAAGTCCAAAGATAATCTTAACTCCTTCCATCCATTCGCCCGAACGCGGAAGCTTACTGATCGAACTTGATGATGCAGCGAGAAAAATGTAAGGGAATCCTAATCCAAGTGACAATACAAAAAACAAAAGAAAACCGGTAAATGCATTTCCTATTTTTCCCACATAAACAAGCAGACTTAATACGAAAGGTCCAATACATGGCGCAGCAATAAATCCAACGGTTAATCCCATTAAAACTGAGCCGAAATATCCCGACCTGTTTTTATTTCCCATTAATGCCAGACTTTGCGGAACTTTGATCTCAAACAATCCAAACATGCTTGTACCCAATGCAAAAAGAATCAGAGCAATGACAATTATCACAACCGGATTCTGCAAAGCTGTTCCAAGCAGACTGCCTGTAAGAGCTGCAAAAACACCGAGAAAAGAATAAGTTACCGACATTCCAAGCGCATAAAAAATACCCATCAAAATACTTTGTGACTTGCTTCCGCTGCTCTGTGCGCCAAAGAAACTGACGGTAATTGGAATGAGCGGATAAACGCATGGAGTTAAATTTAAAGCAAGTCCACCCAGAAATATAAGGATCAAACTGACAAACATTCCTTTTTCTTCAATCCAATTAGATACCTGGTCTTCTTCTGAAGCCGGTTTATCCGAACGTGTGTTTTCTGTCAGTTTTCTCTCTTGTGATTTTTCATTACTTGCATTTATCGAAGGTTTAGAGAAATCAATTTTTCCAAAAATATCTGAATTAGTCAACTTGCCGGATTCACTGCTGATTAAAATATCAAGTTTTTCATTTATTGTCTTGGGAGGAAAACAAGTCTTATCATCGCAAGCCTGATATGTAAATGATATGCTGAGATCGTATTTCCCATTTTGAAGATTCGATAATGGTAAGAAACTAACTCCGGCAATAATTTCATCTTCGTAAACATTAATTTCATTTTCTGAAAATTCGAATTTCAGTTTTTTATCCTGCGGAAAATAAGTATTTACAAGTTTGAAATTTTCAGATTCTGAAACAATTGATGTTGCTATCAGGTCTGGATCATCCACTTTAAATGAATTGATATGGAATTTTTCCTTTATGGATATTTTTATTGCAACTTTAACGGTATCAGAGTTTAAATAGCTGTCTTTATTTTTAAAAAATTCAAGAGTTGCATATCCAGGATTTTGAGAAAACGAGGTTAATGGGATAAGTAAAAGTATACAATTGAGCAGAAAAAATCTAATTGAACTTGTCACCGACATAGATTGAGCGGAACTAAAAAATAATTTTAAAAGGTTTAAAAAACTTAATTTTGGACAATATAACATATTTTCGATTAACAAGATACTAAAAATATTAGTTTCTGATTAAAAAATAAATGAAACCTTGACTTTGCTATGCAATTTAGTGTATATTTGTATAGGAAAACAATCAAAAAAGTTTGAAATTTCACTAAAATTGCATAAAATCAGTTATTCCTTAAATTATTAATCAAAACCAGGAGACTAAAAATTGAAACCAGTAGTAAAATCTAAAAGTGACAACCCTTTGAGCGAGTTAATTGATGATAATGTATATAATACTTTGAAGAAGTATAAACTCCTTGATGAAAAAGCTATAAGAGATTATAAAATAAGACAGATGTATAAAGAGATGAGAAGGGAAATGAGTGCCGGTGAAGCTATTGATAAAATTCAGGAATTATTCCCTTATCTTCAGTTCGATACGATAAGAAAGATTGTTTACCAGGTTTCTAAGTAAAATAATCAAATAGCAGTGAATTTAAAGTCGTCCTATAATTACATAGGCCGGCTTTTTTATTTATAAAAGACATGATTTTAAATTATAATCATACAGAAAAGATATTGACCGAATTTCTGAAAAATGAAATTTTCAGAACGGGCATCAAAAAAGCCGTCATCGGACTTTCCGGAGGAATTGATTCAGCAGTTTCTGCATATCTGACAGCAAGAGCCATAGGCAGTAAAAATTTAACTTGTCTTCTGATGCCTTATAAAACCAGCAGCCGAGAAAGCGTTTCTGATGCTATGAAAGTAGTAAGAAATCTGAAAGTGCGACATAAATTAATAGAAATAACCAAAACGGTGAATTCATTTTCTGGTATTATCGGAGATTCAAATATTTCAAAAATTAGATTAGGCAACATAATGGCAAGGATAAGGATGATACTTTTATATGATGAATCTGCTAAAATAAATGCTTTGGTAATCGGAACCGGGAATAAAACGGAAATACTTCTGGGATATTCTACTTTGTTCGGTGATGCAGCATGCGCCATAAATCCGATCGGAGATCTTTACAAAACACAGATATTCGGACTTGCAAGGCATCTCGGAATTCCTGAAAGTATAATAAATA
Source organism: Ignavibacteria bacterium (assembly GCA_019187405.1). Taxonomy (GTDB): domain Bacteria; phylum Bacteroidota; class Ignavibacteria; order Tepidaquicellales; family Tepidaquicellaceae; genus JABAQZ01. The sequence goes on from JABAQZ010000018.1 coordinate 52,664, forward strand.
AAAAACCTTCTGCAGATTTATGGACAGGACAGACAGATGAAGGAGATTTCGGATTTACTTATGAAAAAGCGGACAATTATTTGTTTAATAAAATAGATGAAAGAAAATCGGATGCAGAATTAAAAAAATTGGGATTTGATGAAAAGTTCATGAAAAAAATAAATTCAATGGTAATCAGAAATCAATTCAAAAGATTACCACCGTTAATTGCCAAAATATCAAACAGAACAGTAAATGTTGATTTTAGATATAACAGGGACTGGAACACGTAATCAATTATTAATTAAAATTGCAAATCAACTTTATAATTTACCCATTCATAAAAGTTGATAAATTAAATTTAATTTGAACAAATTATTTGTTGTAATATTAATCTTCATTTTCAGTTCGTTTGCTTGCGGACAACTGCCGGAATATTCAAACGGTGCAATAAGCTCAGCTAACGAACTTGCAACAAAAGCAGGAATTGATGTTTTACAAAAGGGTGGAAATGCTATAGATGCGGCAGTTGCTGTAGGATTTGTCCTTGCAGTTGTTTATCCGCAGGCGGGAAATATCGGTGGCGGAGGATTTATGGTGATTCATTTGAGCAGCGGTCTTAATACGTCTATAGATTACAGAGAAAAAGCGCCTTCAAATGCACAAAGAAATATGTATCTGGATAATTCAGGAAATGTAATTCCCGGATTAAGTACGACGGGAAATCTTGCAGCCGGCGTTCCGGGATCAGTTGCAGGAATGCTGTATGCTCTTGAAAAATACGGGACAAAGAGTATTTACGAAATTCTTGGATATTCCGTAAACATTGCTGATACCGGATTTTACATTAATAAACAGCTTGCAGACAATCTTAATGCATACTCAAATGAGTTTTCAATGTTTGAAGGAACGAGAAAAATTTTTGGAAAAAATTTTAACGAAGGCGAACTGCTTGTTCAAAAAGATCTTGCAAATACTTTAAAGGAAATTAGAGACAATGGCGTGAAAGGATTTTATGAAGGAAGAATTGCCGATATTATTGTTTCTGAAATGATTAAAACAGGAGGTATCATTAATCATGATGATCTTAGGAATTACCGTCCGGTTGAAAGAGAACCAATTACAGGAACTTACAGGAATTTTCAAATTTATTCAATGGGTCCGCCAAGCAGCGGTGGTATTAGCCTCATTTATTTGCTGAATATTCTTGAAAATTATGACTTGAAAAAATATGGTTACGGAAGTACAAAAAGCATTCATCTAATGACTGAAGCGATGAGAAGAGTTTATGCAGACAGAAGCGAGTTTATGGGAGATGCAGATTTTGTGAACGTCCCTGCCGATATATTAACTTCCAAAGTATATGCGCAAAGGAGAATGGAAGATTATTCAGAAAACATTGCAACTCCCAGCAGCATGGTAAGTCCGGGAGATGCATATTATAAGGAGAGTGATCAGACGACGCATTACAGCGTCGCAGATAAAAATGGGAATATCGTGTCAGTTACCACCACTATAAATGATTTGTTCGGAAATAAAGCCGTAGTTGACGGAGCAGGATTTTTTCTTAATAATGAAATGGATGATTTTGTTTCGAAACCCGGTGTCCCCAATATTTACGGATTAGTAGGAAGTGAAGCAAACTCGATTGAACCCGGAAAGAGAATGCTTAGTTCAATGACTCCTACAATAATTTTCAAAAACAATAAACCGTTTCTTGTATTGGGCTCACCCGGCGGAGGAAGGATTATAACCGCAGTATTGCAGACTATAATAAACATCATTGATCATGAGATGACGCTTGATGCTGCAATTGACATTTCGAGATTTCATCATCAGTGGTTACCGGATGAAATTCAGACTGAAAAAGGATTTCCGGTAAATGATGTTAAAGAAGAACTTGTTAAAATGGGATACAAAATAAAGGAGTTGAACAATTTTGGCAGGATAGACGCCGTTATTTTCAACAAGAATGGCAGTATGTCAGCTTATTCCGACAGCAGAGGCTCAGGTAAAGCATTGGGATTTTAAATTTCAATTTTCGGAGCTTTTACTTTTGAAAAGATTTATTTTTTTTTGCATGTTCTCAATAATTTAACCTAATAGAATTTAAAAATTTTTGTCTTAATTATTCTTTCATGTTAAAAACTATTATTTTATTTTTCCTCTCAATTTTAATCTCTTACAATACGTCTGCACAGGTAAAATCAGAGAGGAATTACAATGTTATTTCATATTCACTGGATTTGAATTTGTATGACTGCTTTATCAGGCCGTTTCCGACTTCTTTTTCAGCTTCCGAAAAAATTACAGTATTGAATGAATCATCATCCGGACAGATTAGTCTCGATGCTTACGATGGTTCGCTTATAATAGACTCTGTCGGATTGAGCGGAACATCTTTTTCTCATTCAGATAATATTTTAACCATTAATCTTGACAGGTTTTATGATTCAAGCGAAGTGTTTGATTTATTGATTTATTACAGGCACAAAAATGTTAAGGATTCTTCTTTCATGACCGGCAGGGGAATTGTTTATACCGATTGTGAGCCTATCGGAGCAAGAAGATGGTTTGTCTGCAATGATATCCCTTCGGATAAAGCAATAACTGAAATAACAACACGTGTTCCTGTCGGAGTAATTTACGGAGCAACGGGAAACCTGACGGACTCATTGGTTTCAAATGATACACTTATTTATAAATATGTCAGCAGATATCCCGTAGCCACTTATCTTGTGGCAATTGCTGGAAAAACTGATTTCAGACTTCAGGAAAATATCTGGAACAGATATGGGGATAATGAAAAAATACCATTAAGATATTATTCTCAAAAGGGAGAAACCGAATTCAACATTAACAATGTAATGAAGAAGGTTCCTGAAATACTTGAATTCTTTTCAAAATTATTCGGACCTTATCCTTTTGAAAAACTGGCATTTGCAACCACTGATCAGCAGTATCAATGGGGAGGAATGGAAAATCAGACATTGATTACACTTTGTCCGGACTGCTGGATAGAAGATCTTGTTTGCCATGAAGCGGCTCACCAATGGTTTGGAGATTTAATTTCACCTTCTGCTTGGTCTGATATTTGGTTGAATGAAGGTTTCGCAACATACTGTGAAGCAATTTGGGCAGAGTATAAATATGACTATACCGGTTACAAAAACTTAATTGATTATGAAGCAAGTAAATACTTGAAACATAATCCGGGCAGGGAAATATATAATAAAGACTGGGATAAAAACATACCCGCAGACACAATTTTGTTCAATGATTATCTGGCATATTCCAAATCGGCATGTGTACTGCACATGTTCAGGTATCTTGTCGGAGATTCGGTATTTTTTAACAGTCTTGAATTATATGCAAGAAATCCTGAATACATGTACGGTAATATTTCTACAGGTGAGTTTATAAAATTTATGAGCAGTGTAACGAACAGAGATTTACTTTGGTTTTTTGGGCAGTGGTTAATGCAGCCCAATCATCCCGTTTACCAAAACAGGACTAACATAAAAAAAGCAGGCGATGCAAAATGGAAAGTCGAATACACGATTACCCAACATCAGACTAACTCCGGATTTTTTAAAATGCCGGTCGAACTCAAAGTAGTATTTGAAAATGGTTCGGATACACTAATTAAAGTTGACAATGATTATAATGTGCAGAAGTATGAGTTCGAATTCTCATCAAAACCAAAACGTGTGCTTTTTGATCCAGATAATCATATTGTACTTAAAGAAGTGATAAAATAGAAAAAGCGTTAGTGTGTTATTAAGCAATTTACTTCCGCTTTTTTATTTTATTAAAATTCAATTTATCATGAAAATTTTTTCTATAAAGTTTTCATTTTAGCTTTTTGGATTTAACTCGGTAAATTATTGTTTACTTTTTTATTCAGAAGTTACATTATAAAATATACATATAACTGCTGTCATCGGATTTATAATAGATATGGAATTCTGATAACTTGGCGAATTCGAATTTCCGGATATTTTTTAGCGCTGAAATTCGCTCCGGATAAAATTCTTTTTCAAGGTAATTTTTGAACCGCCATTTATTTTTTTGGTTTTGACGGAAGCAAACATTAAAGCAGCGTAAATTTTTACATGCCGCATTCTGCTTTGTTTGGAGTTTTAAAAGCATGATGACTTGTTTAGCCGGAGTGAATCTTAAACGAAACATTCAAAATTTATTTGAATGTCAGAGTCTTCAGTATTTTTTCTTTCCCCATAAGTTCTTTAACCTTTCATAAATTTCTTTTTCTTTACCGTTTTCGGAAGGATGATAATAAACTTTGTTTTTAATTTCATCCGGCAAATAGTTTTCAATAATGAAATTATTTTCAAAATCATGAGGATACTTATAACCGCTGCCGTAATTTAATTCTTTCATCAGTTTTGTAGGAGCATTTCTTAAATGCAAAGGCACATTAAATGCCGGCAGATTTTCCGCATCTTCTTTTGCTTTGCTTACGGCAATGTATGATGCATTACTTTTAGGACAAGCTGAAAGATATGCAGCAGTCTGTGACAGCACAAGAGCAGCTTCAGGCATGCCAATGTAATCAATTGCCGTAAATGCGCTGACTGCAAGTGTCAGTGCAAATGGTTCTGCATTTCCGATATCTTCTGAAGCCAGCACAATCATTCTTCGGGCAATAAACTTTGGCTCTTCGCCTCCTCTCAGCATTCTCGCCAGCCAGTAGAGCGCAGCATCCGGGTCGCTTCCTCGAATGCTCTTTATGAATGCTGAGATAACATTATAATGCTCTTCCCGGTTTTTGTCATACTTGATATAGTTGGTCTGAAATGCTTCTTTGAATATTTCGTTTGACAGATTTATATAACCGTCGTTTCCGGCTTTGGTTAAATTTACAGCAAGTTCAAGTCCGTTTAGAAGTCGTCTCGCATCGCCGTTTGAAAGACCGATTAGAAAATCTTTATCATCAATTTTAATCTTTAACTTACTTAACAAAATATCATTTGCCAATGTGTTGTCAATTATTTTCATAAAATCATTTTTTGTAAGTTCTTCGAGAACAAACACTCTGCTTCTAGAAAGCAAAGGCGAAATAACTTCGAATGACGGATTCTCGGTTGTTGCGCCGATCAGGATTATAGTTCCTTTTTCGGAACTTTGAAGCAGGGAATCCTGCTGCGCCTTGTTAAATCTGTGTATTTCGTCAATGAATAAAATTGTTTTGCTGCCTTTTTGTTTGAGATTGTATTCTGCCTTAGTGATGGCATCTCTGACATCTTTTACTCCGGAAGAAACGGCAGATAACTGAATGAAATCGGATTCAACAAGTTTTGAAATAAGAAGTGCAAGAGTGGTTTTCCCGACTCCGGGAGGACCCCAGAGTATCATGGATGCCGGTTCCTTATTCTCAATCATAATTCTAAGCGGCTTACCCGGACCGATTAGATGGCTTTGACCTGCAAAATGTTCAAGATCCTGCGGCCTCATCCTTTCGGCAAGCGGAACTGTCTCTGATATTTTCATTTCAGAATTACCGGAAAATAAATCCATGCTTTTATTTTAAATTACAAATTAGAAATTTAAAATTACATGCTTCTGAGAAAAAATAATTTGTCAGAAATGAATAATTTTAAAGTTTCTCTGATTTATTTATAAAATAAATTCCCACCAGAATCAATGCCATACCTGCAAAGTGCAGGGGAAATAATTGCTCATCATCCAAATATCCCCATATTACGGCAACTATTGGGACTAAATATGTTACCGAACTGGAAAAGAGTGTAGAGCTTATCATAATTAGTCTTGTATATAAAATCAGAGCTATTGCCGTCCCGAATATTCCTAGCAATGCAATACAGAATAAAGCGAACAAGTATTCGTAACTGAATGATATTTCAGAGAAAAAATCAGTGAACGGCATTAGCATCAATGACACTGGTCCTGAAAAAAATAATGCAACAGAAGTTATTGTCAGTGAGTCGATTCCCGATAAAGAATATTTTAAGAAATTTAGATTAAGTGCGTAACATATTGTTGCCAGAACAATGAGCCAGAGATAAGAATTTAAATTGCCGAGGCCGCCGCTGCTGTTGATGAAGCTAAGCAGCACAGTTCCCGCTAAACCTATAACTATGCCGGAGATCTGTCTGAAATTTATTTTGTATTTGAAAAAATTCACTGCAATAATAACCGTAAACAAAGGTGTGAGTGCATTCAGAATTCCGGTTAACGAACTATCTATTTTTGTCTGAGCCAGCGCAAATAAAATCGAAGGAATAAGGTTGCTTACAAGTCCGGTGAAAGCAAAGATTTTCCAATTAGCTTTGGTGATATATTTTAATCTCGATATTGCAAAAGGCAGCAATATTATGAATGCAAAAAAAATTCTTAACGAACCGACTTCTAAAGGTGAAAATAATTCAAGTCCTCTTTTTATAAGAATGAAAGAGCTTCCCCATATTACGGATAAAATAATCAATAATATCCAGGATAATGCGCTGTTTTTATCGGAGAAGTTTTTTTTCAATAGGCTGAATTTTATCGAGCAGTAAAATAATATAATTTTATTAAACAATAATCTGAATTTAAACCGCATACCGGATTTATATTTGATCAACACACTGTATTAAATTCTTCCTTTCACATCTCTATAATAATCTCGGTATGATTTTATTTTATGCAAAAATTATATATATTTAATTTATTGAAATAAGATTTGTAAATGATATAAAAAAAATTTATAAAAATTTAAATATTAATCCATGAAATCATTTTCCTTTTTATTAATTCTGGTAGTCATTGTAATTTATTTTTCGTGCAGCGGTTCAGATGATGAGTCTGACAGAATGCAGGATAATCAGCTGATGGGATCAAATTGTACCCAGCCTAACTTAAAGATAGATGTCAACATAAACAGAAAATTCTGCGGAAACGATGATTGTTTGTTTCAATTTGCTGGATATTGGTGGTGGACAAATTATGAGTTTAAAAATGCATCCGAATATTTTTACAATCAGGGTCAAAACTGGAGTCCGAGAAATCCAGTGTTTCAGGCTGACGGCATTCACTTAAGAGTAAGAAAGGATGATCTAGGTGAAGGCAAATTGAGATGGATGGCTTCAGAAGTAGTGGCAGTTTTTGAAAATGACAAAAGAACTCTTTTTAAAACTGGTTATGGAACATACCTTGTTTCGGTAAAAGTTCTGACTGCTGATTCATGGGACAAACTTGACAGGAATGTAGTCTTTGGGGCATTTACATATCAGAGAGATAAAAGCGGTAACATGAATAATCCATATCTTGAACTGGATCTTGCGGAAATTTCACGTTGGGGAGCGCCTCCTTGCTCCAATCTGCTTGATCAGAGACTCTGCAGTGGAAATGCGCAGTTCGCCGTTCAACTCTGGGATAGTGATCAAGATAATGTTCATCGATATTCAATTTCTACAGGAGTAAAGGAAATTACTTTGGTGATGAAGTGGACAAAAGGAAATACACCTGTTACCTTCAGTCAGTATAACGGACTTTATAATCTGGAAAATCTGCCTTCCTCGCCTGCAAATTCTTGGACTACGGACAGTGATCAGAATAAGTTCATTCCTTTTGATCAGTGTCAGCTTTTTCACATGAACCTTTGGATGGGAAATTATAAAGAAAAAGGACAGGACAATGATCATCCCGGACCAAGCAACGGACAGGATCAGGAAGTGGTTGTCACAAATTTTCAATATAAGCCGCTGTAACAATTAATTTTCCGGGCTGATAAAAAGATATATTCGCTTTTACAGGATTGACATTGTAATGTTAAATCTATTTCCGGTTTTTTTGAATAAGTAATTCTACAAGTTGTATTGATCGGATTCAAAAAGGCTTCTTTCTAAATTCAAATGCTTTTATTAGACCTTGACTGATTTCCTTAAAATCTTTGTCTGATATTCTTCAAATATTTTCAAGTTATAAATTTACTAAACACTTCAGAAGCGTTTATTTAAAATTATTATCTTTCATTGAAATAAATAAAGATAAGATTTAAGTTTATACATGTCGGAATTTGGTCACAAAATTATATTTCACATTGACATGGATGCTTTCTTTGCTTCCTGTGAAGAAGCCATCAGACCGGAGCTTAAAAATAAACCCCTTGTGGTTGGAGGTACTAAAGAGGATAAAAGAAGTATTGTTGCATGTCCGAATTACCTTGCACGGGCAAAGGGAGTCAGGACTGCAATGCCGCTCACAAAAGCAATGGCGCTCGTTCCTGAAGCAAATTTTATCAGAAGCACCAAAGGGCTATATTCGGATTATTCAAAAAAAGTCAGGGAAATTTTTTACAAATATACGCCTGTAGTTCAGCCGATGAGCGTCGATGAAGCATTTCTTGATGTTACCGAAGTCCTGCATCTTCATAATAATGATCATATTAAATTAGCGGAAATAATTAAGAACGAAATAAAAAGTACTCTAAAGATAACTTGTTCCATCGGAATAGCAGCAAATAAGATATGCGCAAAGATTGGTTCGAAGTTTAACAAGCCAGACGGAATTACCGTTGTTCCATTCGGTAAAGAAAAAGAATTTTTAGCTGAACTTACGATAGATAAAATACCCGGCGCCGGGAAAGCCACTCAGGATAAGCTTAAAAAATACGGTATCATAAAAATCGGCGACATTTTGAAATACAATAAGTCATTTTATGAAAATGAAATTGGCATTCATACTTCTTTTCTTATAAATGTGGCAAGCGGGAAATCCAGCGATAAAGTTTCAGAGTTTGGCGAAGACAGAAAATCGCTTTCAAAAGAAAATACTTTTTGGGAGGATACCGATGATAGAGATTTTCTGCAGTCCGAACTTTATTATCTTATGGAGAGATGTTGTCAGAAGCTAAGAAGCATAAATACAAAAAGCAGAACAATTACCGTAAAGGTCAAGTACTTTGATTTCAAAGTAAATCAGAAATCATTTACCGGGAAGAAATATTCTAATGTGGAAACTGATTTTTATGATGATGCGGTCGAGCTCATGGATAAAATGCTGGTGAAGAAAAAAAAGTTAAGGCTTCTCGGAATAAAATTTTCCGAACTTGTAAAAGGCGATGCTGCAATGCAGGAAAATATGTTTGATGATGTAGATAAGAAAGAAAATCTTCTGAAAAAAATTGATAAAATAAGAAAGAAGTATAACTATGATGTCGTTAAATTCGGTCGGACATTTAAGATTTAACTTTTTTCATTAAGCATTACAAAATCATTCATTATAAATCCTCCGCCAATATCCATGTCGATAATTTTTTCAATTATAAATCCTTTTCTGAAATAGAAATTAATTGCCTGAATATTTTGTCTATTGACTGTTAGCCGAATAGAAAATTTTTTTTTATCTCCGAAAATATGATTCATCAGAGCAGTGCCGATTCCCTTATTCTGCAGTTTCGGATCAACATAAATTTTGTGAATGAAGTAATCACTTTCTCCTGTTTTGCTGACTGACATAAATCCTGTCATTACATTTCCCGAATAAGCTGCGGTGAATATGTGCCCTTTTTGAAATATCTGTTCCTTTATACTTTCGGTAGAGTACATTTGCTCCAGCATGTAGTCCACTTGCTTTTGTCCGATAATGGAAGGATAATGGAAATTCCATATCTTATGAGCAAGTTTTGAAAGAGTTTCAATTTCTTCCATTTTTATTTGTCTGCAAATTAAAAGTGAGTTCTTATTCATAAAGCTTTTACAAGAGTAAACAAACTTAAGATATTTTATCGTTAATTTTTTCTTGTATGATTAAGATTAATAATATTTAATCCGTCGAGAAAAAATCCTTCAATGTTTTTTTGCAGGAGATATACTTTTTGATTGTAATAAAGATAGAGCCATGCCGCATCATCAATTACTATTTTCTGCATTTCGTCATAGATCTTTTGTCTTTCGGCAAAGTTGGTTATCTCAAGGGATTTTTCATAAAGTTCGTCAATGACTGGGTTACTATATCCGACTCTGTTTGGTCCTTTCGGAGTAATATTTTTGCTGTAAAATAATGCCATAAAATTTTCGGGATCAAAATAATCGGCTCCCCAGCTTGCTCTCCAAAATGGGAATACTCCTTCTTCCTGTCTTGAAATCAAAGTTGCCTGAAGCATCTGCTCGAGAATGAGATTAATCCCGAATTCCTTAAGCTGCTCTTGAACAGCGATGGCAATTGTTTTTTGAATTTCATCATTGCCGGTTACGAGTGTAAGATTCAGTCCTTTGCCTTCGGGATAACCTGCTTCGGCGAGAAGCTGTTTTGCTTTTTCCTTATTATAAGAATAGCCAATAATTTCTTGATTAAATCCCGGCATACCGGCGGGAATGGGACCGTTTAAAGCAGGAGCGCCTCGGTTCTTTAAGACAAACTTTAAAATTCTGTTTTTATCTACAGCATAGTTTAGCGCTTGCCGAAGTTTTTTGTTATTTACAAAGGGTCCGTCTTTGCCGCCAGGTAACTCAAGTGATTGCATCATACCAAAGAAAACGGTCTGAAGCCAAGGTTGCTTAACCAAATTGTAATTTTTTTCTGACGGGCTGTTTAAATTTCCGTTTTCATCCGTAATCTGGTCAAAAGTTTCGGATGAAGGTTCGTGGTAGTCATATTTACCATTTTGAAAATCAAGGAACTCCGTTTCTGATGATTGTGTAAAGGTAATTTTTATTCCGTCAAGATACGGAATGGAATTTCCGGATTTATCTTTTTCCCAGTATGATTTATTTTTTTCAAAAATCATTTCTTTATCTATGTCCCATCTGACAAACTTAAATGCACCGGAACCGACTGGATTCTGCCCGAATTTATCTTTAAAAAAATCAACTGCTTCTTTGGGATAAACATATCCATAGCTCATTGTTAAAATGCTAAGGAACGGAGAAAACGGTTTTGTCAATGTAATTTCAAGCGTAGTATCATTTATTGCATTTATTCCGGTAATTTCATTTACTTCATTCGAAGATTTTCCTGACATAAAATCGATGTATTCCTGAGCGCCTTTTATTCTGTCTCTGAATACCCATTGTCCACGAGATTTAGTTTTGGGATTATTCACTCTTTCCAAGCAGTATTTAAAATCTTGTGCAGTTACTTTCCTTGTTTTTGCATCTCCGAAACAGGCATTATCATGAAAGTAAACATCATTGCGCAGAATGAAAGTATATTTAAGACCGTTATCGGAAATAAACCAATTTTTTGCAATAGCAGGAGTTATGTTTTTATTCGAATCAAATTTCACCAGTCCGTCCATCATTACAGATAAACACCAGATAGACTGGACGGAATTAGACATTACGGGTTCGAGTGTTTCCACCCCGAGATTCAAATTAAAATTAAAAATCTTTTTGCCGGTATCACTGTCATCCGAACATGATAAATTAACTGCCGATATCATTAAAGATATTAGGAACAAAATGTTTTTCATTATTTTCATTTGTGATAATTGTTATTTTAACGTTGTTTGCAAAATATATAAATCCTATTTAAAAAAAATTAAAGAAAAGTATTATCAATTAATGGACAAAGAGATATACGACAGCATACTGAAAGCTCATACTTTCGGAAAGTTATCCGGAACCGATTATCTTGTTTCGTATAGAAACATGTTTGAGCTTACCGAGGAAAAAATCAGATCAAACGGAAATAAAATATACCTTACTTTTTATGACGATAAATCTAACAAAGTAAATCTTTCTTATAAAGATTTTGGACAAAGATTAAATCAGCTGGCAAATTTTCTTAAAGAGAAAAATATAGGAAAGGGCGACAGAGTTGCTATATTTTCCCACAATCATTTCAATACCGTAATAGTTTATTTTGCATGCTGGGCAATTGGCGCAGTGGTTGTACCTATTAATGTAAGTGAAGATGCACACAGAGTAAATTACATTCTCGAAAATTCAAACTCTAAAATTGTATTCACACGAAAAGAATATTTGGAAAAATTGAACAAAGCAGGGATTTCGGAAAGCATACTGATTATGCATAATGACAAGATACCATTTGACATGTATTCGGACGAGTTGGCTCATGACAAAAGCATTACGAAGGAGGATGAATGTATGATTGTATATACATCGGGAACAACAGGCAATCCAAAAGGTGTTGTACTGACACAATATAATCTGATGTCGGATGCTAAGGCAATTTCGGACTGGCATAACCTTCACGGCGATGATGTAATGATGTGTGTGCTTCCCATTCATCATGTAAACGGTACAGTAGTTACTGTGATGACAACCATGTTCTATGGAGGAAAACTTGTGCTTAATCAGAAGTTTCAGACAGAATATTTTTTAAAACGACTTCAGGATGAGAAAGTAAAAGTTGTAAGTGTTGTGCCTACATTGTTACAGTTTCTTCTCCATTCGGATGAAGAATCATCCGGTTATAATTTGAAAAATTTTTCACACATTATATGCGGAGCTGGTCCTCTTACTTGCGAGCTTGCAAAAAATTTTGAAAACAGATTCGGGTTAAGGATCGTGCATGGTTACGGCTTATCTGAAACTACTTGTTATTCATGCTTTATTCCTGTAAATCTGAAAAAAGACGAGCATATCAAATGGCAGAATGATTATGGATTTCCTACAATAGGAATTCAGATAGAATGCAACGAGATGGACATTCATGATGACAAAGGAAATCCGATGAACGAAAACGAGAAAGGCGAGATAGTAATCAGAGGGCATAATGTTATGAAATATTATTATAATAATGACGAAGCGAACAGAATGACATTTGAATTCGGTTGGTTTAGAAGCGGCGATGAAGGTTTTTATAAATATGACAGCAGCGGAAGGAAATATTTTTTCATTACGGGGAGAATTAAAGAGCTGATAATCAGAGGCGCAGTTAATATTTCGCCGCTTGAAATTGACGAAGTAATTTCTTCTTCGGATAATGTAAAAGCGGGGATTGCAGTAGGATTTGAAAACGACTGGTATGGAGAAGAAGTTGGTGCTTTGGTAATATTAAAAGATTCAAGCGCCAGTAAAGAATTAAAAAATAAATATAAGGAAGAAATCATTACTCACTGCCGAAAAGAGCTGCCATTTTTCAAATCGCCGAAAGTAATCGTGTTTTCAGATACAATCCCCGTTACTTCAACAGGGAAATATCAGAGAAATAAAGTAAAAGATCTTTTTAAAGAATGGAAAAAAATACAATTCAAGGAAAAATAAAATTTAATAGATAACTTCTAATAATGAAAACAATTGCAATTAAAATATTTTGTTTAGGCATTTTTGCTTTAATTATTTCATGTTCAACAGATAGAGGCAAGAACGAAGCTATGGTAAAGCTTAAAGTATCAAATCCGGCAAGAGATTTTGCCGAGTTTAGAAAGAAATCCGATCCTTCATTAAAGACTGACACAATTAGATTTAATAAGAATGGAGAAGCTGAGATAATAGTAAATCCTGATACATTGACCGAGTATGTAATTTTGTTAGGAGATGAAATTGCTTTAGATACCATTAAGAGCAGCGTTCCGCTTGTTGTAAAACAGAAAACTCAGGAACTTGTTCTGCTTCTGGATAATGGTTTCAGACTTAATTTAAGTTTGGACTTAAATAATATTTCCGGATCTTTTAAAATAGAAGGAGCAGGTTCGGATATAAATGATTACTTCATAAGAAAAGAATTTCTGAAAAATAATTTCAATATAAAATATGCAGAGATGTTAAGAGGTGATTTAAAATCTTATAACAAATTTGTAGATGATTTCAGAAAATCCAATGAAGAGCTGATTAACAATATTCCGGATGATTCCAAAACCATACCTTCCGGGTATAAGGAAAATGAAAAAAAATCTTTGTATTTCAGGTACTATGGACTGAAATTAAATTTTGCAAACCTTAACATAAAAAGAGAGACTGAAGATTTAAAACAGCTATTGCCTGAATCAGGTTTTGCAGGATTTTTAAAGGATATAAAATTAAACAATCCGGAAAATCTGAATATAGCCTCATACAGACAACTGGTCAACTTGATTTCGGATTACATGCATTTATTAAAGTATAAAGATTCATCGGAAGCAGCATTGAAAAGTCCCGGGAACAAATACATTACATTGAAACAAATATTCTCAGGCAATATAAAGGATTACATGCAGTATGAACTTTTAAAAAAGAATATCAATAGAAGAAATGAAGATTGGTATAATGTTGCGCTCGATGATTATCTGAAAAACTCTGAAACGGATTCGCTAAAGAAGCTATTGTCAAGTTTAAAAGAAAAAAAGGAAAAGCTTGAGGGAGGTAAACCTGCACCGGATTTTAGTTATCCCGACATAAATGGTAAAATGATATCGCTGTCTGAGTTCAGAGGTAATTATATTTACATAGATGTCTGGGCAACCTGGTGCAAACCATGTATTTATGAAATCCCATATCTGAAAAAAATGGAGGAAGATTACCATGGAAGAAAAATAAAATTCATGAGCATCAGCATTGATGAAGATATAGAAAAATGGAAAAAAACAGTTTTAGAAAAACCCCTCGGAGGAATACAGATAATCGCATCAGATCCTGATGCAAGCATTAGAAAAGATTATTTAATAAGCGGTATTCCGAGATTTATACTTATAGGTTCCGAGGGAGAAATTTTGAATGAAAATGCTCCCAGGCCTTCTGATCCTGCAAGCAGGGAATTATTGGATTCTTTTCTTGATCTATAAGCGTGTAAGTTTTAAAATTTCAGAATATCTTCAACATTATAAACGGCAACAGAATCCGGTGGATTATTAACTGCATACAACAAACTACCGAGCAGCTGATTTAATTTTACAAGCCCAAGTCTTCGGGCAGTTTCTCTTGTTGAAGGAATTAATTTAAAGAAACCGTAAAAAGGCATGATCAGATAAGGCCAGTAATGACCGGGACCAAGTACATACCATGGTCTGATAAAACTGCATTTCAGTCCGCTGGCTTTAAGCATTTCTTCTCCTTTAATTCTCACTTCAATAAATTCTTTCATTACAGGCGCTGGATGAGCGACACTTAAATAAATGAAATGTTTTATTCCAAACTCTGCAGCACAATTAACAGCTTCTTCAATTGACTTTAGGTCAATTTTTTTAAATTCATCTTTTTTTCCAGGACCGGGATGAGAAACTCCAATCAGATGAATAAAAGTATTGTTGCTGGTTAAAAAATTTTTATACGAATCTTTGTTGAGAGCATTTCCTTCAACAATATTACAATCCGAAGAGAATGCAGATTTGGATTTATTCCTGACAAGAGCAGTAATGTTGAAACCATTTTTAATTAAAACCGGAATCAGCCTGCTGCCAATATAACCTGTTCCACCAGTGATAAAAATATTTTTGTTCAAAAGTAATAATTTTTTTCAATATAAGAAAAAGTTAGAATGTAAAATATGTCAGCATCGAGGTATATATTAGATTAAGCAGCGGGTTGGAGAAAGAGCGGGTGACAAACCGTTTAAACGGTTTGTTCGGGAAAGCTATTAAACCGTTTAAACGGTTTGCCCGGGAAAACTATTAAACCGTTTAAAAGGTTTAATAACCCAAAGCTAACTTCCATTAATCTCTACTCACATTATTCAGTTGTAAAACTTTTTCATATTTTATATGTTTTCAGCAATAAATGAGAGCAAACATTTTTTCAGATAAACTTAAACCAGCGCTAAGTTCTGCCGGAGTACTCAGAAAAGTTTCTTATGTCTTAATTCCACTTGTCCTGACAGCCGCGCTGATTTATTACTCATTTGACCAATCTAATATTTACAAGAATACAAATTTAGAAAGCAAACCATTCGGCAGCTTATCAGAAAATCAAAGCGCAATTTCCCCATCGGGAAGCGGCGCCGTCAAACAGGAAGATTTTGATGAGCTGATTTCCAAAAAATCATTCAGTGGTACTTATTACATAGAAAATCTTTTTAAAGACTGGAATACTCTGTTTGATCTGTTTACATCCAACGCAAATTTCAAACAACAGGCAAAAAATATTAATCAGAGAGACCTTGAAAGAATATCTGAAAAAATCAGAATGGTCAGTAAGGAGTTTAAACTCGGCAATGTTCAAAACATGGTTGCCGAACTCGGCGATGTCATTAAACAAGAATGCAATTATTACAAACTTGACTGGAGAATAGTGCTTGCCATTATCAGACAGGAATCTTATTTCAATGCAAATGCTAGATCTCATGCGGGAGCTTTCGGACTCATGCAGATTATGCCCAGAACAGGCGAGGGTCTTGAAAACCAACTTAAACTTGAAGAACATCAAACTCCTAAAAACAATCTCATCGCAGGAATTTATTATTATGCCGCTCTTGTATCTCAGTTCAGAGAATTCGGCGATGATAAATATAAATTTGCACTTGCTGCATACAATGCCGGTCTCGGAAGGGTAGTTGATGCAATGACTATAGCCGCTTACTTCGGCAAAGATTACAGATTATGGGAAAATGTAAAAGAAGCTTATCCTTTTTTATCATCCAAAGAAGACTCAATCCACGCTTTGGTCTGGCCGGAAACCAAACGTCCGCCCTACGGAACTCTTGACAACTGGAAAGAACCTTACAATTACGTGAACAGCATTATGTTTTATTATGATGCTTATAAAAATATGTTCGAAAGCAATCTGGTTGAACCTCCGGCAAAAACTTCTAAGAATAAATCTAAAAAGAAAAAAAATAAATGACATTATTATCCGAAGAAAGAGTTTCTTTTCTTGATGAAATTGAAACCGTAAAAGATGCAAGAAAACTATTCCCTGTTACCGAATCATGCATTTATCTGGATTCAGCGCATTACTCTCAGTTTTCTCTCGAAACAAGAGAAAGACTGATTGACTTTATCGATGAATTTACATTTACAAATAAAAATCTGAGTTTATTCAATATTAAAATTGCAGACAGATTAAGAGCTGTTTGCGCTAAACTCATTAATGCAGAAAAAAACGAAATGATTATCACAGGCAGCACTACACACGGTCTGAATATTTTTGCAAATGGAATCAAACTTGAAAAAGGTGATTGCGTTGCATATCCCGATTCGGAATTTCCTGCTGTCGTTTATCCGTGGATGAATCAGGAAAAATTAAGAGGCTTAAAAAATGTACTGATACCTTCAAAAAACGGAATGACTAACACTACTGACATTGAAAGAATCATAAAGGAAAATAACGTTAAGGTCCTTACAATTAGTTTTGTTGAATTTCTCGGATACAGAAATGATTTAAAGGCTATAGGCAGGATTTGCAGAGAGCACAACTGCCTGTTCGTTGTCGATGCCATTCAGGGAGCAGGTATCTGCCCGCTTGATGTAAAAGAATCTTTTATAGATTTTCTTTCTGCAGGCTCTCAAAAGTGGATGATGGCGCCTGCAGGGATCGGATTTGCATTTATTTCAGATAAAATCAGAGATAAAGTAGAGCCGACTTATGCGGCAACTTCGAGCATTGAATATGATTTTAAAAATTTTCTCAATTACAAACTTAATTTTAGAAAGGATGGAAGCGCTTTTGAAAACTCCACTCCAAATACACTCGGTATGATAGGTCTCGAATCGTCGATAGAGTTATTTCTGAAAATCGGCGTGGAAAATATTTTCAGACACATACTGAATCTTCAGGATCTTTTCATCAATGAAATTAAAGATACTAACTTCGTTATTGAATCTGACTTAAATCCAAATCACAGATCAAACATACTTTTGTTTTCGCACAGAGAAAAAAATCACAATGAAAATGTTCATAAGCATCTTGAAAGCGAAAACATTTTCATTGCTTTGAGAGAAGGTTTCCTTCGAATGTCAGCGCACATATTTAATGATGAAAGTGATATTCTGGCATTAACTGATTCGCTGAAAAGATTTTCATAAATCACAGGATTAATTTCCCGGAGAGAGAGTTTGATTCCCGCCGTCGAGAGCCATTTTCCAACTTCCGTCCGACTGACGTTTCCAAGCAGTAAAATAATTTCCGTATAAGACAGTATCGGGTAAAACGAATTTCCAGTTTCCCCATGTATATCCCAAATCTCCCGATACCGAAACATCACAGCCGGCCGGCTTCCATGTGAGAGTCTTTGGTCCAGGGTTGCTTTTATATTTTTCTTCAAATTCTTTTATGCCGATTGTCGGTCGATATTCCTCTCCGAATTTTACAAATTCGTCTGAAGCATATTTTGCAAGCGCGGTGTTAAATCCCTCGCTGGCTGCAAGTTCGCTCATTGACAAATCCGTATTAATTATTTCTTGTTTGTATTTTTCTTTGTCGTCTATAGGATTGATGAGTGTTACCATAGAAATGTAAACTGCAGTAAGAATTGCTATCGCTTTCATTTTAAATTTAAATTAATGTATAAAATTATCTTTTCATTATAGACAATATTTAATCTCGACTGTGACATAGTAATCAGAAAAAGAAATGATTTATTAATTCTAAAAGGTTGAATAATTTTTATATCGGAATAGTATTAACCCTTATAGATTATTGTATATAAAAATAATAATATTTAACGTCAGATTTCTTAGTTAGATAATTAATATCCAAAACATTTTTGCAATTCAATAGAAACTTTATCTAAAAAAAGATTGTCAAAAAATTTCTCTAATCTTCAGATAACCCTGCCCTTGCCTTACAGTTGCAAGGGGAGGATTGGAAGGAGTTTTATGAAGAATAATTATTTTTTCAAATAATTTAAAAGCTTAAAACTATTGCTTAACTTTACAACTTCAAAATGTTTTGGACGGATGTGAAGTAGAATAATTCCTGAAATTTGTAATAATATTGAATTTAATTTTCTTTTTAAGAATATTAGAAAAAAATTAAACACATTTAAATGAAGATTACTTTATTTGGAGCTGCTGGAAATGTTACAGGCTCAGCATATTACATTCAGACAAATTCATCAAATGTGCTTCTCGATTTCGGGATGTTTCAGGGTGATAAAGACCTTGAAGTTCATAACACAAAACTTCCGCCAATTAACTTAGAAAAGCTTGATGCGGTTTTGTTGACTCATGCACATATGGATCATACCGGAAGACTTCCCTTGCTCGTAAGAGAGTGTCTCAAAACATATTGATAAAAAATGATTATATTTGCAAAACAAATTTAAAAAGAATGTCACATCAGATTAAAGCAAATTACGATCAGAATTTTTTGTTGCCGCCCTCACTAGAGGAAT
>JABAQZ010000017.1 GCA_019187405.1 Ignavibacteria bacterium
TGTTTGCTGGTGAGGTGAGATTTTGTAGGGTGTGGGAGTAGAAACCGTTTAAACGGTTTCTACCCCCGATCGATTAGAGATGCGACATCTCCCGTAACGCTTCTCAGAAACCGTTTAAACGGTTTCTCTCCCCCAACTCCGGAAACAATACATGATAAAATTCTCAATAAGAATATTAGAAATTCATTTTATATTGTTCCCTTTTCTTTATTAGATATGTTAAGTTTATTCGATTTCTTATTCGAAGAAGTGTCTATAGTTCAAGTGAGAGTATTAGGCAGCGCGGAGAAAACCGTTTAAACGGTTTTCTCCACCTTCGACTGAAATCCAGAAAATGAAAATTTAAGAAAATTAAAAAATCCGTTATAACTTTCATTTAAAAATACTACTTAATCCCATCCATGATTTTCTTCAAACCATCTTCTTTCAGCAATCCGGATTTCGGCAATCTCTGAGTGAGTATTTTCCAGTTATTATCTTTTGCAAAGATTTCTTTTAAAATTAACATTGCCTCCTCTTCGTTTCCATTGCTGAAAAGTGTTATCGCATGCCAGTATTTCATTTCAAGATTTTCCGGAAACAACTCTTCGGCAGCAAAGTATTCTTTACGTGCTAACTCTATATCATTCTTTTCAACTGCAAGATCCCCTTTGTTCATGTGCTCATAAGCTCTGAAAACTTTCAGCAGACGCTTCAGCTCTTCAACCGGATGCTGATTGTCTTCAACCCGAAGATCAATATATCTGTCTTCCCAGATTTTTCCAGTTGATTCACCTTTGACAATCAGCAGAGATGCCGATTGACTCCCTCTTATATCTCCGCCTTCATTTTCTGCGGCTTTAAGAGCAGCTATCATCCTTTCTGCTAGAGGTCCTGAGGATTCCTCAAATGCAGTTGACATTGCTCCCCAAACCTTATCGCTTAACATCATGTTTGCCTGAACTGAATAATTCTCTTTTGCAATGTTTCCCGCTTCCTGTATGCAGTTCTTACCTGTGTATGATGCGCTCCTTCCTTTTGAATCAAGAATGGCAAGCTGTCTTAAATCCCTTCCCTCATCTGTAGATATTAATTCATCCACTGCTTCCTGAGGAGTCTTTCCCGCTTTGAGAAGTTCAAGTCCTTTTATTCCAAATGACGGATTTACGAATGACTGCGTAGCTACAACTCCGACACCTGCTTCTCCCCAGCTGACTATCGAACCTACTGAAAACCAGTGAGACTGAACCGCAACTCCCATCTCGCCTGTAACCGGATCCCTTGCAACAATAGAATATGTATGAGTAAATTTATCTTTAAAAAATGTCTGAGCCTCTGAATCCGTGAGTATAAATATTATTAATAAAAAAGAAATTATTGTTTTCATTTTTTTGCGTGAATTTACTCAACTTCAGTGTTTTATTCAATTAATGTAATTTTTTAAAATTCAAAATTTTGATTGGAATATTTATTATTAATTTTATTATATTTGATTACAAAAATTTTCTTTTGAAAGCTTCTTTAAAAATATTTTGTGTTATATTAATATCATTGTTGTTTCTTCATAGCAATTACTTGCTCTTTTATTATGCTTTATATAAAATCAATATAAAAGACCTCGCAGAAAACTGCTGCAAAAAGCAAAAGGTAAACTGTAACGCAGCTTGTTATCTTGCATTTAAAATGGCAGAATCTGATCAACAAAGTTCCAAAAAAGGAGAATCCGCAGTTGTTAAAATTAAGATTCCAGAATTCTTATTTGAATATTCCAATACTCATTTAATTCCCGTAAAAGAAAATGAATTAATTCTGTTACAATTATTATTTCCCCCTGATAAACTAATTAAAATCATAGATCATCCTCCCCGAATCTGACTCAGTAAAATTTATATTTTAAATTATCTAAAGAGCAGAAATCTTCTACTCAATGTTTTCTCTAACTTAAATTTGATACTTACAAAGTTTGTCATTTTGTTTATACAATAAAATTTACAAGTGTTGTTTATCTGAAGAAGAAACGAAGATTAAAAACCTTCGCTTCTAATTATCCTGTTTCGATGTTCTTGTCAAATTTGAGAATAAATTTAAAACAGTTAAGAACTGTATTCATTAAGATTCATTAATTATTAAGTAAAAATTAAACCTGTAATGAAAACCATATTTAAAATAATTGTAACTACGGCATTTATGATTTCTGTATTTGATGCACATGCCGAATGCAAACATATAAAATTTCCAAAGAAACTTTCGGATATTGCTGACAGATTAGACATTGGATGTGACCTTTGCGGTTGCTATATGGGACTTGATCCTAACTTTGATCTTAATCAGGCAGGAATCAGAATTACTTCATATAAATTTATTTCAGATCATCATTCGACTTCCTCCGGATCACAATCTCAAAATGAACCCCTGTTAGACCATGGAGGTCATGAAGCTAATTCTTCCGCGGAATATTATAATGATCTGGAATTATATTTCAGATATTACATTACTCCGAAGTTCAGGTTGTTTTTTTCCATACCTTTTTCGAGTAATGATATAAACGGGAAAAAACTTAACGGTACCGGGGATGCAAAGTTAATTTCACAATATCAGGTTTACGCAACCAGCATTACTGGAAAAACTAATTTCTGGCAAAGAATATTTCTCGGCGGCGGAGTCAAGCTGCCTACCGGTGTTTATAATAAGACCATAGTTACAGGACAACTTGATCCTCACATTCAGCCAGGAACTGGAAGCTTTGATTTTATTTTAAACGGGCTTTACATTTCAAAGTTTGAAAAATCCGGCATTGGATGGAGAAATGATGTTATCTATACAGTCAATACAGAAAACAGCAACGGATACAGATTTGCAAACAGATTTAATCTTACTTCTACTTTTACTTATGATATTATGGCAAAAGACTGGACTTTCCTTCCGCATGCCGGAGTGTATATTGAAACTACTGCGATGGATAAGCAGGATGGAAATAATGTTAAAGATACCGGCGGAAATGCATTTTTTGGAACAGGAGGTCTGGATATTTATTACAACGAATTTTCATTTGATTTCAATTTCAAATTTATACTTGACGACAACCTAAATGGTGATCAGCCTGCAAATGATTACAGAATGTTTTTCGGTTTAGGTTATGCTTTCTAAAATCATAATTTGAAATAAAAATCAGAGTAGAGCAGTTGATTGAACTGACTTTATTATTTATATGTGTTAAAAAAAGTAAAAACATGTAAGAGATTTAAATTCATTGCTAATTTTTAGCAATCTGTGTATTTTTGCTAAAAACAATTCCTTAATGGCTAAAGGATTTAACGTGTTGTTTGTCACCAGCGAGGTTTTTCCATATTCAAAAACAGGCGGGTTGGCAGATGTTTCAAATTCTCTCCCTCAAGCTTTAAACTCACTCGGAAATGATGTAAGAATTATCAGTCCGAAATACGGACAGCTTGACGAAAGACGGCTTCAGATACATGAAATCAAGCGATTAAAAGAACTGAAAATCGAGGTTAATTCAAAAGAAACGAGATTCAGTATAAAATCTTCTTTCATTCATGGTAGAAATACCAAAGCTCAGATGTATCTGATGGAGAGCAATGATTATTTTAAAAACAAAGGTATATATCAGAATTCAAAAACAAAAAAAGATTTTCCGAATAATGACGAAAGATATCTTTTTTTCTGTAAAGCCGTTATTGAAATTCTGGAAATTCTTCAGTGGAAACCGGATGTCATTCACTGCAATGACTGGCAGACCGGTCTTATTCCTGCATTCATAAAGACGATTTATAAAAACAATCCATACATTTGTGATATAAAAACTCTCTTTACCATTCATAATCTTGCGTATCAGGGAAATTTTCCGAAATCAACTTTTGCTAAAACAGGCATGCCGGAATCCGTGCTTACTGAAAAAGGCGGATTACATTACGGACAATTCAGTTATCTTAAAACAGGATTAAACTATGCAGATAAAATCAGCACTGTAAGCAGAAAATATGCCGAAGAAATCCGCACAAATAAAGAATTCGGCTGCGGACTTGAAGACGTGCTTAATGCAAGAAAAAAGGATATGCACGGAATTTTAAACGGTATTGATTATTCAATCTGGAATCCGACCGTTGATAAGTTAATTCCATACAGATATACTTATCAGGAAATTCCTCTGAAGTATGAAAACAAACGCGAACTTCTGGAAAAATATCATATCGAATTTGATGAAGATATTCCTCTCATTGGAGTCATCAGCAGACTTGTCGATCAAAAAGGCTTTGACCTTATAGAAAAAATTCTTCCAAAGCTGATGAAAGAAAAAGTATATATGATTATTCTCGGAACGGGCGAGGAAAAGTATCATAAGTTTCTAAAGAATGCCGAAAAGAAATATAAAGGTAAGCTTGCTGTTCACATAGGATTTGACGAAGCTCTTGCACATCATATTGAAGCTGCATCTGACATTTACCTCATGCCGTCAAAATATGAACCGTGCGGCTTGAATCAAATGTACAGCTTAAGATACGGTACAGTTCCCATTGTAAGAAATACAGGAGGTCTTGCAGATACGATTGTTGACTACAGGAAGCCAAATGGTAACGGTTTTTTATTTGAGAAATATGATTCAAATGAGTTGTTTAATACAGTTAAGAAAGCATTGAATTTATTTAATGATAGAAATAAATGGAATAAGCTTGTCCGCCAGGGTATGTCGCTGGATTTTTCTTGGAAGGTATCGGCTCAACAATATATGAAGCTTTATAAAGAAGTTTCACATAAGTAATTCCCGATGCGGAAAGCAATTTTTCTTGACAGAGACGGCACTATAAATGAAGAAGTAAATTACTTAAAACATCCCGGCGAAATCAGGATCTTTCCCAATACTGTAAAAGCGCTTCATACTTTCAAGAGTTTAGGTTTTCTCAATATTATAATTACAAACCAGTCGGGTATTGCCAGAGGTTTTATTTCTGAAAATGATCTTGATAAAATTCATAACGAGTTCAGAAGATTGCTTATATTTGATGGTAAAGAATTAATAGACTTCATTTATTTCTCACCTTATCATCCTGATGGGATTATTAAAAAATTCGCATGCAATAATCCCGACAGAAAACCTGGAACGGGTATGATAGAAAAAGCATCTGAGAAATTTCAGCTTAATTTAAGTGAATCTTTTTTAATCGGAGACAGTTATACCGACATAAAATGCGCGGCAAATGCCGGAATAAAAAGCATACTTGTAAAAACGGGATACGGTACCAGAGACGAAAAAATCTGTTTGGAGGAAAATTTGAAGCCCGGTTATGTTGCCGATGATTTGTATGATGCATCGGAATTTGTAAAAAAAATAGTTTTAAAGGAAATTAATGTTATTTAAAAAAATTCTTTCAATAAGTTCTTTTATTAAATTATCAGCTGCCGGAATTCTGATGGCTTTTGTTATTTTCTTTCAGAGTTGTGAAAACGATCCAAAAGACTTAGGTATAAATTATATTCCTTCTATTGATACAACCGGAATAAAATTTCTTGATTCGCAGGCAGATACAATGAACATTACAAGCGGCTCTTTCAAGCATTATATCAATAATTATCTTGCAGAAAATTTATTGATTGGAAAATTCCAGGAATTTGATTCAAAAGCCCTGATCAGATTTTACGAAATTACCCCGGATTATGACAGCGCGGAAGTTTTATCTGCAGTTCTGACTTTCAGATATGGCGGATATTATTTTAAGGAAAAAGGAGGAAATACTTCATTCAATGTTAATAAAATACTTTCAGTGCTTAATTTTAATTCAATAACTTATGATTCGGTAAATTCATCTCAGATTAGCGCTGAATCTTACGGCAGTTTTAACGGTGTTGTTCCGGATTCTTCTGATATTGCCATAACGCTTGATAATCAGCTTATAAAAGATTGGCTGGAATATGCCGCCGATACAAGCTATCCGGTAAAGAATTACGGATTAGCGCTTGTGCCGACTTCTGCTTCGACTACAATAAAAGGTTTTTTCCTTATAAATAATAACGTAGATTTTATACCGGTTATTGACATCATTCTGAGAAAAAACGGCGAGACCGATACAATTAAATTAAACACCTCTGACGGATTGTCTTTATCTGATGCGCCTTCGTCGATTATTCCTTCGGAAAGAATTTATACTCAAAATGGTATTGCTTACAGAAGTATAATGAATTTTGATTTGAACAAACTTCCGGGTAATGTCATAATCAACAATGCAACGCTTCAATTTACTCTTGACAAAGCAAACTCCTTTATATCTGAAAATACAGACAAAAGAATTGTACTTGGATTGATTACAGACTCTGTTACCAAAAAAGACACTCTTTATACTGATGCTTTTCCCAGCGACAGTATAGTATATTCTGTTAATATTAATTCCATTATTCAGCGGTGGAATTCGGGAGTTTATCCGAATATGGGAATTTCAATGAAAAATTATTTTGAATTGCAGAATCTGGATTACTTTGTATTTTATTCGCCTAATGATCCTGATATTTCAAAAAGACCGCGTCTGAAAATAACTTATACTTTAAGAAACTGATGAAGAATTTTAGAAAAATATTGATTACAATGTATCTGCTCGCTTGTGCTTCGGCATTTCCGCAGAATCAAAATGAAGGAGGATCTCCTTATACCATATTCGGAATCGGCGATCTGAATTACTCCACAAGTACGAGGACGTATTCAATGGGAATAGCAGGTACTGCTTTATTCGGAAATTATGTGAATAATCTGAATCCGGCAACCGTTACAAAGCTAAACTCTACTCTTATTGCTACAAATTTTTATTATGGATTTTTAAAATCTTCCAACGGCATTGTTGAAAACAAAATTTCCAATGGAAATATTCTTGGAGTAAATATCGGAATTCCCTTTGACCAAATACGCGGATGGGTGATGACGATCGGTTTCAATCCCGTCAGTCTTGTCAATTATAAAGTAAATCTTTCTGGGAAAGTTGACGAACAAAGCTATACGCAGACTTATTCGGGCGAAGGAGGACTCTCGAGAATTAATCTCGGAATGACTTATAATATTTTCAGAAAAATCAGCATTGGACTTGAATATAACTATGCCTTTGGAGAAATAAAGAATCAGAATTTTGTGAACTTTAATAATTCAAACTACATAAACACTCTCATTAAAAAAGAAACTGATTTCCAAAAGTCTTTTGTAAAAGGAGGGGTTGTGTTTGAAATAGGCAGATTATTCAACAGCTTTACAATCAGAAATCTGTCGCTTGGTTTTGCATATCAGTCAGGATTTAATCTTGATGCCACACGCGACGGTATTTATACTACAAATGCCGGAACCGATACGGTAAGATTGAATAACGGCACTGTTGATATTCCCTCCATGTACAGCATCGGCATTTCTAATTTATTCGGCAGCAGATATCTGGTAAGCGGTGATGTGATATTACAGGACTGGTCAAAGTTCAGAGAATTCGGCTCGGCAGTTCAAGAATATCAGAATTCATTCAGAGCAGGACTAGGTTTGGAAATTCTTCCCGATCCTGCGTCAACTTCTTTTTGGGGAAGCATGACTTACCGCATCGGAGGCTTTTATGATAAAGCATATTACAAAGTTTCCGGTCAGGATGTGAATTCATACGGCGGAAGAGTGGGTGTAAATATTCCTTTAAGTCAGTACAATTCCATTGACTTCGGTATTAATTACAGCATAAGAGGCAAAGAGGGGAACGGACTTATCAAGGATGAATATCTTAATTTCACAGCTTCGGTCAATTTCGGCGAACTTTGGTTTTTGAGACCGAGAGAAGAAGACCAGTAATTCCAAATTAGTTGGATGTTTTTATTTTATCAAAAATAATTAATCATGAACTTCATAAAACATAACCTGAAAGATTTCGATAATGAAATTTTTCAGTCAATAAAAAGCGAGACACATAGACAGGCGGATAAGCTTGAACTGATAGCTTCAGAAAATTTTGTTTCAAATGCAGTGATACAAGCGCTCGGCTCTGTTTTGACAAATAAATATGCAGAAGGTTATCCGGGAAAAAGATATTACGGAGGATGCGAGTATGTTGACATTGCAGAAGATCTGGCAAGAGACAGAGTAAAGCAGTTATTCGGAGCAGAGTATGCAAACGTTCAGCCGCACTCTGGCAGCCAGGCAAACATGGCGGTTTATTTTACGCTTGTAAATCCGGGTGACAAGGTAATGGGAATGGACCTATCACACGGAGGGCATCTTACTCACGGCTCTCCCGTTAATTTTTCGGGACAGCTTTATAATTTTACTCAATACGGAATTAATCCTGAAACGGAAGTACTTGATTACAACATGATCGAGCAAGTTGTAATCAAAGAAAAACCTAAAATGATAACAGTAGGCGCAAGCGCTTATTCAAGAAATATAGACTATAAAAAATTCAGAGAAATTGCCGATAAAGTTGGAGCTTTTCTTTTTGCCGATATTGCTCATCCCGCAGGACTCATTGCAAAGAAGCTTCTCAATGACCCCGTGCCGCATTGCCATATCATTACTTCCACTACACATAAAACTTTAAGAGGACCGAGAGGCGGCATGATATTAATCGGTAAAGATTTTGAAAATCCTTTTGGATTAAAAGCTCCGAAATCAGGCAGAGTTAAAATGATGAGTGAACTGATTGATTCCAAAGTTATGCCCGGAATACAAGGCGGACCGCTCATGCATGTAATAGCTGCAAAAGCGGTTGCATTTAAAGAAGCGCTCGATGACAAATTTCTTGATTACTCAAAACAAATAATTAAGAATGCACAGACGCTTGCAGCTAAGCTGATGTCTTTTGATTATAAAGTTATTTCAGGAGGAACGGATAATCATTTAATGCTGATAGATCTTAGAAATAAAAATATTTCAGGCAAAGCCGCGCAGGAAGCTCTCGATGAGACAGGAATTACCTGTAATAAAAATGCTGTTCCCTTTGATGATAAGAGTCCTCTTATTACAAGCGGAATTAGAATCGGCACTCCGGCTCTGACTACCAGAGGAATGAAGGAAAAAGAGATGGAACTTATAGCAGATCTTATAAATACAGTCATAATGAATCATAAGGATGAGAAGAAGAAAAAAGAAGTTAGCGAAGAAGTAAAAAGAATCACATCAGGATTTAAATTGTACGACGATTTAATTTTCAGTTAATACAGAATCTTTGTTGAATTTTCAATGGACGAGAAGGAAGGGATAAATAACGAGCAGGATCATGATGAAAGTGAAATGTCTTTTCTTGAACATCTTGAAGAACTCAGATGGAGAATAATCAAATCAGTATTGGGAATTCTTGCAGGCGCTGTTATTGCCGGTATCTTCATAAATTTTATAATGGATGATATTTTGCTCCGCCCGGCGACTAACACAATTCCTCCTTTAAAACTTCAAAATATCAAACCATTCGGTCAGTTTACTTTATACATGGAAGTGTTATTCTTTGGAGGAGTGCTTATCAGTCTTCCGAATCTGTTGTATCAGTTGTGGAAATTTATAGAGCCTGCATTAAAACCAAATGAAAGAAAATATATATCATCAGTTGTAATTTTCTCTTCATTGTGCTTCATATCGGGAATTGTGTTTTCATATTTTGTTTTATTGCCAACTGCACTTTCATTTTTTGCGACATTTGGTTCTTCATCCGTGGAAAATATTATTGCAATTAATGAATACTTCAGTTTCATAATTTCAGCCATGCTTGCAGCCGGACTGGTATTTGAACTGCCGATGGTTACATTCTTTCTGTCAAAAATCGGAATTCTGAAACCGGAGTTTATGAGAAAACACAGAAAGCATGCTGTCATTTTGATTTTGCTTGCGGCCGGTATACTAACGCCGAGTCCTGACATTACCAGCCAGCTACTGCTTGCAGGTCCGCTGTTTATATTATATGAAATTAGTATTTTTATTTGCAAACTATCACAAAAGAAATCTGAACAGAATTTATAGCATCGGAATTTGAATTTAAAAAACATATCAGAGCCGGTTTCGGAAGAACTGAAAATTTTTGAAAAGAAATTTTCGGAAGTTCTAAAATCCAAAGTAGCGCTTATTGACATAATTACAAGATACATCCTTCGTCAAAAGGGTAAAAAAATCCGTCCGATTCTCGTTCTCTTAGCAGCTAAACTTTGTGGAGGAATAAACGACAGGACTTATACTGCGGCAAACCTTGTTGAACTTCTTCACACTGCAACTCTCATTCACGACGATGTAGTGGATGAAGCAAAAACAAGAAGAGGTCTTGCATCCATAAATGCAGTGTGGAAAAATAAGGCGGCTGTCCTAATCGGAGATTATCTTTTATCAAAAGGTCTTTTACATTCACTTGAAAACAATGAATATGATTTTCTTCAGATTACTTCTGAAGCGGTGAGAAGAATGAGCGAAGGCGAACTTCTTCAGATTCAAAGAGCAAGAAATTTTGACGCAACCGAAGAGATTTATTTTAAAATAATATCTGATAAGACGGCGTCGCTCATGAAAACCTGCTGTAAACTCGGAGCATTAAGCGCAACTCCGGATAAATCACTTGTCGATAAATTGGGAGCTTTTGGCGAAAACATCGGGATTTCCTTTCAGTTAAGAGATGACGTACTGGATTATACCGGAAGAAACAAACTTCTCGGTAAAGCCAAAGGAAATGATCTTAAAGAAAAAAAATTTACACTGCCACTTATTGTCGCTCTCCGCAATGCTCCGAAAAAGAAATCAAGTGAGATAATGAAGCTTATTAAAAGCGACAGGACAAAAAAATTTAATGAAGTATATGAATTTGTTGTCAGGCACGGAGGCGTAGATTATACTTTTGATAAGGTAAAAGAGTTTTGCGATAAAGCAAGAAATAATATAAAAGACTTTAAAACAAGCGATGTAAAAAATTCTCTTATGGAATTTGTGAATTTTGTCGGTGAAAGAGAGTACTGACAATAAACTTTAACCGAATATTTATTTAAGCTCTTTTCTTCTTTTGATTATAGATATAAAAAAACCAATAACGAGTACTACAGTACCGGTCCATAAAATATTGATAAACGGTTTGACTGAAGCCGTAAGCACCAATGTCTCTTCGGCTTTATTTTTTAATGGTGAAGTTTTTGTATTAACGACCGCAAATGTAGCTGTTGTTCCGCCTTCGGCTTCTCCTTTTACCTGCATTTTCACGAAATAAAAATTATAAGTATCGTTGCCGCTTATCTTGGCAGTAAGATATTCGGGATTTCCGTCCGTGTATTTTATTTTCGGTGCAATAGTTTCCGTGTATTTGCTGTCTTTTACTTTTATGATTGCACCAATGGTATAATTTCCGGACTGAATTTCATGTCCTCCCATGTCGATATCTCCAAAATCAAAATCATTAAACTGAATAGACAAGTCTCCGAGAGATTTCTCTTCGCCCTTTTTTAATTCTATCATTTCATCTTTGGAAAAAAATTCCGGTTCGACCAGTCCCATTGGAGAAAGATAAAGATCCTTGGTTGCAAAGTTTGCTATGTCGGGATTCTTCATGACTCCTTTTGAATATTCGCTGTAATACATGACCGGCTGAAGCACCATTTCCTTGTTGTCTTTTTCAATCTTTACGTTGAAATGATATTTCGTATCAGTCTTATTATTAGGATCCTCAAACGGCGTTGCTCCTATATAAGTCAATGTATAACCGAAAGCATTCACAGGTCTGTTTAATTCAAGCGAAAGATTTTCTTCCTCGCTGTATTTGGAAGAAGCAATAATTCCAAGAAAAATCAGAGCAAGCCCAATATGAGCGATATATGCTCCTGCAGCTGTTTTATTTTTCTTGAAAGTACTTATAACAAGTTCTGCATTTACAAAAAACGCGAATAAAGAAGCCATTGCAAAAAGCGCAATGAGAAAGTCCTGAACACCAATGTAAACAAGTGCAAGAGTTACAATAAATGCAAGCAATAAAGGAAAGAGCAGCTTTTTAAAAAACATTTTATCATTGTTGCTTTTCCATTTCAGCAGAAGACTCATGCCGTTGATAATTGCAATTAATATTGCAATTGGCAAATTCATTTTATTGTAAAAACTGGCGTCAATAGTTCCTTTCTGCAAAATCGGCCAGCTTGTACCGGCAAGTATTACAAATGCCGCTGCACACAAGGTTATTGATCCGATAAAAAGAGTGGATTCTCTCGAAACAAGTTTATTGGGTTCTGAATTCAGAGCTTTTAATTCTTTAAACCTGTAGAATAAAGCAGCAATGGATATCAAAGTGAAAAGCGAAATGAAAACAATTAAAGCAAGATAAACTTCATAACCGGGGTCAACGAATGAATGTACTGAAGAGTCGCCAAGAATTCCGCTTCTGGTCAGGAAAGTTGAATAAAGCACGAGCAAATATGAAAATATGCAAAGAATAATATTTGTTTTCTTATAACCGCCTGTTCTTTTTTGAGCTATCATGGTGTGAATTGCAGCGACTATTACAAGCCATGGAATGAAAGATGAATTTTCCACTGGATCCCATGCCCAGTAACCGCCCCATCCAAGCACTCCATACGCCCAGTAACCGCCTAACATTATGCCGAGTCCCAATACCATCGCTGAAAATAAAAGCCACGGCATTGAAAATTTTATCCAGTCATCGTATCTGTTTTTCATTAAAGTACCAACAGCAAAACAGAAAGGTGCGGCAAGAGATGAAAATCCCAAAAACAAAGTGGGAGGATGAATTACAATCCAGAAGTTCTGTAAAAGTGGATTCAATCCTCTTCCATCCGGGGGTATAAATCCTGCTTCCACTTCACCGGGAAATTTTTCCCATAGATAAAGAAAAGGAGATTTTAGAATTAATATTAATCCAAGGAAAGTCAGTATAAGAGTAAAAATAGACATTACCTGCGGCTCGAGTCTGTCGCCTTTCGATACATAATTCAAAAGAAAAATTCCGATAATGGCGGTCATAGTTGTCCATAATAGAAAACTTCCTTCCTGTCCCGAATAAAAAGTGGACATTAGCAGAGGAAGCTGAAGCTCAGTGTTGCTTTGTTCCCAGATGTATGCAAACTGGAACTGATGAGTCAGTATCAGATACATGAAATATGCAGCGGTTGACAATACTGCAATTGCTGTTGCATGAAAAAAGAATCTGGCTGGCTTCAAAAATTTTTCTTTTCCCAGATGAGAAAGGAAATACATAATGCAGGATGTTAATCCCGTTGCAAAAAATAGATATATTAGTAATTTTCCAAACATGATTAATTTTGTTTTGTTTGCATAACTTCCTTGCCGTCTGCTTCATATTTCGAAGGGCATTTGGTTAGCACTTCCTTTGCATGAAAATATCCGTCTTTCATTTTACCTTTGGCAACTACGGCTTCAGCAACATCGAAATTGTTTGGTTTAGCTCCGTCAAGTACAACTTTTACTTCATTTGAAGAATCATCCTTCATATAAAAAGTAAAAGTATTTGTTTCCGGATCGAAGCGTGACTCTTTATCTTTAATCCAGTGCCCTTTTACTTCTACAGTCCTCATTCTTTCTTTGGCTTCGGTAAAGTTTACATATTCGATCTTGCTGTCTATGAATGACATGACACCGATCAATAAGAATGCAACTATAATAATTATTCCCGTGATTGTTTTTGCTTTTTTAGACATGCTATTATTTATAATCTTCTTCAAGTTTATTTAGTTTCCTGTCAATCTTCCACATATAACCGAATATTCCTATCCAAATAATAAGAACGATAAACAGCACGACATACATGGAATTTGTTTCAAGAAAATCATACAAAGAACTCATTTAAATTTATACTCCCTGCTTTTTTATGAATAATTTTTCCTGCCTTACTTTAATGTTTAACACCCACAAAAATAATAAAGTAAATCCTGCCAGAGAAGTCAAAAATACAATTAACATGTTTCTGTCCATATTAATCTTTCCCTGTGTGTTTATTATTGGATCGGGGTGAAGACTTTCCACTATTCTCGGCATTATAAATACAAAAAATGGAACCGTAACCGCTGCTATTATGGAATACACTGATGAGAGCTTGGCTTTTTGTTCAGGAGTATCGATGGCTGATCTTAATGCAAAGTATGCTCCATAAATCATCAGCAGCACAAATATTGAAGTCTGTCTCGGATCCCAATTCCAGAAAGAACCCCAATTAAACTTTGCCCAGAGCGAACCTGTTGCCGTTGCCAGTATGCAGAATAAAAATCCGAGCTGTGCTGATGAAAATGACTTAATGTCGTAATCGATTGACTTAGTTTTTAAATAACGGATTGAATACCACATTGACATAAAAAATGCAAGTACAGAAATCCATGACATTGGAACGTGAAAGTACAAAACCCTTGCCTTATCGCCGAGTGCTGGAATGTTTGGAATAGGGAGTATTATTCCAGCTATGATCACAAAAGTTATTAATATGAATACCAGTATTTTAAAAGCTTTGTTCAATTAGATTAATGTGAA
The DNA here is from genome assembly GCA_019187405.1 of Ignavibacteria bacterium. Classification (GTDB taxonomy): domain Bacteria; phylum Bacteroidota; class Ignavibacteria; order Tepidaquicellales; family Tepidaquicellaceae; genus JABAQZ01. The sequence continues at coordinate 14,447 of JABAQZ010000017.1, forward strand.
AAGTTTTACTCAATTAGTAGATCAAAGTATTTTAAATAAACATTTACTGAGGTATCGGCATCCCCATCTGTTCATAAATATCTTCGATCTGTTTTTTGTTTGTTAATGCTTCGTTGTTTTTTGGATCGGCTTCAAGTACTTTCCTGTAATACTTAAGAGCAGGTCTGTATTTTTCTTTTGCCGGTAACGAAGCTTCAAACATCAGATAGTTTCCCGCCGCCATGCAGTTTTTTACCATTTCCTTTTTATTACTTTCAGAATTATCGCCTTTGTATTTTTCATAAGATTCATCCGCAAGCTTAATAAACTCCTCTGCTTTTTCGTCGGATTTACCTGAAGAGTTTGATTCTGATTTTGTATCCATGCCCTGCATGCCGGAGTGAGGATCTTTCACCGGAGCTTTTTCTTTTTCGACAGTTTGTTTCTCCTGCATTCTGTCGCAACCGGAAATAAAAGCAGTAATGAATAAAAAAATTATTATTATTTTCATTATTGTATTAAATTATTATATAGAAATTAAAATTAATCAGAAAAATGTTCAAGAAATTTATTATACATTTTATTAACAATATAAATAATTAATCTTCCCATACAAATCTAAAAAGAAATAAAGCTGAAATAGTAACTACTACAGTATAAGAAATCAGTATCTGGATCTCGCCGCCGAGTTTTTCGGTATCAACACCAAGACTTGCAAGTTTGGTTGCATTTATTACAGTCATTAAAAGCGGCAGAAGAACCGGAAAAGTAAGCACAGGATATAGTGTACCTTTAGAGTTTGCTTTTGATATTATTGCTGCAATGATCGTTGAGGCTGATACAAGCCCAAGGTTTCCCAGAAAAAAAGTAATCAGAAATCCCGAAATGTTGATTACTCTGTAATCCGTAATTAGAATAAATAAAATCAGTATAAAACAATTCAGTATGAATGTCAGCAATAAATTAAAGAACAATTTTCCAAATATTACCGCCGCAGGCATTGTTGAGAGTTTTAATGCAACCGAAGTTTCCTTTTCTTCTTCTTTGACAAAAGTTCTTGCAAGTCCGTTTGATGATGTAAAGAACACCACAATCCATAATAACCCCGTGAGTATTTCATCTCCGGTTTTTTCGTCACCAAGAGAAAATTTAATGATTGATATCGTAACAAGGACAAACATAAGAAGTGAATTAATGACGTATCTCGTCCTTAATTCCGAACGAAGATCTTTTTTAAAAATTAAAAATGCCGCACGTAAAATTTCAGCAGTCATTTGTAATCCTCTATGTTTAAAGTTTCACAGCATAACAGTTTGTCATCCTCGTCATTAGTTGCAATAATGAGAATCCCCTTGCTTTTTTGTTCATTTGCGATTTCCTCTACAATCTGAATTCCTGCTTTATCAAGATTTGATCTAGGTTCATCCAGAAGCAGAATCGCAGGCTCATTCATAATTGAAAAAGCCAGTTTCAATCTCTGCTTCATGCCGGATGAATAGTTTTTAAGCAAGTCGTTTCTTCTTTCATATAGTCCGGTTTTTTCAAGAAATAATTTTACTTTTTCTTTGACATTCTTTTCAGTTTTTGTTTTAAGCAGAAAATAAAATTCAAGATTCTCTAAACCCGTAAGTTCATCATATAAATTCAGATAAGGTGAAAGCAATCCGGTTTTAAGATACCGGTTTTCCGGTTGAATTATATTCTCATCTGCTTTTATGCTGATGTTGCCGGAATTTGGCTGAATAAGATTTGCAAGAATTTTAATAAGAGTTGATTTCCCGGATCCGTTTTTTCCAGTTACCGAAAGTGAATCGCCGGATGAAACTGAAAAGCTCAAGTTTTTAAAAATAATTTTCCGGTTGTAAGACTTGGAAAGTCCTTCGCATTTAATTTCGATTTTTTCCATTATGGATTATCCATGCATTCATTCCTGAATTATACCGTGTTTTGCGGATAATCTCTGCTCTCTTCTTTTCAGCGCTTGATTGAATCTTCTTATCTCTTCCGGAGATTCTGGTATGATTTCGGGAACTTTGATTGTTTTCTTGGATGCAGCATCAACGCTTACAAATGTAAGATAAGCACTGTTTGAATGAGTTCTGTTATCGGAATATATATCTTCGATTTCAACTCTGACACCTACCTCCATGGATGTGTTAAATGCTCTGTTAACCGATGCTTTCAGACGTACGATATTTCCAAGATGAATGGGTTTATGAAATACAAGATTGTCAACGGCAGCAGTAACCGCAACCGTATTACTATGTCTTGATGCTGCAAGGGCCGCCGCAATATCAATCCAGTGCATCAGCCTGCCGCCGAGCAGATTACCGAGAATGTTTGTATCATTTGGAAGCACAAGCTCAACCATCTCGATCTGCGAATGTTTGACTGTCTTTTTTATTTCTGTCATTCTTGTAAATTTGATTTTAAAGAAAATACTTTCCCTTTGAGATTGCTCCCGGGGAATCTTTTTTCAAATCTTTCAATCTCTTTTCTTGCTTCATCGTAATTTTTTTTCTTAACAAGAGCTTGGATTTTTCCATATAATGCATCATCGGCATAATCTGTCTCAAAATAATTTTCAAGGAGATTATTGTAATAAACAATTGCTGATTTATAATTTCCCAGATTAAAATACATCTCTGCATTCATCAGAGTTTTGTAAGCGAGTTTGTTTTTAAGCTCTTTCATCCTTTTTTCGGAATCAGTCTTGTATTTACTTGAAGGATAGAGGTCTATAAAATTCTGAAATTCTCTTAATGCATATCCGGTGTATGTTTGGTCGAGATAATATTCTGGAGAAAGTCTGAAATAGCACATAGCAAGCATGTATCTGGAGTCTTCCGAAAAACTGCTGGTGGGATAATTTTTAACCATTGTTTCAAATTCATAAATCGCCAGTATGTATTCTTCCTGTTTATAGTAACTCATTCCGAGATAATAAACCGCCTTGTCAATTATGCTACTTCCTGAAAATTTCAATTTGATAAGATTAAAATCTTCTATTGCATCATAATATTCTTTCTTGTCATATCTTGATTTCGCTATAAGGTAAGCGCTTTCCGGATTTTCAGTCTTAATGTCACTGCCTCCGGAAGAGCTGCATGACTGAAGAAAAATAACCGTCATCAGCATCATGGCAATAACTAAAACATACTTTACCGATTTTTTATATAAACTCAATATTTAGTAATCTGTTAGAAAAATTATTTACTTCTAATCGTAAAAAACAAAATTACCGCCGCTGCTGAAGCTAATATTACAACTGCAGGCAGAATTAATTTGTTTAAGGTATCTTCATCTGGAATGACGGATTTTGTAAATGGGAATCTTTCATCTTCCACCATTGCGATGTTATTTATGTTAAAATTGCTTTTAATTTTTTTGCTGAATTTATCAGAATAAACAACTGATGAATCATCAGAGTTCAGTAATTTAATTTCATACTTAACGGAAACAACTCTTTCTACTATCTTTGATCCGAGAAAATTATCTGTATGAGTTCCGGTATATCTTACTTTGATTTCAGGATTCTTTATGAAAACGTTAACAATTTTCTTTTCCGTTGCTACATTTTCTTTAAGATTAGTAAGAAATCCGAAATCAGGAAACTTTTTTTTTATGCTTTCGGAAAAATATGTCTGCTGAATGTTATCGGCATTTAATATCAGATTATACAATACATCTTTTCCTCTTATCTCAAGCACGTTCTCAAGCGGAACGAGACTCTCATCAATAAGCTTGTCTATTAAATAAAGATTTGAAACATCTTTATCCTGTGAAAATACAATACCTCTTAGTATCGTAAAGATCAAAATACATAAGAGGTATTTTAAATTCATTACTATCCGTAAATTCCTCTGAGCTTCAATACTCTGGAAACCTTATCGATAGCATGTATGTATGCTCCGAGTCTGAATGTTGTATTATACTTCTGTGCAGTAATATATACCTGCTCAAACGCTTCAGTCATCATTCTGTTAAGTCTGCTGTTTACGTCGTCTTCATCCCAGAAGTAGCCGATTCTGTCTTGAACCCATTCAAGATAAGAAACAATAACACCGCCGGAATTTGCAAGAATGTCTGGAATAACTCTTATACCGTTATTCCATATAATCTCATCTGCATCGGCAGAAATCGGTCCGTTTGCACCTTCTACTATCAACTTAGCCTTGATCTTATCTGCATTAGCGCCGGTAATCTGATCTTCTTTTGCTGCTGGAACAAGTATGTCACATTTCAGCTGAAGCAGTTCATCATTTGTAACAGGTGTACCAAAATTTCCTCCTTCAAGAGTCTTATTCTTAGCGCAATATTCTATAGCTTTTTTAATGTCTATGCCTTTCGGGTCATGATATCCGCCTGAAATATCGCTTATGGCAATTATCTTCACGCCTTTTTCGTTTAACAGTTGCGCGCTGACAGAGCCGACATTTCCAAATCCCTGAACAACACAGGTAGTTGTCGAAGGATCAATGTTTTCTCTTTTTAATGAAGCCATAGTGGCAATCATAACGCCTCTGCCGGTTGCTTCTCTTCTGCCTCTCGAGCCGCCGATAATTATAGGTTTGCCGGTAACGACACCTGTAACTGTTTCTTTTTTATGCATACTGTAAGTATCCATTATCCATGCCATAATCTGTTCATTCGTATTCATATCCGGAGCAGGTATGTCCGAATCCGGTCCGAATATTTCGAGCAGATTTACGGTGTATCTTCTGGTTATGAGTTCAAGCTCTCTCATAGAAAGTTTTGACGGATCGCATTTTACTGCACCTTTAGCTCCGCCGAACGGAATGTTTGCAATTGCGCATTTCCATGACATCCACGAAGCAAGAGCTTTTACTTCTTCAATATCCACATCAGGTGCATAACGAATTCCGCCTTTTGAAGGTCCGAGAATGTTATCGTGAATTACTCTGTATCCTTCAAATACTTCAAGCTTTCCGTTGTCCATTGTTACCGGAATGGAAACTATAACTTGTTTGACAGGATTTGCAAGATAGTTGTAAAGTCCTTCGTCTAAATTGTATAATTCGCAGGCTTTGTCAAACCTTATCATCATTGATTCAAAAGGATTTGCTTCTCCTTTTCTGTAAGGGGCTGGTTCTTTGTAATCTTCAGGCATTAATGTAATTTAAAATGTTATGAAATGTTCGTTTTTACATTCAAAATTAATATAATGCATTTGCTTTATCAAGACAGTTTAAACTGCAGCAATTATGTTTTTAACACTATTTCTTATGATTTTTATCACCTATTTTAACTTCCATTAATCTTATAGCAGTATTAAATTCGATAACACGGTCCGGATGAAAGCGTTATAAGTAACTTTTCCATTAAAATTCTTATTCATTTTTTTACAAAAATGATTCTCAACTCCTAAGTCCTCGAAAATAGTTAATATTATAAGTGTCAAAACATTTTTTTATAAACTAAAATAAACTAAAAATGAAAAAGCAAAAAAAAGAAGAATCAAACAAAGTTCTTCGTCTCGGTCCTGCATCAAGTATTAAAGATCCTTTTAAATTTTTATACAATGACGACCTTGGATTGTATTTCCTTGATAATTATCCGGAAGATGCAATAATTAAATTTGATAATTTGAAAATTGGAAATATCAGATATGATTCATATAATTCAATTTATTCATATTGCTCTGTCGAATTTGAAGATAAAATTTATACTTCAAATATTTACTTTGATGTTGAATTACTTTACGGGACGCTTCTGAATTTAAGAATGATTGCCGAAAAAAGATCTGCCAAACTGTTGAAAGAAATTTTTCATTCTTCATCTTTTGCTCATGATGTTAAATTTCAAAATTCTCCTTTGACTTTTGCGGGTAATGCCATTCTTCTGCTGCCGGAAGATTGTATGTCAATTGATGAAATTCCTCTTTACGTTAATGACATTATTGCGGTAACGTTGTAATTTATGATTTATCATAAACACTTGTATCAAATACAGCAAACCCATCAATTTTCAAAGATGCATTAATGATACAGTAATGTAAATTATTTATTGATGTATTATTTTAAATCAATTGAACAGATGAAATATCTTTATAAAAAGAGACTGAGCATAAATCAGCAATTGATATTTGCCGAATGAGTTCGGCTTTTTTTTAATTTTAGTTTAAAAGATAAAAAAGTTTAGTGACTATTGTCAGATTTTTAAGCAGAGATTTAAAGCAGATTAAATGTAGTCATTGTAAAATTAAAAATTCAGATTAAGCTGATGAAATTATGTATTTTCCATCTTCTAACGGTAAATTCATGACGGCACCAGTGTTTAATATTATTTTCAATTGAAATATCTCCGCCTCCTGACAATCCGGAAACCATTTTCGTCCTTCGTTTACAATAATTAACAATCCATCCTCATTACCGGCTGCTTCAAATGTTTTCATGTCTCCGCTGAAATGAGGTATGCTCAATTTTTCATTCAACAGTTGGAATGTATTGCCGACATCTTTAACCGGAAGTCCGATTTCACTTACATTTATAATGCTTTCAATATCGAATTTCTTAAAAGTATCATTTCTTAAATTATGTCTTGCTATAAATTCGACAATGTTTCCGGCAGCATCATAAAAATAAAAAGAATGGGCATTCCATGAAATAAAATTAAATTCATCCTCGCCGTTTAAAGGTATAAGCATTATGTCTTTTGACTTAATCCATTCTTTAGCTTCCAAAAATATATTCGAAGGTATGTTGAATGCAAAGTGATAAAATGGTTTAACCGAATCACGAATTTGAATAAACCTGACAATTGATTCGCCTGCTTCAAAAGACAACTCTTCACGGCTGAAGTTTATCAAGTTAAATCCGAGCTTATCGATGTAAAATTTTTTTAAACTTTCCGGATCGGAAGTATAAAGAAAAATTTCCTTTATAAACATTTATGATTGTTTTATTTTCAGTCAAATATAAGAAAATTAAACAGAAAAATTTCAGTACATAAATGCAGATTTATCAAAAAGAATTTTATCTAAATCAAAGAAAAAGAGGATTTCATATAATTACAAATGAAATCTTAAGCAATCTGCCGGAAATTTCGGCAATTAATACCGGCATGCTCAATGTCTTTATAAACATACTTCAGCTTCACTTACAATAAATGAAAATGCAGATCCAGATGTAAGAGAGGATTTTGAAACGCATTTTAACACAGCCGTTCCGGAAAATGCAGGACACTATCTGCATACTGCAGAAGGTCCTGATGACATGACGTCACACATAAAATCTTCACTGCTTGGATGCAGCTTAAACATTCCCGTAAAAAATGGAAGCCTGAATCTCGGAACATGGCAGGGGGTTTATCTTTGCGAGCACAGAAACAACGGCGGCAGAAGGAAAATCGTATTGACTCTGTCCGGTATGTAAGTATTTTTCTCATACTAATTCGGCATATAAATTTGTAAATTAATCTCAATGAAAAGCGTATCACTGCATACCCTAGGCTGTAAGCTTAATTACAGTGAAACTTCGACGATAGCAAAAGATTTTGATTCAAAAGGTTTCATTCTGAAAAATTACGGAGAACCTTCGGACATTTTCGTGCTTAATACATGCTCCGTAACAGAAAATGCCGACAAAGAATGCAGACAAATTGTAAGAAGCATTTTAAGAAATAAACCCGATACCTATGTCATTGTAACAGGATGTTATGCGCAGCTTCAGCCGGATGAAATTGCTCAAATCGAAGGCGTTGATCTTGTACTCGGCATATCCGAGAAAATGAAGCTGTTTGATTACATCGATAATTTTCAGAAGAAAGAACTCTCATGTATATTCAGGTCTCCGGTGGAAAATGCAACCGGCTTTGGTGAAGCATTTTCGGCTGATACCGATTCGCGAACCAGAGCATTTCTGAAGATTCAGGACGGTTGTGATTACAAATGCACTTTCTGCACAATTCCTTTTGCACGCGGAAAATCAAGAAGTCTTGATCTGAAAAATGTAATTTTAAATGCAAAGAAAATTATTGATTCGGGATATAAGGAAATCATTCTTACCGGAGTCAATACTGGTGATTACAATTTCAAAAACGGAAGCAAAATCTTAAAGCTTATTGATGTACTGTATGAACTTGGCAAACTTGAAATCGAGCGTATACGCATTAGTTCAATCGAGCCGAATCTGCTTTCTGATGAAATTATTTCATTTGCAAAATCTTCGGAGAAATTCTGCAAACACTTTCATATACCTCTTCAAAGCGGCGACGGCGACATTCTGAAATTAATGAAGCGAAGATATAATCCCGATTATTATTTTGATTTAATCGATAGACTTAATGATGAAATTCCTTCCGTCGGAATCGGAGTGGATGTGATAACGGGTTTTCCTGGTGAAACTGAAAAGCAATTCAGGAATACTCTTGATTTTCTGAATTCACTTAACATCAGTTATTTGCATGTATTTACTTTTTCTGAGAGAAGAGATACAGAGGCATTAAAGTTGATGGGAAGAGTGGATGTGAGAGAAAGGAGAAACAGGACAGAGATTCTTCGCAGGTTTTCTGACAGCAGGAGATTTGATTTTTATTCAAAGCATATCGGAAGCAGACAGGAAGTTTTGTTTGAAGCAAAAAACAAAAACGGATTTGCCGAAGGATACACATCAAATTACATAAGAGTCAAAGCAGAATCGAATGAGGAACTTGAGAATAAAATATGCAATGTAATTTTAAAAGAAGCTGACGGCGTGAATCCGGTTTCAGCTGAATTAATAAAGGAGAAAAATTATGCCTGACTTATCAGTAAACTTTGCTGGGATAAAATCACCTAATCCATTCTGGCTCGCATCAGCGCCTCCAACGAATTCCGGTTATCAGGTGATGAAAGCTTTTGAAGCCGGCTGGGGCGGCGCTGTTTGGAAAACTCTCGGCGTTCCGATTGTTAATGTTTCCAGCAGATATGGCAGCGTCAATTACAGAGACAGCCGCATGATTGGATTCAACAATATCGAATTAATCACTGACCGTCCGCTTAAAGATAATCTCAAAGAAATTGAAGAAGTAAAAAAATATTTTCCTGAACATGCGGTAATAACGTCTCTGATGGTGGAGTCAAGAAAAGAATGGCATCAGATAGTGAAAGATGCAGAGAATGCAGGCGCCGATGGACATGAACTTAACTTCGGATGTCCGCACGGAATGTGCGAGAGAGGAATGGGCTCTGCTGTCGGACAGGAACCTGAAGTCCTTAAAATAATCGTCGGCTGGGTAAAAGAAGTTGCCACAAAGCCCGTAATAGTAAAACTTACTCCAAATATAAGTGATATAACCGAGCCAGCCATTGCCGCAAAACAAGGAGGAGCAGATGCAATATCTCTCATAAATACTATTCAAAGCATTGTAGGAGTTGATCTCGATAATTTCGTACCTTATCCAGTTGTTGACGGGAACAGCACAAACGGAGGATACTGCGGACCTGCAGTTAAACCTATTGCGCTTAACATGGTAAAAAACTGCGCCCAGCATCCGGAAGTCAGTCTTCCTGTTTCCGGAATCGGCGGTATAGAAAACTGGAGAGATGCGGTAGAATATATTTTACTTGGAGCAGCTACGGTTCAGGTTTGCACGGCAGTTATGCATTACGGTTTTGGAATCATAAGAGAGATTATTCCAGGATTTGAATCGTATATGACAAGCAAAGGTTTTAAATCGGTCAGTGATATGACAGGCAGGGCTTTACCAAATGTAACCAACTGGGAAAACCTGAATCTTGATTACAAGATCATTGCTGAAATCAATAAAGACAAATGCATCGGTTGCCAGCTTTGTTATATAGCCTGTGAAGACGGAGCGCATCAGGCAATTGGAGTCGGACAAAATGGAACCCGTGTACCATTTATAATTGAAGAAAATTGTGTCGGTTGTAATTTGTGCTCTCTTGTTTGTCCCGTTGAAAACTGTATTACAATGGTGAGAAAAGATGACGGAAAAAAAATTGAATCCTGGAAAGACAGAACTAAATCAGGAAGAATTCCAACAACATTTAACGATCCGCTTGCCGGAGGCATTCATCATAAAGTACCGGAACCTCAAAAAGCCTTGAAATCAAAATAATTGCTGAATTTAATTGATCACGGTTTTTCAGAAAAATAATTGTTTTGATTAATTCACATCCTCGATTCAGTCAGGCTTTATATTTATAAGCAAGCGCTGCAAAAAACTCAAAGCATTCAGAGAGAAATAATTGATGATTTATATTTTTCGTTATTAAGGCTTAAACTTTTTATATCTCTGTGATGAATTAATAACACAGTTTAAGTAAAATTTTCTAAAAAGCGGAGGACTGTTTTTTTGTTACTTAGAATGCTTCGTAACAGTTTTACTCTGAGCAGCACTGAGTTTTTTAAATCTTTATACTTTGAAACTATGTGATAATTATTGCAAATCAGAATTTAGTTTTATTTTTATGATTAACTGTATTAATAAATTGAAAAATTTCTTTTTTCAAATTTATAATATAAAGGTTTTGAAAAGGTTTAATGTATGGTTTATCTTTATAATATTACATTAAATCAAATAATACTTAAAGATTGAAAACATTTTGCATTGTACCATTGTTCTTCGATTCCGTTGTTTTTACAACTTCGACAGGAAAGGATTTTGCACTGGCAAATTCAGTGGAACTGCAGGACGGTGCAGAACATTAATAATCGCTTATGCTGGTATTGAAGAAGCAGACAATGCAATACCTTCAATTGTTACTCAGGCATACATTATCGAAATACTTGCAACATACGACGAAACATCTGATGTATTTACGATTGATTTGAGTTTAAATAGCAGTAACAGTCTTCCAATACAATAACCATCAGACCGGATTTAGATAATACTGGAGAAATAATTGCGCGAAAAAATACTGCAGGTATAATTAATAATATAGATGCAGATTATCTTATTGTTGACGGAAGACACTGATCTAAAATGCAAAATGTTGGTTGACGTAACCGATGCAGCTTAAACAGATAACAATTCTTCCAATTTTAAAGCAGTCGCTAAACTTTGAATGCTAAGGTGCATTTAATTTTAAAATGCAACAACGATAAGTTTTTTAAACTTTGCTCACACAAAAAATATTTGAAGGTATTTCATCTTTCGGACTGACTTTATTCAGCTTCATGTCAAATATTTCGTAATTTTTGTTAAAGACGAAATCAAAAATTTTTCTGTCCTCGTTAGTTTCAATGATGAGGACAGGTTTATATTTGTCGATAGTTTTATCCGCACCTTGTAGTATATCATATTCTATCCCGTCAACATCAATTTTTATCAAATCACATCTGCTAATTTTATTTTCATTTACAAAATCATCAACTGAAATTATTTCTACCACTGGATTTATGCCGTTGTTTTTTTCCCGGCTGATGTTTGATGAAGTCCCAGCAAATTGAAATTCAGCTTGACCGCTGGCTCTGCCGACAGCATAATTATGATGTCTGATGATATTCTGAAGATTGTTGGAGTTTATGGATTTTTTAAAACAACTATAAACGGAAGGATTCGGCTCGAAGCTATAAACCATACCGTCGTTTTTGCAGATCGTATTTGCCCAAACAAGAGATAGATAACCGAAGTTAGCTCCGATGTCAAAAACAACTGCATCGTTGTCTTTTACTTTATGCGAAAGCAGGCTTAATGAATTTCTAAGCAACGTATTCTCAATGCCTTTGTTACTTGCCTTTTCAGCAGACTTAATTGAGGCATTAAAAATAAAATCCACCGGATAACCCGAATATTCTCGAGTTACTCTCACTTCCATTGATTTAAATCCGCTATCTGAACGCAGAAATTTATCCCTCAAAGGTTTTAGAAGAGTACTTTTACCGATTCCGTTTATTATGTTTTTTGGTAAAATCTCATACAGCTTGAAAATAAATTTGCTCATCTAATTAAAACCGCAGGTGTAATTTTTTGTGTGATTTCAACTTAATAAAATTAATTTCAAATAAAAAGAATGTTATCGCTAATTTCCATCCAGTTTGTGTTTGTTATAAAAAATAAAATACTAAAATTCGCTGTTAAAGCCACAAGAATATGCTTGTTATAAATAGAATCAATCTAAGATATTATGATTTAATTTTTTTACGAACGAATCAAATAAATTCTTAATATCCAGTCCTAAATGAAATACCAAGATAAACAAATCCAATTGACAATAACGTTACTGCAAGAATATGATACGCAAGACTGTTCAGATTTTTTTCGTTCAGTTTGGGAATTAAAAAAAATCTTGCATGAACTCCAAATAAAATAGTCATCAGAAGCAATATTAGTTTTAAGTTAAATGTAATATCAAATTGATTTTTGAAACTGAACAGGCTTATCTGATAGTGATAGCCGAGTATGATTCCGGTAATTACCTGAAGAAGCAATGCGGGAACGCCAATCGGTTCATACTTTTTTTCAAAAGCAAGAATAATCCCGGGATTTTTCTCCCTAAGCGCTTGAGGCAAAAACCTCAATAACAATATCAAGTGTCCGCCGACCCATACACTTGCGCCTAATACATGAAGAATGGTAATTATTTTAATCATAAAATTATTTTAAATATTTATTTACGCATTTCGATTATTATTTTCCCATAAAATTATTTAACATTGTGAGAATTTTAAATGGACTTCGATAAATCAAAACTTTCTTAATGCTGCTTGGTTTTTACATCATTGACAAGATTTCCATAAAAAATAACTTTGACTCTATCAAAATAAAATCTCTGTTGTAATTCCCGATTGCAATTCCCGAATAAATAATTTCACTGTCTGCTTCATTTGCACCGGCAATTGATACGATTTATATCGTGAGAATTCACGCAGCTATTGATCTTTAACTAATTAGCTTCTTTAAGGAACATTAAATAGATTCTTAAAAAACAATTCAATGAAATTCAACCAAATACATTTCGTGCATTAAAATATTATTATAAATTTTCATCTTACTTTAATTTTACCAGTTTGCCTTTTCGTTTTATTAAGTTTTTATAATCCCATTGGATTTTTTCTGATTTCTTAAGCCAGCGTTTTAATTCTGCTGAATTTATTTCATACTCATCATTGTAAAATATCGAAGCGTCTTTGAATTTCTCTCCTCTGACTCCAAGTTTCTCTTCGTTAAAGCTTTTTCCGCTCCAGAACATAAGTCTGATACCGGGCTTTTGTTTGCTGTATCCTACAATGGGATTACCGTTAATAAACCACACAGGATGTCCGTGCCAGATTTTATTTTCTGAATTCGAAAGATATTTGCTGATTTCTCCGGCAAGTTTATTGCATATTGCTTTATCTCCTATTGTGAGATTATTGTTATAAATTTTAGTTTCGCTTTTAACCGATGATTTGGATTTCGCAAGTGTATTAACTTTTATCTGACTATTGTCTTCTTTCAGACGAAACATCACAATCCTGCTTATCAAATTCAAAGGTACGCGCTTGTTAAGAGGAAATTGTATTGCTCCTTTTGAAGTATTGTATTTCGCAAGATCTTTTTTAAAATATTTAATCGGATTCGGCGTCGGATAAAAACCGATATGCTCTTTGTGAACGGCATAGTAAACCAAAACTTTATTCTGACGGAATGCAGGCATGCCGTAACTTATTGTTTCCGTTATATTCGGTGATACTTTCTTAATTGTTTTGCGCAGCTGCTCAAGAATTATTTGAATATGGACTGGAAATAAAGCGTGATAACCGTCAATGTCTTTGAATTTTAATTTACTGCTGTTCATATAAAATTATTCCTGATTGAATTTTTAAAATTAAATTAAGATATAAATTTACCTTCGTCCCATTCCACGCCTTGAGGGAATAATTTATCTTTCCGCTTTTTCATTTCTTCCGCAATCAAAGCGCTGTCGCCTCCAAGTTCTTCAAGCCGCGCAATGATGTTTATGTAACTTTTTTCATCCCTGTTTTGGCTGAGCTTGAAAACATTTTCCATTTCGGTTACTTCAATTTCAAATGCGACAATTGCCGGAAGCATTTTATTGATAAATTCATCGGGAAGATTGTCATAGAAAGTCGGAGATTCTGAATTTCCATTTTCAAATCTCAATGTAAGTTTTCTTAATAAGGCTCGTAATTCATTTTCTTCCTTAAAGCGAATATTACCTTTCAGGTGAACGCTCATGTAATTCCATGTCGAACCTATATGTGGATTTGAATACCACGAAGCACTTACATAAGCATTTGGTCCTGTAAAGACAGCAAGCGCTTGAGGGTTTTCAAGAAACGCCTTGTAATGATCCGTATTCTTCATGATGTGTGCATGTAAAATCAAAACTTCGTTATTTTCTTCAACAAGCATAGGAACTTGTGTCGCAACCTGCCTTCCGTCATTAAAACTTCCCGTTAGAAGAGCGAATGGATGTTTATGCAAAAACTGAAGAAGTATATGCTTGTCATTCTCTTTGAAATAAGAAAGATTATACATTATAAAAATATAAAAAAATTATTTAGTATTAAAATTCAGTAAACTTTAACCGGAATAATTAACCGGAAATAAAATTTACAAAGTTTAATAAATTAATTATTAGAATTTTTTTTCGTGCTCAAAATTAAACATAAAATACCAATTGCCATGAAAAAGCTGCCAATAGAAAGCGCAGCAGGATTATAATAAATTGTCAAACCAATAAATAAGAGTAACAGTTCAGTACTTATAAATCCTGAAAACAAAAATATATTTCCGGTCATATTAAATCTGTTTAAGTTTAACCATTTCTGTTCAATCATCATAGCCAAAAACAGAAACGAAATTACGCCTATCATGCTTAAATGAATGTAAGCAATGACAATAGATTTATTATTGAATGCATAATCTTTAAAAACAGGAAATACAGAAAGGAATTGCAAAGTGACTTTTAGGAAAAAAGATAATAGGAAAGTAATAAGGAGAATGCGGAACCAGATGCTTTTTTTATTTAATACCGCAAAGAGACAGCCATAAAATGATTTTAGAAAATAAAATAATGCCAGTAACTGTAAAGCTGCCGAAATATATGCCGGAAGAAGAATGTAATTTGAAAAACTCATTCCAAGCATTGAAAGCGATATTGCTGGTATCACTGAAATTGTAAATAAAAAATAAAATCTGACAGCATAAATTCTTTTATAAAACCCACTGTTGTTTTCAAGAAATTTATAGAATAATCCCAATGCAACAAAGAGAAACCATCCATTGTACTGAAGATGAAGAAAAGTATATACAAGCGCATTATAAATTTCCGAACCATTAAGCCCCTTCGATGATATTATGCCTATACCAATTGGCATGAGAGTTGACAACAATCCCAGCCAGAGTCCGGTTTTGATGAAAAGCAGAGAAACAGGTTTCACATTATCATTCAGAAAATGTTTTGTGTCTCTGAAAAAGCTGTATATAAAAAGATAATTAAGTAACTGGAACAATGTCAAAAAAATAATGGAATATAAGCCGTATCCTTGCATTGAGAAGGTTATCAAGATTCCGATTATCACTACGGTAGTCAGATTAAACTGCAGCAGATAACGCCTTTTCTTAATTTGAGATTTATCTAAATATGAATCAATCAGTATAAGCATCATCAGAGTATAAACCCAGCCCTGAAATGCAACGTGTGAGTGAGCATGTACAAGGTTTTGGAATTCAAACGGTATCGTAATTAAAAAAGCCGAACGAAGCAATGTTCCGATGAGTGCGACAATTAAAAGAAAAATGAGACTGATTTTAGATTTCGCATGCAGCATCAAGGTTAATCAGTGAAGTTAGTTTGTAATCTCAGAATTCTTAAATGAGTAAAATCATACAATGCCAGTCCTTTTTCACTCCAGCGGATTGTTTCATCTCTTGTTTTCTTTGCTTCTGTCAATTGTTTAAGCCGGTCAGTTTTTCTTAATGAATATAGAATATTTATTTTATTTCTTCTTTCAAGATTGAAAACATTAAGGAATATTTTCAGTTTAATTTTTCGAACATGGCAGTTTTCTAAATCACGGATTACCCGGATTAAAGGATTACACAGAATTTATATATAAGAAAATATTAGTTAAAGAATACACAAAGAAACAATTTACAATCAATCATCCGTGAAATCATTTAATCCACTTAATCCGTGATTCAGACATTTTCAGACAAATAAAGGATTAACAAAGAAACATTCTTACAAACTATCCTCCGTGAAATCATTTAAACCGCTTAATCCGTGATTCAGACATTTTCAGACAAATAAAGAATACACAAAGAAACAATTTACAATCAATCATCCGTGAAATCATTTAATCCGCTTAATCTGTGATTCAGACAAATAAAGAATTACACAGAATTTATACATAAGAAAATATTAGTTAAAGAATACACAAAGAAACAATTTACAATCAATCATCCGTGAAATCATTTAATCCACTTAATCCGTGATTCAGACATTTTCAGACAAATAAAGAATTACACAGAATTTATACATAAGAAAATATTAGTTAAAGAATACACAAAGAAACAATTTACAATAAATCATCCGTGAAATCATTTAATCCGAATAATCCGTGATTCAGACATTTCCAGACAAATAAAGAATACACAAAGACACAATTTGCAATCAATAATCCGTGAAATCATTTAATCCGCTTAATCCGTGATTCAGACATTTTCAGACAAATAAAGAATACACAAAGAAATAATTTACAATCAATAATCCGTGAAATCATTTAATCCACTTAATCTGTGATTCAGACATTTTCAGACAAATAAAGGATTACACAAAGAAATAATTTACAATCAATAATCCGTGAAATCATTTAATCCGCTTAATCCGTGATTCAGACATTATCAGACAAATAAAGAATACACAAAGAAACAATTTACAATCAATCCTCCGTGAAATCATTTAATCCGCTTAATCCGTGATTCAGACATTTTCAGACAAATAAAGGATTACACAAAGAAATAATTTACAATCAATAATCCGTGAAATCATTTAATCCGCTTAATCTGTGATTCAGACATTTTCAGACAAATAAAGGATTACACAAAGAAATAATTTACAATCAATAATCCGTGAAATCATTTAATCCGCTTAATCCGTGATTCAGACATTTTCAGACAAATAAAGAATACACAAAGAAACAATTTACAATCAATAATCCGTGAAATCATTTAAACCGCTTAATCCGTGATTCAGACATTTTCAGACAAATAAAGGATTACACAAAGAAATAATTTACAATCAATAATCCGTGAAATCATTTAATCCGCTTAATCCGTGATTCAGACATTTTCAGACAAATAAAGAATACACAAAGAAACAATTTACAATCAATAATCCGTGAAATCATTTAAACCGCTTAATCTGTGATTCAGACATTTTCAGACAAATAAAGGATTACACAAAGAAATAATTTACAATCAATCATCCGTGAAATCATTTAATCCGCTTAATCCGTGATTCAGACATTTTCAGACAAATAAAGGATTAACAAAGAAACATTCTTACAAACTATCATCCGTGAAATCATTTAATCCGCTTAATCTGTGATTCAGACATTTTCAGACACATAAAGGATTAACAAAGAAACATTCTTACAAACTATCATCCGTGAAATCATTTAATCCGAATAATCCGTGATTAAGACATTTTCAAATTATCTGAAATATTAATCAGACTTTCAGTCGTGCTGCGAATGTTCCATGATTTTAAACAAATGTAATACATACGGAAATAGCGCATCCATACTTTCAGCAGCTCCACGTGTAGAACCCGGTAATGCAAGGATAAGCGTGTTACCTATTAAACCACCGACACTTCTCGATAGCATTGAATATGGTGTATGATCCTGACCGAATTTTCTGGCAGCTTCGCCAATCCCCGGAATTTCACGTTCAAGCATCGGTCGAATTGCTTCAGGGGTTATATCCCTTGATGACAAACCTGTACCTCCGGTCAAAATTATTAAATCAGTTTTTTGATCAAACAACAACTTAACTTTATCCTGAATAACTTTTTTTTCATCGGGAATGACGAAGTAATCTTTTACTTCGACCTTTGATTTCTCGAGTTTACTTATAATTGCTTTACCTGCAGAATCTTGTTTTTTGCCTGACGAAATGCTGTCGGAACAAACTATCACTGCTGCTTTCAGTGATCTTGATAGTTTATCGGTGTATTGTGATTTGCCGCCTTTCTTTTTTAACAGCTTAATGCTTCTGATTTCAATACCTTTGTCAATTGGTTTAAGCATATCATAAATTGTAAGCGCTGCAACCGAAGCGCCATGCATGGCTTCTACCTCCACTCCGGTACGGTAAATAGTATGCACTTCGGTTTCAATTACAATTTCCAATCCGTTAATGGTAAAATTTATGGATGCAAATTCCACCGGTAAGGGATGACAATCCGGAATCATATCGCTGGTTTTTTTAATGCCAAATAAACCTGCTACACGGCTTGCTTCAAGTACGTCACCTTTTGGAACAGTTTTATTTTTTACGGCTTCAATGGTTTTCTCCAGGCTTACGCTTACAATTGCTTGTGCAATGGCGATTCGGTGAGTCTTAATTTTGTTTGTTATATCTATCATATTACTTTAGTCATTTTTTTTCCATTGAGAATTATTATTGTCCATTAATTCTTTTCCCCAGACAGGAACTTCTTTTTTAATCCTTTCTACAATCATTTCACATGCATCAATGGCATCTTTGCGATGCACGGCAGAAGTGAAAACGAATAAACTGATTTCTCCGGCTTTTACCAATCCTAAGCTGTGATAAATATGCATGCAGATAATCGAATGACTTTCAAAAGCATCTTCTCTGATTTCAAGAAACTTTTCTTCTGCCATTTCGCGGTATGCAGTGTATTCAATGGCAATTACATTCTGACCGTCAATTTTGTCATCGCGCACCTGCCCAAGAAACAAGCTGTGTGCTCCAATATTTTTTTTGCTGCTATGTTTTGAAATTGAATCTGCAATAAAAGCCGGAGAAATAGCTCCGTCAACGAAGACTTTATGTGATTTTTTTTCTGACATATTACACAGGATTATTTTGATTATGTTTTTTCCATTCACTAATACCTCCCTGAAGACTGTATGCTTTACATTCCGGAAATTCATCTTTAATCAACTTGACAGCAGTAAGACTTCGCTTACCGGTTTGACAAATTACAACAATAGTATTATTGGTATTTAATTTTGAAAGAGATTCTTTAAATCTGCTCAATGGTATTTTTATACAGGAAAATTCTGTCGAGTCTGTTAACTCTTCTATTTCTCTGACATCAATAATATTTATGTCATCATTTTTTCGCAGAATGTCAAATTCTTCTAATGTAATTTCATGATGTTTATATACTTCGCCGCAAAACCATTCGTAATCATAATTATTAAATTCAGATTTTGTCTTTGGAAATTTGATTCTTTTGGATTTTAAAGGAGATATAGTAATTTCATAATAAAAATTATTCAACACATTATATGATACAATGATATTACGCAAGGGGCTGCCTATACCTGTGATAATTTTAATTGCTTCAGCTGCCTGCATTGTTCCAATGATTCCCGGCAACACACCCAGTACTCCGTTTTCATTACACGAAGGCACTGAGTTTGGCTGCGGCGGCTGCGGATATAAATCACGGTAATTTGCTGCAATACCATTATTTTTATCGACCAAATTAAAAACTCCAACCTGTCCTTCAAAACCAAGTACTGCGCCATATACCAATGGTTTATTAAGTAAAACACAAGCGTCATTAATCATATATCGAGAGGAAAAATTATCTGTTCCATCAATAACCACATCAAATGCATTGATTAACTCAAGTGCATTCGCGGAAGACAGTTTTATTTTATATACATCGAATTTTATTTCCGGATTAAGGGAGCTTAATTTTATTGAAGCAACTTCAGCTTTAAATTTCCCAATATCATCCATTCCAAAAAGCGGCTGTCGATGTAAATTGGTTAATTCCACTTTGTCAAAATCAATGATGCCTATTGTTCCCACACCGGCTGCCGATAGATATTGCAGCACCGGACAGCCCAAGCCTCCGGCTCCAACTACAAGGACTTTTGAACGGATCAATTTTTCCTGACCTTCAATGCCAAATTCTTTCAGCGCAGTCTGACGCCGGTATCTCAATAATTTAGTAGTTGTTTGTTTCATACTTTACAATTTATCCTCCGGAAAATGGCGGAAGTAATGCTACAACATCCTTGTCGTTTAATTCCGAATTGTCACTTATCAATTTTTTGTTTACAGCTATGGCAAATTCAATCGATTGTAACCGAGGATAAGATTTTTCTAAAAGAACACGCAATTCACCGGTATCTTTTACATAAGGAACGCTCCAGTTTGTTTTACCTGTAATCTCGGCAACCTGTCCAAAGGCAAGAATATTAATTTCCATAATTCGATTGTTTTAAAATTGCATTATAGTCGTTTTTGTCATTGATGTTTGTAAAAAGCAGATCATTAAACAATTCATTATTATCAACATTTATTTTCTTTAGTTTAAAATGCAAAATCATTTCCTGCAATTTAACAATTCCTTGCTCGATAAGTTTCGCCCAGTTATCCAAACAATCCTTTGAATATATGCCAAATAAAGTCTGAACTTTACCATTATGCACCGGAAGAGTTATTTGAAAATCTTCTGCCTGTCGCAACATAAACTCAATGGAATCGGGAGTTACAAACGGCATATCACAACTCACAATAAAGCTTCTGTTTATCTGCATGTCGCTCATTGCGGCATGAATTCCTCCCGCTGGTCCAATATCTTTTATTATATCACCAATTACTTTTAATCCAAATTTTTCATATTCAATATCATTTGAAACAATTATTACATTTCCCATCAAAGGTGTAGTTTGCTCTATGATGTGTTGAATAATCGCCTTTCCCTTTAACATCATTAATCCTTTATCCATGCCCATTCTTGTACTTTTACCGCCTGCAAGAATATATCCGTTCATTTTTTCATTTTTATAATCCATTTATCATGTAAATAATAACTTAACGGATGCTATCAATAAAACAAATGCAAGTACTTTTCTTAAAAAGGAACTGTTAAATTTTATCGCACCGGTGTATGAACCTGCAAGTCCGCCCGCAAAAGCAACTACTATCAACAAAACCATATCTGAACTAAAATGAAAACTTTTTGTGAACAATCCTGCAAGACCTGATAATGAATTTACAAAAATAAACAAAGCTGAAACCGATGCTGTCTGTTTCATATTTCCCCAATGAAGCAGCAATATTACGGGACTCAAAATAATTCCACCGCCAATCCCAATCATTCCCGAAAGAAAACCGATAATGCCCCCGATTATCAAAGAAGCCAAAATGTTTTGTCTCCTGATATTTGCTTCATCATTAAATTTAAATCCGACAAGTCTTATTACCGAAAAGAGAAGAAGAATCCCTAATATTGTTTTATACAATTTAGCATCAACTACTACCAAGCCTCCAATGAATGCAGCAGGAATAGATGTAATTGCAAATGGCCAGAATAATTTCCAATTAAAATGACCGCCCCTGTAATATTGCAGAAAAGCCGTGAGTGAAACAAAAATATTCAACAGCAAAGCTGTGGGTCTCATTGTTTCAGGTGTAAATGAAAACAATGCCATCAATGCAAGGTAACCGCTTGCGCCGCCATGTCCCACTGAGGAATACAGCGCTGCAACCAAAAATAACAACAAATAAAAAATAATCCCCGAATTGAAAATTTCCTGTATAACTTCCATGCAATTACATTTAGTTGAGATTGTTAAAATAAATATTTTAAATTATCATGAGGACAGGTACAATATCTCCTTTGTGAAATTGTTCTTTGTCTTCATCAAGTTCAATAATGCAATCTGCATCAGCAAATGAATTCATCATATAACTTTCCTGATTATTTAAAATTGATACAGCCTCGGCTGTTGACTTTCCTTTCAAAAAATATGTCAATTTCGGTTTCTTTAAATAATCTTCAGCCAAAGGCAGTTTCGTTTTTTTGAAATATTCTCTTTTTGTGAAACTGCCGATTGCATTGACAATATATTTGTAAAAGCAGGTAAGCGCCGATGCCGGATTTCCCGGAAGTCCGAAAACTAAAGTATTATGGTGTCTGCCGAAATAAAAAGGTTTACCCGGCTTTTGTTTTACTTTATGAAAAATTTTTGTTACTTCGCATTTTTCAAGTGCTGAAAATACAAAATCATAATCTCCCACCGATACGCCGCCGGTTAAAATTATTATGTCCGAATTCAATTGTCTTGTAACTGCGTTCATTATTTGCATTTCGTCATCATCAGTTACCTCAACGGAAACCGGTGAAATGTATAGCTGCTCTAATGCAGCCACAAGTCCATACGAGTTTGATTCATAAATTTTTCCTTTCGTTACTTCCTGACCTGGTTTTATAAGCTCTTTTCCGGTTACTATTATGCTTATGCAAGGCTTTGAAAATACCTTCACAAGATCTATCCCTAAACTTGCCAAAAATGAAACAGAAGCCGGAGAGAGAAAATGATTACTGCTTAAAACATTATTTCCTTTTTTTGTCTGTGATGCTTTAAGCCGCACATTCTTTCCTTTACTGATCATTTTATCTTCAATATGAACGTGCATATTGTTTAATGTGGTCAATTCCTGTATTACGACTGTATCTGTACCAGCAGGTAATTCAGCTCCGGTAAATATTCGAACAGCTTCATTTGATTTAATTTCCTGATTCAAAAATTCACCTGCCTGCACTTCGCCGGTTACCTGCAAGTCCGATTGACCATCCCATCCATCGAATGAAAAAGCATATCCATCCATTGCTGACTGGTCATAAGGCGGCGAATCTATTGGCGCTTTGATTTGCTCAGCTAATACATATCCACCTGCCTTATGCAGAGGCAGCAGTTCAATTTTTTCCGCTGAGCAATTATCAAGTATTAGTTTTTCAGCTTCATGTATATTTATCATTTCAAAAATTTTCTCCTTTGTTATTTTTTCCCTGCTATATTTTTCAGCATGTTTCTAAAAATAAAAAAATGAAACGGCAGCATTGAAAACCAATAAGCTCTGCCCATTAATCCCATGGGACGGAAAGTCGCAGTTTGTTTTAAAATACTTCGATTTTCATTTTGGACAATTGCAAATTCAAGCCATGCTTCGCCGGGTAATTTCATTTCAGCATATAAAAGCAAGCGGTGGTTTTTACGGTCTGCTAGGATTACTCTCCAAAAATCTATGGCATCACCGGGCTCGATATCCACTTTACTTCTTCTGCCGCGGCTTGCTCCGACACCTCCGAGCAGTTTATCCAAGATACCTCTTGTCTTCCATAAATTGTCTGCATAAAACCAACCTTGTTCTCCTCCAATTCCAAAAAATCTTTCGGATACTTCTTCTATTTCATCTTTATCAATTTCGATCCATTTTCGATCAATAAAACAGCCATTGACCGGAACTTCTATATGCTGATTTACTTCCAGTCTGGTCAAGCTGCTGGATGCCGAATCTGTCCAGCTCGATACTACCATATTTTGTTCAATGCGCTTAAAAGCCAGTTTGATTGCTTCCTTGTACGGAATTAATTCTTGTGGTATTATTTTACGAATGGAAAACTCCTTACAAATGACATAGTTTCTTACGCTTTGAACTAATTGCTTTGCAAAATAAAAATTAGCCGATGTAGTAAGATAAATCCAATGTGCAGATAAGCTCGGAAAAAGTACAGGGAAAGTAATTACATAACGTTTGTATCCTCTAACAGCGGCAAAATCAAGAAGCATATCTTTGTAAGTTAAAATATCCGGTCCGCCAATCTCAAAAGTTTTGAAATAAGTTTGTTCATTAAGTAGACTTCCGTGCAGATAATTAATAACATTTCTTATTGCGATAGGCTGACATCTTGAGTTTAACCACAATGGAACAATCATCACCGGCAGCTTTTCAGTCAGCTCGCGAATGATCTCAAAAGAAATACTGCCTGATCCCACAATGACGCCTGCTTCAAAAATAGTATAAGCAATTTCAGAGCGGATTATTACATCTTTTACAGCTTTTCTGGCTAAAAGATGTTTAGATAGCCTTTCTTCGTTGCTGATGCCGCCGAGATAAATTATTTGCTTTACATGTGTGAGTGTGGCAACGAGTACAAAGCAGCCGGCGCATCTTAACTCGTACTCTTTGAGCGTAGTAGCTGTATCACCAAGCGAATGAATCAGATAATAAGCGACATCAAATTGCTTTTTGTTGAAATGCTGCATGGCATTTTCGGGATGAAGGAAGTCAAATTCTATAATGTTGACTTTTTCGAGTAAGTCCTTAGAAGGTTTGAATCGGTTTACATCTCTGACAACGCATGTTACTTCATGACCGGCTTCCACGAGAACAGGTAAGAGTCTCATGCCGATGTAACCATTTGCACCTGTTAGCAAAATTCGCATCGTTAATATATTTTAATCAGCCTCCGATATTGATCATACTCCTGTTGCTTATTTTTGATGCATCCAGGTCTTTGTAAATTGTATCAAATTGTCCGCCAAGCGATTCTTTCTTTTCCCACACACACTGTTTTATTAAAGGAACAATATCCAATCCTTTT
Source organism: Ignavibacteria bacterium (assembly GCA_019187405.1). Classification (GTDB taxonomy): domain Bacteria; phylum Bacteroidota; class Ignavibacteria; order Tepidaquicellales; family Tepidaquicellaceae; genus JABAQZ01. The sequence continues at coordinate 39,006 of JABAQZ010000017.1, forward strand.
CTCAATGCGCCGAGAATATCCACTTCACTATTTGAAAAAAGACAATTTTTCATTTTCCCGTCCGTTGTCAGTCTCATTCTATTGCATCCGCTGCAAAATGGCTGACTCATGCTGCTGATGATTGCAAAGGTACCATTGTGTCCGGGGATAAAATATTTTTTTGCAGTGTCGTGTTTGTCATTGGGTAATTTTACAAAATCATATTTCTCTGAAATTAAATTCAGCATCTCATTGTGGGAAAAAACTTTTTCATTGCTCCATTTATTTCCATCAAACGGCATAAATTCAATGAATCTTATGTGAAGCGGCTCATGCTTTGTCCACTCAATAAAGCCAGTGATATCATCTTCATTGATTCCTTTTATAATTACCGTATTAACTTTTACATGGAAATTATTTTTAATAAGGAGTTTTATATTCTGAGTAACACGGGCATATTCATCACGGCCAGAAATTGCAAGATTTTTTTCAGGTATAAGCGAGTCCAGACTTACATTTACTGATCTTAAGCCGGCTTGCTGAAATGTTTCAATAAATTCATGCACAAAAACTCCGTTGGTGGTAATTGCAAGCTCAACAGGATACTTTGACAAACGGAGGATAATATCTTTAGCATCCTTTCTTATCAAAGGTTCGCCGCCAGTAAGGCGGATCTTCTTTACTCCATGCTCTACAAAAACTCCTGCAATAACGTCTATTTCTTCCAAAGACATTTTGTTGATATTGCTGAAATATCCTTTTGGCAAATCAACCGGATTGCAGTAATTACAGCGCAGATTGCACTTATCAGTCAATGAAATACGAAGATAATCATGAACTCTGTCAAATTGATCTATCAGCATTTCAACTAATTTTTTGTATTTTTGTTAACAGGCAATTCAATGGAAAAATATTTTTTCATTTTATTTACAATAGTCTCGTAATCTTCAGATGTTAAATATTTGTGAGCCAATGGAAATACAACATTATCTTCTCTGAAAATATGAAGACGAAGCATTTCAACCAAAGATAATCCCTGCTCTATTGCCGTATCCATCAACAATGCGCTCGATACAGGATCAGTAATGCGGGAAGTAATCCCCATTAAGCTAAATGTCAATGTAGCCAGTTCCATCATTTTAACATGGTCATTTTCGAGTACATCAACTGCTGTTTCGGGAATGTCGCCTGCGCCATGTTCGCCATTATCTATCATCCGGTCATGGATGAAGGGAAATAACACACGTTCTTCTTTGTGATTATGCAGCACTACATTATTATCAAAAAACGCAAAAAACTCTCCGAGCTTTTTATTTCTTTCTTTATTGAGACCTTCAGTTTTTATTTCAATTAATACAGCTTCAAACTGATCTATCTTTTTCAAAGCATTTTTGTGTTCATCCATTAAACATTGAATGGATGGATGCAGTTCTTCATAAGGTACCGGATCGATTCCCATAGGTTTATATGCATCCGGAGGATCCATTGGCGAATAAACCGGATCGCCGCCTGTATCCTTTTCTACAAATCTTTTTATATAATCCGTATTTTTATTTTCTGAATTTTCAAAAATATTATTCATGATTTAGAGTTTAAAAATTATTTGTGATCAATTATTTAATAATTTATTAATTTAATTTGAAAATATATATGATTGTAATAATATTTTCTTATTGAAAATATTTGTTAAGCAGATTGAATTTTTTTTGTCATAGAGATCTTGTTGGTTATGCTGATAAATTTTGAAATAAAATACCGAATAAGTCCGGTAAATGCAACGATCCAGGCAATTAAGGCGATGTATATAAATGTTTCGTAGAAATAATGCAGAAATGGTATGTTCAATGCTTTTGACATACGGAAAGTGCAAACTGCATACATCCCCTGCGGAAATACTGCGCCCCAATATAATGAATCATATTTCAACGGATATTTTTTATATATATGCCGCCAGATTGCCAAAATAATGAGCATGGGAATCCACCATGTCCCCGTTGCCCAATAGAAAACGGTAAATCCTTTTAAAAAGGGAAGCATGGATTCCAGCAAAGGAGCATCAGGCGCATTAATAATGAGTACAGATCCTCCAAGTGCAGAGATTGCCATTGCTCCCATATTTATCCAATAAGGCGGAGCAAGATCACCTGGAGAGAATTTAAAAAAAGTATATCTGTAAAAAATTAATGAAATCATCCAGATATAAAACATCCCTCCCCAAAGCCACATTGAGAGTGCAAAGAAATTGATTTCTATACGGTGAGGCTGCTCGATATGTGAAGCAATCAGCGCGCTTAAGATTGAAACCGATTGAGTGGCAACTATAGCCGTGAGCCATCCGCCTGTTATGCCTTTATCCAGAGTTGGTTTTTCTTGTTGTATGGTAAGAGTTGTAAATATGGTGTAAGTTAAAGTAAGCCATAACAATATCGCAAATACAAGAAGTATTATTGCTATGGAAAGAAATTCAAACATGATGATGTATTGAATGCCAAGTACACACGTTCCGGCAACCGAGGTAAAGAAGCCTGTTCCGACAATATGATTTGTCAGATCATTTTTAAAATTTGGGAAAAACAAAATTAACCGCAGAATGGTGAGTATCCATAATACAATAAAGAATAAATTATTTAAAAAAAATAAAATTATGGAAATCAATTTCATATCCATCAGGAATGCGCCAATTGAAATTATACCCGTTGCCATAACCAAAGCAAAGTATGCAGGCGATAAAGTTTTTATCCCGTCTTTAATTTCATCAATTATTATTTTTGAAGATGAGACTGCCATTATAATTTTATCGTGCAGATTTAACTTTGAAAATGGAAACTATAATTTAAAAAATGATACTCAGTTGAAAATCAACTTTAACAATTAATTAACCTGAAGTATTAACTGATATGGACTTAATGGTAATATACTGCAATACGATACAAACTGCTCCTAAAATTGAAAGAAATATCCAGCATGTAGTCCAGATACCCGTAGTTTTTAAAAGATAACCAAAAATTATAGGTCCCCAAAAACCTCCAAGCCCGCCTAATACGCCGACAATTCCGCCTACGGTTCCAATGCTTGCAGGATAATATTCTGAAATATGTTTGTAAACAGCAGCACCACCGACGCCCATCATAATTCCAATAATAAAAACCAAAGATGAAAAAATCCATTTGTTTGCCTGAAAGTAAATCAAGGTTTCTCCTTTAGCCAATAATTCACCGTTAACAATTTTATCGCCTTCCTTGACAATGGGAATTTGATGAAATGTGCTTGTCGGAAGAAATAAGAATCCTTCCTGATCATGATGGATTCCAAACCGTATAGTAACTTCCGAAGAATCACCGGTTCTGCTTTGAAGGAAATATGTATCATTATCCACAACTATCTTATTGGGACTAACCGATTTTACTGTACCTGATTTACTTGCCATGATACCTTGCCCGGGAGCCTGAATTTCCATTCTTGGGACAAAAAGAAAAACCATGCATATTAGACAAACGCGAAGAATCCATAACAATACCTTTCGTGCGCCTAATTTGTCAGAAAGCCAACCACCTGCCGCTCTGAAAATTCCCGCAGGCAGACTAAATGCCGTTGCCATTAATCCGGCAGAAACTATCGATAAGGAATAAACATTAACATAATAAGGTATGAGCCATTGCGACAATGCCACAAAACTTCCAAAGACGAATGAATAATAAAACCCGAACCTCCATACTCTGATTTCTTTTAGCGGCAATAATCTTTCCTTCATTGATTTTGACTCTGCAGGCTTTTTATTTTTTGTAACCAGCAGAAAAATAATTCCTGTCAACAACAGCATTGCAGCATATAGTTTGGGCAGCGTGCGCCATCCTTCTATATTCATACCATTATCAGTAATCTTGTTTAATACTGTAGGAGCAAATAAGGTTGTTAATGCCGCGCCCATTGTACCCATTCCAAAAATTCCCAGTGCAGCTCCTTGTTTTTCTTTGGGATACCATAAACTTACGTATGCAACTCCCGCAGCAAATGAAGCGCCTGTCAATCCGAATCCAAAACTTAACAATAGAAATGAAAAGTAACTATTGGACATAGATAAAAAATACATTGGTATGGCGCAGAAAAATAAAATGAAAGAGATAACCCATCTGCCGCCATATCTATCAGTAAGTATTCCAATGGGTAAACGAAGTACTGCGCCTACTAATACAGGCACGCCAAGCAACCATCCAATTTCCACCGAACTCCAATTAAATACTCCGTTGTTAACGAGGAATGTTACTAAAACACCGTTTATCATCCAAGCAGCAAAGCAAACGGTGAAAGCTAATGTGGAGAAAAACAGAATTAGGTTTGAAGAAGTTGTTTTTTTCATATCCATGTAAAAGTAAAAGCAGTTATTTTTTTATTCAGCTTTTTTATTGAAATCAATTCTTCCCTGATCTTGAAATTCGTTTGAATATCTAACAAAATATTTACCGCCGGGTACTTTGATACTATCTTTTGAAATTGGGTGATAAGTGTTGCAGTTAATATATTTTTGTCCGTCAATTTCATATTCAAATTCAATTCCGGGACCTTCGGCAAAAACATTGCAATATCCAATGGTAGTACCTGTTATATAAAGCGAACTTTTCAGGAGTGAAGCTTCAATTAGATATTGTCTTATTACAATACCCATGACAATAATTAACAGAAGAAGCAGGATAAGATTGATGATCTTTTTTCCTTTCGTTCCTTTGCGGAATATTCTGTACAAATTGTGAATGATGCCGGCAAGTATGATTACGAGCAAAATGGTTTTTACAATTTGGCTCGTAAGTAATTGATCATCGGTTACAATGTTTAGAAACATGTTAAGTATTTTCTGGACGTTGTAAAGACCAAGGTGTTGACGAACTGCGTACTTTTTTTCTGTTCCAATACCAAGTTACCTGTTGATACGGACGCCATAAATAATTTAAAGGAAGCACCAGCATGTGAACCAGTCTGGTAAATGGGAATATACTTAATATTACAAAAGCTCCGGCTATATGAAGCTTTACAGGCCAGGGCAGTAAGGATACAGCGGTTATATCTGGATTAAAAGTAAAAATTGAATATAAGTAAGGCGTTAACAGTGTTGAAAACCATGATGAACCCCATCTGAAATTATATGCTATCCAAAGCCCTGCGACTGTTTGAATTATCAGCAGTACATAAACTATAAGATCCATTTTATTTGTAACCGGGCTCAAACGGGCTGTTGTATATCTTCTTATAACAAGATTGATTAGTCCCACCAGCATGCTTATTCCAAAGATGAATGCTGTAATTTCCAGTATCATCAGACGCAACGGCTGACTATTCCATGCCAATACGCTTCCCGGAAAGAGAAATGCAATAAGGTGTCCGAAAAAAACAAAGATAACACCCCAGTGAAACGGAACAGAACCGTAGAATAATTTTCGACCTTCGAGAAATTGAGATGATAAAGATGAAAATTGGAATTTTCTGCTTGTGTATCTAAAGATTGTTCCGATCAAAAATATTGCAAGAGCCAAATAAGGCAAAGCAATCAGAAAAAAATTATTTAGGTAGTCCATGTTATGTCTGTTTTATTTAATATTTTTCAATATTCATTTCTGTTTCGATGTTTTTGCTAAAATCGCCGGATTCAGAGTGCGGAGTTTGACATGCTCCGCTTACATTGTTTCCGGATTTCAGAATATCAGCTGCATCTTCAAATTGAGAGGCAGTATATTCATAACCAAAATCTTTTTGCAGAGCAATTAATGCCGACTGCAGCAAAGTTTGAAATATGGTTCTGTAATTTGACGAAAAATCTATTATGGTTTTCAGATTCTTTTTATATATTTCATCTTTCTTCTCAATTTTTTTGTTGTCAAATTCACCGATCATTTTATCTATTGCAGGCATTACAAGCCGCAAAGCAATTTCATTGCGCAGCTCTTCATTTTTCATTTTGGAAAGCAGACGCATGACATTCGGCAAATGATCGGATAATTCAGTATAGCATATATTCCCTGCTTCACGGTGTTCTCTATTCAAATGCACCAGCAATTGACCTCTCTTGTAATCCTCTCCAAAAAGTATAAAACCGATATCAAGCGTGGTAATTGCCTGCACATCAAATGAACGAAGAAAAAGCTCCTGCACTTCCTGCAGCGTCGAGTTTGACAAGTATTCAATATAAGGCTTCATAACTTCGGCTGATTCGGGAATAACAGCAGCAAGATGATTGTAAATACTTTTTATTTTTTCGTTATACGAATTATCTTCAGGATAAAAAAAGAAATAAGAAAGTAAATCATAATCAGCAAGCAAAGAATCAGATTGCTTCTTAATTTCTGGTTTTGTGTCAGTAGTCAGTTCCATTAATAATTTAATTAAGCTTTTACTTTATAATCCTCGTTTTACTTTGCTTTTAAATCCAAAGCCAACTTCACCTTTTGTATCGCCGGTAAAGTCAAGCATTTCAATTGCTTGTTCTCTGTGAGCAGGCGGAATAACAAAACGGTCTTCAAATTTTGCCAGAGCCGTCAAATAAAATATTCCGTCAGCCATCTCAGCTGTTAATCCGGCTTCGCGTAAAACTTCATCAGTCTTTTCCTGGCTAATATCACCAACGGTTACTCTCCTTCTGTGAATGCGGACAGCCATTAATTTTTTCCATTTATCCTTTATCATTTCTTCATTTCCCGCGCTTAGAAGGTTTGCGAGGTATTTTAATGGAAAACGAACTTGATCAAGTGTTCCCCATAATTCTGTTGTGCTGGTATCATATAACCAGTTATCATCCCAGTATTTTGCAATGGGGTTCATCATTTTTCCGCCTTCGGTGTTATCAACCTGTTTTACGGTTGCCATTACCGGCAGCAGCGGTGGTACATAAAACAACATTGGCAGAGTACGGAATTCAGCATGCAGAGGTAAAGCAAGTTTCCATTGTTTTACATATTTATATACAGGCGAATACTGAGCTGAATGAATGGTTGAGTCTGCGACACCACTCATTTTAGCCGCTTGAATTACCTTTTCATCAAACGGATCCAGAATTATATCGAGATGTCCATCAATAAGATCTTCGTCATCTTTATGCACTGCTGATTCTATTCTGTCAGCATCATAAAGAAGCACGCCGAGATAACGGATTCTACCTACACAAGAGTGCATACAAGCCGGCGCTAAGCCTGCTTCTATTCTTGGAAAACAAAGAATGCATTTTTCGGATTTGCCGGTATACCAGTTGTAATAAGATTTTTTGTAAGGACATGCAGTAACACACATACGCCAGGCACGGCAAACTTCCTGATTAATCAGCACAACTCCGTCTTCACCTCTTTTGTAAATAGCTCCCGAAGGACAAGATGCTACACAAGCCGGATTCAAACAATGATTGCAGATTCTCGGAAGATAAAAGAATGCCATTCTCTCGAGCTGAAACATTACTTCTTGTTCTTCAGCAGATAAGTTTTTTAAGTTAGGATCGTTACGGCCGAAATCGGGAGTTCCGCTAAGATCATCGTCCCAGTTAGGTCCCATCTTAATATCGATAGGCTTGCCTGTTATAAGTGAAACAGGTCTTGCCGTCGGCTGATCGTCGCCTTCGGGGGATTCAATGAGATCTAAATATTTATATGTAAACGGCTCGTAATAATCATCAATGACGGGAAGGTTTGGATTGTAAAAAATATTAGTCAATCCGCGTCTCTTACCGGTACCCAAGAGATTTACTTTCCCATTTGATTTTTTCCAGCCACCGCGGTAAACTTCCTGATCTTCCCATTTGGTAGGGTAACCTGTCCCGGGTTTCGTTTCAACATTATTCCACCACATATATTCCGCACCTTTACGGTCAGTCCATATATTTTTACAAGCGATGGAGCAGGTATGACAACCGATACATTTGTCGAGATGAAATACCATTGATATTTGTGAACGGACATCCATAATTTAAAATATTTTAAAGTTTAATTCTTTTTTACCAGACTAATTTTTCCATTTTCTTTACAACTACGTGTGTATCCCTTTGAGGAGCAATCGGACCCCAATAATTAAAGTGATAAGAAAACTGTCCGTATCCTCCGCTTAGATAATTTGGTTTTAAATGTGTGCGTGTTACACTGTTGTGTCCGCCGCCGCGTCTGTTGCCTCTAAGCTGTGATTTTGGAATGCCAACGGTTCTTTCCGGTACGTGATATACTATACAGCTTCCCGGAGCAATCCTTGAACTTACAACAGCTCTTGTTACATATACGCCATGGTCATTGTGTACTTCTACCCAATCATTGTCTTTAATTCCGAGCGTCTCAGCATCTTTTTCGCTCAACCAGCAGGGCTCACATCCTCTGGAAAGAGTCAGCATCCTTAGATTTTCCATGTAAGTGGAATGAATGTGCCATTTACCGTGAGGCGTAAGATAATTTAATGCCAGAGCTTTTCCATTTTTCCATGTCTCTCGCAGATCACCGTAAACTTCAGGTCTCGGAGCAGGTTTATAAGTCGGAAGATGCTCTCCATGTGCAATATAGAGTTCATGGTCAAGATAAAAATGCTGTCTTCCGGTCAGCGTCCTCCATGGAACAAGTCTCTCTACGTTATATGTGTAAGGAGCATAAGCTCTTCCATCATTCATCAGACCTGACCATAAAGGCGAAGTATTATATCTTCTGGGCTGGGCTACAAGGTCTTGGTATCTCAGCAATACATCCTTGCTTCCTTCTCCTAAATCAGCCAATACAAGCCCCGTTTTCTTTTCCATATTTTTGTATGCCTGTACATTTAATTTTCCGTTAGTCAATGTGGAAAGATTAAGTACTGCATTTGCAGCCCATTCATCTTCCTGAATCGAAGGAAGCGTTTTGCCTTCATATTTTCTTTTTGGAAAATGATTGGAGACACACATATTATCATATTCTTCTTTGCAGAAATAATGATTGCCGTGTGCGCCTAATCCTTTTTCGCGAATACCTTCGCCGAGTGTAATAAATTGTTCATACAGCTTGGTATAATCACGCGTTACAACGGAAAATTTCGGCATTGATTTACCGGGAATCGGATCGCATTCACCGTTGAACCAATCTTTAATTGTAGGCTGAGTGATTTCATCTTTTGAATCATGTGATAATGGCGTCATTACTATATCTCTCTGTTCTCCAGTAAAATATTTTTTAGCCATTTCACTTGTAGCTTTTGCAATATGCTTAAAAATGTCCCAGTCGGTTTTGGATTCCCAAACAGGGGCAATCGCCTGACCCAGCGGATGGATAAACGAATGAAGATCGGTACTATTCAAATCTGTTTTTTCATACCAGGAAGCTGCAGGCAATACAATGTCTGAATAAAGAGCTGACGAATCCATGCGGAAGTTTAGGTCAACTACCAGATCCATTTTTCCGGTTGGTGCAATATCGTGCCATTTAACTTCTTCAGTTTTATCATCGGCATCTTTTGCAATAACATTATTATGTGTACCAAGATAATGCTTTAATGCGTATTCTGTGCCTTTCATACTGCCGTGTATAGCATTGCCTCTCCAGATATACCAAACTCTCGGAAAATTTTCTTCCGCATCAGGATCATTTATGGAAAATTCAAGTTTTCTGGATTTTAATTGCTCTACCGTATAATTGATAATATCTTCATCTGTCTTTGCACCGTTTTCAGAAGCTTCTTTTACAAGCTCAATAGGATTTTTATTGAATTGAGGATAATAAGGCATCCAACCATTTCGAACTGATGAAAATATACTGTCAGCTGTGTGCTTCTTGCTCCATTTATTTTCCGGAACAGGATTATAGTGATAATGAAATCCGTCATATCTCCATTGGCAAGTGTTAATATAATGCCAAAGAGGAGCTTGCTGCAGCCTTGAAGCCGGCACCCAGTCTTTTGCAAATGTAATAGCTCCCCATGAATCTACCGGAGCGAGTTTCTCCTGACCTACATAGTGATTAAGTCCTCCGCCATTTTTCCCGACACATCCGCATAACGCCAAAGCCATTGCGGCAGAACGGTAAATTAAATTTGCATGATACCAGTGATTAATACCTGCGCCGATTATTACCATGCATTTACCTTTAGTAGTATCGGCTGTTCTTGCCCATTCATTGGCAAACTGAATAACTGTTTTTGAATCAATACCGGTAAAAAGCTCCTGCCACGCAGGCGTATATGAAGCATTCTTATCAGTATAATCTTTTGGATACTGCCCTTCTAATCCGCGGTCAACGCCGTATTGTCCCATAAGTATGTCATAAATTGTGGCAACGGGAACTTTGCCGTTTACCGTATCCAGATATTTCACGGGAACGCCGCGTAGAAAAGTATTATTCAATCCATATTCAATGAATTCGGTTTGAAGCACGCCGTCATTTTTATTCAGGAATGTAAGAGCCGGATCATAATTCTTATCTGTTTCACCACATTCAAATTTCATATTCCATTTTCCGCCTTCTTTATCCCAGCGGTAACCCATAGCGCCTTTGGGAACAATAAGCTCACCAGTATTTTCATCAATATTCAAAAACTTCCAATCTCCGTTTTCAATATCTTTCCATTTTGATATTTCATTTGCTCTAACCATACGACCCGGTTTGAAATGATTGCCTTCTTTTTCAAGATGAATTAAAAACGGACTATCAGTATATTTCTTTGTGTATTCAATAAAATAAGGCGTCTGCTTTTGATGATGATACTCCTTTAATATAATATGTGTAACAGCCATCCAGAAAGCATTATCCGTTCCGGGATGCAGCGGCACCCATTGGTCGGCATACTTACAAACTTGACTGAAGTCAGGCGAAAACACGACTGCTTTTGTTCCGTTGTGCCGCGACTCCGCAAAGAAATGACAATCGGGTGTCCGAGTCATGTTCAGACATGCGCCCATATCTGCAATAAATTTTGAATTGTACCAGTCGGCGCTTTCGCATACATCAGTTTGTTCGCCCCACATTTCAGGGAAGTGAGTTGGCAAGTCGCAATACCAGTCATAAAAACTTAAATTGAATCCGCCAAACAGCTGTAGAAATCTTGCTCCAGCTGCATAACTAAGCATTGACATGGCTGGAATTGGAGAGAAACCGGCAACACGATCTGGTCCATATTTTTTAGCTGTGTAAATATTTGATGCGGCAATAATTTCCAACACTTCATCCCATGTGGCTCTGCGAAATCCGCCTTTGCCTCTTGAATTTTGATAATGCTTCCTTTTCGTTTCGTCATTTTGAAGATTCTCCCATGCTATTAATGGGTTACCTCCGGCTTTTTGCTTCTCTATTTTAAAGAGATTAAGCAATGACCCCCGGACAAGTGGATATTTAATTCTCAGCGGGCTGTATAGATACCATGAATATGAAATTCCTCTCTGACAACCTCTGGGCTCGTAAGGAGGAAGAGAATCTTCAAGCAATGGATAATCCAATTGCTGTGTTTCCCATACTACAATTCCGTCTTTCACATGAATCTGCCAGGAACAGCCGCCAGTACAGTTTACTCCGTGTGTGCTGCGAACAATGCGGTCATGCTGAAAACGGTTGCGATAAAATTCTTCCCATTGTCTTGTTTTGGGTGATATAATATCTTCAATCCAACTCATAAATTTAATTTATTAGTTATTAATTAAGGTTATCCTTATTTGTTGTATATAAAAATCAGGTTGAACTTATTTGTCTTTTGAATAAAGTATAATTTACAGTTCGCTGTTTTCTTTTTATCCAGAATAGTGAAAATAAAAATAGAAGCAACACCGCTCCGCTGATTCCTCCAAAGAGCATCTTCTCGCCAATATCATTTCCTGCTTGAGCAGATACGGAAAGATCATTGGCTTCTTTTAAAAAAGCGGTAACATCTGCAATTTCCTGATCGGTTAATGGCTTTGATTCATAAGCTTGTTTCATCTGAGGGAATGGTAATCCGGCAACTACCCCCTGAACTCCGGTTACGCTGATTCTTGAAACTACCTGAGTTAGGTCTTTGCCTAAAGCGCCTCCGCTGACTAATCCGCTCATGTCCACATTATGACATGAATTACATGCAGCGCCATGATTGGCAAATCTTATATTGCCTACAAATAACTCTTGTCCCCGATGAACGTCACCGGGAGGCAAATCGGCTTTTGTCGTTGAGGTACCAGGAGATGAACTTTTTTCAGTGATGTAAGCAATTATCCCTTCTATCTGATCGTTTGTAAGAGTCGGGTTGTCAGGCATTGGTACCTGATTAAATGCTTTAAAGAGTGAATCGGCATACTTGTCGCCTGACTTAATTACAGACTGTGAAGATTTGACAAAGCTGATAATCCATTCTTTTGTGTGCCTGGTATGCACATTGGCAAGATCAGGTCCAACTAATTTTCCGCTGCCAATGGTATGACAAGCTGCACAGACCTGTTTGAAAATTGTTTCTCCTTGATTTTGGGGAAAGGCATTATTGCAAAGAGCAATAAAAAGTATAGCCATAGCAATGGCCGGGAATTGAATTGATTTCATAATACCACGGTTAGGTTCCGGTTAATTATCATTATTAATTCGAATTAATATTATAAATATACTTCCGAAAATCAATTCAGTTAAAATTTATAATTACGTAAAGAGTTGTTTCATTGCATTGACATATAATTAACATAACTCAGAGTTGATTAAAAAGTATGTCGTTGCATCATAATTAATGTAACAATAAAAAATGATCAAGGCGGTTAAAAATTTATATTCGAAAAAACCGAACAGGATTGACTTGCTGCTATACAGGAAAGATTTTAAAAGGGGACTAAGGAAGAGAAATAAATAATAATGGATGAATTTAACTCTGTGGTAATTGGTGATCAAAAAAGTTTGATCACACAATAGAATCCTTGAAGTAAATTTCAGTCAGACTTTTTTTGAAAACAAATAAAGGTTGTTTGAATTTCTTTTCTAAATCATCCTGAAGCTTTGTTTCTTTGTAATTACCGCTGATTCGCTTGGCTCAAAGTTTCGTTCACTGATTTTTAAATACCTTCTTCGAATTTTGTCCGTTTCAGATCAGTTATTTCAAAACTTCTAATGATAGAAGTCCTTTGTATCGAGAGATTTAATTCGCCTGCCCGATATCAAGACGATTTATTTTTCCTTCGTTATTGAGCTGAAATTTGAAATATGTTTTAAAGTCGCCCCAGCTCTCTGTGTGAAATTGACCCAAAATATCTAATCCGTTATTCTCCACTTTGTCAATGCTTATAAATTTTTCATGTCCGCAGGCATCTTTGACAAATTGCTGAAAATCTCTTTGATTTCCATCGTCAAACAACTCTGCATCGTCCGTAAAGTAACTTAGAAATGTTTTACTGTCGCCACTTTGCCAGGCATCAAAAGCTTTTTTCACGGTTGAGTTTGTTAATTTACTTGTATCCATTTTATCGGTTGATAATTCTATATGAGTTTCTTTTTTAGTCGTTGTTGTTGTTTGTCCGCATGCGGATATGTTGATAACCATTAGGATAATGATTAGTATCAAATAGTTCATTTTAATAAAATTAATTGGTTTTTGAAAGAGGATGCTGCAGATAAATAATAAGTAAGTTGAGTAATAGAAATGGTAACTCTATCGCCATTCCTTTCAGATCTTTGTTTAAAAGGTGTAAGCAAATAATCAGTAAAATTCCGGCAGCCATCAAAAAGTTGCCCCAAAGAAATGTTTTTGGATGAAGAATGAGTAAAGCACTTATCATTGTTATTAACCCGAGTATCAACAAACCTGTTTTGTTGAAATCCCATTTGCTGAACATTTCCAGCATTTCAGGTTTTCCGGTAAACATTGCCCAACCTTGTTTCAGTCCCATAAAAACTGCCACAAGAATTAAAACTGAGTTAAAGATTTTGATTGCTGTTGTCATAATTTATTTGATTTTTAATTTAGCTGATCATTTTAATAAAAGCCGCATTATTATTCAATTACCATTTCACAAATATCTATCGCATTTGCTGGTTTTGCAAAATTCAGTTTCAGGTGCATTACAACTCACAAAAGCAACAATTGAACAACGATGGAATTGATTACTTTTGATCTTTTTAATTATAAAATAAAGGAAAGCCGGAAGATGATGTTATGTCTTTTCGCTTTCCTATTTTATTCATTCAATATAAAGCCAATCCGGTGATTACATTATTTGCACCGTTCAAATTATTAATTCCCGAATTTGATAAAAAAATTTATCGGGTAGTATAACCACCGTTTGCAAAAATAGTCTGACCTGTAATCCACCAGCCATCAGTTACTAGAAACTGAACAAGCGGCGCTATGTCTTTAATGTCGGTCAATCCTCCGAGAGCAGATGCAGATTTATGATATGCTACAGCATCATCACTTTCTTGTCCATAAAAAAACGGAGTATCCATTGGTCCGGGAGCAACGGCAGTTACTGAAATCCCTCGAGGTCCAAACTCTTTGGAAGCTGCTCTGGTAAAGTGTTCAACCGGTGCTTTCATTCCTTCATAAGTGGAGTAAAGACCGGTATAAGCTGCAAGCAAAGAAGTTACGATGGTACAAATTTTACCATTATCATTTAATTTTTTACCTGCCTCCTGAATAAAGAAATACGCAACCTTTGAATTAATGTCACTCATGCTGTCATATTCAGCTTCTGTCGTTTCAATAAAAGGTTTTTTCAAAACTTTACCTACTGTATTAATTGCAACATCGATTCCTCCGAATTTTTCTACGGCCTTATCGAAGAGTTTTGTAATATTGGCAATATTTGTAAGATCTCCTTGAACCAAAATCGCCTCTGCACCTGATGTTTGCACATCTGTTAATGTTTTTTCAGCATCTTTTTTTGTGCTGTCATTATTGTAATGGATAACTAATTTAGCTCCTTGCTTTGAAAAATTTCTGCTAAGTAAACCTCCAAGGTTTTTTGCACCACCGGCAATTAGTACTACTTTTCCTTTAACATTGTTTGTTGGCATATACTTTATTGTTTAATTTGTAATTTACAAAATTACATAGTTTCTCGTAATAAAGTATGGTGAACTTTTCAGTTTTTTATTTTTTCTTTTTAGAATTTCTGAATTGTCCCGGTGTAATGCCTGTCATTTTTTTAAAAAATTTGGAGAAGTTGGATGGGTCATAAGTTAATATTCTTGCTATTTCGGAAATAGATTCATCTGTTTCGGAAAGCATACGTTTTGCCTGATCTATAATTTTTTGGTCATAAAAATAACAAGGGTGATTGCCCGTTTCCTTTTGTATTGTATTGGTCAGATGTTTGTGAGAAATAAACAGTTCTCTTGCTACCTGATTGATTTCCATAAAATCTCTTACCTTACCTGAAACTACATCGGCAATGTGTTTATCCAAAAACTGAAAATAAGTTTGTGTAATTTCTTTGCTTCTTTTTAATATTTCCTGTTCTGTTTTGATCATTTAAAATAAGTCAGATTTTTGATCGTTGTGGCTTGAGTTTAATATTTTATTAAGATTTTTGTTTTATGGCTTCTGGACTTACATCTGGGTCATTAATCTGTGCAGGTAGTGAAGTCCGGCACTATTCAAAATGGTAACTCCATCATCGGTCCTTTCAGTTCATTGTCTTATTCAATAGCTTGCGATTCTGTAATGATAACTTGATATAAGAGCCGGATTGTATTTCGCATATGTTTCTTCTGCAATTGCAAAGTCCCAACTGTACCGACTCTATTCGCTGGTCCATTTCTTTAGTCGTTGCGATGTTTGTATTTCTCCACAGTCAATCCCTTGAATTGTATTGTATCTCCTTCTCCGTTTATAAAATATTCGGGCAATGCTTTGCCGGTCAGTTTATACTTGTTATCCGCATTTACGCCATTTCCGAAACCGCAATCTTTATGTTCCGGATTAGTAGTAATTTCAAGTTGTTCCGGAGAAAAATGAAATGTTAGAATACAGTTAAGATCATTGCTGTCAGCTTTTGAATCATAAATTCCGATACTGTCTTTGACATTCATTTCACCGAATAACTGTCCGGAATTATACGACGGGGCGCCGCGAGTGATATCCAGATAAAAAAGGGCCGAAGAAGAATTTAAAGGATAAACCATTATGGAACCGACAGCTTCTTTTTCGGGATTGCTTCCAAACGTATATGTCCCTCCTATTGATTGAACTGTTTTGACTTCTTTTGTTTTATTAACAGAATCTCCGGCCGTTGTAGTCACCGAAGTCTTATTCTTTCCGGTATCATTTTTATCGCAGCTCATTACCGAGATTGCAATAATAAAACAACATAATGTGTGTAAGAATTTAATTGTCATATCTGTATGGTTTTTTAAAATGTTTAAATTATTATCTATTATATTAAAGATTAAGATTTGCAAATTCTTTTAGCTTAAGTTTCCGATCAGCTTTTCAAGTGTTGCAATAATTTGTTCATAATCATTATCCGTTATATTCCGCATTGCCTTATGTCTGAAGGCTGTCTGTTTTTCAAGGCAGATTTTAAAAACTTCTTTCCCTTTGTCTGTTAGAGATAAGAATTTATGTTCTTTTACAAGTCCGCTATCGATCAAGCCGTAAATGAAGTCATCTATTTTCTTACCGGTTTCAAATTCCAAAAGCAGTTTTTTAATTGTCGGACTGTCAACACTTCCTCTTTCATTTATCATGTTAAGAATTTGCCATCCTGTCCTTGTTAATCCAAGCTCTTCGTGAATCTTGTTAATTCCTTCTGTCAGCAGATTATCCGCCTTCTTCAGATAATATCCAATTGGTAATCTTGTATCTTTGTTCATTATCTAATATCAGATTGTATCATTTCACGCCCTCGGTAATTAACAAAAACAGCTCGCTTTCAATTTGAGTTTAGAATGAGTTAATTTCGCATTTTAAGTAATGCGATTTTTTTTGTAGAATTATGAACTTCTAAACCGAAAGGAACCTACATGAAACAAGATAAAAAAAATGAAATATACAAACTCTACATTTTATTAGGAAAAAGTTTTGTTTCTCTCGCTTTCTCTACCAGGCATCCATCAAAAAACTGGGGTTTTGGAAATAGAATGAAGAGAATGCTTTTGATTATATTCGATGTTAAATGTTTGATGCTTGATGTTCAAGTGTTTTACTTTTTCTCCGGTTACTCTTTCCAAAGCTGGGGCTTTGGAAAGAGAAGGAAAGAGAAGGAAAGAAAATGAAGAGAATGCTTTTGAGAATATTCGATGTTAAATGTTTGATGTTCAAGTGTTTTACTTTTTCTCCGGTTACTCTTTCCAAAGCTGGGGCTTTGGAAAGAGAAGGAAAGAGAAGGAAAGCTGGGGCTTTGGAAACAGAAGGAAAGAGAAGGAAAGAGAAGGAAAGAGAAGGAAAGAGAAGGAAAGCCATAGCTTTGGAAATAGAAGAACGGTAATGTAGATTCTATACTTTTTAAACATTCCAATACTCCTGTTTCTCCTTTCCCCCAAGTCGCTTGCGGGATGCTCCAACCCGTTGCTATATCTACCATATTGACCGAATATACAAACATTCCTGCTATGCTATTTCCACAATGCGCTACTGTATCAGCTTCTAAATATCCCGGCTTTGTTTCATCCTATTGATTGGTTCGTATTGGTATTAATTCTTTTAATATCGATCCAGGTTTGGTTGTACATAATCCTCGTTTCTTATATCTATGTCTTATTGGTTTGAATATTCGGTCGATTGTTGATGCTGATATATCGTTTAATTTTTCTATCGTTTCTGTTGTTAACTTTTCTCCCGACTCAATATATTTGGGTAACCATATTTTTATTATTGGCTCTAATCTTTTACCACACGGAAGGTTAGATGCCTTCCATGTCTTGATAAGAAATCCTTTGAATTCTTCTCCTTCGTATTTTTTCTGCCTTCCTAATTTCTTCTTCTTTTGTTTTCTGGGTTTCGCATTTAAAATCCTTATGGAATATTTTCTATTATATCCACAAGTCTTGCAAAACTCATCTAATATACTTTTCTTCTCAAGTTTACTAGAAGAATTGTACCTCTTTTTAATCGATAATAAATACTCTATCCGCGAATTTTTACTCATTGATGTAACCATTTTTTACTGAATATTACGGTTACATTCTTTTTGAGGCAACGACCTATTTTTGATCTATGCCATGGTTACATTTTTTATGAGGCAATCCGTTTAAAATAAGTATTACCTTTTTAATATTGACTTACATTTATCAAATGGGTATGTTAGTAAGAAAATATGGAAACGTCATCATTAACTGTTAAAGGTCAAATAGTTGTGCCCTCAAAGATCAGAAGAAAACTTGGATTGAAAAAAGGTTCGAAGATAGGGTTTATTGAACTCGGAGATAAAATAGTGTTGCAGCCATTAGACAAAAGTTATTATAAGAGCCTCATCGGTATAGGAGGAACTAAAGGAAAGGCGTTAAGATCATTGCGGGAAGACAAAAAGAAAGAGCGCGAACTATGAAGAGGTATGTTTTCGACAGCAGCGCATTGATTTCGTATTTTGACGGTGAACATAACGCCGAAAAGGTTGCTGACCTTCTTGAAGAAATTAACGAGAAAGGTCTTGATGCATTTCTCTGTGTTATAAACCTGGGTGAAATTTATTATCATTTCTTAAGAACCGGGGGAAATCATATCTCTGATGAAATTTTTAAGCTCACAAAAACACTTCCTATTAAAATCATTGAAGCGAACGTTGAACTGACATTAAGTGCCGGAAGAATTAAGGCATTTAATAAAATGTCGTATGCAGATTGTTTTGCAGCAGCTCTTGCGGAAAGTAAACGAGCTTTTTTAGTTTCAAGTGATAGAGAATTCAAACAGATAGAAAATAAAGTAAAGCTTTACTGGATATGATGCACTCTTATCTACAATGGGAGAATTCGGTATATCAATTTCCGGATATGATTTTTTGCCTGTGGGTCGGGACTTTTGTCCCGACGCAAGTTGAGAGCTGTAAGAGTTGAATTCGCGCCAGGACGAAAGTCCTGCCGCCACAGCAGAATGCAGGTCGTACTTTATTTTGAGAAAGATCAGTGAAAAGAAATCTGGGGCTTTGGAAAGAGAAAGAAATCTGGGACTTTGGAAAAAGTTTTGTTTCTCTCGCTTTCTCTACCAGGCATCCATCAAAAAGCTGGGGTTTTGGAAATAGAATGAAGAGAATGCTTTTGATTATATTCGATGTTAAATGTTTGATGCTTGATGTTCAAGTGTTTTACTTTTTCTCCGGTTACTCTTTCCAAAGCTGGGGCTTTGGAAAGAGAAGGAAAGAAAGTTTTTAAAATTCGTAATTTAAAAAATCATGCTCAAAAGCTCCTTACTCGATATCATCCGCACATTTTCAAAAGAAGAACTGAAAAAGTTTGAAGACTTTATCAGGTCTCCTTATTTTAATAAAAAGGAAACTCTGATAGATTTGTTTTTACTGATAAAAAAATCCTCTCCGGCTTTTGATGATGAGAATTTGAAAAAAGAAAATGCATGGAAGACTTTGTTCCCTGGTTCGAAATACAATTATGGTATTATGAAGAATTTAATTTTTGATTTGAATAAGCTGGCAGAGCAGTTCATTGTTATAAGCAGATTCAATAATGAAGAGTTTAAGAAAAATGAATACTTAATAATGGAATTGCTTAGCCGGGGATTGAAAAATAATTATATCAGCAAAAATAATTTACTTAAAAAAGAGCTGAGTATTTTTCCTGCAAATTCCCAAAGTTCCGATATTGGAAGTTATATAAATTTGCTGACGGTGTTATCTGACAGACAAATGTTTTACAGCCATATGTATGAGCATAATGACAGTGACTTAAATTTTCAGGTTCAGCGCGATTCATATCATATCACAAGATTGTTGTTACTTTTGTTTGGAGGATATAATGATGTTGAAGTATTCAGCCATTCCAGAAATGCAAAATTGGATTCGAATCCTGTAACAATTTTTCTCAATGCCCTTTCTGAAGATTTTGAAAAAATTATTGACTCACTTAATGAGACTTCAGAACAAAATCAAATATACATTCGGGTTAACTATCTGATGTATCTCGCGATCAGCCAAAGTTCAATTGAAAACTATCTGAATTTCAAAAAAACATTTTTTGAAAACATTCGCTTTTTTCCTAAAACAGATATGCATGATTTGCATTATTGTCTTATTACTGCGGCAGCAAAAGCGGAAAACAAGCAATTAAATCTGAGCCGGGAAATTGTTGAAATATTTGATTCAATGTCGGAGAACGGTATCATACTTGAACACGAAACAGGGAAAATGCCGCTCTATATTTTTAATTTATATATAACAAATTCATTTCTGCTTTTGGATTCTGAAAAGCTTGAAGCATTCAGAGACAAGTTCATTAATAAAATTGAATCCGAACATTATCAAAACACTGATATATACATTAATTTTATGTTGAGTTTTTTGAATAAAAAATTCGATGAAGCGCTGAATTTTTTTTCCCGTCTTGATATTCCTCACCTATTCCTCAAAATACCTTTAAGGTATCAGAAGGCAATGTGCTCTTATGAAATTAATAATTACGAAATGTTCCTTAATGAGCATGATAGTTTAAAACATTTTTTGAAAAACAATGAGTTTATTTCAAATGATCAAAAATCCATGCTCAATAATTATTTTAACAATATCCATAAGTTATTCAAACTGAAAAATAACTTTTCCGAATTTGAACTGTTAAATTTAAAAAATGATGTAGATAAGGATTTCAAGAGTTCAAATTTATGGTTCAATCAAAAAATAGAAGAGATTGAGAAAGCAAACTTGAATCAAAGTTAAGACAAAACTGAATAAATAACTGGAAGTCAAAACCGCAGCCTCTTTACCAAAACCGGGGCTATGGAAAGAGTGGGAAAGAGAATGCTTTTGAATATAACCGGACATTAAATAGAACATATAAAATAGCAGCTCAATTAAGTTGCGCTCAAGTGTGCGAAGTGAAGTATCCAGTAACCCGGATTCTTCGTTTCCGATCAAAGTGAAGAGTCAACGAACGATCGTTGAGCGGTGCCAATACTACCAAAAAAAATTTATCTTAGAACAAAAAATAAATTGAAAATATCCTTAAATATTTATAAACTACTCCCGGCAGAATAATAAAGAAAGTAATAATTTATCATACCCTGTTCCGGCTGTTATGAAAGAATGTGAATTGTATTTCAACCGAAAAACTGCGGATTCATATCATTTAAAAAATCAAATGTGAGTGAAGTGGCGGAGCTGTGGGGGAAGGGGATTAATATTAAATGTATAATGATGAAGGAGAAGGCGTGATGGATCAGACTCAAGTACTTGCATATAAAGCATACACGGATAAAATGACATTGCTTAATTATTCCGGAAACACAATTAAGAATTACAAAAATCATTTTTCAAAATTCCTTGAATATTTTAAAGATAAGAAACCGTCTGAAATTACTAAGAAAGAAATTTTAGAATATTTATTAGCAAAATGGAGTAATAACAAATTAAGTGAATCAGAGCAAAATCAAAAGATAAACTCAATTAAATTTTTTTATGAAAAAGTATTAAATCGTCCGTGCGAAGTATATGAGATACCGAGACCAAAGAAGCCGTTCAAATTACCGGAAGTATTTTCCGAAAACGAAGTAAGGAGAATACTCGATGCTGCAGGAAACCTCAAGCATAAATGCATATTATGCCTTGCGTATGCAGGAGGGTTAAGAGTTTCAGAAATTATTAATTTGAAAATAGCAGATATTGATTCTGACAGAATGGTAATTCATATAAAAAATTCAAAAGGGAAAAAAGATAGAATAGTTATGCTTAGCAAGAAACTGTTGATAATATTAAGAGAGTATTATAAGAGTTACAAACCGGAATCATATTTGTTTGAAGGAATGAATGGCGGGAAATACAGCGCAAGGAGTATTCAGGCTTTACTGAAAAATATAAAGAGCAAAGCGGGAGTGAAAAAGCGCGGAAGTGTTCATACTTTAAGGCATTCGTTTGCGACGCATTTATTTGAAGGGGGTACGGATATACTTTCGATAAAGAAGCTGCTTGGGCATAACAGTCTTCGAACGACAATGATTTACACTCATGTAAGCAAGGAGTACATAAATAAAATACAATCACCGCTTGACAAGTTATTGTAAATATACGCAACATACACATGCGGGAAGCCGCATGCAGAGTGATGAATATACGTATAAATTGGAGGGGGAATTGCGTATATTTAAGTGTTATGCAACATTTTAAAGACCAACAATGGCAAAATATTCAGAGGACACATTAACGAGTTGGACAAAGCCACCAAGCGACAGTGAACAAACTCGACTTGAGACATCAGAGAGGATGGTTCGAGAAGCTATTAGTGAGGACGAAACCCTAAGTAAAAAATCTACAGAAACATTTGGACAAGGTTCTTATGCAAACGACACCAATGTGAGATTGAACAGTGACATTGATATTAATGTTCGTTATACCGGTGGTTACTACTTCGACCTGCCAAAGGACAAGACAGAAGCAGATATGGGCATTGACAAAGACGGACCTTCGGGTTATTCATTCAGTGAATTTAAAAATGACGTTGAAGCTGCCCTCGTGAAAAAGTTTAAACGTGACCAAGTAATACGTAATGACAAGTGTATCACAATAAAAGGAACAGCCCAGCGAATACAAACAGACGTAGTTCCAACCTGGAACTATAGGAGGTATAATGACAACAAGACCTACATCTTAGGAGCAAAATTCTTTCCAGACAAACCAACTGGTGCAATTACAAATTTCCCTAAACAACATATTGAAAATGCTATTGAAAAAAATTCAAACACTCAAAGAAGATTTAAAAGGTTGACCAGACTTCATCGAAAATTAAGATACAAGATGAAAGATGATGGAGTGACATTTAACTCAAACATTACATCGTTTCTCTTAGAGTGTTTAGTATGGAACGTCCCCAACAGAATAATGAATGACTATAATACTTGGACGGACAGATTGAAACAATCAATAGTTTACATTTACGAGCAGACAAAGGAAGATAGCACTTGTAAAGAATGGGGTGAAGTTTCTGAGCTACTGTATTTATTCCATAGTGGCAGAAAGTGGTCAAGAGCTGACGTAAACGAATATATGGTGCAACTTTGGAACTATTTAGAATTTTAAACTATGGTCAGGCACAACATTAGAATTTTCGCATTTGCAATATTGGGACTTGCATTTATCGTGTATGCAGTTATCTTTTTATTAACCCAAAATCTTGACAGTATTGACTTTCATAAAGCAATTACGCACGTTTCAACCACAATTTCAATCAACATAATTCTCTGGATGATTTTCATTGCTTGGGGTTGGAGGTTGAAAATATTTTATCCTTGGCTTGTTCCATTTCCAAACCTGTCAGGCGACTGGGAAGGAACCATAAAATCAAACTGGAAGGAGAAAGAACTTGAACCTATTCCAATTGAAGTTTCAATTACTCAAAACTTCTTCAATGTTCAAGTGCGTATTAAAACAAAGGAAAGTCGTAGTTACAGCATTGGTGCATCCTTTGACATAGACAATGAACGAGGTTTCCAGCAGCTATTCTACACTTATTTGAACACTCCCAAAGCCGGAGTTAGAGAAAGAAGTGAAATACATTACGGCTCGACAATTTTAAACTTTGACGGATTTAAGGTAACAAAGATGGACGGAGAGTATTGGACAGATAGAGAAACGACTGGAGAAATCACCCTGACAAAGAAAAACGTTGCATAACATGGGCTTGGCGAAAGTGGCGGTTCAGTGGTTAATTGAACATTTGTGCTTCGTATCAAGTGCAGTGCTGGTAGACAGTTTTCTGCTTCGTAAACGCCACCTTCGCCAAGCCCCGAAACGTTATGCGACATGCTGATAATTAGTTTTTCAGGCACATTTTATTTAAAATATTTGACGAGCAAAGTTGTGAAACAGATTTTTATAGAAATGCCGACTTATAGAATTATTTATTTTTTTAAATTTACCATGTGTGACATCAGCACGAACGCATAACATCGGCTTAGCGATAGCGGGCGGCGTTTGTTAATTGAAGTGTTGTGTATAAATGCCCGCCATCGCCAAGCCACGGAACGTTATGTGATATAATAAAAACAGACAACCATTAAGAAATGATAGACTTTATTGGCGACATACACGGACACGCAGACAAACTCGAACAATTGCTTCTAAAATTAGGTTATGTAAATTTTAAAGGAGTATACTCACATCCCGAAAGAAATGTATTATTCGTTGGCGACTACATTGATAGAGGACCAAAAATTAGAGAAACTCTCCAAATAGTTAAAGCAATGGTTGACAGTGGTAACGCTATTGCATTAATGGGTAACCACGAATACAACGCATTGTGTTTCCATTTCCAGGAAACCGATGGTGGTCACCTAAGAAAGCATATGATCAAGAACATTATTCAACACTACGAAACACTTAAACAGTTTCAAAATAAGCAGAAAGAGTATGAGGAGTATTTAGATTGGTTTAAGAGTTTACCTCTTTACTACGAAACTGACAGATTCAAAGCAGTTCACGCTTGTTGGGACAATAAGAATATTGACTATTTAAGAAAAACATTAGTCAAAGACAGGTTGACGGATGACCTAATTTACCAATCGGTTAAGAAAGGAACAGCATTAAATGAAGCGATTGAACAAACCCTAAAAGGCAAAGAACTCAAAATGCCTGAAGGACTTTTCTTTACAGACAAAGACGGAACAAAAAGAACAGAAATTAGGATAAAATGGTGGGAAGACCCAACCATAATGACATATAAGTCTATTAGTGTTGAACCAATTAACAATTTGCCCGAACAAAAAATTGAATTATCAGAATTAAAGTCGCTTGACTTTTATAGCAGTAATGATAAAAAAGTATTTTTTGGACACTATTGGCTCAAGGGAGTACCATCTCTATACAAGGAGAATATTTTTTGTTTAGATTACAGCGTTGCAAAAGGTGGGAAACTTGTTGCCTACCGTCTAAATGGTGAAACTAATTTAGACGACAAAAATATAATGTATGTTTGATAAAATTACATCACATAACAAGGTATTGCCAAAAGCGGGGGTGACGAACTTCTATGACACTTTTGTGCTATATTCAACTTTAGTTTTTCAAATGAACAGTAGTGCTAAAACGCCCCGCCTTCGGCAATACCCAAACCGTTATGCGACATGCTGATAATTAGTTTTTCAGGCACATTTTATTTAAAATATTTGACGAGCAAAGTTGTGAAACAGATTTTTATAGAAATGCCGACTTATAGAATTATTTATTTTTTTAAATTTACCATGTGTGACATCAGCACGAACGCATAACATCGGCTTAGCGATAGCGGGCGGCGTTTGTTAATTGAAGTGTTGTGTATAAATGCCCGCCATCGCCAAGCCCCGAACCGTTATGCGACATGCTGATAATTAGTTTTTCAGGCACATTTTATTTAAAATATTTGACGAGCAAAGTTGTGAAACAGATTTTTATAGAAATGCCGACTTATAGAATTATTTATTTTTTTAAATTTACCATGTGTGACATCAGCACGAACGCATAACATCGGCTTAGCGATAGCGGGCGGCGTTTGTTAATTGAAGTGTTGTGTATAAATGCCCGCCATCGCCAAGCCACGGAACGTTATGCGACATGCTGATAATTAGTTTTTCAGGCACATTTTATTTAAAATATTTGACGAGCAAAGTTGTGAAACAGATTTTTATAGAAATGCCGACTTATAGAATTATTTATTTTTTTAAATTTACCATGTGTGACATCAGCACGAACGCATAACATCGGCTTAGCGATAGCGGGCGGCGTTTGTTAATTGAAGTGTTGTGTATAAATGCCCGCCATCGCCAAGCCACGGAACGTTTTGCCTCACCCCTAAAAGACGACACGACCGACAATAAACGAACAGAGAACTTGAAAGACAAAGAGCCAACGCTTCAGCAAAATCAAAAGAGCTGCAACCCCAACGCACAAGCCGACACAGTTACAGCACATTTGATTTTGCCCCAAGGCTCCACTATAAAACTTACATTTGACAATTAAAACTCAACTAATATGAAAAACAAAATTCCATTACTCACACTGACAATCTTTGCAATCTTATTGACAAGTTGCAACACGACAACAAAAAAGAACAAAGTAAAAGTTGGCTATTTGCCTATGGTTTCCAGTTTGACCCATTTTGTGGCACAGGCAAACGGATATTACGAAGATGAAGGATTGGAAATAGAGGCGAACCCTATAAAAACAAGCAATCTTATAGCTCAAGACCTTGTTGCAGGACATATTGACGTTGGCATTGAACTTTCAATAGTTCCTTTACTGAAACAACTTGAGAATTCACCAAATGCTGCCACAATTTTCTCAATTAGTAACATAACAAGTGAAAATGGATTTGACGGAATTTTAGTCAAATCCAACTCAGAATTTACATCACTTGAAAGTCTATCAGGGAAAAAAATTGGAGTGTTTCCTGGAACGACTGCAAAAAATTCTCTTGCAGACATTTTCCAAACTAAATTTCCCAACACTCAATTACCAGCTTTTATTGAGTTAGACCCTGCATTACACATTCAATCTTTGGAAAGAGGAGATATTGATGCCCTATTTGCATATGAACCATCACTTACTTTAGGTGTTGTAAAAAACGGATTTAGAAAAATTTCAAATTCAATTTATGCAATGCAACTTTCACCAAATCCTATCGGTATTGCAGCAATAAATTCAAAGTGGCTAAATGACAATCCTGAAACAGCAAAAGCTATTTTCAAAGCAATTGACAGAGCAGTAAAGTTTATTGAAGAAAACCCGTCAGAAGCAAGAGCAATTTTAGCAATTGCCACCAAACTTGATGACAATGTAGCAAGTGCTATGAACATTATGCCTATGTCACTTTCGTCAAACATTGATTTCAATAACTTAAAAGAATACTTAGACATTCTAAAATCTATAGGAGAAATACAATCAATTCCAAACCCTAAAGAAATCTGCATCAAGTAGTAAATAGGAATATGAGCATTGAACTACAAAACTTATCGTATGAATATTCTTCTCCTAAAACATTGGTTTTGAACACTATTAACCTGAAAATAAATACGGGAGAAGTAGTTGCTTTAATGGGTGGAAGCGGTTCGGGTAAATCGACATTGATTAAAATTATATCGTCATTTCTTAAACCAACAAGCGGTAAAGTTCTAATTAATGGAAATGAAGTTGCCCTTAACCGTCCCTTTAAGAGCATTGCATATGTTTCGCAATCATCAATAAAAACACTTTTTCCGTGGCTGACTGTAGAGCAAAATATTTACTATCCAAACACACTTCGCAATCAACTCAATTCTGAGACAAAAGAATATTGCAATAAACTTTTAAAAACATTAGGCATTGAGAAAATAAGAAAATCATTCCCTTTAAAACTTTCTGGCGGTGAGCAGAAACGGCTTTCATTAGGAGTTGCTTTAAGTTATAGGCCTGAAATCATCTTACTTGATGAACCATTATCTGGCATTGATTTTAAACTTGCTGAAGAACTATGGGATATATTGTATTCAGATTTTCAGACAAGAAATCCGACTGTTTTGTTTGTAACCCATAGTTTAGATGAAGCCACAATCTTAGCCGATAGGGTAATTTTTCTAAATGGCAACAAGCAAATATCAGAAGCAGAAAGCAGCAATAATAATTTTGAAACTAACGGATTAACCAATCATAATGAAAGATATAAACTATTATTCAACCCCACTGTAATTGCCTATCGTAATTACCTTTTGGAAACCTTTAATATCGCAATGAATGAATAGACTTTTCAGAAATAATAATTCAACAATGGTTTTAGGTTTTATTCTACTGCCCATATTTCTTGTTGTTCTCTGTTTCTTTGCAAATATATTCGCACCGGAAACACTTCAATTTCCTAACCCACTCTTGATTTTCAAAGACATTTTCAGTTCATTGAATGAACAAGAGGTTTTATCTTCTTTAAATAATACCTTAATCAGCTTATCAAAGGCCTTGCTCTTATCACTACTTCTTGGGGTTTTAGTAGGGCTATTTCTAGGACTAAATAACGGGGTATGGAACTTATCACAACCTACGGTTGACTTTTTCAGAAGTATCCCTGTTACATTCTTAATCCCAGCTGTCGCCTTACTAATTGGTTCTACCTCTGAAAATATCGTTTGGATACTTGCCACTTATCCTTGTTTATTGATTATGATTTTCAACATTAGAGCAGGCATTATGAAGCAAGAACAGGAAAGAGTTCACTCCTTCTATATAATCGCAGGTTCAAAAAATTTATTGCATAGATTTTTCAAGGTTACATTCTATGAAATTTTGCCTGATATATTCTCAGGTTTCAGGATTTCATTATCATACTGTATTGTAATAGTTACAGTATTGGAATATATGCGTCTAGGCAATAATACAGGGATTGGGGGTTTGATAAATGATGAGTTACAAAAACAAAATTATGTGCGTGTGTATGCTCTAACATTTATAGTCGGAGTTTTAGGGTATCTCTTAAATAAAATTACAGAAATTGTTCAGCAAAAATTTGCTCATTGGGCTATAAACATTAATCAAGATTGAAATGGAAAACGAAAACAACATTAGAAAGCTAATAGACAAGCTTTACAAACCTTTGTTTCTTATATATGCTATTGTCTTTTTGATTTACTTATTCATCAATTATGTTGTTAAAAGTATTCCATTAAGCTATGTATTCTATACACTCTCTATAATCTCAATCATAATAGGACTGTCGATTACTATCGTATTTTATAAAAACAAAAGAGGTGAAAGTGACGCAGATGATAGTTACATTATAAAAAGGAGATTTGTAATTCCATTCATTCTATTTTCTCTAACATCCTTTGTTTTCGCTTCATATTATTTACACGAAAAAGGATTTAGTGAAGCACTTGATGAGCATAGTTGTAGTGGGAAAACAAGGATTGTTTTATTACTTCCTTGCAATAATAATCTTGGTGCAGCTTGGGAAGATGGAGTAAGACAAATATTAGGTTTGACTTATTTTTTCAGAGACCATCCTGATTATACTTCTCAATACGAATTTCGTATAATTGACCACGGCATGAAGGAGGACTTAACTTATATCAGGAAGGAAATATTAGAGGAAATACAAAATGGAACAAAAATATTTATATCAACAATGAGCAAGGTGTCAGAACCACTTTCAAAAGAATTTCCAGCCTTAGTTAAATCAGCAAAACCATCAGGAGACCCGCCAATTTTGATATGCACAATCGCATCTTCTCCAGAAATTACTACATCTACAAAGGACAATGTTTTCCGATTTTACATAAGAAGTCAGGAGGAAGCTGCTTTGCTTGCAGAGAATGGTAGAAAGCTCAATTATGAGAAAGCTGCATTCATTGTTGTTAATGATGCCTATGGAGATGGTGCAGTTAATGCATTTATGGAGGACTGGGGAAAGCTTGGTGGAAGTCTTATTGGGGGAACAAAGCTTAATGGTTTATATAGTGATGAACAGATAAGAAACAGTTTAATGGAACACAGGCAATCGCTCCAATCAGCAGACATGATATTTTTAGCTCATTATGGGAGTGGAGTTGATAAGGTTTTTACGGCTTTGGACATCTTAGGCATTCAGGCCCCTGTTTTGGCAACACATACATTAACAATCCCCGATTGGCAAAAACCAATTAAAGAAATATTGCAAAAACGAACTTCATATTCCTGCAAGCCAAAATACGCTACAAGAATGCCCAATCATTCAGACGATGAGGTGTATGAAGATGCGATAAGTGGATTTATGTATTGGACTTTAGATAGGTTAATATTCTGTCTAAACAAGACACAGGGCAAAACTGAAAATTTTGCGGATGTTTGGATAAGTGCAAATTATCCCAACGTATTAGAACATTCCCCTAAAAATGATGGAGACATTGCTGTGTCTTTAGACTTTGTAAAGATTGATGTCAAATGAAAATTCTAATTGTCATAGATATGCTAAATGGATTTTGTAGAACTGGCTACCCACTCTCCTTGCCTGTTGCAACAACAAGTATTGAAAAATATATTATTGAACGCATCGGCTCAACTGAAACCGAGGGTGGCAAAGTGATTTTTGTATGTGACAGCCATACTTTAGCAGACCCTGAAATCGGAAATCCATATCCACCACATTGTATGAAAGGGACGGTTGAAGCTGAAATTATTGATGATCTTAAACCACTTGCAGACAAATCAATAGTTCTCACAAAAAACACTTTGAGTATATTTCTTAATACTGAACTTGATAAACTTTTAGAAAGATTTCAACCAAGTGAGGTTGAAGTTACAGGCGTATGCACTGACATCTGCGACTTATTTGCAGTATATGAACTACGCATAAGAGGTTACAATGTATTTGTTTCAGACAAAGGAGTTTTACCACTATCGCCCGACAAGCAGACAGAATATTTAGAATACTTTAAAAATAGATTAGGAGCAAGAACAGAATAGCCAACGCATTTGGTGGCACATTTGCAAATTCGCACAAGCCCCTGCTAAAGCCAAAAATTGCAAAAGAGCCACCAAGCCAACACACCCTAACAGACACTATATGGCAACAGAACAGACGACAGAAAAAGCAGGGCGAAGGCATAACAAGGTATTGCCAAAAGCGGGGGTGACGAGCTTCTATGAAACTTTTGTGCTATATTCAACTTTAGTTTTTCAAATGAACAGTAGTGCTGAAACGCCCCGCCTTCGGCAATACCCGAACCGTTATGCGACATGCTGATAATTAGTTTTTCAGGCACATTTTATTTAAAATATTTGACGAGCAAAGTTGTGAAACAGATTTTTATAGAAATGCCGACTTATAGAATTATTTATTTTTTTA
>JABAQZ010000033.1:0-17605 GCA_019187405.1 Ignavibacteria bacterium
ACAGGAAAAATTATTCCAAAGTTAAAAAAATAACTGAAGGGTAGTTTAAAAATTCGAATATAATCCGTCCAAAACGGTGTTATTTAATAACTTTTTGTACTTATAAAAAATGTTTTGGACAGCACTGTTGGAGAGAATACATGAGAGAACTTTAATGCCAGCCGCTAACATTTTGTATAAGTAATGGCAGGGATAGTACTAAATATCAAGGTTTGTAGCCCGCTCAAACTGCGTAGCGGTTTGACTAGAAAGTGCCACGCAATCTGCCACTACTCATACAATTTACCGTTAGCGGTAATTTTAAAAAGACACAAGAATGACATTTAAAGATTTTATAAAACAGTTTGATAAAGACAATTCAATCGTTTTATTAGAAGGTAAAAGAAATGTTTTAGAATCAGACAAAATGAAATTGATATTACTTGGTAAACTATTAGCTTCAACTACTTCAAAAATGTTATTCAGAAGCGGTAACGCAGGTGGTGCAGATTACTATTTTTCAAATGGTGTATATGCTGTTGACAATTCACGATTGCAAGTTATAACACCATATACAGGGCATAGACAAAAATCAAATCTAGCATACGAATCTATTTCACTAGACGAAATTGATATTGTAGCTGATTCAGAAGTAGTTTATCAATCTAAAAATAACAAAAAGACAGAAAAACTAATTGACCAATATATTTCAGGTGCAAGAGACCGATTTTCAATTAAAGCGGCTTATATTATCAGAGACACAATTAAAGCAATTGGAACTGACGAAATAAAACCAGCGACATTTGGAATATTTTATGACGATTTAGACAAACCAAAAGAAGGCGGAACGGGTCACACAATGAAGGTTTGCGAACAAAACAATATTCCAATTATTGACCAAAAAATATGGTTCAAATGGCTGACAGAATAGAACAACATACCGCTAACAAGGTTTCCTCTTTTTAATAAACTTCTCCAAGCAGAATAATCATGAAAGTAATATTTTGTCTTACCTGCACAGGCTGTTATCAAAGAATGTAAATTGTATTTAAAACGAAACACTACAGATTGATATCATTGTGTGAGTTAAAATGACAAACGAAAAAAAACAATTCCGTTTAAAAGTGTATGACAATTTTCATTACATGGATGAATCGGAGACATATGAATATGGCGATTTTGAAACTTATAATGAAGCTTTGATTGCTGCTAAAGCTATTGTTGACGACTTTCTTGAACATAATTGGAAAAGCGGAGTTACACCAAGTTATTTGCTTGGACAATTTTCAATGTTCGGAGAAGATCCTATTATCGTTTCTAACAAACAAGAAGAACATGGGTGGTTTTCAGCCAGAAATTATGCTACATCAGAGAGGTGGAAATTTGTCAGGAACTTGAAAATAAATATATGATGGTACAACAACTTTATCAAGAAGCAATAAAATTTGCAACGACAAAGCACATGATAAAAGGGCAAAAAGTACCAGGAACAGACCTTCCTTATGTTGTGCATTTAAGTAATGTGGCAATGGAAATAATCATAGCTTCTTTTAACTCAGACAATTTTAATTTGGCTTTTGCAGTTCAAGTCGCATTGCTTCATGACACCATTGAAGACACCTCAACCGATTTTACAGAATTGGAATATAAGTTTGGAATTGAAATTGCGAATGCGGTTTCTGCTTTAACAAAAAATGAGATGTTACCAAAAGAACAACAGATGCATGATAGTTTGAACAGAATAAAACAATTGCAAGCAGAAGTTTGGGCAGTAAAACTTGCAGACAGAATAACAAATCTTCAACCACCATCTCCGAATTGGAACAGTGAGAAAAAGCTAAATTATCAAATGGAAGCTAGAATAATTTTAAGAGAACTCAAAGAAGGTAATAATTATTTGGCAAAGCGCTTAGAAGCGAAGATTGAAGAATATGGAAGCTACATTAACAATTAGAAACGACAATTTGCTTTCACTTTCTGCAAGCAGACTCAGAAAAAATTTCAATAGTATTTTCCTTTGTCTACCATAATACTCACTTATATTCCTAGCTTGTATAACTCATCATCGGTGAGAATACTACTTTGAGCGTAGTGCTTCTAAATTTCATTTTTTGTAATTGTTTCATAAGGGTTCCTTTCAGTTAATTGTCTGAAAATTTTTATTTCAAAACTACCATCTTCTTCGTTTCCGAAAAATCCCCTGCTGCGAGTTCATAAAAATAAATTCCTGAAGTTCTATTGCCGGCATTAAAATCTGCTTCATAACTTCCCGCCGAAAGAATTTGATTTACCAACTCTTCAACTTTCCTTCCGGCAGCATCAAATACTGTCAGTCTTACATTTGAAAGCTGTGACGATGACGGAACATCAAACCTGATTTTTGTAACCGGATTAAAAGGGTTTGGATAATTTTGATGCAATCTAAATCTATCCGGAATTTCAGTTGTGAACTGATTGATGCCAACTGTCTGTGAATATTTCAAAGTCAGAAAATCTGTATTAGCATTATCCGTGAAACCTACTACATAAATATTATTACTTTGGTCAAGTGCCATCTGGTAACATTCATCATCATCATTTCCATCATATTCTGCCAGCCATTTCTGAACTCCTCCGGCATCATACTTGATCGTAATTATACTGTAATTACTTCCGTCTTCATTTGTAATACCCGTCACATATACATTGCCCTGTGCGTCAGCCTCAACATCAAGACCGATATCATCAAGACTCTCGGTTGGATTATTATATACTCTAAGCCATTGTCTGACACCTGATGAATTGTATTTAATTGTGCAAAAATCATTGTATGATGAATTTATTCTTGATCTTCCGGTTACAAATACATTGCCGCTTGGATCAACGGTTATGTCTTCCGGTATATCCTGACCATGAGTTGAGTCGTAAGCCATAGCCCATTGTTGAGTTCCCGAAGTATTATACTTAATTGTCATGTAATCTATGCTTTGTGGTCCGGAATAAAAACCAGTCACATAAACATTACCGCTTTGATCAACATCCATCCCTTGAGGAATTTCATTAGAGGAATTACCGGGACCTGCAAACCTTCTAACCCAGACACTATCTCCCTGCGGATTGTATTTTATCGTGAGAAAATCTGAACCGGTTCCGGGGGCAGTGCTTGTTCCGGTTACATAAACATTTCCTGACGGATCCGATTCAATGAAGTAAGCTAAATCAGGCGAATTAGCAATTGGTCCATCGTATTGCCTTGCCCATTGAAGAACACCGGAAGAGTTGTATTTGACAGTTACATAATTTGTATTAAATCCTGAAATCTCTGCATAGCCCGTTATGTATGCATTTTGATTATTATCAACTGTAACTGAGTATCCTTCATCCGTCAAACCTGATGGACTATTCCATGTAACAGCCCATTGCTGAACACCGGCTGAATTATATTTAATGAGGAGCATATCATAATCACCATTGCTCCGCGATTTTCCGGCAACATAAATATTTGCTGCATTATCAGTTGCGATATCGACTGCATAATCAGCATCATTGCCCGGTCCATTGAAAACTGCTGTCCATTGCCGGACACCGGCACTGTTGTATTTTACGGTTGCAATGTCATAATTAATACCTGTGCTGATCACGTTTCCGGTAACAACAACATTACCTTGTCCGTCATAAACAATCGAC
Organism: Ignavibacteria bacterium; assembly: GCA_019187405.1. Taxonomy (GTDB): domain Bacteria; phylum Bacteroidota; class Ignavibacteria; order Tepidaquicellales; family Tepidaquicellaceae; genus JABAQZ01. The sequence continues at coordinate 3,646 of JABAQZ010000033.1, forward strand.
TTTCCTTCATCATTAAGGTTTGCACTCCCGTTATGGGTTACATCCCATTCAAGGGACACCTGTGTCTTTGCATTGAAATTGCAAAGAAAGAGAATCAAAACTGTTAATATTGTTTTCATGATTTATAAATTTTATTTGATGTCAGAATATTTTATGATTAATTAAATTAACTCCCGAAATTTAATGAGCATAAACTTAATTTACAGCACAAACAACGGGCACCAATAAACAACAATGTTCAATGTTTAATGTTCGATGTTTCTTCTTTCTCTTTGTCTGTCTTCCTTTCCCAAGCTGGCAGACTGTCCGAAAACTAAAAATAAATCGTAGCGCAAGCTATCAGCCTGCGGAATTTGGATTAAAAACTCAGCTTTAAAGATGAAGGATAAAACAAAATTGTTGTTTTCGGACAGTCTGTGGGGCTTGGGTAAGATTAGTAAAGTGGAAACTTAACAATCTTTTTTGTTAGTATCAAAGTTAAAGGTTTGTCATTTGGAATTGAATGGTCACATTGAAGTGTTGTATTTCCAATGACCAGTTTTAATTTCATAGTGTTCGTTCAGGTTTTATTATTTGTATTTTCAATGATCGCGATTTCTTCATCCGTTAAATCATACAGCTTGTAAACCAATTCGTCTATTTGTTTTTCAAGTTTTGATGTGTCTGCGTTGGGATTGGCTTTTTTGGTGGAGAGGATTTTCAAATCCTTCCTTCTATTATTTTTACTTCTTCTACCTCCTGCATTTTTTGCATTGCAATACTCACCGGATGCTTCGGATCTGATAATTCTTTGTAAACTTTCTCAATCGTTTTCAGATTCTTTTTTTCTTCACCTTCTTTTAACTCCGGTAAATTGTTTAAGTGTTTCAGCACTTCGCAGTTTGCTTTCTTGATTTTGTCAGGTAAATACAACTCATAAACAATAGCATCAAGTAAGCGTTCAAAAAAGGAGTATTCCTTATCTCTTTTTTTAAGAAACAGAATGTATTTAGTTAAATATGAAAGCTGCTCATTAACTAAAATGCTTTCTTGAATTGGAAGATTCTCAAGAAAATTAGTTCTGTATCTTAAATAGCCTCCGCCCATGTGCATACCACCAAATAAAATTTCATAAACTTTTGATAGAATCTTTGAATTTAGAACAGCAAGAATTGAATCAATTTGTTTTAGATATTTTTCATACGGGACACCAAAATATATTCCTCCTTGCGGTATGTGATAATCATTGTCAATGGTAGCTGTAATCTCCAATGCATCTTCCGCAACCAAAATTTTTCTATTTACTATTTTTAAATATCTATCGGAAGTTTTACTGATGACACTTGGGAAATCTTTTTTTAATATAAATGAACCCTCTTTAATTGGCGACCATTTATAAAATTGATATTGCTTAACAATATGAAGTGTGTCTTTAGACTTTGTTTCTAATTCATACTTGCTTGGAATTCTTAGCCCCTCTGAAAAACTTACATACTTTCCTAAATTAGGATTTGTTTTTAAGAGAGATAGGGCAATGTTAATTTTTTGCTGACTTACATTTATCGGAATAATTGATGTTGGCAACTCTCTTATATTATTAATGGATAAGAAGTAATTTGATTCAGTAGAATCTTGGAGGCGCTCAATAGAGCTGGCTTCTCTAACAAAAATATGCCCTAATGAACCGGATGATTTTATTAACGTAATTATTGGATAGTTTGAAGCATCCTCAAACACATTCAGTTTTGAGGTGCTAAGTATTTCAATTGAATTCTTCTTATCCAGGATAATTGTTCTCAGTGCTTCACCTGAAGTGGCAGCACAATACTTATTCGGAGTGATGAATGCAATTATCCCTTTTATTCCTCTTATTTGATTAGATTTCTCAAAAAACAAGTAATACAAATCGTATTTACCTGTGCAAGTTTTAAAATATTTTTTGTAGGCAGCTTTATGTTCGACTTCAATATCATCAACTCTAACATACGGCGGATTCCCAATCACCACATCAAACCCACCAGTCAATCCAAACATCCAATCCATATCAAAAAAAGGTGCAGAAGCATTCTGGTCATAAGGATTCCATGCTACAATCTTTTTCGCTGTTGCCGGCTGTAAGTCGTGGTTAGTTACCAAAAGCTCTGCAAGCTCATCTCTCAACTCTTTATCCTTCTCCCGACATTTGGCTTTTCGTTTAGGAGTTCTTGCTTCAAAATAGTCATGCCTTACTTTTTTCAATTGCTCTTTTTTAATTTCAATTTCGGGATTTGTAAACAGATTATCATTTTCCTTTTCCAGACCGATGAGAGTATTGGCAGCAACAAACTTTGTTTCAAGATTAGGCAATGGTCTTACCCCGAGATTTTCCTTTTTCGGATTTGTTCTTTGCTCAACTATCAGCGAAATGAAAAAGCGCAGCTTTGTAATCTGCACTGCAATGGCTTGTATATCCACGCCGTAAATACAATTCTCAATCAGGTAAAGTTTTCTTCCGTAATCCAGTTCATTGTTTTCAAATGCTTCTTCGATTGCTTCAATTGCGGCTTCACGGCTCGGCAAATCATCGATAGCGCTTGCCTTGTCAATCTGCCTTTGCTTCCATAATTCATTTCCAGGGTCAAGCTTGTGCAGCACATGTACCAGCTTATGCAGTATCCCCATTGGGAACGCACCGCTTCCGCACGCAGGGTCAAGGATTTTTATGTTATCAACTGCTTGTATAATTTTTTCTGTTTCTTTCTTGCCGAACGGGTTTGGATTGTCTGAATAAGAAAGCAAGTCTCTCAAGCGAGTTTCGATTGTGCCGGAAGCATCCTTGCTTCCGGTGTTGCTAGTTCCTTGAGCAGGGATGCTCAAGGTACTTCCGGTGTTGCTAGTTCCTTGAGCAGGGATGCTCAAGGTACTTCCGGTGTTGCTAGTTCCTTGAGCAGGGATGCTCAAGGTACTTCCGGTGTTGCTACTTCCTTGAGCAGGGATGCTCAAGGTACTGTGAGTTTGCCAGGAAGCTAAGAAACTCCCTTCACTTAGATTTGCTTTCACAGGATTCTGCCTGATATAATTCCTGATTGCATTCAGCGCTTTTTCATTTCTTACTATATGATCGTATGATTCATGCAACCAAAACTGTCCTTTGTTTCCGGTAATTTTATTGATCTCATTAGCAGTAAACGATTTCCACGAATGCAGTATATCAGGAAGTTTATTTTTGCCTAAAGGTTTTACCAGAATATGAACATGATTGGGCATAATTACCCATTCATCCAAAACATACCGTTGATTGTTGAAATGCAACAATGCACCTTTAACAATTGCAGCAATATGTGGCTGTTTCAACACACAAGACCCTCTGCAATCATTTAGTAAGTGTTCAATTCTTTCTGAAAAAAGACGATAATATTCCTTAACTTGTTCAATAGAATATTTTCCTTGACTATCTTTCTTATTTTTCTTTTTCCAAAGCTCACGCTCTGACTTTATACTTGCAAGTACTTCTGCCGGAATAGAATCCGCTAAGCGAAAGGTAACAAAGTACCATACATTGTCTTGCTGCCAGTGGGGTAAGTTGCCGCGGTGGATGTGAATTTCATTATTGGGATTGAAGAAAGTATCAAAATCATCCTGAGAGCTACTTCCTTGAGCAGGGATGCTCAAGGTACTTTCCTGACTCAAGGTCGCTGAGTTAGTTCCTTGAGCAGGGATGCTCAAGGTACTTTCCTGACTCAAGGTCGCTGAGCTACTTCCTTGAGCAGGGATGCTCAAGGTACTTTCCTGAGTCAAGCTGCTATTTAGGTATGCAATCAATGATTCATCCACCATGTAGTTTACAATCTCTCTCGGCGTGTAGAAACTTCCGGTCTGCTTCCTTGCCGTTGTTTGCGTTTCGGGATTGTAGTTCGCCAGAAGATTTTCAAAAACTTTTCCAAGCAGTTCCGGATCGAGCGCTACTTCCTCTTCGATCGGTGTATTTTCTGCAATGGTGAACTTGTAACTGCTAAGTATGTCAATCAATCCTCTGACTTTTTCTTTTCTTTTTTTCGGTGTGCCATAAACCTCGCTCAGGTCAATGGTTCTCTCAGTCTCCAAAAAGAAAAGTTCATCAGGAACTTTCAGCACATTATCATCCCTGTCGCTGAAACCGTCAATGCGAACCGGCTTCAGCTTACCGCCAATTTCAACCTGTTTATCCAGACATTCAAACAAACCACCATTAAGAAACGGAACCGGGTCAAAATATTTTTGAAGAGTTTCTTTTGGTTTTATAAATTCATTTTCATAACGAAACACATTATGAATGAAGTAATGACTGCTTTGGGATTTATCTGCCGCGCTTCGAAACTTCCGCTTTCCCATTTCGGTATTCAGTGTTGCAAAAAATAAATTTTGCAGTATGGCTTTGTAGTAAGCGCTTTTATTTTTGTCTTCGTATTTCAAAAGTTGCTTAAGCTTTTTTTCATCAAATAAATCTTCGGAAACAAGATTTTTTTCTTTTAAGAACCAGACAAACATCAATCGTGTAATCAGCCGTATAACTCCGGTTGCATTGCGGATGTTTTTGTCTTTTAGTTCATCATCAGGAAAAGCAACCTTCGTTGTTGCCCAGAAATACCAGTTTGCAAGTTCATTGAAAAATCTTTTATTGAGTTCTTTAGTATCAAGCGTTTTCTGCCATGCATTGTGCAGCTCAACAAAATTGGTGAATTGAAATTTTTCTTTTAGCTCATCAAACGAAAGATCAAACAGAATTTCAATGTGAGCCCTGTGCGGATTTGTGATGCTTATATCTTTTATCAGTGTTACCTTCTCGAGCACATCTTTTGATTCATCTTTTTTATGTAACCTTCGGTTAATAATTGATAATGTGAGAGTATCGCCATATTTAAACAAAATCATAACTGGCATCGGGAAGAGACGGTTTACTTCACGTGTGATGTGTGAAAGTTCTGTTCTGCTGTATAGCTCACGGCTTAATTCAATAGCAAAGAATAAATAGGTTTCAATTATGGTGCTGTCAACTTTCTTGGTGTCAAACAAAGAAGTTTGTTTCAGCACTTCTTCTTTTGACAACTGAAAAAGCAGATCAACATATTTCCATTCATTGAATTTTGCCTTCTCTTTGTCAAACCCTGCCTTGCCGGCAGGCAGGTTTTTTTCGGCTGAAATAAAAGTGTCGGCAAATTCTTCTTTCGTCTTTTTATCCAGTGGCGCCTGCCGGTTGGTTATGTATCCCAGCGTCTCGAAAAGTTTCAATGCATTTTCGGTCAGGCTTCCGTTGGCAAAGCCTTTTAATGCGTTTTGAATATTTTGTTTTACATCAATACTCATTTCAGATTTTTCAATTGTCTGTTGTTTATTAATGATTTCATTTGAGTGATGGCAATTTTATTCAATTGCTGAAGTCGTTCACTTTGCTCCAATCCCTGATGAATCAACACTGCATTGATACTTTCCATATTCGAAAGAACCACCAATTGTTCAATGGTAGCAGTATCACGAATGTTACCTTCTGCTTTGGGATTTTTATCACGCCATTGTTTGGCTGTAATTCCAAACAAGGCAACATTGAGCATATCTGCTTCATCAGCATAAATGAAATTAATTTGTGATTTTGTTAATTCCGCCGGTATCAGATTTTCTTTAATGGCATCGGTGTGGATGTGATAATTTACCTTAGCTAAAGTGCGTTGAAGATTCCAACCTAATTTCAGACGGTCGTTCTCATCCGCCTTGAGGCGCTGGAATTCTTTGATGAGATAGATTTTAAATTCAGCGCTGATCCACATTCCAAACTCAAAAGCAATGTCAGGATGGGCATAAGTTCCTCCATATCTTCCTGCTGTGGCCTTCAAGCCAATAGCATTGGTTTTTTCCTGCCATTCCTTTACACTGATTTTGTAATTGTTCAATCCGGCATAACTTTTAATTATGGCAAATTCGCCATAATTAAAATTTGGGTTATATACGCTTTCCCATATACCAAGAAATTCGACAGTATTCCGGTTACGCAGCCAATCGGAAATAAAAAAATCACCATCTTTAGCTTTTATCATATCGGTAAGTGAAATAAAATCATGCTTACCTGATTTCACAATTGATATTTCTGTACCTTTTACAATTATTATTCTCTTAGTTTTCATGGTAGTTAGCTTTAAATTTACTCTGCACTGCGGAGACAATGGTTCAACTGCTTTTCACTCCATCCATTCCCGTATTTAAGCGTCAATTGTTTTGAAAGTCTTGCAATGACTTGTCCTCCATATTCTGCCCTTTTTGTTTTGCAAAATATTTTGCTTGATTGTTTTCCCTATGTTCCAATATAAGTTAACTAATTCAGTATCTACTGCAACCGCAACCTGTTGCTTGCTTCGTTCAATTAAAACTGAATGAAATAATATTTCAGTTGCCGCGAGTTTATTTTTTAATTTTGTCTTTTTCATAAAATCATTTAATTACCAGCCATGTAACCAGCTCAAAATTATTTATCTCATTGATTCTCTTTGATTGCGGAATCAGCAATGCGCCTCTGTCGTTGCCCGTAATTTTCTGACTGCTTCGTTTATTGAACACACGGCTGATTTCTTCAATTGCTTGTTTCAGCAGTTCGGTGTATTTATTCATATTTTCACCTTGCTGTGTTTCTTCGTTGAACATATCGCAAAGTATCTCATACGCCTGCCTATTGCCGGCACACATCAGCCGGTAAATCTCTAAAATCTGTTTTGCATTAGTGTAGTTGAAACGAACTTGTCCGTTATCAAAAATGTAAATCAAAAAATACGGCTGCAAAGGATTTACTTCTTCGTTGCCGGCGGTGTCGCCTTTTTGTTTGAGGCAAAACACGACACCCGGCTTGATAATATCTTTTTCTGCATCAGCAAATCTTGTTATGTCCAGGTGCTGAGTGTGCTTGCCTGAAGGTGAAGGCACAACTGCATACAAGCCGAATGGAGCATCCTCCAATCTCCTGCGGTTGTTTTCTAAGAAATTCAGCAGCTCAATTCTGAAATCATCCAATGTAAAATCAGTGAGCGAAATACTTTCGTTCATGTCTTCCAAATCAAGAACTTCATCTTTCAGCTTTTTCAATTGCCGGTTGCGGTATTTTAAATCTTCTTCAATCAACTCTTCAATCTGGTCAGTTGCCAAAACATTGTCATCAGCAGTTGCCGTTACATCAACCAAAGCCATTCGTGCTTCAACTCTTTCCTTCAGATTGATGTAGTTGTCCAAATCTTTTGTAGGCCAAAAGTTTACAAGCTGAATTTGATTGTTCCTGCTTCCCAATCGGTCAATCCTGCCGAAACGCTGAATGATGCGAACCGGATTCCAGTGTATGTCATAGTTGATTAAGTAATCGCAGTCTTGTAAGTTTTGTCCTTCACTGATGCAATCGGTAGCAATCAGAATATCAATTTCTCCTTCTTGAGGCATCCCTTTCATTTTGTTTCTGTTCTTTGAAACAGGGGAGAAGTTGGTCAGAATGTTTGAGTATTCTGATTTACCAAAAGTTGTTTTGCTGTATGAACCTGCAACCAAAGCAATGTTCAACTTCAAATCTGTTTGCACCCAATCCTTCAAACAATCATACAAGTAATTTGCAGTATCGGCAAATGCGGTAAAGACAATTACTTTTTTGTTTGCTTCGTTTAACGGCTGTTTTATTTTATCTGCAAATAACCTTTTCAGGTCTTTGAGTTTTGCATCTCTGTCCGGAGTTACTGCAATTGCAAAATTATGTAATTTGATTAATGCCTGCCGGTCTTTTTCCAAATCATTCAGCCATTTTTCCAAATTCAAATCAGCCAAATCAAATTTCAATTTTTTACCAACTTGCCATTGCTCTAACTCATCTGCGTTTTCTTCCAACTCATCTTCATCCGGCTGCAAGGTTTCTAATTCTTCTTCCAACGATTTCAGTTTTGAGTTTTGGAACTCCTTAATTTTATTTTCAAGCCGTTCAATTTTTTGAATGGTTCTATCCATTGAAATTTCAAATGATTCAATGGAGCTCTCTAAGCGTTTTAGGAAATTTACTTTCATCATTCCGATAAGAAAATGTTCACGGTCACTTTGCTTAAAACCGAAAACTTCTTTTGATTTCGCCTGCTCCTCGTATTTGTTTTTATAATCGGGCAATACATAAGCCGACGGATTGAACACCGACAATTTATATTGCAGAATTATTTTGTTGAGTTCATCATAAGTGTAAAAGCGGTCTTTCAAATCAATATTAGGATAAATAGCAACTGGCTTTAACCTTTCCGGGAATTTGCCAATCTCCATTTCGGCTTTGTAAAAACTCTTGATGTGCTTGCGGCTTCTCGCAATTGTAAGCTCGTCAAGCAATTTAAAAAATGAAGAATCTAATTTTTCAATCAACTGCTTAACTGTTCTGTTCGGATTTTTCTTACTGTCAGCCCAAAGTGTAAACTGTGTTTGTGCATTCTTCAATGAAAGCGCAATGTCTTTTATTTGTGTTGATTCAAACATTGCATCGTTTTTGCCTTCTGTAATCAAGTGAATCTGATTTCTTAAATCACGAAGATTGTTGTTGACAGGAGTTGCTGAAAGCAGCAGCACTTTTGTTTTCACTCCTTCTTTAATGATTTTTTCCATAAGCCATTTTGCGCGATTCATCCGAACTGACCCATCTTCTTCTGTTTTGTCCATTGGATTTCCGCGAAAGTTGTGGCTTTCGTCAATCACAATCAAATCCCAAGCTCCCCAATTGAAATTTTCTAAATCAATTCCGTTGGCTTCACTTTTTCCGGTTTCCCTCCCAAGATCTGTATGATAACAAACAGTATAATTAAATTTATCTGTCCTGAAGGGATTGAGAGTATTTGCCTGACTGCTCTGATAAATAGTCCAGTTCCCTGTAAGTTTTTTCGGACACAACACCATTACACGATAATTCAGCAATTCAAAATAGCGGATGACTGCAAGCGCTTCAAATGTTTTTCCAAGTCCTACGCTGTCTGCTATGATGCAGCCGTTGTGTTTCAGAATTTTGTTGATTGCTCCTTTTACTCCGTCCTGCTGAAATTCGTAGAGCATTTTCCAAATTTCACTTTCAAAAAATCCTGTTTGTGTTGTGAGCAGTCCACCTTTTTTTTGTTCATCGAGATAATTTTCAAAAATGTGGAAGAGAGTTTTGAAGTAGATAAATTCAGGTTCGTTCTCAACATAAAGTTGTTCTAGATATTTCAGCACTTGTTTTTTCACATCTTCCACCAGTCCTGTTTCGTCATTCCATAACTCGTTGAACCATTGTTTAAGGTCTGCCCGGTCACGGTCATTATCCACAAGCATATTCAATTCAATGTTCGGACTGCCGCCCAATCCAAGACCATTCACTGTAAAGTTTGAACTTCCCGAAATCGCTTTCTCAACTCCGTTTTGCTGTGTGATGTGATACATTTTTCCGTGAAGGAAATTTGGTTTTACCATTGACTTTATTTCAACTTTCTGTTCAATCCAGTCCGAACATTCTTTTGCTATTGCCTTTTGTGTCAAACGGTTTTCAATCGGTATTGCAATTTTATCATCTTCAATTTTAAAGTCTCGCTTGTTTGTTTTGTTTGGGTCAAGCGATTTTAAAAACGTTGGTTCACCGAAAAGGAACTTCAGCCTGTTGATACCGTTGAGTTGTTCTTTGAGATGGCTGTATGCGTAAATGGTGAAGTAAGCAGAAACTATTGACAAGTCGGAATCCGGCTTAATATTGTCTTGCAAGAACTGCCCAACAGAGCCTCGGTCTCGGTTGTCACGGATTGAAGATAGATTAATGCTTGTCAGTGTTTTGTTCATTCGTTGTGTGCAATACAGATTTACTATTGTTCAATAAAATAATGAGCAATATAAATACTTCAAAATTTATTATTAAGATAGAAACTGAATGATTGAAATGTTCGATGTTCAATGTTGAATGTTCGATGTTGAATGTTCGATGTTCAGTAAGCCCTAATTCATTTTTAATTTTTTCACCAGGCAGGACATTGAAATGTTTAATGTTTAGTAAGTCCTAAAACTGGCATAGTCAGAACCAAAAACTTTTCATCTTCATTTAAATTTTCCCGGATTCCCGCTTTCGCGAGGAATGACAATTCACAGATTTTTTGCTTACACTAATTTAAATTCTATTAAATTATTTTGTTACACTAAAAGTATAAATCTGTGTAATCATTTAATCTGTTTAATCAGTGATTCTGAATTTTTTCCCGAATCTGGTCCTCTAATGCGCATGGATTAATCAGATTTCACAGATTTTTTGCTTACACAAAATTAATTTTTGTTAAAACATTTTTTTTCCACTATTCAAAATCTGTGTAATCACTTAATCTGTTTAATCAGTGATTCTGATTTTTTAATTCCCTGCACTCCTGTTCTAAAATTCCGGAAATGATTTTTGGAGGGTCTCCCCATTTTGTAATTGTTTTGTCCAGCAACAAAGGATATTTAGAACTGTAACCTCCTATCTCATCTGAATTAATTCCAACAATAATTAATTTTATTTTATGGTGTCTGATTACGTAAGAACACATTATGCAAGGTTCATGAGTTGTAACCATGATACAATCCGATAAGTCAGTCTTTCCTAAAAATACTGTAGCATTTCTGATAGCTTCAATCTCCGCATGAAAAGTTATGTCTTTATGTGTTTTGCCTCCTTCAATACCTTCTGAAATTATTTTACCGCCCTGTATCAGAATTGAACCAACAGGACTGTCACCTCTGTCCCTCGCAATCTTAGCAAGGCTTATACATTCTCTCATATAATCTTCGAGGTCCGCGTTTTTTGGATTTGTCATGTAAAAATATTTTTTAAGATTAAAATATTTAATATTTAGTAAACACACTCCACACACTCTAAGAATTATGTACTAGCCAGCAAATCGAAATACTCGTCATCTTCATTTTTCCCTCCATAACCCTTGCCAATATTCTTGTGTGATTCCGCAAACTCAATTCGTTCAATCCATTTTACCATTTTATAACCTAACTGATTTTCTATACGCAGTCTTAATGGCGCGCCATACACTTCAGAAAGCGGCTTATAATTCATTTCCCATGCAAGTATCGATGCCGGCTTCAGACAATTATCAAGAGAATGAGTATCATAATAAACACCTCCGTATAAACCTTCTCCAAAGGAATAAAACACAACTGTGGTTGCAGACGGATGTGGTTTAACAAGGTCAACGATTACTCTTAATGGTAAACCACCCCATTCTGCTACGCCCGTCCATCCTTGTATGCAGTGATGCATAGTAATATTTTGTTCTTTACCAAGTTTCATCAATTCATCAAGCGATAGTTCGACCGGGTTTTCTACTAATCCGCCCACTTTGAGTTTGTAATCTTTAAATTTATTCTTTGCCAGTTCTTTCCAGATTTCGGAAGTTGGAAGTTTTCCGTTAGGCCAAAAAAATGGTGAGATTTCTTCTTTCTTATAATAAGGCGAAGGTTTCAGTTTGTCGATTGTGTTTTCCCATAAATTACCGTTGATAAAAGCATCTGTTTTTTGTACCCAGCGAGGTCTATTCCACGAGACCCAATACGCATAAACAAAAAAAGCTGTCGTAAAAAAGACGATACTAATTACAATGAAAAGTCCAGTTGTACTTGATGGATTATCTGAGCCAAGTGTAATGTGATTCATATTCCTTAACAGTCCTGACATTACCACCATTGTAACATGTATTACAATAAAAATCACATAAGACAGCATTACTAAAAAATGTACTGATCTTGCACCTTGTCTGTTGCCGAATAATTTAGGCAGCCAGTGAAACCGATTTTCAATAGCCGGAGACATGCATATACCGCTTAGCATAGCCATTGGCGCTAAAATAAAGATTACCGTAAAATATGAAAGCTGCTGAAGAGCATTGAAATGATAAAATCCATTTGGTTCAATTGGCATATTAAGTGTTGCATAATATACAAAAACATTCCAGGCATCAGGTAAGATTTGCCATGTAGTCGGGACAATTTTTAACCATTGATCACTTAAAAACAATAGCACGACGAAAACAATCCCGTTCAATACAAAAAACGGCACATGAATAAAATGCCAGCCACGTGCAATGCCAATTGTGTGGCGGTATCCGGGTAAACCGAGAAACGGACTTATATACCGCGCATCGTCTTTAGCAGTCCATAGTTTGTCTTTGGGAACATTTACCGGTGTAAATTTTATCCATTCAGTACCCGGCTCGCACCCTTCGTTAAAATACAATCTCGGATGGTCAAACAAAATCGAAAGTCCGGCTCTTATCAGTATCACCAAAAAGAAAAAGTTTATCCAATGGCATATTATCAGCCAAATCGGAAAACCTATTACGCTGCTATCGGCAGTATTTAAAAGAGTCAATGACGGATCTTTTGGCAATCCAAAAATTAAATATTGTATCCATGCCGCACCAATTGTAGCAATTATGAAAATACCTGTAATAACAAAGACTACCGGTTTTATCCTAACATATAATTTTCTGTCATTTGGATAATGAACTAATTTTTCTCTTTCATCAAAATTTGTGAACATGATAAATTTTAAGATTGAATAAATGGAATTTACAATCGATACTTTTGCAATATTACGGTTTGTATTCTGCTGTTGTTAACTCTCCATCGAGTAATTCAGTTCAGTTATCCCGCAATTAAATTTCCGGGTAGCAGGCAATAGTATTAGTTTTATTTTATCTTTGATATTTGTAAACAGTAGAATTCCTTGTCCAAGAATAATCGGATTAACAAACAGCCGTTAACTGTCTATATATTTCAATTAAATAAGCAAATGAGTTACAGTAGGACTGCCAAAATGCAAAATTTCTTTACTCCCGGCATTACTGGATTGTTTTGTTTCATATATTCTTTCGGAAAGATTGTGTCTGATAATTATTGTTTCAGTCAAGCTTTTATCTTTCAAAGTACAGAATTACAGCACCTCCTTTAAAAGTTTTTGTCTTTACAAGTTTAAGGATTATTCTTTCATTTATGTTTTCAAATAACAGTTGACCATTTCCTGCAATAACGGGGTGAATACAAAATTGATATTCGTCAATCAAATTAAGTTTCATTAGCTGTAAAATCAAACTACGGCTGCCGACGAAAATGTCTTTACCCGATTTTTGTTTGAGATCTAAAACCTCATCTTCAATACTTCGGGTGGCCAGCTTAGCGCTTTCCCAATCCACATTTTTCAGTGTGTGAGAAAAAACAATTTTCGGAGTTTTGTTCATTACAAGAGCAAAATCATCCATTGATTTTTTACCTGAAGGATTTTCTGCAGGAGTTCGCCAAAATTCCATTAACTGATATGTAATTCTGCCATAAAGAATGGCATCTGCGTTACTTAGCAAGTCAGCGTAATGATGATGTATTTCTTCATCCGGAATTATTGTCGTATGATCGGAAATTCCGTCAAGCGTCATGTTTATTGCTGCTATTATTTTTCTCATGTTTTTTATCTTTTTACTTGGTGAATGTTATTAAAAAGTCCCAAATGAGTCTTATAAATTTCGGAAATAACATTTCTCAAATTTCTTTCAAATCATCTGTATCATAGTATTGTTATTTTTTTCTTTTATGATTATTTCACCGCGGGAAATTTATTATTATTTGTGGCAATAATCAATTTATGTTTTGATCTAAGAATAAATTTTCTATAAGTCTTTTCGGCATTGTTTAACGACCTCGCGCCGGGAATATAACCGACTGATTTACCCTGAGCGCAGCGAACACTTTTGTCATTCTGAGCGCAGCGAACACTTTTGTCATTCTGAGCGCAGCGAACACTTTTGTCATTCTGAGCGCAGCGAAGAATCCCCCGGATTGATTCTTCACTTCGCTCACTTCGTTCGCTCGTTCAGAATGACAAAGCGCGGGGGGCTCACTTCGTTCGCTCGTTCAGAATGACAAAGCGCGGGGGGCTCACTTCGTTCGCTCGTTCAGAATGACAAAGCGCGGGGGGCTCACTTCG
>JABAQZ010000033.1:17615-68295 GCA_019187405.1 Ignavibacteria bacterium
TTCGTTCGCTCGTTCAGAATGACAAAGCGCGGGGGGCTCACTTCGTTCGCTCGTTCAGAATGACAAAGCGCGGGGGGCTCACTTCGTTCGCTCGTTCAGAATGACAAAGCGCGGGGGGCTCACTTCGTTCGCTCGTTCAGAATGACAAAGCGCGGGGGGCTCACTTCGCACACTCCTTATTGAAGGATGTAAAATCTTTATGTCTTGAAACTCACGTTAATTATTACGATTTTGCTCGACATCCGGAGGAGTGTGTCCGGATTATGTTTTATTTGTTCTATCAAAATACGGCTTTTTTAAAAAATTATTCCTGAATCAACTCAGGATTGAAATCCAGATTTCCGGAAATTCAGCCGCAATTATACCCTCTTCGTTTATATTAAATTTGTATTTATAAGGATATGAACAATGGAAAAAGAAGTTTTTCCATATAAGAAGAGTTTTTTAAAATCCGGAGTATAATTAAAACGAAAAATTGTGACAAAGACCAACAGTACTAATGAAATTAACCTGAAAACGGAGGAAGGCAATAAGATAATAGTAGCAATTGACGGTCCGTCGGGAACGGGTAAGAGCACAACAGCAAGAATTCTTGCAGAGAAACTCGGATTTTTATATATCGACAGCGGAGCAATGTATAGAGCCATTACGTATGAATTAATTTCTAAAAACGTAAAGCCAAATGATATAAAAAAAATAATTGAGCTTACTCAAAATGCAAAAATGTCTTTTGAAGGTGAAGATTTTTTTCTAAACGGAAAAAATGTAACAAAGGAAATTCGATCGCTCGATGTGACAAATAAAGTTAGCAATGTCAGCGCAATTAAGGAATTAAGAAAAATTCTTGTAAATAAGCAGCGAGAGTTTGCCAAAAAAAATGATATTGTAATGGATGGAAGAGATATTGGAACAGTAGTTTTTCCGAATGCAGATTTTAAGTTTTATATGATTTGCGACTTAAAAACCCGCGCTGCAAGAAGGCGTCAGGATTTTATGGAACACGGTATGAAAATTGCCGTTGAAAAGATTCAAATGGAACTAAGTAAAAGAGATAAAATTGATTCAACGAGAAAAGAGAGTCCGCTGAAGAAAGCAAAAGATGCAATTGAAGTAGATACGACTAACATGATAATCGAAGAGCAGGTAAATTTATTATACAGAAAAATAAAAGGACTGGATTAGTCTTTATATTTTAATTAACGCCCTTTATCAAGGGAATTTTTTAACTAAAACCTTCCGGGAGAATTCAAGTGATTTTACCGGAAAAAAATAAATGAATCCCGGCTCAGGGATTCGGAGGAAATAATTAATTAATGACAGAAACAGAAACAACTGAAACGGAAAAAATTCATTTAATGAAAAACGATAATTCCGGTTCTTCAAAAAAAGAAGAAAAAGATAAAATAAAAATTTTAGTCAGTGATTATGATGAAGATGAATACAAAAAAATGCTCGATCTTTATGAGAAGACATTCAGTCTCATAAAAGAAAATGAACTTATAAAAGGTAAAATTGTCGCGATAAACGGAGAAGATGTGCTTATTGACATCGGCTCAAAGTCTGACGGTCGAGTATCAGTAAATGAATTCAGCGATCCGACTGAAATTGCCGTTGGAAATGAAATTGAAGTATTCCTTGAAAAAATCGAGGACAAAGAAGGACAGCTCGTACTTTCCAAGAAAAAAGCCGATTCCATAAAGATGTGGGATAAAATTGTCGAAGCGCAGAAAGATGGAAAAGTTGTAAAAGGAAAATGCATAAGAAGGATTAAAGGAGGATTTGTTGTTGACCTTAGCGGTTTATCTGCATTCCTTCCCGGTTCACAGATAGATACTAAGCCGATCAGAGATTATGATGAATATGTAGGTAGAATAATGGACTTCAAGATAATCAATGTAAACAACCAAAATGAAAATATAATAGTATCTCACAAAGTTCTTATAGAGGAATCAATGGCTGGTCAAAGAGAAGACCTGCTGAAAACAATTCAGAAGGGTATGACACTTAAAGCTGTCGTTAAAGCAATCACTGACTTTGGAGTGTTTGTTGACCTCGGCGGACTTGACGGACTCATACACATTACGGATCTTTCATGGGGAAGAATTAATCACCCGAGCGACATTGTAAAGCTTGATCAGGAGATAGATGTTTTCGTGCTTGAGTTTGATTCCGAAAAGCAGAGAGTATATCTAGGACTTAAACAACTTCAAAAACATCCATGGGACGATGTGCTAAATAAATATAAAATCGGCGATAAAGTTTCCGGTAAAGTAGTGTCGCTTACAGAATACGGAGCATTCATTGAAATAGAAAAAGGCATTGAAGGACTCATTCACATCAGCGAGATGTCATGGACACAGCATATTACAAATCCAACGCAAATGGTTGCAATGGGTCAGCAGGTGGAAGCACAAATTCTGACGATTGATTCGGAAAACAAGAAACTTTCTCTGGGAATGAAACAGCTTACACCAAATCCCTGGCAGAGCCTCCTTGATAAATTTCCTGTTGGAACAAAGCACAAAGGAAAGGTCTGCAATATTACTAACTTCGGAATCTTTGTGGAGCTTGAAGAAGGTGTGGACGGACTTGTTCACATCTCTGATTTGTCATGGACAAAAAAAATACTCGACATTCAGGATTTTGTAAAGATAGGAGATGAATTAGAAGTTGTGATACTCGGAGTCGATGTTGCAAATCAAAGAATCTCTCTTGGCAGAAAACAACTTCTCGAAAATCCATGGGATAAACTCGAGGAGACATATAAAGTCGGAACTGAGCAGTCATGCAGGATCATTAAACCGATTGAAAAAGGTATTATCGTTGAGCTTCCCGATCAGGTTGATTCATTCATTCCTGCATCACAGCTTTCCACTTATCCTGTGAAAAATTTCGGTGATTTATTTAAAGTGGGAGATATACTTAAAGCAGAAGTTATTGAATTCGATAAGAGCAATAAAAAAGTTGTATTATCGGTAATCGAATATCTCAAAGACAAAGATGCAAAAGAATTAGAAGAATACATTACGAGATTCAAACTTCCGAAGAAATTTTCTTTGAAGGAAATTCAGGAAAAGACAAGAAGTTTTGAATCCGAGCAGATTGATTTCAAGATAGAAGATATAATCGGAGAAGATGTACCGGAAATGAATCATCCACCGGCAGAAAGCCAGCAAAAGCTTGATACGCTTGAGTCTCCGGTATCTGAAAAAGCAGAAGTCAAATCCGAGTTTACTAAAAAGGATGACGCAAAAACAGAAGAAGTTACCGAAAAGCCGGAATAAGTAAAATAGGTTTAAATATTTAATAACCCGGGTAATTATTTTATCCGGGTTTTTTTTTGACTTTGAAGCATTATGTTATTGGTCTTGTTTTACTAACCGCAGATTTTTTCGCTTCAGGTATAATCTAATTCCGGAATTTGCTTTGAAGAATAACTCTGCGGGAACAGGAGTTTGGATTATTTCAAAATCACCATACGTTTTGTCTCTTTAAAATTACCGGAAGTCAGCGTGTAGAAATACATCCCGCTCGATAAATTTCGAGAATCAAATACAACCGAATATCTCCCAGCGTGTCTGAATTCGTTTACCAAAGTATAAACTTCCTTACCTAGAATGTCATAGATTATTATCGATACAAAATTATCTTTCGGCAACTCATATTGTATGTTTGTTGAAGGATTGAAGGGGTTAGGATAGTTTTGATGAAGCTTGAAATCATAAGAATTATTTTCATTAAAAGAGTTTATACCTGTAATCACTCCTCCCGTTGTTGTTTTTAATATTACTCCGTCATCACCTGCAATATATCCGGTATTCATATTTACAAACTTTATTGATGACAGATAGGAAGTTACGCCCGATATCTGTTCGTTCCAATCTTCTCCACTGTTTGTTGTAAATAATATTTTCCCGGACTCACCTGTAATATATCCGGTACTATTATTTACAAAATATATTGAACTCAAGAGGACATTCGTTTCAGAATTTTGAATTATCCAGTTGTTTCCCTGATTTGTAGTTTTTATTATTACTCCGTTTGTACCCGCAGCGTATCCAGTATTAATGTCTGAAAAATAAATTGCGCGCAGATCTTCATTTGTTCCTGAATTTAAAGCAGTCCAGCTGTTTCCGCTGTTTAAAGTTCTTATCATTTCTCCTTCAGAACCGGCTACAAATCCGATTTCATCGGAAACAAAAAACAAACATAATCCTTCAATAAACATTATGCTTACATCCCATGTTAATCCAGCGTCGGTCGTTTTCCGAATTCCCTGTGCAATTGCATACCCGGTATTTGGATTCAGAAAATAAACAGTGTTAGTATTGTGTGTTATCGGACCGTTATAAACGAAACTCCAGTTATCCCCGGAATTTGTAGTCTTGAGTATCCCGTCTTGACCGAATTCATTTCCTAATTTCATAATATATCCGGTTGTCAGAGAAGTAAAAGCAACTGATAAATACAATGGTACAGCGTTCGAGAATTTTTCCAGCCAATCATTTCCTCCGTTTGTAGTTTTATATATTGATCCGAATTCACCGACAGCTATTCCGTTTAACGGATCAGCAAACGAAACGGATGTAAGCCATCTGAAATCCGACGAAGGAAGTTTATTCCAGTTAATTCCTCCGTTTGTAGTTTTTAGATAAATGCTGTCCCCCATAATGTAACCGTTTGAAGCATCCGTAAAGCAGACTGCTCTGAAATTTCTGTCTGTTATTTCCGGATTTAATGCATTCCACACATTGCCGCCGTCAGTTGTCTTAATAATTTTGGAATAATCTCCAACCGCATAACCCGTATTTGAATTTATAAAATTTACCGAACGGAAAAAACTCGAAACCGGAGCCGTCTGCTGCAGCCAGTTCAGACCGCCGTTTGTTGTTTTAAGCAGTAGGCTTGTTCTTCCAACTGCATAACCTGTATTATTATCATCGAAATATAATGACCTGATATCATAATCAGCTGCGGGATTAAGCGGATTCCATGTGATGCCTTTGTCGGTAGTCTTATAACATGTATTCAAACCTGCTGCATATCCTGTATCCGATGAAGGAAAATATAATCCCTTAAAATATCCGCTTCCGGCAGTCGTAAGATTCCAGGTGATTCCTCCGTTTGTTGTGCGGAGAATTGCTCCTGACCTTCCTGCAGCATATCCGTTTTCCGAATCTGTAAAATATACCGGAAGCAATCCAGGAAAAACCCCTTCTGATTGAACAGACCATTTATCACCGCCGTTAGTAGTTTTCAGAATTACTCCGGTTATACTTGTAGATATTCTTTCACCGGCGGCATAACCCGTGTTTGGATCAGTAAAGTATATCGAATATAAATTCACCGATGTTCCGGTTTGCTGCGTAAACCAGTTAGCGCCTGCATTTGTGGTTTTAATTATCAGAGATGACGCGCCGACGGCATATCCCGTATTTGAATTTACAAAGTAAATTGAAGTCATTAAGTCGCGGTTATAAATAGCAGGATACTGTCTGACCCATCCTGATTGTGAATAAGAGTATGCTGGTTGTAAGATAAATAAAATTATTGAAAGAACTATATTTTGAAAAACATTTCTTCTGTTCATTTTATTACTCCTTATAAATTAGTTTTTAAAATCAGAATATATCAATCATTCATTATATATATATATTATTTATTTTCAAAATTGAATAATTATTTATGAAATTATTTAAGAAGGATCATCCTCCTGACCTGTTCAAAATTCCCGGCTTTGAATTTATAATAATACACACCGCTGGAAAGATTAGAAGCATCGAATGTAATAATATAACTTCCGGCTTGTTTAGGTTCATTTAAAAGTGTAATTATTTCTCTTCCAAGCAAATCATATATTTTTATGAATACAAAATTATCTTCAGGTAAATCGTATTGAATGTTTGTTGAAGGATTGAACGGGTTTGGATAATTCTGTTTAAGAGAATACTCATTTGGCAAATCAGCGTTAACTATGAGTCTTTCTCCGCTTGAACATGACGGACATATTGTTTCAAGTCCGACAGTATCCGAATTGATCGAAACCTTATATGAATTATCCACTACTTTTGCACAGTAAAATGTATTATTTGTAGAAGGACTGCCACCGACTACAATTTCATTATAATCAATATAATAATCATTCGAAGTACTGTCAATTAAAGTCCAACTATTATTTACATAAGGACTCTTTTTATAAATTCTATATCTGAGAAAATCTCTTTCACCTTTGTTGTAAAAATATATCTTGGGTCTGTTATGAAATCCTGTATAAAATGCTTCGCAGAATATGATTGCAGGTGCAGGGTCTGCATTTTTGGTGAAAGCATTAAATCTTAACATTACTTCTGAAGTCCAAGGGTAATCAGGACTTTCGCTGGAATCACTTATTGCAATTGTACCTGAAAATAATACAGATAAACCCCCTTGATTGTGTAAATCTGCTGCAGCAAGTTTTCTTCCGTGCAATTCTGTTAAATGACTGTCTTTAGTATAGGACACTGATTGGGAAAATGAACCGTGTGAATTCAGGAAAAGATAAACTGTATAGAAACCGGCAGCAACAATATCATTCCAGCCGTCTTTATCAAAATCTGCAATGTCTAAATTCTGTACATCATAATTTTCATTTGTATAAGATGCAGTTGATGAAATCGTACCTGTATTGTTGAGGAATATTTTAATGCCGTCCGCAAGAGATGCTACTATCAGATCATTCCAACCGTCGTTATTTATATCTGCTATTTTAAAATCTGAATCTTGATCACTGATACTAATTACAGTAGAATCTGAAATTCCATTACTATTATTGTTTTTGTATATTTTAATGCTTGTACCTGTTCTGACAATTATTTCATCTTTGTCATTTGAAGTTTGCTTAAATGTTGCATATGGTTCTATCCAATTGCTAACCTGTGATAATACAGCCTTTGTCGCATTAACATTATATAATGTTAAAACTGCATTTGTATCCAGTAAACTGTAGTCAGCTCCTTTATAAATTTTTAAACTGCTTTCTGAAATAACGGCAATATCTTCAAGGTTATCATTCGAGAATTTTCCAGTTGATGCTACTTTTCCATGAGCATTGAATATTCTCTGGTAAAAATCAAGTTCAATAGAACTATTCTGATTTCTGTAAATGTATAAAATTCCGTCTTCGCGACTGATAATAACATCCCTTTTTGAATTTGTATAGTTGAGTTTTACAAATTTTAAACCGGTTATTGCATTTATTGCATTTGGATATTCCGCATAAATAAATCTATAATCTGGATTCTCTTCATTGAAGTTTGAGTCATTATCATTTTTATACCAGTTAGCATTATCATAATCATAATTGCCGGTCACATCAACTCCTCTTTGTTTTACACCTGCTGCAAGATATAGTCTGTTATTGTATATTTCACCTAAATCCCAATAAATATCTTTTGAGGAATTATCAACAATTATACCCTGGAATATAGGTACATATGAATCATCCGTGAAGAAAATTGGTTGGGAAAAAATATCGGACTTCAGAATAAATAAAAATATAACTGTTACTATCATTTGAAATAAAATATTTATTGTTTTCATGATTTTTAAATTTTATAGAATTTTTTAAAACATTTTTAAGTACACACTTTTTTTTAATTACATATTTTAGCTTAAGTAATTTTTCAAATTATTTTATCAGCATTATTTTCTTAATCAAAATTAACTTTCCATATTCGTATAAACCGCAAAAATATATTCCGGCAGATAAATTACTTCCATCAAAAGATAAACTGTATTCATTGGGTTCTTGAATTGTAGAAATAAGAGTCATAATTAACTGACCGGTTATATTAAAGATTTTTAATTCAATAAAACTTTTTTCATTAATAATATAATTTATAGTTGTTTTTGGGTTAAACGGATTTGGTGATACATTCAAAGAATTTCTTGATTTAATGAATACATTCTCATTCTCTGTACCCGTAAATTGTGAATATCTCAGTATAACAATTTCTGAATTATCTGTTAAAAATTCATGATATCCCGATACAAATAAATTTTGATAATTATCAACAGCTATAGAATAAGCAATATTATCAAATGGTTTGGAAAAAATCTTTTTCCAGATTAAATCCCCGGTTAAATTGTATTTTAAAATTAGAAAATCATTATGTGTTGCTGGGATTAATGTATTCCCCACTGCATAAACATTTTGATAATTATCTAGAGATATTGCTCTAATTTCATCATCCTGATTTAATCCATTGTCAAAATATCTTATCCAATTTATCTTTCCTTCTGGAGAATACTTTATTATTAAAGCATCTCTCCCGTTAAAATTATCAGATTCTCCAGCAACATATATATTTAAATCTCTATCAGAAGTTAATGCTTTACAAAAATCAATATTACTTGCCGGTCCATCGAAAATGCTACTCCAAAGAAGATTCCCATTACGATCATATTTTAATGTCACAAAATCAACAGCTACACTATTATAATATCCATTGATAATTATATTACTTTCATAATCCGATATAGAACGTAATTTTATTGCAAATTCCGAACTTAATCTGGGGAAATGCCTTTTCCAGATTTGATTACCATGAGTATCATATTTAATTGTTGTGATAACAGGGGAATTCAAAATTGAATATCCGGACATATAAACAAAATCCGAATCATCTGATACAACTGAGTAACCCCAATCTGAAACTTGATATTGTGAATTGAAAGATCTTATCCATAGTTCTTCTCCTTCTCTACTATATTTAACTAAAATCATATCAAAATTTTCATAAATCTGACTTGATGATTTACCGTAACCCGCTACATAAACATTATTTTGTTTATCAATAGTTATGGAGAAAGGAACGTCTTCTTTATGTGCAGTCCAGTCGAGAGACTTTTTCCATCTCATCTCGCCGTTTGCCGAGTATTTAATAGTTACAAAGTTTATATGTCCAAATGAACTTCCTTCATAACTTTTTCCTGTTATATAAACATTTCCCGAATCATCGAGGATCAAATCGCTAAAATAATCGTTATCGTGAGCAATACCGTCGTATCTTCTTGACCATAAAAGATTTCCATATGCATTGTATTTCAAAACAATAAAATCTGGACTTACGCTGTTGCTATCACTTCTGCCTGCTATTATTAAATTTCCGAATTTATCTACAGCACTTTTATCAGCAGAATTATATCCGGGATATACAGGATTATATGTTCTAACCCACTCTTCATACAATTGTGCAGATGAGATATTGAAAGAAGCAAAAACAAAAAGTATATAAATAACTATCTTCTTCATAATATTTTCCTTAAAATTTTTTAAAAATTTCACTTTCAGTTAACATTTAATTAACTGATTTTTTGAAATCTCGGAATGGATTTTTTTCAAAACTAATTCTTTAATTTCAAATTCAAAACAACTTATTATCCAAATATTACATTCAAATAAATTTAGATAACTTATTTTATACATGGTATGATTTATATCATATTATTGAAATATAAATGCGGGGATAATATTGAGTTTGGGAATAATAAGGGAAATTACTTAAGATACGCCAGTGTTTATTCTGCCAATGTTTTTATATAACTGATGGTTCCCAATTGCAAAAACATTTTTTGATGTTGGTTGAGTTTACTAAGTCTTACTATCCGCAATGTTTTCCGCTTCAAGTATAATTTTATCCCGGAATTTGTTTCGCGGAATAACTCTGCGAGAACGGGAAGAATCTTCAGAGAAGAACTCTCCATACAATTGCAGGCAAGCGCTGATCGCTAAAAACAATTGCGGCAGGAAAATCTACTATCTCACCAGTATCATTCTCTTAACTTCAGAAAAAAATATTTCATTGTTATCAGAATCTTTAATCATGTTTCCGTTTAAATCGTAAGCGAATTGATCCTTAGTACCGGATACATTGTTAAGCTTGTTTGTTCCCGAGTTGTAAGCGTAAACAAAGTTGTCCTTTATTGTATTCGTATCTCCGTATCGCTTTAAAGTAGTGATGTTGCCGTCTTTGTCATAAGTATTCTCGAGATGATATGTGTTGTCCTGTGTAATCTCATTGCTGACGTTCGTCAGACGGCTGCTTCTGTCATAACTATATTTGAAAAACAATTCATCAGTATTTCTGAAGTTTTCCGCATACGAACCGTAAAAATACTGCAAGCTTACATTGCCGTTCTTACAGTATTCGTTTTCATAAATTATCTGACTGATGCTGTTATACATTTGAGTTATCCAATTTCTGTTGTTATAAGCATAAGCATTGGTCAGAAATGTTCCGCCGTAATTCTGATTTTCAATTAGTGAATTAGCATTATACTCGTAATTTGTAAAGTTTTTATATAGATAGCTTACATCCGTTCCTTCTTCTCCAAAATAATAATTCACCGTATCGAGCCGTCCTGCAAAATCATATCCGTAAATAAATCTTTTATAATCTATGCCTGTATTGTAATAAACATTTGTTATCTGATCCTGTGAATTGCATAAAGATCTTATTGTCATTTTTCCCGATAGGTTATAAAATTTATTTGTTTTAGAATAATTCTGTTGTGCATTTACAGACAATAATTGTAAAGGAAATATTATTATTGTTAAAATATATTTCAAAATATTGTATGAAAACAAGGTTGATAAAATAAATATTTAGAAATTTCAATTTACAATTGAAGCATTACAATAAACCATCATGGCAAAATGATTATCTCATAAGAGATCCTTGAATAGTTTAACATCGGAATAATGATTGAATATCATCATTGATATAATGAAAAGTATAAATGAAATTAAAATGTTTGAATAGAATACTAATTTTAATAAAGTCTGTTTTTTTATAACCTTTCTAAAGAAAATTATAACAATGAAAAAGAAAACAAGGTATAAAATAAAATTTATTGTGGAAAACAATACCAATGTCCATAAGTTGGAAATACTTAAAATAAAACTTAAATCTAAAAGGCAAATATGAAATTTGTAAAATTCATTTATATAAGAAAAAACAAAATATATATTTATAACAAGAAACAGATTGCAAAAAATTTTTAATATTTTCAT
Organism: Ignavibacteria bacterium; assembly: GCA_019187405.1. Lineage (GTDB taxonomy): Bacteria > Bacteroidota > Ignavibacteria > Tepidaquicellales > Tepidaquicellaceae > JABAQZ01. The sequence continues at coordinate 28,669 of JABAQZ010000033.1, forward strand.
TATAGAGTAATTAAAAGTTATTAAATAGCTTTAACTTTGTAATACTCTATTCAATTTTGTTAAAAATTATTCTTAATACATCGTTTAAAGTTTTTTCGTCAATTGATAAGTGATTCGAATTTTTTACTACTTTATTCCGAACTCTTGTTTTTGAACTTGTTGGTGTATTTATTGTACCCCTTGCACCAATTAGTGCGTCAGGAGCAAGTTGAAAATAATTAAAATTTTCTTTGGTGTTTTCTGGGATTGTAAATCCTGAAGTTTCCGCTAAGCCCTCATAAGCATCTACCGTAAATAATAGATTTACTTTTATTCCATTATCATTTAAGTAGTTTGCAAGCTCAACAGCATTTGCACCACCCTGACTGTAACCATAAATGATAACTTCCTCATCCGGATTATCAAGATTATTAATTATAAAATCAGCTGCTTCAGTTATTTCATTTTTTGGTCCGAATAATCCTAAGGAAGAAAAATATCCTCTGATATCCAAATCCCTCTTTCCACTTTTATCTGCAAAAGTTTGAAGACCATATAGTAATCTTTCTGCGCCTACACTTGAGGTTGGAGAATAATCATTTGGGGATATTTCATTACCTGCATTGTAATATCCTGCTCCGCTTAATACAACGATTACATCTAAACCATTAATGTCAATGAGTTTTAATGGATTATTCAAAGAATAATTGTAGGGACTTAATTGTGGATACTTATCCAGCAACGGCTCCATCTGTCCCCATCTCCCCACCCTCGAATCATAATACCTCGACCCAAAATAATCATACTCGCTCTCCTTATCTCTCTCCTTCCCGGTAAATTTATACTTCGTAGAATCAGAATCAAATGTCCTCCCTTCAAGTAAATACCCCCATGCATCGTAATCCTGTGCAGATATTAGTTCCCCGTTATCATTTACTATTGCTCTCACTGATCCAAGAGGATCTTTGTAAAAATAATATCCAGTCGTTCCTCTTATTTTTCCTTCCATCCCGTTACCCTGCACATACCACTCGACAAGCGTCGTATCTTTATATGCTGCAAGCTCATTCCCGGTTATTCCTCTCACATAAAATTCATTTTGATATAATACCCATCCGTTGCCGGGATTGGTGAGATTATTCCAGTCCAATATAGGTCCTGCATATTCATTCGAGTTAGTGTAAATTAGTTTTCTGTTTCTATTGCCTGATTCATCCCGCCACGGCGGGCAGGCATAGAAGTATCTTGTTGCATATAATGTTACACGTGTCGGAGATGCTCCTTTTTTGTGATAAATTTCTGTAATTAAATTTCTGTAGTCATATTTAATATCATAATTTACATTCAGTTTATCATCAATCAAGTTTCCATTGTAGTCATAAGAAAACTGATCCTTCGAACCGTTTACATTATTCAGTTTGTTTGTTCCCGAGTTGTAAGCGTAAATAAAGTTGTCCTTTATTGTATTCGTATCTCCGTATCGTTTTAAAGTTGTAATGTTCCCGTCTTTGTCATAAGTATTCTCGAGATGATATGTGTTATCCTGTGTAATCTCATTGCTGACGTTCGTCAGACGGCTGCTTCTGTCATAACTATATTTGAAAAACAATTCATCAGTATTTCTGAAGTTTTCCGCATACGAACCGTAAAAATACTGCAAGCTTACATTGCCGTTCTTACAGTATTCGTTTTCATAAATTATCTGACTGATGCTGTTATACATTTGAGTTATCCAATTTCTATTATTATAAATATATGCATTCGTAAAAAAAGACCAAAATAGTAATGATATTGACCAAATACTAAAATAATTATTTAGAAATTCCTTTTCCAGTTGAAGCATTACATTTTTTTTCGACTTCATATTTCTACGAAAATAATTCGTACTAACTCAAATTGAAAGTGAGCCCTTTTGTTAATTTACCGACGGCGGGAAAGGATGATATGGTAAGTGTTAAGTGTTTCGTAGCAAAAGTTTACGGTCATTTTAATTGCGCACCTTTCCACTTGAAGCATTACACTTATTTACTACAACTTTATAAACTTCAAACACTAATAGAAGTAATTCAAGCCGTCTTTGGATAATTTAGTATGGTGAAAATCATTAAAATCATAAAACCCCATCATAGTAGTACCAATTTTCACCCAACGTTTTGTGCTCCTTTTTTCTTTCTAAATTTAGTTTCAAAATATTTTCTGAATATATAATGAAATATTTATCATCAATTCGAAAATAAATGGAATTCGCATCATAATCAAACCTTGAAATAAAAGTTACATTGGATTGCTTCATTAACTGGAAAATTGAAATCATCTCCTCCTTACTTAAATTAATATCTGTTAGAGCTGAGTCTAGAGTAATTAATTCATTATTTATGTTTAGAATTGATTTAACTTTATTTCCAAAAATTATCTTTCTTATTTCATTGATTTCATCATTAAAATTTCTTTTTAATTCAAATGAAATTTCAAGTTCTGTCTCATAATTTTCTATTTTATATTTGATTTCCTCTTCTTTCAATATTTTATAAATTATACCAAAGTAAGTTCTCCTATCTATAAAAGAAATTTTATCTTTTTTATTAATCAAGTTTAATAAATTTTCTAGACTCGCTTTGGATTTTTTGAAATACTGTTCCTTGTTATCATTAAAAAAATTACACCCTGTTACTAAGTACGATAATAATATTGAGATAAAACATATTTTGTAATGAACAGCAATATTATTTTTATTTAGTTTGAGAAAAGTCATTTATCTAAAAGGTTGAGTTGAACGATTTTTGAAGTACAAAGAATTATAATTGAAATTAAAATACCCAATTGTGTATGCTTGAACTTCATTAAACTCATCTAATCTTTTGTTAGCTCCAATACTATATAAATGACCTGCAATATTAGCAATGTCTAAGTTTATTCCAAGCTTATTTATTGCTGCACCAAAAATTACATTTCCTGCTTCTTCATAATTCATTGCTATATTATTAAAAACGTACAATGAATATTTTTGGAGAAATCTTTTTTGATCTAATTTTCGTCCGCTTGGTCCCTCTTTTAATGCATATCTATATCTATCCTTCAAATCAGACGGTGCACCGTCTAAAGCCTCTGATAATCTGTAAGAAAAACCTTCTTTGGTTATTAAGCTTTCCCAGTTAGCTACTACTCTATCCCATCCTTTAAATTGCGTAACGGTTGCTTCACTAAGGGTTTCAAAATAATGATTTCCTTCATATTCAACATTTCCTGATTCACTCTGAACATAATATGTATCCCCAAATAACCAATCAAAATCCCAAAACCCACTTTTTTTTCGATTAACCTCTTCTCCCTTTTTAAAATAAATATCATCAAGTCCATGAGGGTCAATTCTATTGATCGGATTATTACTTGTATAATGATATGGCGTTTTTGAAGGTTCATTACTCAAAAGCGGATCTACTCTTCCCCATCTCCCCAACCTAGAATCATAATATCTCGCACCAAAATAATCATACTCACTCTCTTTATCTCTTTCCTTTTCTGTGAATTTGTATTTCGTAGAATCAGAATCAAAAATTCTATTCTGAAGCAAATACCCCCACCCGTCATAATCTTGTGCAGAAACTAACTCTCCGTTATCATTATAAACAGCTCTCACAGAACCCAAATGATCCTTGTAATAATAATACCCGGTCGTTCCTTTTATTTTTCCTTCGATACCATTTCCCTGCACATACCATTCAACAAGTGTTGTATCTTTATATGTCGCAAGTTCATTACCATTTATTCCTCTTACATAAAATTCATTTTGATATAATACCCATCCGTTGCCGGGATTGCTTAAGTTATTCCAGTCTAAAACAGGTCCCGCAAATTCATTTGAGTTAGTGTATATTAGTTTTCTGTTTCTATTGCCTGCATCGTCATAGAAGTACCTTGTTGCAAATAATGTTACTCTTGCCGGCGATGCTCCTCTTTTGTGATAAATTTCTGTAATTAAATTTCTGTAGTCACAATTATATTTTGATATCATTCACACAATAATTTACATGCTACCTTTTGATCGAATAAATAAAATAAACTCGAGACATCATTTTAAAATAACATTATAGTAATTTGTTTAATAGAAAATGACATAAAAATATTAAAAGTAGCAGTAATGCTTTTAAGCCTATAGTATTTCTATCCAAACTTCCTACAAAAAATAATAAAAAAATACATTCAACTGTACTTCCATATAATCCCAAATTATTTGCTCCTATTGGTAAATTTTGGTGATTACCAATCCCACCATAATACCAGAACGTACTGTAAATCAATTCAGTCCATATTAATGAAATACTTAATAAACAAAATGTCAAGATTATTTTAGTATTTATATTTCTAACTTTGTTTTTTTTATAACTAAGCAAATAAATTATTAATAGAAGAATCAATAATGAATCTATAATAATACTAAGTAAGTATAGAGAATAAATATATTGATTTTGAAAATAGGCATAATCCGGAAAATATTCCGGCACGTTTATCAAGCTAAAATTTGTAAGAATAAACACACTTAAAATAAAAATCATTAAAAAAGATAAAATCATTTTCATAATAGATTTTCAATATTTAACATTTAACAACATTGATCTATTTTTGAAAATGAAAGTATTAAAAAATCCTTTCATTCCCGAAGTTAAATCTATACATCCTATTGAACCTGCTTCTTCCCCTCCATGGATTGAAAATCCACTTTTTCTTAGTGTTGGATTATCAGGTGTTGGATAAATATTTATGTACTCCATTCCCCTGGATCTTTTTTGCATTTTCCAACTAATAATATCATATATACTTTTAGCATCTTTCTCATATGAGAATGCATTCTGCAGATCCACGCTCCACCATCCTTCCGGAATTGGACCGACATTTTCTTCACTCTGTAAACTAGGTTGAGTTCTATCAAATTCATCTAATATACCTGATGCTGCTGCCCATCTCATAATTTCTCCACTCTCCATTAACCATTGCAATTCACTTCCTTGGAAAAATAATAATTCTTTATATCCTTGAACATTTTCATAAATCTTATTCCCTTTTTCATCATACCCCCCTGTCCAAATATTTTTCCAAGGCTCGTTTTCAAAAAATTACCAACTTGATTTTCCATTTTCCTCATACATTTGGTACCATTCTTCTCCGGTCGGATCTATAATTCTCAATGGATTGTCAGCACAATAAATGTAGCTGCCCCAACCAAAACTACTTGCCGGGATCGGCTCTGAGGAATTGAAAATTCCAATTCTTGAATCGTAATTACGAGCATAAGAATAATCATACTCACTCTCTTTATCTCTTTCCTTTCCTGTGAATTTGTATTTCGAAGAATCAGAATCATAACTTCTATTTTGAAGAAGATATCCCCACCCGTCATAATCCTGCGCCGAAACCAAATCACCATTATCACTCACGACAGCTCTCACTGATCCAAGATGATCTTTGTAATAATAATACCCGGTCGTTCCTTTTATTTTTCCTTCGATACCATTTCCCTGCACATACCATTCAACAAGTGTTGTATCTTTATATGTCGCAAGTTCATTACCATTTATTCCTCTTACATAAAATTCATTTTGAAATAATACCCATCCGTTTCCGGGATTGCTTAAGTTATTCCAGTCTAAGACAGGTCCTGCAAATTCATTCGAGTTAGTGTAAATTAGTTTTCTGTTTCTATTGCCTGCATCATCCCGCCACGGCGGGCAGGCATAGAAGTATCTTGTTGCATATAATGTTACACGTGTCGGAGATGCTCCTTTTTTGTGATAAATTTCTGTAATTAAATTTCTGTAGTCATATTTAATATCATAATTTACATTCAGTTTATCATCAATCAAGTTTCCATTGTAGTCATAAGAAAACTGATCCTTCGAACCGTTTACATTATTCAGTTTGTTTGTTCCCGAGTTGTAAGCGTAAATAAAGTTGTCCTTTATTGTATTCGTATCTCCGTATCGTTTTAAAGTTGTAATGTTCCCGTCTTTGTCATAAGTATTCTCGAGATGATAAGTGTTATCCTGTGTGATTTCATTGCTGACGTTTATCAGGCGGTTGCTCATGTCATAATTGTATTTGAAAAAAAATTCATCAGTATTTCTGAAGTTTTTCGCATACGAGCCGTAAAAATACTGCGAGCTAACATTTCTATTATTCATTACAAAGGAGTAAGGAGCTTCAATAGTTGATAATGTAAAAGTATATTTATTAGTAAGAAAACGATATTGTAAATTATTATTTTAAAATAACTTAAAAATTGATTGAAAGTTAATAAATTGAAAAAATATTGAAATATAATTACGCTACCGAATAGTCCTAAATTATTGACGTCTGTTGGTAAACCTTGATGATTTCCTATTCCTCCATAATAATATATAGAACTGTAAATTATCTCAAACCAAATAAATAATAAAGTGATTGAAAATAATACATTTATTGTATGAAAAAATGCTCTATTTGATTTTTCTCTTTTCATATTAACCCATATCGATATAATTAAGGCGAGATTTACAATTGTTGAGCCAATGTCTATAACTCTTATGACTGTTATATTGTGATATTTAACGATAGGTTCATTCAACCTTGAATTAAATACAGATAAGTTAAAAAATTCTAATATTATTACAAGTATTAAGAAAACTCTGGAAATAATATTATACATATCAAATTTATTTGTAAGATGAATAAGTCACGTTTAACAACATTGATTTTCCATGAGATTTAAATTGAGAATAAAAATTACCCATACCCATCATAAGATCTATACATCCTGCTGAACCTGGGAAAAGTCCACCATGTATTGCAAATCCCGAAACTCTATACGATCCGTTTTCTGGAGTTGGATATACATTAATAAAGGCTTCCCCTTGTCCAGGGTATTTTCTAATCCAATTTGCAATATCCCAAGGAAGGATTGATTCTTGTAACGAAAAAGCATTACTAGGATCTACAATCCACCATCCTTCGGGAATTGGACCGACATTTTCTTCACTCTGAATACTAGGTTGAGTTCTATCAAATTCATCTAATATACCTGACACTGCTGCCCAACTCATAATTTCTCCACTTTCCATTAACCACTGCAATTCACTACCCTGAAAATATAATAATTCTTTATATCCTTGCTTCCACTCCATAACCTTATTGCCCTCTTGATCATATTTCCCAGTCCATATTTCTTTCCAAGCTTTATCTTCAAAAAACTCCCAATTTCCTTTTCCATCATCTCCATACATAAAATACCATTCTTCCCCGCTCGGATCAATTATCCTTAGAGGGTTATTAGCACAATAAACATAACTACTCCAGCCAAAACTGCTGCTTGGTACTGGTTCAGATGAATTGAAAATCCCGATCCTTGAATTGTAATTACGAGCATAAGAATAATCATACTCACTCTCTTTATCTCTTTCCTTTTCTGTGAATTTGTATTTCGTAGAATCAGAATCAAAAATTCTATTCTGAAGCAAATACCCCCACCCGTCATAATCTTGTGCAGAAACTAACTCTCCGTTATCATTATAAACAGCTCTCACAGAACCCAAATGATCCTTGTAATAATAATACCCGGTCGTTCCTTTTATTTTTCCTTCGATACCATTTCCCTGCACATACCATTCAACAAGTGTTGTATCTTTATATGTCGCAAGTTCATTACCATTTATTCCTCTTACATAAAATTCATTTTGATATAATACCCATCCGTTGCCGGGATTGCTTAAGTTGTTCCAGTCTAAAACAGGTCCTGCGCTTTCATTTAGATTTGTGTAAATTAACTTTCTGATTCTATTACCAGCTTCATCGTAGTAGTACCGGGTTGCATATAGAGTAACTCTCGTGGGAGATTTTCCTTCTTTGTGATATAATTCATTTATAAGATTCCTATGATCGTATTTTATATCATAATTTACATTCAGTTTATCATCAATCAAGTTTCCATTGTAGTCATAAGAAAACTGATCCTTCGAACCGTTTACATTATTCAGTTTGTTTGTTCCCTGATTGTATTCGTAAGTGAAGTTGTCTTTTATCGTATTCGTATCGCCGTATCTTTTTAATGTTGTGATGTTGCCGTCTTTGTCATAAGTATTCTCGAGATGATATGTGTTATCCTGTGTAATCTCATTGCTGACGTTCGTCAGGCGGCTGCTTCTGTCATAATTATAACTAAAATATATGTCATCGGTATTTTCAAAGTTGTCTTTATACGAGCCGTAAAAGTATTGCGACTTCACATTGCCGTTTTTGTAATAATCGTTATCAAAAACAAACTGGCTTAAACTGTTGTATAGCTGTGTCACCCAATTTCGATTGTTATAAGTATATGCATTCGTCAGAAATGTTCCTCCGTAATTCTGATTTTCAATGAGTGAATTTGCATTATACTCGTAATTTGTAAAGTTTTTATAAAGAGAGCTTACGTCTGTTCCTTCCTCTCCAAAATAATAATTTACCGTATCGAGCCACCCGGCAAAATCATATCCGTAAATAAATCTTTTATAATCTATGCCTGTATTGTAATAAACATTTGTTATCTGATCCTGTGAATTGTATGTATAGATGATTGTTTTTGCCGGAAGTCCGCCAACCATGTTCCACATTTTTATCACGCGTCCTCTTTCGTCATATTTATAATATTTGAAATTCCATTCATCCGTGCTGCGGGTCCTGTATGCAGTCGAGACAAGATTTCCCTTTCCATAAACAGGCGGAGTATAATCAGCCGGAGCATTGAATAAATTATTTACAATTGACGATGTAAGAGTATCATAAACATTTACAATCAGATATTCATCCGGTGCTGACGGCTGATACTGCGATTCATCGTTCGGACTGTCGGGCTGAAGAATTGCCTCGCCCGTTCCGGTCAGCCGGTTCATCCCGTCATAGTTTTTAAATGTGTATTTATTGATGTTTGCCAATCTCTGATTTTCGTCCTGAATAAAAATAATGTTATTATTCTTATCATAAAAGTAATTTGTCTGACAGGCATCGGGCGTAATGCGCGCTGAATGTCTTCCGTAGCCGTCGTATGCATATAAGATTAGCTTTCCTTCGGGAGTTTTTACTTTTGTTAATCTGTAAAGACTGTCATATTTATAATCGGTGATCATTTCAATCTGCTGTTCGTCCGACGGCTCTTCATAAGCATATTTTACTTCGCGGAGCAGATTTCCGACTGCGTCAAAGTATTTTTCAAAATGACTGCCTTCCTCATCCGTAAAATACTGCTTCTCGATGAATCCGGCGTAAGTTTGTCCGAAATAATTATCCAGCATATTCTGATATGAATAGTCGTTTAACGTGAAGCTGAGATCCGAATGTTTTGTTTTTATGAATCTGCCTAAAACATCATAGGAAAACATGGATGAATCTCCCGAAGGTTCAAAGTTTGCAGCCGGTTTGTTCATAAAGTTATGCCTGTAATGATATGCATTTGAGTCAGAAGTGCTTACAAAAATATCTTTCTCCTTAATATTGCCGAATCCATCAATAGCATATTTTATTCTTCCATAATCGCCTGATACGGTGTTTCTATAATTCAGTCTGCTGATTGTATTCATTACATCATCATAATTGTATTTAACCGTATATGCCGTATTACCGGAATTAAAATCTCCCGGAAGCATTACCGAACTTATTCTGTGAAGGTATTCATAATTTAACTGAATCAGAAATCTTGAAGCGTTTATTATTTTCAGCGGACTGCCGTCTGTGTCATAAGATCTGTATTCCGCAAAAAGCGTATCATAGGAAGTTCCGTTGATTTTGTAGTTAACCGTCTTTACCGGGAATCTTCCATCCCATATATCATCGGATGATTCCGAAATTGTGTTATTGTTATACTTAATCAGATATTTCAGCTCCGGATTCATCCCCGGAGTTTGCAAGACTTCCGAAGAAGACTGCGGAGTGTAAAAATATCCGGAAGCATGACCGTCGGGTTTTATTATGCGCTTCGGATTGCCTTCCTTAAACGGATAAAAATCTTCCGTATATATTTCATTTCCGTAAAAATCATTTTTATAATATTCAAATTCAGTTAAAATAAATTCACCTGAATTATAATTATTATAAAGCTTTTCATTTAACAACTGTCCGTAATATCCTCTGCTGTCGGAAGCATTTTCTATAAAAATGTTTTCTTTACGAGAAATAATCTCGGAGTTTTGGTTAAGTGCAAGCTCTTCTTTTGGAATATGAATTTTATAAAATACTGCAGTATCATTCGAGTTTGTGCTGCTTAATACGCTGATTGAATTACTCATTCTCTTATGAATGAGACCTGTCATATAGAAATTCCGGTAGAGAATTTTCTTTTTGTTTAACAGCGGATCAGTTTCCTGAAATCCCGTCAGTAAGCTGTCAAAATTCGTATTCCCGTCTTTGTACTGATATTCATAATTCCAGCTCCTTTGCACAGACTGCCTTAGGTTAATCTTTTTCAGCATAAGAAAAGATCCATTAAAAGAGCTGTCTGCTTGTATAAATCCTTTTTCGTAAGTGTATTTGTTTATGTCAATGTTAATTTGATTTCCGGCTGGCGAATACAATGAATCCAAAATCAGTTTTGTAATTCCCTGAATATCAGGTACTTCAAGATAATTGTTATTCCGGTTATAAACAGGATAGTTTCTGTACTCGCTGTAACTTCTAATTTCGTTTGCTGAATTATTAACCGAAGCATCATCAAGTGAAAAAACAGAAATCAGTGTTGAATATAAATCAGACGAGTCAATTTTATCTTCATTCGGATTATTATCAATATAGTCGTAATAATATGTCGATAATGATTTAGCTTTTGAATTGATGGTGTCGGTTTTAGTTCCTATCATATTTGTGTAAAACGGATCTCTTCCGTAACCCCGGTAATAGACATAGCTGCTTCGCAGTCTTGAATTTATCTGGCTTAATGAATTTACTTCAAGATTTGATGTGGAATTCGGTCCTATATTGTAATTATATGAATTGCTGCCGTTAAAATAATTTTTAAAATAAATTATTCTTTTAAGATTATTAAAAATAAGATTAAACAAATTTCCGTTGTTAATCTGAACCACCTGTACATTCCTGATTGTTCTTCCGTAATTTTCATTTAGAATTTCAATTTTCCGGTTATGCGGATTAGTAATCGTGTTTATATATGCTTTCTGATTTCCCGTCTGGCTGAAGGATACAGGAGTTCGGCTGTAATTTAGTATGTAATTCCCTTCCGAAGAGGTTTCGCTTTGTATTCCTATGCCGCTTGCCGTAGGAATAAATTTTACCTTTATGATTTTATCTGAATACCCATCAGCTGTGATAGAATCTATGAAAGGTCTTCCTTTTCCGAAAAAATCCGTTGATGAAGTGCTTTGAGTATGATGCCACAGCTTAATGCTGTGACCAAAGTAATCTTTAATTTCTTCCAGAAGAAGCATCATAGGTTTTCTTCTTGCATTTACAATCGCAAGCGTGTCAAAATCATAAAAATTTCTCTTGTATTCCCTGAATACAAATTCGGTTCCGTCGCCTTTTAACAACTTAACAACCCTTTTCCGGTAGCCGTTTGATCCTGATTCATAAAAATTAACTTTTGCCCTGTAATAGAGTTCTTTACCTTCATATATGTAATCACCTTCATAAGAATTTGGATTCTTATTTACCAATGAGATTACAGATCCGTCTCCAGCTAAAATCAGGAATCTGTTATAAGGATTTGCGCCGTCTGCCGGCAGCAGTGTTCCGTCAAAATGATAACCCGGTATCAGTGATTTAATATTGTTTCCCCAAATCTGATTGCTGTCAGCCTGGTTTGTAAAGAAGCTTGATTCATAATTAAGAGTTTGGATTGCAATTCCATTCAGATTAATAATCCATTCCGGACTGTTATGGTTGAATCTTTCAAATGCTCCGGCATTATACAAAGCAGTATTTCCAATAAATACCTGATGTCCGACTGAGCCGTTATAATTTAGCGAAAGATCAAAATTCAGATCACCGGCAAGAGGAAAACTATACAAAGGTATTTCATAAATCAGATTACCGCTGAAATTATTAATTATTTCCTGTTCGTTAAACCCTGAATTATTTGATTTATAATAACCTCTTTCGTTAAACATATTTGCAATATCTGTCAACCCGTTTGACGGAGATTCATAGGCAGAATCAATTCCTTCAGAGATGTAATAATTTTCAGCACAATCAGATTTGTCCGGATACATAAAGAATAAAATCAGCAAAAGTACTTTTAGAAGTGAAGTTTTCATTTACATCTTTAATGCTATAAATTATTAATGGTTTTTTGACATTTATATTTACTATTTGTACTTACAATTCTATCAATGAAATTTATCAGATTGATAATTTTAAACATAAAAACATGAATCTATTTGAAGAAGTGCTGTAATTAAAAATAATTAAAATAAACCGATAATTCAGCATCAGATCAATACTGGTGTTATCAATATTTTATACTTTCCACCATTTTAGAGTTCAGGAGTGTTGAAAAAACCACCAACAGGAGAGTTATCATGCTTTTGGTTCCTGAACGAATCAGTAGGAAGCAAGATGTTTATCATTGTATAAGTTAACTACGTTGAGTTATATGGACAAAATTATTGGAATCTGCCGGAGGCTTGCCTGCCTTTGGCGTGGAAGAGCAGGAACCATTAGCTACAAAATTATAATTTTTTTCCCCTCTATGTCACAGCGTCATTGTGATTCCCTACCGCAAAATTTTCCGCATAAGATATAACTAATCCTGGAATTTACTTCGACGGAGTAATACTACGGGAATTTAAGATTTGAAAAAAGAAATAAAATTAAAAAGACAATTAATTCATTTTACTAAAATCATTTTTTTTACATCAGAATAAAGAATTTTATTATTCTCTGAATCCTTTGCCGTAATTCTGTAAAAATAAACTCCGGAAGGAATCCCCGCCGGGTAGAATTTTACATTATAATTTCCCTCTCTTTGAAATTCGCTTTTCAAAACCGACACATTCTTTCCAAGAACATCATAAACAGTAATGTTTACAAATGCAGGTTTGCCCAGACTGTAATTAATGTTTGTTTCAGGATTAAACGGGTTTGGAAAATTCTGTGATATTGAAAATGAAACCGGAATGATATCTTCGCCTTTGACAGTTTTTAATATCAGATTATCCGGGTCAATTTTAAAATTTAAAGGCATGCTGTTAACTATGAATTCAATAGTCTGATTAAGTGAGTTATTGAATACAGTAAATGAAGTATCACCCGAAGAAGTATAAATTATTATCACGACCGGCATTGTAAAGAAAACCGGTGATGTATTTACTTTCTGAAGCAAATTGATTGAAGCTTTATATTCCGAAGAACTTAACTTTTCAGTTGTCCAGCTTACATTGTATTCGGGAAAATTTTCTCCGTAAATCCATTGACTGAAAAAATAATCAAGATCTTTTCCCGATTCATTTTCAGCAACTCTCTGAAAGTCTTCAGTTATTGCAGTCTTGTAAGCAAGAGCCGTATCTTCGGAAAAGGATTTCATAATTTTAAAAAACACCGAGTCGCCGGTTACTCCTCTAAGCATGTGAAGCACTGCGCAACCTTTTGCATAACTCCGGTTGCCTTTAAAAATCTCATTTATTGAAGTAACGTCTTTAACATAAATTGAACCGACGGCATTCTTGGCATCAGACATTCGTAATTTAATAAACTCATGATAAGAAATTTTCCCGAATGCAAATTCATTATACAATGCTTCGCAGTAAGTTGCAAATCCCTCATTAAGCCAGATGTTTTCCCAGTTGCGGCAGGTAATCTTGTCTCCGAACCACTGATGCCCGAGTTCATGCGCCATGATGTTATCGTTGAATACTCCCATAGATGAAATTGTCTGATGCTCCATGCCGGCAATTCTGCCGAATTCGGCATGACCGTATTTTTCATTTATAAAAGGATACAATCCGAAGAGATTTGAAAAAAGGTTAAGCATGTAATTTGTTTTGTCAAGTTGTGGTTTCAGCTTTTGCAGATTTTCCGGATAAATATAATTTACAACAGGCATTGAATCCGAAATGGTGTATCTGAAAAAGGAATTATATTGTGCATAGTTTGAAACGGCAATTGAAATGCAGTAAACATTTATGGGGTAAGAGCAGTACCAAGAAAAAGTTTTTGTGCCGTCATTGTTATCGATAACAGATTTTAAAATTCCGTTTGAGACTGCAGTCAGAGACGAATCGCATTTAATGCTGACTGACGATGAATCGGCTTTATCAGAAGGAGTGTTTTTGCAGGGAAACCAATCACTGGCGCCGAATGGTTCGCTCAATGACCAAATTGCCGGTTCTGAAACATTGTGAAATCCGAAAACGAAACTTCCGAATCCGGTTGCCACAGGGACGCCGTGATAATAAATTTCAATATCTGCATAATCATTTTTATTTAAAGGCGGGTCAAGATTAATTGAAACCTTGTTCATCAGATGTGAAAATGAAAGTAAAGAGTTACCTGCTTTAACAGAATCCACAGTCATGTTATCACTTAAATCAAAAAAGACTGAATTGATATTGTATTTTTTTATTTTGGTTAAGATTCGGTTATGTCCAAGGAGAAAATCAGGTGAGGTTTTTATTTCCAGAAACAGAAAGTAATAAATCACATCAATGTTTGTATCGCTTTGATAGTCTGAAGAAATGAAATTATAATAACCAGCTTTTGCATTTTTTTCCAGTTCATGAACGGGGATATCGAATATTTCTGATTCAGATGAATTAGCAGTTTTAAAGTTAAAGATTAATATCAGAAGTAAAATAATTTTCATCAACAGAATTCCGCGAAAAGAAAAATAATATGAAAGAAATCCTTTAAAATAATTTTTACTATGCAGTTATTAAAATCATTCACAGAAAAAACAAATAACGCAGACTGATTAGCAGAGCGCTTGACCTTGTTCCAAAATGAGTCTCAGCATATTCATTGGAATGCACGGGTATTTTATATGATAATTCAGCCATGAGCGATGAAAAGAAAATTGCCTGTAAACCTATATATGTATCCAGCCTGAAGCCTCCCGAGTTTGTAATTTCGTTTCCGAGAAATTTATTCTTAAAAAAATAATAAGCTTTTGATTCTGAATAAAGATTGACGTTAACATCATCATATCCCGAATATTCTCTTGGAAAAAGCAAATAGCCGAATGCAAGAGACCAGTTGAAATAATCTCCGAACTTAAAATCATTTTTCGGAATATTGACATTGTATCCCATTTCTCCAGTAACGGCAAATTTCTTAATGAGATTTGTAGCAATGAGATTATTTTTGATTGTATAATTATCGGTCGTGTGAAAGTCTATTGAAGGAACTGTAATATCGTTTGCAAAATCATAATATTTTATGATGTGACCCGGATGAAGCTCATACTCAATTTGTCCGCTTACAACCGGTTTTTCATTTACCGGAACAAGTACGCCGGATTGTGCGGCAAATCTCCAGTGATAATTTTTTTTGTCAATGTCGAGAAATCTGTACCGTAGCGAACCTTCATAATTTCCTATAAAGCTGTAGCCTTCTTCGAGAGTGTAAAAAATGTCATTGTATAAAGTAAGATTTCCCAGGATGCCGTAATTTAGCTCAAATGAATTATGAAAATAGCTGAAATTGTCATAGCTCATAATATTGTTTCTGAGTTCAAATCTGTTTTTTGAAATGTTCGCGGCGGCATGTGTTACAATATATAATTCCTGAGAGATGGAAGTATTCAGTGAAATCAAAAATAAAAAAGGAATCAGTATTTTATAATTCATATTGAATAACTGCTGATTTATTAATGTGAGTTTGCTTTGAATGTAAATTTAATTTTTATGACAATAATTGAAACATAAAAAAATTGACTTTAAAAAGAATCAGAATGTCTTATGATTGTGTAACCTTTGTATTATCTAAAAAAATTCTGTTAAATTAAAGCGTTCATTGAATAAAAATTTACTCAAATGTATTGAAAATAGGACTGCTTATGAATATTGAAAACTTTAAATTTCAAGTTAAGAATTTATTTTGGCAAAAAAGAAAATACACACAAACGGCAAAGCCGAAAATTTATCGGATCCGAGAAAGTATATAGTTCTCAAAGGCGCGCGCGTTCATAATTTAAAAAACATTTCAATTGATATTCCCAAAAATAAGCTTGTTGTATTTACGGGTGTAAGCGGTTCAGGCAAATCTTCACTTGTATTTGACACAATATATGCCGAAGGTCAAAGGCGTTATGTAGAAAGTCTATCTTCTTATGCCAGACAATTTCTCGAAAGAATAAATAAACCGGATATTGATTTTATTGCAGGGCTTGCGCCGTCAATGGCTATCGAGCAGAAAACACAAATTAAAAATCCGAGATCTACAGTCGGAACGACAACGGAGATTTATGATTATCTGAGGCTTTTGTTTGCAAGAATCGGAATTACTTATTCCCCCGTAAGCGGTAAGCCGGTTAAGAAAGATTCACCGGAAAGCATAATTGAGGAATTGAAAAAAACCGCCGGAAGAAATACTCTGAAGCTTTACGTAATTGTGAAATTTCGTTTAAACGGAAAATCCGATTTTGAATTTAAGATTAGAGATTTGAAATCAAAAGGATTTTACAGACTTATAATTGACGATGAAATTACAGATCTGAATGAAACTGAAAATGAATCTGCATATAAAATGCTGATTAAGAATCCGGATGCCGGACAAAAGGAATTTGAAATGCAGGTTTTAATTGACAGAATGAATTTTGATCCCTCGGATGACGAATCAGTTTCCAGACTAAATGATTCCATTGAACTTGCTTACAGAGAAAGTGATGGATATGTTACCATAAGAGAATATGAAAAGAGCAGATTCACTGATCATGAATTCAATAAATTTCTTCAGAGAGACGGGATAAGATTTGAAGAACCGCAGCCGAGACTGTTTTCATTCAATAATCCTTACGGCGCTTGTGAGAAATGCCAGGGATTCAGCAGGACAATGGATATTGATTACGACCTTGTCATACCGGACAAAAAGAAATCCGTATTCAGCGGAGCGATAAGTATTTTTTCCACTCCGAAACATTCAGAAAATTTAAAAGATCTAATTTTATCTTCAAAAGAATACGATTTTGATTATCACGCGCCGTTTTATAAACTAAATGAAAAGCAGAAAGAATTTATTATGAAAGGCGGCGGAATTTATATCGGTCTGGAAAAATTCTTTCAGAAAATAGAAAAGGAAGCTTCCTACAAGCTGCATTACCGTGTATTATTAAACAGATACAGAGCTTATACGATCTGCAGCAGCTGCAGGGGATCGCGTTTGAGAAAAGAAGCTCTTTATGTTAAAGTAGGCGGAAGATCCATTTATGATATTGTCAAAATGAAAATTGATGAAGCATATAAATTTTTTAGTGAATTAAAATTAAGCGATTACGAGAAGAAAATTTCAGATAGAATAATGGAAGAGATTGTTACAAGACTTAAGTATCTTTGCGATGTCGGACTGACATATCTCACACTTGACAGATTATCCAATACGCTTTCGGGTGGCGAGTCGCAAAGAATAAATCTTTCGACATCGCTTGGATCTTCGCTTGTTGGTTCTATTTATGTTCTGGATGAGCCATCGATAGGACTTCATCCGAGAGACAACGGCAAGCTGATTAACATTATGAAATCACTTAGAGATCTTGGAAATACTGTGCTTGTAGTTGAGCATGACAGCGAGATGATGAGTGAAGCAGATGAAATCGTGGACATGGGTCCTCATGCGGGAGTAAGCGGAGGGGAAATTATTTATCGCGGTACTTACGATGACATTTTTAAAGATACAAACTCGCTTACAGGTAAATTTCTCAGCGGCAGGATGAAAATCAAAATACCGGAGAAAAGAAAAAAGACAGATCAGAAAACAAAGTATCTGCAGATTAAAGGAGCGAGGGAAAATAATCTGAAGGATATTGACGTTGACATTCCGCTTGAGAGATTTGTTTGCGTTACGGGAGTCAGCGGTTCGGGAAAATCAACGCTTGTGAATAACATTCTATTTGGTGATCTGAAAAGAAAGATTGAAGGAAGCTACAACCAGAAAATCGGCGAGCATGATTCTATTAAAGGAGCGGAATATTTGAATGCAGTGGAAATGGTTGACCAGAATCCGATAGGAAAAACTCCGAGAAGTAATCCCGTTACATACATTAAAGCATTTGATCTGATCAGGGATGCATTTGCGGATACAAAAGAAGCGAGGAGAAACAATTATTACCCGGGTTACTTTTCTTTCAACGTCCCCGGAGGAAGATGCGAAAATTGCGAGGGCACAGGCATTCTCAGGATTGAAATGCAGTTCATGGCTGACATTATACTTGAATGCGAATCATGCGGCGGAAAGCGGTATAAGCAGGATGTGCTTGAAATAAAGCTAAAAGGAAATGACGGCGAACATAAAAACATCAGCGAGATTCTGGATATGACTATCAGCGAGTCAATTAATTTTTTCAAACGGTATCCAAAAATTGTAAAGAAATTAAAAACGCTTGAAGATGTCGGGCTTGGATATATCAGAATGGGGCAGTCGGCAACTACCTTATCGGGAGGAGAATCTCAGAGAGTCAAGCTCGCATATCATTTGACTTTTCAGGAAGAAAATAAGCATACTTTGTTTGTATTTGACGAGCCGACCACGGGACTGCATTATTATGACATTTCCAAACTGCTGAAATGCTTTGACGAACTTATAAAGAAGGGAAATTCCGTACTTGTTATCGAACACAATCTTGAAGTAATCAAATGCGCCGATTATATCATTGATCTTGGTCCGGAAAGCGGGGATGAAGGAGGATACCTTGTCGCTGCCGGAACACCCGAAGAAATTATCAAAGAGCCAAAATCATATACGGGAAAATTTTTAAAAAAATTTTTAAAATAATTTAAGCAATGAAAACGATTAAACTTATTACACCTGTTTTCTTATTAATTATGCTTTTTGCAGGTAATGCAGAGCCGCAGACGATAAAGAGCAATTTCGAAACAGGCAAAAAAGCATTTTACTCTGATGACTTTGAAACAGCAAACAAAATGTTTTCCGGTATTCTTAACATGGAATCGAAAGATTTCGATGTTTGCTTTTACAAAGGTCTGATTTATTACATATATTTTGATTATGAAAAATCAGCTGCCGAACTTACCAATGCATTAACTCTGAAAAAAACCGCTGAAGTTTTTTTTAATCGCGCTCTTGCTTATGAAAAGCTTGAAAAATATGACAATGCACTAAAAGATTATTCCGATGCTTTGAATATAGATAAGAAATTTATCGATGCATACTTCAACCGTGCTTCTCTTTATCAACAGCTAAGACAAACCGACAAAGCCATTAAAGATTACGGAAGGGTAATTAAGCTTAATCCGAAGGATGATATTGCATACTATAACAGGGGATTGCTTTATGAAGAGCTTGGAAACAAAGAAAAAGCAATTGTAGATTTTGAGAAGGCAATCAGCATTGATAAGATTTGGAAAACTGAACTGACAAAAAAAATCAATCAGCTGAAGAATTAATTCAATTATTTAATTCGTCTTTAAGATATTTTGCCGTATAGCTGATATTAGAATATTTTTTTACAAGATCTTCCGGGGAGCCAACTGCGATTATTTTTCCGCCCGCATCGCCGCCTTCCGGTCCGAGATCAATTATCCAGTCGGCTGATTTAATCACATCCATGTTATGCTCGATTACAATCACGGTATTGCCTTTGTCAACAAGTTTATTCAGCACGGATAACAGCATTTTAATATCTTCGAAATGCAGACCTGTCGTAGGTTCGTCGAGTATGTAGAGTGTTTTGCCGGTCTGAACTTTAGAAAGCTCCGTTGACAGCTTTACTCTTTGTGCTTCTCCTCCGGATAGTGTCGTTGCCTGTTGTCCGAGACGTATGTAACCAAGCCCGACGTTAAAAAGAGTTTCAAGTTTTCTTTTAAGAGAAGGTATCGTATCAAAAAATCCCGTTGCTTCTTCGACAGTCATCGAGAGCACATCTGAAATTGATTTACCTTTATACTTTACTTCCAGAGTTTCTCTGTTATATCTTTTGCCCTGACAAACGTCGCAAGTTACATAAACATCAGGCAGAAAATTCATTTCGATTTTCTGCAAGCCGCCGCCTTCGCAGGCATCGCATCTTCCGCCTTTAACGTTAAAGGAAAATCTTCCGGGTTTGTATCCGCGGATTTTTGATTCGGGGAGATTGGCAAAAATATCCCTTATGAATGTAAATAGTCCGGTATATGTAGCCGGATTACTTCTGGGAGTTCTGCCAATCGGTGTCTGATCGATTTCAATTATCTTGTCAACAATTTTTTGGGGATACTTTGAACTTTTTTTTGTAAGACCTTCAATCGAATCATAAGGAAGCGGATGTTCAGGAGTTTTAAAAAACTTCATCGAAAGAATCCTGTACAGCGTTTCGGTTATCAGCGACGATTTACCTGAGCCGCTGACGCCTGTTACGCAGATAAATTTTCCAAGCGGAATTTCAAGCGTAACATTTTTCAGATTGTTTCCTCTTGCGCCTTTTAAAGTAACGAAGCCGCCACTGCCATTCCTGCGGGATTTTGGAATTTCGATTTTCCTTTTCCCTGATAAATATTCGCCTGTGATTGAATGTCCGTTTAATCCTGCGGGATTACCCGAAGCAACAAGTGTACCTCCGTGTTCTCCTGCTCCCGGACCGAGGTCAACAATGAAATCCGAAGATTCAATCATCTCCTTATCATGCTCGACTACGATGACGGAATTTCCGATGTCTCTAAGATTTTTCAGCGATTCGATTAATTTTAAATTATCTCTCTGATGAAGTCCGATTGATGGTTCATCGAGAATATACAGCACTCCTGTTAGTTGTGAGCCGATCTGTGTTGCAAGTCTGATTCTTTGGGCTTCTCCTCCGGATAATGATCTTGCGCTTCTTTCAAGAGTAAGATAATCAAGTCCCACATTCATAAGAAAATCCAGTCTCGATCTGATCTCTTTAATAATCTGCTCGGCAATTATCTGTTTTCTGACATCAAGTTTCAGATTGTCAAAAAATAATTTGCAGTCTTTTATTGATTTTCGGGTAATGTCGTGAATGTTGACTGAATTTATTTTTACCCACAAAGAATCTTCTTTAAGCCTTCCGCCTTTGCATGTACTGCATTTGTTTATTGTCATAAAGCTCTCAGCCCACTGTCTGATAGATTCGGATGAAGTGTCTTCAGAATATCTGCTGACATAATTATAAATTCCTTCAAACCTGTGCAAGTAGTATTGTATTTTGCCATGAGAGTTTGTATATGAATATTTTACTCTTTCCTTTGTGCCGTATAAAATAATTTTCATTGCGTCGTCGGAAAATTTTTTTAACGGAACGCTGAATTTGTAGCCGAGGTTTTCCACAACAGCTTTGAAAATCGAATATATCCATGTATTACGGGGTTTACCCAAAGGAACAATTCCGCCGTCATTGATTGAAAGATTTTTGTCGGGAATAATTTTGTTTATGTCAATTTCTTTTTTTTCACCGAGCCCGAAACAATCTTTACACCATCCGTATGGAGAATTGAATGAAAAGGAATTCGGTGCGGGTTCAGAAAAGCTTCTTCCGGTATTAATGTCTGAAAGTTTTTCATTATACATTTTATCTCCTTTGTCGTCACAGACGATTACAATGCCTTCACTGCGTCTCAAAGCTGTCTCAATTGATTCATATATCCTCATTCTGGATTTTTCGCTTACATCCGTTCTGTCTATGACAATTTCAATGTCGTGAAGTTTAAATCTTTCCAGCATCATTCCGGGAGTAATATTTTTTATTTCGCCGTCAACTCTAACTTTTGTAAATCCTTCGGAAGCGATTTCCTCGAAGAGCTCTCTGTAATGTCCTTTCCTGCCTTTTATAACGGGAGCAAGAATAGTGATTTTTGAATTCAAGCTGTTTGCAAGAATATTGTGAAGTATCTGGTCTAAACTTTGCCTTGTTACTTCCATGCCCGTATCAGGAGAATACTGTGTACCGCATCTTGAAAAAAGCAGCCGTAAAAAATCGTAAATTTCTGTCACCGTTCCAACGGTTGATCTTGGATTCTGTGAAATAGTTTTCTGCTCGATTGAAATTGATGGCGATAGTCCTTCGATTTTATCAACGTCTGGTCTTTCAATTCCTCCGATAAATTGTCTCGCATAAGCCGACAAAGTTTCCATGAACCTCCTCTGACCTTCGGCATAAATAGTATCGAATGCCAGAGATGATTTTCCCGATCCGGAAAGACCTGTGAATACTACAAGCTTGTCTCTTGGAATTTCAATGTCAACATTTTTTAGATTGTGAACTCTTGCGCCTTTTACCTGTATCTTATCGAGATGAGAAGTTGTCATAAAAATGATATAAGTGTGAAATTTATGATTGATGATCTGCTTTTACAATACAATTATTATTGCCGTGAAGATGTTTTTTTCCAATTATATATAGCAAAACTGTACTGGAGCTTTTAAGAAAAAGTTGACAGGAAATTTAAGTTGAATTTGAATTGAATTAATTGACCAGGAATTGATATTTTAATAAAGCATTTCATAAATGAAAATTATATTCGTTTTAATTTTACTCTGTTGCATGTTTATTGCAAACTCATGCAAAGACAGTTCAACCGATTCGTCAGGAAACCAGACAGCTGATTTTACTCAGATTGATTATGAAGCTTCATTTTCAGTAAATGGAAACTCAATACTTTACATTCACTCTGACATAGATTTTGAATTAACAGGGATCAAGCTGAAAGATTTTCAAACGGGAACGGATTCTCTGCTGATCGGAGGCAGCGCCAGAACACCTGAACTGTCTCCGGATTTGAGATACATTATTTATTCGATTAGCAATCTTCTGTACAAAGCCAAGCTTAATGGAGACAGTCAGCAGGTTTTAAGAGGTTCAGGTATTAATCTTTATCCCAAATGGGATTTTACCGGAAATAGAATATTGTTTGCCGATGTTGAAAGAAATTCTTCCGATGCCGGAATCCGAATAATTAATTCTGATGGTTCAGGTTCACTGCTGCTTGAAAGCAATGCATCATTTCCTTACTGGATAAGTGACGACAGAATAGTTTTTTTTAAAATAGTATATGATAACTTCGGCAATGAATCGGGTGATTCGATAATTGCGCAAAATATTGACGGATCAGGTAGAAACCTAATTCATATTTTGCAGGGTGAAAGTCATGTTAAAAATTCTTTTTTAAATCACTACAACGGGGAATTTATTTTTTGCTCAACAGATTCCCGCGGGTATTCATATATATACAAACTGAATACTTCGGGCAACATTATAAAACTTACCGAGACACAGGGCTGGTCTCCTGCTGTGAGCAAGACAGACGGAAGAATAATATATACAAACAGGAATACCGGCAACGGAAGATTGTGGGAAATGGATATAAACGGAAATGGAAAGAATCAGATTACTTTTTGAAGTTTGTTCAGGAGTTGAAAGCAGAATGATGATAGTTT
This sequence comes from Ignavibacteria bacterium, assembly GCA_019187405.1. Lineage (GTDB taxonomy): Bacteria > Bacteroidota > Ignavibacteria > Tepidaquicellales > Tepidaquicellaceae > JABAQZ01. The sequence continues at coordinate 52,195 of JABAQZ010000033.1, forward strand.
TGCTCCTGCTTACAAAGCGCAGGCTTTGTAAGCAAAAATTTAGTGTAACTAAACTTTCCCAAGCCGGAGCTTGGAAGAGAGGTTAAAAAGTTATTACCCGGAAATTATTTTATCAGCAACATTCTCTTCGTTTCCTTAAAACTTTCCGCTTCAAGCCGATAAAAATAAATCCCGCTTGCAAGTCCGCCTACGGCAGATTCTCCATTAAATTCAACTTCGTAGTATCCCGTTGACTCATAATAAAATGTAACCATAGCAGTAGTAATATTATCTTTTCTTTTTTGCTACTTTTTTCTTTTCTTTTGTTAACATTGTTAGTATTGTTAATATCTCTATAAGATTTATTATTAAACAGATACATTTAATATCTCAGCTAACTTTTTCTCGATATTTTCCTGCAGCTCATAAGGATTAAGTCTGTTTTGAAACCTTAATAACTCCATCTTTTTTTCGTCACTTATCTGCTTTGATTCAAACAATCTTTGAAAAGGTGTTTTAGCTTCGTCGTATTTCTTTATTACCTTCGAACCACTTCGAGTCTTTGATATCAGTTTCATAGATGGCAAAAAGTAATTTATTAATTCTGTTAATTCATTTCGGTAAAGATCATTCATCAATTCTACCTGCTTAGGGTTTTCAAGTCTGTCATAGCCGATGTATTGTCTCACTCTTGTCCAGTTCTTTTCTTCAATATGAGAATTGTCATTTTTATTATAAGCCCTTGCTCTTGTATAATGAACTGGTTCGCTTCTGTTCTTGAAATATTTTAATAACCTGTGATTTAAAAATTCTTTACCGTTGTTACTGTCAAATCCTCTTATCTTGAAAGGTAATGTTAACTCTATTTCTCTTATTGTTTTGAAAGTATTAGCTTCTCCTTTCATTCTCTTGAAACAAATCAAATTTGTTTTCTTTCGAAGCAAATTCAAAAAGTTCTTTACTTCTTGAGTTTGATAAATATTTTTCCGTCCGACTTTTTCGATAGAGGTGCATCCTTAATGTTTGCTTTTTCAGTAAATTCATTTAATAACCTGATTGCATACTTTCTATTATATGAACACACTTTGCAAAATTCATCTAGGATCTTCTGCTTTTCTTCTTCGGATGACTTCAAATACCTTTGACTGATTTCTTTCAGATACTCATATCTGGATGTTTTACTCATAATTTTTAACCGTTTATCTCTTTAAACACGGTTACATTAATTATGAGTCAACGAATACAATTCATGTGACCCTTGGGTTACATTAATTATGAGTCAATGCGTTTTCAACGCCGGTTTCAAATTTTCAATTGTAACTCACTCATAATTTCAGTATTTTTGGAACTCAAAAATGCAGGTCCCATCGACTAGGGGTTAGGTCGTCACTCTTTCACAGTGAAAACACGGGTTCGAATCCCGTTGGGACCGCCAAAATCAAGGCGGAAATCAATAATTTCCATTTTTTTTATGCACAAATAGGACTATATTAGTCCAAATTAGAATTTAATGATAAGAATCTCAAAGAAAGTTGAATATGCATTAATAGCGTTAAAGTTTATTTCAAAATCCGGCGATAGAGTTGTAACTGCGCGAGAGATTTCCGACAGTACTAACATACCTTATGATCTGCTTTCCAAAATTTTGCAGAAGTTAAAAAACGAAAACATACTTGCTTCAAATCAAGGCTCTTACGGCGGATACAGTTTAAATAAGAGACCCGAAGACATACCGCTTCTAAATGTTATGAATGTACTTGACGGCGAAACCGCAATTACCGAATGCATGATTGAAAATCATGACATTGAGTGCTGTCATACGGATACATGTTCGATCAAGTCTCCAATAATTCAGCTTCAGAAAGAATTTGAAGAGCTTTTCAGGAATAAAAAAATTTCCGATTTTGTTTGAAAAACTATTTTATCCTTTGACATGAAATCTCCCGTTTACATGGATTACAATGCAACGACTCCTGTGGATCCCCGTGTCAGAGACGAAATGCTGCCATACTTTTGTGAAATTTTCGGAAATGCATCGAGTTCAAATCATAAATTCGGCTGGGAAGCCGAAGAAGCCGTTTCAAAAGCAAGGAGACAAGTTGCCCAACTAATCGGTGCGAGACCTCTTGAGATTTTGTTTACTTCGGGCTCAACAGAATCAAATAACATTTCAATCAAAGGCGTAGCTGAAATGTATTCTGACAAAGGAAATCACATTATCACGTGCAAAACAGAGCATAAAGCAATTCTTGAAACATGTGAGTATCTTGAAAAAAGAGGTTGCATTGTTACATATCTCGATGTGGATTTTGACGGATTGATTGACATAGATAAACTTAAAAATGCCGTAACGGGAAAAACAATACTTGTCAGCATTATGACAGGCAACAATGAAATCGGAACACTTCAGCCAATAATGGAAATAGGTAAACTCTGCAAAGAGAAAAACGTTATTTTTCATACTGATGCAACTCAATCAGTTGGAAAGATTCCCATTGACGTTAATACTGCCGGTATCGATCTAATGAGCATTTCGGCTCATAAGTTTTACGGACCAAAAGGAGCTGGCGCAATTTATATAAGAGGAAGGAATCCAAAAGTAAGAATTTCAAAGCAAACTCACGGCGGCAGTCAGGAAAACGGATACCGAAGCGGAACACTGAATGTACCTGGGATTGTAGGACTTGGTAAAGCCTGCGAGATAAGCAGGGAAAATCTTGAAAGTGAAATGCTGAAGCATATTGCTTTCAGAGATAAGATTATAAACGAACTTTTAAAAATTGATAATGTTCATCTTAACGGACACAGGACAAAGAGACTTCCGAACAACGTAAATATTACCGTTGATTATATTGATTCCGAGGTATTACTTTCAAAGATGAGAGATATTGCAATTTCCACCGGAAGTGCATGTACAAGCGCATCATTATCGCCGTCGCATGTACTTACTGCATTAAATAAGGAGAGAAAGCAGATCAGTGCAACATTAAGAATAAGCTTTGGCAGGTTTACAACGGAAGATGAGATTGATTATGTGATTAAAAGATTAAAAGAGTCAATAAAGGAGTTGAGAGAAGAATCAAGAATATCAGAACTTATAAAAGAAAAAATTTAACATAAAAAAATAATTTAAAAAAATATCATGCAGGAAACAAAAGAATTTATTCCGGGTGTTAGTGAAGACGTAAACATAACAGACAAAGCTGTAAGGGAAGTTAAGAAGATAATGGAAGAGAATAAAATTCCCGAAGGTTACGGATTGAGAGTGGGTGTAAAGGGAGGCGGTTGTTCCGGATTCACATATTCACTCGGCTTTGATGCGGAAGAAAGAGCCGGCGATACGGTGCTTGAAAAAGACGGGATAAAAATTTTTATAGACATGAAAAGCAGCTTGTATCTCAGCGGAACTGAAATAGATTATACTGACGGTCTGACGGGAAAAGGTTTTGTATTTAATAATCCGAATGCAGTCAAGACGTGCGGCTGCGGAAGTTCATTCGGAGTCTGATATGTATTCAGGCATTAAATAGTTTTTAATTATGATTGATTTATTTATTTTTGTCGGGTTAAATTCCGGAAAATAATTAAATCAATTTTTATTATTTTAATAAACGGAATAAAAAAATTTAAACAGGAGAAAATAAAATGTCTTACGAATGGAAATTCAACAAAAGACCTTATTCGGATGAAGAAGCAAAAGAACTGCTTAAGAATGTGATTGATGCCGAAACAACTGACTGGCACTACAATACTCATCACAAAGGTTATGTAACTTTTCTAAACAATATTGAAAAAGAGCTGGAGACTGCTGACAGGAGCAAAGCAAACGGTAATTTCAGTTTAATAGGCGAGCTAAAAAGAAGGCAGACATGGAATCATGCCGGAGCGCTGCTTCATGACGTGTACTGGGAAGTCATGGGAGGCGACGGAGATATGTCAAAAGGTCCCGAAATAAAATCGGCAATTGAAAAAAATTTCGGTTCGGCAGACAGTTGGAAAGCGGATTTTAAGGCAACGGCAATTTCTGCAAAGTTATCCGGCTGGGCAGTGCTGACTTATGACGCTCTTTACAGTCAGAGACTGCTTAATGTTCTCGTTGACGAGCATCATTACGGAGCGATCTGGGGAGGAATACCGCTGATCTCATGCGATGTTTTTGAGCATGCATATTATCACAAAGACGGTCCCGGAAGAGCTGCATATATTGATAACTTTCTTGGCAATCTGAACTGGGGAAGAATCAACGATAGATTTAAAAAATATTGTAAATAATGCATTAAAAACTCCGGAACATTTTTTTAAGGAGAAAAATGTATTTCATAAAAAAATTGGATTATTGAAAAGAACCTTATTCTTTCTTTTGTTTCTGATTCTGATTATCGTATCCTGTAACAAAAAGGACACGGGAGAAAATCAGAATCAGGCTTCAAAAGATTTTTCATGGAAATCCGAACTTAAAATATCGGACATCCCTGATATGCCGGTGAAAGGATTCATAAACGGGAAGGAAGTAAAGATCGAATATATTAATTTCGAGAAGTGGAGAGGAAGCGGCGACAATGTGATTAACTTTGGCGATGTTAAGCCAAAGAACAACTGCGGTTACATCGAAGGCGGAACCACCTTTCACATCATGCATAAGTCTGGCGAAATAAAATCAGGCGAACTGCTTAAAGCAGGATTCGACCAGAATCTTGACGGTTATATTGCTTATTATGATACTTTGAAAACTGAAATTACCGAATTTAAATCTGGTATTCCGTGGAACTGCGCTCTTGTAATTACCGAAATGAAAGATGATAAGGTAAAGGGAAAAATTGCAATATGCTTTAAAGATGATTCCAAAAGCTGGGTTGCCGGAACATTCGAAGCCATTAAATGCAATAATTAATTATCGAATTAAAAAATATTTGAACAACTAAATGAAAAAATCATTTACACTTTTTATTATCTGCATGATGATTTCTGTTTACGGATGCGGAGACAACAGCGATAAGAAAGAAAATGCGGCTGAAAAGGAAAATCAAAAAACTTTAACCGAAAATAAAAATGAAACGACCGGTGATCCGGTGGTTACCGAAAATACGGGCGAAACTTCCTCCGGTGAAAATACTGAAAGCAAACAGACCGAAAATGAACTTGGTATGACTCCCGGTCTTCCAAAAGATTTTCCTCAGGATATACCTCTTCCTCCCAATTCAAAAACATTGGGTTCGATGAGTTCAAGCGAAGGAACGGTTGTTCCGTTTGAATCTAAGGAAAAAGTTCAGGAGCTGATAAACTTTTACAAAGAAGAGCTGAAGAAAAACGGATTTAAGCTGAACGAAGACGGCCAAAGCGTAACTTCCGATAAAGGCGGCATGCTCGGCTGGACAAAAGATAAACGTGAAATCGGAATCGTGCTTGCTTATGACAAAGATAAAGATGCAACATCTCTTGTAATAACTTACAAATAACACGACAAAGATTTTTTAATTAAAGCGGCGGATAATTTTTATCTGCCGTTTTTTATTTTAAGATTTGTTTTTAATTGTAATTCATTCAATTAAATTTTTTTGCTATTATTGTAAAGCGAAGATGAGTATTTGTGATAAATAAAGAAGAAATAAACAATATTCTTGTTACAAGAACCGATAATCTCGGAGATATGATATTGACTTTGCCTTTAATAAGCGAAACAAGAAAAGTTTTTCCCGAAGCGGGAATTTTTTTTATGGTTAAAAAATATACATCGGAAATATTAAAAGGTTATCCCGGAATTGACGGATTAATAATTGCTGATGATCTCGGCAGCATTTCAGAAAAAATTAAATGCTTCAAAAGTAAAAAAATCGATCTGGCAATGAACGTAAAACCAGAATTCAGTTTAGCGCTTGCATTTCTGCTTTCGGGTGTAAAATACAGAATAGGAACCGCCTACAGGTGGTATTCTTTTTTATATAACTTGAAAGTACATGAACATCGAAAACATTCGACGAAACATGAATCTGAATACAATCTGAATTTATTAAGGACATTCTTTAACGAATTACAAAATTCCCGGAGCTTTTATTTCAATTATACCGAAGAAGAAAAAAACAAATTAAACGGAAAATTGTACGGATTAATAGATAGAGATTTTGTCATTATACATCCGGGCAGCAGAAACTCAGCAAAAGATTTACCTTTGGACATTATGTCTGAATTTTCGGCTAAACTTATGAATGAGCTTCCCGAAATGGATGTTGCAATTACAGGAACCGGGAATGACAAAATTTCAAACGACTTTATATACGGAAAGCTGAAGGAAAAACATCCTGAAAGAGTTTTTAATTTAACAGACATGCTGGATTTAAGAGAGCTTATGATATTAATAGATCATTCAAAATTGTTTGTTTCAAATTCCACCGGACCCATTCACATTGCAGGCGCATTAAAAAAAAGTATTGTAGGATTTTATCCTAACACTGTAACAATGAGCAATGTAAGATGGGGACCATTGAGTGATAATGCAATAATACTGAGACCAACTACCGGAGCTGATGATATGAGCGAAATTTCTTCCGATGAAATATTAAATGCAGCAGTTAAGCTTATAAAAAAAAATTAACGGAACTAAAAATTCTAATTCAAGTTTAAACTACATAATGAAAACAATCAAAATGAATAAAACAATTTTAATCTTCGCAACTGTATTATTATTTTATTCCGGAAATCTGTATTCATCCGATTCCACAACTTCAAAAGATTTCAGAAAAATTCAGCAGAATGCTTTCAAACCGGGTGAAAAGCTTACGTTTGAAATTAATTACGGATTTGTTACCGCTGGTGAAGCGATCATGGAAATTGCTCCCGTGATTCAAACTATTAACGGACGAAAATGTTATGACATCACTTTCACGGTAAATTCTTCTTCCAGTTTTGAATGGGTTTACAAAGTAAAAGATTTTTACAGAACCTATGTGGATGTTGAAGGTCTGTTTCCGTGGAGATTTGAACAGCATATAAAAGAAGGAAATTATCAGCGGGATTTTGAGGCGATTTTTGACCAGCAGAATTTAAAAGCAAAAACTTTTACGGGTGAGAAAGAACCCAAAAAATTCGAAGGAGAATTTGACATTCCTCAATATACGCAAGATGCAATGAGCGCCTTTTATTTTGCAAGAACGATTGATTTCGGAAAAATGAAGGAAGGCGATAAAGTTATGCTGCAGAATTTTTATAAAGACAAAACTTATCCTCTGGATGTAAAATATTTGGGTAAAGAAACAATAGAAGTAGCGGCAGGAGAATTTAGATGCATAAAGCTCGAACCACTGGTTCAGCAAGGCGGATTATTTAAAAGCGAAGGTTCGATAATAGTCTGGCTGACTGATGATGATAGAAGGATGCCTGTTAAAGTAAAAACGCAGGTTATTATAGGTTCTATAGATGCGGATCTTAGTTCTTACAGCGGACTTGCAGGACCGCTTAATTCCAAAAAATAAACAGCCGGTATTATTAAAAATTTTTCGCGTAATATCTGTCGGCAAATTTGAATTAACCTGATTCCATTTCAAAAGTGAAAATCTCCGAATTATTTTTTTCGATTCAGGGCGAAGGCAAAAGATCTGGTCTGCCATCTTTTTTCATCAGAACAAATCATTGCAATCTCAGATGCAGATTCTCCGGAGGTAATTTGTGCGATACGGCATACACCAGTTGGTTTCCGGATGACAAAAATAATTTAGGCGAGGCTGATATTTCTGAGGTTATTGGAGATTACAAAAAATATTTTTCCAAGGATATCGTGATTACGGGCGGCGAGCCTGCGATGTATGGAGATGAAATTGAAAAGTTGTGTATGGGTTTAAAGCAATTGAATCCGGAATGTTTCATTACATTGGAAACCAACGGTACTTATTCGGGAGATTTTTTAAAACTCATTGATTTAATCAGCATCAGTCCGAAGCTGAAGTCGTCTGTTCCGTTTGAAACGGAATTTGAAAAAATGCATGAGAGAAACAGAATTAATGTGAATGCTTTAATGGAGATATGCAGACTAAGTGAAAATAAAATATGCGATGTTCAGTGGAAGTTTGTTTTTACCGGAGATGATGATATAAACGAAATTTCTAAATTGCAGAAAACCATTGGTTTTAAAAACGAAGATGTTTATCTCATGCCGGAAGGTATTACCAAAAAGGAAATCGATTCAAAAAGACTTCGGGTCATTGAAGTTTGTCTAAAAAATAATTTCAATTTTACAGACAGGCTGCACATACTTGCCTGGGGAAATAAAAGAGGTATTTAAAAATTCAGAGTGTAGTTTAAATTTCCCGATACCCCGTTGAAACTGAAATCAACTTTTGATTTCTTTAAAACTGGTTTGGATGAATTAACAAAAAAACTGTTGATTAAATCTGCTGCTATGACTGAAGCAAGAAAAACGGATGTATTTATTCCTCCGCTGAAGCTGTCCGTTCTTTCGCTTTGATTGAATAAATCATTCTTTGCTTCAATGATCGGTTTCCTTAACGAAAATATCAATGCGGAGCATCCCGCTCCTATAAGCATTCCGGCAAACACGTCGCTCGGATAATGAACTCCCCAATAAATTCTGCCGAGAGATACAACGGTTGCATAAGTATATAAACCGGCTATTAAAAATGCATTATCGGGATATCTTAAAGTAAGAGAAGTTGCAATTGTAAATGATTCGGATGAATGTCCAGAAGGGAATGAATAAGAACCGGTTACAGAATTAGTATCGGAAAGTTTCACGTTGTTAAGTGTTCTGAATGGTCTATCTCTTTTTATTAAAAATTTTAATCCCTGAGTTACAGAAACATTTGTGATTTCCGAAAGCAACAGCAGAATAGACGAGCTTTCGTCGTAATGATTGTCATTGATTCTTGCTGCAATATACATGCCGGCAGGTGCTGCAATGGAAACAGGGTTTATGGATTCGTTGGTGATATTAATCAGCGAGTTAATAAAACTGCTTTCGATGTTATTAAAAGCTCTGAATATTTTAACATCGGCGCTTCTTTCATTATATTTTGTCGGATCACGTTTAGTTTTGTATCTATGCTGAGCAATGCCGTCAGCAAAATGCAGTAAAAATAAAAATGAGAGAAGAAAATATTTCATCAGACTTTTATTAATGCACCGGCAATGTCCTCGATAAGATCTTCTTTATCTTCAATACCGACAGAAAGTCTTACAAGTCCATCCGTCAAACCAAATTTATCTCTAAGTTCTTTTGGTACGCTGCCGTGTGTCATGGAGACAGGATGGCAGACAAGCGATTCGACTCCGCCAAGCGATTCTGCAATCTGAAAAATATTAAGAGCGTTGCAGAATTTTACGGCATTATCAAATGATCCAAGTTCAATTGAAATAATACCACCGAAACCTTTCATCTGTGAAACAGCAAGGTCATATTGTGGATGGGTTTTTGAACCGGGATAATAAACTTTGTTAATTTTTTTATTTCCGCTTAAAACTTCACAAATGGCAGCAGCATTTTCATTGTGCGCTTTCATTCTTTGTGAAAGAGTTTTAGTCGATCGTAAAATAAGCCAGCAGTCAAAAGGTGATGGAACGGATCCAATTGAATTCTGAAGGAACTTAATTTTATCGGATATTTCTGTATTTGAAGTTATAAGACATCCGCCGATTACGTCGCTGTGTCCGTTGATGTATTTTGTTGTGCTGTGAAGTACAATATCAATTCCGAAATCGAGCGGATTCTGGAAATACGGACTCATGAAAGTATTGTCAACACATGTTATGATTTTTTTTGATACTGCAAATTCACCCAGTCTCTTCAGGTCTGTAATGTTAAGCATAGGATTGGTAGGAGTTTCCACATAGATAAACTTGGTATTGCTTTTAACTGCATTTTTCAATTTATCGAAATCGGATGAATCGACATAATCGAATTCCAGTCCGAAGTTTTTGATGACCTGTTCATACAGTCTGTATGTTCCGCCGTAAACATTATCTGTACAGAGAATGTGATCTCCGGGTTTAAACAGGTTAATTACAGTTTGTACTGCTGCCATACCTGAAGAAAAGCAGTAGCCATATTTACCGTTTTCCAAAGAAGCAAGATTAGCTTCGAGAGCAAGCCGGGTAGGATTGATAGTTCTTCCGTAATCAAATCCCTTTGTTTCGCCGAGCTTCTCATTTGAGTAAGTAGATGTTTGAAATATCGGGGTTATAACTGCGCCGGTAGTTTTTTCAGGATGTTGTCCGGCGTGAATTTGTTTGGTGGAAAATTTCATTTGATTTATAATAAAAATTTTTAAAAAGGAAAAACAATAATTTCAACTTTATCTTTGAATAAAATCCAGAACATCATATCGCGTAAGAATGCCTTTAATTTCACCATGCTGGGAAACAAGCAGAGTGCTGTCTTTCTGTAGCATTTCAAGAGTCTCTGGAAACTTTGTATTAAAATCGACAATTGGTAATTTTTTATCCATTACATGTTTTACTTCTTTGCCGGAAACATTTCTATCGTTTACTATTTTCTCAATTACATTTCCTTCGACAATCGATCCTACACAATCCGAACCGTCAATGACAGGAAGAGTAGATAAGTTATATTTGTCCATTAACTCAAGCGCTTCAAAAAGCTTGTCAGTGCTTTTAGCAGAAATTAGTCCCGGTACACCGGAAGTTTTTTTTGTAAGAAAAACCTGTCCCGTAGTAATGTGTCCGGAATTCATCAGCCGTTTTTCTCTCAGCCATTCGTCGGAATGATACTTTGACAAATATCTTTCACCGGTATCACAAACTGTGAATACTATCACGGCATTTTCATCAAGTTGTTTTGCAATTTCAATCGCTGCAAAGGCAATTGTTCCAGTAGATCCGCCGCAAAAGATTCCTTCTTCTTTTGAGAGTCTTTTGCACATCTCCACCGAATCAAGATCATTTACATTTAAGATCTCATCAATGTACTGAAACTGAACATTTTCAACCATTATGTCCTGTCCTATACCTTCAATAAGGTATGGTATCGGTTCAGGCGTATTGCCAGTTTCTTTAACCACTTTAAAAATAGAACCGTAAGGATCAGCGCCGATAATTTTAACGTTCGGATTTTTTTCTTTTAAATATTTACCGGTGCCTGAAATCGTGCCTCCTGTACCGACTCCAGCCACAAAATGAGTAACTTTGCCTTCAGTATCTTCCCATATTTCCGGACCGGTTGTTTTGTAATGAGCTTCCGGATTATAAGGATTAACATACTGGTATAAGAACAATGAATTTGGAATTTCCTTAGCAAGTCTTTCGGCGACGGTAACATAATGGTCGGGGTCGCCGCTCTTTGCTGTCATAGGCTGGATTACGACTTCAGCTCCGAGTGCTTTTAGATAATTATTTTTTTCTTTGGAAGCTTTTTCAGTCATTACAAAAATCGATTTATATCCCTTCAATGCCGCAACGAGAGCTAAACCAATTCCCGTGTTTCCGCTTGTAGCTTCGATAATCGTATCACCCGGTTTGAGTTTTCCTTCTCTTTCTGCTGCTTCAATCATGTTCAGTCCTATCCTGTCTTTTACGCTTCCTCCGGGATTATGAGATTCCATCTTTGCAAGAATTATCGGTTTGAGGCCCTTTGAAATTTTGTTAAGTTTTACAAGAGGGGTTCTTCCGATCAGTTCAAGTACGCTGTTGTAGTATTTCATTATATATAAAAAAAATTATTAATTAGAAAAGACAAAAAGAAATTTCTCAGCATTACATTGCATTAAACATTTGTAAAAAATTTGTTTAATCAGTTTACACATTGCTTTTGCATGACGGGAAAATATTTTTCAATTCCTGATTTAATCAAACCGGTCTCATCAGTGGAAAGAAAATCACGTCTCGTATGGAATGGGAATTAGTCAGCAGCATTACCAGCCGGTCAACGCCCAAACCTACGCCAGTTGTTGGAGGCATTCCTGCTTCAATAGCATTGATAAAATCTTCATCGAGCGGGTGAGTTTCTTTTTCTCCGCCTCTGCCTCTTTCGACTTGTTCCTCAAGCAGCTTTCTCTGCAATAGCGGATCATTAAGCTCGGTATAGGAATTTCCCATTTCCCATTTATAAACATAAGGTTCAAATCTTTCGGCAAGTATTACCTGCTCGGGATCTTTTTCCATTTCTTCAATCTGCTTCAGGCTGTATTCTCTCAGGGGTTTGCACAATGGTGTTGTGTCAAGTGGAAAATCGTAAATGAACACAGGTTGTATAAGATCTTCTTCACAGACAGCTTCAAACAGATTTGCTATTATCAAACCTTTGCTTTGAGAAATTTTCGGATCATACTCAATTCCGTTTTTTTCCATATAATCTATAATTTCCTTTTTCTTCATATTAAGCACATCAAGTCCTGTTTTTTCCCTGACTGCATCTGTCATTTTCATTCTTTTCCAGGGGCGTTTGAAATCAATTTCCGTTTCGCCGTAAATAACTTTCGTTGTTCCGTGAATGTCAATGCATGCCTGCTCCACGACTTCTTCAAAGAGATTCATTGAATCGAAATAATCTCCGTACGCCTGATACCATTCCACCTGAGTAAACTCCGGATTGTGCGTTCTGTCAATTCCTTCATTACGGAAATCTCTGACAAATTCATAAACTCTTTCGAAGCCGCCTACGACAAGTCTTTTTAAAAATAATTCGTTTGAAATTCTTAAATACAAATCCACATCGAGAGTATTGTGATGAGTAACAAATGGCTGTGCGTTTGCGCCTCCATAAATTGTCTGAAGCGTTGGAGTTTCGACTTCAAAAAAAAGATGCTTCTCAAGCGTCCTTTTAATAGACTGAATTATTTTAGTTCTCTTAATGAATGTGTCTTTTACATGTTCATTTACAATCAGGTCAATGTATCTCTGTCTGTAACGAAGCTCGATATCGGCAAAAGCGTCATATACAATTTTTTCTCCCGATTCGGTAACTTCTTCCTTTACAACTGGCAATGGGCGAATTGACTTCGTCAGAAGTTCATACGAAACAGCATGTATCGAAACCTCTCCGGTTTTCGTTCGGAATATAAAACCATTCACTCCTATAATATCGCCGATGTCAAGAAGTTTAAACACATTATATGCCTGCTCTCCTACATCATCTTTCTTTATATAAATCTGAATACGTCCCGTCCCGTCTTTTATGTGGCAGAATGTCGCCTTTCCCATTTTTCTGATAGCCATAATTCTGCCGGCAACTGATACTGTCTGTGATTTATGATTTTCCTTTTCCTCTTCCGTTTCGGGATCTTTAAAATTATCGATGATCTCTTTCGAATTGGATGTAACATCAAATTTATGAGGATAAGGATTAATGCCGAGCTTTTTTATTTCTTCAAGCTCTTCGATTCTTCTTTTTATTAGGTCGTTTTGCTCTGTCAATAAATTCTGTCAGTGTTAATTTTTAATGATTGATTTTAATTTGTTAACTTCTCCTGCATTAAGATAACGCCAGTGTCCTTCTTTCAGACCGCCGAGTACCAATCCAGCATATTCGGTTCTGTATAACTCTCTTACATAATAACCGAATTTTTCGAACATATTATGTATCTGTCTGTTTCTTCCTTCTTGTATCGAGATATACAACCGCGTAAAATCATTTTTATAAAGAAACTTAATGACTGCAGGTCTTGTCTTTCTTCCGTCAAGCATTATGCCGGCGGAAATTTTTTTCTTAATTCTTTCCTCAAGCGGTTTTGAAAGCTGAACAAAATAAGTTTTGTAAATTTTATTCTCAGGTTTCATCAATGCATTTGCAAACTCTCCGTCATTGGTCAATAAAAGCAGACCTCCGGTGTTGTAATCCAGCCTGCCGACGGGAAATATTTTTTTGTTAATTCCGATTAGATCAATTACGGTAGTTCTCTTTTTATCGTCCGAAACAGTTGTAACAACTCCCTTCGGTTTATTTAGAAGTATGTAAATCTTTTTTATTTCCTGTCTAACCTGTTCACCGTCAACACATACTTTATCGATTTCCGGTTCAACCTTCAATCCAAGTTCATATACGGTTTTATTATTAACTGTAACTCTTCCTTGCAGAATGTACTCATCTATTTTTCTTCTTGATAAAATACCATGAGAGGAAATATACTTGTTTAAACGTACGGCATTTTCCATTTAATTTTCGCTTTCACCGTCTTTGTCTGATACGGCTTCTTCAGTATTGTTATTTTCAAAACTTTGCTGTTCTTCCTGCTCTTCGTTTTCATTTGTGGTAATCAATTCAAGCTGATGAACAGTCTCATGTCCCTGGGCAGTTTCTTGTACATTTACCGAATTAAACAATTCAATATCGGCTTCTGTTATGCCTTCGATCTCTTCATTTTTTAGGATATCATTTATTTCCTTGAGTTTTGGAAGATCTTCCAGAGAATTCAGTCCGAGAACTTTTAAAAATGTTTTCGTTGTACCGTATAAAATCGGTCTTCCGGGAGTTTCAGATCTGCCTGTAATGGTAATAAGCTCTTTCTCGAGAAGAGAATTTACAATGTAATCGACATTAACACCTCTTATGAATTCTATTTCAGAACGGGTTACCGGTTGTTTGTATGCAATTACAGAAAGTGTTTCGAGAGCTGATTGCGAAAGTTTTTTCTTTTGCTTTTCTTCATAAAGCTTACCGACAAACCTGCCGTAGTCCTGTTTAGTTGAAAATGCATAACCTCCCGCAACTCTAATGATTTCATAGGGTTTATTATTTTTTTTGTAATCATCATTAAGTTGTGAAACTGATTCTTCTATTTCGGCCAGACTTATTCTCAAGCCGCTTTTGTCAATAATGTCTTTGAGTTGTTTAGGATTTAATTCTTCTTCGGAAGCGAAGATCATTGACTCTACTATGTTTCTTATTTCAGGACTGACTGCCGGCATAATCGGATCTCTTTTTTAAAATAAAATTTGATTTATCATTATTCAGAATTTCAATTTCAATAAAGCCTTCAAGAGCAAGCTGAAGCAAAGCGAGAAACAGACAAATGATTTTCAGTTTAACTGTATAACCGGAAATGAATTCATTAAAGTTAATACCGTTACCGTCCTCCAGCATCGAAAGCAGAAATTCTCTCTGATTTTCCGGAGTAATATCGAGCAGTTCAATCGGATGCACGACTTCACGTCTTATGTTTGATATCACTCTTTTATAAGCTTTTATGAGATTATAAATTGTTACATTCTTCAGACTTGGATCAGCTTCAAAATCTTTTTCATACTCTCTTTTGTCGTTATCAAAATTATTTCTGAAAGCCCTTTGTCTCTGAATATTCTCAAGCTCGCTGAATTTTTCCGAAACATCTTTAAAGCGTTTATATTCGAGAAGTTTTCTTATCAACGATAATCTAGGATCTTCTTCTTCAATGATATTGCCTGATTCGTCCACCTGCGGTATCATCATTTTTGCTTTTATTTTCATCAGTTCTGTAGCCATCACGAGAAATTCACCTGCGAGTTCAATGTCAAGCTCTTTCATATAATTCAGATAGTCGATGAAATCCTTTGTAATTTTTGAAATTGGAATATTATAAATATCGAGTTCGTCAGCTTTAACAAAATGAAGAAGGATATCGAGAGGACCTTCGAATTCCTTCAAGGCGGCTCTGTAAACGCTACTGCTTACCTGCTTGTTAGTCGATGAATCATGAATATTTTCGCTGATGTCTGTCATGGCATTCAATATACTAAACTGTGTTTTGAAATTAAATGAAGTAGGGTTTTAGAAATTGTGTTCATTGTTAATTCTTTAAACTAACAATTATGATGATTTTAAATAAGAAAAATTGAATTAGTTTTTTGTTTGTGTGAAATTCAAGATTGTTATAAAAATCGAGTTATGAAGATATTAGAGAGCATTCGTGAGCGTTGGGTGGGGGGGGGGGGGGAAACCGTTTAAACGGTTTCCCCCCAACACGCCCCCAGTACACATTTAGCGATTTAGAAATACTTACCTTATGTATTAGCATTCTGAACGGCGGTAATAGAGAGAGCATTAGTGAGCGTTGGGTGTTGGGGGCTGTCCAAAAAGTCCTCATTAGCACATTTGAAAAATGAAAATAAAGCGGTTGCATTAATTTGCAACCGCTAACTTGTTAATTAACTCTTCATTTATTTTTACTTTCCACCACTTTATCATAT
>JABAQZ010000024.1 GCA_019187405.1 Ignavibacteria bacterium
AATTCTGAAACAACTGATGAGTTGTTGGTAAATTATTTGCTGTTGTATTTATAAATGACAATCCGCCGTTTGTTGTCTTTATTATCTGTCCTCCCTGTCCAGTTGCAAATCCAGTGTTCGGATTTATGAAAAAAACTGTATTCAAAAACTCACTTGCTATCACCTGCTGATGAATCCAGTTCATTCCTCCATTTGTCGTCTTGGCTATTTTTCCCGAATTCCCGCACATTACTCCATAATTGCTGTCCCAAAAAAACATTGATATTATATCACTTCCCATTTGATTATTTATGCTAAACCAGCTGAATCCGGTGTTGGTCGATTTTCTAATCTTATCATTTGATGCAACTGCTATTATGTTCAATGAATCTATAAACCATACCGATTTCATTGCAATACTCCCCTGCAGAAAAACATTCCAGTTATTTCCGGAATTCGTTGTTACAAGTGTAAAGTTTTGTGATATTGCTGCTCCGTAATCAGTATTTAAGAAATTTATATCTTCTACTGGTTGTCCGCTGCCTTCTGTTAATGTAAATATTCTAAACCAGTTTGTTCCTGCTGTTGTAGTTTTATACATTGAGCCTCCGCCTATACTAATAAAACCGCTATTCTCATCTGGAAAGTGAAGTCCATATATGTTTGTATCAAGTATCGGTACAGATAAACTAAACCATTCATTTCCTGAATTTGTAGTCTTTTTCAAAAATGCCGTATCGCCGCATATATAACCCGTTGTTTCATTTGTAAAAAATACTTTATTCAGCCCCACTGTTGTTCCGAGTTCTATTCTATTCCAGTTCAATCCGGAATCTGTGGTCTTTAGCAGTAATCCTTTCTCTCCGACTATGTAACCTGTATTTATCGTTGTGAAATATATGTCGTTGTATGTTTTTATATTCCCTGTCTGTCTTTCCCAAAGTTCTCCTGTGTTTGTTGTTCTTACAATAAGACCTCCTCCTCCTACTGTATAATATGTACTCGTATCGACTTTGTTGATATCCCAGAATATATTTATATCTCTCGGTATTGGCATAAATGTCGTGTCAAAAAACCAATTTACTCCGCCATTCGTTGTCTTACCTATTTCTCCATATTGAGTTGAAATAAAACCCGTTCTTACGTCTTTGAATATCATCGATCTTTCAATATCGCTTATATCAAATATACCAATGTTAAATATCTCCCATATTAAACCTGAATTAGTGCTTCTGCAAACCGAACTGTTATTTGACCATAAAGCATATATTAAACTGTCATTAACATAACATACATTCTGAAACACATCAAAAAAACTTCCAAGCTGATGCGTACTCCAGCTTAATCCGCCATTGGTTGTTGTAAATACAGCATTAAAACCACCGGACATACCTAAGTCGGCATTTAAAAAATCTATCGAATATAATGTAAATGCCATTCCGTTTTGAATCATTGTCCAGCTATTACCACTGTTAGTTGTCTTTAGAACTATCCCCTGAAAACCACAAATATATCCTGTATTTGAATTTGGAAAACTTATTTCATTTAATATATTAATTGTTCCGCTTGAAATACTTACCCAGTTCAATCCTCCATTTGTTGTCTTTGCTATATATCCGCTGTCACCAACAACAATGCAAGTATTTAAATTAATGCATTCGATGTCAGTTAAATTCAAAGATGTTATCTGCCCCAGCAACACCCAGTTCAATCCGCCGTTGGTAGTCTTGGTGACCGTTCCGGCTTTGCCGCAGGTATATCCTGTATTTCTGTCCCAGAAGTCAACCGAGTTAAGCGTTGCGCCAGTCGGCAGTGGTTGCAGCCAGAACCAGTTTGATTGTGCATATACTCCGATGACCGGAAGGAAAATGAAAATAGACAGAATGTAAATTTGTATTTTTATGTTTCTCATAAAAATTATTTTGAGAAAATATATACTAAGTTAATCTTTTAAAAAATTATTAAAGATATTCATTGTCAACAATAGCTCCATTCATACAGATTTTTGAGTGAACTTAAAATCAATTTGTATTCAAGCTAAAGATAAAGATTAGAATTGTCAAATGGTAAAAAATGCGATTTGTGAAAAAATGGATTTTGTTGTTTTGAGCGGTGTGGGAGAAACCGTTTAAACGGTTTCTGAGAAGCGTTACGGGAGATGTCGCATCTCTGGGCGAAGGGGGTAGAAACCGTTTAAACGGTTTCTACTCCCACACCCTACAAACTCTCACTTCACCAACAAACACTTCTTCTTATCCTTTTACACTCCATCAGCATACAATCTATAAAAATACACTCCGCTCGGAAGCCTGCTTCCGTCAAAATATCTTTCATTAATTTCCGTCAAACTGTATTCACATACTTTCTCTGAAATTATTAATTAGTGGAATATTTTTATTTCTCAAATCCCATCTATTCAAATTCTCATCATATTCTTTTAAAGGATTAATCGGACGCTTACGACTCTGAATCAAATTATATAAGGATAATAAATTTTTGTAATTCACTTTTTGCTTCCAGATTGTCCTTTAAACTCTGATAATTTACTTAACAGCCATTGCTTTTTGTTTGATTTTGAAAACTTAACCTCTTTGCTTAATCTCTCTGATTCAAATAAGTCGGGCTTCTGTTTTAATTTAAAAAGCCTATAAAGAAAATTTCCAAATAAGGTTTGTCCATCTTTCCATTTTTGCGTAATGGATTTATTTCTGCTAATAAAATGTTTGAATGAATCATAAAAAGAAAGAAAAGATTCATAATCATTGAGTTCATAGTAATTCATCATCTGCAGATTTTTCAAATAATATTTCATTGTAAATAAATCATAATCAACCAGAAGAATCTGCTCTAACGATTTTTCAAATTCTTTTTTTGCAAAATATAAATGTGCATTCGAAAATTTTTCAAGATTGTCTCTTGCTTCAGAATGAACTTTTGCTATAAATTTTTTGGTAAAGTTTTCTATAAAGTCCGCATCTCCGGCAATGCATGCAGTCTGGACTATTGAAATAAAGGGAACTGTACCTAAAAATCCGTCTTCGTTTAGAATTACATTGTCTCTAATTTGCATTTTATAAATATCGAGAAGTTCACTGTTCTTATTAAGTTCAACATCATTTAAATTGGATAAACATTCGCAAAGGCATGCATACAAAATGTATTTGTCGGATTTGGAGAAAGACCCTGACTCCACTTCAAGAGTTTTCTTAAATTCCCAATACTTTTTAAAAGAATCTTTGTCAATGCTTGATAAATACGATTTGTAGTAAGCATTCAGAACTCTGTAAAGTGTGAGTGATTTAGTTTTCATCAATTCGAGTAGCTCTTCAATCATATTGTGTGAATCGGCTTTTTCGAGAAACGAACTGAGCGGGTTGGTCTTTCTTTCAGGATTATGATCCGAATAAAACGAGTGAGAATTATTATTTGCTTTAATTAGAAGAACAATGAAATTCGAAATCAGAAAATTGAAATGTGAATCAAGTTCCTCATTCATTTTTGGGTGAACATCATATTCGGCACTGAATCCGAATTTCAGCAAATATAATCTCGACATAAAATCGAAATAATTCTCCGCGGGAATTTTCTTACTTTTGTAAGAATCATTAACCGATCTCTCTATGACGTTAAAATTTGTTTTGAATAACTTAACGAGTTCTCTTTCATTGAGCACATCGAGAAAATTATATCCCGTCTGCAGTTCATCTTTCAAATAATATTCTACCTTTAGAAAATTTTCTGCAAGCTTCGTCAAATCGAATACCAAATTCTTAAAAATCCCATAGTTGTAATTTTTATATGGATACAATTCCTTCCAGACTTTTTCGCGTTCTAATTTCGGACTGATGAATTCCGGCGCAAATTTTTTGATGTGTTTATAAAGTGCGGTTACATACGATTTCCTGTTGAAAAATGACGAACTAACGAAGTCGTCAAATCTTTTTAACTCTTCGGTAGTAAATGTTTTTAATATCTGAATTAATGACGAGCTGTGCATAATTTCGTCCTTTCAATATGAAAAACTAACTCAGGAGTGAAACTGTATTTTGTAAAAAAATAATGCAATTATGCCTTATTTGATAGTGCTTAATTATTATAAAATTGAATTTTCAGTATGAAGACTTGTAAAAAATTTCTTTGCACTTTAAATAACTTCGGGTTTATTTTTGCCTAAGTTCTTTAACAAAATAATAACCTTGTGTCACGGTTGCAAACGTTTCACTACTAAAGGCATACGCGTATGCCGGTTATTATTTTGGCTTTTAAAAAAGGTTTTGAGAATTTTAAAAAACATAAAAATGAAAAAGTTAATTCATAAACTCAAACTATTATCGCTTATAATTTTTTCCGCTGCAATGGCTGACACCGCAGACAGCAAAAGCGAAAGTTCAAATATCAAAAATTCGGCTATGTTATTTGACACACTTTGTTATTACGATACCTGCGCTGTTATAGCAGATTCCGGAAGAACCGTTGTAATAAATTCTGATCT
This sequence comes from Ignavibacteria bacterium, assembly GCA_019187405.1. Classification (GTDB taxonomy): domain Bacteria; phylum Bacteroidota; class Ignavibacteria; order Tepidaquicellales; family Tepidaquicellaceae; genus JABAQZ01. The sequence goes on from JABAQZ010000024.1 coordinate 4,472, forward strand.
GGTTACAACATATATTCGTGTTTACAACGGATGCACTCTAGTTATTAACTCCGGCGTAACCGTAACTCTAATAGGTGATGTACATCCTGAAAATGAACTCATACTTTTCAGCGGAGGAACAATCACAGGTCAGGGTTTGCTAAAAACTCACGGTAATCCGGACCCTGTTCATGATGTGATTATGGAAATTCGTGAAAACTCTGTGTTTGATGTTGAAGTTAAGTCAAGTTCCGGAAGAGCTGTTTTTCTAAATGGGTACAACGAAAATTTTATTTCAGCGAAAAAGAATATTACTATCGATGCAGGAGCACAAATGCTTTACTCCGGAAGCAGCGGGAATAGCCGGCTGACTTTGTACGGAAATATTTTAAACAACGGAAAACTATGGTCATCATCGGGACTGATTAATTTCAAAGGTCAAACCATAACTAATAACGACTCTGTCTATGCCGATATCGAAATAGATACAAACTGCACTATAAACGGAGCCGGAGCATGGCTATGTACTTATCTTTATGTAATGCCATACAGGACTTTATATTTGGACAACAATATCAATCTAAGTGTCCGAAATTTTATTTTACAACCAAATGCTGATGTCAATTTGAATACATACTCTTTGACTCTCAGGGATTATGCTTTTTATAATTATACCGACGTTTTGATGTATGATTCGACTCTCATAAGCAATGGACAGATTTTTACTAACGGAACAGGAGTCAGGTTGAATATGGATACTACTGCAAGCTTAAGAGTGCCGCTAATTGCCGATAGCGGAAATATTTTAATCATGACTCTCTTTGGGAGCAGAACAATATTTGACACGACTATTACGATAAATGTTAATGCTTCATTCAACAGCAGTAACGAAGTTATATTCAAAGATGATGTTTTCAATAACGGATATCTTAATTTGAACTTTTGCAAGTTCAGAGGAAGTAGTCTTGTTAATAACGGAACTGTTTGTAGCGGGATATTTGACTTTGATTCCGATTGTAATTTCAGCGGAAGCGGGTATTGGACTTGCTCTTCTTATACTTATTTGAAATCTAATCGAACCATGACCTTGCAAAGCAACGTAAACATTAGAAACAATACATTTGAAATCGAACCAAATGCAGTTTTGAATTTAAATGGATATAATTTCAATCTCGACCATCTCGACTCAACAAGCGGAAACTTTATTGTTGACAGTGCGGCAACAATTACGGGTGATGGCGAAGTTGTTGCAAAAGGTTACCCGCAAATATTCCGCGTAGATATTTTTAATCACTATCATTCTAACTTTAACTCAAAGCTAAGAGTTGAATCCGGAATTTTGTATATGAGTAGTTCTATAGCTTCGGAAAATAATAAAACAATTATCAATAAATCTGTTAGAATTGACTCGGGTGCAATATTATCGACGACCAGTTACAGCGATACGCTGATTGCAAAAGACAGCATAATTAACAAAGGCACAATGTACGGCTCATTTAAATTATCCGGGAATACTTTTATCAATAACGGAATCGTTACATCGGCAAGCATATACTTCGGTTCGAATTTTTCAAGCGGTGTTCCGCAGACTTTGCAGGGAACAGGAAGTTTTGCCGAACCAAGTAATTGTATTATAACAAACGGAGCGAGTGTTTCATTGATTTCGAATCATCAATTATTCAATCTTCAGATTGACAGTGGAGGAACATTCGATATTTCAAATCAAACTTTGAAAATCTCCGGACTTGGAACAGTATCAATTGTAAATAACGGAACATTTATCACAAACGGAAGCACCGTAGAATTTAATAATCAAAATAACGCCCAATATTTTCCTGTTGCAAACATTAATTATAATAATGTAATAGTAAACAATCCGCAAGGAGTGTTAATGTCAGGCAATGTTACATTACCTGCTCTTCTGACTTTATCAATCGGCGATATCGAACTGAATAATTTTGTAATTACTTTGACTCCGTCGGCAACTTTAGTCGAGACTCCCGGCAATACAGTAAAAGGAAATGGTTACATTACAACGACAAGAAATATTAACTCTCCTTCTGGTTTAAATGTCGGAGGTCTTGGAGCGGTAATTACAACTTCTTCAAATCTCGGTATGACGGAAATCCGCAGAGGGCATTTGGTTCAATACGGACTCGCTGGAAAAAACAGCATTGCAAGATATTTCGATATTGAACCAACGAACAATTCTAATTTAAATGCAACTCTAAGTTTCAAATATGATGAAAGTGAACTGGATACTTTAAACGAATCAGAGCTTGGGTTATATAAGTCAACTAACGGCGGATTAAATTATAGTTTCATAGGCGGAGCAAGCGATACAGCCAATAATCAAATTACATTAACGGGAATAAATGATTTTTCAAGATGGTCTGCGAGCGAATATTCCTTTCCGATGCCGGCAAGCATTACTCTTATCATCGAAGGATTGCTTGATGAAATCACTTTTCTTTTAAACTCAGTTGACACAGTTACTATTTTATTGGCTAATTCAACTCCGCCTTATAACATAATAGATTCTTCAAGAAGCACAATTGATTCAATTAACTACACCGGTGAATTTTTGTTCAGCAATGCGCCGTCGGGAGTTTATTACATTATAGTAAAACATAGAAACGGAATCGAGACTTGGAGTAAATCCGGAGGAGAAATTTATAATATAGGGAAAAATTTGATTTATGATTTTACTATTGCTCAGACACAGGCATACGGAGACAATCAAATTTCTAAGGCAGGAAGGTGGTGCATTTACAGCGGAGATGTCAATCAGGACGGAATAATCGAAGGAGAAGATTTACTGTTAATTGATAATGATGCCGCCGGTTTTCTTATAGGTTATTCGGTATCTGATTTGAATGGAGACGGCATTGTTGACGGCACTGATATGTTAATTGCCGGAAATAATTCAGATAATTTTATATATGTTATCAAACCGTAAATTCGCGGGATATCAAATGTAGTTCATTTACTTAAAAATATTTATTAATAATTAACATCCGCAGGATTTCTCCTGCGGATTTTTTTTATTATCAAAAGATTACTTCTGAAGACAATTGAAATAATCAAAACAACAATTATTTTGATTACAAATAAGAATCCACTCAATGTTTAATTTATAAGTTGAATAAAATTACTAATAATTAGAATTTATATGAATTATATTTGTTCATAAAATTCGGATGAAATCTCTCTTACCTTTAATTCCTTATTTCGGCAGATACAGGAAAAAACTTTTTCTCGGATTTTTTTTCATTCTTATTTCCATTGGAGCTAATAGTCTGTATCCGCTTGTAATTGGCGCTGCGATTGACGATCTGACTTCGGGTGTTTACAGACACAGTATGCTTATATATGCTTTAAGCGGAATAAGCCTTATAGTTTTCAGCGGAATTTTTTTATTTTTAATCAGACAACACATCATTGTTGTTTCAAGGGAAATCGAAAATGACATCCGGCATGATTTCTTTGCGCATCTACAGCTGCTGCCGAGAAGTTTTTACAATACCAGATCGACCGGAGACATTATGGCTCACGCAACAAATGATATTGGAAATGTACGTAACTTTGTCGGTCCCGGCATCATGTATTCAATGCAGACGGTTACAAGAACGGTTTTTACGCTAACCATTTTATTTTCCATCAACTGGTCTGTTACTCTTCTTGCACTAGCGCCTCTCCCATTGATAACATTTATCGTATATAATGTCGGGAAATTGACATTTAACCGATCAAAGAAAGTTTATGAAATTTTCTCTGACATCACTACCAGAGCGCAGGAAGCGCTTTCCGGTATAAGAGTTATTAAATCTTACGTCAGAGAAGAATATGAAATAAAAGAGTTTGACAAACTGTCACAAGACTATCTTAAGAAAAATCTCAGCCTTGCAAAAGTTCAGTCATTCTCATTTCCCATGATGTTTCTTCTCACAAGCTTATCCATTATCATAGTAATTTATTTCGGCGGTCTTCAGGTTTTTGACGGCAAAATGACTCTTGGAAATATTTCATCCTTCGTCGTTTATCTCGGTCAGCTAACATGGCCAATGATTGCTTTCGGCTGGATTATCAATCTCATTCAGCGAGCTGCTCCTTCCATGCAAAGATTAAATGACATTATTAACACTAAACCCGAAATTGCTGATAATGATGAGACTGATTTCAGCATTAAACCGGATAACATTAAAGGCGATATTGAATTTAGAAATGTGTCATTCAGATATCCTTATTCCGCAAATTACATTTTGAAAAACATTAATCTGCACATAAGAAAAGGAACTTCACTTGGGATTATAGGTCATACAGGTTCAGGCAAAAGCACATTGATAAATCTCATTCCAAGAATTTGGGATGCAACCGGTGGAAATATTTATATTGATGGATATGAAATCAAAAAAATCCCTCTTGGAGTATTGCGAGGTGCGATCGGAATTGTTCCTCAAGAATCTTTTTTATTCTCCAATACAATTGAAAAAAATATTTCATATTCAGAAGACAATATTAATGGTGATGAAGTTGTTTCAAGTTCAAAAATTGCCGGATTATATAAAGACCTGATTAATTTTCCAGATGGTTTCGGGACTATTCTCGGTGAAAGAGGTATAACATTATCCGGCGGTCAAAAGCAGAGGACGTCAATCGCAAGGGCTGTTTACAAAAAACCGGAAATTCTTATTCTCGATGATTCACTTTCTGCAGTTGATACAAAAACTGAGGAAGAAATTCTGGAAGAGCTTAAATCCGTCATGAAAAACAGAACAAGCATTATCATTTCTCACAGAATATCGACGATTAAAAATGCAAACAATATTATTGTCATAAGCGGCGCAGTAATTAAGGAAGAAGGAACACATAATGAGCTTGTTGCTCTTGATGGCATATATGCCGATATTTACCGAAAGCAGCTTCTCGAAGAAGAAATCAAAGATTATAAGTTTAGAAATTAATTAATGGCAGAAACAAAAAACATAAAGTCTGATGAAGATGCTCTTGGTAAAGCGCTTGACAAAAAAATTTTCAAGCGGCTACTTACTTATTTCAAACCTTATACAAAATATATTGTCATTGCAACTATTCTAACTATTACTATATCCGCTCTTGCTGCACTAAGACCGAGGCTTACACCTATTGCAATAGATGATAAGATTATGAATAAGGATCTGCACGGACTGCAGTTCATAATTTTGATAATGCTCGGAACACTCGTACTTCAGGGAATCATTCAATATATAATGACATATCTTACTAGCTGGATCGGACAAAAAATTATTTTCGATTTAAGGAAAAAGATTTTTGATCACATACTCACGCTCGATTTAAAATTTTTTGACAGGAATCCTATAGGCAGAATTGTTACACGCGTAACAAGCGATGTGGAAGTACTGTTTGAAGTCTTTTCATCGGGACTTGTTACTGCTTTCGGAGATATTTTTCTATTAATTTGGATACTATATTTTATGTTTTCGCTTGATGCAGAGCTCTCGCTTGTTACTCTATCTATACTTCCGGTATTGATTTATGCCACTTCAATATTCAGAAAAAAAGTCAGAGATTCATACAGAAGAATTAGGATACTTGTAGCAAAACTTAATTCATTCATTCAGGAGCATATAACCGGAATCACTATTGTACAGTATTTTGTAAAGGAAAAAAGAACTATTGAACAGTTCGAAAAAATAAACCGCGATCATACCGAGCAAAACAAGAAGAGCATATTCTACTATGCAGTATTTTTTCCGTTCGTTGAGCTTCTGGGCGCTGTTTCTGCCGGCTTGATAATTTGGTATGGCGGCGGTCAGGTTATACAGAATATTGTATCCATTGGAGTAATTATTTCCTTTGTTCAATTTACTGAAATGTTTTTCAGACCGATACGGGATCTTTCAGAAAAATATAATATACTTCAGACTGCGATGGCTTCAAGTGAAAGAATTTTTGCATTACTGGATGAAAAATCCGATATGACTATCGATAATGAAGTTTTAAAAAAGGAGAAAATCTCCGGCGATATTGAATTCAGAAATGTGAGTTTTGCTTATAATGATGGAGATTATGTTCTAAGAAATGTCTCATTTAAAATTAATGCAGGCGAGAAAGTTGCATTTGTCGGCGCTACTGGAGCTGGAAAAACTACCATTATTAGTCTTCTTGCAAGATTTTATGAAGTCAAAGAGGGACAGATATTGGTTGATGGAATTGACATTAAGAAATATGACACGAAGCAGTTAAGAAGAAACATTGCCATAGTGTTGCAGGATGTTTTTCTATTTTCAGGCAATATTAGAAAAAACATAACTCTTGGCAGTGAAAAGATTAGTGATAACGTATTAAATGAAGCTGTAATAAATACCGGATTAAGTCCATTTATTGAGTCATTACCGGAAAAGTTAAATCATCCTGTATATGAAAGAGGAGCATCACTTTCAACCGGGCAGAAGCAGTTGATATCGTTTGCGCGTGCGCTGGCATTTAATCCGAGAATACTGGTTCTCGATGAAGCAACATCAAGCGTGGATACAAATACGGAGATACTCATTCAGAATGCCATAAAGAAACTCATTGAAGGAAGAACTTCAATAATCATCGCACACAGATTATCTACCATTCAGAATTGTGACAAGATTATCGTCATGCATAAAGGAGAAATCAGGGAAATGGGAACACATCAGGAACTGCTTGACAAAAATGAATTGTATTTTAAGCTGTATCAGCTACAATATAAAGAGCAGAGCAAAACTGAGGGTTAACTTCTGTTGTTTAGACTACAGAAGTCTTAGACTAGATTTCTGATCTTTCCTAAAAAATAGCTCAAGTTTAAAGTTTTTTATAATTATGCTGAATTTGCTCATATCTTAGATTGCATATTTTACTGTGTATTCAAATCTAAAATATTCATTCGGAAGCTCATTTTCCAATATTTTAGCTTTAGTAATCTTTTTTGATGTTAAACAAAATTTCACTCCGATGATTTTTTATTCTCTTTTAAAAAGTTTTTATCTTAAGTAAATTAAAGTTTATTTTCTAAAACAAAATCTGTTTAATGAAATTAATAAAGTTTATTCTTTTTTGTGCTCTGATAATTAATTACGCCAATGCACAGAATAAAAAAATTGCATTCTGCTCAAACAACGGCACAAATGGCTTTTTACAAGTATTCAGCATGAAAGAAGACGGTACCGGCAAAACACAGTTAACAAATCTGAATGAAAACTGCATGAGACCAAAGTGGTCTCCTGATGGAAAACAAATTACTTTTTATACTGACAGAGGATACGTTTATTTGATTCGCGATTCCGAAAAGCCAAACTTGAATCATACTTTTCTTGTCTGGGGAGGATATTATCCTTCATTTAATATTGATGGTACGGAAATTATTTTCAATTCCGAATTTGAAGATATTCTATCCGTATTTTCAATAGATACTGCTTCTTTCGGGGCAGAGCCTCAACTCTGGACCGATGGATCTTATTCAAACATGCAGATTTTATCTCAAGACGGAAAGAAGATGGTATTTTCGGCTTTCAATGAAGGAACAAAAAGCATCATGATTATGGATCTGGAGGACACAACTGAAAATTACATAACGAAAATCAGTTTAAACGATGAAGCAAACCTCGAGCCCGATATCTCATCCGATAACAGCAAAATCGTTTATGCAAGTTTTGATAATAATCTTAAAGGAACAATTAGAATTCTTGAAAACGGAAAAGAAAAAGCTCTCACAAAAGGTTTGGGCAGTTCAAATGTTCCAAGATTTTCTCCCGACGGAAAGAAAATTGCTTTTGTAGTTATCGGAGATAAAGCTGTTTCTCTTTATGTAATGAATGCAGACGGAAGCGCTCAGAGAAATCTGAATGCAGACGGAGGCAATATAGGAACATTTCTGTGGATTGATAATAATAGGATAGCTTATGACGCAGGTTCTGAAACAAGTACTGTGATTGGCATTATAAACACTGAAACCGGAGATAATGAAATTATAGCCGAAGGCGGATTCAATCTTCATCCGGCGGTTCAGAAGTAATTAATTAGGATAGAAGACTTTTATATTTAAATGAAAGTAATCGAATATTTCGAAAAAGCAAAAAACCCGTTCATAACATTTGAGATACTTCCTCTTCAACGGGGAGGAGATATAAGAAAGCTGTTTAGTATTGTAGATGTATTGATGAATTATAAACCACCTTTTATTGACGTAACGTCTCATTCAGCACAAATACAATATTTAGAAACTTCCGGTGGAATAAGAAAAAAGGTAAAAAGAAAACGTCCCGGTACGATCGGAATAAGCGTTGCGATTAAAAACAAATATAACGTCGATACAGTACCGCATCTTCTTTGTCAGGGATTTACAAAAGAAGAAACTGAAGATGCACTGATAGAACTTAATTATCTTGGGATTGAAAACGTACTTGCTATAAGAGGTGATGATCTCGGATTCGAAAAGCCAATTCCCGAAGGCAAAACTTCCAACATATATGCTCTCGATCTTGTTCGTCAGATATCAGACATGAATAAGGGAAAATACCTTGAAGAAGATCTTCTCGATGCATCTCCGACAAATTTCTGCATTGGTATTAGCGGTTATCCGGAGAAGCATTTTGAAGCTCCCAACTTAAACAGCGATTTAAAATATGCAAAAGAAAAACTCATTGCCGGCGCACATTACATAGTAACTCAAATGTTTTTTGACAATAAACACTATTTCAGTTATTTAAAAAAATGCAGAGATGCAGGGATAAGCGTCCCAATTATACCCGGATTAAAAATTATCACAAAGAAAGATCACCTTTCAAGTATTCCAAAGAATTTCTTTGTGGATATTCCAGATGAATTGTCAGAAGAAGTGCTTGCGGCAAAATCTGAACATGTCCTTGACATCGGTGTGGAATGGGCAGTAAAGCAGTGCGAAGAACTTTTAAATTCCGGCGTGCCTTCGCTTCATTTTTATATAATGCAATATGTAAAACCAATAGAAAATTTAATGAAAAAACTTAAACTGTAACCTCTTATATCTTGATTTTACTTCATAACGTTTTTATTTTAAACAAATGAAATTTTATTACCGGTATAAAAAACGAAAAATAATTATTCACTGCTTAAGTAGGTTTACTTAGAAAAAGTGTATCAAGTAGAGATACACTTTTTTTTTGCCCTTAAAGCAGACAATCAAATGCAATACGATAAAATTTTCCGGAAAAAAGAAATACAAAGAACTGAAAATTTTTATTTATTTTCGGAAAGAAAAAAAATTGTGGTCTTTGTTCCCCGCGAACATCTGAATTTACTGCTTAAAAAAATGTCATTATCAGGTGCGGGAATCATTGGAAATTACACCGAATGTTCTTTTAGAGTTGAAGGTACAGGAACATTTAGACCGGATAAAAAAGCAAAACCCTATTCAGGCAAGATAAATAAATTATCTGAAGAAACTGAATTCAGATTTGAAATGGAGTGCAGTACAAATGACCTTAACGGAATATTAGATTCGCTGATTCGTTTTCACCCTTATGAAGAACCTGCTTATGAAGTTTATGATTTCATAAAACGTAATAAAACATCCTGTGGATTAATTGTCATACTTAAAAAGGAAATAAAAGCCGGTGAATTAATAAAAAGATTAAGTAAGAAAAAACTTGATGATGCCATGCTTGCAGACCGCACAATTAAAAGACCAGCTTTAATTTCAAAGGATATAAACAGAGATGTAATAATGTCTGCTAAGAATTCGGGTTGTGACTGCCTGATCAAAAATAGAAGAAATAATTTTACAATACACATAATAAAATAAATGAAATTATGACAGTCGAAGAAATAAATACAGGAGAAAAAGGGAAAGAATCTGATAATACGGAAGAAAACCTTAATAATGATATGATAACTTCGGATATTAAAAAAATGGAAAACATCAGTTCGGAAGATTTAACCGATGGAAATGAAAACAATGAATCTGATGCTGCATTAACCGGTACTGACGAGACAGGTGATACAAAACAAAAGTTCCTTGAATATTTTGAAAAACCGGCAGAATCTATGATTCCCAAAATGACTTCAACTCTGAAAATATTCCTTGAGCTGAAAAATGTGGATGAAGAACTTGCAGATATAGCCGAAGCAAAAGGAAATCTTCCCGAAGCGATTAATTCTCTTGAGCAAAAAATTAAATCATACACAGAAGAACTTGCAGTTGCAAAGGAAACTACCAGTATTTTTGACAAAGAATCCAGTAAGTTAAAAGCAGATAATGATTCCTATGAAGAAAAAATTAACAAGTATGACGAACAAAAATATAATGTCAAATCAAACAAGGAATATGATGAGATTGTAAAATCTATTGACTCAATGTTTGATGAAGTCAGCAAAAATGAAAAACTGATAAAAGATATTACTGCAAAATCGGAAGAGCTCAATTCCAGAATTTCGGTACTTGAAGCAAAAGCAAAAGAGCTAACGGACGAACTTGAAGAGAAAAAAAGTACACTTAAGGAACTTGATGAGGAATATAAAATCGAAGAGACGGCATTAACCGAAAAAAGAAGAGAACTTTCTGAAGGTCTCGACGAGCAAAATCTAAATCTGTATAATAAAGTTAACAGCAAGCACAAAGGCGAAGCCACTGCAATCGTCAGAAAGGGCAACTGCTCGGGATGTTTTAACTCCATACCTCCGCAGAGAGTGATTGAAATTAAAACAGCAGAGAAAATTTTCACCTGTCAGTCCTGCGGCAGGATTCTGATTTCGGAAGAGCTGGCAAACTCCTGATTAATTCTTCCTTGAAAAATATAGTAAACATTTTTACCGACGGAGCTTCACGCGGTAATCCCGGATTGTCAGCAGCTGGAATTGTAATCAAAGATGCTAACAACAATATTCTGAATGTTTCCGGAAAATTTCTCGGTATACATACCAATAATTATGCCGAATATACTGCGCTTATTGAAAGCTTAGAAATTCTGGAGAGTTCGGGATTACAACCTGAAAAAATAAATTTTTTTCTGGACAGCGAACTTGTTGTTAAGCAGATCAGCGGGAAGTATAAGATAAAAAATAAAGATCTGATAAAACTATCTTTGAATTTTATGAAAAAAATTTCTTCGCTGAAAATCCCGTTTGAAATTAATTACATTCCGCGAAAAGAAAACGTAATTGCCGATAAGCTGGCAAATGAAGCCATAGATAAATATTTATTGGAATCGAAAAAGCTTTCTTCGGGTTAATTAAATTGTTCTTTAATATAAATTTTGTTTCGCTGCGGACAATCGCGCTGTCCCGTTTATCGGGATGTGAGGAAAGTCCGGACTCCATAAAAGGGCAGGGATGCCGGGAGAAATTCCCGGGTTTTATGAATGCAAATTCAAAATACAGAAAGTGTCACAGAAAACATACCGCCCGGTAAAACGGGTAAGGTTGAAAAGGCAGGGTAAGAGCCTACCATTCAAAGAGCAATCTTTGAGATTGACATACCTCATCCGGAGCAAGACCATGTATAGGGAATAAAGTTCTGCCCTCTTGTTAATTCCCGGGGTAGGTTGCGAAAAGTCTTACAGCAATGTAAGTCTAAGATAAATGATTGTCATTCCGTCTGACGGAATACAGAATCCGGCTTATGCAGCGAAACAGATTTTATTTACTCATCTCGAGCATTCTTTTCAGAGGGATATATGATTTTTTTATAAGTTCTTCATCAAGTAAAATTTCCGGTGATCTGCCGCTCATGCATAAATAAAGTTTCTCTAGTGTATTAAGCTTCATATAAGGACACTCATTACAGCTGCAGCTTGATTCAGGCGGAGCAGGAATAAATTTTTTCCCCGGATTTTTAAGTTTCATCTGATGTATGATCCCGGGTTCGGTGGCAACGATGAATTCCTCATTTGAAGAATCGGTAACGAATTTCAATAGTCCGCTGGTCGAACCTATAAAATCAGCGTTGTTAAGTACTACTTCTTCGCATTCCGGATGAGCAATAATCAATGCGCCGGGATTTTCGAATTTAAGCTTTGTGATTTTCCTTTCGCTGAATGTTTCATGTACTATACACGCTCCCTGCCACAACACCATATCCCGTCCCGATTTTTTTATGATATATTTACCCAGATTTTTATCAGGAGCAAAAATAATTTTCTGACTTTCCGGAATCTGATTAACTATCTTTACTGCATTTGATGAAGTACAGATTATATCGGAAATTGCTTTTACTTCCGCACTGCAGTTAATGTAACTAATTAATATGTGCCCGGGATATTTCTGTTTGAATTTTAAAAGAAGATCTGCGGGACATCCTTCGGCAAGCGAGCAACCTGCATTTAAATCAGGAATGAGAACCTGCTTGGCAGGATTAAGTATTTTTGCTGTTTCAGCCATAAAGTGAACGCCGGCAAAAACTATTACGTCAGCTTTTGTCTCTGCAGCCTGCTGTGAAAGCTGAAGGCTGTCTCCAATATAATCAGCCAAATCCTGAATCTCTGATTCCTGATAATAATGTGCAAGAATTACGGCATTTAATTTCTTCTTTAATGTTCTAATTTCATATTCAAGATCTATATCTGATAAATTCCGGATTTCTGCACTGTTGCCGGGATTAGATTTTTGTGAGATTAAAGTTTCCATTTAATTACAAATTAATAAATTTATCCTATATAAGATAAACAATTTTAGATTGATAAAATTTTAATCAAGTTAATTAATCTTGAAAATTTTTACCCGTTCGATAATTATTGTTTCGTTAGTCAGCTTTCTTACGGATATTTCAAGCGAAATGCTTTATCCAATAATGCCTCTTTATCTGAAAAGCATTGGATTCACGGTTGTTTTTATCGGATTACTTGAAGGTTTTGCAGAAGCAATTGCCGGACTAAGCAAGGGATATTTCGGAAAGTTATCCGATAACAGCGGCAGGCGCGCTATGTTTATTCAATCCGGTTATCTGCTCAGCGCTTTATCCAAACCGATGCTTGCCTTTTTGATTAATCCGATTTGGATATTCTTATCGAGAACAATGGACAGATTTGGGAAAGGCATCAGAACATCGGCAAGAGATGCGCTGCTTGCAGATGAATCTTCTCCCGAAACACGCGGTAAGGTTTTCGGATTTCACAGAGGCATGGATACGCTCGGGGCCGTCATCGGTCCGGTAGCTGCGCTAATTTATCTTCATTTCAATCCTGGAAATTATTCTGCTCTGTTTATTATTGCTTTCTTTCCGGCAATTGCGGGAGTTGCAATGACTTTATTGCTTAGTGATAAAAAAAAATCCGAAGTCTCGCCAATTCAAAAAACTAATTTATTTTCGTTTCTTGAATATAGGAAAACAGCTTCAGCCGATTATAAAAAGGCAGTAACAGGATTTCTAATTTTCACTTTATTCAACAGCTCCGACGTTTTTTTACTACTTATGGTAAAGCAAACAGGATACGCCGACAATGACGTAATCATGCTTTATATCTTTTACAATCTTGTTTATGCATTAAGCTCATTGCCTATGGGAACTTTGGCGGATAAACTGGGAATGAAAAAAATATATATAACAGGTTTACTGATCTTTAGTGCAGTTTATGCAAGTTTTGTATTCAAACCCGGTTTGGTTTTTCTATATGCAGTTTTCTTTGCATACGGAATTTATGCCGCTTCGACAGAAGGAATTTCAAAAGCATGGATAACAAATATTTCTGAAAAAAAAGATACTGCAACGGCAATCGGTTTTTATACAGGTCTCAACAGTATATTTGCAATTGCATCAAGCTTAATAGCCGGATTAATCTGGTATAATTTCAGTCCCGAAGCAATGTTTACGTTTTCATCGGCAGGCGTTTTGGCTGTGGTTTGTTACTTTTTATTTTTTATAAAAAGGAAAGTTCAGTCGTCGAGATAATTATATTTAAGCGAATAATCTCTCCACTCCTGATTTAAAGCTAATTTAAAATCCGCAATCATTCTTTGCATATAATAATGCGCATAAACCCTGTAATATCTCCAGATGTCGTCCTTAGTAAACATTTTTGCAATTGATGAAAAGTACTGATTCAGAAAATTTGGAAAGTGAGAAGTGAAAATATTCTTTATAAGAAGTTTTCTTGATAGCTCTCTTTTTCTGAAATTTGTGAAGCTGTCGCAGTTAGCCTGATTACTGAATCTTGAATTGAGATATTTCTGTGTCATCCTTGACTTGTGAATCACATGATACGTTACTGCATCATCCGTATATGCAAAATTATAACCTTTGTTGAGTATCTTAATATTAAGTCCGGTCTCGCCGTTTCCTATCAGCTTATCTTTTATTATATCAGGATTGAATCCGCCGCAATCAATAAGCACATCCCGTCTGATTGCCTGATGACAACTGTAAATTCCGATGTCATAAGCGGCAATAATCAGCTTTTCGGATTTTTCAATTAAACTCAATGCTCCGTTTTTGAAATATTTGAGCAGCCATTCCGGAGGTTCAAACTCCCATTTGGGAAGCACTTTACCGCCGACGACAGCAATGTTATAATTTAGATCAAATATTTTTTCAATATTAACGAGCATATTCTTCTCAGCGATCATATCATCATCCGTAAAATAAAGTATCTCACTCTCCGATTGCTTTGAAGCAGTATTCCTTGCAAAATGTGCTCCTTGTCTTGGCTCAAAAATATATCTTATAGGTATATCTGATATTTCAATGTATTTTTGAACAAGCTCTTTAGTATTATCTCCGGAGTTGTTATCGGCAATTATTATTTCAAATTTATCTCTGGGGTAGGTCTGATTTATGCAGCTTTCAATAGTCTGTCCCAGTAATCCTGCTCTGTTGAAAGTCGGAATTACAATTGAAACCGATCTCATATATCCTTTCCTGTATGTTTGACTTTAATTTAATAAATCTAAATGAAGTAATAATTATAAAAATTTAATCACTTATTTTTCTTTTTAATATCAGTCGATTTTATGCAACTGCTTTTACAATGGAAGATTTCTCTGCTCCGTGTCGGTAATCATATCAACCATTTCTTCATTCATAATTACATCTTTTCCATTTATTATGCCGCTGCATATTTCATCTATAATAATATCATTTCCCGGAAGCAGACAAGTCATTTTATCAGGATCGAGATCACCGAAATGTCCGTGTGATTTATTAATTACATTAATCGGAATCTGTCTTTGAATGAAAAAAGAATATGCATATCGCCTTGCAAGTTCGATCTGATGTTCATTTAACATTCCCATCTTTCCCGTATTTCTTAGCAAAGAATAATACTCTTCCCTGTTTTTTGCATCATAAGTAAAACCCTTTCCCGCAAAATATGCCTCGCCTGCAGTTATGATGTTCTTTCCGAAAAGAGGAAGTTCCGCTCCTGTCGTTCCGAACAATGTAATACCGGTATCAATGAGCTTGTATAGTCCAAACGAATTAATTTCCGAATCCGACCAGAGAATTTTTATATGAGAAGGAATATCGCGGTAATTATCTCTGATATAGCTGTCAAGAGTGTAAAGACTTCCCGAAGCTTTTTCACCCGGATGAACTCTGACAATCCAATTTACATCTTTGACTTCAAAAATTGTTTTCATCGTTTCGTCAAACCACTGATTTGCATTGTCAAATATCATAGTAGATAAGTCAAATGAAAGATCCCATGCTACATGACAAAATATGCAGGCAATTTTATTTGAGTTTTCAATTCCAAGTTTTTTCTTAAGCGATTCGGGAGACTCCGGCGCTGATACATTCAGAAAATCCGTTTTCAAAGCTTTGTTAAATCTTTCATAAATATATTTGTCAAGAATTTTATTCTCTTTTTCAGTCAGAGGTGTACCGCCACGCTTCTTCCATTCCTCTTCCGTAATACCGCGAAGCTCAAGCTTATTCGGCTTCTTCGGAACGGTAAAATAATGCAGTAGAATTTTATAACCACTCGACCAGCAAAGCGCTTTGATTTTTATTAAATACGCAAGCAGTATTACGGGCGAGTAATCAACATAAACGCCGTGAGAGCAAAATACGCTGTGAGGCTTGAACTGTTCAATTACTCTTTCGGCAATATATGTGTTAACAAGCCCTGCATAAAAATATTTTCTGTAAACATATTCATATTCTTTCTTAAGATCTTTTGCTTCGATGACATATCCTTTCATGTATCTTACAAATGAGCTCCATGCCAAAATTCCCACACCTACACCCAAATATTTATAATCATATATCTTGCTTATATCAATGTTTTCGGATAATGCCGATAATTCTTTCTTCACTTTCTCGGTTATAAATTCTCCTGCAGTTGAATAATTTACGCTGTACATACTTGCGGCGCTCCGCATTCCAAAAAGACATTTAGGACATTTCTTGTCCCATTGTTTTGGATCTTCATTATGTTCATATCCTCTTTGAATGCAAGCTTCCGGAACCCCGTCGCAGACAATAAAATGCGTCCTGTATCCCCTGAAATTCAGCGCTGCGGATATTATTGCATTCTTTTTTAAAATATCGCTGAATCCGCCGAATTCCCATATCAGTATTATAGGCGAGTCGCTGACAGCTTTGGAATGCTTTAATAAAAATTTATATAGTCTGTACTTTAATGTCTTTCTGGTTTTAAAATACCTGAGAGCTCTGCTGAAAATTGTCATTATATATTCAGATGATCTTTTTGATTTGAAGTCAAATCAAAATATGAAATCTAATTGCTTATATAAATTAATTTATTTTGTTGTAAATATTAATTATCATAAATCATGAAAGGTATCATTTTATCGGCAGGTTACGGAACGAGGCTCCTGCCGCTGACAGAAACAAAACCAAAAGCTCTCGTAGAATATAAAAATGCTCCGATGATTCATCATCAGATTTTAAGACTTCAGAAAGCAGGCGTTGATGAAATTCTGATCAATGTTCATCATCATGCAAAACTGATGCATGATTATTTTAAAATTAATTCAGGGAAATACAAGGCTGACATAATTCTGAAAGAAGAAAAAGATATTCTCGGAACAGGCGGCGGTATCCTGAACTTTCACAGCAATCTGAAAAATGAGAAATGCTTCTTTGTCATAAATGTTGATATTGAAACTGATTTTAAAATAGAGAAGCTGTATGAAGTATTCGAAAATAAAAATCCTCTTGCCGTTTTGGCAGTTCAGAAAAGACATTCCGCCAGAAAACTTGAATTCACAAAAGATATGAAGCTTACCAGAAGGCAGTCTGAAAATTCGGTCACTGAAAATCTTTTTGCATTCAACGGAATGCATCTGATCTCGGGTTCGGTATTCCGTTATGGGTTTGAAAATAAGCTCACGGATATTTTTGATGTATATTTTGAATTGATGAAACTTTACGGAGATGAAGTTTACGGTTGTGATACGGGAGCAGTGGTGTTTAAAGATCTGGGGAAAAAGGAAAATCTCTGAAGCTTATTTAACTGCCTCGATACGTTTGACTTCAGGAATTTCTTTCATCAATGCCCTTTCAATTCCCGCTCTCAATGTCATCATGCTCAATGGACAGCCGCTGCAGGAACCCAGCAGTCTTACTTTTACAATACCATTTTCAAGTATTCCGCAAAACTCCACGTCTCCTCCATCCATCTGAAGGAATGGTCTTACTTTTTCAAGAACTGCTTCGACATTTTCTTTATCAAGTGCTGACATTACTCACTGCATTTATTATTGTTCGACCTTCTTCATGTTTTCTTCAAGAGTCCTTGTATAATCAAGTTTCCATACACCGTTTTCCCTGATTGAATATAATTCCGAAGTCTTATTGTCCTTAGTTTTTATGATTACCTTTGCGCTGTCGCCTTCTTTGGCTTCATCGATTACGTCAAATTCCATTCCCATAATTCCAAGCGAATTAATGTCGGATACGCTTTTCTCAAAATATTCCTTGCCGCTCAAATTCCTGTTCTTTGCAAGTTCATTATACATTTTCTGCGAGCCGGAAGATAAAAAATTCCATGCCTTACCTGGATTCTGCTCTTTCAGAGCAAGCACAAAATCTTTCACGGAGTTTGCCGGCGAATCAGAACCTCCTGTCGGGCTGCATCCTGAATAAATAATTATCAATGCCGCAAATAAAGCAAGAAAGTTTTTCATTTTGGAAAGTAAATTTTAAATTTCAATAATGACATCAGATTCGGATTTACTGCTCACATTTTTCAGGTTAACTTCTTTTATTGTATCGGCTGCAATATTTCTAAAAATTTGAGATACATAATCATCAGGCATGTTTTCTGTTACCGGAATTCCTTCATCACCGCATTTTCTTATTATACCGGTTAAGGGAATTTCTCCGAGAAGTTTTACTCCGTATTCACTGCTCATTTTCATTCCCCCGCCCTGACCAAAGATATAATCCTTTTTACCGTCAGCATTTACATAATAACTCATATTTTCAATTATTCCCATAGTTGGCACTTTTACTCTGTCAAACATAATCAAACCTTTCCGCGCATCTGCAAGCGAGATATCCTGCGGTGTTGTTACTATTATCGCTCCCGTTAATGGAATAGTCTGACTTAAAGTCAGCTGTATATCACCCGTTCCGGGCGGCATGTCAAACAGCAGAAAGTCAAGCTCGCCCCAGACTACATCTTCCATGAATTGCTTCAGCGCGCTTGAAGCCATGGGACCTCTCCATACTACTGCAGTTTCCTGCTCGAGTAAAAATCCTATTGACATTAACTTCACTCCGAATTTTTCCACAGGAAGAAGTTTGTTCTTGTCGCCTTCTTGTACAAGTCCGGGTTTCTGATTTACGCCGAACATTATTGGAATTGAAGGTCCGTAAATATCAGCATCTATCAGTCCTGTCTTTGCGCCTGCTTTTGCAAGTGCAATTGCAAGATTAACAGCCACTGTTGATTTGCCAACACCGCCTTTACCGGAAGCAATTGCAATTGTATTTTTTACGCCGCTTAGAGTATGTTTTTTTCCGGAGCTTTTTTGCTGCGTAATTCCAATGACAAATTTTACGTTTACTTCATGCAGTTCAGGGAAATCTTTTTTCAAAATATTCGCCACATGATCTTTTGCAGCGGAAACAATTTCACTGCTCAAGTCGGAAATTCCAAGCGTAACCGTAAGTTTTTTCCCATTCAGGGAAATATTTTTCAGAAAGCCGAGAGTAACATAATCTTTTTTTAAGACCGGCTCGACGGCTTTTGAAAGAGAATTTTTTAACTTTTCTTCGTTCATATAATTGTGTTTCAAATTACTAAATATTAAAGTATGGGTAAATGAAAATTTATTTAATTTTTTACATTATTAACAATCAATAATTTTCTTAAATTAACATCCGAATCAATAATTCAAAATTGTATTTTTCAAAAACCGCTAAAACATCACTTTTCATACTGGTAGTAAGCGCAATTGTATGGCTTGGCGCAATAAACGTAAGATTTTTCATCGGCAATCAGCTGCTGAATTATGATGAGTTTAATTTCAGAACAAGCATCCCTCCGGATGAAGAAAATCAGATTTTCAAGATGATTTCGGATTCATCGCTTATGATAATGATTTTCTATGTAATAGTTTTAGTATCTGCAATTGTGTTCATGAAAACCTGTAAAATTAATCTTAGAGAAAATCCATGGCTGTTGATGAGCGCTGTATTATTTTTTGCATTTGTACCGGTGGAAATTTATACGTCTTATATAGATCTGAAGTTTGTTCTTTTATTCGATAAAAGACCGGCAAATCATGATAAGCTCCTTGAGCTTTTTGGTGAAAGAATAGGATTCCTGAGAGGAGTGCCATGGATAGCGGTTATGAGCTATTACACAATAATATGGCTTGCGGTTTACAAGCCTTTGAAAAAAACTTCCGATCAGCTTGATGAGGAAAAGAAAAAAGTACAGGATACACACGGTTATAAATATATTTTACATGAAGACGATGATATGATTATCAGAGAATCCTAAATTTCAAATAAGAAAAAGAAGAATTTGTCAAAAATTATTAAGAAAGCGGCAAAACCAGTTACTGATTCACGAAAAGAGGAAGTTATTAAAGACCTGTCCGAAATAATGGAAAAGGCAGGTTTCAGAGTAAGAATCGAGAAAGGGACATTCAAAGGTGGATTCTGTCTTTTGAGAGAAGAAAGAATAATTCTGATAAATAAAAATCTTGAGCAGGATAAAAAAATAAGAATCCTTATTAAGAACTTACCTTTGGAAGTGACGGAAAAAATTTATATCAAACCCGGAATAAGAGAACTTATTGAAAAAGAAACAAGCAGCAGAAAGTTATTGTGATCTATGTTTAAGTCAATGAAAGTTATAATTTTAGGATCAGGCACTTCACAAGGAATACCCGTAATCGGCTGTAATTGCGAAACCTGTGTTTCAAAAAATCCAAAGGACAAACGACTCAGAACTTCCGCATATATAGAAACCGGAAACAAAAAAATTCTGATTGACACTTCCATAGATTTCAGACAGCAGATGCTGAAAAACAATCTTTCAGACATTGACACTGTCCTATATACACATCATCATGTAGATCATATTAACGGTATGGATGATCTGCGCATGATAACCCAGAAATATGATAAAGTGATTGACCTTTATGGCAACAAGCTCACAATGGATGAGATGAAAATCTCTTTCAGATATGTTTTTACCGAAGAGCTTGTAAAATACAAATCCGTTCCTCTTGTAAAATTTAACAACCTAGAAAATAAAGAATTTTTTATTGACAAAATAAAAATCATTCCGGTAGAATGTCTTCATGGTGATTTAAAAATATTCGGTTATAGAGTAGGAGACTTTGCATATCTTACCGACGTAAGTTTTATCAGTGAAGAAGAAATGAAGAAACTTTCGGGGCTGAAAGTTCTGGTACTGAATGCATTAAGAATCAGGCCGCATCCGACTCATTTCAACCTTCAGCAGGCAATTGAAGTTGCCAAAAAGCTTAAACCAAATAAGACATTCTTTACACATCTTACGCATGATATACTTCATGAAAAAATAAATGCTACACTTCCAAAAGGCATCGAGCTTGCTTATGACGGATTGGAATTTAAATTATGAACATGAAAAATACTTTATTAAAAGCTGCCGCAGAATCGGGAAAAATACTGAAGCACAATTTCGGCAGGGAGTTTGAGATTTCGTTTAAAGAAGTTGACTCAAATCTTGTTACAGAAGTAGACAAGCTATCGGAAAACAAAATCATTGAAATAATCAAAAACGATTTTCCAGGACACTGCATAATTTCCGAAGAAGCAGGCGAGATTTATCAGGAATCCGAGTATAAGTGGATTATTGATCCCATAGACGGAACGGTAAATTATGCTCACTCAATCCCACTTTCTTCGGTATCAATTGCACTGGAAAAATCAGGAGATTTAATATTGGGAGTTGTATTGAATCCATTTTCGGATGAGTTGTTTTTTTCGGAGAAAAATTCCGGAGCATTTTTAAATGATAAAAAAATTTCGGTATCAGCATGTGACAGAATAGAAAAATCTCTGCTGGTAACAGGATTTCCATATAACTCTGGAAAATTTCTCCCGAACCCCTTGGATTTATTTGGCAAGTTTTTAAAACGCGACATACCAATCAGAAGGCTCGGTTCGGCTGCGCTTGATCTTTGCTGGACTGCATGCGGAAGATTCGAAGGTTTTTGGGAATACAACCTTAATGCATGGGATGTTGCAGCTGGAGTTTTGATACTTCGTGAAGCAGGAGGCAAAGTTACAAATTTAAAAGGAGAAAAATTCAATATTTACGGAAAGGAAATATTAGCCACTAATTCACACATACATGATGCAATGCTCAGCATCATTAATTCATAAAATCCGGACATAAAAAAAGCGGGAAACGAATTGCTTCCCGCTAAGAAAATCTTATGTTTTCTTACTGCATGTTTTCGTCTATTTCACAGGTAATCTTAAGATCTTTTTGAGGCATGTCCGGGTCATTTGTAAATACCATAATGTGTTTTTCCTGACGTCCCGTTCTGCCTTGCGTATTAAAAGTAACCTTAATTTCACCGCTTTCTCCTTTTGAAAATTCATTTTGACCGCCTGTAGTTGCGCCGGTACATCCGCATGACGGCTGAACTTTTTCAATTATCAAAGGAGATTTGCCTTTATTTGTAAATTTAAAACTGTACTCAAGCTGTGGTCCCTGAGGCACTTTGCCGAAATCATGTACTTCCTCTTCGAACACGATTTTTGCAGTGCTAACCGATGCGGAAATTTTGGAATTGTTGAATAAGAAAAACATTACCGCTGATATCACTGCAAGTCCGAAAACAAAGTAAATAAATTTAGCAGTTTTTGTCTGAATGAAATTACTCATATACTTTTCTCCTGAATATTTAATTTATTTGAATATTTAAAAATCAATACTGTTGCAATTAAAAGAAGAATATCTTCTATAATCCTTTGTAAAATATCACTTTTTTGTCCGACTGATTCAAGTGAAAAACAACCGCAGCTGATATCGAGACCTCTGATATATGCCTGGCTTAGAAATATAATGAACATAATAAGGAGTATGGATATTATTACAGAGCTTCCGCGCTTGAATATGCCTATAATCAAAAAAACTCCCGAAACAAGTTCCAATGACGGAATTATTATAGCGGATATATTAATTAATGAATCAAAATAAGGAATTTTGTAATTATAAATTGCTCGGGAAAATTCTTCCTGATTGAAAATCTTGCTTACGGATGCGGCAATGAATAAACCACCAACAATAAGTCTTAAAGCAATTATAAAGTATTTGTTTTCTATAATTTTCATGAATTTGTTATTTATTCAACCGGATACCCTTTTTGTTTCCATTCTTTAAAACCTCCGAGGAAAATTTTTACATCATTATAGCCTGCACGAGCCATTTCATAAGCGTTGTCAATGCTTATTTCACAAGAGTCGCTGCTGCAGTATGAAACGATAACCTGCTCTTTATTAATGTCTTTCATTAGCACTTGTTTTTCTTCCTTAGTCATGTCTTTGAATGTTTTATAATCAATATTTATAGCGCCTTTTATTCTGCCTTCATTGAATTCCGAAGGATTTCTACCGTCAACAAATACAACTCCTTCGTCAAACAGCTGTTTGGCAGCTTCAATAGGTATATTAACCGGACGGTAAAATCCATCTTTATCCAGCTTTCCTCTTTGTTTTTTTAAATCAACATTTTTTACTTTGGAAGTATCAATTTCAAATCTCTGACTGTCGTCTCTTACAAGAGGAATGCTTTTCGGACTGATGAAATTCAGAAAAAAACCCAGTACAATGCTTATGAAAAGTATAATGATTATTTCCCTAATTAATTTCTTTTTCAATTTCATTAATTAACTTTGTTCGAATAAATTGCTTTGCATTTTTTTATTTTTACCAAGTGAAATACCTAGGTGCTTGCAGGCAAGAGCCGTAGCTTCTCTGCCTTTGGGAGTGCGTTTAATGAAACCTTCAATCATAAGAAAAGGTTCATATACGTCTTCTATAGTACCCGGATCCTCTCCTATTGATGCAGAGATAGTTGACAAACCTACTGGACCTCCGCCGTATTTTAGGATAATGGTTTCGAGAATTTTTTTATCAATTTTATCAAGTCCGAATTCATCCACATCAAGAGATGTCAAAGCATAATCTGCAATATCTTTGTCAATTTTGGATTTACCTTTTACAACTGCAAAATCCCTTGTTCTTCTCAACAATCTGTTTGCAATTCGCGGAGTTGCTCTGCTTCTTCTTGCAATTTCTCTTGCACCGTCATCCGAAATACCGATTTTTAAAATTCCGGAAGTTCTTTTGACAATGTCCACAAGATTTTCCGTATTATAGTAATCGAGATGACAGTTTATTCCAAACCTGTCGAGCATTGGTGAAGATAACAAACCTTGTCTGGTAGTAGCGCCGATGAGCGTAAACTTTTCAAGCTTTATCGGAATGCTTCTCGCTGCCGGACCTTGATCGATCATAATATCGAGTTTGTATTCCTCCATTGCGGAATAAAGAAACTCCTCAACTACTTTGGGAATTCTGTGAATTTCATCTATAAAAAGAATTTCGTTTTTCTTTAACTTAGTCAGCATCCCAGCCAGGTCACCCGGTTTTTCAATTACAGGTCCTGATGTCGAAATGATGTTCGTCCCAAGTTCATTGGAAATAATATTAGCAAGCGTTGTTTTTCCGAGTCCGGGCGGACCGGTAAACAAAACATGATCAAGCGATTCATTAAGTTTTTTAGAACTCTCGATAAATACTTTGAGATTGGATTTTACTTTTTCCTGACCGACAAATTCTTCAAATCTTTTAGGTCTGATAAGAGAAATAAAATCATTTTCATACGATTCTTCCTGCGGTAATTTCGATGCCGAGTTTATTTTGACAATACTTTTCATTGGATAAAAATAATGTTAATTTTGCATACAAACAATTTTAATAAGTATAATAAATTACATGACAAAGGATTATCCGATGGTAAAGCAAATAGACTTTGTGATTGCAGTCAGCAGGATAAGAATTATCGGCATTGCCATTATCACAGGTCTCATTGTCATATTTTTATTCGGATTGTTTGTTTCCGGAAACAATAAGAAAGAAAATTTTGAAATTATAAATCTTTCATCACTGATATTGCTGATTATACTTACCGCTCTTGCATTTATTGTCCGCAACATGATACTTAAGAAAGTTGATCTGTCAAACATACTTACAACATTTTTCAATGCATACATCATTCCTTTTGTTATATTGGATTTCGGAGCTTTATTCTGCATTTCAACAAACCTGTTTGTGAACGAAAACATATTATATGCATCAGCGGGGATCATAATTTCAGTTGCCGGGATGATTTTAATGCTGCCAAGAGAAGATCAATTTGAAGATATAAAAAATAAATCTCTCACAAAAGATACAGCCAGCGGAGAAGCAGATATAAACTGAAGCCGTCCTTTATTTCGCAGTTTCTTATCATTTTTTCAATTTCATTTCTATTAAACCATGAAGTTTCCATAATTTCGTTTGCGTCAATTTCATCTGTAATTTTTCTTACGTTTCGGGCATGGAAACAGTAAAAGATCTGATTGCTTGAACCAACGGACGGATAATAATTTCCAAGATATTTAAGATCGGAATGTCCGACTTCACATCCTGCTTCTTCTTTTAATTCTTCAATGATGCATTCATCGGGTTTAACTCCCGGAGGTATAGTGCCTGCAGGAACTTCCCAGCTAAGATAATTATTAATGTATCTATAATTTTTAACCAGAATAATTTCGCCTTTGTCGTTTTCGGCAGCAACACCTGCTCCGTTTCTATGAAAGCCTATTGCTTCAAATTCAATCTTGGATTTATCCGGCAGTTCGATTTCATCCAAATTTATGTCAATCCATTTTCCTGCAAATCCTTTTTTTGTTCCCGTCACTTTCCAGAATTTTTCTTCAGTCATGATTTTAATTTGTTAAAAAAAAAGCCCGTTTAATTTAAACGAGCTTAAAAATTTAATAAACTTAACGAATTATTTTGAAGACTCTGTAGCTGCGGCTTCGAGAATTTTTACTCCGTTTGCATCAATCTCAAAACCTTTCTGAGTTCCTTTAATTTCATCAGAATTTTTCGGATTGCTTGATTCTTCGTTGTAATGTTTTGCATCGTCTTCAGAAATTTCCGTGATGTTGAATGTTCCCACAACTACAGCATTTCTGCCAGCAATATCTTTGGGAAGAAAAAACTCATGCAGAGTTTTTACTCTGACTGTATTTGTGCCGTCAGTCATTGTCATCCAGCATCCCATTTTCTGACAGACTTCGCTTACGTCGCCTTTGACAACGACTACTTTACCGTTATGCTGCTCGGCATTTTTCATAAGGTCATCAAAAGTAATGACACTCATTGATTGGTCATAATCTTTGCCGTATAAAATACCGTCACTCATTTTAATACCTTCATGAGAGTCTTTTTTTACGTCGGTTTTTACATCTGTCTGATCACCCGGTTTTGTATCATCCTGCGAATATGAAACTGAGGCAGCAAGCAAAAATAAAAATGAAAAAATGATTATTTTTAAAAAAGATTTTGTCATTTGGATTATTCCTTTCTTGTTTTTGTACAAATTTAATAAATTAAGAAACTAAGTTAAATTGATAAAAAATTTTAAAAATGTTTAACTATTTCTTTGCCGAATTCCGAGCATTTTATTTCGGTTGCATTCAGCATCTGCTCGGCAAAGTCAAAAGTAACACGCTTGTTTTTAATTGCATCAAGTATTCCTTTTTCAATAAATTGAGCCGCTTCAGTCCAGCCGATATATTCAAGGAGCATTTTCCCAGATAAAATCATCGATGAAGGGTTTACTTTATCGAGTCCTGCAAAAGAAGGAGCAGTTCCGTGCGTGGCTTCAAAAACCGCATTGCCAGTTACATAGTTAATGTTACCGCCAGGTGCAATTCCTATTCCGCCAACCTGCGCGGCAATCAGGTCAGATATATAATCACCGTTAAGGTTTGTTGTGGCGATGACATCAAAATCCTCGGCATTTGTAACTACTTTTTGAAGTGCGTTGTCGGCAATAACATCTTTAATTATAATCTTTCCGTTTTTTATTGCAGTTTTCATTTCATTGTCAGCCGATTCTCTGCCTAAAGTTTCTGCAGTTTTCTCCCACTGAAGCATTGAGTAAATCTTATCACCGTAGAATTTCTGCGCAATTTCGTAGCACCAGTCTCTGAAGGATCCCGAAGTATATTTCATGATGTTTCCTTTATGAACTATAGTTACTGACTTCCTTTTATATTCGATGGCATAATTCATTGCAGCGATCATGAGTCTTTCTGTTCCTGTTTTTGAAATTACCTTTAGTCCAATTCCGACTTCTGTCTTTGCAGCAGGAGGTAATTTAGCTGAATTAAGGAATTCATTTGTTTTTTCTAATGTACCGAATCTGATTTTATCAAACTTTTCTTTGAAATTATTTTTCAGAATATCCATAAACTTACTGTTTTCCTCAGTGCCAGCTTTGAATTCAATACCCGCATAAATGTCTTCAGTGTTTTCTCTGAAAATAACCATATCAACTTTATCGGGTCTTCTTACAGGCGTATCAATTCCGCCATAATACTTTACTGGACGCAGACAAACATAAAGATCGAGTCTTTGCCGCAAAGCTACATTAATTGAACGAATGCCTTTACCTATGGGAGTAGTAAGCGGACCTTTAATGCCGACTTTATATTTTTCAAAAGAGCTGACTGTCTCATTGGGAAGCCAGTCGCCTGTCTTTTTAAATGCTTTTTCACCAGCTAATATTTCATACCAGCTGATTTTCCTTTTACCTGAATATGCTTTTTCAACTGCTGAATCCAGAACATACCTGCTGGTTTTCCAAATTTCCGGACCGATTCCGTCTCCTTCAATAAACGGAATTACCGGATTATCCGGGACAATCAGACTACCTTTATTTATTTCAATTACACTTTCCATTATAAAAAAATTTATTCATCAATTTACTCATTATAACAATCCGGATAAATGGATTAAGCAATATACAAAAGAAGTTTTTTTATAAATTTTTCTTTCTTAAATTGAATCAAAATTACTATTTAAATTGTGAAATTTACCGAATCAACAATATTGTTTTCCAAAAACAGGATAGAAGCTCTTTGCGACGGGATATTTGCAATAACGATGACCTTAATAATTCTCGAATTAAAAACTCCCGAAAACATCCCGCATAATCTTGCAGGAGAAGAGCTATCGGCTGCTTTACTGAAACTAATTCCGCAGGCAGAGGCTTATGCCATCAGCTTTATCATACTGGCAATTTTCTGGCTTAGACATCTTATTCATTTTAAATTTCTTGAATCGGTAAACAGGCAGGTGCTTGGAATAAACATTGTATTTCTATTGTTCATTGGATTTATCCCCTTCTCAGTTGGAATTGTAATGCGTTATTACGGGCAAATAATTCCAACCCTGATTTACATTTCCAATCTGCTCATAATATCTTTAATACTTCACTTTCACTGGCATTACATCTCCGAGAAAAGCAATTTGCTGAAAATTAGCGACAGTGAAAATGAGTATGTAAAAAAATTCAAATTCTTATCAATAATTCCGACATTGATATTCCTTTCGGCGCTTATAGTTTCATTTATTAACGTAAGAGTTGCATTTTACATTATTTATCTTGATCCGATATTTTATTTCGTATATAGAAGAATATACATCTACCATATCAAACACAAAAATGATCTGTCTCAGAAATGACATATAGTAAAGCGTTTTAAAGTTTTTTAATTTTAATTGCCGTTTGTTTATCAATCAAAAATTGAATATCTTTTTACCTGCTTAATAAATACTTTTAGAAAAAATTTATCGTTCATTTTCTTATTTGAAACAAAAATTTTAATTTCTTTATCTAAAATGAAAACGAAAATAAAAAAATCCCTTTTTTTAATAATAATATTGATAACCGTATTAATTATTATTGGATATTATTCGGATAACTCTGCGGAGATAAGCAATAATCCGGAAACATATAGTCTGGTAAAAGTTTATGTAAACTCCGGAGATGATATTAAGCAGCTTGTTAATAATGATATTTGCATAGATCATTACCAGGGCAAGCCGGGACAGGGAATAGAGATAATGATTAATCAGAACGAACTTAACCGGTTGAAATCACTCGCGTTGGGTTTTGAAGTTTTAATTTCTGACATGAATGCTTTTTATGCTGGAAGAAAAGCGCCTACGCAGATTGAAATGCTTGAGAGTAACAGAATACTTTCCGAAAGCAACATCAGCGGTTTTTCATACGGAAGCATGG
Source organism: Ignavibacteria bacterium (assembly GCA_019187405.1). Classification (GTDB taxonomy): domain Bacteria; phylum Bacteroidota; class Ignavibacteria; order Tepidaquicellales; family Tepidaquicellaceae; genus JABAQZ01. The sequence goes on from JABAQZ010000024.1 coordinate 33,232, forward strand.
GAGGATATTACACATATAATGAAATAGTACAGAAGCTTGATTCGATGAGAATACAATTTCCAAATCTTATTACTGCAAAGCAAAGTTTAGGTACAACAACTGAATCAAGACACATATACATGGCAAAGATTTCCGATAATCCCGATATGAACGAATCAACTTCCGAACCTGCAATATATTTTGATGCGCTGCATCATGCAAGAGAGCCGCAGTCAATGGCATGTACGATGTATTTCATGTACTGGCTTCTCGAAAATTACGGGATAAATCCGGAAGCCACTTATCTGGTAAACAACCGTGAAATATTTTTTGTACCTGTAGTCAATGTTGACGGATATGTTTACAATCAGACAACCAATCCTAACGGAGGCGGAGGTTGGAGGAAAAACAGAAGAAACAACGGTTCCTGCTACGGAGTTGACCTAAACAGAAATTACAATTACGGATGGGGAAACAACTCCGGTTCAAGCAACGACCCATGTTCGGAAACATACAGAGGACCTTCGGCGGCATCTGAGCCCGAGACACAAGCAATAAAGAATCTTGTGCAGTCAATATTACCAAAAATCGGATTTTCAAATCATTCCGTTGCAGGAAGATATCTTAATCCTTACGGTTATACCGATACTTCCATTGCTTATGACATTTATTCCGAGTTTAGTTCAGATTTTGCTTCTTCAAATAATTACACTTACGGAACTGTAAATGAAATGCTTCAGTATTATTCAAGCGGAACAACGAGAGATTTTTTTCATTCAATCGGGACTTATTGCTGGACGCCAGAAGTCAGCGGCAGCGGATTTTGGCCGGCACAGTCGGAGATAATTCCGATTGCAAATGAAACATTACCAGGATATAAATATCTTTCATGGGTTGGAGGAGCATTTGCGGATTTTAAGAATTATAAAATACTCGGTAAAGGTTATGTACAGAAGAATGATACTTTATCATTGCAGGTAACGCTTAAAAACAGAGGTTTGTCAAAGTATGCAAGAAATGTTACCATAGATGTAACATCGATGAATCCTAATGTAACTCCGCTTGTTAGTTCGGTAAATTATGACAGCATAATGCAGAGGTCATCAAAGTCAAACGCATCAAATCCTGTAAAGTTTATTCTAAATTCTTCCGTAAATTACATGGATCAGATAAATCTGATATTATCAGTTAAGCAGGAAGGAGTAGAGACATCAAAGGATACAATTAGAATCAATGCAGGGAAGACCTTCGTATTATTTTCAGACAATGCAGAGTCAGGAACGTCGAGATGGGTGAAAGCGGGAACGGGACTAATGTGGGATTCTACTTTCATTGATCCTGTTGATGGAAGCAAAAATTTTTCCGATTCGAGATATGGAAATTCCAAAAACAGTTCGAATAACACATTTACATTAATTGATACTATTGATCTTACAAATACTTCCAATCCGAGAATAGAGTTTACAGCAAAGTGGGCACAGGAGGAAACATATGATTATGTCAGAATTCAGGTAAGTTCGAACTATGGTACTACTTGGACAAGCCAGACAGGGAGATATACTCGTGTAATTTCAAGCCAGCCTTCATATTCGGATATTAAGCACTGGGTTAATGAGCAGATCAATCTTAATTCATATATCGGTCAGAAAATAAGGATAAGGTTTAATCTTGTTACAGATGCAGGAGTTCCGGGGGACGGATTTTATTTTGATAATTTCAAAGTAGTTGATTACAAAGACATACCTACATCTGTTACAGCTACAAGCGGTATAATTCCATCAGCATTCAGTCTTTATCAAAATTACCCGAATCCTTTTAATCCTGAAACCAAAATTAATTTTGATATTCCTTCATCATCTCGGGTTATACTTTCCGTATATGATAATGCCGGTAGGCTTATAAAGCACATCATTAATCAGCAAATGAATTCCGGAAGTTATTCAGTTGATTTCACTGCGAACGAACTTTCAAGCGGTGTATATTTTTACAAACTTGAAGCAGGAAATTTCAGTGAAATTCGGAAAATGATATTAATAAGATAAGATCATAAAAAAAGCCGGTTAATTAAGCCGGCTTTTTTGTTTTAAAATCAAATTACGGAAGTAATGCAGCAATAAAATTTGCAGCGTTATTATCTGCATACAATGCATCCGAGCCATCAACAATGCTGTCACAGTTTAAATCAGTTACCACATAACCAGTTACGAAATTACTTGCATCATTGTCAATCAGTGCGCCATCAGAGCCGTCAACAATATTATCTTGCTGAACGTCACCTGTATAAAGTGAATAATCACTTCCCACAAGCACTTGATTATTTCCATAGGCTTGAGAGGCGGAGGTGGTAAAGTCATAATTCAGTACACCTCCCGAAAACATTTCTCCGCCTGTTTTGCTCCAGGTTTGAATTGAGTTTCTATGTTTAACGGCGATATAGTAACTTGTTCCATCGACAGCTTTAGCAAAATTTATAGCTTGAGGAGTTCCGAGACCTCCGAGTCCGGTGTTTGATTCAACAAGTTCATAAGGTGAAGTGGAATTATGCAGTTCTACAGTTATTGCATCCGTGGATGTACAAGCTTCAAAATTAATTGCAAGATTTAAAGTTGACAAAGTAAAAGCGGTTCTCTCGTCAGCGCCTTTATACGGAAAATCACTATTTCTTGTATCACCGTCAATATCAGTAGTTAAAGATGCAATTGGTCTTGCGCTTAAATCTACATCACCGATTGAACTACCGTCGAGATGCAGGTCTGAATTTGAGACAAAAGAAACATTTTTAAATCTTACATTTTGTTCCTGCGGATAAGCCATGGATTTATAGACTGAAGCAGATTCCGTTCCGACCAAATTCCAAGTAGCTGGATACGAATTAAGACCATCGCTGCTGCCTGTTGCAAAATAACAATTATAATCAATGTCGAGAATTCCGTTTGTTGCATTAATGGCGCTTCCTGCGTGGATAACTCCTGATGTACCTCCGGTTCTGTTATTAATGCAGATATTGTTTCTTTGAGTATAAACGACTCCCGGAGCTGTTGATTGTTTTATAATTCCACAAGAAACGAGATTTCCTGCTGTGCCACCGGTATGAGTACCACCGATAAGAACTGTATTATAGTTAATATTCATTACATGAGCTTCAGAAGTACCGATAGTAGAAATTCCATTAACAACATTTGCATTCTGATAATTCGCAGTCAGGGCAACGAAATTGTTGTTAATATTGATAACTGAACCAGTACCCGGAGATCCTGAGATGTAAATTCCTCTTACAGCGAGTGAAGATGAAGTGGAATTTGCAGCCATGTTAACAACTTTGTTTCTTTCGACTCTCAGGGTTGAATAATCCGTTGTGGGAGCTAATATCAGCCCCGATACAATGGTATTACCGCTGTGGCCGTTTCCGCTGATAGTACAATCTGTTACTGTTAAATCTATAGTACCGCTCAGCCACCATACACCTGCATATCCCCAGTTAGTAATGGTACAGAATGAGATAACATTTCCTCTGTTTGGATTGGCTGATGTGCCAGCAGAAGCAATACCGGATCTATTACCATCGATATTGCAATATTCTATGAGGTTATCGGAATTTCCCGTAACATTCGAGGAAGAAGTTCCAAAGATAATATTTCTCGGACCTGCTGTACCGACTGCCGCTCCTGAAATATTACAGTATCTAATTATACTATTTGCGGCGCCATTATTAAATTCGATTGTATTAGAGCCGGTACCTGTCGTGCTGGTATTACGGATAAGCAGATCTGCAGTTGATCCAGTACCGCCAGGTCTTCCGTCGATGATAATATAATCAGCATCATTTATTTCAATAATACCTGTAGTAGATCCGCCTGAAATAATTTCTCCCGAATTACCCGCATCAGGTCTGATTGTAATTGTATTAGCTGAGCTATGACCTGTTTTTAAACTGAGGTTTATGGGAAATACTTCACCCGACCCCGTGTAAGCTGCAAGAATCTCGATAATGTATGACTGGGTAATTGTAGAAGGAATTGCATTATATGCTTCCTGCACGGTTGCATGGGAGCTTATAAACGTTCCGCCTCCGTCCTGAAGTTCGACGAAATTTTGTGAATAAACGGTTGAAACTGAAACAGAAAAAATTGAAGTGAGGAGTAAAAGTTTTAATAATTTCATGTTTAATAAATTTTTTTTATTAATGTGGTTAATTAAAAAATATTAAAAAAAACAATTTAGAGGAAGTAATATATTAGGGAGTAATATACTATTTAAGGAGTAATTTATTGTTTACAAAAAGTAGTTATTTATGAATTATTATTCAAGTTAAAGGAATGAAAAAAATTTCGTAAAATTAAAAAAGTGTTAATTGTTAATTCAGAGGTCTTTTTTTAATCATACCTCCAATTGTATCTTTTATACTGTGTTGAACAATGAAAGCATTTTCATCGATTAAATTCACAATATAGTTTAGTTTAGAAACTTCAAGTCTTGTAATAACAGTAAAAATAATATCCATGTCATATTCGATACCGCCTCTTTTTCCGAAGCCGCCTTTGCCTTTGTAAATAGTAACACCTCTGCCGAGTTTATTAATGATTGCTTTTCTAACACTGTCGCTTTTTTCGGAAATGATGGTTACTCCAGTATATTCTTCAATACCTTCGATAATGAAGTCGACAGTTCTTGATGCTGCAAGATAAGTCAGAACCGAATACAGAGCCGGCTCGGGACCAAGCAATATAGCAGCGGCAGAAAAAATAAAAATATTAATTATAAGAATAATATCGCCCACTGTTGCAGAAGTTTTTCTGCTGAGAAACAGTGAGAGAATTTCTGTACCGTCAATAACAGCTCCACCTCTTATAGCGAAACCGATACCCGCGCCGAGGCTTATTCCTCCGAAGACAGAAATCAGCAATTTGTCATTTGTGATAACTGGATAATTAACAATCAGCAGACAAACTGCCAGACCGATAATTGCAAAGATGGATTTAAGCGCAAAGATTCTTGATATCTGGAAATAGCCCATTGCCAGAAACGGAATATTTATTAAAAACAGAAATACCGAAATATGCACATTTGAAATAATTGACAGAAGAAGGGAAATACCTGTAACTCCACCGTCAATGAAACCATTTGGTATAAGAAATCCTTTTAGACCCAGGCTAGCCGATAAAATTCCTAAAGTAATCAGAAAAATATCCTGCACGTTTTTTTTGAGCATTAATGCATACTTATGCCGCAGAATCTTTTTTCTCATAAAAAATTTTATAGATGCTTATAAAAAAATAATGAACTATTTTAGAAAAAATTTCTATTTGTTTCGTTTGTAACATTATGAAATTAGTTCCGTCAAAATATGAAATTAAATCAATTATTAAATGTATAAAAGAAAAACATATGCACTTATATTGTTTTTTCTTTTTTTGGCAATCAGGATCCAATCCCAGGTAAGCGTTGTTTCCGATACATCCGATGTTTCTTTTATTCCAAATGTAAAACCTGAATTAAACATTACAAAATTAACTCCAGGTAAAATTATCATAGACGGAAATCTCAATGAAGAAGTTTGGGAAAAGGCGCAGGTTGCAAGAAACTTCACTGAAATCGAACCCGGTGAAAACGTAAAGCCGGAAGTAGATACGGAAGTCAGAATTTTTTACGATGATGAAAATTTATATATAGGATATATATGCCACGAAACTGATATGTCAAGCATAAGAGCGTCATTATCCGACAGGGACAAAATGTATGGCGACGACTGGGTAGGACCTTTCATAGATACATATTCTGATTTAAAACAAGGGTTTGAAATGTATGTCAATCCAAAGGGAATACAGGGTGATTTGTTATGGACGCCGTCAAACGAAGATTCCAACTACGATATAATCTATGAATCTGAAGCTAAGATATATGGTGACAAGTGGACAGCGGAAATGAAAATCCCTTTTAAAAGTCTTAGATTTCCGGATAAAGAGGAGCAGGTTTGGAGAGTTCATCTTCTAAGAAACAGACCGAGAGGGGAAAGACAGCAGATTTACTGGGCTTCTGTTTCAAGAGATGATCCGAATTTTCTTGGTCAGTCAGGATTTTTTAAAGGGCTTAAGAATATTAAGAGGGGGAAGGACATTCAATTTCTACCGTACGTTCTCGGTACATACAGCAGTAATACAGAAAATATTTCCGATCCCAATTCAAAACTTACGCCGGGAAATTTTGACGGAGAAATAGGAATAGGGATAAAGTACGGATTGAGTTCGACATTAACGCTTGACGGAACTTACAATCCTGATTTCAGCCAGGTAGAGGCAGATGTACCACAGATAAACGTCAATTCACCATTTGCATTATTTTATCCGGAGAAGCGTCCGTTTTTTCTGGAAGGGATAGATAATTTTTCGACTCCAATAAATGTATCATATACCAGATCAATCAACAATCCGATATTCGCCGCAAAGTTAACAGGCAAAGTGAACAAGATTAACATAGGTTTTCTTTCGGCATACGACGAGAATACGCCATACATTGTTCCATTGACGGAAAGGAGTTTTTTTTTACAGAGCAATAAAAATTCCGTTTCCAACATTTTGAGAATGAAGTATGACATGGGAGGAGAGGATTATTTTGGATTTATTTTTTCCGACAGAGAGCAAGGAAAGGACAGTTCTGAGGCATTTAAATTTACGGGATATAACAGAAATTTCGGGTTTGACGGAAGGTTTAACATAGCATCAAATTATTATTTAAATTTTCAGCTTTTGGCTAACAACACAAAGGAAATAAGCGACACAAATTTTTATTATAACACACTTAAGGATTACAGATTTGACAATAACAAACACACAGCTTTATATGATGGAGAATCATACAACGGCGTCAGCGCTTATGTTTCTTTTAACCGTGATGCAAGAAACTGGAGTTTCTGGACTGAATATTTTTATCAATCGCCAAATGTAAGACGCGACAATGGTTTTATACAAAGAAACAATTTTCATTTATGGTTTATGCAGCAGGAGTATGATTTTTATCCCGAGACAAAAATTTTCAGAAAGATCAATCCAAGACTAAACGGCGAATTAATGTATGATTCAAATGGAAAACTGAAAGAGCAATTTCTTGAAGCAATGCTTCAGGCAGATTGGACAAATGGATTAAGCACAACTGTAGGATATTTGATTGTAAATAATGAAGATTACTCGGGGATATTTCACAGGAATGTTAACAGAATAAGTTTTAATCTTGAGGCAGATAATTTAAGCAAAATATTAACAGGAGGAATGTATTATGAATTTGGGAAATACATAGTAAGATTTGAGGATCCGACTTATGTAGGATACGGGCATAATTTTGAAATATGGGCAACTTTAAAACCGTTTGACAAATTAAGAAACGACATAACTTACAATTATTCTGAGTTGTCAAAAAATGCAGGTGGAGAAAAACTCTATACGGGGTATGTATTGAGCGATAAGATATCATATCAATTCTCGAAGAATTTTTTTTTCAGGGTAATATTTCAATATGATCTTTTTAGCAGGTTATTAACAGTAGATCCATTATTCAGTTACAAATGGAATCCATACACAATATTATTTTTCGGTTCGTCACATGACATAAACGAGATTAGTGATACAAGAGGATTTTCTACATATAAAGAATCGAGCAGGCAGATATTTCTGAAGTTTCAATATTTGTATAGTATGTAAGCGGAGAGGAAATGATTTGAGCAGAAGATTAGAGATAAAACGCAATTAAAATTGAGGGGTATTTTCTCGCAGATGACGCAGAGCTTTCTCGCAGATGACGCAGAGACTTACATAAAGTTAATTCAAAAAAAAATTTTAATGACTTTCAAAAAAATCCGCTGACTTAATTTGTTGAAATACTTTATTGAATATTAATAAACATATTTTTAACTTATCAAAAAATTAAAGAATGAAAAAACTATACAACCCATTTTTATTCAGGATAATACCTATTGTAATTTTAACTATCCTGACAGCATACGGAAGCAATTGCGACACTTCTTCCTCAAACGGCGGAAATACCGTTCCGCAGGAAATACTCGGGAACTGGAAATTAATCGAACAGACAGGAGCTTTGCAGGATATATGCCCGAATGAAACTGTACTTTTTGAATCATCGGGAAATGCAACACTGACCTGTCCCAATTCAAATTCAATCACGCGTACTTTTACCGTGAGCAACAATGTACTGACTTATACTCAATCGGGAGTTTCATACGGACTTCAGATACTCAACAGCGGAAATCTGTACCTTACCGGACAGAATGTATCCAGGAATCTTGAGTATCAAAAAATTACAGATTCAGTTATTATCATAAGTCCGGATTCTAAACCCGGGAGCAATAACTCATCGGAAGGAGGATTAGTAAAATGAAAACAATTTTACTTTTAGTAATCTCGGTAATAATATTTGCGGGTTTTATGACGGCGGGAAACCGTTTAAACGGTTTTTCCCACCTTGAGTCCGAAACAAATTTCATTGTCCCAACAAGTCTTACATTTCCGTCGAAAACAAAATCCGTTCCGGAAACCATATCCGAATTAAAAACCAAAGCAAAGTTTACAAACATTGATTTATTCAAATTCAAAAATAAAATTAGCGGAGATGATGCATTTCGGTCATCGGCTGTCTCACCGATAAAACTTATTCTGCAAAATAAAACCAGATCACTTCTGCTTAAACAAAAACCGGAGAACATCACTTTCAGAATTCCGCTTTCGGATAAAAGTGTAATGGAACTCGAACTTACTAGAACATATCCTGTGAGTAGTGATTTTGAATTATTCGGTTTATCTGCCGAAGGTAAAGCCCCGCTGAATTATACCGAAGGTCTTCATTATCAAGGACTAATTAAAGGAGATGAAAACTCAATTGCTTCGGTAAGCATTTTCAATGAATTTGTAATGGGCATAATTTCTGATGAAAACGGAAATTATAATCTCGGTTCAATAAAAGACAACAGCGGCAATTATACGAATGAATATGTTTTCTTTAATGATGCGGAGATGTCAGTAATCAATAATTATAAATGTGCGCTTGATGATAATGAGGAAAAATTTATTCTGCCTCTGCAGGAATCCGTAAAGGATGAAATGCAATCATACGGTGATAATCCGGCTGTTCTTCCTGTAAAAATATATTTCGAAGCTGATTTTCAGATGTATACCGATAATCAGAGTAATTCTCAGAATGTATATAATTTTATCACGGGGTTTTTTAATTCTGTAAAAACAATTTATCAGAATGAAGGCATAACGATAAGTTTATACTCAGTCGGAGTTTGGACACAGGCAGATCCTTACAGAACTCTTAACGATTCATATTTAGTATTGAAAAAATTCGGCGGCTTCACTAAAGATAATTTTCAGGGAAACCTGTCACATCTGCTTTCCACAAGAAATGCCGGAATGGGCGGCATTGCATGGATCAGAGTATTATGTTCGACATTTAATCCAAACGACTCTTCGGGAAGATATGCATTCAGCAACATTGACAACAATTATGTAAACTATCCCACATTTTCATGGACAGTACAGGTTGTAACACATGAAATGGGACATAATCTCGGTTCTCGTCATACACATGCATGTAACTGGCCTGTTAACGGTATCATTCAGTCAATAGATTCCTGTTACAATGCAGAGGGTAACTGCTTTACAACTTTAAGACCGAGAGTAGGAACCATTATGAGTTACTGTCATCTCTGGACAACCCAGCAGGGCGGCGGTATAAATCTTGCTTCAGGTTTTGGTCAGCTTCCCGGAGACACAATCAGATTAAGATATATTCAAGCGCCTTGCTTGAGAGGAGAATTAAATTCATCAGAAGCTCCATACACATTTGATTTGTCGCAGAATTTCCCGAATCCGTTTAATCCCTCAACAGTGATCCGGTTTTCTGTTCCGCATGAATCAATCGTCAGCATAAAGGTATTTGACGTCACCGGTAAAACAGTTGCCGTACTGGTAAACAACCGGAAATATTCACAGGGCTATTTTGATGTTACTTTTAATTCAGCAGAATTTAACTTAACAAGCGGAATATATTTTTATAAACTTGAGACAGCCGATTTTAAGGAAGTTAAGAGAATGGTCCTTATAAAATAAGATGAGATAATATCAATCTCCAAAAATCCCGCCGGGAGTTTTTCCGGCGGGATTTTTTTATGCAATATTTATAAATCCGGATTTTGATGCAATACCGGAAATAATTTATGAATTCATTCTTCTCAAATAACATATTAACTTTGTATAAATTTGATTAATGAAAATTATTATCAAATGAAGACACTTCTGAAAATAGTTTTTCCCATATTTATTATTATCGCATTTCAAGTGAATACGCATGCACAATCTGAATACTGGAGACAGATATTCGGCGGACCTTTTGTTGACATCGCGTATAACTGCATAGAATTAAGAGACGGCGGATATATGATGGCGGGATATAAAGAGATTCAGGTTCCCGGACAGATATGGCAGATTCCAAAATCTTATATTGTAAAGTTCGACAGAAAAGGGAATATTCTTTGGGAAAAGATTATAGGCGATTCTGTCACAGCAAGCAAATCTCTGACATTAATTGAAGATCCATCGGGAAATATTTATTTACCTTATGCTTCCGGTTATGCTCATTTGGTTAAATTAAACTCAAACGGAGAAATCCTGTGGGACAGGGATTTTTCAAAGTATGAGATTCTGTCATTAGCAGGTGTTTCATTTTCTACTGATTTTAAAAAAATCATTTTTATTGGATACAATGAAATTAATTCAGCTTATACTACATCTATTACAAAGTTAGATTCAAGCGGAAATCTGATTTGGAGTAAACCTTACTATGACAGTATTCCGATCTATAGTTATTATTCTTCTTCAAACAATTCGTTTTTATTTACAAATGATTCTTACTACATATCCGGTTCAAAAGGGGTCAGAGGATTTATAATAAAAACAGATACAAGCGGAAGAGTACTATGGAATAAGAGATACTTTGAAACTTATGGAATAGGAAGTATTGCAGAGAGTTCAGAAAACTCATTTCTTATTTCTGCATATTCAAATTCTTCGGTATTAAATCTTGTCTGCATGAAATTAGACAGCTCCGGCAGTATTATTTGGAAAAGGGATTATCTGAATGATACGCTTGCAAATAGAATTAGTGCCAATAAAATAGTGAAAACCAAGAACAATATGTATGCTCTTGGTACAACTCCGGGGTATAATGTTGGAAGATTAATGATAATTGATTCTCTTGGAAATATTGTTAACAGTAAATTTTATTATTATCCGGATAGTATAGGGATAAATCAATACAATATTAATATAACTTCCGACTCCGGGTATATTGTAGGAGGATTAATAAGATTTTATGATTTCGAGAATAAAAGCCATAGCTTCTCAAGTGATGAATTTATTCAACCTGATTATGGAGATAAAATTATAGATGTTTTAGTATTTAAAATTGATAAAGACGGAAACACTGTCGGTATATTTAATAATACTATATCATCAGAAAATCCTGATATTAGTATTTTTCCGAATCCATTTAACAATAGTTTTAATATAAATTTTACAGTTTCAAATAATTCAAAAACAATAATAAAATTATTCGACATTCTGGGAAAAAATGTGAAGAATATTGAAAATGCTGCTTTGTTACCGGGAATCTATGATTATAAAGTAAATGCTTCGGAATTAAGTTCGGGCATTTATTTCATAAAGTTTTCAATAAACGATATAACATATTTCAAAAAAGTTGTACTGCTAAAATGAAGAAAGATGAAAAAGATAATTTTAATATTTTTATTTATAATTACTACACTAAATATTTGCAATTCTCAGCCATTAATACAGTTTGCAGAAACCCTATTCAAAAATAATACAAGCCACGAGATTTATATAAAGCTGTATCCTGCATCAGCAGTGTTTAGCGGGTTTTACAGTCCTCCTAATGAAAATTTTAGAAAGTATTCCTTAAAGAGAAGTAATCCAAATCAGTAACCCTTTTGGCAAGCTGGTCCTGATGGTGATAAATATATAACCGGCGGCACAAAATTAATCATGCCAAATGATTATGCCGTTATAGATTTCGACGATGGTCTTTATTACAGCATAGATTCTACAAGTGACAAGGTAATCGGAGGAATCAGTTACGGACTATGGAAATTCGAAATATTTAATTCTGAAAACGGAATACCGGATACCGATACGCTTGAATATTTTTATCTTGATGAAAGAGATATGAATCATGGTGTAATATCAGGATTTTCACAGGTTGATTTGTTTTTAACCTTGCTTCGAAGACAAAATGCTTCAGATGACAGCTTGGTTTTTAATTTTGTTTCAGGAGATACTGTTAATATTTATGATTACAGAATAGAAAATAAAACCATTAAATCATGGCATAAAGTAGGGATTTATTCCCCAATATACGGTCAAGATCCTGTCACTCCAGGCAGTCCGAATAAAGGTCTGTTCAATTCACATCCCGATTTTACTGTTTATCCGATTTATTCAACCGAATACGGGGCAATAAAGCATGAAAATGCAGGAAGCATTAATCTGAATCTTAATATAGATCATGATATTACTACGAGAGATACTTTACTGGAAAGTATTACAAACATCAGGATCGAAAGTAAGACATTGTTCAAAATAAACGACGGAAAAATCTTTCACATGATTACTCCGTCTTATCCTTCGGGTGGTTATACTAATCTGATTATAGGAGAAGATTCTGCCAAGCTTCAACTTAGACCTAATTCGCAAATCATTGCAGATCCTCCAAACAGAATTACACTCAAAAACGGCGGCTTTCTGCTGAAGAATCCCGGTTCAAGAATAACCATTAATCCAGGTGCTTATCTGTGTAACGAAGGCGGCTCGATCAGAGGAAGCGGTATTATTTATTATACCGGAGGCATTCATCAATCCATGTGCAATCAGCTGACTGACTATCTCCTTCAGGACAGCGTAAAATTCATTCTCGATTCAAATGCAATTCTTCCGATTCCGAATAATACAACTTTGCATTTAAAAGGAAATACAACTTCACTTATCATGAAACCCGGATCAAAACTTCTCTTTGGTGAAAATTCGGGGATTGTATGTGATAGCGGCGGAAAAGTTATCGCAAACAATGCGACATTCGCTTCTATTGACTCAACGAAGAAATGGAACGGGATTTCTCTTAGCGATTTATCTCAAGACACTATAAAGAACTGTATAATTAAAAATGCAATGTATGGAATTTCCATTTCGGATAAATATGATGCAGAAGATACCGGCATAGATTATTCTGCTGAAATCTCCGGATGCACATTTGTTAATCAGACTAATTATGTACTCAACAGCGCAGTCTATATTGCCGGAAGCAATAATGTGCTTATCATGAATAATTCCGTTTCATCGTCTGTTCTCGAAAAAGGATACACTCACGGCATTTATGCAGAGTATTGTCCGGAAGGTGTATTTAACTTAATCGGCAATGATATCAGCGGAGCAGGAAACGGAATGACGCTCATCGGATGCTCTCCATTTGCAGCGCAGAATATTCTAACTGGGAATGAATACTCCGAATGCGGGATGTTTCTCGATAATTCAAACGGAACATTCGAATATAATGAAATCAGCGATTTCTATTGTTCGTATTTTTCCTATTATTCTTCTCCTGATTTGCTGAAAAATGTTTTCGATAATTATCACGACGATAACCTGTGGCTTTCTTCGTCATCTGTTCCCGTAATGCATCCGCTTATAAACGCAGGATCAGTTTACTGGTATGCAGGCGATAATACGATTAATGGATCTCCATCTAATGCTTGCCTCGCCTATCTTTAAAGGCGGGCGGGAATAATCTTCGAAGAAGATGCATATCCGATGTTGAATTACGGATACAATAAGTTTATGATGACAAATAACGATTATTATATCAGCGGAACAAATCCTTCGGGAGGAAACAGGGAATTTTATGTATTGCAGAACTACTGGGGAGGAACACCTGATTCGAATAAGTTTAATGTTGCTAATGCAGATGTGATTTATATTCCTTATGACAACAATTCATCTTCTGCAAGAGAAACAAACTCTGACGATAAGTTTGACATCGGATTCGGACTTTATGATACGGTATTCTATTACGAGCCGGATAATCCGAATTCTGCTCAGGATCTTTACCTTGAAGCATATCAGAAAGAATATGCGGGAGAATATTCACAAGCGATTGATATTTACAAAGAGATAGTCGAAGAATACAAAGACAGTTCATATACATCTTCCTGCATGTCGAGAATATTCAGCTGCTTTGAAAAGAATAACTCAGCCCAAAGCGATTACAGTTCATTAGAAAATTATTACTGCAATATTTCAAACGACACATCATATACAGAAATACAAAGAAACATCGCCGAAGAGTTTATGATAAAGTCGAAAGTAAAGCAAAACAATATTGAAGAAGCAATCAGCGATTACAATGCAATATACACACAGAACATAAGCACTCCGAAAGGAATACATGCACTGATAAACAAAGAAATACTTTCTGCCGGAGCAGGCGATAATATGTTAACCGGCTCGGTTTTTGAAAACATTGAATTAAGTCAGAATGCAATAAACACAATATTAAGCAAATTAGTCCGAAAGGATAAAAACATCTTCAGGGATTTAAGCATGAAACCAAATGGTTATTCATTATCACAGAATTTCCCGAATCCGTTTAATCCGTCAACTGTAATCCGGTTTGCTTTACCGCATGAATCAATCGTCAGTATAAAAGTATTTGATGTTACCGGTAAAACAGTTGCCGTACTGGTAAGCAACCGGAAATATTCACAAGGCTATTTTGATGTTACCTTTAATTCAGCTGGATATAATTTAACAAGCGGAATATATTTTTATAAGCTTGAGACTTCTGAATTTAAGGAAGTTAAAAGAATGGTTCTTATCAAATAGTGACATTTGTCCCCTTAAAAAGAGTTAAATTAGTCATACAAACTCAAACAGGAGGGGAAAGTGGAAAAAGGCAATATCAAAAGCGAAGAGCGTCAAAGGCACAAATCATCTGAGGGAGAGTTCATATTTGAATTAAGAAATAACTATGAACTCTCACCAAGGGTGAGTGAATCGATACTTGAATCAGCAAAGAGTTTCTTGATCCGGGACCATGCTCTTAAGGAAGGAGAAATAGAAGTATCAGTAATTTGTATTGAGGAGCTCAGCGGAAGGATGATTGAAAGCCTGAAGAAAGTTCGAGTTCGTTTAACAATAGATAGAGGTCTTGAAGACATTGAAGTGTTGAAAAAAACGGGAAGAGTGATCTTGCGCCGGGTCCGGGTTCAACGAATAACACAAGAAGCATTAGAGCAGAAAGGAGTCTTAAGTCAGGAAGATATCGGCAGATATTTGAATTGTGATGTACGGACAGTGAAGCGAGATATCCGAGAGATAAAGGAATCAGGAATTGAGGTAATAACCCGTGGAGTACTTCGTAACATAGGTAGAGGTCAGACACATAAAACAAAGATAGTAGGTTTATATCTGGAAGGAAAAACATTCAGTGATATAAGATTAAAGACCCATCATAGTTACGGAGCGATCAAAAGATACTTACAGGATTTTCAGAAGGTACTGATGAGTGTTCACAACGGAATAAGGGATATATTATCAATAAGTTTTGGAACCGGTCTAAGCGAAAGGTTGGTCAATGAATATATTGAATTGATTAGCCACAGTAGAAAAGATCGGCAGAAAAATGCAATGATGAAGGATATGATCAGACAGTGGAACAGAGCAGCAACGAGGATAAAAAAAAAGGAAGCAGCTGGAAACAGCGATTACATGCGGATTCTGGCTCCTATGACAGGAGGTATGAGATGAGTTTAAATCCAATAAGAGACAGATTTGAGAGTTTGAAGAAAAGGAATTTCCGTAGTTCATTAGTTCATTTGCTTGAGAACGATTACAAATTATTGGGTTCCAGAAAGATAATAGAATTACTATCGGAGGACATAGATGACCTTCACAATGAGTATTATCCACAGAGGGACCGAGTTGGCAATGGAGAGATAGTTTTTAGAACAACGAAAGATGATGGTCAACGCCAAAGCTATGGTAAACGAACAGAAGATTACGCAAGCACAACGGTAATCCTGCCGTTAGTAACGAATGAAGATATTGAGCGAAGAATATTTTATAAAAAGGGAGACAGAAATAGTAACTATAAGCATAGAGAAGCTCGTGACTTAGAGACCATGGTAAGATTACTCAAAAGCGCTAAGCAACAGGGTGGATTATTAAGTGGAGCAGAGTTGAGTATGCTGATGAACAGGACTTTAGGAACGATAGGAAAATATTTGAAGGCATATCAGGAAAAGACCGGAGAGATACTTCCGCTGAAAGGATATGTGTTAGATCAAGGGAGTTTGCCGACGCACAAAGGAATAATAATCAGTTTATATGAGAATGGAGTAAGTCCGGCAGATATAGTACTAAAGACTTCACATAGTCAGGATGCGGTAGACAGATATATAAAACATTATGAACAGGTAAAAAAACTTCTCAAAAAGGGATTAGATGAAAAAGCAATAGTATCAATTACCGGAAGAAGTTTGAATGTTATAAAGCAATACATTAAATTGTTTAATAATTTTAACAAGAAAAAAATCAAAAAATAGTCAGGGGACAAATGTCCCTATTGTAAATAAGATGAGATAGTATCAATTTCGAAAAATCCCGTCGGGAGTTTTTCCGGCGGGATTTTTTTATGCAATATTTATAAATCCGGATTATGATGCAATACCGGGAAAAATTAATGAATTCATTCTTCTCAAATAACATATTAACTTTGTATAAATTTGATTAATGAAAATTATTATCAAATGAAGACACTTCTGAAAATATTTTTACTCGCCGGGATTTCAATTTCTAATAATGCAGATGCTCAAAAGCCGATAACATGGCAGAGGACTTACGGAGACGGTAATATTGACTATGGATATTCGATTGTCCAGACTCCGGACGAAGGGTATATTGCGGTTGGGAGAAAAAGGATAAATACTACATCATATATGTTTGCAATGAGGTTAAATAAATATGGGGATACAATATGGACTAGAACTTTCCATGGTTATCAGGCAAATCAAATAGAAAAAACTTCTGAGGGTAATTATATTATTTGCGGTTCTAATTTAATAAAGATTAATATACAGGGAGATACATTATGGACCAGTCTGCAAGGTTATGGTGCAAAACTAAAAGAAACACCTGATAAAGGGTTTATAATTTGTTTATCAGCCTATAACGGACCGTATCTTTTCTATCCAAAATTGAAAAAAGTAGATTCACTTGGTAATATTCAGTGGGAAAGAACTTTTACAGAAAACATATATGATGGCAGATTTTCAGATATAACGGTTGATAGTGAAGGAAACTATTTATTGACAGGGAATTTTAGTGATACATCATATATTTGGGATTATATGTTTGTAATGAAAACAAATCAGTTTGGTAATATTATCTGGTTTAAAAAATATAAACCTTATATGTATACAAATTGCATATTAATAACTCAAGGTAACAAAATTATTGTTGGAGGTGATTATAATAAATCATTTTTAATTAGCTTAACTTCTACAGGAAAATTAACATGGTTAAAATATTATGATGATTCTTCAGAATATGGAACCTGTAAATCGGCAATTTTAACAAACGATGGAGGAATTGCCTTTACAGGAACATACTCCAATGGAAATTTTGATTACTATGTAAGATTAACGAAAGTTGATTCACTAGGTAACGAACAATGGAAAAAAATTTATGGTTTTGATGATGCTGATTTCGGATATAATATTAGACAAACTTCTGACAGCGGATTTATTATAGCCGGAATTAGAGAAAATTATAACTTAGGTGACATTTTTTTAACAAAAACTGATAAAACAGGTTTTTCAAATCCCCATGTCTCTATATTGTATAATGTCGATTTTATTGCAAAAGATTACATATTAAATCAAAATTTTCCTAACCCATTTAATCCAGTAACCGATATTCGTTTCTCAATTAAAAAAAGTAATTTTATAAAAATAAACTTGTATGATATAAATGGAAAAATTGTTAAAGAACTGGTAAATGATTTTAAAAATAGCGGAGATTATAAAATTAAGTTTATTGGTTATAATTTTTCCAGCGGAGTATATTTTTATTCTTTATTTGCAGATAATGAATTAATTGAAACAAAAAAAATGTTATTAATCAAATAACATAATATGATACTAACTAAAAATAAAATCAATTTTATTAAGTCGAGCTAATTTTAATTATTAAATGATGAAAAATATAGTATTAATAATAATTTTGCTTGTTTTTTTTCTCAATCCATTTGCGAAAGGAACAGATCCTGCAGTTGAATTTTATTTTATTAATAAAATAGAAAATCTAGATCTATACGTAAGGTTTTATCCCATTGGATCAGTATTTAATGGTGATGACCATTTTTATCTTCCTACTTTTTATAGTCTAATAGCAAGAGGAATTGATCCTATAAATCCTAATACCGGGTTTCCAAGAAAGGGATCAGAAGTAAAACTAAAGTATATCATTGGATTAGATGGATATGCATTAAGTACTTTTAATCATCCTGATTCTGATTCACTTTATTTTCGGGTTGAACCAGGTACTGAGATTAGTTACAATAAATGGTTAACTTTGGGACATGATGCAACTGCGAATCCAACACAACAAGATGCACTTTTGGGGTATGGAAATTATATGTTTGAAATTTATATTAATACAAATCTAGATAGTCCATTTGTTAAGATCTTACAATTACCAATTGATTGGCTTGATTTTAACTATCCTTATTCAGATTCTTCTGGAGGCTCGATAGATTTGAAATTGAGAATTTATTCATTAGATCCACTAAATATTACTTTTCAGTGGTTGAATCCTGTGGGTGATGAAATTTCGTTATTCGGGACAAATAGTCCTCCATATAACGGGGGCATTCAAGTCTACAAACAATATCATAGATTCGATACAAATCTTGGTGAATGGATCGGATACAATCTTAACAATGAATATCCCCCTTCATTAGGAAATTCTGTTTCAGATATAAATTTCTTAACTTACCCCTTGGACGGAAGAAATCTTCCAAGCCCTTATAACATTCCCCAGCATCCTGATGCCGGATTAATTCGAGCAAATGTTTCAATTGATACTAATGTAAATACTCCAACAACTTTACTTCAAAATCCAACAAACATAACTATATCAAATAAAGCTATCGTAAAAGTAGAGTCAGCTGATACTTTAAATTTACATACTCCGACTTCACCGTCGAATAGTCACGTAAATTTAATCGTGACTGATTCTTCTTTCTTAGCTGTCAGACCTACTGCTAAAATTATTGTTCATTCACCAAACAGAATAACTTTAAAAAATACAGGCACAATTATAATCAATACAGGAGGAGAAATTAGAATTAAACCAGGAGCATTGTTTTGCAATGAAGGAGGCAAGTTATTCGGAAGAGTAACTTTTGAAAATGGATTTCATCAGCCTCTCTGCTCCCAGCTCGCAGACTTTCTTCTCAGAGACAGCTCGAAATTCATTCTCGATTCAAACGCCACGCTGCCGATTCCGGATAACACAACCCTGCATCTTCAAGGAATTGAGTCAGCATTAATTTTAAATCCCGGCTCGAAACTCCTCTTCGGCGAAAACTCGGGAATTATATGCGACAGCGGAGGAAAGCTCATAGCGAATAATGCGACATTCGCTTCTATTGATTCTACGAAGAAATGGAACGGAATTTCTTTGAGCGGATTGTCACAGGATACTATAAAGAATTGTGTCGTTAAGAATGCAATGTATGGAATTTCCATTTCGGATAAATATGATGCAGAAGATACCGGCATTGATTATTCTGCTGAAATCTCCGGATGCACATTTATCAATCAGACTAATTATGTACTCAACAGCGCAGTCTATATCGCAGGAAGCAATAACATACTGATTATGAATAATTCCATTTCATCTACAATTCTTGAAAAAGGATTTACACACGGCATCTATGCGGAATACTGTCCCGAAGGAGCTTTCAATATTATCGATAATAATATCAGCAACGCCGGATTCGGTATGACTTTGATAGGATGTTCACCTTTTGTTGCGCAGAATACAATTACAGGAAATGAATTTTCAGATTGCGGAATGTTTCTCGATAATTCAAACGGAACATTCGAATATAATGTAATCAGTGATTTTTATTATTCATACTTTTCATATTATTCCTCTCCTGATTTGCTGAAAAATATATTCGATAATTATTATGACGATAATATATGGCTTTCGAGTTCTTCTGTTCCGGTAATGCATCCGCTTATAAACGCAGGATCAGTTTACTGGTATGCAGGAGATAATACGATTAAAGGTTCACCTTCAGAGGCGGGAATAATCTTCGAAGAAGATGCATATCCGATGTTGAATTACGGATACAATAAGTTTATGATGACAAATAACGATTATTATATCAGCGGAACAAATCCTTCGGGAGGAAACAGGGAATTTTATGTATTGCAGAACTACTGGGGAGGAACACCTGATTCGAATAAGTTTAATGTTGCTAATGCAGATGTGATTTATATTCCTTATGACAACAATTCATCTTCTGCAAGAGAAACAAACTCTGACGATAAGTTTGACATCGGATTCGGAATATATGATACGGTGTTCTATTACGAGCCGGATAATCCGAATTCAGCACAGGACCTTTATCTTGAAGCATATCAGAAAGAATATGCGGGAGAATATTCACAAGCGATTGATATTTACAAAGAGATAGTCGAAGAATACAAAGACAGTTCATATACATCTTCCTGCATGTCGAGAATATTCAGCTGCTTTGAAAAGAAAAACTCAGCCCAAAGCGATTACAGTTCATTAGAAAATTATTACAGCAATATTTCAAGCGACACCAGTTACACAGAAATACAAAGAAACATTGCCGAAGAGTTTATGATAAAGTCGAAAGTAAAGCAAAACAACATCGAAGAAGCAATCAGCGATTACAATGGGATATACAACCAAAACATTAACACACCAAAAGGAACACATGCACTGATAAACAAAGAAATACTTTCTGCCGGAGCAGGCGATAATATGTTAAACAACTCAGCATTTGAAAAAATAGAATTAAAGCTGAATGCATTGAATCATTTATTTGCAAATATCATTAAGAAGGAAAAGAATATTTTTTCAGATATGAAAATTAAACAGCAAGGTTATTCATTGTCGCAGAATTTCCCGAATCCGTTTAATCCCTCAACAGTGATCCGGTTTTCTGTTCCGCATGAATCAATCGTCAGCATAAAGGTATTTGACGTCACCGGCAAAACAGTTGCCGTACTGGTAAACAACCGGAAATATTCACAGGGCTATTTTGATGTTACTTTTAATTCAGCAGAATTTAACTTAACCAGCGGGATATATTTTTATAAACTTGAGGCAGCTGAGTTTAAGGAAGTTAAGAGAATGGTCCTTATAAAATAAGATGAGATAATATCAATTTCGAAAAATCCCGTTGGGAGTTATTCCGGCGGGATTTTTTTGTGCAATATTTACAAATCCGGATTTTGATACAATACCGGAAATAATTTATGAATTCATTCTTCTCAAATAACATATTAACTTTGTATAAATTTGATTAATAAAAATTATTATCAAATGAAGACACTTCTGAAGATATTTTTACTCGCCGGGATTTTAATTTCAATTTCTAAAAATGCAAATGCACAGAAGCCGATCACGTGGCAGAGGACTTACGGAGACGGTAATATTGATTACGGATATTCAATAGTCCAGACTCCGGATGAAGGGTATATTGCGGTTGGGAGAAAAAGGATAAATACTTCTAATTTTATTTATGCCATGAGAATAAACAAATTTGGAGATACGATTTGGTCGAAAACTTATAATGGTGCTGTCGCTTATGATATTCAAATGTTAGATTACAATAATTATGTAATTTGCGGTTCAAGTTTCATTAAAATTGATATTAATGGAAATATAATTTGGAATCATTCTTTAAACTGGCCATACCCCAAGAAATTTTTAATTTCAAAAGAAAATGGATTCTATTTAATAACGTCGATTGATTCAATTTTTTCGGCATATCCTTTAATTCAAAAAATGGATTCTAAAGGGAATTTATTATGGAGCAGAATTTATAAAGAAGGTATAGCTGATGGATGGTTTACTGACATTAAATAGGACGCTAAGAAAAATCTATTATTAACTGGGATTTACTCTGATACAGTCCCGTTATCATACAGCTTGTTTGTTATGAAAACCGACTTAAATGGAAATATAATTTTCTTTAGGAAGTATGATTCTTTGCAAACATCTAATTTAATATGTGAAAAAAATAATGAATTCATGCTTTGCGGCAATTCTTCAAATGACATTACTTATCAGGCTCGATGTAGTGAAATAGGTAATATAATTTGGAAAAAAAATTATGACAATGGATACCCTGAATATGGTTACAGTCATGATTTTATTAAGACTATTGATAATGGTTATGCATCATTAGGAACATATCATAATGGTAATTTTAGTTATTTCTTTAGATTAATTAAAACTGATTCAGTAGGTAATGAACAATGGAGAAAATTATATGGTTTTAATGATCATGACGAAGGATTTTCTTTAAACCAAACTATCGATTCCGGATTTATTTTAATAGGAATAAGAGACAACTTTAATTTAGGAGATATTTTTATTGTAAAAACAGACAAGATTGGATTTGCTTCTCCTCCAGTTAAAATAATAAACAATCCATACCAAAATATTTTATCGGGAAATTTTAATATTTATCCTAATCCCTTTAATTCTTTTGCAAAAATTGAATTTGATATTCCTAAGAAAAGTTTTGTTGACATAAATTTATATGACCTCAAAGGATCATTAGTTAAACATGTTATAGATAAATTATTCCAAGCGGGAAGTTATTCTATTAATCTTAAAATGAGTAATATACCGTCAGGAATTTATTTTTGTAAAATACAGATATATAATGAATTCAAAATTTTTAAATTAATAGTTTTAAAATAAACTTTTAATCGATTAATAATTTTTATATGCGTAAATCAATAATAGTATTAATATTATTAAATTTTTTAGTTTACAATAAAGCATTTTCAAACAACCCTAATTGTGAATTCTATTTTAATAATCACATTTTAGATACTAATTTGTACATTAAATTTTATCCAATAAGTTCAATTTTTAACGGAGATTCACATGGAATATTACAAACAAAATACTCTTTACAAACATTCGAAACTCCTCCTAATAGGAAAAACGGACCTTCGGAATTTCCTTTGAAATATATCATCGGCTTAGATGGTTATGCATTAAACAACAGAAGTCCTTATACAGGTTATTTTCAAGTTGAACCGGACTTGACCGGTAACCAATATGATAAATGGCTGTTATTAGGACATGATGCATCACAAAATTCTAATTTAGATGGAATATTTGGTTATGGTAAATATGTTTTTGAAATTTATGCAACTACAAATAATGGATATACATTTGATACTGTATGTATAATTCCAATTGACTGGCTTGATTTCAATTATCCTTATATGCCGGGAACAGGAGGATCACAGGATTTATTTTTACGAATTTATTCCATCTCTCCTTTATATATTACTTTTCAATGGAGCTCAACTGTT
>JABAQZ010000028.1 GCA_019187405.1 Ignavibacteria bacterium
TTACTACTCTGCACAACTGTCCGGTATAACTTACTCCGGAAAAAATATATCCTCCGTCAAAAGTGGTATCTACGGAATAACCTACGTCATGATTTGAATCCCCGTATAATCTCTGCCACGTAATCGGCTTTTGTGCATTTGCATTTAAGTAAAAAGGAATTGTAAAACAGAAAAATAAAACTATCTTGGCAAGCGTCTTCATCTGCATGAATTTTTTAATTCAACAAACTTTATTCAAAAGTAATTTAATAAGCAGGTTGATTAAAGTCTAAAAGCATTACAACCCGGAAATTTGATTAATAAAATCAAAAATCAGAAACATACATTTTATCTGAAACGATTTTGTTTCAAGATTTAACGTCCATCTTCTATATTTACATCGCAATTTCCGTGCCGGATATTATAATTAAAAAAACGCTTAAAATATTGAAAATTAAAGGTTCCTTACTTCAGAAAGTTAAGGTATTTTCCAAAATGGGGATTTTTCCCCCACTTTTTGAAAAGCTCTTTTAACTTCTGTTAGACATTTTTAAACACGGGAAAATAAGCTGTAGTCTTCAACGCCGGTAATCTATCCAGTGATGTTTATTTTACATGTTGTCTTCTAAAGAATTCATAGCAGTTAAGCGAATGGCTTTGATTAAATTATGAGTTTTAAGAATTAATGAAGTTTGTTACTTTAAAAAATGTTGAAGTTGTATTTTCTATTATTGCAATTAACGCTGATTATTTCGGGAGATGTGTTTATTAATTCAGTAAACTTACGAGCACAGAATCAGGACAGTATTTTTACAAAAGAAATTGAAGCAGATTCTCACAGGTTTTTTTTAACGGCAAACGATAATAATTTTTTTACGGGAAGTCTTGAGGTGGTTGATAAGTATAATAATTCTGTTTTTTATGCCGACAGCTTTTACACGAGATATAACTTTGACACACTTATTGATCTTAATAATGACGGAAGAAAAGAGCTTATACTTAATCTTGGAACAGGTGCATTGATGTATGATTACAATATGTTTTTGATATTCGATTTTTCAGAAAACAAGATTGAGCCGTTTGAGATACATAATGCTCAGTTAGCTGCCGATGCCGAAAATAAGCCGAAGATTGTATCAGATGTAAGGATGAGTCCCGGTTATTTGGGAACGGGTTATTCATTTTTGCTTAAGTATGATAATGGAAAAATAATACCGGAAACAAATGCAAATCAAAGCAGAGTGCTGGCAAATTTAATTCCCGATGAGAAAGACATGTTAGGTCAAATGAGAGATTACAGTAAAGAAATAGATGAATGCGGTGAAGAAAGCAATTATCAGATATTTTTTGAAGCATACATTACTCAAATGAAAATCGCAGGCGAAGAAAAAAGAGGATGGAAATTTTTTGAAAAATATTATAATTGCAGTAATAAAAAAGCTGTAAAGAATTCTTTAAAAAAATCAGTAAGTGAAAATTATAAAGCAATAGTTCAGGAAAATTATAAATTTAAAAAATAAAAACATTATGCCGGAAATACAAGAGTTCAAAGGAAACAAAGTGCTGTGTCTGAATCCCGAAAGCAAGTTTGCATTTTCATTCGGACTGGCAAAAGCTAAACTGATACTGGAAAATCTGGATGTGATAAAGAAGTTCGTCGAAACAGAAGGTAAGGATATCGGCGAGTTTGCACAGAAAAAGTCCAGCGACGGCACGGCTGATCCGTTTTAGAGGAAGCAACCCTGACAGCGTTATCACCGGCGCTAAAAAATTTCAGGTCTCGCCGAAACGCTGTCAGGGTTTCCGCGTTCTACACAAAATTTTTTTTTAATTTTTGCTTTATCAATGTTTTATTGATTTTCTCAATTAAATTGATTTTCTCAATAAGTTTCTGCTTATTTGTAGCAGAATTTTCAAAATTATCTTTATGAAAACCCGTACTTTACCTTTTAAAAAACCCACTGTAAACGGATCCATCCTTTTTCCTCCGGGAAATGTAACGGAATACATCGAAAAAACCGAGAAAAAAAATTCTGCCTGGGTTTATTCAAAATCAATCGAAGACCCTAAACATATCTCCCTTAAACAAAAATACGATCTTTTCATTAACGGGAAATGGATTAAAACAAATAAATATTTCGACACCATTAATCCATCAAATGAAAAAGTTATTGCTCAGGTTGGATATGCATCAGTCAAAGATGTGGATTTGGCTGTCAAAGCTGCGCAAAAAGCCTATGATAAAGTCTGGAACAGAATTTCTCCTAAAGAAAGGGGAAAATATATTTATAGAATTGCGAGAATTATTCAGGAAAAGGCAAGAGAGTTTGCAGTTATAGAATCAATGGACGGAGGCAAGCCGGTAAAGGAATCAAAAGGCATAGATGTTCCTCTCGCGCTTGCTCACTTTTTTTATTATGCAGGTTGGGCTGATAAACTTGATTATGCTTTCCCGGGAAAAAATGTAAGCTCAATCGGTGTTGCAGGACAAATTATTCCCTGGAATTTTCCGCTGCTCATGGCTGCATGGAAAATTGCCCCTGCTCTTGCTTGCGGAAATACCGTCGTGATAAAATCAGCGGAGACGACGCCTCTCACATTATTTAAACTTGCAGAAGTCATGCAGGAAGCTGAACTTCCCGATGGAGTTGTAAATATCATATCGGGTGACGGTCAAACCGGTTCATTTATTGTCAATCATCCGCTTACAAAGAAAATTGCGTTTACGGGTTCGACAGAAGTAGGCAAGATTATTATGCGACAGACTGCAGGTACGGATAAAAAACTAACTCTTGAGCTTGGAGGTAAAGCGGCAAATATCATTTTTGAAGACGCGCCAATTGATGCGGCAATTGAAGGAATTATCAGCGGAATTTATTTTAACCAGGGACATGTGTGCTGTGCAGGTTCGAGGCTTTTGGTACAGGAAAGCATTAAGAATATCGTCTTTAAAAAACTGACACACAGATTGAAATCGCTTAGAGTGGGAGATCCTCTCGATAAGAATACTGATGTCGGCGCGATAAACTCAAAGATGCAGCTTGAAAAAATTAAGTTACTTGTAAAGTCAGGCATCAGCGAAGGCGCGGTAATTCATCAAAGCGAATGCGAACTTCCTGACAAAGGTTACTGGTTCAGACCAACTTTCTTTACCGAAGTTGCACAGTCTCACAGAATAGCCAATGAAGAAATATTCGGTCCCGTGCTGTCAATACTTACTTTCAGAACACCTGCCGAAGCAGTTGAAAAAGCCAACAATACTTTTTACGGACTCTCAGCCGGAGTATGGACTGACAAAGGTTCAAAGATTTTCAAAACACTTAGCAAAATCAGAGCAGGGGTTGTCTGGTCAAACACTTACAATAAATTCAATCCGGCATCACCTTTCGGAGGATACAAGGAAAGCGGCTTCGGGCGCGAAGGCGGCAGGCAGGGATTGGAAGCTTACGTGAAATGATGGAGGTAATTTTAGAATTAATAACCTTCAGGTTTTCCGATTAATATAAATCATTTGCTTTGAAAGACGAGATAATACTCTCTGTTATTAACCTCACAAAAAAATACAACGATTTAACTGCTGTTGACGGCATCAGTTTTGATGTATATAAAGGAGAAATATTCGGACTTCTCGGTCCTAACGGAGCAGGAAAAACTACAACTCTCGAAATTATGGAAACTCTCCGCGAAAAAACAAGCGGTGAAGTTTTAGTTGACGGTCTCTCTGTTGACAAAGATCAGAATCAAATAAAAAAAATTATTGGTGTTCAACTGCAGTCTGCAGGTTATTATCCTAATCTTCATTTGAATGAACTTATAGAATTGTTTTCGGGATTATACAATGTTAAAACAGATCCGAAGGAAATTCTCGGGATTGTCGATCTGCAGGAAAAAGCCGAATCAAAATATAAAGATTTATCGGGAGGGCAAAAACAAAGATTCTCTATCTGCACCACTTTGATTAATACTCCAAAGATAATATTTCTTGACGAACCCACAACCGGTCTGGATCCACAGGCAAGAAGAAATCTCTGGGAGTTAATTAAACAGATTCGAGAAAATGGAACTACAGTAATGCTTACTACTCACTATATGGATGAAGCTGAAATACTTTGCGACAGAGTCGGTATAATTGACAAAGGCAAAATCATCATAATAGATACGCCTGACAACCTGATTGACGATCTTATAAACAAAGGTTTCGAAAGAAAAAAACAAATTAAGACTGCAAACCTCGAAGATGTATTTCTGAATTTAACCGGACATGAACTTAGAGATGAATGACAATTACAGTCAAATCCGCGCTATGCTCTCGCTTTCCAAAGCAAGTCTGAAAGCATTAAGAAGAAATCCTTCCGCAATTATTTTCAACATTCTATTTCCACTGATTTTTATTATTGTATTCGGCTTTATAAGTGAAGGCAGATTCAGTATCGAGATTGCTTTTATGCCCGGAACAGATATGAACAATGTTATCATTAAAAATCTTAAATCCGTAAATTCTGTAAAGTTTATTGAAAATCTTTCGGGAGAAGATATGCTTATTGAGCTTGAAAGAGGAAGAATAGACGCCGTAATAAGCATTAATAAAAATGCTGACGGAAATTCAATTGTTCTTTTGAAAACTTCAAAAGCTTCTCCGGAAAGAGGAAATGTATTCAAACTTTTGCTTAGTGATATTGTCGATAAACAGAACCTAGCTGATTCAAAAACAGAATTTCCTAAAAATGTACTTAAAGAAGAAATCGTTGAAGGTAGAAAATTCAGAACTATAGATTTCATACTTCCCGGACAACTGGGATTTTCACTGTTAAGTTCGGGAGTATTCGGAACGGCATTTATTTTTTTAAGTCTCAGACAGACTCTTGTCATAAAAAGATTTTTTGCTACACCTGTAAAAAAAATGTACATCATTCTCGGTGAATCCCTGAGCAGACTTGTTTTTACAATCAGCAGTTCAGTCATTATCATTCTTATTGGTTATTTTGTATTTGGATTTACCTTAATTAACGGAATTGTAACCTTTGGTAACATGTTGCTGCTATCCGTTATCGCAATGATTGTATTCTTTGGATTTGGTTTCATAGTTTCCGGAATTGCTAAAAACGAAGCTGCTGTTCCGGCAATTGCCAATCTTATTACTCTTCCGCAGTTTTTGCTGGCAGGAACGTTCTTTCCGATTTCAAATTTTCCCGAATGGCTTCAGCCGGTCAGCAGAGTCCTTCCGCTTACTTATCTGAACGGCGCTCTTAGAAAAATTTCATTTGAGGGTGCAGGTTTATTTGACGTTAAAGGAGATATTTTCATAATGCTGATATGGGGTGTTGTGTTGTATGCAGTTGCCGTGAGAGTATTTAAATGGGAATGAATTTATTCCTGATTCATTTGTAATATTCCTGAAGACTTTTTACTTCTATTTTACCTTCTTTGATCTGTTTAATTCCTTCGGCAAATGAACTGGCAGCCGACAGCGTGGTAATGAACGGAATTTTATTCTGAACAGCTTCCCAGCCGATCGAATATTCATCATACCTCGATTCAGAACCAAGCGGAGTATTAATTACAATCTGAATATCCCCGTTTTTAATTCTGTCAACTACATTAGGTCTTCCTTCATTGACTTTATAAACAGGTTCGGATTTAATACCGTTATCATTTAAAAATTTTGAAGTTCCTCCTGTGGCAATCATTCCAAATCCAAGTTCAACATATTTTTTTATAATCTCTATGGTTTTGTTCTTTTTATCATTATCATTTACGCTTACAAAAATATTTCCGATAACGGGCATACCAGCTCCGGTGGATTCTTGAGCTTTTGCCATGGCTTCGCCAAACGATCCGGCAATTCCCATGACTTCGCCCGTTGATCTCATTTCAGGACCAAGAAACATTTTCACGCGAGGAAATTTCTGAAATGGAAAAATCGGTTCCTTTATACCGATGTAATTAATTTTATCAAAGTCCTTTAGATTAAAATCTTTTAATTTTTTACCCGTGATAATTTTAGCTGCAATTGTTACAACCGGTATTCCGGTAGTCTTGCTTACAAACGGCACTGTTCGGGATGCTCTGGGATTGGCTTCAAGAACATAAACGATGTTATCTTTTACGGCAAATTGTATGTTAATAAGCCCTTTTACTTTAAGAGCAAGCGCAATTTTTTTTGTATAATTCTTAATCTGCTTAAGACTTTTTGGATTAATGGAAACGGGCGGAAGAATTGATGTGCTGTCTCCGGAATGTATTCCCGCTTCTTCTATGTGCTGCATTATCCCAGCTATGTAAACATCCTTTCCGTCGCAGACAGCATCAACGTCAATTTCTCTTGCCTCTTCGAGAAACTTGTCAATGAGTACCGGATGATCTTTTGACACTTCGATTTCCTCTTTAAAAAAATTTTCTACCTGAGAGTCATTATAAACTATCTGCATTGCTCTTCCGCCCAGCACATAAGAAGGTCTTAGTAAAACCGGATAACCAATTTTATTTGCTGCTTTTATGGATGATACCGGATCATTGCCAGTACCGTATTCAGGTTTAGGAATCTGAAGTTTGTCCAGCAGCTTTCCGAATTTTTTTCTGTCTTCAGCAATGTCTATGTCTTCAGATGAAGTGCCGAGAATTTTTAATCCTCTCTTTTCCAGTTCTTTGGATAACTTCAGAGGTGTCTGCCCCCCAAAACTGACTATGATACCCTTAACTTTTTTCTCATACAAGCAGATGTTGAGAACGTCTTCTACCGTCAGCGGTTCGAAATAAAGTTTATCCGGAATATCGTAATCGGTTGATACGGTTTCCGGATTGCAGTTTATCATAATCGTTTCGTATCCTTCTTCTCGCAATGCGGTAACACATCTGACACAGCAGTAATCAAATTCAATCCCCTGTCCGATTCTATTAGGACCGCCTCCCAGTATTATGATTTTTTCTTTTTCCGAAGATACTGTCTCGTTATACTTTTCATAAGCGGAATAATGATACGGCGTGCTTGCTTCAAACTCCGCAGCGCATGTGTCAACGGTTTTATAAACCGGAACAATTCCATTTTCAAATCTGAATTCTCTTATTTTGCTTTCTTCAGTATTTAAAATTTCTGCAAGCTGCTTGTCTGAAAATCCGTTAAGTTTTGCTTTCCGAATTATTTCAGGATTAATTTTTTTCAAATGATTTTCTGCCGATTGATTTTTATTAACAGATGTTACTTAAATATAAACTTTCCTTTTTAAAACCGTTCCCGGTGGGAGGTCAAAAAACGCTGTGTCTTGAGTTACTGAAGATTTCTTTTAAAGTACAAACAAAATTATTATAGTAAGGAGTAACTTCTGTTTCAAACTAAAAAAAATCAGGACAGTATTTGAATTCAATACTGTTTGATCCTTTACCAATTTTTACGGACTTAAATGTGCCGAACAATTTTTCGATTTCTGTTTCTTGTCCGTTTACAAACGCTTTCCAGTTTGGGTCCCAGTTGTCTATAAAAGAAAAATATCCATCCGATTTTACGGTGACATTACAGATCAGCTCATCACCATTATATTTTTCCACTTTCAAATCCGTCAGGTTAAGCGAATCAAATTTATGAGAATCATCAATGAACTCAATTACTGAACCAGTATTTATTTTTTCAGTTAAAAAAAATCTCTTTCCGTCATTTACACCTGTAAGTTCGTTAAGTGACATTAGACTCTTTTCCATATTCTCTTCCGTGATGCTGTTATCAAAATTATCCAAAAAAAACTTAAGGCTCTCAAATGACCATTCATCCGCATATCCCGTATTAAAAACCGGAGTTAACGAAATCATCGAAAGTTTATCATTTCTTGGAGTATTCAATGACTGCATATTAATTTCATCAATATTCAATATTTTTCTTTCAGTATTGGTCTTTATTTTCGCTGCCCATTGCAATGAACCGGCATTGTATAGGTCAATCGAATTTAATATAAACACAGGTATGATAAAAAATGAAACGGTATTTTTTATGTTTATTTTCCAGGATATGAAGAGAGAAATCAGCGTCAAAGCAAACGTTATTACTCCGATTACAATAAATGAAGATTCGTTTAATCCCATGTTGAGATTTTTGGTATAATTTATCGTTTGTTGTTGAACTTCTGTAGTTTTAAGTAAATAAATCTGAGCAGAAATAATTATCAAATAAACCGAAACAAAAACAACAATTGTTTTTAGGAAAATGCTTCTGCCTGTTTTTAAATCAGAAAATTTATTCTCGATAAGTTTGGAAATGAATTTTATGGAATACGCAAGCATGAAACAATATACGGGTACTAATATCACGTTCATTCTTCCCCAAACCCTCAATCTCGAAAATCCCGGGAAATAATCCCAAAGTATTTTAAATAAAAATGAATTCTCGCCGTATGTTATATATGAGATTATACAATACCATACAAATATTATTGAGAAAATAATTAATTCATTCCTGTATTCTGTCTTATTCAAAATAAAATAAATGAAAACAGCAGAAACAATTAACAACGATGCAATACCGAAATAATACCAGCCCTCAATAGGCGCAGCAGGCGGGTAAACAAGCGATCCGATGGTATCCTCAAAAGAAAATTTATAAAATGTAGAAAACTCAAAATCTTTACCTTTTCTGAAAGCAACATTATTCATTTGCCCTAAAATTCCTTTTATATACGGATAGCAAATTATAACTGCGCTTGAAAAAGAAATCAACAATTTAATGAAATATCCGGTAATGCTGAAATTCGGAATTTTAAAACATATATTTTTTCGAATGAGAAAAACCAATAATAATACATATGGAATAATCAAAAAAATGGAATGATATGCATTGTATGAATATCCCGCAGATATCATTAAGATGGTGGAAAGGAAAATTATTACCGCCGGAAATATTTTATTTTTTTTTGAAGCCGCAACCGTGCAACCGTAAAGTATGAAAGGTATCCATGCAACAGTATGCACCGCATTCGGAAATCTCAGAATCTCAGTCATTTTGGAACTAACGCTCACAAGACAGACTGCTATGACGGCGTAAATTATATTCACATTAAGCGAGCGCAGCCAGGCAAGTAGTCCGACTGAAAAAATCGATAAACCGAGTACGGTGAATTTCTGATGATCCGCATAAGAATAACCGCCTGCGATTTTATAAAATATCGTAAGTAATAAATTCAGAGGATAAAAAGCTTGTGCATGAGGAT
Organism: Ignavibacteria bacterium; assembly: GCA_019187405.1. Lineage (GTDB taxonomy): Bacteria > Bacteroidota > Ignavibacteria > Tepidaquicellales > Tepidaquicellaceae > JABAQZ01. Next base: position 9,171 of record JABAQZ010000028.1, read on the forward strand.
TTGAATAAAACGGATATCCGCAAGATTCGGAAGGCGACCATAAAGGAAATATGAAATTGCTTAATTTATCGAGCTGATAAACTTTTAAGTCATAAAGGTAATAGAAATCATTTGATATGGTCAGCGAGAAACTTTCACCGGAAATTACAAATCTGAAACAATAAATAAACGGCCAGATAAATACCGCCGCATATAAAAGAATTGTTTTCAAATTTTTATTCACAACAAATAAATAATTTACATGATGAATAACTTTCCGAAATTAATCAGATATAAAAAAACTCATTCCAAAACGAAATGAGTTTTTTAAAGCACACTTTTATACTGATATCAGGCATTAATAACCGATTTTGTATTTACTGTTATGCCGCTGCTGCCTATAGCGTCATAATCTAAACCGTTAAGTTCGTCAATTGAATTGCACAGCTCAATGAAAACTTGTTCTGAATTTTCAAAACGGAAATCCTTTCCCAATGCTTTGGAAATCTGTCCGATTATTTTCCATCCCGGTCTTGCATTAAATTTTGTTCCGTGTGTCCATCGGTCATTGTGCGCTCCCATCTTATCCCATCTTGAAAGCTGAAATTCGCCGATTAGCCTTTCTTGCTCTAGTGTAACGACTGCAGGCCTTAATCTCTGTATTCTGTTTTGAAAATTTACAAATGTTCCGTTGATTTCAGCGTAGGCGGATAATGGGAAAATTATTGATGCTGAATCAGAATATTTGTTTTTATAAGAAAGAAGATGTATGCTTGAATTAATTTTTGAAAGAAATACATCCGAACCCGGAAGCCTGAACGGATCATCATTGAGAATAAACAGGCATCGGATTTTTCTCAAACTAAGATCGTCAATGTTTTTCTGTGAAAACGGATTTATACCAAGCAGTTTTAGTCCTGCAGAATTTGGTGTTTTATCTGATTTTCTCAAAATATCATCACCGAAAGTCTCATCGATTTCCGGTATGTAAAAAACATTTTCGCAATTAAAAATATCTGACGCAAATTTCTTTAAAGCGTAATTATCTTCAAGGGTTGAAAAAGATGAAGCAAGAAACGCAATTTCATTTTCCGATAGATTTTTTAAAATGGAAACGGTTTTTGAAATGGCTTCATCCCAGTTGACATCGATGAGATCTTCATTCCCTGGAGTTTCATCATCGAGTCTTATCCTTGGTGAATTTATCCTGAGATTCTCATCGTTTACATTTTTTATCGTATTAAGTCTTCCCCAGTCACACAGCCAGTATTCGTTTACATCCATATTCTGACGCGGTTCGATTCTTAGAATTTTATTGTTTCTTACGCCCATGATTGTATTGCAGCCTCTTGAACATCCCGGACATATCGTATCGGTAAATGACATCTCCCATACTCTGGATTTAAAACGGAAATCTTTTGATGTTAATGCTCCTACAGGACAAATCTCTATCACATTCATTGAATAAGGATTGTCAAGTTCCTGACCGGGAAATGTTTCTATAGTAACGTGATCTCCTCTTTGCACAAATGTTAATTCAGGATCTTTTGCAATCTCTTCGCAAAATCTGATACATCTCGAACAGCTGATGCATCGTTCCTGATCAAACATGACATTTGGTCCGAGTGAAATTCTTTTATCCTTATGAACTTTGATCTCGTCAAATCTTGAATATCCAACACTGTGTCTGTAAGCATAATCCTGAAGTTTGCATTCTCCGGCTTCATCACAAATCGGACAATCAAGAGGATGATTAATTAACAGAAATTCCATCACTGCATTCTGTGCTTGTATTACTCTTTCTGATTTTGTAAATACAACCATTCCTTCTGCAGCTGGAGTTGAACAAGCAATAACAAGTTTAGGCATTTTTTCCACTTCTACAAGACAAATTCTGCAGTTGCCTGCAACTGATAATGAAGGATGATAACAGAAATGCGGAATTTCAAATCCGGATCTTAATGCTGCCTGTATAATTGTTTCTCCCGGATTAAATTCTATTTCTTTATGATCAATTGTAATTTTAGGCATTTATCGGACAAAAAATTTTCATTAAAATACTTTTAATTTTATGCTTTATCAATTCATAAGGCTGTAATATCGATGCGCACTCTATTTCTCCTCCGCAAAAGCTGTATGCAGTTTTAATTTTTTAAAATAATAGTTATGTTGCATTTCTAAAAAATGAATACAAAAAAAATCCTCCTGATTACTTCCGATTCGGAGCTCAACGGAATTATTAAAATTTCTGCTCTCACGCTGACTAAATTAAACTGTCAAGTCAGCATTATAGAAGCTGTTGATATTGAATCTGCTATGACTGAATCTGCTTCAAGCGATCTTAGCTTTATAATTCTGGATCTTGATATCAGTAATTTCGATGCGGCTGATTTTATAAAAAAGATCAGAGCTAATACCGGTACTGCCGGCAAAAAAATCATTTCAGTCTATTCGGGTTTGGTAGATTTAAAAAAATTTCATTCAGCCGGATGTGACAGCATAATGAGTAAAGAAGAATTCCGAAAAGTTGTCGTGAATATCTTGAAATACTGAGATCCTTTCAGATAATTCTTGAATTTTTTATCCTTAACATTGACGTTTCACAAACTGAAGAATTTACCATTTGCCATGCTGGTGTATTCAGATTATGTTTACTCAGTATTTAAAGATACTTCAGTTCTTAAATTTTTGTAGTTTATAACGCAGACTTTAACCTACGCAGAAAAACTGCAATCAAAAAACACCGAAAATACATTTTCTTTAACTTTCAAAAGTCTGCGTTATTTTTTGATTACTTTTGTCCGACCTTAAAATCAGGATTCCCGAAACTGCCGATAATAACGAACCCGTTAAAACAGCAAGCTTTCCTTTGTTTACAATTTCATTTTCTTCAAAAGATAAATTTGTAATGAAAATTGACATTGTAAATCCTATCCCCGCTATAAAACCCAGTCCCAGTATATGTCTGAACTTTAGCTCCTTTGAAATCGAAACAATGTTAAGCTTTGATGAAAGATAAGTAAATAATGTAATGCCGGCAGGTTTTCCAATTAACAATCCTAAAACAACCGCCGGACCCAGCGGGGTAAAAATAAAATCCAGACTTTCCTTATTCATTGGTATTGCAGTACTAACCAAAGCAAACAAAGGAAGTATAAAATAATTGACCGGCTTTATCAAGTTGTGCTCAAGTTTTTCAATTGAATGAAAAGGAATTGTAAATGCCAGTATTACACCTGCAATCGTAGCATGTACGCCTGATTTTAAAATAAAAAACCAAAGCAGTATTCCGGCAATAAAATAGAACACAAGCATATCGACTTTTAATCTGTTTAATGCAATCAAAACAGCAGTTGTAATCAACGCAAATATTAAATAAATAAAATTCAATGAAGCAGTGTAAAATACCGCAATAATTATTATTGCAGCCAGATCATCTATTATTGCCAACGCAGTAAGTATAATTTTAAGAGATGCCGGAACTCTGTCTCCAAGTATTGTTAAAATTCCCAAAGAGAAAGCAATGTCGGTTGCCGATGGAATTGCCCATCCGTCCATATATGCAGTACCGCTCGTAAAAAATATGTAAATCAAAGACGGCATCATCACTCCTCCTAAAGCGGCTATTACAGGAAGAATAGAACTTTTTATATTGGATAACTCTCCGGAAATTAATTCTCGTTTTATTTCAAGCCCCACAAGTAGAAAAAATACAGCCATCAATCCGTCGTTTATCCAATGCTCAATAGTTTTGCTGAAAAGCTCAATACCTATTTTATTTTGCCAGAAATAAACATATCTTTCTCCAAGCAGGAAGTTTGATAAAATTAACGAAATCACCGTACATATTAGAAGCAATATTCCTGATAGTTTTCCGCTTTCTGCTAACTCTGTCACCGGCTGAATTATTTTTTTAGAAATTAATTTCTTCATAAAAAACACTCCAGCAAGGATTTAGTTAATGGATACTTTGATTTTATCATACAATATAAATAAAAGATTTTTTGGTATCATTGAAAGATGTTTCAAGTTTTTGAAAAATATTAAATTCTCTCAATGAAAAAACTGCAGACTATAATAAATTTTGAATTGCTTTCACATTAAATATACTTTATTTTTATCGTCTTTTAACCACAAAATTAATACATGCCAGTAATAGTCAAAACCCACGCTAGGGAAATTATAGATTCAAGAGGAAATCCTACAATAGAAACAGAAGTTACACTATCCGACGGCACTGTCGGCAGAGCTGCCGTTCCTTCCGGCGCTTCAACAGGTGAAAGAGAAGCAGTAGAGCTGCGCGACGGCGATAAAAAGCGATACAACGGTAAAGGTGTTCTTAAAGCTGTCGGTAATGTAAATAAAGTCATTGCCAAGAAAATTGCAGGAATGAACTGCATGAATCAGATGGAAATTGATGACCTTATCATTAAACTTGACGGTACATCCAACAAATCTAAACTTGGCGCAAATGCTCTGCTCAGTGTGTCAATGGCTGCTGCCCATGCATCAGCTAACTATCTAAAGCTGCCTCTTTATAAATATCTCGGAGGAATAAACGCAAAGACTCTTCCTGTTCCTATGATGAACATCATCAACGGTGGTAAGCATGCAGATAACACGGTTGATTTTCAGGAATTCATGATTATTCCGGCAGGCGCAAAAAGTTTTTCTGATGCGCTGAGATGCGGAGCTGAAATTTTTCATGCGCTGAGAAATGTGCTTCATAAAATGAACTACAATACTAACGTCGGAGATGAAGGTGGATTTGCGCCAAATCTTAAATCAAACGAGGAAGCAATCGAAGTTATCATGAAGGCAATAGACAACGCCGGTTATAAAGCCGGAAAGGATGTTTATCTTGGACTTGACGTTGCATCAAGCGAAATGTGGAGAAACGGGAAATATAATTTTTATAAATCTCACATACCCGATAAAACTCCTGAAGCTATGGTCAAAATGTATGAAAAGCTTGTAAAGGATTTTCCAATATTAAGTATTGAAGACGGGATGGCAGAAAATGACTGGGGCGGCTGGAAGTTAATTACCGATGCGCTTGGGAAAAAAATTCAGCTTGTAGGAGATGACCTGTTTGTAACAAATACAGAAATTTTAAATAAAGGCATTGAAAAGAAAATAGCAAATTCCATACTGATAAAAGTAAATCAGATTGGTACACTTACGGAAACATTCAATGCAATCGAACTTGCAAAGACTCATAAATATACAAATGTAATAAGTCACAGAAGCGGTGAAACGGAAGATACCACGATTTCGGATATTGCCGTTGCCACAAATGCCGGACAGATAAAAACGGGTTCTCTATCAAGAACAGACAGGATAGCAAAGTATAACAGGCTGCTCAGGATAGAGGAAGAACTTGGAAAGTCGGCAGTTTACGCCGGTATGAATGCATTTTATTGTTTGTGAGTGAGACAACATTTATGTTGTGAGAGTGAGACAACATTTATGTTGTGAGAGTGAAACAACATTTATGTTGTGAGAGTGAAACAACATTTATGTTGTGAGAGTGAAACAACATTTATGTTGTGAGAGTGAAACAACATTTATGTTGTGAGAGTGAAACAACATTTATGTTGTGTGAGTGAAACAACATTTATGTTGTGTGAGTGAAAAAATTTTTTTTTGTAAAAATATTTTATTAAATGAAACTATCACAATTTAAGTACCCGATACCTAAAAATTTAATAGCTAAGGTTCCCAAAAACCCAAGAGATATGTGTAAACTTATGGTTGTAAATAAGGAAACGGGTGAACTGGAAACAAATAAATTCAAGGATGTCATTAACTACATGAATGCAGGTGACGTTTTAGTCCTAAACGATTCAAAAGTTTTTAATGCAAGGTTGTACGGAACTAAGGAAAAAACTAAAGCTAAGATCGAAGTTTTCTTGTTAAGACAGTTATCCTCCGAAGAAAATATTTGGGATGTTGTGGTGGATCCGGCAAGAAAAGTCAGAATCGGAAACAGAATTTTCTTTACTAAAAATCTTTTCTGTGAAGTTATTGATAATACCACTTCACGTGGCAGAATAGTCAGATTTAATTATTCCGGTGATTTTTCAAAGTATATTGAGAAACTCGGAAAAACTCCTTTGCCACCTTACATTAAAAGAGATTCTACCGAAAAAGATAAGGAAGATTATCAAACAGTCTATGCCAAAAGTGTCGGCTCGGTTGCAGCGCCTACCGCCGGACTTCATTTTACAAAAGACCTATTGAAAAAAATTGAAAACAAAGGAGTCAAAATAGTTTATATTACTCTCCATATCGGCCTTGGCACTTTCAGACTTGTTGAAGTTGAAGATTTATCAAAACACAGGATGGATTCAGAATATTATGAAATGACTCAGGAAACAGCAGATATTATTAACAATTCAATTTCTAAGAAAAAGAAAGTTATTGCTGTCGGAACTTCGGTTGCAAGGGTCCTGGAAACAAATGTTATCACAAGCCGACATGTAAGATGGGGTAAAGGCTGGACTGACAGATTCATTCATCCGCCTCAGACTTTAAGGATTGTGGATAAACTTATTACAAACTTCCACCTCCCTCAAAGCACTCTGCTTATGCTTGCTTGCGCTCTTGCCGACCGTGATGTAATTATGAAGGCATATAAAAAAGCTGTAAAAGAAAAATACAGATTCTACAGCTATGGAGATGCCATGATGATTGTGTAATTTATATGATATTCAGAAATTTTTTAGTCCGGATTGCTGCTTAAATCCGGATTTCTTTTTTTATAGATTTCTTATTAATCTGAAAAGCATCAATAAATTTTATATTTTATTTATGTTAAAGCTTTTTAACTATATATTCTTTGCATTTGAGAAATAAAGTAAAAGTAATAATTCCGGCTTCGGGTATTGGAAGCAGATTCGGCAGTAAATTGCCAAAACAATTCAGTAAAATAAACCGGACCGAAATCATTGCCATTACTTTAAGCAAGTTTCATGCCGTTAATTCCGTGGATGAGATAATTGTATCAGTGCATAAAGACTATTTATCGAGAACAATGAAAATTATTTCTAAATACGGTTTCGGTAAAGTTAAAAAAATAGTTGAAGGAGGAGTACAAAGACAACATTCCGTATTTAACGCTTTGCAAAATTTACATTGCATAAGTAATGACATAATTATTGTCCATGATGCTGTGAGACCTTTTATATCGGTAAAAAAAATTAAGGAGTTAATTTCAGCTGCCAAAAAACACCGGTGTGTAATTTTGGGTCTTCCTGTTTCGGATACCCTGAAATTGGTAAACGGAAATGAATTAATTCAAAAAACAATTGACAGAAAAAATATAAGATTTGCCCAGACTCCGCAGGCATTTAGATATGATATCCTGATGAAGGCATTCAGCTATGCAGTTAATAATCGATTTTTGGGAACTGATGAAGCATCCATTGTGGAATATTGCGGATTTAAGGTCAAAGTAATACCCGGTGAAATTAAAAACATAAAAATAACCGTTAAAGATGATCTGTATAATTAACTTTCCGAATAATTCTAAAAAATAAATATAACTTAATTGAATAAAAAAGGATCAGTTATACTTGAAACATTTGACAGCAAAATTCTGAAAAATAATCCTCTCGGTGATCCGGCTTCCAGGGATTTTCCCGTGTATTTGCCTCACTCATATTTCAGTTCAGGAAAACGATTTCCCGTAGTCTATCTTCTCTCGGGATTTACCGGTAAAGGACAGATGAATATGAACATCAACTTTCTTTCAGAAAATATTCAGCAAAGACTTGACCGATTAATTACTACCAGAAAAATTAAAGAAATGATTGTCGTAATGCCCGATTGCATTACTAAATATGGAGGCAGTCAGTTTATTAATTCCTCCGGGACAGGACGGTACGAAGATTATATCATAAAAGAACTTATACCATACATTGACGGCAAATACAAAACCATTCAACATAAAAACAGCAGAGCTATTTGCGGTAAATCCAGCGGAGGTTATGGCTCTGTTGTCCTCGCAATGAAAAATCCCGAAGTGTTCGGTCACTTGTGCTCTACCGCAGGTGATATGTATTTTGAATATTGCTACAAACCTGATTTTCCCCAATTTATTACGGATATAGAGCATTACGGAAAAGGTCATAATGCAGTGGCGCATTTTGTAAAAAATGAAATTAATTATAAGCAGCCAAAACCAAAGTATTTTTTTAACATACTGAACATAATCGGTATGTCAAGTTGTTATTCTCCCAATCCTGCAGGTATAAAAACTAAAGGATATAATTTTAATCTCCCTTTTGATATCTGTACGGGTGAAATGGATAACAAGGTTTTTAATTTATGGCTAAAGCATGATCCGGTAAGAATGATTGATAAGTATAAAAATAATTTGCGACAACTAAATTTGATTTATTTGGATGCAGGGATATATGATGAATATAACCTGCATTGCGGAGCAAGAATTTTCTGCAATAAACTTAAAAAAAATAATATAAGTTACATTCACGAAGAATTTAACGACGGTCACATGAATATTCAGTATAGATTTGACAAAACTTTTGAAATTATTTCAGAACATCTTTAATATCAATTGTATAAAATGAAACCAGTAGTAATATCAACATGGAAACACGGACTCGAAGCAAATGAAGCCGCTTTCAAGATTTTAAAAAACGGAGGAAACTCTCTCGATGCTGTGGAGATGGGAGTAAAAGTAGCCGAAGATGATCCGAAAGTTCTTTCAGTAGGTTACGGAGGACTTCCCGACGAAAGAGGAGTGGTATCTCTCGATGCAGCAATAATGGACTGGAGAGCAAGAATCGGCTCGGTAATTTTTGTCGAAAATATCCATAACCCTATATGCCTTGCAAGAAAAGTCCTTGAAGATACCGAACATACAATCCTTGCCGCAGACGGAGCTTATGACTTTGCATTAAAAAAGGGATTCAAACCTGAAAATCTTCTGACTGAAGAATCAATCAGAAGATTTAGAGAATGGAAAGCTTCAGGTTCACGAAAAGCAATGGAGATTCATACTGATGATTTTCTGAAAAAAGAAAAACTATCCGAAATCAATAAAGACGGTAATCACGATACGATAGGAATGGTGGCAATAGATTCCGATGGTCATGTTTCAGCCGCATGCACTACAAGCGGTATGGCATGGAAACTTCATGGTAGAGTCGGCGACAGTCCGATTATCGGTTCGGGACTTTATGTTGACGGTGAAGTAGGAGGCGCAGCTTCCACAGGAAGAGGAGAGGAATGTATCAGAGCTTGCGGCAGCTTTCTTATAGTAGAATTAATGAGAAATGGGAAATCCCCGTTGGAAGCCTGTAAACTGGCTTGCGAAAGAGTATATAAACTGAATCTTCTGTCGGATATTAATCGGGATCATATTTATCAGGTTGGTTTCATTGCATTAAATGTTAAAGGAGAAACGGGAGCTTATAGCGTAAGAGAAGGGTTTCAGTATGCATTGTTTAAAGATGATGTAAATAAACTTTATGACAGTGAGTTTTATTTAAATGAAAAATTCATAATAGAAGATTTATAATTTTTTTTTCAATGGATAAGCTTATCGTTATTAAAAATGGACTGGTTGTAACTCTTGACAGAAATAAAAGCGCCGGATTTTTTAATATTGTTATACGAAACGGAAAGATTTCACTCGTTGACAAAGATAAAAAATTCAGCGAGAAGGAATTTTTAATTAAATATCCGGATGCCGAAATTATTGATGCACAGGATAAATTGGTGTTTCCGGGTTTCTTTAACTCTAGACTTGTCTCCTCATATTCATTCAATAAAGTTTTTTTTAAAAAATGCAGTTATGAGAATATTAACTCATGGGTATCTTTAAAATCTATCGACAGATTTTTATCTTCAAATGAAAATTCGGATTTTGTTTATGATCTGCTTAATATAAGTTATGCCGTTTCTTTACTCAACGGCGAATTATTCATTTCTGAAAACAGCAAATCTTTTCCTGAAGAATTTATAAACAAAAACTTTGCTGATCGTAACTGGATAAAGCAGTACTTTAATCTTGTTTTTTTTGATTATACTTTAATTCCGGAAAATATCCCCGATGAGAAGTTTATTTCAGTTGGTTTTAAAACAGATGATGAAATAAACAATTATTCTCTTTCTTCAATGAAAAAAGCGGCCGGAGATAAAAGCATGAAGCTGTTCATTGAAGCTTCGCTTTCAAGTAAAACATTTGAAGCCGTAAAAAAGGATTTCGGGAAAAGATTTATTAACGTACTTGCAGACATGGAAATGATTTCATCAAATTCCGTAATTGTAAATCCTGTTATATTAAATTCTTCGGAAATAGAATTCCTCAAAAAGAAAAATGCTTATGTACTGATTTGTCCTTCGGATTATCTGAATCTCTCTGATAAAAAACCTGACCTTGATGAATTATTAATGTCCGGTATTAAAATTATGATAGGAACCGGCTTAACAGGGAATAATATTTTAGCCGAACTTAAAACTCTTTCCCTCATGCTTGGCAAAGGAATTATGAAATTTGAAAGTCTTATAAAGACAGCTATTCTTTACCCATCATTTTTTTTCGGCGTTTCAAATTTAACCGGAAGCATTGAACGAAATAAATCAGCGGACTTTGTTTTATTCAATCTCGATGACCTGAGAAACCGCCTTACTATGCCGGAACTTAATCAAGAACTTCTCTGCGAGTTTATGATTAATAATCTTTCCGTAAATGATATTTCAGACGTGTTCATTAAAGGTGAAAAAGCAGTATGTGAAAATAAAATAGTCAATGTATCTGATACAGTTAATCCAAACAGATTGACGGAAATCGCAAACAGGATTTACAAAGAAGGAAAATATTTTGAATTTAAAGAAAAGTATTTGATGAGAAGCAGGGTTGACAGCATTAATTTAGAAAATAAAGAACTAGAAGATGTAAAACCCGAAATATTTGTTGATTATACGGACACTACCGAGATTTATCTTGGCGAAGGCGAGTTTACCATAAAAGGTAAAAAGGAAGAAGATTTTGAAAAAGAAAGAAAAGAGGTTAAAACAGGCGATGTAATGCCAAAAGAAATTTCATCACTGGAAGATGATTTAAACCTGCTTGAAGATCTTGAAGAGGAACAGGATGCTCTTACCGAATTCCAGACTTCAAAGGAATCCGATCCTGCCGGTAAGATCAGCAAAGAGTTAAAAGAAAAATCTCTCAAAATAAAAATTGATTCCGGAAAAACTGAGGAAATCTCCGAACATACTGATTCGGTTCTTACTGAAAAAACCCATGGAGAAAAAACTCAGGAAGAATCCGAAAAAGAAAAAACAGTATTCAAAAAATCAAAACTTCAGTTTGGATTTGGCGATGAAGGAAAAAAGAAACCGGATTTATGAAATTAGCTACACTGCTTTATATAAAAAATCAGAAAGGTGAATATCTTCTTCAAAAAAGATTAAAAAATCCGAACAAGGATCTATATTCGCCTCCGGGCGGAAAGCTCGATTTACCTTCTGCCGAATCTCCGGATGCTTGTGCTGTAAGAGAAGCATTTGAGGAATGCAGGCTTGTAACAAAAAATGAGGACTGGAAGCTGATTGGAATTTTAACTGAAAAGAATTTTCCGGGAACAGGCAGTATTATGATCTTTTTAATGAAATATGCGAAACTCCATAACGAACTTCCTTTGCCATGTGCGGAAGGAACTCATTATTTCATTCATCCTGATAATTTTCACAATTATGAGTTGCCGCATACCGACAGAAAATTTATCTGGGATAAAGTACTAAGTTATGATAATGAAGTATTTTTTTTAAATCTTGATTGCACTTATTATCCCGATGTTAAAGAAATAAAAAAATGAAATCTTTTTTTGTATTCTGAAGTTAATATTGGCTCAGAGTAAAACTTAAATATTTAATTTGAACAAATCCATTACCGGTAAAACTGCTCTGCCCGATACTCAAAATCAGGCGGACATGCGCAACATACCAATTGATAAAGTCGGAGTAAAAGGCTTGAAGTATCCCATTGCCGTTAAAGACAAAGATAATGAAATACAACACACTATTGCTTCTGTTTCAATGACGGTGGACCTTCCTCAGGAATTTAAAGGAACGCACATGAGTAGGTTTGTAGAAATACTTCAGTGCGAAAACAGAGAAATGCATGTGGATACCATAGACTCCATTCTAGATGAAATGCTCGATCGTCTTCATGCAAAAGTTTCCCATATAGAAATTGAATTTCCTTATTTCAAAGATAAAAAAGCTCCCGTAAGTCAAAAGCATTCTTTGCTTGATTATAAGGCTAAATTTCACGCAATGAAAAATAAAAAGAAGAAGGATTTCATACTCACCGTGAAAGTTCCGGTTACAACCCTTTGCCCTTGTTCAAAAAATATTTCAAAATACGGAGCTCATAATCAGCGCGGTGAAGTTACCGTGTCAGTCAGATTCAGAGATACTGTCTGGATTGAAGATATTATCGAAATCGTCGAATCGAGCGCAAGTTCAGAACTGTATGCACTTCTTAAGCGTGAAGACGAAAAGCAAGTAACCGAAAGAGCTTATGATAATCCTGTTTTTGTCGAAGACCTTGTCCGAAATGTTGTCGTAAAATTAAAGCTTAATAAAAACATAACATGGTACAGTGTAGAAGCTGAAAATTTTGAAAGCATTCATAATCACAATGCTTATGCTCATATAGAATCACCGGTTGTCGTTTCAAACGGTAATGATGATGAATTTATGATCAGCAGATACTAAAATTACCGGATAAAAAAACTGTCAACTTTAATACTATTTCTGGCTGGTTTTTAGTTGAGTTTACAAGACCTTTTTGATTAGGTTTTGTCTTTGTATAAAAAACCAATTTAATTATATTTTCAAAACACATTATTTAAAGGAGTAAAAATTGTTAAAAAATCGCTTTTCCGTAAAATTTTCAATAATTTTACTTTTAGTTTTATTTCTCTGCAGCATATCCGGTTTAGGTGAAATATATGCTAAAGATGCACCTGGAGTGTCTGCTTCTGTAAATAAAAAATCATTTAGTCCCGGTGAATCGGGTGTTATAACCATAAGTTTTAAAACCGGTTCAAAGGTTAAAATTCCTAAAGATCCCGGAGTAACTATTGAAATCACTTCCGGAAATATTCAGGGAAATGGTGTGCAGGATTACAGCGGCGGAGACGGTGATTATATTGATGGTTCAAAAGTAAGATATAATTTTACCGTTCCTTCAGATGCAGCGCCTGGAAGCTCTCTTACTGTTTCAGGAACTGTTGGATATGGTTATTGCACAGTTTCCGATGGCGTTTGCAAGCTTGCAAATAAACAATTTTCGGTAAAGATAAGGATTAAGTAAATATCTTATTCCTGCTTAATGAATGATTCCTTTTATTTTATTTCAGATATACATCTGGGACTTGAATCTGCTGAAAAGGAAAAATTCAAAGAAAAAGCTGTTGTAAATTTTTTTGATAGTGTTAAGGAAAAAGCAGAAGAGATCTTTATTGTCGGAGATCTTTTTGATTGCTGGATTGAATACAGATATGTAGTTCCGAAAGGATTTTACAGACTGTTTGCAAAAATTTCCGAACTTGTCGAATCCGGAATTAAAATTAATTACCTTGCCGGCAATCATGATTTCTGGAGAGGTAATTTTTTTAAAGATGAATTCGGAATAGAAATATGTCATAACGAAATTATCAGGGAAATTAACGGTAAAAAGTTTTTCATACATCACGGTGATGGTTTTGCATACAATGATTCTGGATACAGATTTATAAAAAAAATTTTAAGAAATAAAACCTGTCAGAAATTGTATTCTTTACTTCATCCTGATATAGGAATACGACTCGCAAAAAGTACATCCGAAACATCAAGAAGTCATACAAACGAAAAAGATTATTCCGAAAAAGACGGCATGAAGGATTTTGCGGAAAAGAAAATTCGTGAAGGTTTTGATTATGTCATTATGGGACACAGGCATATTCCTCATGTTCAGAATATAAATAACGGATATTATGTGAATCTTGGGGATTGGATTGATTATTATACTTATGGCGTTTTCAGGGAGCAGACTTTTGAGCTGAAGAAATTTTCAGCTTAATTATTCTGTTAAAATTATGGTGTTACATATAAAAAATTAATTGAGTAAAAAAAACAAATACAGCGAAGACGAATTAAGCAAATATTTTTCGGACAAGAAATTCAGGCAAAAGAAGCTTAACAAAAAGAAAAATGAGAGCAAGGTGTTTAGAACTCTCGTCATCATAACTATTGCCGTAATTGCAACCCTTGCCGGATATCTGATTTATCTTTCGCAAACCCTCCCGTCATTGGCGGAACTTGAAAATCCCAAGCTGGAAGAAGCTACTAAAGTTTATTCCTCCGACGGTGAATTAATAGATAAGTTTTTTCTGAAAAACAGAACAAAGGTAACTCTTGACAATATACCGCCAGTAATGATTCAAGCGCTTATTGCAACCGAGGATAGAAAATTTTATGATCATTGGGGAGTGGATATTGACAGAATCGCAAAAGCATTTTTTAAAAATCTACTGAAGGGAAGCCTTACCAAAGAAGGCGCTTCGACAATTACACAACAGCTTGCGAGAAATTTGTATAAAGACATTGGAAACGAGATTTCTCTCAACAGAAAACTCCGTGAAGCCATGACAGCCGTTCAGATAGAAAGGACTTATACAAAAGAAGAAATCCTTGCTTATTATCTCAATACCGTTTATTTCGGCAAAGGCGCATACGGAGTCGAAGCAGCCGCTCAGACTTATTTTAATAAAAGCTCAAAGGATCTTGACCTCGATGAAAGCGCAATTCTTGTCGGTGTTTTGAAATCGCCTTCAAATTATGATCCTGTGGATAATCCGGATGCTGCGCTTAAAAGAAGAAACCTTGTACTCGAAGGAATGTATGAATCTGATTTTATCACAAAAGAACAGCTTGATCTTACAATGAACGATCCTTTGAAAATCAGTCTAAATAAAAACTACGGAAACTTTAATTCTCCTGCACCACAATTTTCCGAATATGTCAGACAAATAATGGAAAAGAAAGCAGAGAAATACGGATTTGATTTATACAGAGACGGATTAAAAGTATATACTACTCTCGATTCCAGATTTCAAAAGCATGCTGTCGATGCCGTAAAGTCATTGCTTGGTCCATTTCAGAAGTCATTTAATTCTTACTGGAACTGGAACTCAAACAAATCAATTCTTAATGATGCAATAAACAGAAATATCAGGATGTCCGATCAATATAAGAGCGCAGGTTCTGAAAGCGAAAGAGAAAAGATTTTTAACAAAATGAAAAGCAATAAAGATTTTATTGATTCGGTAAAAATGCTGACATCACTCGTGCAGGTTGGCATGGTAGTTATGAATCCGAAAACAGGGGAAATTAAGGCAATGATCGGAGCGAACCCTTTTGTGAATTTCAAATACGGATTAAATCATGCAACACAGATAAAGCGACAGCCTGGTTCTTCATTTAAACCGTTTGTATATGCAACGGCAATCAACAATGGCTACTCGCCGGGATTTTTAATTTCAAATGATCCAATATCAATAAACATAGGCGGTAATGTCTGGTCGCCAAAAGGCGGCGGAACCGGCGGAAGCGTTACCATGAGAGACGGAATTGCAAAATCAATTAATGTTGTCGCTGTCAGAACGGCAATGGAAATAGCTCCGATGAATCAGGTTATCGATCTTGCTCACAAAATGGGAATAAAATCCGATTTACCAAATGTACTTTCACTTGCGCTTGGAGTTGGTGAAGTTACACCTCTTGAAATGACAAATGCATACGGAACTTTTGCAAATGAAGGCATTTGGGTGGAACCTCTGCCGATAATTAAAATTGAAGACAGAAACGGAACGATCATTGAAGACCTAATTCCGGAAACTAAAGAAATACTCAGCGAAGAGTGCGCATATATTATGAGCGATATGATGGAAGATGTAATAGATTACGGAACTGCTCAGAGTATTCGACAGTATTTTCACAGACCTGCTGCCGGCAAAACAGGCACCACGCAAAACTATACCGATGCCTGGTTTGTCGGCTATACTCCGCAATTTGTAGCAGGAGTATGGCTCGGCTTTGATGATGCACGGATTAAATTCGGTGGTTCATACGGACAGGGAGGCCGCGCTGCCGCGCCTATCTGGGGAAAATTCATGGATCTTCTATACTCTGATAATGATTTTGATTTTCCTGTTGAGTATTTTCTCATGCCGGAAGGCGTCGAAGAAACAAGTGTCTGCACTGTTACCGGATTGAAAAGCAACGGAACATGTCCCGCCACAACTGACATTATCATAAAAAAATTCAATCAGAAAAAATGTAATATCTTTCATTATTCAGCTCCGACGGAAACTTCATCTGAAACACAAGAACCTCCTAAAGGAAGCGTGGGATACTGAAATATTAATTTTAACATAATAATTTAATTTAATCAGAAAGGAAAATAATTGAACCAGCGTACTCTATGCATAATTAAACCCGATGCAGTAAGAAAAAAAATACAGGGTAGTATCATACAAAAAATTTCAGATGCAGGATTCAGAATCCTTGGCATGAAAATGATTTTTTTATCAGATTCCGATGCGGGAAAATTTTATGAAATCCACAAGGAAAGACCATTTTACAAAGAATTATGTACATTTATGACTTCCGGACCGGTAGTTGTAATTGCGCTCGAAAAAGAAAATGCAGTTGCCGATTATAGAAAGCTCATCGGAGCTACTGATCCAGCTGAAGCAGAGGAAGGAACAATAAGAAAACTTTATGCGGATTCCAAATCCGAAAATGCCGTTCACGGCTCGGACTCAGAGGCAAACGGAATTAAGGAAGTAGCTTTTTTCTTTGCAGAATACGAATTAGTTTAGCAGCAATTTTAAAATTCCAATTATTAATTATCCATATCAAGTATGAAAACAAAAATTAAAGCCGTAAAATATTTTCTGCTTTTGTTCTTTGCTTCTTCAGTTTTCTTTTCATTCATTAATCCTGAAATGAAAATGCAGTCTGAAGACGGTAATAGTTATTTCAAAATGCCGGGAGGACTGACCGAAACAGATTACATGAGCAATACCGTAATTGTAAAGCTTAAGGAAAAAAACAGAAATCTTGCAGGACTGGATCAGCTTTTCATTCCAGCTGTTAATAAAACACTCGGAGATTTGAATGCCGGCATTGTAAAAATTTTTCCTGATGCAGTTAAGCCGGCTCAGGAATTTTCTCAAAGCGGAGAAAGATATTCCGATCTGTCTTTGATATATGTCGTAAAATACAACTCTTCGGTTTCGGTAGAAGATGCCGTTAATGAATTGTATGCAACGGGCGAATTTGAATATGCTCAGCCGAAATATATACAGAAAACATGTTACACTCCTAATGATCCTTCTATCGGCAGCCAATATTTCATAAACAAAATTCAAGCTCCTGCAGGATGGGACATTCAGAGAGGTGATACCAATGTAGTAATTGGAATTGTCGATACTGGTACCGATTGGGATCATCCGGATCTTGCTGCAAATATTAAATATAATTATGCCGATCCGATAAACGGAGTTGATGACGACGCCGACGGTTATGTAGATAATTTCAGAGGATGGGATTTTGGCGGTGCGGATTATACAAATATTGTACCCGATAATAATCCGATGTGCAGCGGATCAAATACAAATCACGGCTCGCATGTCTCCGGAGATGCATCGGCTGTTACCGATAACGGAACCGGAGTTGCAGGTCCGGGATTTAAATGCAAACTACTCGGCGTAAAAACTGCTGCTGACAATGATACTCGCGGTGCAGGCGGTACGGCTTTGATAATTACCGGCTATGAAGGAGTTAAATATGCCGCAGATAAAGGATGTGCAGTGATTAATTGTTCATGGGGAGGAACCGGCGGTGGACAGTTTGAGCAGGATGTAATTACTTATGCAACCATTAACAAAAATGCTCTTGTAGTTTGTGCGGCGGGAAACAATTCATCCAGCGGAAATTTTTTCCCTGCAGGTTATAAATATGTGCTTAATGTTGCATCCACAACTTCTTCAGATTTAAAATCAGGTTTTTCCAATTACGGAATCAATATCGATGTTTGCGCTCCGGGTTCCGGTATATACAGCACTCTTTATAATAATTCTTATGCTAATTTTGACGGAACATCAATGGCTTCACCAATAACTGCCGGTACATGCGCAATTGTTAAATCTCAATTCCCAACCTATACTGCAATGCAGGTAGGAGAAAAAATAAGAGTGACCTGCGATAACATTGACGGCATCAATCCTTCTTATGCAGGCAAGCTGGGTAAAGGCAGAATTAACATGCACAGAGCGCTGACTGTAAACTCACCCGCTGTAAGAATTATTTCATATTCTATTACCGACGGCAACAATAATGTACCTCAGCCGAATGATACAATAAATATAGCGGGAACATTCAGAAATTATTTGGACGCAACTTCAAACTGCAATGTACAGATTTCTACAACTTCAACTGCAGTTGCAATTTTAAATTCTTCTTCGACCCTCGGTGCAATTCCAACACTTGGAACAGCTAACAACAATTCAAGTCCGTTCAAAGTAAGAATAAACGGAACGGCTCCTACAAATACAATTGTTGAATTCAAACTGAATTACACTGACGGAAGCTATACCGACTTTGAGTATTTTACAGTTGTAATAAATCCGAGTTATTTCAACATGGGAATCAATAAAATTACGACTACAATCAACAGCAAAGGTCATTTTGGATTTAATGATTTCCCAAACAATACACAGGGAGTAGGATTTAAATACAATAATGGCGAAAATCTAACTTACGAAGGAGCGTTGATTTGCGCAGTATCGTCAACGAAAGTTTCTGATGTAGCGCGGGGAAGTTCAGGATCAACTCAGAATAATGACTTTACCTCAATTATTCCTTTTCAGATTACCGAGCCGGGAATAATTTCTAATCAGGATGGAAATTCTAAATTTAATGATGACGGAGCCGGTTCGACTAAGATCGGCATTGAAGTAAACTACAGCTGTTATGAATTCATTAATCCCGTCGATGAAGATTACATCATGATGAAATACAGAATAAAAAATACGACTTCAAGCACAATTACTAATTTTTATGCGGGATTATTTTCCGATTGGGATATTGGTGTTAATGGTGCACTTAACAGAGCCGACTGGGATGCCGTAAATCAACTTGGGTATATATGGAGAACAGACAACAATCCTGCTACTTATGCAGGGATAACTCTTTTATCAGCGGCAAATGTTCACTACTGGGCAATTGACAACGAGCAAAACATTTCCGGAAATCCCTGGAATATTTATGACGGATTTACTGATACGGAGAAGTTTCAGTCATTGTCTTCAGGCATTGGCAGACAGCAGGCAGGCGGTACAACGGGAAGAGACGTTTCTCATGTTGTCGGCAGCGGTCCTTATTCCATTCCTGCAGGAGAAGAGATTTCAATTGTATTTGCCGTGTTAGCTGGAGATAATCTGAATGATCTGAAAGCAAATGCGATAGCTGCAAAGAATAAATACAACTCATTGCTTTCCGTTGTGAATTATAATTCGGTAATTCCAAACAGTTACAGTCTGTCACAAAATTTTCCGAATCCTTTTAATCCTAATACAAGCATTAAATTCGGAATTCCCGTAACGGGAAACGCAAGCCTGAAAGTATATGACATATCGGGTAAGTTAATAGAAGAAATTGTTAACGGCGTCATGAATGCCGGAAGTTATGATGTTAATTTTGACGGAAGCGGACTTTCGAGCGGAGTTTATTTTTACAAGCTTCAAGCAGAAGGTTTTGTTGAAACGAAACGGATGCTGCTGATAAAATAAAATTTTTTTTATATCGAAATCCCGTCATGAGATTAATGACGGGATTTTTCAACAAATTTCGTAAAAATATTACTGATATTTAAACCAGTCTCCGATAATATACCATTTCCCGTTTATCAGCTTAAAGACAAGCGGATTTACAAGTGCGTCGCTTACGTAAGTCATCTCTTTTTTTGATTCATTGTAAAGCGGTGAAATGTTTCTTGCAACGGATAAGGCATTATACATCTGAGATTGCTGTCTGCTGCCGAATTGAAGCAGTACCTTGTCAACTCCGCCTACTTTTGTAATGTAAGATGGATCAACATACTGTGAAACGAATTCATTATAATGAGCTCCGTTAAGTACGTTTCGCATTGTTTGCATCTGATCCTTAAGAAGACTTTCATATTTTCCGTAATCAGGCGAGACGCTTCCCGAACAGGAATATAATGAGAATGCAATTGCAATAATTGAAAATGAAATACAGAAAAATTTTGACTTCATATAATTGTAATTAAAATTTTATTTTGTATAAAATATACTTATAATATTTTTAATTCAAGTAACAGATTTATTTAATTGCGTTTTTAATCCGATTAATTATATTGAGTTTGTGAATAGGGTGTAACTCATAAAGTTTATTCACTTATTCGCGCAAAAATTTGCAATAATATTATTTAATAAAATCAAATTGCGTCCAACGATCAAAATCATATTAGGTCTGATACTTCTGATTCTCGTTGTCTTAATTACACTCGGTGTTTTGTTTAATAATCTTACTCATAAATCTTTTTATGATGAGTCCGGAATAATAAGTGTAAAAGGTATTGCAGACAAGATTAACATTTACAAAACAGAGCAGGGCGTTTCCATGATATTTGCCGAGAATGAAGCAGACATGTACTTTGCTCTCGGATATATGCATGCACAGGACAGACTATGGCAGATGGATTTAATGAGGAGAGTTGCCGAAGGAAGATTGTCGGAGATATTTGGAATTAGTGTTAAGGATTACGACATTCTTTTCAGGACAATAGGGATTAAAAGAAACTCGGAAGTGATATACAACCGGCTTTCGGTAAAATCAAAATCAATTCTGACTGAATACTCAAATGGGGTTAATTATTTTATCACTCAGAATTTAAAACAGCTTCCGCTTGAATTCGACATACTGAATTACAAACCGGATGATTGGAAACCCGAGCATTCGGTCATGCTTTTAAAACTCATGAGTTGGGAGCTAAATCTTTCTTGGTACACTGATTTTATGTTTGGTGAAATCGTCAATAAACTGGGATATGAACGCGCATTGGATTTGTTTCCGGATTATCCCGAAGATGCGCCTTACATTGTTAACAAAGATGCGTCGAAGACAAAGATTGATTCGCTTAAAAAGACCAGCAGCCTGTATGATGAAATCGACAGATTAAAAATAAATGAGCTTGGCAGGGGATATTTTGATTTGTCATGCGGATTCAGAAAAGATTTTGGTCTTGAAGGTACTCATGTTGGAAGCAACTCATGGGTTGTCGGCAGCAGCAGAACGGAAAATTCAAAGCCAATGCTTGCAAACGATCCACATCTCACTCTACAGGTTCCTTCAAAATGGTATGAAGTCAGTCTGTATGATAACCAGAAAAAATATAACGTTTGCGGATTTTCAATTCCCGGTATTCCCGGAATTGCAATCGGTCACAATGGTGCGATATCATGGGGACTTACAAATCTGATGTGTGACGATTCTGATTTTTTTATTCTGAAAAAGGATTCATCGAATAATAAAAAATTTATTTTCAGAAATGAATCTTTTGATCTTGACAGCACGGTTGAAACAATTAAGATTAAAGATGTTCAGGATGAATTAGTGATTACGGTATATCACACTTTTCTCGGACCGGTAATATCGGGTCTTGAAAAGACAGGATTTACAAATAAACAGAAATTTCATTCCGGAGTAAATGAGATTTTGACATTCAGGTGGACAGGCTCGGAGTTCAGCGATGAAATAGAAACATTTTATAAAATTAACAATGCTCAAAACCTGAATGACTTTAGAACAGCGTTAAAGACTTACGGCTCGCCTGCATTGAATTTTACTTATGCTGATACTGCCGGCAATATCGCTTACTTTGCTGCGGGGTATGTGCCTATCAGAGCCGGGCTGACTTCACCCGAAAGAGCTCTGTTTCCTTCCGGAGAAGGATTGGATTGGAAAGGTTTTATTCCGCCGGACGAATTACCGCAAGAAATAAATCCTGAATCAGATTACATTGTAACAGCAAACAATAAGCCGCAGAAAAATTTCAAACAATATATTTCAAATCTGTATGAACCTCATTACAGAGCTGAAAGAATTAAAACCATGATAGAGTCTTATCCGGTATTGTCAGTAAATGAATTCAAACTGATGCAAAACGATGTGTATTCAATACAGGCAAAGGAGTTCTGCGGTTATTTGTTACAAGCTTTTGGAGATTCATCTAATCTTACCGAAGATATACGAAAATACATCAAGATGCTTAAGGAATGGGATTATGAATTTAAGATAAATTCACAGGCTGCAACATTGTTTGCAAGATATGAAGCTGAACTTTATAAAAATTTGTACAAAGAAATTCTTGGGAATGACTTATTTGAGAATTATTTGTTTCTTAAAAACATACCGGTAAGGAACACTTCAAAACTTCTGAAAAAAAATTCATCAATTTTATTTGAAAATGAATTTCAAAAGCATCAACTTTTAAGAAAAAGTTTTTATGATGCAGTATCGGGACTGATCCAGTCTTATGGAAATGATTTGAATAACTGGAGCTGGGGAGAAGTGCATGAAGTAACATTGAGACATCCTCTCGGAAGCATTGCGGCTTTGAGCGCAAAGCTTAACATCGGACCTTTTAAAACAAGCGGCTGCGGAACAACGGTGAATAATCTCGAGTACGGCTTTTCATCTGTTTTGAATAATTCCGATTTTGAAGTTGTACTGGGTCCGTCATTAAGAATGATAACTGATCTTTCGGAAATAAAATATTACCTGTCAGTAATTCCATCCGGACAATCGGGTCAGCCGCTTCATCAGAATTACAGCGATCAGTCGAGGATTTGGCTCAATGGTGATTACAAGAAAGTAACTGTGGATTTTGACGAGCTGAAAAGAGTAAATCTTAAACTTCTTACAATGGAACCTGCAAATTAAAATTAATTGCCTTCAATTAAAGAGAAATATGAAAAGTACCGTCCGAAAAAATTTCTCGGGCAAAATTTTCTTGTAGATGAAAACATTGCGCTTAAAATTGTAAAATCACTTAATGTCGGCAAAAACGACACAGTCATCGAGATAGGTCCTGGTCAAGGTATTCTTACAAAACATTTCCTCAGTCCTGATATTGATTTTACTGCTGTTGAATTGGATAAATCAATCTGTCTTAAACTTGAAGACAAATTTAAAGAAAAGCTAATTCTTGTTAACTGCGATTTTCTGAAATTTGATCTGATCAAGTTTACTAATATTCTTCCGAAAGGAAAAAAATTAAAAATAATAGGAAACATTCCATACAACATTACGACAGAAATCCTCTTTAAGCTGTTTGATACAGCCGATAAAATTGATACAGCCGTTTTGATGATGCAAAAGGAAGTAGCGCAAAGACTTAAAGCAAAACCCGGCAGTAAAGAATATGGAATACTTGCAGTTCAGACACAGGTAAATTCCAAGCCGGAAATTTTATTTAACGTATCACCGGGATCTTTTTTTCCTAAACCGAAGGTTGAATCATCAGTAATAAGACTTTCTTTTTCAAATATTAATTACGGCATAATCAACAAGGAGATTTTCAGGGATCTTGTAAGAAGCAGTTTCGGGCAAAGAAGGAAAACTCTTTCCAACTCCCTGAAAACTTTTTTTCAAAATCCGGAACTGTCCGGTTACAAGCCTGAGTTTGATTACGGCAGGAGGGCAGAATCGGTGAGTATAGAAGAGTTTGTAAATATATCCAATAAAATTTCAGAACATCTTTTGATTAATTCAAAGAATAATTATTTATCTTCTCACGTCAAAAAAACTTTTTAAAATACTTCCGCATTTATCGTCAAGAATACCACCGAGCACATTGCACTTATGATTAAGAGCTTTGTTGTTTGTAATGTTAAACACGCTGCCGCAGGCTCCGCTTTTATTGTCAAAAGCTCCGAAGAAAACATTTTCTATTTTTGAATGCACAACTGCTCCTGCGCACATTACACAGGGTTCAAGTGTTACATACATCGAACATCCGATCAATTGTTTTGACTGCAGATATTCAGAAGCCGAAGTAATTGCAAGAATTTCAGCATGAGCTGTCGGGTCTTTGAGAGATTCCACCTGATTGTGAGCTTTTGCAATGATTGTATTACTGAATACTATAATGCATCCTACGGGAATTTCATTTTTATCAAATGCTTTTTCTGCTTCCTTCAAAGCATAATTCATATACAGTTCGTTGTGATTCATAAAAATTATTTTTTTTCTGAATTAAAGTCAGCGGAATCAGGCTTACTTGTAAATTCTCTGAAACTTAAAAATTTATAACCTGCTTTTTTTAATTTATATGCTTCAGTTTTATATTCGTTAAATTCGGCCGGATTTAGCTTTACTTTGTAAAGAAGCTTATTTGATTTGCTTACCGAATCACTGCGAATATCATTAATCAGAGCATATACTTTGTTTTCTCCGTTAATTTGTTTTTTGTAAATCGATTCATTAAAGACTTTGAATTTATAGCTTTCAAATTCTTTTATAACATTGTTTACGAATTCTTTGTCATTAATCTGATTTTTAAATACAATTCCGGATGCATTGTGAAAATTCAGCGCAATTGATTTTACTTTAGATTTCCAGGTGAGATCTTTCATATCTGATTTGACATCGGCGGTTATGTTGTTTTCGTCTCCAATAGTCAATTCGATAATATAATCTTTTCCGGATTCCAAAATTACTGACTGATAATCTGCCTTGTCATTTCTAAGAGGAAGAATCAGAGAAACATTTTCGGTTGTATTAAGCAGATTTTCTGCTTCGTCAACCTGCATATAATCGATGCTGTCGAGGATAATGCATACCGAAGGTTTAATTCTCTTTAGAGTATCGGCATAAATAAAATTAAGAGCGGCAATTACAGTTTGAGCAGAATCAGTTTTTGAAATCAGCATTTTAATGTTTTTGTTTTTTGGATCTTCGGTTACTTTTTCTTTCAGCGAATATTTTCTAATGTAACCTGAAATGTCATAATTTATTTCGATTGTCATCAGATCAGAAGGAATTAATATTTCTCTTGCTGTCCAAAGAGTTTTACCGTCAATTCCCGTTTCTTTTATTTTACTTTTAATATCTCTAATCCAGCTGTTTTCAATTCCATAAACTGACAATATGGAATCAATGTCTGAATTAAATTTAGCCGTAGAAATTGAATTCAATACAGTATTGTCAGAATTGCCGTTGTCAGGATTTCTGAAAAAAAACAATGTCATCAGCAAAAGCATCAACAGGCACAAGGCTGAGGCAATAATTATTTTGGTTTTATTATTTATAGGACTCTTATTGTCAGGTTCCGGCGTTTTCAACTTCCTTCGATACATATTCAATTATTTTTTCAGCATTAGAAATTTTATTTTCACTCAATATTTTTAAAGCATCGTTTACATAATTTTCTTTCCGCATTCCCGTCAATACACAGTCAACACCTGTAACTGATTTCAGGATAAGGTAAGTTTTTTGGGACAAAGTAAGGTTATGATATTTCTTGTCGAGAGAGTTATTTATCAATCCATGAATAAAAGCGCTTCTTTTTGCAGCACGGATTTTGTAATATCTTCCGGTTAAATTAAGCAGAAGATAACACTCTTTAAGATATTTTTCAGTCAATTCCTTTATGCTGTTATCAGTAATAATTTCATTCATTGACTTGATAATGCTGTCAATTTTTGGAGCAAAGATCTGGGATATAACGTCATTAAAATGCTCAATGCTTCCGAAAAATTTCCAATTTTCCGAGATAACCTTGCCGGTATTTAAAAGATTACTAAACAGCTTTTTATCATCCCGGCTGATATTTTCATGTTCTATTTTTTCGTTTAATAAATCTTCTTCCATCAGAGAAACGAGTTTCATTTTTTTAATGAAATCTTTTTCTTCAAATGCTTCAGATTCAAAGTCGGCAAATCTTACAAGTCCTTTTGAAGTAATGGCATTCAAAGGACGGTTGATAAACACTTTAAGATTTTTTGTCTTTGCCAGTTCAAGCAGGGTTCTGGTCTTTTGCAATTGGTTTTTTATCAATGCGCCTGATTCAAGCAGATTCAGAGGAAACTGAATTGCACGAAAATGATTTTCGGCAGAAATACTTTCTGCAATGTCAATAACTTTTTCAAGTGACGTAAAGTCATATTTTTCAGAATATCCGACAAATGTATTAGAAGAAATTCCGTAGGATAAAATTTTACCTTCTTTGACTTTTGATTCCAGGAATTCAAATGACATTTTTATTCTGTCATAATATTCTTCAGCGGCAGATTGTTTTTCGGTTTTATCCTCTTTTGCTTTTTGAAGAAAGTATTCCGGATTATGAAGGAGATAAATGTCGATATAATCCTGCTTTAGTCTTTCAAATTGCAGTGTGAGCTGGTATTCAAGAAAATCAGGATGAATGCAATGCCAAAGTCCAGGCTGGATTTTTACGGTTCCGGAAAACAGCTTACCGGATTTTTCAAGTTCAGTCGCATTTCTGTAATTAGTACCCTGAATATATCCGCCTTTTGTAACGAGCAGAATATTTTTTCTTTTAATTTTTCCATCATTGACAAGTTTATTAAGTACGTTTCCAACTAATAATTCACTGCCGCCGTTAAAATAATTTGCAGAAGTATCGATTACGTTTATACCGTTTTCAAGAGCATGCGACAATGCATTTTGATGTTCGTCAATACTGATATCAGTTCTGTAACATCCAAATCCTACGGATGAGATTTGCATAATTCTGTTTTAGTGCAAATTAAAGATATAAAATGCATGTATAAAGTCTATTGTTCCGTCAGAAACAGCAGCAAATTATTCTAAGCTACTAATTCTAAATTATAGAATGATAATTTTATTAATAAATTTTTAAATTGACCGAAATGAAATATAAACTAATTCTCTCCTGCACTGCATTGTTTCTGATTATAGCGCATGATTTAATTTCACAGACAAAGATGTTTGTAAATTATCGTAAAGCCGACTGCACGGGCATAACAAAAGCAAAATGTCTTCAAATCAGATTTGACGAAGAAAGCAGCTGGCAGAATTTTTACGGAAGTATTGATGGATTTAATTACGAAGAAGGATATGTTTATGAAATACTGACGGATAAAATAAGCATAGATAATCCGCCGGCTGACGGGTCTTCCGTTAAATATATTTTGAAAGAAGTAATTTCAAAAAACCGCCCTGTTGTCAGATTAAGCATTGCGGAAAGATATACAGAATGCGAGGATGTTAAGATATTCAAATGTTTGCTGGTAAGGGAGAGTAGCGAAACGGAGTGGAAGCCTCTTTATACTGAGATACGCGGATTTGATTATAAGGAAGGATATGAATTTGAAATAGATGCCGAGAAAATTCTTATTTCAAATCCAGATGAACAGGGATATGTGTTTGAATACATGTTAAGAAAGGTCATTTCCGAAAAACCTAAACTGATAATTTCCGTAGCTGATAAGAAATTTTTGAGTGAGGGGAGTTTTAAAATAAAAAGAATGAGAATCAACGGAGAATTAAAAAAAATCAGCGATAAAAAATTCAATCTGCTTTTCAATGTTGAGAATTTAACTGTAAGCGGTAATGACGGATGCAACAGCATGTCAGGCAGGTTTGAAATTAACGGCGATAAAATAAAATTAGGACCGTTTATAACTACAAGAATGTACTGCAATGATATTATCACTGATAAGCATTTTTATAAACTGATAAATGAAACAAACAGGTTTAAAATTTCAGAAAAAGGACTTAAGTTTTACGGCGGGGATAAACTACTGATTGAACTTTATAAATCAAATTAAATAATTTAAATCATAAATCTTTTAAAAGAAAAATAAATGAAATCAGAATTCGATAAATTATGGAATTATAATGATCCTGAAGGGACGGAGAAAAAATTCAGGGAGTTGATCCCGTCTTTAAAAACTTCAGGCGATAAAGATTTGTATCTTCAGTTGTTAACGCAGATTTCAAGAACGCTTGGGCTTCAGATGAAATTTGACGAAGCGCATAAATTGCTTGATGAAGTACAGATTGGTATAGACGACAAAAGCAGACTTGCAGGATTGAGGTATTTACTTGAGAGGGGAAGAGTATATAATTCATCAAAGGAAAAGAGTAAGGCGAAAGAATTATTTTTGCAAGCCTTTGAAACCGGAAGAGATATGAAAGAGGATGATTATACGGTAGATGCTGCACACATGATGGCAATAGTCGAAGCCGGAGAAGAATCATTGAAATGGAATGAAGCAGCCATGAAAATAGCCGAGGATTCCGAAGATGAAGATTCGAAAAGATGGCTTGGCTCGTTATACAATAATACGGGCTGGACATACTTTGATATGAAAGATTACGGAAAAGCTTTTGAGATGTTTGAGAAATGCAAGGATTGGCATGAAAAAAGAAAAACAGGACAGGGATTATTTATTGCAAAATGGAGTGTAGCTAAGACAATGAGATTGATGGGACAAACTGATGAAGCAATTGACATTCAGATTAAGCTGAAAAAAGAAATCGAAGAAGGCATATCAGATGAAGACGGATATGTATATGAAGAACTCGGAGAATGTTATCTTGAAAAAGGTGATCGGGAAAAAGCAGGGTTATATTTTGCAAAGGCATATAAATTATTGTCAAAGGACATCTGGCTGTCGGCAAATGAGAAAGACAGGTTAAACAGAATAAAAGAATTATCTTCAGAAGAATAATCAAAGTGAAATAAAGATATCCGGAAAAATCAGTTAAAGTTCCGATGAAAACGAAAAAATTTTACAAAATCATTCCGGGATTTGAAACCATTGAAAAACAGAATTAACAATATGTATTTGGTGAAAAAAGGTAAGATTGAAAACTTTAAGTCAGGGGAAAAAATAAATTAAATATGAAAATTACAACGAGACAAAGTCAGAGCTGCTTTTTATTCAGATAAACTTAAAGAAACAATAAAGAAATTACGGCAAGGGAATTCAGTTAAGAGTAAACGACGACGATGATTGTATGACAATCACAGATTTCGATGGCGCAGATTTTAGTTGTTAATTCCAGACCAGCTTGAAAAATAAAATTAACATAAAATAATAATGAGTAAAACAAAATTAAGCGAAGAAGAAAAAAAATCCATTGAAAATGAATTAATGGAAATTGAAAACCAGATTGAGACTTTCCGGAAAAGGAAAATTGAATTAAATTCAATACTTGCCGCAATGGATGTAAAAGATTATACATTTAAGGACAGGGAGGGAAGAGATATCAGATTATCCGAACTATTTGGAGATAAAAATTATCTTATACTTATACACAACATGGGGAAAGCCTGTTCATATTGTACGATGTGGGCAGACGGATTTAAGGATACATACAAGCAGATTGAAAAGAAGGCATCATTTGTGTTAGTAAGTCCGGATGCTCCCGAAGTTCACAAAGAGTTTGCAGAGTCGAGAGACTGGGGATACAGGACTTATTCAGCATTTGGAACTGATTTTATATTTGACATGGGATATGATTTTATAAAGGATGGTAAGCACAATTACTGGCCGGGAGTTTCGGTATTTGAAAAAAAAGAAGACGGAAAGATAGTAAGAGTTGCAAAGGATATTTTCGGACCGGGAGATTTTTACTGCAATATATGGCATTTTATTGATCTGCTTCCGAATGAAAATATAACAATAAACTCATGATAGCAAAATTGAAATAATAAACTCTACAACAGAACAGTAATATTTGTTTATTAGTAAATATAAGATTAAAGCATCTCGTATTTCAGAGAAAGAAAGCCGGATTAAGTTTTTATTCGATTGACGAGCCGGACATTATTGAAGGGATATTTTAGAGTAATTTTTAAAGATAAAAAAAAGTAAATAAATATCAGCATTTACAACAGATATATTTATCTGCTAAAGCAGTTTTGGATGCTTTAATAACAGCAGGAGAATATCAAAGGATAAATTTTTCAAATTAACTTAATTATCTAAGAACTTGTCAAAGAACACATTCATTTCACACTGGAAAAAATTTTTCAGTGATCG
Organism: Ignavibacteria bacterium; assembly: GCA_019187405.1. Lineage (GTDB taxonomy): Bacteria > Bacteroidota > Ignavibacteria > Tepidaquicellales > Tepidaquicellaceae > JABAQZ01. Next base: position 39,302 of record JABAQZ010000028.1, read on the forward strand.
CACGTCAAGAATAGAATTTGTTATTACAATAATTTTACTTGTAATAACAGTTTATTCATTCAGTCGGTATCTTTTATTTAATGAGGCAAGACAGGGTGTATTACTTGATGATCCGTTATTAAGACATTTTAGTGCAATTGACCTGAATGCACTCATATTTTTTGCAATTTATTCTTCGCTTTTGATTGGATTAATTGCTTTCAGCTTATATCCTGAGCAGCTAATGACAGCATTTCAGACTTACACATTGCTTGTGATTTTCAGGATGAGCGCGATGTATCTTGTTCCGCTTGAACCACCGGCGGGGTGCATAGATCTTCAGGATCCGGTAGTATTCATACTTGGAACGGGGCAGAAAATAATAAAGGATTTATTTTATTCCGGACATACATCGACAGCGTTTATGTTGTTTCAGGTTGCACGAAGCAGAATTCTGAAATCATATTTTCTTGCAGCGACAGTGACGGTTGGAATATGCGTAGTACTTCAGAAGGCACATTACACGATAGATGTATATGCAGGGTTGATATATTCGTTTGCATCATATCAGATAATTAAAATGATAAGAAGAAAATTCAGTAAATATTTCAAACATCATGAGCAAAAGGCGTAACATTTCAAGCGGAGTAAAATGGGAGGATATAGTCGGATACAGCAGGGCAGTTATAGTAGAAGGCAGGATATTGATTTCGGGAACGACATCTATAATAGGCGGTGAAATAAGAGGTAAGGGAGATTTTTATATTCAGACAAAAACCATACTGCAGAAAATTGAGAAAATATTGATTGATGCAGGAAGCAGCATGGAGAAAGTAATTCGAACGAGGATTTATACTACGGATATTTCGAAATGGGAAGAAATAGGAAGGGCGCACTGTGAATTTTTTGATAAAGTAAGACCTGCAACGGCAATGATAGAAATAAAGGGTCTTGTAGATCCGGAAATGCTTGTAGAGATAGAAGCTGAAGCAATAGAATAGATAAATTCAACATTTTTTTTTGAAACAAAACGATACATTAAAAAAATACAGAATTTCGGGTAAGGATAAGGCAAAATTAACAGAATAAAAAAATTTTATTTATAGCTTGATAATTTTCATTAGAAACAATAGTTTTGAACGCATCAAATAACACACCTAGAAAAAACTTCTAAGGAAATTATTTAAATCAACGGAAATTAATAATACTTTATACATAAAAAAATTTTAAATAACTAAAACACCCTCAGTTTTATCACTCTCCGAAAGGATTAAACATGGATACAAAAACCAAAGAAAAAAGCGCCTCATTTAATGAGTCGAAGAATGTTGCCGACTTAAAATCAAAAAAAGTCGCAGAATTAATGCAAATTGCCAAAGATCTTGAAGTAGCAGGTTACAGTGATTTGAGAAAGCAGGAGCTGATTTTCAAAATAATTGAAGCTCAGACAAAGAAAGACGGATATGCGTTTGCCGTGGGAGTACTGGAAGTGCTGCCTGATGGATACGGATTTCTCCGTTCAGTAGATTACAATTATCTACCTTCGCCTGATGATATATACGTATCACCATCTCAGATAAAGAAATTTTTACTGAGAACAGGGGATACGGTAAGCGGTCAGGTAAGGCCTCCTAAGGAAGGAGAAAGATTTTTTGCATTGCTGAAAGTAGAGGCTGTAAATTATGAAAATCCCGATACGATAAGGGACAGAATATTGTTTGACAATCTGACACCGCTTTATCCGCATGAAAAATTCGGACTAGAAACAGTGCCTGGTGAATACAGCATGAGAATAATGGATTTATTCACACCGGTTGGAAAAGGTCAGAGAGGATTAATAGTATCACCGCCGAAAAGCGGTAAGACTATTTTGCTGCAGACAATGGCAAACAGCATTACAAGAAATCATCCGGAAGTACATCTGATAGTATTACTGATAGATGAGAGACCGGAGGAAGTAACTGACATGGAAAGGAATGTAAATGCTGAGGTTATCAGTTCGACATTTGACGAACCGCCAGATAGGCACGTACAGGTATCGGAAATTGTACTGCAGAAAGCGAAGCGGCTTGTAGAAGCCAAGCGAGATGTAGTAATACTACTTGACAGCATAACAAGGCTTGCGAGAGCACACAATACGGTAATTCCTCACAGCGGAAAAATATTATCTGGAGGGGTTGATGCAAATGCGCTGCACAAGCCGAAGAGATTTTTCGGAGCTGCAAGAAACATTGATGAAGGCGGAAGTTTAACTATCATTGCTACGGCGTTGATAGAAACGGGAAGCAGAATGGATGAAGTTATATTTGAAGAATTCAAAGGAACCGGCAATGCTGAAATCGTGCTTGACAGGCGGTTATCGGACAGAAGAGTATTTCCTGCAATTGATTTAAACAAATCCGGAACAAGAAAAGAGGAGCTTCTGCTTTCCAATGATATATTATCAAGAATCTGGCTGTTGAGAAAACTTTTGTCCGACATGAATCCGATAGAGGCGATGGAATTTCTGCTCGGTAAAATGAAGGGAACAAAATCCAACAAAGAATTTCTGGCATCAATGAATTCTTAGTATTCTTTTACTCCTAAAATTTACAGATGAAGAAAGTAATACTAATTAATTCAATTTCGGATGAAATCCGCATTGCCATTACTGAAGACGGAAAGCTTGCAGAATTTTTTCTTGACACTCCCGATAAAGAGAGGAATGTAGGTGATATATATCTCGGAAAAATCGGGAAAGTGATTCCGGGCATAAGGGCAGCGTTTATAGATCTCGGTTTTGAGCAGGATGCATTCCTTCATTTTTCAGATATAGGAAGTACTTTATCGGAGTATTCTGCAATAATTGGAGATGATTCGGATATAGAGGAAGACGATGAAGATGAAGAGGAGGAGCAGACAAATCAGCATAATGAAAAGAGTAACAGCAGAAATCCGAATCTGGAAAGGGGGCAGGATATAATAGTTCAGATAACCAAAGAGCCTGTAGGAAAAAAAGGATTCAGGGTAACGTCAAAGGTTTCAATTCCCGGAAGATATCTCGTGCTGATACCATTCGAAAAAAAGATAGGACTTTCGAGAAAGATATATAATCCGAAGGAAAAAAAACGATTAAGAAACATAGTCAAGTCAAAACTACCCAAAGGATTTGGAATAATAATCAGAACAGTAGCTGCGGGGCAGGATGAATCATTAATAATTGACGATCTCAATGATTTACTTCAAAAATGGAACAGCATTCAGACTAAGCTAAAAACATTGAAGTCACCTTCAATACTTCATGAAGATGTATCCACGACATCATCTGTAATAAGAGATTTGCTAAAAGAAGACATTTCGAAAGTAATCGTGGATTCAAAAAAAGTATATAAGGACATAAAAACATATCTCGAGCTTACATCACCGGAAACAACAAAAAAGTTAGAAATATACAACGGAGTTCAGCCATTATTTGATGTGTACGATATCGAGAGGCAAATAGAGGAATCGATGGAAAGGAAAGTATGGTTAAAAAACGGCGGTTACATCATAATCGAGCCGACAGAAGCCATGACGGTAGTGGATGTTAACAGCGGAAAATATGCAAGACACAGGGATCAAGAAATCAATTCTCTAAATACGAATTTAGAATCAGCCAAGGAGATAGTGAGGCAGATAAGGCTCAGAGATATTGGAGGAATCATAGTAATAGATTTCATAGATCTTTACGATGAAAGAAACAGGCGCAGACTTTACGAAGACATAAAGAGGGAATTCAGGAATGACAGGGCAAAGTCAACGATACTTCCGGTAAGTGAATTCGGTTTAGTGGAAATAACAAGACAGAGAATCAGGCAGAACATAATACAGACAATATCTGATGTATGTCCGATGTGTAAAGGTTCCGGACATGTAAATTCAAGATCAACTTTCCTAAATAAAATTGAACGATGGATTCAGAGATATAAAGGTGGAAGTCATGGTATAAGACTTACATTAAAAGTAAATCCATATGTAAAATCATTTCTTACGTCGGGATTTTACAGTAAAATTAACGAATTAAGGTTCAGATATTTTTTATTTATCATACTTGAAGAAGATGAAGAATTAGCATTAAATGATTTCAAATTTTTTTCGGGAAGGTCTGAAGTTGACATAACAGCTGAGTTTGAAACATAAACTTATAATAGACAGGATCACAAATTATTAGCAATTCTGATAATTGATTTTTTATTTAGCAGAGAAGAGGAATTAAAATTTATCAGCAAGCCCAGTTTAACATTAATCAATTTAATATAAGAGAGTAATTGTTTAAAGTGGACATTATTTAATTTCTCAACTGATTTTACTTCAACCACAACCAAATCATCCACAAGCAAGTCGAGTTTAAATCCGGTTTCAAAATTTTTATTTCCGTAAATTAATGGAACTGGAAATTGATTTTTTACAACATGACCGATTTGTTTAAGTTCGTAAGAAAGAGCAGATTCATATACGGATTCAAACAGGCCAGGACCGAGTTTATTATGAATTTTGAAAGCGCATTTTCTAATATCAAAAGAAATATCATTTTCAATTTTATTCATGGAAGCAAATTAAAAATCAAGAAAATAAAAACTAAGAGAAATTACTATCTAAGAAAGAAAATTGCTTTGATAAATGGTTAGAATTTTATAAGGGAACAGGGAAAAGCTCTCACGCAGATTCCGCAGAAGCTTTCACGCAGATTTCGCAGATGTTCTCGCAGATTCCGCAGACGCTTTCACGCAGATTCTGCAGACGCTCTCACGCAGATTTCGCAGACACTCACGCAGATTTCGCAGAAGCTTTCACGCGGATATCGCAGACACTTTCACGCAGATTCCGCAGAAGCTTTCACGCGGATATCGCAGACACTTTCACGCAGATTTCGCAGACACTCACGCAGATTTCGCAGAAGCTTTCACGCAGATTCCGCAGAAGCTTTCAGGCAGATTTCGCAGACACTCACGCAGATTTCGCAGAAGCTTTCACGCAGATTTCGCAGACACTCACGCAGATTTCGCTGACACTCACGCAGATTCCGCAGACGCTCTCACGCAGATTTCGCAGACACTCACGCAGATTCCGCAGACGCTCTCACGCAGATTCCGCAGACGCTCACTCAGATTCCGCAGACACTCTCACGCAGATTCCGCAGACGCTCACTCAGATTCCGCAGAAGCTTTCACGCAGATTTCGCAGACACTCACGCAGATTTCGCAGACACTTTCACGCGGATATCGCTGACACTCACGCAGATTCCGCAGACGCTCTCACGCAGATTTCGCAGATGTTCTATCGTGGATATCGCACGCTCTCACGCAGATTCCGCAGACGCTCACGCAGATTCCGCAGACACTCACGCAGATTCCGCAGACGCTCACGCAGATTCCGCAGACACTCACGCAGATTCCGCAGACACTCTCACGCAGATTCCGCAGATGCTCACGCGGATTCCGCAGAAGCTTTCACGCGGATTCCGCAGACGCTCACGCGGATATCGCAGACACTCACGCAGATTTCGCAGACACTTTCACGCAGATTTCGCAGACACTCACGCAGATTCCGCAGACGCTCACTCAGATTCCGCAGACGCTCACTCAGATTCCGCAGATGCTCACGCGGATTCCGCAGAAGCTTTCACGCGGATTCCGCAGACGCTCACGCGGATATCGCAGACACTCACGCGGATTTCGCAGACGCTCACGCAGATTCCGCAGACGCTCACGCAGATTCCGCAGACACTCACGCAGATTCCGCAGACACTCACGCAGATTTCGCAGACACTCTCACGCAGATTCCGCAGACGCTTATTACAAAATAATTGAATTAACTAATTACAAGTTTATGAAAAAAGATCTACAGCTGTTACTTTTCTTGATTGTAACCGAGTTCTTGCAAATAATCCCATGAATAAATTCCCGTGTCATGATTATCGCCCCAAATAATCTGCACGGCATAGTTGCCGACGGGTTTAATTTCTTTTATCTCATAAAATCCTGCCGGCTTAAAGGGAGCTTTTATAGGAATATATGATTTCAGAATTACGCTTTCACCCTGACAATGAACACATGGGCATTCATCCCTTAATTTCTGCAATTTAATGTCAGATGTTCCGCCGTTTTTCCATGTGATTTCTAGTGACTGACTTTCGGTTTTTTTTATTTTTACAGGTTTATCCATATTGAATCGTTAATAGAATTTTATTTGCTGTCAATTAAAATGCTGTCTTTAATCAAAACTTCCTCCGCATCTGATTTCTTTTTTGATGTTTCCTTTAGATTAAAAAATATAAGCGCTGCATTTATCAAAAGCATTATACCTGCAATGAAAAAAATATCTTTTACGGGAAAAATAAAAAGCAGTAGTGTACACAGAAGCGGTCCAACAAGATTTCCAAATAGCGTAAAGCTCGAAGCAATACCCATAACTCCGCTTTTACGGTTATCAGAAATGTTTTTATTGATGTATGCATACAGCACGGGAATTATACCGCCGATGCATAAACCGAGAAAAGCCCTGACAGGAAAAAGAAGATACGGATTCATTATAAAGGTATGAATAATATAGGCAATGCCCGCGCCGATAATTGCAAAGAGCAGATTTTTTCTAAAACCTTTTTTATCTATTCTTTTACCCCAGACAGGAGAAGATATAACGCTGAAAATTCCAAGTGTACCGAATATTGCTCCGGTAAGAGTTGATACAAATTCAGTATTTTTAATCATAGATTCAACGAACAATGCGAATACTGGAACAGCTATGGAAATAGAAATCTGAATCAGAGTTACAGAAACCATGGCGGTAAGTATTCCTTCCTTTTTGAAAACATATTTGAAGTTATCGAAAACAGTGAATAATTTTTTCACCTGACTTGAAGGGGGTTCCTTTACATTGAAAATAACGAGCGCTCCGCTGATTAAACACATGGCAGATGTAATATAGAATACAGATCTGTAAGACATAAAATCTGCAATGAAACCGCCGATAAAAGGACCGATCACTGTACCCGAAGAAATTGAAGTCTGCAAAACGCCGATTGCATAACCGGATTTTTCTCCGGGTGTGCCGGAGGAAACAAGAGCCAGCGCTGCTGCAATGAATCCGCTGATAGCTCCCTGAACCATTCTGAAAATAAAAAGCTGCTCGACATTTGCCGACAACGCAATTAGAAATTGTGAAACAGCAAGACCGAAAATTGCTCTAAGCACCATGGTTTTTTTACCGAATTTATCACCGAGAACTCCCCAAACCGGAGTAAGCAGAAAGGATAGAATAAACGGTCCACTGAAGATAATTCCGCTCCAGTGTTCAAGTGATTCCGTATCGGTAACACCGAGTTCGCGAATATAAAAAGGTAAAAACGGAATTACCATGTTCATACCCACCATTGCAACAAACTGCGCCACCCAGATGCTGTAAAGATTTTTTTTCCAGACTTCCAATCAGAAATGAATTTTATATAAGTTAAAAATGAAAAAGAGTTTAATAAATGATAAAGTAAGTGGAGATTATTGGGAGGTTAAACTCTTTTTGCATTCATTCCGGTAAAGGGCATGATCATTAAGAAATAGAAATAATTAGAGCGGATATCTTTAAAGCTGATTTGAAGTTACTCAAAAATATAATTTGTTTACTTATAGATTCCATTTTAAATTTTTTAGAATAGTACAATCAATGAGAATCAATCTTATTTTAAATTAAGATTACGGGATGCCCGATAATTATCATTTTGTTTTGTACCTTTAACTAAAAATTATTTCTGATACAAATGACCGGTTTAAATTCCAGATCTATAACTTAAGATACTTTTTATTTAAACATCATTTGTAAAAAGGTTAGATCTTATTCTTGCGATTCAAAGCCATCTGAATTTACAAAACAATTTAAGTAATTTTGACTACGGGAAGGAAGAATCTTTTATGACAAAGTAAGTAATTCTTGATCTTTGCTAAACGTCTTGTCAAGTATTGTATCTATAATGATTAACAACGAATATTTACCTATTGATTTATTATAATTTAAATCAAAATAATTATACAACTTGTAACAATATTTTTGTTTTAAACATAAATTCCAGTTCTATTCCAACTGCAATATAAGTTGCAGTTTGTCCTGTGAGATACAGGAGCATTTGAAATCATCAACTACATTGTTGTTTTATATCTTTTAAACTTTAGCACATGTTGGACAAAAATTTCTAAAACAAATAGAATTTATATATGCAAATAAGGTGGTTTTGAAAAATAGTATCTTCATAAAAACTATTTAACTGTTTTATTTTGCTTATAGTATTTTGCGTTGCGTAACTTCAGTAATTAAATAAAAAAGCTGAATCATAACAGATTCAGCTTTTTGAAAAAATTTATATTCTAAAGGTTATTTAGAAAGATTAAATCTACTTGGTTAAATTAAATATTAAGATTCCTAATTTAAAATTAAATCACGGTCTTGCCATGCTTACAAAATTAGCCGCATTGTTATCCACAATAAGTGCATCCGATCCATCAACAAATCTGTCACCGTTAAGATCAGCAATAACATAGCCTGTTTCGAAATCTGCAGATGAGTTATCGACAACAATTCCGTCACTTCCGTCTATGAATCCATCCTGAAGCATATCACCGCTGTATATGCAAAATTTTGTACTCTTTTGGATCATATTGTTTCCGAATGCTTTTGTAATGCTGTCGGTAAAATCATAATTAAAAGGGCTTCCCAATGTAAATGACTGACCTCCGGATTTACTCCATGTTTCAAGTGCATTCCTGTGTATTAACTGTATGTAATAAGTACCCGATGGCGCATTTGCAAACAAATAACTTCCCGTATAATTGACCGAATCAATTACAGACTTTGCAGAATCCACAACTGCAAAAGGCGATGTGTTATTTCTTAAATATGCTCTGACGGTATCTCTTATATTAAGGTGAGTTGTTGAAACATTATAAAATCCTTCGATGATTATTTTTAACTGAGATGCAACTGCGGTAGGGGAAGATGCAGACCATCTTGAATATGCATCAATTGAACCGAGTGTTATTGTATTTGCAGCTGTATTCACGGTTCCTCCTCTAGGCGTCCATGTGCTTCCTGAATTTGTTGATCTGTATAATGACAATGCTGATTCGATTTTTCCGTTAAGTTCTGATTCATCAAATTTGAAAACAAGAGTTGCGTTAAGTCCGGTGTTTGTTGTAGGAGCAATGTCAAAATATCTTGAAATGCTTGTAGCGCCTGATAAGCCGCTTTGAATTGTATGACCTCTTCTTATTTCCGTGCTTCCCAAATTTACGGAAGTTGTCAATATTGCACCGAGACCTGCAACATTAAGCGAAGAAGGTGCATTAAGATTTCTTGTTGTAGTAATATATCCTGAAGCGCCGTAAACAGTATTGCCGGCAGTTTCATTAAGATAACCGTTTGTCGGGGAGAGTGTTATGATCTGACCGTTGAGATTAAGATCGCCAAGTAAAACCGAAAGAGTATCGTTTATGGTAACTGCTCCGGATAAGAATGTACCTGCTGAATTATTTATTCTTAATTTATTATATGTAATGTTTGATGTGGAAATATTTTGAGAAGCTGTTCCATTGTATTCTACAGCACCGGATGATGTATTGAATGTTCCGCTGTTGCCAATCGGATTTGATGCTTTTAATAATAAATTAAAAGTGGAAATATTGAATGTCCCACCTGCATTAACGGTAACGCTTGACATCTGATGATTGCTGCTTAAAGTTACAATTGCACCGTTTAAAACATTTGCATTTGTTGACCATGAGCCAGTTCCGGAAAGAGTATGAGATCCTGATTCAAAATAGAATTCATTAAAACTTACAGTTCCGTTATTTACAAAATTTGCTCCATACATTCTGAAAGCCGGAGCAGAAGAAGCAGATATTGTTCCGTTATTTGTAACGTTGTTGTTTGCACGCAAAGTGTATGATCCGTTAGGGCTGCTTAAAGTAGCTCCTGCATCAACAGTAATAGTACCGTTAACTGCACCGACATAAGGTGAATTATTATCATAAATATAAGTTGTACCGGTATTGACAATCAACGGCGCGTTAAAGCTGCATCCTGCTTTGCTAACCAAGTTTGTTGAACCCTGTGTTCTGAAAGTACCAGAATTAGAAACGGTTGATCCGCTGTAAAAATAATTTGTTGCAGTTGTTGTAAATACAAAAGAATTCGGATTTAAAGTCCCGCCTGAATTTACGGAGAAACTTGATGTAGGAGCAATTGTTAAATTACTTCCTAATGATACATTCCCTAAACTGCCGATGGAAATATTTTGATTCGTGAAAGTTCCGGCACCTGAAACAGTTGTTGTCGAATCGAAATCAAGTGATATGTTTGAGATAGAGCTGTTATTGACAAAAGAATTTCCTTTCATTCTGAATGAGCTGAATCCGCTTACTGTTCCGTTTAAAGTTACTGTGTTGTTTGCCTGTAAAGTGTAACCGCCGTTTGCTAAAGTAACCGAAGATCCTGCATCTACAGAAAAAGGTCCATTGAATACACAATAGTAAGGTGACTGATTATTATAAATTAATGCTGTGCCGGTATTAACTTTAAAAGGCGCATTGAAACTTGAATTGTTGTTATTAATTATAGTAACAGATGACTGAGTCTGAAACAGTCCTGAATTAGACACAGTTCCGCCTGTAGCTGTATTAAATGTCCCGGAATTAAAAGTTAAAGTTCTTGTATTTGGATTCAATATTCCCCCTGAGTTGACTGTAAATCCAGAAGAAGGTGAAAACGTAATGTTGTTTGCCAAGGAAACATTACCGGGAGAATTTATTACTATACTCTGACAGGTATAAGCTCCCGTTCCTGACAGCGATGTAGTAGAATCAAAAGTTAAAGTCTGACATGATACAGAGCTGTTATTCACAAAGGAAGCTCCTCTCATGCGAAAATTGGCTCCGCCCAAAGGTGAAGTAATTGTACCGTTGTTTATTACAGTATTCATTGCCTGAGTTGTATATCCTCCGTTTGCTTGAGTCAACACAGCGCCGGCATCAACAGTGATTGTTCCGCTAAATACAGCATAATAAGGTGACTGATCGTTATAAGCAGTCAATGTTCCCGTATTTACTTTAATTGCACTGTTAAATGTAGAGCCATTCCTGAACATGAATACTACATTATTCTGTGACTGCATTGTTCCAGCATTTACTCCGACTCCTGAAACCACCGCTCCTGTATTTAAAATAAAAGCACCTGAACTGAATGTAAATGTTTTTGATCCCGGATTGAAGATCCCGCCGTTGTTAATTGTAAAATTTGATCCCGGAGAGAAAGTAACGTTTGTGATCAATGTTACATTTCCCGTTGCACCGATTGTAATTGTGCTGCTTGTGTAAGAACCAGTGCTTGTTACAGAAGTAACCGAGTCAAACTGAAAATTAGTTGAAGTAATTGCACCGTTGTTTGTCAGAGAAGCACCTCTCATGATAAAATTATTTCCGGTAATAGTACCGTTATTTATTGTGTTTCCATAAGAACGGTTTGAATATCCCCCGGATTGTGTGGTTAGCACTGCTCCTGCATCTACAGTAATAGTACCATAAAAATTTGCTATATAAGGAGGAGAGTCATCGTTTGAAGTAGTTGTTCCCGTATTTACTTTTAACGGAGCATTAAAGTTTGAACCCTGTCTTATTCTCAAACTAACTGTACTCTGGGTCTGAAAAATACCGGAATTTAAAATTGTTCCGCCGTTTAAGAGATAGAATGTTCCACTGTTAATAGTCAGAGTTCTTGTATTTGGATTTAATACGCCGCCGTTATTAATTGTAAAAGTTGACGTTGGAGAAAATGTAAGATTATTCGACAGTGAGACTCTTCCGGTATTTGTAATAGAAATATCGGAAGGATTATATGCGCCTGTACCAGATAAAGCAGTAGTATCGTCAAAATTCAGATTTCCTGCTCGAATGGAATCATTATTTACCAAAGATGAGCCGCTCATTATAAAAGTGCCGGAAGAATTTCCCGAAGTAATGTCTCCGTTATTAGTCAAGCTTCCAAGAGATTGAACTGAATATCCGCCTGCTCTCACATTCAATACTGCACCTGCGTCAATTGTAATTGCGCCACTGTATACAGCTTTATAAGGAGACCCTTCATCGTAAGATGTTGTTTTACCTGTATTGACTTTTAAAGCAACGGAAAAAATTCCTGTGCTTCTAATATTTATACTTACATCAGCACCCTGCGTTTGAAAAGTGCCTGTTCCTGATACTGTGCCACCCGGATTAAGCTGTAAATCTTCACCTGCTCCGTCTTTTAGAGTAAAAGTGATACCGCTATTTACGGATAGTATTCCTCCTGCATTAACAGTCAGCTGGTCAGCAGAAACGTTTACAGTGACAGTAACCGTATTTGTATTTTGGATTGTAATTGCTCCGCTGGTTTCAGTTGGTGTACTTGTTGCAGCAATCCATGTACCGCCGGAGTTTGTAGACATTTGCCAGGTGGATAAAGCATTCCAGTTTCCGGAAGCTATGCTTCTGAAATATTCATTTGCAGCATCTGCAAAATTGTTTGAAAGAAATAATATTGAAAATAATATTCCCGCTTTGAGTATTAAATTTCTCATTTTGATTTCTCCTTTCTGAGGTTATTTATAAAAGTTAAATAAAACAATTTTCAGGTAGTAAGCATTTAATTTTATGGGTAGTGGCGCTGACAGAAATTTAACTCCGGTCTTCAAACCAAACAACCCTGCATCTCCTCGTTATTTAAAAAAACCACAATTCACCTTTGGTAGAATTTGTTACATAATCCGGAATTCTCGTTCTGTGTATTTTCATTCTTAAATATATTGTTAATCTTATGTTCGATTCTATAGTCAAGCAATACCGTTGAAAAAATCTAATTAACTTTTTATCTATTTTTATTATTGTCATCATAACTTAATAAAATTGAAACGGTAATAAAATATGAATTATTGTTATCAATTAGTGAAAATGTATTAATTATAAATCATTCCCGCATTATTGAGACATTTTATCGACAAACGTATGGCGTACGATGAAAGATAATGTATGATACGGGAATGATATTATATAAAAACAAGGTTTTTGTTTCATCGTTTACGCCATTTGATACAAAATTATGCAGTGATGAAATATAAGTCAAAGAATAATTATCCTGCTTTTAGAAAAACATTGCAACTGTTAATGGGAAAAATGATGTAAAATATTTAAATCTTATTCATTATTGTGGATTTTCCAAAAAATTGTTTAGAATTTTTTTTAAAAGGTAACTAAATTTTTATGTAACACATTGATTCAAAATTAAAATAAAACGGACTAATGCAAAGATAGTTCGCTGACTTATAATTAATGTAAATATAGAATTTGATTAAACAGTTAATTATTATTTACAAAAAATCGAAGCAAGAATATCATTTAGGTATAAAAGAAAGATATGAAAGGGAAATAAGAAAGAAAGGAAACTGATACCGGATGAATATTGCACTGTATGTAAGTACAATGGAATATGTATTAAGAATTTTGAATTATCAATAAAAGCAAGTTCAGAAAAGAAATATTACAAAAGAAAAATAGCTGCTTCTATGGTTACACTTTAATTTTTTGTAATAAAATGTATTTACTGTATTCATGCTTTTCAAATTTGTTGAAACAAAAAACTATATAATGAAAATGATATAAAATAATTTATTTTCATTTTAGTTATTCCAAACAATACCAATAAAAGGCAGACAGTGTACCCCGAATTTTATTGGTTCAAAATTATGTTGAAACATATATAAGTGTTTCTGACATGATAATTTTACTTCATCACCATCATTCTTTTCGTCGCCGTAAAATTATTCCCGTTTCCTTCAAGAATGAGTCTGTAAAAGTATACACCGCTTGAAAGATTACTTGCGTTAACAACTGCTTCATAGTATCCGGAAGATTTGTTTTCTTTTATGAGGTTCATTACTTCTTTTCCTGTAATATCAAATATTGTTAAACTTACTTTCCCGTCAAAAGGTAAATCGTAAGAGATCTTTGTAGCCGGATTAAACGGATTCGGATAATTCTGTGAAAGAGAAAATTTATCCGGAGCTCCGATATTAACTTCATTTGCTAAATTGAAATACTCAAAGTTGCCGTTGAAGTCGATTTGTTTAAGGCGGTAATTATATTTTCCTGTAGAGAGATTTCTGTCTGTGAATTCATAATTGCTTGGTGAAGAAGTCGTACCTTTTCCATTTACAAAATACACTTTTGACCATTCACCATTGATCATTGATCTTTCTAAATCAAATCCCGAGTTATTTATCTCAGAAGAGGTTGACCAGTTTAAAGTTACATTATTACCGTAAACTAATGATGCAAATGATGAAAGTTCAACCGGCATTGCCCAGTCAAAAAACAGTACACAGGAAGGGTTTTGACCTAAATAATCGATAGCTGTAAAGAGTAAAGATCCTGCATATGGTGTAGGTGTTATCCAACTGAAGTGAATAAAACTTTCCTGACCTTCTAATAAATGCAAAGGAAGAGAAGGAGTGAAAGAATACAATCCCGGGGGAGCCGCAGGAGTGAATGAATAACCGACATAAGTAGAAGAAAAAGCATATACATAAAAATCAAATTCTATCAGTGAATTTACAGGAAGATTTGCTGTTTGATTGCAGGCAAAAGAAAAGGGTATTCCGTTTATAGTTGGATTCAACATTTTAAGATGAGGAGGAGGCTCAGCTCCCTCTGCAAAAGAAACAGATGAGTATGATAAAATACTCATTACAAATAAGCACAATAGAACAATAAAGTATTTTTTTGAAGTTTTCATTTTGTTTTATGTTTAATTTTGAAAAAATTTTTGTTTTAAAAATTACGGTTTAAATATAACTAACTCTGACCTGTTTGTGAACTTTACTTCATCACCATCATTCTCTTCGTCGCCGTAAAATTATTCCCGTTTCCTTCAAGAATGAGTCTGTAAAAGTATACACCGCTTGAAAGATTACTTGCGTTAACAACTGCTTCATAGTATCCGGAAGATTTGTTTTCTTTTATGAGGTTCATTACTTCTTTTCCTGTAATATCAAATATTGTTAAACTTACTTTCCCGTCAAAAGGTAAATCGTAAGAGATCTTTGTAGCCGGATTAAACGGATTCGGATAATTCTGTGAAAGAGAAAATTTATCCGGAGCTCCGATATTAACTTCATTTGCTAAATTGAAATACTCAAAGTTGCCGTTGAAGTCGATTTGTTTAAGGCGGTAATTATATTTTCCTGTAGAGAGATTTCTGTCTGTGAATTCATAATTGCTTGGTGAAGAAGTCGTACCTTTTCCATTTACAAAATACACTTTTGACCATTCACCATTGATCATTGATCTTTCTAAATCAAATCCCGAGTTATTTATCTCAGAAGAGGTTGACCAGTTTAAAGTTACATCATTATGATGAACCTCTGAAACAAAAGATGATAATTCTACCGGAAGTGATATATCAAAGTTTAATATGCATGTAACCGGAGGATTAATCCCGTCATTTACATAAAAGTTAAGAAACCCATTGTATTGTGCAGGAGAAATCCAGCTGAAATGATAGACATGTAAACCCTGTATCACATTTGTTGGAAACGGCGGTGTGAAAGTTGGCGAACCGGGAGGAGATGAAGGGTTGAATGAATTACTAACGGATGCGTGTTCATTATAAACGTCAATTAAAACATCAAATTCCAAAAGTGAATTCGCGGGAAAATTGGCAAATAGTCCGCAATCAAAAGTAATAGGAGTTCCGTTTAAAACGGCATTGCGAATTTGAATTGTGGGAGGAAACGGCGCACCGTCTGCAAAAGAAACAGATGAGTTTATGAATATGTTTAAAACAAACAAGCTGACTAAGACAATAAAGTAAATTTTTGGATTTTTCATATTATTTAGTAATTAAATTTTAAAAAAATTCAGGGGCTGTCCAAAAAGTCTTTTAAACTTTTATCTGAAAATGGAAAATTGTTAATAAAATTATGTTTATATTTGCAGAAAAAAAATAAATAATGGAAGCAGTATTTAAAGAGTATCAACAAGAT
>JABAQZ010000009.1 GCA_019187405.1 Ignavibacteria bacterium
ACCTGATCCATAGGTAAATTTTTTTCTTTTTAAAAAATCATAATATAAACCATTCAATATCTCAAAACGAAAACATCTCGAAGAGTTTTGAGACACTCTCTTTTGGGGAGGGATTTAGGGAGGGGTGCAATTCAGTACAGTCCAACTCCAATCAAAGTCCCTCCCCATTTTTTTTGATGATGGATTTAGGGAGGGGTGTAAGCGAAGAATGAAGTATAATCATCGTTCACACTCGGCTGAATGAAAACGAGAGGAACGAGGAGAAGATTCTGAAATTATTATGACGTTGCAAAACAATCATAAAATAAAAAAACCTCTGAAGTTTAATTTCAGAGGTTTTTGATTTGTAGCGGGAGAAGGACTTGAACCTTCGACCTTCGGGTTATGAGCCCGACGAGCTACCAACTGCTCCATCCCGCGATTTGAACAAATATAATTTCTTTAATTACAATATACAATCCATTTGTAAAAGTGCTTTATATAAAGAGAACTTATCAGACCAAAAAAATTTGAATTTGAATTATTAAGTAAAAGTTTAAAGCATTAAATTATTATAAAAGATAATTATTCATTATAGAACCCCTCCCAACTCTCACCTTGCAAAAAGAAAAGCAAAGATGGTATAGTTTGAAGATTAGAGAAATTTTTTTGACAATCATTTCTTAAAATAAGTGTTTATTGAATTGAAAAAATGTTTTACAGATTAATATAAAAGAGTATTAAAAATTTGAAATTGATTTTAGGAATTAATAAAATTATTTTGTGTAAAATTTGAGTGTTTTTAAGACAATACGTTATTCTTTTTAAATTTTTCAACAAAATTCCATAAATAATAATGAAAATTGCAGTATGTGTGTCACTTGTGCCTGACAGCACAACTAAGGTAAAAATATCGGAAAATGGTAAAACAATTGATGAAAACGGTGTAAGTTTTATAATTAATCCTTACGACGAATTTGCAGTCGAAGAAGCTTTAAGGATAAAAGAAAAAAACGGCGGTGATGTTACAGCAGTAGCATTTGGAACAGAAAAAGCAAAGGAAGTCATTAAAAAAGCATTTCAGATGGGAGCAGATAAAGGAGTTTTGATAAAATCCGAAACTGCTGATTTTGATTCATATACTGTTGCAAAAAATTTATCCGAGTATCTTAAATCTGAAAATCCTGATTTGATTTTTTTCGGAAAGCAGTCAATAGATTTTGACGGTTTGTTAATACCATCAATGGTATCTGAATTGATGAACATTCCTTCAGTCAGCGTAGTGGTGAAGCTTGAGATAAACGGCAAAAAGATATCAGCTGAAAGAGAAATCGAAGGCGGCAAAGAAATCGTAGAATCAGAACTGCCGGTAATCATCGGCGCTCAGAAAGGGTTAAATGAACCAAGATATCCCAATCTTAAAAGCATTATGGCGGCTAAATCAAAACCAATACAAGAAATCCCGGCATATTATAAAGGTAAAAAAACAGAAATTACCGGAATGAAACTGCCTCCGTCAAAATCAAGCGGTAAAATTTTTACAAACGGTCCTAGTGACATACCTGAACTCGTGAGGTTATTAAGAGAAGAAGCAAAAGTAATTTAAACAGAAATCAATCATGCCAAAAAGTATATTAGCATTTATAGAAAACAAAGACGGAAAGTTTAAGAATTCGGCGTTTGAAGTCGTAAGCGTGGCAAACAAGACCGCAAAAGAAACCGGTAAAGAATTAGTTTTGCTCGCAATCGGGAACGACCTGGAAAAAGAAGCTGAATCTCTCAGGAAATACGGTGCAGTGAAATTAATCTGCGCAGAGCTGAATTCACTTAATTCATACAGTCCGGATAATTCCATTAAATATTCAGCATCATCATTTGCAAAAGTTATCAGTGAATGTGCAGTTCAGCATGATGCCGATGTAATAATTTTATCAGCTACTTCACTTGGCAAAGATCTTGCCGGAAGGATAGCCATAAAAACTGACTCTGCTGTTTTTAATGACTGCATTGATGTCAAAACCGAAAGCGGAAAAATTACCGCATCCAGGCCAGTCTTCGCCGGTAAAAGCATTACCGACATAGCCTCCGATTCTGAGAAAATAGTAATTTCAATCAGACCGAATGTATTTAAACCTGAACTTAATGAATCTCCCGTAGTTAACTGTGAAAAAGCCGATTTATCAAAAATGAATCTTAGTGAAAACGATTTCAAAGCTGTTGTAAAAGAAATTTCAGTCAGCAGTGAAAAATTGGATGTCGCTGAAGCAGACAGGATTGTTTCAGGAGGCAGAGGGTTGCGAGAGCCTGAAAACTTTAAGCTCATAGAAAACCTTGCTGCTGCAATCGGAGCTGCAACCGGGGCTTCAAGAGCTGTTGTAGATGCCGGCTGGAGACCTCATTCAGAACAAGTAGGTCAAACAGGCAAGACCGTTTCTCCAAGTCTTTACATAGCATGCGGAATCAGCGGAGCAATTCAGCACCTTGCAGGAATGTCTTCTTCGAAATGCATTGTTGCCATAAATAAAGACAAAGATGCGCCAATATTTCAAATTGCTAATTATGGAATTATCGGCGATGTTTTTGAGATTATTCCTGCGTTGACTGATGAGTTTAAAAAAGTTTTATCTAATTAAATCGGAACTGTTTAAATATTTTATCTTGACACTATGAAACTTTTAAATTAGCTTAAATGTAAATTAGTTAAAGAAAAATTATTATGGAGAATCCACAGGACAATATTCAGGTTGATATTTTCGGACTATCTTTAACACCTTCAATCAGCGGAGGCGGTTATGCTGTTATTTTAAAAGAAATTTCCGGCAGCAGAAGGTTGCCTATTATTATCGGGCAATATGAAGCTCAGTCAATTGCTTTAGAACTCGAAGGCATAAAACCTCCCAGACCGCTTACACATGATCTCTTAAAAGAAATTGTTGAAACTTTCGGATACAGCGTCAATTATATTCTCATTAACGAACTAAAAGATTCCACTTTTTACGCAAAGATAAAATTCGATTCAACCAATCTTGAAGAAATTGATGCAAGACCTTCGGATGCAATAGCAATTGCACTGAAGTTTTCGGCTCCGATATATGTTAACTCTGAAATTATGGATGAAGTTGGATTTGTTCCGGATTATGACGAACAGGTTTTACCTAAGCAGGAAGATGAAGTCGAACCTGAAGAAGTAACGGATGAAAGCTTTCAGGAAAAAACTTCATCCAAGAAATTAGATTCAAAAAATCTCTCGGGTAAGGAAAAGAAACTGATGCAGCTGAAAAGCGAACTTGAAGAAGCCATTACAAAAGAAGATTATGAAAAAGCTGCACATCTGAGAGATGAAATTAAGAAAATGGAAATATCAAATCTAAACTGAATACCATTTATTAAATAAAATATTCCTAATTGAAAAAAGTAAAAGTTATTTTATACGTCCTTTTATTTTTCATTTCCAACTCCGTTATTGCACAAAATATTCCCGAATTAAAATCATTAAATCAATTTTCAAAAAACTCCGGATTAAAATCTGAAATTACGGCAAGTCCTATTCCTACTTCCGGAGGCAGCATGGGATTTAATACCGGATTAGCTATTATCGAAGGTAATGTCGGATTTGCTATCGGAGCATTTGCAGAAATAAAAGCAGGAACCGTTTCATTCGTCCCTCAAGCAAATTACTGGAATGCATCAGAGCAGAACAATTTCGAGCTTGCCGGTCTTGCGAGATTTTATTTATCAAAATCAGATTTTCAACCGTATCTTGACGGAGGACTTGGAGTTAATTTTTTCAACCAGCAGAGTTCAAACGTTACAAAACTAAGCATCGATATCGGAGGAGGTGTAGATATTCAGCAGTTTGGCGATTCCTTCACACTGCTTTTTGACGGGAAATATAAGCTCATTATAAGAGACCCCGGCAATGTATCCTGTTTTATTTTTACGGCAGGCATGAGATTTCCTTTTAAATAGAAATTTTATTTTTTAATCAAAACCGCGTAAAGGAAATTTTCTTTTACGCGTTTTTTGTTGGAGTATAATTAATATTTTATATCATTAAAATTTTTTTTAACACAATTGAGATACCTGTTAATTGATATAGGAAATTCTGAAGTCAAAGCTGCATTAGGATTTAGCAATAGAACAAACGTAAAGCTGCTCAAACGATTTTCCCATTCCAAAAGTAATTTTGAAAAAGAATTCATTAAAAATCTTAAGCAATTTCGGCATTTGAATTTTGATTCAGCCGGAGTTTCTGTTCAGGATTTTAAAAAAAGAACCCTAATCAAAAAACTCTGCAAAAAGATTTTCAATATATCCCCGGTTTTTGTAGAAAGAAAAATGGTTAAGAATATTAAAATAGATTATTCCGAAAGCCTGGGAATTGACAGAATATGCAATGTTGTCGCAGCCGTTGCTGCATACGGATCAAAAAATCTGCTTGTGATTGATTTCGGTACTGCAACTACTTTTACGATTGCATCAAACAAGGAGTTAAAAGGAGGATTGATTTGTCCAGGATTGATAACTGCTCTGAAAGCATTATCCGCAAATGCAAAACTCCCCAAAGTGAAAATTAATAAACCGGATAAATTGTATTTTAACGATACTGTCAACAACATTACAGCCGGAGGATTTTATCAGACATTGTTTTCTGTTAAAGGAATTATGAATGAGTTTAGAAAACAATTTAAGAATCTGAAAATAATTACTACTGGAGGATTGTCGAATTATTTCACTACTGAATTACCGAGATCTGTTTTAAATGACATGCAGCTTACTTTAAAAGGAATAAAATTAATCATTGAGAGATGAAAATAATTACTAAAGAAATTACAATCCCTACGGCAGGCGACTGCGATATTAAAAATATCACTGATAAAGTCACAGATATTCTTTTCAATTCCAAATTAAAAGAAGGATCGTGCTGCATATTTTCAATCGGCTCAACTGCTTCTGTAACCACAATCGAATATGAACCGGGATTAATAAAAGACATTCCAAAAGTTTTGGATAAACTAATACCAACTTTTGCAAAGTACCATCACAATGAAACCTGGGGTGATAACAACGGACATGCACACATCAGATCTTCAATATTCGGAACATCATTGAACATACCTTTTCTAAATGGTGAATTGATACTCGGCACATGGCAGCAGATAGTACTAATAGATTTCGACAACAGGAAGAGAACTAGAAGAATTGTTGTACAGCTAACCGGAGAGTAAACTAAGGTGAAAAGAGCATTACCATTATTTATTATTCTCATAATATTCACCGGCTTAAGAATATATAAAATAGATTCAAAAAATCTTTGGTTCGATGAAATATATTCTTGGAACATTTCACAAGGATCTGAAATACAAATCATATCTGAAACATCGGGAGATATACACCCGCCTCTGTTTTATACAGCACTAAAGTACTGGAATTATCTTTTCAACGATAGTATAATTTCCATGAGACTTCTCAGCGTTATATTTGCTCTGGGAGGATTATTCTTCTTTTACCGCATTCTCAAACTGTTTAAAATAAATAATCTTACAATTGTAATAACGCTGCTTTTATTTTCAGTTTCACCGCTTAACATTTATTATTCGCAGGAAGTAAGGATGTTAAACCTTAACATGTTTCTTTGCCTCGGATCGGTTTATTATTTTTACGCTTTGCTATTTCTGAAAGAAAGGTATTCCGGCTTAAAATATTTTCTATTTACGATATTGGCTTTTTACACTCATTACTTTTCAATTCTGATTTTCATTTCTCAGATCGCAGCAGCATTTATTTTCTACATGACACATAATGCAGCTAAACAGGAATTTAAAAAATTTATTTTCTATTCCGCAGGAGCATTTGTAATGTTCATTCCATGGCTCCCCGTATTCTTGAGACAAATTACAAAAGGACAGCCATGGAGAACTCAGTTGACTTTATTTGATGCAGGTAAAAATATTCTTGAATATTTTAAAGATGTTTTCCTTAGTCCTTATTATACTTATGAAACAATGACAACCGGCTATTTTACCGGCTTTATATCTGTGCTTACCGCAATTTTGATATTCTATGCAATAATAAGACTTTGGAATTCAGGCAAGCTTTTTTCAGTGAAAGAATTTTCGATTGTAACTTTTGTCATTATTCCCATAACTGCTGCATATTTCATTTCTTTAAATCAAAGTATTATCCTGTCGAGATACTTGAGCATAATAGTTCCTTATTTGCTGGCTTCAATTGTCCTGCTTTCTTTTCAAGTACTTAACAAAAGAATTGCTGCTGCAGTCTGCATACTGTACTTTATTTCAAGCATTGCCGGTGTAAGAATTTATTTCAGTAATAATTTTAAGAATAATGATTACAGGAAAATAATTTCATACATAGAGGAAAATTATAATCCGGGAGACAGAATAATTACTGAGCCGCATTTCATGGGCTGGAGTATTAAATATCATGTCTTGCATGAAAAATCGCAATTAAGCAAACCGGAGATACTCGGCTGGAATATGAAAATGCAAGTTGATTCCCTGTCTGAAAGAAATGATCTGGATAAAATCTGGTTTATTACAGATTACAGTTCACTGGATAAGTCAGGATACGATTCTTTAAAATCGGAAATGCATCGCATTGGATATAAATATAAAATGAGTAAAACATTTTATGTTGTACCATCAAAAGTAAGAGTAGATTATTTTGTAAAATAATTTGTTAAAATCTTCATTATAAACTGATGTTTAGTTTTATGGAATCTCAAATAATAAATAAATCAATTGCTCATAAATTTATCACGTCCGGCCATAACAATTTGAAGTTGTAAGTTTAACCAAAAGTTTTAAGCTTTTAAATTATTTGAAAACATAATTATTCTTCATAAAACCCATCCCAAAACAGGGTAGTTTTAAGATTAGAGAAATTTTAGTGACAATTATTTTTTAAATTAAGTTTTTATTAAATTGAAAAATGTATTGGAAAGTAATGTAAAATATTATCTTTTTATCAATTTCTTTATCTTTTTTTTTAGATGTAAATATCATAATTTTCAGGCATTAAATCCAAAAGAAAATATTAATTAATTTTAATGATAATTATTTATCACTGCCCCAAAAAGGACAACCATGATTCATAAAAGAGCTGTATTTGCGCTATCAAGTTCTGCTTTAATTTTATTGTTAATGTCTTTTCTGATACCAGGGGATATTCAGGATGATGTCAATAATAAATTTACTTCAGTAGGTAATATAGGATTAACTGTTACTAACTACGGAACTATAGGAAACGGATTTTTGAGTTTTCCTTATCAGCCATCCTGCCAGTATCCGAAAAACTCCGGCATAGAGAATTTATTTGTAGGAGGTCTATGGATTGGCGGTTCAAAAAACGGTGCAATAAAAGTTACCACTGCTGCAGTTGATGTTTCAACTGCAAACAGAACAGAGGGTTTTGAGTTTACAAATGCTGATGGATCGTTGATACTTGAAAGATCTTCTTTGCAGAATTCGCCAAATTACCGACCTGATGCCGTGTCACATCAGGATTTTGTCTGTGAATTTTTTGATACAAATTTAACTTCGGGCGGGACAGTAATTCAGAATCATACGCCGTTGGGCGTAAAAGTTCTACTCGAAACTTATTGTTATGATTTCAATTTTGCAAATAACTGGGTCATACTTAATTACAAAATTCTAAACATAGGATACAGAAATGATACTGCGGCAATAGACAGTATCTATCTGGGATTATGGTGTGACGGCGTTGTCAGAAATACCAACCTTACTCCTCCGGCAGGAACTTCATTTTACAATAAAGGTGCAGATGGCTATGACAGTACATTGAGGATGGCTTATGAATATGATTACAACGGCGATCCGGGATTTACGGATACTTATATTGGTTTTAAACTGCTCGGCATTAATCCAAGACCAAAAAATCAAAACATCAATGACAGGACAAAGTTTACCATCTGGCAGTTCAGGAATACAACCGATCCATTGTATTTCTCGCCTACGGTTGACAATGATCCGAGCCAAAACGGCGGAAAGTATCAGAAGCTTCACGGTTATCTTACAATTAATCCTGCTCCGGACTCGATAAACAATCCTTCGATTAGTCCTCCCAGAATTGATGTATTAAGACATACGCCGAATAACAGATCAACACTTCTTTCATACGGACCGATTAGAAATGAAAAAGCAGAAAGTTATTCTCTCAGATATATTCAGGATACAATTAATATTGTTTATGCAGTTGTATGCGCGAAAAAATATGGTACCGATCCAACAACTTGGGATTCTTCATTTCAAAGAACAAACCTTAATGTTTCTGCTAACTGGGCGCAAAGAGCTTATGATAACGGATACAAACTCCCTTCTCCTCCGGATCAGCCGAAATTAAAAGCCATCATAAAAGATAAGAATGTTACGCTTTATTGGGCTGCAAATTCCGAAAGATCTGTTGACCCTATTTCAAACTTAGAAGATTTTGAAGGATACAGAATTTACAGGACAAATCCGGGTTCCGATCTCACGCTTAATCAGGATTTGCTCAGTCAGCTTAAGATTGTTGGAGAGTTTGACAGTGCGCACAACAATATTTATAATAATACAGGATTTAATTTCATAAAACTCAATGAGCCGTTTTACTTTGACGGCGATACTACACCTTACTTATATAAATTTGATTTTCCAAATCAGTTGAATGGATTTCAGTATGTATATTCGGTAACTGCTTTTGATAAAGGCGATGTGGTTCAGAATCTCGAATCACTGGAAAGCAGTATTTTGGGAAATTCACAAAGAATAATTGTCGGAACTCCTGCAAACAATAATCCTGATGCAGAAATCGGCGTTTATCCGAATCCTTATTACGGCAGCGCACTTTGGGACGGTGAAGGAAATAAAAAGGAACTGTTAAGGAAAATTTATTTTTTCAATCTTCCTTCTAAGTGTGAAATTTCCATCTGGACAATTTCAGGTGATCTTGTTGACAGATTCGAGCATGATGCTTCTACGTACAACGGAAGCGATATTGAGTGGTTTACTACATATTCAGACGGCACGCAGAAGTTTGCCGGCGGAGAGCATGCTTGGGATCTTATCACACAAAATGAACAGGCGATTGCTACCGGCTTGTATGTTTTTACTGTCAAAGATCTGAATTCAGGCGAGATTAAAAAAGGTAAGTTTGTAATAGTCAAATAAAATATTAACTTAAAAAAATAATTCTTAAAAATATTAAATTATAATAATGAAAAAATTAAAATACATTCCATTATATCTGCTGAGCGCTTACATTTTATATGCATTTGGATTCAACATAATGAATGCAGCATTTACTTTTGTTACACTACAGCAGGTACAGACAAAATCACCTGACTCGCTTGCTCTCGGTAGAGACAAATCCGATCTTGAAGGAGATTCCGTCGAGTTTATTGCAAGAATTGTAGCTCCGCCAAAAGTTTCGGTTGCAAACAACGACTTCAGAACGCTTCTCAGAGGGACAAGCAGCTGGACATGTTATCTGCAAGATACTGCAAACGGATTATTTGGAGGAATAGTAATCAGACAGGGAACCAGAGGTCCTGCAACCGGACTTGACCTTATGGATACAGGTCAGATTATTAAAGTAAGAGGAGTGATTCAGGAATTTGGCGCAACTTCCGGAAATAATTTTGCCAATTGCCTTACGCAGCTTTCCATAGATACGGCAGTCGGATATACTGTTACTCCAATTGGAACGGCAACAAAAAGACCTGCTCCGATACCAGTTAATGTGTCTGAATTTGCAAACGGCGATTATCCGAATGGCGGTACGATAAATTATGTTCAGGGTGAAAAATATGAAGGTATGTATGTTGAGTTAAGAAACTTAACAGTTGCTGCCGGCATAGGTAACAGACAGCCATGGAGTGTCATTGATGATCAAGGGAATAAGCTGTATATGAGAGATTTTTCGAATTTCTATTCTACATCGCCAAATGAAACTTTAAGAGTATGGACGCATCCATCAATAGGTACTTATGTCAATTACATAAGAGGTGTAATAATAAACGCAAACAATGAAGGCGCTTTTGGGAATCAGCTTCCTTATGCGATTGTGCCTATTTATCCAAACGACTTAAGCCTCGGTAATGCGCCTCCTACACTTTCAAATCCGACAAGAAGTCCCGGTGTGCCAACCCCACCGGATAGTGTAACCGTAAGTGTAACTGCTGTTGATCCGGGATTAAATTCGGCAACGATAACCGACATGAAAGTTTTCTGGAGATATAACAGAGGAGCTTACAGTTCAAAATCTATGCCGCTTGTTACAGGAAATATATATTCTACAAAAATGCCTCCTGCTCCTATCGGAACACTTGTCGAATATATTTTCCGTGCAGAAGACAATCAGGGCGGAGTTAAACTGTTACCCTCAGATACATTAAGATCAAAGCTTTTTTACATTGTCAGACAAAATGATTCCATGTCAATTCAGGATATTCAATACTGTCCAAATAACGGTGGAAGATCCGCTTATGAAGGATATGACGTAAGAGGAGTCGAGGGTATTGTTACATGCGATACATCCGACATTCCGGCATTTTCTTATACAAGCAGCGGAGGAACACAAACTTCTCCAAGAAGAGTTTACATTCAAAACGGTCAGGGCAAAGGCAGCGGAATCTGGTTATCCGGTAATCCTACCGATATACTCAGAAGAGGCGACAGGGTAAGAGTCATGGGAACAGTGGAAGAAAACTTCAGCGTAACAAGAATAAATATTGTATCAACTTCAGGTATAAATGTTTTGTCAACCGGTAATCCCCTACCTACACCTGAAATACTTACGACCGGACAGATTCCCAACTCAACGATTGACGGTGATACTCTTGTGGAACCTTGGGAAAGCGTGCTGATTAGATTTAACACCTCGGTTGAAATTAACTGCATAAACGCAGGAATCGGAATTGCCTGCACCACGCAAGAGCCTTTGCAAGATACTACTTTCAGAAGAAACTTTGGCGAGATACTTGTAAAAGATGCTTCTAATGTTTTATCGAGAATTGAACTTCAGGACGGCAATCATAAATTTACAAATAACTGGGATGGCACTCAGAATCCGCCTCAGCCCGGATATACATTGCTCACAAAAAATGATCTGATATCGTATGTTGAAGGCGTATTGTTCTTCGCTTTCAGCAATTACAAACTCACTCCGAGAAAGGATCCGGATTTCGGAACAGTTACGCCAGTCGGAGTTTCAAATAATGCAGTGAATCTGAATGATTACCAGCTCTTCCAGAATTATCCAAATCCTTTTAACCCCGTTACTACTATCAAGTTCAATCTGCCAAATTCGGGAATTGTATCCTTAAAGGTTTACGATATGCTTGGAAGAGAAATAAAAACTCTGATGAACGGATTTACTTCTCCGGGAATTCATTCCGTGAATTTTGATGCTGCCGGATATTCAAGCGGTGTTTATTTTTATAAGCTTGAGATTAATGGAAATGACGGGAATAAATTTGTAATTACTAAGAGGATGATACTTCTTAAGTAATGTGCAATCTTCAATGTGCAATGAGCAATGAATAATGTGCAATGTTCAATGAATAATGTGCAATGTTCAATGAGTAATGTGCAATGTTCAATGAGTAATGTGCAATGTTAATGTGCAATGAGCAATGATTAATATGCAATCCGCCGAGGAGGAGTTGTTTGCCGAGGCGGATTGTAAATTGAAAAATTGTTTTGCCTCGATGGATTGAACATTGATATTTAAAAAAAGTGTGTTGAGCTTCTCTTTATCTTTAATTCTGCAAGATTTACATCACTACCTTTGCTTACTTCAATAAAAACTTTGATGAATACAGTTTGAAACAATGTATTTCATCAACCAAAATTTAAAATGAAATTTTTTAAATTAATAATGAGTGATATAATTTTTTATCTAAAGAGAATATCTGCGGTTTTAAAATCAGAGATACATACAAAATTTCTACAGTCATTTTTCGCTACACTCAAAAGAGAACATAATTTTTAATTCAGTTTCAGGAAAATCACGGTACAAATTGTTTCTTGTGAATGAGTTTTGACAAATACAATAAGCAATGGGAAAATAAGAAAATTTATTTTGAAAATTGTATATTTGTTTTAATAAAAAAGGCACAAATCAGTTGAGTGAAAATTCTGAGCTAAATGGATTATTTTACTTTATTTTATAGAACGAAATTATACTTGAAATTGTTAGCTTATTTAAATTTATTAGCATAAATAATAATGTCAGGTATGAATTTTCATAAATATCCGAAACCCTCTTTTTTAACAATTGTTTTTATATTTCTATTTTTATTTTCCGGTACGGCTTTTTCACAATTTGGACAGAATAAAGTTCAGTATAAAGTATTTGACTGGAAATATCTTCAGACAAAACATTTCGATATATATTTCAGCCAAGGAGGTAAATATTTGGCAGAGTTTACGGCATACGAAGCGGAAAAAGCATTAAAAAATCTTTCGGATAACATTGATTACAGAATATCCAACAGAATTCCGATTATAGTTTACAATTCGCACAATGATTTTCAGCAAAACAACGTAATTGATGAATACATGACTGAAGGAGTTGGCGGTGTAACGGAATTATTTAAAAACAGGATTAATGTTCCTTTTGAAGGAGATTATGAAAAATTCAGACATGTTATACATCACGAGCTGGTGCATGCATATATGAATGATATGTATTACGGAGGTTCGATTCAGAATATCATTTCGAGAAATATTTCGCTTCAGTTTCCCCTTTGGTTTTCAGAAGGTATGGCGGAGGTGCAGAGCAATTACGGACTGAATGAGCAGACTGACATGTTTATGAGAGATGCGGCTATTAATAATTACGTTCCCGATCTGGACTATATGGGAGGATATTTTGCATACAGAGGCGGTCAGAGTTTCTTCTCATTTCTAGCAGATGTTTATGGTGAAGATAAAATCGGAATTTTAATGAACAACATCAGAGCTTTCAGCGACGTGGAGCAGGGATTTGCAGAAACTTACAAAATGAATTTAAGCCAGCTAAATGAAAAATGGCACAGTTATCTGAAAAAAACATATTGGCCTGATTTAAAAATAAGGGAAGATGTAAGAGATTTTGCTAAGCAGCTTACAGATCATGAAAGAGACGGAGGATCATACAACGTTGCGCCTGCTATTTCGCCGGACGGTTCTTTATTTGCATACATTTCAAACAGAGACGATTTGTTTGATGTTTTTATAGCCAAAACCCGTAACGGGGAAATTGTAAAAAAACTTATTGAGGGAAATAATTCTTCAGATTTCGAAGAACTGCACATACTTACTCCCGGTCTTTCATGGTCGCCAAATGGCAGACAGATTGCCATTAGTGTTAAGTCAGGCGATCATGATGCAATTTATGTTATAGACGTTAATTCCGAAGACAAAGTCGAATTACCCGTAAGCTTTGATGCAATAAATTTTCTCAGTTGGTCGCCGGTTGGAAATAAAATAGCTTTTGTTGGAAATACTAGAGAAAGATCCGATTTATTTTATTATGATTTGACAAAGAAAAAACTTGTACGCTTAACAGATGATATCTTTTCAGACCTTAATCCTGCATGGACTCTTGATGGAAAAAGCATTGCATTCACTTCAGACAGAGGTGCTTATGTGAATCCTGCCGAGATACCAACTGATTTAAAAATGTGGGAATATGATTATTCAAACAGCGATTATTACAGAATTAATATTGAAACAAGAGAAATTACACGTTTGAGTGATTCAAGAGATTCAAAAGAAAGTTATGCGCAGGTTAGCCAAGACGGGAAGAAAGTACTTTATGTTTCGGATAAAAACGGTATTAACAATATTTACATGAGAGAGACTGATTCTGCGGGCAACAGAACCGACAGACCAATTACTAACTCAATGAATCCGATTGACCAGATTACAATGTCTCGCGACGGCAGTAAGCTTCTTTTTATTGCTTTAAACAAGGGAGGTTATGATATTTTTTCAATGGATAATCCTCTTGAAAAAAAACTTGAAGAAAAAGAACTCGTTCTTACCGATTACAAAAAAAAGAAAAATGAATATGAAAGTAAATTCGGCTGGACAATAAATTCACCCAAGAAAGATACATCAGCATTAAGCGTTGACAGCTTGATCAAAAAAGATAAAGAAGTCAATGAAAACTTAACAGAGAGCGATTCTACTAAAGCCGGAAGCAATTCCGTACCGGATACGATTGATACAAGTTTAAATGATACTCTGAGCTTATCAGAAGAACAATCAATTTCAGGATTGAATGAGAGCAACGAAGATACAGCAAAGTATTACGGTGATGATGTAAAAATCAGTTTTGATTTGCCTGAATTAAAATTAAAACCTGATAAAGATTCAAGTTATGACTTTAATGAAAATTTCTCTCTTGCTGGAAATACAAATCCGGACGGCTCATACAAGATTAATAAATATAAAATTAAATTTACGCCGGATCTTGTTTACGGGAATGCGAGTTATCAGTCATTTTACGGGCTGCAGGGAGTTGCGCAAATTGTATTGAGTGACATGCTCGGGGATCACAGAATTTACATTCAGACATCACTTGTAATAGATTTAAAAAACAGCGATTATTCGGTATCATATTTTTATCTTCCTAAAAGAATCGATTACGGTTTTCAGCTGTATCACACAGCAAGATTTCTTACTTACGGGTACAGATTTCAGGAATATTTGTATAGATACAGGACAATTGGCGGGAACATATCTGCATCTTATCCTATTTCAAGATTCAAAAGAATAGACGGCAATATTTCCATTCAGCATATTTCCAGGGAAAATCTTGATCTTGCCGCCGAGCCGATTACCAGAAAGACTTTGCTTGTTCCTTCATTTAGTCTGATACATGATAATACGATTTTCGGATACACAGCTCCTATATCAGGAACAAGATATTATCTCACTTTTATGGGTTCTCCTAAATTACATGATGAAGGCATTGGATTTGCATCTATACTGACTGATTTCAGACATTACATCAAGCTCGGTGATGATTATACTTTTGTTACAAGATTTGCCGGCGGAGGAAGCATTGGACCGAATCCGCAAAGATTTTTCATTGGAGGTACAGAGAATTGGATTAACAGGGAATATGAAAATTATAATATTCCCATTTCAAACATTGAGGAATATGCTTTCTCATTTCCCGGTTTTCCGCTTAGAGGATATAATTATGACAGAATGTCTGGTTCGAAATACGGTATCCTTAATCTTGAAATGAGATTTCCGCTATTCAAATATCTTATACTCGGAGCATTACCTTTAGGATTTGCAAATATCGAAGGTGTAACATTTCTCGATGCTGGAACTGCATGGTCGGATAACGAGGCTTTAAAGTTCATTCACAAGGATGAAAACGGAAACGTTACGACTAACGATCTGTTGCTTGGCACTGGATTTGGAGCAAGGACAAATTTCCTTGGTTTTCCGATAATGTTTGACATTGCATGGAGATACAATCTGGATAAATTTTCAGAGCCAAAATATTATATTTCTTTCGGTTACGATTTCTGATTAGAATTTTGTACCAAAATAAAAAACCGTAAACAAAGTTTACGGTTTTTTTAATTTTATAGAGTACTTAAAATAAAAAAGTCGATGCCTTATTCAGATTTTACTTCAGAATCCTGCAACGCATTTTCATTTATTTCATTACTAACTTCATTTTTTGCATTTTCATCCAAAACATTCACCTTAATTTGAGCTATTACAGACTGATGAAGTTTAACATCGACAAAATGCTGACCTAAAGTTTTTATTGCTTCTTTAAGAAGAATTTTCTTTTTTTCAATTGTCGTAAATCCTTTATTGTGAAGCGCTTCAAAAATCATTTGTGATGTTACAGAACCGAAAATCCTGTCATCTTCGCCTGTCTTTACAAAAATATCTACTTCCACATCAGTCAGATCACCTGCTATCTTTTTCGCTTCTTCGGCAAGCTTCTGAATTTTTCTGCTTCTTTGTCTTCTGATTTCCTCAAAAGAAGTCAGATTGGATTTTGTTGCCGATGCTGCTATACCATTTGGAATAAGATAATTTCTGGCGTATCCTTTCTTAACTTCCACTATCTGTCCTTCATCGCCTAACAATTCATGATCCTGATTTAATATTACTTTCATTTGTTGTTATTGTATTTAAAAAATGAATACTTAATCAGCAAAGTAATTAAGTATTATATATTATCTAAAAATTATGTTATTGTTTCGGGTTATTTAAAAGATCTGAATCTTCAGGAGAAAGCAAAGAATCAAATGAATCATCGGTAAAAGAAGAAATATCTTCGTCTTTTTCATTTAAATTAGCTCCCTTCTTATTTAAAAACTGAATTCTTCTGGCTTTTATTTCCACAATAGTCCGGTTCATACCATCTTCAGTCTTAAAAGTTCTGCTCTGAAGTTCACCGTCAACCAAAACAGCATTCCCCTTTTTTAATCTGTCTTTGCAGCTGTCTGCGAGCCTGTTCCAAGCAACAATCCCCACATAGCATACATCCTCTTTCCATTCATCATTTTTGTCTTTGAATCTTCTGTTGCTGGCAATAGAAAAATTTACCACTGGTGTTCCTGAAGTTGTTTGTCTGAAAATCGGATCTTTAGTTAGATTTCCGGCAATAACTACGGAATTTAATTCGGGCATCTTAAAATCAGCCATGATATTCCTCCAAAATATTAAGATTTAAGTTTTTTATTGTTGATTATTTGTTTCTGTCACTTCTGTTTTTTCGGAAACCGTTTCGTTTTGCAGCAACGACTCGGCTTTGGATTGTTCGTACTTAGACTGAAGTATTGCTTTATTTTTCAAATGATCTTCTTTTTCTCTAATAGTCTTTGATGACATATAAATTGTCAAATACCTTAAAATATTTTCATCAAGAATGTATGTTCTTTCAAGCTTGGATAATAAATTTGAAGGAGAGTTTATTTCAAAGCAGACATAATAACCGTTAACTCTTTTCTTAATGGGATAAGCTAATCTTCTTCTGCCAATTTTATCAATATTGTTGATTTCAATTTCATTTTTTTTAAAAAGGTTTTCATACTTTTTAATTATTTCATCAACAGCATTATCATCAAGATTACCGTCTATGATGATATATGATTCGTAATACTTTTTTCCCAATTTAAAATTTATTTGTTTTTGCAATTAAAGCATTAAATATATTTCAATTATCAAAGAAAATCAAGATAATTGATATTACCTATCACACAAATTGTGCGAGAAGAGGGACTTGAACCCTCACGCCGTTTCCAGCGCCACCCCCTCAAGATGGTGCGTATACCAATTCCGCCATTCTCGCTTTTAATTAAAGATAATTAATATTTTTTAATGATTAAATCTATTTTTTATAGACAAATTCACAGTAAAACCAAATATATAGTTATAAAACAAATAAATGCAAATGATTCTTTAAACACAGTATTTGTATATTCTTGTTCAGGTAACACTTGCTCCCTTTTTTCTATTCAAAATTGCAAATTTTATAATGAGATAAACAATAATTATAATAAAAATTACCGATAACCACGGATTGTATATCGCTATTATTGTGACAATTATTGAAGAAACTAACTCAATCGTTGAAAACACTGTATTTCCATACCCGGATCTGAATGTTGAAGCAAGAGCTCTTCCTTTCACCGACATTAAATGAATGTTAAGCGATGTTCCTCCTCCTATTATAACTGAAATCAGCCATTTAATAACAGGATTTACATTATCCATGAAAATACTCATCATGAAAATTCCTGCAGCAAGTGATAAAGGAGTAGTGATTAAATCCAGCATATTGTCTATCCATGGATTGTAATATCCGGCAATCTCCAGCAATGATAAAATCATTAAGACAATAAATAATGTAAATGAAATAAAACCTTCCGCAAGGAATACGGGTACTCCATATATATCAGAGAAAATGCTTAGTATTACAAATGGCAGAAAAATTCTAAATCCAACGGCAGAACAAAGACAAATTCCCGTTATTAATCCTGTTATGAATATTGTATCTGACATTTTATGTTTACGAATCTATTAATAATAAATTTTCAGATACATTGAAATTAATCTCCTTAATAATTAATTTGCAAATGAGTTGCAATTAAATTATCTGTAACCCACAATTGATATGTTAAGTAAAACCAAGCACAATCTGGCATTGAATCTCGATTTGATAGGGTTTTCCGCATCGACTTTATGTGCGATACATTGTGCTTTAATGCCATTTGTGTTTTTAATTTTACCCCTTATTGGGCTTGGATTTGTAAAGAATTCTTTATTTGAATTTTCTTTCATACTGATCAGCCTTGTCATCGGTTTATATACTTTCAGGCATGGTTACTTAAGACATCATAAGAAACTTTATCCGGTATTTATGTTCATTACGGGATTGTCACTCATCATAATAAGTCATTTCTTTTCTTCAGATCATTATCACCATCATGAAACCGAAACCATAAATGAATATGTCAAATCTGATTATTTATGGATATTGGCTCCTATTGGCGCTTTACTGATAGCAGTTTCACATTTCATTAACAGAAAGCTATCCAAATCTTTTAATAAAATGAAATGTTCCTGCTGAAATATAAAGATGAATATAATTTATTTCAGGAATTAAATTATTTCCTGTAAGAAATCTTCTTGGGAACAGTAAATTGTCTCATTCCCTCAATACAGCCGATATATCCGAATCCGCTTTGTTTAATGCCAACCCAGGGAGTTCCCGAAACGCCGCCGATGCCCTGATTTAAGCCAACCATTCCTGACTCAATGCTTTCTGCAATTTTTTTGCCTCTGGCAAAATTCTTTGTCCAGACAGTAGCGCCTAATCCGTATGTTGAATTATTAGCTTTCTCAAGAGCTTCTTCATAATTTCGAACTCTCTGTATGCAGATTACCGGACCGAATGTTTCTTCATTCATTAAATCATGTTTCTCATTCAGATTGGTTATCACAGTCGGTTCAAGGAAAAATCCTTCTTTTTCAATTTTGTTCCCGCCGTAAAGAATCTTTGCGCCTTTTCTCTTTGCATCTTCAATCTGATTCATCACATGATTTCTCTGATGTTCATTGACCATGGGACCCATGCTGACATTTTCAAATCCGTTTCCTACGGTATAATTTTTCACTTCCTCTAAGACCATTTTTTCAAATTTGCCGGCAATTTTATCTTCAACATAAATCCGTTCAACCGATACGCAAACTTGTCCGGTATTCCTTAATGAACCGTTGACAGCATAAGAAACGGCTTTTTTCAAATCGGCATCTTTCAGTACAATCATAGGATCTTTGCCGCCAAGTTCGAGTACAAGCCTCTTCAGATTTTTTGAACAGGCTTCCATAATTTTTTTGCCGACTGCCTGAGAACCAACAAATGCTGTCATGTCAATGTCAGAATTTACAAGCATCTCACCTACTTCTTCTGCTCCTTGAACAAGATTAATGACACCTTTTGGAAGATATTTGTTGCATATTTCATAAAATGCTTTTCCGGTCAGAGGAGTATTTTCCGAAGGTTTAAAAACAACAGTGTTGCCCATCAGTAAAGCGGGTGTGATCAGAGATTCAGGCATCCCAATCGGAAAATTCCATGGAGATATTACTGCAACAACACCAAAAGGAATTCTGTGAACTTCTGTTATAAGATTGTTCTCTTTATAAATTTCAGTTGTCGCTGCCTTTTCGGCTAATTTAATATTTTCTTCAATTGCATAAGCAGTGCCTTCACATTCACCTACAGCTGATTTGTAAACTTTACCCATTTCTCTTGTAATGAGCTTTCCGATACTCTTCTTTTCCTTTATTAAATCTCTTGCAATGTTTTTGAAAAGAGAAATCCTTTTCTTTAATGGAACCCTGCTCCATGTTTTAAACGCTTTTCGGGCTAACTTTACTCCCGAAGCTACTTCTCCGGGTGATGAACATTTTATCTTTTCAATTATTTCCCCGTTTGAAGGATCAATATCAAGAATAAATTTTCTCATAATGAAAAAAAAATTTTATAAAAATTTTTTAAAAAAAGCTAAGACTCCCTGCTTCCAGGCAATCCTGTGAGTAACTCCAGTCCCCTGCTGAATTGTATGTTTGTTATCCAGATACCATTGATATGACCTTATAAGCGCTTCTGAATTGGAGTACTTTGGATCCCACCCAAGTTTTTTCTGAGCTTTTTCGATCGATACAAATGAGTCTGTATCTGCCGTACCATAAATCCATTTATACAATGGAGATATGTTAAGTATTTCAAAGAATCTCAACACAGGTTTCACAAGCCATGAAGGAGTTGACATAACTCTTGCTCCAGTACCTGCATACTCACACATTGCGCCTACATCTTCATTGACTGTTTTGAATACTTTTGCTCCCACATTAAAAGTATCATTGATGTTTTCAATGGGCAGCGTTGAAGCAAGCAAAATTGCATCTGCAAGGTCTTCCACTTCAAAAAGCTGATATCTGTTTTTACCGTTTCCTATAATTGGGATTTTCACTCCCGATTCTACCCAATCATAAAGAATCTGAAAAACTCCGAGTCTTGCCGTTCCTATGAAACTTTTTGGTCTTAATATACAGATCGGCAGTCCTTTACTTCTGAATTCCTCGCATATTTCTTCCGCTTTAACCTTGCTTTCGCCGTAAGGTCCGACGCCGTGCCTCGGGTGAGTTTCATACAAAGGATGAACATCAGGTACGCCATAAACAGCAGTTGACGATATATGAATAAATCTGTTGACTTTATTTTTGAGTGAACTTTCAAGGACGATTCTGGTTCCGTCAATGTTTGTTTCAAAAATATCTTTCTTCTTCCAAAGAGGGAGCGCAGCTGCGCAATGAATTACCACTTGTGCATCTTTAAGAATTTCATCCATCTGCTCTTTAACCCGGACATCACCATAAATGCAACTGATATCAGGATTGTAATCTTCCCTTACAAATGGTGCAATGTCAAAGAATACGCAGTCTTTAAAATCCGCAATGCGGTTGATTTTCTGAGCAATATGATATCCGAGAAATCCTGCTCCGCCTGTTACTACAATTTTCATCTTTTTATAATAAGCTGATTAATATGATCCGTAAATTTTAATATTAGAACTTCTAACTCCGGAAAATTTTTCAGACACAAGTTCACAGATAATACCGGAAATTTCATCTGTTGTAACCCACTTCTTAATGTCTTCTTCACTTCCCCATTCTCTGTTTGCAGGAGTATCTATAACAGATGGTATAACCGTATTACACCTGATGTTATATTGCTTCATCTCCTCGCTGATTGTCTCCATCAGTCTGATTACGCCTGATTTTGAAAAAGAATAATCGAATCTGCCAGGGACACATTCGAGCCCTGCAATTGCTCCGATGGATATTATTCTTCCGTAATTATTCTTTTTCATAATTTTCAATACTTCTCTCGAGAAATAAAAAGCCGACATGAAATTCAGATTGATCATTTTTATTAATGAATCAGTTGAAAGATCCGTTATTTCAGAAACGGGATTTATACCGCCGACTGTGTTGACCAGATAATCAATCTTTCCTTTTTCGAGAACAGAAACTTTGTCAACAAATTCTATAACGGAATTTTCATTTACTGCATCGCATTCAAAAGAATATATTTTTCTCAGACTGAAATTCAGACTTTCAGGATCAGAGGAAGTGTCAAAGATTTTCTTAAATTCATCCATGCTGACTACGGGTATGTAAACTTTAATACCTTGCATGGAAAATTTTTCAGCAATTTTTCTTCCCAGAAACCCTGTCCCGCCGGATATTACAGCTATTCTCTCAGACATAATTTATACAGGACAGATTTTACCAAGATAAACATTCTTTGAAGCTCCAGTTACGGACATCAAATTTGTTTTTATTCCGCTAATCAGTTCACTTGCAAGCACTGCAAATAATACAGCTTCTTTATTATCCGGATTTATGCCGCCGATATTTAATTCTCTCACCGGAATATCACCTGTATATTCATTTAAATAATTCATTAATGCTTTATTTCTCACACCACCACCGCTTATCAAAATTTCATCCGCTTTAAATTTTCTTATGTTATAATAAATCGTATAAGCAGTAAATTTAGTAATAGTCGTAATAATATCTTCCCTCGATGCAGTTTTAAAATTTTTTAAAATATTTTTAAGATAAACCTCTCCGTAATATTCCCTACCCGTGGATTTGGGAAAAGCTTTTTTGAAATACTTGTCTGAGTAAATTAAAAATTCAAACAATTTAAAATTAACTTTACCCTTAAAAGCAGTTTTCCCGTCTGTGTCAAATTTTTTGTTAAACAAAATCATCATTGCAGAATCAATCAGCATATTACCTGGTCCCGTATCAAAAGCAATCACATCTTCTTTTCTGCAAGATTTTTTTAGATACGTGCAGTTTGATATACCACCGATATTAATTAGAATTCTATTTTTGTTATTACTGCTGAATAGAATATAATCCAGATATGGAACAAGCGGTGCGCCGTCACCACCGACAGCAACATCAGCAGTTCTGAAATCTCCTACCGTAGTAATGCCGGTTTTATTGGCAATTACCGAAGGGTCGCCGATCTGCAGAGTAGATTTAGAATTTTCTCCGAAATAACGCTTATTACTTGGATAATGATAAATTGTCTGACCGTGTGATCCTATCAAATCTATGTCTTTAGATAAGAGTTTATTCCTTTTAATTAATTTTAAAATACATGAGGAAAACAGATTGCCTATTACAAAATTCAATCTGCAAATGTCTTCCGTACTTGTCTTTTTATCCGAAGAACAATCAAGAATTTTTCTCTTCAGCTCACTTCTAATTGGAAACGTTTCAAAATCAATTACATTCAGTTTCATCGATTTTCCTTTACCTATTATTGTTAAAAGTACGGTATCCACCCCGTCTGCTGAGGTTCCGGATAAAATACCTGCAACAATTCTTTGATTTTTGGCTGATAAAATCCGTAATTCGTTCATCTAACGCAACAAATATAGATTAATTACGAATTATATTCTATGAAATTTCAGATGACTTAATTGTATACACGTTTTTGCTCTTGTTTTTTGTCCATACAATTAAATTTCTGACATTTAATTATAAAAACAAATAACTCTTAACTTTTTCCGGTAAAACAG
This sequence comes from Ignavibacteria bacterium, assembly GCA_019187405.1. Lineage (GTDB taxonomy): Bacteria > Bacteroidota > Ignavibacteria > Tepidaquicellales > Tepidaquicellaceae > JABAQZ01. The sequence goes on from JABAQZ010000009.1 coordinate 23,144, forward strand.
ATTTGAAGTATAATTTTCTTAAAATTCAAATAATACCATTTATTTTATTATTAAATTTTAAGATTTTAGCTTAAAAATATAAAAGCAGATAATGGAAGATTTTTCAATAAAAAACAGGGAGTTGCAGGGAATTGATATTCTTTATCTCGACGGATTCCTTGATGCTCACACATCGGTCGAACTGGAAAAAGCTCTCGACAATTTAATTTCAAACGATAAATATAAAATTGTAGTTAATTTTGAAAACTTAACATACATAAGCAGCGCGGGACTTGGAGTTTTTATGGCTTTTATAGAAACTGCAAGAAATAATTCAGGAGATATTAAGCTCTGCTCGATGAGCGAGAAAATTTATAATATTTTTGATATGCTTGGATTTCCGATATTGTTTGAAATTTACAAAGAGGAAAATTCGGCTATTGAAAAATTCAGCTGATTGCGTATACATGGAAAAGATAAATAAAATACGAGTAAGCAGTTCGACAAAAAATCTTGCCAAGCTGAGAAATTTTATAGAAAAGAATGCCATAGATTCTGGTATAGATGACAGCACTATTAATCAGATTATCATGTCCGTGGACGAAGCTTGCACAAATATCATAAAGCATGCCCATAAGTTTAATGAAAATGAAACTATAGATGTGGAAACAAAATCCGATAAGGGACAATTTAAAATCATACTGATGTATAAAGGAAAAGGTTTTGATCCGAATGACTTAAGTAGTCCTGACATGAAAGAATATTTCAACAATTTTAAGGTAGGAGGACTCGGAGTTCCGATTATGAAAAAATTCATGAATAAAATTGAATATGTCAGATTAAACTCCGATAAGAATTTTCTCACTCTCATTAAGTATTTATAATAAAATTCCTTCATTTAACCTAAAAGATGGAATACAATACTTCCCACAAACAACTTGAGCTGGATTCTCTGATTGAATTTTCCCAGTTAATCTCAAGCAAACTAGATTTAAAACATATTTTAAATAACATTCTGTTAAGCATTATGGGCAAAATGCTAATTTCCAAAGGCATGGTGCTTTTGAGATGTGATGAAAAGAATGAAAATATATACTGTATCGAATCCGCCAAGGGAATTAATATTAACAATGTAAGCAGTATTGTAGAGATAGAATTTCCCCGGATTCCTGTATTTACCGCCGGTGAAATAAATGTAAAGAGCGATTTCCTTGAGCATTTCGGTTTTAAAGTTTTTTTCAAAATTTATTTTCAAAATAAATATCTCGGTATTCTATGCCTCGGGAACAAACTTAATAACACCGAATTCTCCAAGAATGAAATCGTATTTATCGAGACAATGCTTAACATTTCATCTTCAGCAATCGAGAATACCATAAAATTCAATGAAGTAAAAAATCTGAATTCCAATCTTAACAATAAAATTCGACAGCTTAAATCATTATTTGAGCTGGGAAAGGAATTCAATATGAATTTTACTAACAAAGAAAACATAATCAAGCTATTGAACTTTACGCTGCTCGGAAATTTTGGTATTACCGATTTTGTAATTCTATCAAAAGATGGATTAAACAAATTTACAGTACAGAAAGACAGCAAAAAATTTCACGGCAAAGGATTTGATATTAATGAATATTTTAATAAAAACGGAATTGCTGATGTGTTTCTAAAAACACAAAAAGTAACCTTGGAGTCAGAAAATCCCGTGTTTAAATTTCTCGCTGAATCCGGATTTGAGCTTTATATCCCGACAATCATAAAGAATGAACTTGAATACATAATCTGTCTTGGCAAAAAACTCAACAAGTCAGATTACTCCGATTCAGACAAGGAATTTCTGGAATCCCTTCTCAATCTGTCATTAATTTCAGTTCAGAATTCTAATCTATTTCAGGAATTTCTTGATAAGCAAAAAATAGAAAATGAGTTGAAGATTGCCAGGGAAATTCAGATTGCGATGCTTCCTTCTGAGATTCCTTCGTTTGCAGGTTATGACATCGCAGGTCTAAATCTTCCCGCGCTTCATGTCGGCGGTGATTATTTCGATGTGATCAAGCTTTCCTGTACAAAAGCTGCTATTGTCATTGCCGATGTTTCCGGAAAAGGAACGCCTGCATCTTTATTGATGGCAAACATTCAGTCGGCTGTACATTCTTATTTAAAACTTTATGACGAAGAGACATTTATGCTTGACAAAGTAACCGAAAAAATTAATGAGCTTATTTTTGAAAATACTTCCTCCGATAAATTCATTACTTTTTTCTGGGGAATACTCGATACGGAAAAGAATGAGTTTGATTACATTAATGCAGGACACAATCCTCCCTTTTTACTGAAAGGCAACGACATAAAACATCTTTCTGAAGGAGGATTTATTATCGGTATTTTGGATTCGGGAATAAATTATGACATAGGTAAAGCCGAGCTTTCTGAAAATGATGTTATCGTATTTTATACTGACGGTGTAACAGAAGCAATGAACATTGCCGGTGAAGAATACGGAGAGGAAAGGCTTGAAAGTGTATTAAGGAGTAACAAAGATTATCCTTCGAATGTCATTTTGGAAAAGATTAAGAAATCAATTCTCGAATTTTCGGAAGGTACAAAGCAATATGACGATATTACTTTGATTGTACTTAAAAAAAACTGATATCACTCCATTCTGATTTGAGATTTATCTTTTAAATTAATCTGATACCTGTCTTTATATTTTTCCAAAGTTCCGCTAATGTAAACGTAATAGTTTTTTAATTCTTCCAAATCCAGCTCTTTCAGGATATCCTGATTTTCCTCAAAGACAATAATTTCAAATACTTTCTCTTTGTCGTGAGGAATTCTCAATATGTAGGGAAACTTTTTGGTTAATACATCGCTGATGCTGCCGAATACAGTAATTTCTTTTCCAATAAAATTTTCCAAACGAGAAAAGTCATAATCTTCAGAGAGATTAAAATAGTTTTCATTACCGGAAAATTCTGTTCCATAGCGTTCAATCTGCCCGGCTCGCTTATTCCACCATTGAATTCTTTCTTCATAATCCGGATAATGTTTACCTGCGGGATCCCAAATGCCGAGATTATTTATCCGTGCATATTCCTGTGCATCAGTAAATTCTTTGTGAAATCTTTTACTGTTGCCATATTTATTGAAATAAGGACTGTAACCTTGTCTTACGCATTCCACATTGTAGTTTATTTCTTTGCCGTCTTTAACAGCGAAAAGATATACAAGATATCTTCCATAAATGTCAATTGTTCTTGAAGTATCTTCTATTTCGAGACGCGCAGTATTAATGTCCTTAAAGAACTCTTCAGTCCATTTTTTTGTCTCAAATCCAAAAGGTGAATCTGATTTAACGGGAAATCTGCTTTCACCTTTTTCGTTTAAGTAATAATTTTCCCAGTTCAAGGCAATCTCATTTGATTTCTGTTCGGCATCGTTCGATTTAAATGTTTCTTCAGTATCTATCCCGAGAAGTCTTGTAGAATTATCGAGCCCTTCAAATCTGAATGTATCTCCATCAATAACTTTTGTAATCCTGAATTCACCTACAATTAAATTATTTTCCTTATTCTGCGCGCAGCTGCCAGTTGAAATCAGAAGAAATAATAAAATGTAAATGCTGTTTGCTTTGTTATACTTCATATTAAAAAAATGTTATAAAAAAACTCTTATGCTGTTTGCATAAGAGTTTAAATTATTAAACCAGTAAAACTACAAATTAATATCTTGTACCTTCGCTGACAAATGGAATTACTGCAAGATGTCTAGCACGTTTTATGGCAGTATTTAATTTTCTCTGCATTTTTGAAGTTGCGCCGGTTATTCTAGCCGGAAGAAGTTTTCCTTGTTCATTAAGAAATCTTGTCATGAGTTTTGTATCAAGAAAATCTATATAATCTTTGACACCTCTTTCTTTAAACGGGTCACGTTTTTTCGCCTGATTTTTTTTTGCAGTTATTTGCTGTGTTAGCTTATAATTCGAGTCTTTACTGTTTTTTAATGGTTTTTTCATTAATAAAAGGACTTTGTTAATATTTTGGATGCAATTTATTCAAATTATAGTTGAATTTCAATTCCTTATTTGAAGGAAAACTTGTTAGAAATTCACCTCCGTCGAATACAATTTCAATAAATATTTTACATGTTCATAAAGCTTCTTCAAAAACGGATAGAAAAAAAATATAAGTTTAAAACCTTTTTAAGAAAATTAGTGCAACTATAACTTAGAATTTACCGGGATACCTTGTGATAGTAAATAAATATCATTTAATATATCAATGATTAAACGTATTTTGCATAATTATAAATTAAAAGCATTGAATTCAAAAGAAATAAGACAATCTTTTCTTGATTTTTTTCGGGAAAAAGATCATAAAATTGTGCCTTCTTCTTCAGTTGTGCCGTTTAATGATCCCACTTTATTATTTACAAATGCAGGAATGAATCAGTTTAAGGATGTATTTCTCGGAGCAGGAACAAGAGAATATAAAAGAGCTGCCGACACACAGAAATGCATCAGAGCAGGAGGAAAGCACAATGATCTTGAAGAAGTCGGCATGGACGGATTTCATCATACTTTCTTTGAAATGCTTGGAAACTGGTCATTCGGTGATTATTATAAAAAGGAAGCAATTGTCTGGGCTTGGGAGCTGTTGACTGACCGGTGGAAACTTCCAAAGAATAAACTTTGGGTAACAGTTTTTGAAACAGACGAAGAATCATTTGAAATATGGGAAAAAGAAACAGACATCGATAAATCTCACATACTTAGGTTCGGTGAAAAAGATAATTTTTGGGAAATGGGTGAAACAGGTCCGTGCGGTCCTTGCTCGGAGATACATTTTGATTTCACGGAAAAAGGATGCAGACCGGAAGACATTAACGCAGGACTTGAGCAGGTAATCGAAATCTGGAATCTGGTTTTCATACAATATAACAGAAAAACTGACGGAGAGCTTGAATTGCTTCCAAAGAAGCATGTTGATACGGGTATGGGATTTGAGAGAATCGTCCGCGTTTTACAAAATAAAAAATCTAATTATGATACTGATATTTTCAGTCCGATAATTTCTGAAATCTGCAGAATCACAGGCAGGAAATATGAAAAAGAAAACGTACCTCCCATAAGCGCAATTGCAGATCACATCAGAGCATTGACATTTGCAATCAGCGATGGAGCAATCCCTTCTAATGAAGGAAGAGGTTATGTGTTGAGAAGAATATTGAGAAGGGCGTCAAGACTTGCAAGGAAGCTTGATTATCACAAGCCGGTTTTATTTGAACTGGTAGATACTGTCGCTGATAATTTTTCATATATTTTTCCCGAGTTGAATGAGAAAAGGAAATTTGCCGGCGAAGTCATAAAAGCGGAAGAAGAAAGTTTTAACGAAACACTTGACAGGGGAATAAAATTGTTTAATGAAGTAGCATCATCTCTAAAAGGCACAAAGATATTTCCGGGAGAGCAGGCTTTTAAGTTGTATGATACATACGGATTTCCTCTCGATTTGACTGAGGTTATGGCGCGTGAAAACGGGTTAAAGGTTGATTTACTTAAGTTTGACGAAGAAATGGAAAAACAGAAAGAGAGGGCAAAGAGTGCAAGAAAAAGTGAAACATTGGAAACGGCAAAGGAAGCCGATGAGTTTATACATAATTTGGATACAAAGTATAATCCTTACAAAGTTGACGAATCGGGAATAAATACTATTGCATACATTCCCGAAAATAAAAAAAATATAATAGTATTATCTGAAAATCCTTTTTATTCCGAATCGGGAGGACAGATAAGCGATACGGGAATTTTACTAACCGGGCAGGGACAGGAAATTAAAGTTACGGATTCGAAGAAGAATTTTATTATTGTTGACAGATCGGATGTATTTAAAGACTCGCAAACAAATGTTAAAGCTGTAATTGACGTTGAAAGAAGAAAGGCAATTGAGAGGAATCATTCGGCAACGCATCTTTTGCATGAAGCATTGAGAAGGGTGCTCGGAAGTCATGTCAAGCAGCTTGGATCGCTTGTTCACAATGAATATCTTCGATTTGATTTTCCACATTTTCATAAAACGGATGATAAACAGCTAAATGAAATAGAGGAAATGGTAAATTCAAAAATTAAAGAGAATATAGATGTTTACACTGATGAAGATATATCCATTGAAAAAGCAAATAGAATTCCCAACGTAAAAAAATTTTTCGGAGAGAAATACGGCGACAGGGTAAGAGTTGTTCATATTGACGATAACTTCAGCATAGAGTTTTGCGGGGGAACGCATGTAAAAAATACCTCAGACATCGGATTGTTTAAGATTACAAAGGAGGAGAGCATAGCTTCAGGAACGAGGAGAGTATTTGCAAGAACCGGCAGAGGAATACTGGATTATCTTAATGAGAAAATCAGAGAAGCAGATACATTTGTCAATGAACTGCCTGATAAATTTACGACAATGCAAAGGCAGAAACTCACTGAAATAAGCGGACTGATTGCCGGTGCAGATTACAGAAATGCGATGCTCCTGAAAAAATTTCTAAACGACCGGGATGCTGTTTTTGAATCCATTGTTGAGTTAAAGGAAAAATATTTATCGGAAAAAAAGGAAACAGAAAAACAAATGATGAAAGAGAATCTTTCGAAGGTATTTGAAACCATTGATGAATTTGTCAAAAACTCTTTTAAGGAAAACGGATTTGAGATTGTATCGAAAAAAATAGAACTAAACAGCATCGAGGAGTTTAAAGAAACAGGCGAACATTTGAGGAAGAAGCTGAAGAATGGCATTGGATTATTGGCTTATGTTTCGGGAGAGAAAATAAATCTTGTCTGTACAGTAAGCGACAATTTAGTTAAAGATAAGAATCTCAATGCAGGGAAGATTATTTCGGTAATTTCAAAAGAACTGGGAGGAGGCGGAGGCGGGAGACCTAATCTCGCAACAGCCGGAGCAAAGGACATAGCAAAACTTGATGAAATACTGAAAGGATTTCCTTTACGAATTAAAAACATGATTTCAAATTAATCAATTTAGAATTACACAGTTAAGAAAATGAAAGTAATAATACCGGTAGCAGGATTTGGGAAAAGATTAAGACCTCACACATTGACTAATCCGAAAGTTATGCTGAATGTCGGAGGCAAACCGATGATACATTACATTATCGAGCAACTGATAAATGATAATATAGCTTCATCAATTATTCTGATCACAGGATTTCTCGGAGAGAAAATCAAAGACTATCTAAACTCTGCTTTTAATTTTAAATTTACTTTTGTAGAACAGGACGAGGCAAAAGGATTGGGACATGCTGTGCATTGTGCAGAAGATTCATTCAATAATAAGAACGATGAAGCTTTGATAATACTTGGCGATACGCTGTTTGACGTTGATTTAAAAAAGATGATAAGCAACGAACATTCCGTAATTGGAGTAAAGACTGTTGATGATCCAAAGAGATTCGGTGTCGTGGAGAAAGACGAGCGTGGATACATAAGAAAATTTATTGAAAAACCTGCCTCTAAGGAGGTATCTCCATCAAACGAAGCTATTGTTGGTCTTTATTATCTGAAGAATTCACTTCAGTTGTTTGATTCTCTTAAATACATTATGGAAAATAACATCACAGTAAAGGATGAATTTCAGCTGACCGATGCTCTCGAAAACATGATAAGCAAAGGCGAAAAGATGGTAACTTTTTATGTTGACGGCTGGCTCGACTGCGGAAAACCAGAGACCTTGCTTGAGACCAACAGATATTTGCTGAATAAACATCAAAAGAAAAACAGAAATTCATTTAAAAATACTTTGATAACAGAGCCTGTTTATATCGGAGATAACTGTCAGATAGAAAACAGTATAATCGGACCTTTTGCCACAATTAACAGCAGCTGCATCATCAAGAACAGTATCATAAGCAACAGTATCATTGAAAATAATTCCATAATCGAAAACGTAATTTTGGAGTCTTCAATTATAGGGGAAGCAGCTATAGTTAAAAAAAATTCATTACAAATTAATTTAGGAAGTTTTTCAGAAATATAAATTTTATGAAAGATCAAGATAAGCAGTTTACTGATTTTGCCGAAAAAATAACCCGGAAGTTTTTTGAGTTTTATCCAATGTCTGCAAGTTCATTAGGAATACATGAATATGACGGAATCGTAAACGAAGTATCGGAAGAGAGTATTCGGAAACAGATTGAAGAGTTTGGTAGATTGCTTGAAGAATTAAAGAAGATTGAATTTGGCAGTTTGTCTGTGAAAAACAAGTTTGAATATGAAATTGCGAAATGGGGAATAGAGTCGACATTATTTGAATTAACAGAGAATAATTCATACAGAAAAAATCCGATGACTTATGCTTTTATGTTCGGAGACCTTCATTATTACATCAGCAGAAATTATGCGCCATTTGAAGAGAGGATTAAATCCGTTGTTAAGATTATTGATAAAATTCCATCGATATTAAAAAGTGCTGAAACACTTCTTGACAAAAAACTTCCGGAAATATTTTGCAGGTATGCAAAAAGTTTTTCGATGGGTTATGAAGATTTTTTTAAATCCGAGCTGCTTAACGTAATTAAAGAAAATGTTAATAACATATCGTTGATAGATGATTACATAGAGAAAAGCGACAAAGCGGTCAAAGCATTTGAAAAATTCGTGGAATTTGTTGAAAAAGCTTCGGATATAAAAAATGAAGACTACAGAACAGGTAAAGACTATTTTGAAAAAATGCTAAGAATAAAGGAGCATGTTTATATTCCGGCAGATGAGCTGAAAAAGCTTGGCGAGTCAGAGCTTTCAAGGCTTCAGTCGGAGATGGATAAGATATTGAGAGAAAATGATTTTGAAGGTAAGATTGAAACACTCGAGCATAATCATCCTTCTGAAGAAACTTTAATTGAGGATACCAATGCTACGTTGAATGAGCTGACTGATTTCATAAGACAAAACAACATTGTAAACTTACCCGATAAACTAAATTGCATTGTTACCGAAATGCCCAGATACATGAATTTCGGATTTGCAGCAATGGGGAGTGCAGGACCTTATGAAAAATCCGATGAATCATTTTATTATGTTAATTTTCCTGATAAAACCTGGGATGACGGAAAGCGCGAACAGTGGATGACGCAGTTTAATTATCCGACACTGAAATTAATTTCAATTCACGAAGCATATCCAGGACATTATACACATTTTCTCAACAGCAATGAAAAATCTTCAAAGCTTTCAAATCTATTCATGAGTTATTCATACGTTGAGGGCTGGGCTCATTATACTGAAGAGATGATGATAGAAAAGGGTTATGATAAAGAAAATTTTAAGACCAAAATCGGACAGTTGCTTGAAGCTCTAATCAGATGCTGCAGGTATATTGTTTCAATCGGAATACATTGTGAAAACATGACAATAGAAGAAGCAAAAAATTTTTTCATGAAGAATGCTCACATGGCAGAGATTACTGCGCTTCAGGAAGCAGAAAGAGGAGCATTTGATCCGGGATATCTGAATTATACACTCGGCAAGATTTTTTTAAAAAAGCTGAAGGATAAATATATAAGCAAGTTCGATGGAATTAAAACAGAAAAAGATTTTCATGATAAAGTTGTTTCTCTGGGATCGCCTACTTATGGAATCGCAGAAAAGTACATTCTTGAAGAAATCTGAGATATTATTTTGTGATGATCAGCTTTCCATTAAAAATGAAAACATTCCCCGAATTTTCGGCGGTAAATCTGTATATATAAACACCGCTTGATAGTCCGTCAGAATTTAATTTCACGGAATGAAAACCTGCCGGCATATTTCTACTAAGGATATTCTTTACATTCTTTCCAGACATATCATACAATTTAATTTCAACCAAATTATTTGACGGTAAACTGAAATCAATATTAGATTCCGGATTGAATGGGTTGGGATAATTTTGTGAAACATAAAAATTTTCAGGTATAGTAATTTCAACTAACGATTCAAGATAATGGTAGAAATAGTTTCCATTAAAATCAATTTGCTTAAGTCTGTAATTATAAATACCGGGAGATAAATTCTTATCGAGAAAAGAATAAGTTACAGTCTGGTTTGAAAAACCTGCACCTGTTACAAATCCTCTTTTCTGCCATTCGCTATCGACTGATTTTCTTTCTATTTCAAATCCTCTGTTATTTATTTCGGAATTAGTTGACCAGATAAGATTTACATTATTCTTTGAAACAAAATGCACAAATGAATTCATTTGAACGGGCAGTGGATGGTCGAGAGAATCAATCAGATGATTTGAAGGGTTTGATATTTCGGTATAGATTTCATCAACATAAGAATAAATTTTTGTATAAGGATTTGACGGACCGTTTCTCCATCTCAGACGGAAATATTGTTCACTGAAAGCTTTTGAGGTTGTCTGGAGTTTCATTCTGACAATTTTTGTGCCGGGTGATATAGCAGATATAATAAACCCCTGACCAGGAGATGGTAAGGCATTTGCGGATAACCTTAACTGCATTGCACCTCCGACAAGATAAACCTGCGGATTCCTCGGCTGAAGAGCTTCGGGAAGATCAGAGTTGACAATTGAATAAGTAAATGAACCCCCGTTTGCAATGAGACTGTTAAAATCAAAATAAAACTGACCTGTTGCATATTCAAACACAGACGAATCCGGATTTGTATGAAGAAGATAAATATCAAACTCAAGCTCGTTAGGCATGGTTTGAATAACATTAGTAACTTTTAGGACATAAGCCGGGGTCTGGGAAAGAATAAGAGAAGTTTGAAGACATGATATTGAAACAAGTAACCCAAAAAAGAATTTAGTATAAGGAGTCAATGTCTTTAAATTATATAGAAAAAGCGAAGTGAGTTTTTAAAATTAAAACTCACTTCACAAAAATATAATTTGATTAATTTTGCATCAAGGAATAATCGCATTTACAAAGTTTGAGGCATTATTGTCAACAATCGCTGCATCAGAACCATCGATAATATCATTACCATCAAGGTCAGTATCGAGATAACCGGCTTCGAAATTGGAAGCATCATTGTCAATTTCAGCTCCGTCTCCCCCGTCAACAACATCATCCTGATTTGTATCACCATTATAGGCAGATATTGTAGATCCGACCATTATCTGATTGCTGCCATAAGCCTGTCCCAGAGAAGTAGTGAAATTAAAACTACCTCCGTTGTAAGGAGCAATTGCAACCGGAGTACCGCTCCATGTTTGAACTCCATTTCTAAATTCTGAAGAATTTCTAAAATTAACATCGAGATAATAATTATCGGGAGAAATTGAATTTGGCAGTCCGAGATCAGCAATATTCATCACACCGTTAACGATAGATACTGCCTTATAATTTGAAACAACGATTCCATAAGGTGAAGACGCGCTTCTTACATTTACCAAAGCAGTGTCCGTTATAGTTGCGTTTCCCTGAACAAGACCCTGGACAGCCATGACAATGTCAATATCGGTTGAGAACCAGGAAGTAGCAACTCTAATGCCGTCAACCACACAGTTAGGAGCTTTTGTAGTAGTACCTTGTCTTAAAGCAACTCTACCGATTGAAGTTGCATCTTGCGAAGAATAAGTAATCGGACCAACAGTCGGTGCAGGTTCTGTTAATGGAAGACTTGTATCAAAAACAAACAAGCTTACCTGATCGTTTGTATTTGAACCTGTGACAAATGTATATTTCAATACAAGCAGATAAGTTACTCCTTTTGAATAAGAGTGAGGTGTCCAGATACCGGCAACCAATGTGTCGGAGCTTGCATTACCTTTTGTTATACCAAAGGCAATATTTCCTGAACCGTCAATTGATCTAACCTGAACTCTTCCTTCATAAAATGAAGTAGAGCCAGTCTGTAGAAGTGCAAGGAAATAATCGGCAGTTCTGGCAGTATCTACTCTTACTAAAAACGAGCAGTAAACGGAACCTGAACTATCACTTCCGTTTAATAATTTATATTGATCCTGCCCTGTATTGGCTAATGTAGCCGCGTTTCCGATCCCGAGAAGATATCCGGGAAATGTTAATCCGGGTGATGTTACAAGAATTCTATTGGTTGCGCCGCCTGTATTCCAGTTCCATCCATGCGCTCCAATTGAATCTCCTACTGGATAATCAAAATCTTCATCGAGCCTAAGCTGAGCATAAGATGCGGCAGATATGAATGAGATAATTAATAATAAGAAAAATGTTTTCATTTTGAAGTTAAATTAAATTAATTAAGAATTTTTGTTTATGCAAAATTAATGTAATTGCTTTAATAATACAATAATCTAATCCAAATTTATTATTAAAAAAGCAGGCTTAAGCCTGCTTTAAAGTAAAATTATAGAATGAAAGTGATTTATTTTAGTAATACGACATTTGCCGTTACTTGATCAGCACCATCTTCTTCGTTGATACGAAGTCTCCTGCTGAAATTCTGTAGAAATACATTCCGCTTGAAAGATTTGAAGCATTAAACTGAACGGTGTAATAACCTGCATGTTTTACTTCGTTTACAAGCTTTGCAATTTCTCTTCCTGAAATGTCATACAATGCTATGGTTACTTTTCCGTCAACAGGAATATCATAGTTGATCTTTGTTGATGGATTGAAAGGATTCGGATAGTTTTGTGACATGTCGAATTTATCGGGAATTCCTACGTTTACTTCGCTTGAAAGATTGAAGTATTCGAAGTTTCCGTTGAAATCTACTTGTTTCAGTCTGTAATTGTAGTTGCCTGTGGTTACTCTATCACTAAATGTATAGTTATGTGTTTCGTTGGTCGTTCCGTTTCCGGCTACGTTTCCAACTCTTGTCCATTCATTAGTAGTGGTAAGCTTTCTTTCTACATCAAAGCCTGAGTTGTTTATCTCTTTGGCAGTTGACCAGTTAAGCGTTACATTGTTTCGGTTTGTTGCAGCCGCAAAGCTTGCAAGTTCGACCGGCAACGGATTGTTTAAGTAATCAATGATATGAGTTTCAGGTGTTGTAACATCAATGAGTGCTGTTCCAATATACGCAATGATCTTTGTTGCAAAAGTTAAGATCGGAGGATTTCTCCAAGCCGGATTAAGCTGAGCAAAATTGAATGTACCTGTTTTATTCCACAGCCTGTATCTGCAGATTTTTGTTCCGGGAAAATCCGGTGAAACATTAATGCCAAAGCCTGGAGCAGGTAATATATTTATTGCTCCTCGCATTATATCAGCAGTAGGGGTAGCTGCAGTCCATAAAGAATTATTTCTCGGAATCAAGTTTATCGGTAAATCCGAACCTACAATTTTAATAGATATTTCTGAAGTATCAGCATTAGCTGATGTTCCGCCGTTTAATGAAGGTGGGAAAGTTGTACCGGGTGTAAAAACGTTTCTGTTAAACGAGAAAAAAAGCTGAGAGCCTGCAAACTCAAAATTGGGGACGGAATCAGGATTTGTCCATTGTATGTAAACATCAAAATATAAAGCATCATCGGGGAAATTAATCGATCCTAGAGTAAAGTTCTTTGCAGACAATGTGTACTCGGGAATCTGTGCATTAATATGATTGAATGCAATTATGGAAATCAGCAGATAAACAAACTTATACATAATAATTTTTTTATGCAGTTATCAGATAAATTCTATATTAAGTGATTATATTAGTATTCCACTATAAATTAAAACACAAATAATTCTTACAAGATAAGTTCTTTGAATAAAAAGGGTTGGTTAAATCCAACCCTTTTTAATTTTGAATAATTACTAGATTATTTTATAAGCACCATCTTCTTCGTTGATACGAAGTCTCCTGCTGAAATTCTATAGAAATACATTCCGCTTGAAAGATTTGAAGCATTAAACTGAACGGTGTAATAACCTGCAGGTTTTACTTCGTTTACAAGCTTTGCAATTTCTCTTCCTGAAATGTCATACAATGCTATGGTTACTTTTCCGTCAACAGGGATATCATAGTTAATCTTTGTTGATGGATTGAAAGGATTCGGATAGTTTTGTGACATGTCGAATTTATCGGGAATTCCTACGTTTACTTCGCTTGAAAGATTGAAGTATTCGAAGTTTCCGTTGAAATCTACTTGTTTCAGTCTGTAATTGTAGTTGCCTGTGGTTACTCTATCACTAAATGTATAGTTATGTGTTTCGTTGGTCGTTCCGTTTCCGGCTACGTTTCCAACTCTTGTCCATTCATTAGTAGTGGTAAGCTTTCTTTCTACATCAAAGCCTGAGTTGTTTATCTCTTTGGCAGTTGACCAGTTAAGCATTACATTGTTTCGGTTTGTTGCAGCCGCAAAACTTGCAAGTTCGACCGGCAATGGATCGTTGGTATATTCAACTGTGTGCGTATTAGGTGTAGTAATTTCAGTATTTAAAGTACCTACATACGCGAATACCTTTGTTGCAAAAAATACGATCGGTTTATTTCTCCATGCTATATCAAGAGAAGAAGCATTAAATGTTCCCAATTTGTTCCACAGTCTCATTCTTACTACTTTTATACCGGGGAATACTGCCGGAACGTTGAAGCCGTTTCCGAATCCAGGGAAAGTATTGACAGCAAGTCTCATTATATCAGCTGTCGGTGAAGTTGCTGTCCATACTGAGGGATTTCTCGGGATGAGAGTGGAATTAGTAATTTCTGATCCAACTATTTTGAATGAAAACTCAGACGTATCTGGAATAGCAGAAGTTCCACCATTTAAAGTAGGCGGGAAAGTTGTTCCAGTAAGTACGTTTCTATTGAATGACCAGTAAAGCTGAACGCCGGCATATTCATAATTCGGTACTGAACCGCTGTTTGTCCACTGAAGATAAACGTCGAAGTAAAGAGCGTCGTCAGGGTTGGTTATAGTACCAAAAGAGAAATTTTTTGCCACGAGGTTGTAAGTAGGATTTTGAGCCATACTTGAATTGACGACAAATGCAAGAACGAATAAAATTGCAATAAATCTTAGTGATTGTTTCATATTAGTTTGTAATTAAAATTAAAGAATAATATTTTTTTAGTGGGGTGAATATTAATCACCCCACAAACGAAATACTAAAATATTACGGTGAAGGAATTGCCGCTGCAATAAAATTAGATGAATTATTATCGCAATATGCTAAATCCAAACCATCAACGACCTCGTCTCCATTAACATCCGTTACAAGATATCCGCTGGCAAAATTAGACGCATCATTATCAATATCTGAACAATCAGCGCCGTCAACGACATCATCCTGATTGACATCACTTGTATAGAATCCATATCCGCCTGCACCGGAATTGTCTGCAGTTATGAAAATCATATTATTTCCATAAGCAGAAGTTATATTGCTCTGGAAGTTATAATTCTTACCACAGATGTCAATCATTTCACATGCTTGATGGCTCCATGTTTGAATATGATTTCTATGCCTTAACTGATAAATGTAACAAGAATCATTGTTCAGTTTGCAGAAATCAAAATTACCGATTCCAGTTGAACCCACATAAGCTATTGCCGTATCGATCGGTTCAAGTGTGGAAAGGCTTCTGGCTATTGCTTTTATAGTATCACCAGCCATTGAAGTTCCGTTAAAGAATCCTTCAAGCCACATAGAAATTTGCAGCTGTAATGTAGTATGAGGAATTATCTTAACATTAAAGGCATTTGTTGGCACCGAGCTGAATTCAGTCCATAATGTTCCATTCCAGAAATAATATACATTCTGACGTATTGGACTTTCGCCATAATAAGCGAATCCTGGATTTGTCGCTGATGTCTGAACCATTGATACATAATAATCACCTGCAGGTATTGTAACAGGTGAAGTCAGGTAATGAATTGTATCTTTTTCGACTGCAGGACTTACATTTGGACCTGATAAAAGCGGAGGTGAGGTGTATACTAAGTTACCTGATCCGTTACCTCCGGAATATATCTTAATTTGATAAGGAACATTTGAAGTAGCCGATAGGAAACCATGCTGAACTGCGCATAACTTTATCGGACATGAAGTTTGGAACCGGGCAGCTATCTCACCGTTTAATCCCGGTCCGACTCCTCCGAATGCAAATAAATTAATATTGTCAAAATATGAGACAGTATTAAGTGTAGAATATTTTAGAGTATATGCTGCATTGTTATAAAGTACATTTTCACCGAGAATTGTGTCAATTGTTACGACTATCGAATCAACTTTTTTTGTATCTCCGTCTTTTAAATAATTATGATATAAATAGTAATTTCTTACTGAATCGTTTGTAATTATCATGTCATTCCATTCTTCTTTTACAGCACCGCCATTTAGATTCAATACTCTTGTATTAACAAACAATGTGTCAATCACTCCGAATCTCAAATGATCAACTACAACAGAGAGTTTATTTGTATCGGGACAAGGACAAATTAGGGATTGATTAGGAAGATAAATACCGGCAACATTCGCTACATCCACGAATACATCAGCCGGCGATCCTTTTCCGAGATAAGTTACCGGTCTGAAAGATGAAGCTCCCATTGTTGCAGCATGTGAAATTTGTGATTGACCGGTTAAACATCCGGAGACTAACCCTTGATAATTACAAGTTATATTTGCGGAAGATGTAAGAGCAGCAATTCTCCCCGGAGCATTATTCGTATATTCAAAAGCTACATACAATCCGTTACCTGCAGCAGAAGTAAATGGCGAGGTTCCGGTTCCGCCTAAGTTTACCGTACCAAACTGACCAAATTCTCCAGATGGTAATACATAATTTCCATTATAAACCAAAGTCATTCCGGTTACTGCAGTAGCCCATGATGTGGACTTTGTATTGGTAACATCAGTTGTGTTTTGGAACCATATTTTAAGACTATCACATTTTGTAGGTATATTTTGTCCAAAATTTAAATTATTGGTTAAATATTCCCATGCAATATGAGTAATGAGGTCTCCACCTGTTCCAAAAGCAGCCATTTCAGATGGTTTTATTAGATAAACTGTTCTGATGAATCTCCTTCCTCCCATTGGAGCTCTACCATTTTGTGAAGAGCCACCGTCATTTGGAATCGCTGCTATAAGGGAAGTTGCATCAGTATTGGGAAGATGCATGTTGTTCCTTGAAGCAGGGATATTACTTGTGTTCTTAATAAAGTCTTTTGTTTCAAGTTGAGATTTACTTTTCTCTTTTCTTGATAAATCCAGGTCAATGTTATCCTGGGAATACAAAGCAGATGATGAAACAAAAAGAATCAAAAATGAAAACATGAAAAGTTTTTTCATTGATTTTTTTTTAAAAGTTAATAAAGATTTTGTGAATTGTAAATTAAAAACCATTTTCTTGCATAGTCAATCTTAGTATTTTGTTTAATATAAGATAAACCCTTACTTTTGATTTCTCATTAAAGTCCTCCTTCTTCTTCAATGAGATCTAAATTTTAAAAAGATTTTTTAAAACAACCTTCTCCGGGAAGTTTTCCTGGATAATATAACCTCTGTCTTGATTTTTTTTAAATTAAAAAATATAATTTATTAAATAAATAGTATTTGAGATTTTATTTTAACAAAATCATTGACTTTTCAATAATTTCTGTACTGCTTTCAAATTTACTGATCATTCTGTAAAAATAAATTCCCGAGGCCAATCCGTTTGCGTCGAATTCAATTTCATGAAATCCTGCCAAAAAATTTCCTGATGCGATCTGTCTAATCAGTTTCCCTGTAACATCAAATACATCTATTCTTATATTTGCATTATCCGGAAGACTAAAAGATATTTTTGTTATGGGATTAAATGGATTCGGATAATTCTGATGAAGTTCAAATTTCTTTGGGATATTTATTACAACTTCATTTTCAAGATAAAAAAATTCGTGATTACCGTTGTAATCAATTTGTTTAAGTCTGTATTCATACTTCCCGGAGCATAAATTTTTATCTTCATAAAAATACTGAACTTGACCTGTTGAACTTCCTTTCCCTTTTACAAAACCTGTTTTAATCCACTCTTCATTTAAATGTTTTCTTTCTATTTCAAATCCGGAATTATTAATTTCGCTCTGTGTTTCCCATCTGAGCATGACATTTCCGCCATTTACTTCAGAATGAAATGATATAAGCTCTACAGGAAGCGGATTTATTATGCTGTCCGATGCAATGGCAAAATCTGAAAATGTAGTCAGATTATCTGCATTTAGTCTCGTACCGTTTCTTGATGTATTAAGACATATCCAGCTGCCTGTCATATCGGCTCTCTTTACAATATAGAGTTTGTCCGGATTATAAATCCCGCTAATAGATGATATGTCAATACTGATACCGTAATTCGAAAAACCTCTGATGTCATTACCTGAATAGGAAATGGTAAACCACTTATCGGGTGAAATTTTATTCGGAGTAAAAACAGACCCGTCACCGCATACGGCAGCTGCATTGACTGCAATCTTCGGATTTGCAACGGAAGGTACCGGATTTTGATTTCTGTATTCGACAAAGGTCATCATGCCGCCGCCCGGATTGTCATTTTGATTTTTAAAATTGACTTCTCCTATTGAAGTGAATGTAACATCAATAATACCGAATGAATATGTTCCTGCAGTATTAACGTTTACCAGATGGATGCTGTCTGCATCATTTACGATAAAATTATCAATCCATAAGTTATTCCCGTAATCACAAACTCCTCTTAAGCCGAACATAATATTGTTCATTCCCGCATAAGCAGTCATGTTAATTGTTTCATGCCTCCACTGATTCATAGCCGAAGGAATATACTGCGTATGCTGTGTGGGAACGGTTGCAAGCGAGGGACTTGAATTGAACGATCTTCTGAATGGAACAGGTACATTCACAAAAGTAACTCCATTATCCGTTGACACAAGAAACTGCAATGAGTCGTTTTGTAAATCATAAGAAGTATATGCAGTATAAAAATTAACTACCGGATTTGTAAGCGCAGTAAAATTAAACAGCGGTGAAGTTACAATTCCTACCGGACCTGCAGCATAAGCAAAAAAATTGCACACCACTCCTGCATCGTTTGTCTTTCCGGCAGGATTCATTAATGATGTGCCGAAATTCCAGATTGGAGTTGTCTGAATTACATTCCAGCCGACAGGAAACTCACCGGTCTCAATATAAGGATAAACATTAATCTGCGAATAAGAAACCGGAGTGAATATTAAAAAAATTATTACAGGCAGTAAATATTTTTTCATAAAATCTTTTATGTTAAAATATTTTAGACATAATTCATAAGCAATATTAAAAAACCGGAAGAGCAGTCTCCTCCGGTTTATAAAATAATTCTGATTACATACTTCAGATTTTTGTTAAAGTACTTTAAGCATTAATTTACTTTATCAATATCATCTTCTTTGTTGCTCTATAATTACTTCCGCTTCCGTCAGCATAGATGTTATAAAAATACACACCGCTCGAAAGTCCGCCTGTAACGGATGAAGCATTAAGCGTAATAGTATAATAACCTGCAGTCTGGTATTCATTAACGAGCGTCATTACTTCTTTTCCGGATATATCAAATACTTTTATCGTTACTTTTGAGTCATAAGGAATATCATAATTTATCTGAGTTGACGGATTAAATGGATTCGGATAATTTTGTGCAAGATCAAATTTTAAAGGAACTCCTATGTTGACATCAGAGCTCAAATTGAAATATTCAAAATTACCGTTAAAGTCTGTCTGTTTCAATCTGTAATTATACAAACCTGAATTTAAGCCTCTGTCAGTAAATGAATAATAATTCATATTCGAGCTTGTTCCATTGCCAGTTACATTACCAACTTTCACCCAGCTATGTCCGTCATTTGATCTTTCGATGTCAAAACCGCTGTTGTTAAGCTCCGAAGAAGTTGCCCAGTTAAGAGTAACATTTCTATGATTAATTGTTGCCGTAAAAGATGCAAGTTCTACTGGCAGCGGCTGAAGAATCGAATCTCCTGCCAAAGCAAAATCTGAGAATGTCGTAAGTCCGCTTGACACAAGATTGTTACCGACTTCTGATGTATTCAGACAAACCCATGGAGCCGTCATGTCGGCGCGTTTTACAATATAAAGACTGCTTCTGTTTGTGAAATAAGTAACATCGATCGAAATATCGTAGTTGGCATAACCAAATCTGTCATTGCCTGTATATGTTACCGTAAACCAGTAATCATGGTAAATGACATTTGGATTGGTAATAGTGCCGCCTGCATTAAATGCAGTCGTATTAATCTCAATTACTGGTGAAGAATTTGATGGCGGATTCTGGTTTGAATGTTCGGTTACGGAAAGAACCCCGCCGCTGGGATTTTCTAACGAGTATTGATTAACAGAATATTTTTCCCTTATTTTTCCACCGTTATAAACGGGAAGCAAAGAAGCAATTGATGTGTTGTTTTTTATATCTCTTGACTCTTCATTATTAATTTCTGTTTCATAATTTCCCGGTGCAGGTCTTCCTACGGTATTCATGTCAACTTCGGTTTTTGCATTACACATATAAACTCCCGGAGAAGAAACCGTGTTTGTACAATACTGATCAGCATTTGCAATTATAAAGTTATCAACCCAGAGATCATTTCCGTAATCGCTGACACCTTTGAATGCAATTCTTACATTATTCATACCGGCATAAGCCGTAAGGTCAATTGTCTCATGTCTCCAATGATTTGGCGAAGATGGATTAAACTGTTGTACCTGCGGAGGCAGTGTTGATAGAGAAGGCGTCGAATTAAAAGCTCTTGCATATAAAATGCTTGAATAAGTCGAACCCCCGTCTGTTGAAATCAGCAAATATAAAGAATCATTTTCGGCAGCGTGTGATTTATGCGCAAGATAAAAGTTTAGCATTGGTTTTGTTAGTGAAGAAAAATCAAAAACAGGTGAAATTACCATGCCGTTAACTCCGGAAGTATGAGCATAAAAATTACATACCAAAGCAAAATCATTTGATACATTGGCAGGGTTTTTACCTGAATTTCCGAGATACCAAAGCAAAACAGATTGGTTTACACTCCAACCGGAAATGTTGTCGCCTGTTTGTACATAAGGATAACTGGTAATCTGTGATTTTAAATCTGCTGAAATCACAAATAGAACCAAAGTAAATAATGTAATTACTTTTTTCATGTTGTTATGATTTAGATTATTAAAAGAATAAACTTGTGTTTAATATTTATTAAAAAATATTTTGGGGTATAAATTTTGATCATAGAATATCAGCTTTGATGAATATTTATGGGGTAAAAATAATATTCAGGTCAGCTATGAAGAAATAAAATTAAAACTATATGACTCCTTTCAGAAAAATTATTAGGTTTATGTTAAACTTCATATAAAAGCAAATAACCTTATTGTTTTTTTACAAATTAATATTTCTAATTATAAAATCCTAATTATTTTTTTTTGTAAGTTGAATTTTTATTTTAATAAAAAATAGTTTTGGGAATATTTTAGAATAAACTTAAAAATTTTAAAGAGAAAAAAATCTGCTGTTCATATTGAATTATTAAAGTATGATAAATTAATTTAACCAAAATGAATATGATGAATTATTGCATAGTGCAGAAAGAAAAATAAATCTTTGTTTACTGCAATTTAGCAGAACAAAATAGCTTCGATTTTCAGAAGCGCTGAAACAAATAAATAATAATAATGCAATTATAGTTTCTAATTTACGTATTTTTTAAAATAAAAAAACTGCGGGCTTATTCAGTCCGCAGTTTTTTGTAAATCTGAAAATTCAGATGAATGAAATTACTTGACGAGCATCATTTTCTTCGTTACGGTAAAGTCTCCGGCATTAAGTCTGTAGAAATATACGCCGCTCGATAAATTAGAAGCATTAAAGCTTATGGTATAATAACCGGCAGTTTTTACTTCGTTAACAAGCGTTGCAACTTCTCTTCCCGACATATCAAACAGTTTTAAGCTTACCTTTCCGTCCACCGGCAGATCGAAATTGATCTTTGTAGAAGGATTGAAAGGATTCGGATAATTCTGTGATAGGTCATACTTTGTTGGAATTCCGACGTTTACTTCATTGCTTAAATTGAAATATTCGTAGTTTCCGTTGAAGTCAATTTGTTTAAGTCTGTAATTATACTGACCTGAGTTTAGATTTTTGTCGGTATAAGTATAGCTATGAGGTGTATTCACTGTTCCGTTTCCGGCAACATTTCCAATCTTTGTCCATGAACCTTCTGAATTTGATCTTTCAATATCAAATCCGGAATTGTTTGATTCGGTTGCTGTTGTCCAGTTAAGCGTTACATCTCGTCTGTTTACGCTTGCGGTGAATGAAGACAGCTCTACCGGCAGAGGTGCATCGCCTGCGATTGCAAAATCACTGAAATCTGTTAGACCTGATACTTTCAGCTTATTGCCGATGATTGTCGTGTTTTGACATACCCATGTTCCAAGTCTGTCTGATCTCTTTACAATATACAAATCATTTGGATCGGGGAATACAAGTCCGTCAAGGTCAATTAAAATATCATAAGTAGCATATCCTGTCAAATCATTTCCAGTGTATGTAACGGTAAACCAGTAGTCATGATAAATATTGCTTGGCGTAAATATCAGACCGGAAGGTGTCGTTGCCGTGGTGTTTGTAGCAACTGTCTGACCCGGATCGAGTCCGACAAAATTTGAGACATGAACTACGCCGCCTCCGGGATTATCCGTCTGATTTCCTGCTGTAACATTTGCTTTTGCTGTTGAAGTAATAAATGCATTCTCGATAATTCCGTCTTTGCTTTCTTTCTTCACTGAAGATGAAGAATTTAAATCAGGAGTATAAACAAAGCCCGGCGCGGGTGTAGCTGTAATATCAAGCCTAACAAAAGGATGACAATTATATATTCCAGGACCTGTTACATTATCAGTGCATAATCCGTTAACATCAGAAACAATAACATTGTCAACCCATTGTCTGTTTCCAAAAGCGGAGATTGATCTGAAACCAATCACTACATTTGCATTTCCGGCAACATTGGCAAGACTAATGGACTCATGTCTCCAATGAATTTCAGATGACGGAAAAAATGATGCTGATGCTGGAGGAAGTGTTGCGAGTGAAGGCTGGGATAAATTACCCTTATCATATATAGTTGTTGCCGGGAAGAAATTAAGACCTCCGTTTGTAGATAAAACAACCATCATTGAATCACTTTCACCGGAGTATGATCTATAAGCAACATAAAAATTTAAAACGGGATTAGTCATACCGGTTAAATCCATCTCAGGAGACCTCAAAATTTCTACTCTCCCCACTGAACCATTGTAACAGTTGGATGTCGCTGCTGTATCATTTGAAATTCCCTCAGGATTTGTACACAAGCCGAGTCCCCACAACTGTGTTGTACCAACTACATTCTCAAATAAAATTGTCCAATTTGTGGGAGTACCAAATGTCTCTGTATGCGGGAACGTCGTTATTTTGTCAAAAACATTAATTATGAAACTTAAAGTATCATTTGCATAAGGATGCTGATCTGATCCCAACAGAGTCCAAACTCTTACAGTGTGAATTCCGGGCACCAGTGATGAAAAAGCAAAACCTCCGTTGAATACAACATTTTCAGTTCCGTTTTGAGGAATAGGTCCAACTGTATTTACCGGACCTACAGCCGATCCGCCGTCAACATCATAATATACCGGCACGACAGTCTGTGTATTAACGCCGAAATTTTTCACTGTAGCCGTCAAGTCATATCCTTTACCGACAGAAATGATTTGTCCGAGAGCTCCAATAGAAGCTGCTGTAATACCTACATCATCGGTTATAGGAGCAACTGTATTTTCATAAGCTCCGATTGTCGGATTTAATCCGCTTCTCGGATTACCTTCAATGTCAGTTGTTATAGGTGATTTTGGAGCGCCTGCACCTACTAAAGGAGAACCAGTTAGCGGTTTAAGTGATGGAATTGAAGCAAACATTGGATCTGCCTGAATTGAAGCTCCATCTTGAGGACCGGGTGAAGTATAAACTCCCTGCCATAAAGCAAGTGAAACATAAGAAATTGTTCCTGTGCCGGCAATTCCGGTTACATGACCGTCAGTACCTAAAATCGGTGAATAGTAATCGTTATTGTTTAATCCGCCGGTACCCCACAGATATGTCGATACAGGTCCACCGATACATGTTTTCAAGAGTGTAACAGTGTTTGAACTAATATCAACAAAGATTGCATTGTCTGAAATAAGCACTGCCGTATCAGCTCCAGAAGCTGCGGAATGTTTTCTGATTCCAGAAGCAACCGGCGAAGTTGAAGCAGATCCGGTACCAGCAGGATCAACATCACCTGTCAAAGAAACCGAATTGAAAATTACTTTATCGCCCGGACCTCCTATATGGAGAATTCCAAAAGTAGCATCACCACCGGTTCCATTTCCTCTAACATTAAAAATTACATTGTTAGCAATAAGATTTTGAGTTTTCGGACCTGACATTGTTGTACCAATCACAATCCCTGCAGCAGAATAAGTTCTTTCCTCAATAATATCATGAATTACGTTTCCTGTTACTGTATTGTTGTTATTTGTAGTTACACCTGTAGTTGAATTTGTAACTCCAACATTACCAAGATTAATGCCAATTCTGTCCGCTCCGCCGATAGTATTTGCAAAATTTCCGCCTACAAATCTGACTTCATTATTGGTTATTAAACACCTATTCTGAAATTGAACGGATATTCCATAAAAACCGATTTCATCAGGACCAAACGCAGCCGGACCAATCAAATTTCCAGAAATTTCGTTATCATCATTTAAATTAGCTGAACTTCCACCGTTTATCATAACACCATATCTTGCTTTTACAATATAATTCTCTAAAACTTTATTTCTATCATTATTCCTTCCGTTTACACCTCTATTATGACCGGAAAAAATAACTCCGTAAGTAACAGTGGATGCAGTATTCTGAGTTACGCCTGCGCTAATGTTGCAGTTTCTAATAACATTATCCTGTGCGCCGGTAGAATCACCTAAAGCTGTTGTTCCGTTACCATGACTAAGCCATATTGCTCCGGAGTTAGTGGTTAAATTCGTTCCGATGATTGAGATGAATCTTCCCGAACCGCCGAATCTTCCGTCAATAATTACGTTTCTCGTTCCCATAAGCGCTATTACTAAAGAATCGCTTCCGGTAACTGTTACTCCGGATGCGTTTGAAGTAGATACATTTACTGAAGTGTAGTTTGCAAGTCCAATACCGCTGGCATTGAGTCTTGCTCTAACAGGTTCAGTTGTGCTGTTTACAATGTCAACTATAACAGCGCCGGTATGCGTACCTGCATTAATTGCATCAAATGCATCTTTTAATGTGGGGTATGATCCCGCACCAGGATTTACGGTAACATTTTGTGCAAAGACATTTACAGAAGACAATGTCAGACAAACAGCTAACACAAACAAGAGATAAAATTTCTTCATGACATTTAATTTTAAATTTTTAAAAAAAATAATAACTGAAGGCTTAATGAAATTGATTTTAATAAATATCAAAAACAGCCTCCGGATTTTCTGATATTTATTTTTGATAGAAAGAGTCCGATTAGAATTTTGAGGTTTATCTCCTTTCTTTATTTATTTGTAAAAATTTGGGTTTGATTAAATTTATACATTCTAAAATTAAAAAAAAATGTATACACTTTTAAATTTTTTTAAATTTAACAATAGTATCCAATACATTTTTTCAATTTGATAAAAACTTTTTTATGAAATGATGGTCAACAAAATTTCTCTATTCTACAGATAACCCCACCCTCGTTTATGTTTTCATATAATTTAAAAGTCTAAAACATTTGCTTAACTTTACAGCTTGAAATTGGATTGAACTGATATAAAATTTTAATTTAAGAAATGTAAAAAAAGAGCCGGCATTTACCGGCTCTAAGATTAAAAATAATATTTAACTTAAACTTTATGGAGCAATCTCGCCTATAAAGTTTGAAGAATTATTGTCTGTATAAGTAGCATCAGCTCCGTCAACGACTGTATCCCAGTTCAGATCTGATAATACATAAGGACCTGAAACGAAATTGGAAGCATCATTATCAACAAATGCACCGTCCGCACCGTCAACGACTCCGTCTTTTGTAATATCACCGGTATATATACACCACCTGCCTGCTTTTAGTGTAAGGTTGTTACCGAAAGCCATTGTCTGAGCGCTTGTGAAATCATAAGACAGCTTCTGACCAGTCCACTGAACAAGTTGACTCCATGTCCTGACTGTGTTTCTATGATTTACCACAATGTAATAATTAGTATTATTATTTATTCCAACATCAATTGCTGCAAATCCCGAAGCGTCGTTAGTAACTTTATGTGTTTCTAAAAGCGCGAATGGTGATACACCAGATCTTATTTCTACGGTGATTGTATCTCCGAGATAAGTAGTACCGTCCCAGTATGCTTCAAACATAGAAGTAAGATTAAGTTCTTTGCAGTGTCCTCCGAGATTATTATCATTAGGACCAAATGCAACTGATACTCCTGCTCCAAGTGTATCAAACAAGGTACCGAGCGTAGTAACACTTCCGCCATAGAAAGCATATTGAAGCCATTCTGAACCGGTTGCATTTTGTATGCCGGCTAAAATCGGAAGGTTAATGGCTGTTGATAAATTTGACCAGCTAATTACAATATTTGAATTAGGCGCGCCTGCCGTATCAGCCTGTAATGCAATGCAGACCTGGAATGATACCCAGTCAGATGATGCACCGCCAAACAATGGAGCTCTGTCGTAAGTGATTATAAGATTATTTTTATAATTGTCAATTTTATAACTTAATCTGTTAATTGGTTGAGAAGCATTACCCCAGTTCATATCATTCCATAAAGGATAAATTGCTGGTCTTGAAAGACCTCCGGAACCTTCACCGGGTAATCCATTTGCAGGTGGATACCAGTTACCGCTGCCTGGTACAAAATTAACGAATCCTAAGATTCCGTTTGTACCGATATAAATTGAATCATAAGTTACACCCATGAATTTTATTTTTCTTGGAGTTCCAAGAAGTATTCCCCAATGTCCATCGTCGAGAGTTCCGTTTGTTAAAGCTACTGCGGCAGCGCTGTTAACAGCTAAAGAAGTGCTTCCTGTTGTATCTATCCAGCAATAACCAGGTTGTGAAGGAGCTAATGATGCATCTGGAGTTGAATTAGCAAAGTAATATGAACTTGCATTGAATACGCCGGCTCCGCCATAGTGTGGATTATATGCTGAGTATGTTGTCTGAACGGTATCGTTTAATCTGTTTCCGTCTGAAGCTAGTTGTGAATAGACTCTTACAGTCTTAACTCCTGCAGAAGGCGAATGAGAAGCAAAATCTACATTAATAGATGCGCCTGCTCCGAGCGAGGTAACTGTTTGTGTACTTGAATATCCGCCCGGATTTATTGTCATCGTTACGTTAAAACTTTGTGGACTTGTACCGAAGTTTTTTATGACTGCCGTAGGTGTAACAGCTGCAGTTGGTAAAACTATTGTCCCTGTTGGATCAGTTATTGATTCAACACCGACATCTGCTGCAATCGGAGGTGCTTCAATTGTTAAAGCATCAAAACCTGTATAATTGCTGTTTAATCCGGAAGGTCCACCGTCTACAACAGCATATCTGATAGCAAATCTTGCATTAGTACCTGCTGTTGGCGCTGCGAAACCGTATTTCTGCCAGACACCGTTTACATTTGCTTCAAATCTACCAAGTTCAACCCATGTAGCTGCTTCAGGAGTTGAATCACCTACAGTAGAGTACATTACTCTGATTGAATCAGGCCATGTTGGAGGAGGTCCTGTATCTTCACCACCTCTGTTATAAAAGAACAAAGAATCGCCTACTGAAACATTTTGTTTTGGTAATACAAGCCAGCTGTCAATATCGTTTGCTCCTGTTACAACCTGAAAATTTGCAGCTACATATCCGGTAGCAGGACCGTTGTATGCAGCAAATACTCCGGAATTACCTTGGAACCATGTTGCAGCAGCGCCTTGTGTTCCGCCGCCTCTATAATATACCAAGTATCCTCTGGCTTTTAAAGATGTTGTATCATTTGCACCATCAAAATTATCTGTATAATAAGGTGTACCGTGTGTTTGATATGAGATCCCCGGTCCATCAGACTGAGTATTTTTATTTAAATCAGTTGTTTTAACCGGATGAGAAATCTCATTTCCGCTTTTTGTTAATTTTGGGCTTTTATCAGCGAGTTTATCAGAAATATTCGAAAAACCAAGGTATATTCCTACGGACAAAAGAACGACCAAAGTAAAAGCAGTTTTTACTTTTTTCATTTTTTCCTTTTTAAATTAATAAATATTTTTTAGGTAAGCCAATGTAAACTTTAAATCATTTAATTACAATTTATTATATTTTCACTTTTAATATTTATTTCATTAGTATGCAAACCATTTTTTCAATTCAATAAATACTTTATTTAAGAAATGATTATCAACAAAATTTCTATTGGGAGTGGTTTTATAAAGAATAATTATTTTGTCTAATAATCTATAAGCCGGAACTTTTTGTTTAAATTTACAACTTCAATTTGTTTTGAAAGGATGTGATTATTTTGTGAAAGCTTATAATAATATTGTCTCTATTACAAGTACAACTTAATTTTTCAAAGAGTGATTTTTGGATTCATTAGTTCGGTTCCGATAATAATACCGGGAAATTATTTCCGATTTAATCTCTGACTTACAACATCCGGAATGGTTTTTAATATTAATTTTACAGCTTCATCAGGAGAGTTAATTCTTCTTGCAAAACCAATCTCATCAATTCCAATAGCTCCTTCTGCAAGTTGATGCTTTGTAAGTTCGGTAACATTTTTCCAAAATTTCTTATTCATCAGCAGTACAGGGAAAGGACCGATTTTTTTACATTGAATAAGAGTCGCAGCTTCATAGAGTTCATCCAATGTCCCGAGACCTCCCGGCATTATGACAAATCCGCAAGAATACTTTACGAGCATTACTTTCCTTATGAAGAAATACCTGAACTCAATGCTTTCCTGAACATATGGATTCGGCTTTTGCTCGTGTGGAAGTTTAATGTTTAATCCATAACTTTTTCCTCCTGCTTCAAACGCTCCTCTGTTTGCAGCTTCCATTAATCCGGGTCCTCCACCTGTAAGCACTGCAAATCCGGCTTCAGCTAGTTTTTTCCCGAGGTCAACAGTCATTTTATAATAAGGATGATTCTCCTTGTATCTGGCAGAACCGAATACAGTAACTGCAGGTCCAATATTGAAAAGTTTTGTAAAAGAATTCTGAAACTCCTGATTGATTCTCTGTAGTCTTTCCATTTCTTTATCCGGAGTACGGGTTTCAAAAAGAAAATTTCTTTCCTCATTAACCGCATCAGATTCTACATTTGGTAATTCATATGAAGTATGATCTGCATTTTTCCAGTACTTATCCCATGTTTTATCCCAGTCTTTTTCCCTCTTTTTTAAAGTTCTTTGAATCTTCTTTTTTTTATTTTCTGAATTATTATTCATGATTTATAAATTTGTTATCTTTTTATTTGTAAAATTTAATTATTTAAATTTTTATAGTTTCGGAATATTTTGGAAGAATTGCTTCTATTCCGAATTTCTTTTTTATTAATTTTGCAAGAGGTTTTCTTCCTCTGTCTTCACCGTGAGAAAGGACAAGCTTAGGTTTCGATTTGGCAATCGCGCCAAACCATTTTATTAAACCGCTCTGATCGGCATGTGCGCTTAATCCTCCCATGGATGCAATATTTGCCTTTACCGCGATTTCCTCTCCATAAATTTTTACTTTGTTTTCTCCATCGAGAAGTTTTCTGCCGAGAGAACCTTGTCCTTGATATCCGACAATCATGACAGTTGTCTGAGGTTTCCAAAGATTATGCTTCAAGTGATGTAGTATCCTTCCAGCATTGCACATACCCGCACCAGCAATAATCATGCATGGTCCCGATACCTCATTCAGCTGCATTGATTCCTCGGCTGTCTTTGATATATGCATCTGTGTGAAATCACCTTTTAATACACCTTGCCTGAAAAGTTCAGCTGCTTCGTCATCATAAAGTTCTTTATGCTTAACATAAATTTTAGTTGCTTCAATTGCCATCGGACTGTCAAGATAAATTGGTATCATCGGAAGATTACCTCTGTGAACAGCCCTTGCTATGTAATACAATAACTGCTGAGTCCTTCCCACCGCAAAAGCAGGTACAAGTATCTTCCCTTTCTCGTTAAATGCTTTCTCGATGATGTTTTTACCTTCCATCAGTGTATCCTGTAATGACTTGTGATCATGATCTCCGTATGTTGATTCCATAAATACGAGATCAGCATCTGAAAAAGGTTCGGGATCTTTTATTATCGCCATATCATCCGGTCCGATATCTCCGGAAAATACTACAACTTTACTCTTACCGTCTTCTTTTACCGTTAGTTCGATGGAAGCTGAGCCGAGTATGTGACCGGATTCTCTCCACCTTGCAGAGATATCGTTTGACACATCGACTTGTGTATTATAAGGAACAGCCTTCATTAACCCGAGTATATTCTGAACATCATCTTCTGTATAGACCGGTTTCAAAAGAGATTTACCCATTCTTTCTCTTTTCCTGTTTTTTCTTTTGATTTCATAGTTTTGAACTTTTACTGAATCCAGAAGTATAAGCCGTGTGATATCGATAGTTGCATCGGTTGCATATATAGGTCCTCTCCATCCTCCTTTTACGAGAGTGTCTCAAAACTCTTCGAGATGTTTTCGTTTTGAGATATTGAATGGTTTATATTATGATTTTTTAAAAAGAAAAAAATTTACCTATGGATCAAGTAAATTTTAGTTCTTTATTAACCCATA
>JABAQZ010000030.1 GCA_019187405.1 Ignavibacteria bacterium
TTGTTATTAATCTTTTCACTATGGAAAAAAGATCAAGAGTTTATAACAAATTACGCATGACATAACGCCGTGAATCAACATACGGGTATGTTGATTGTTGTTGATTTTTAATACAGTACCTTTTTGGGCACCAACAACCGAACACTCTCAATTGTATCATTCAATCTGAACGTAACACTCAATCTAAACTGTCATGTAATTTGCCGGCGATGTTGGTCTTAGTGAACGAAGTGAGCGTGACCAATAACAGATAGCTTGTTGGTGACCCTCGCTATGCTCGGGAACACCAACAAGGCAAAAATTACAGTTATGGCCTTATTATACCAATAAAAGCTGAAGCGTTATTGTCTGCAACTGAAGCATCACTTGCATCTATAAAATAATTTCCATCTAAATCGGTATTTACATATCCTGTTATAAAATTAGATGCATCATTATCAATCAATGATAAATCAGTCGCATCAACAGTTCCATCCTGATTAACATCTCCTCCATAAATTGCATATTCAATCGGAGAAGTATCAACTTGCTTCTGGTTATTTCCGTATGCCTTACTTGCTGCTGTTGTAAAATCATAAGTGAGAAATAGATTTGTAAAAGCATTAGTGCTGCTGCCCCAGGTTTCAATTGAATTTCGATGTTTAATAACAATTCTGTAAGCAGTGGAATTAAGAACATTCCTGAAATAGAATCTGGCTTTTCCAAGAGTATCGGTATATGCAATTGCGGAATCAACAATTGTTGTAGCCGCAGAGTTATAGAGGTGCACTTTTATGGAATCCGGTAAACAAGAATTAGTTGCTGATTTATAAAAGCCCTGGACAAAAACATTTAGAGCCAAAACTTTATCCTGTTTAAGTTTCAACGTTGCATAATTGGTACCGGTTGTCCCGCTGAAGCTTGAGCCTGTTGCATACACATTCCGGTCAGAAGTTGCATCGACGGCAATTTTAACCGGCACATCCGTCCCGCTGCCGGAATTGTTATAAGAATATTTCCATTCGGTTGCGCCAAGTGTTGAAAATTTAAATACCGTATAATCATCTCCGGTTGAAGTTTCGTTTGACTTACCTGTTATATATACATAAGCGCTCGCATCGAATATTACTCCTGAAGCTTCATCATTTCCATTTGCGCTTCCATTATAACTTCTTGTCCATGCCGTATCTCCGAGATTATTATATTTCAGAAGAATCATATTTGCACCTTCACCCGCTTCAAAAATCTTACCGGCAACATATATTTCAGTATTACTTCTGTAAACAATTTCGGACGGACTGTCGTCTCCGTTTCCAGTTCCGTTGATTCTTTTATTCCAGCTTTCAACACTTGCAGCAGTATAATTGATTGTGACAATGTCACTGCCGCTGCCTGTACCTGCACTCTCACCGGTTACATATATATCCGAACCGGCAGTTGTTTCGTTCATTGCAATTGATTTTCCAATGTCATCTCCATTGCCTGTTCCGTTATATCTCTTCACCCAACTTTGAACTCCGGAAGCATTATATTTTACAGTTGTAAAATCGTAATTTGAAGTCCCTAAGCTTTTGCCCGTTATATAAATAGAGGTGTCCG
The DNA here is from genome assembly GCA_019187405.1 of Ignavibacteria bacterium. Taxonomy (GTDB): domain Bacteria; phylum Bacteroidota; class Ignavibacteria; order Tepidaquicellales; family Tepidaquicellaceae; genus JABAQZ01. The sequence continues at coordinate 1,579 of JABAQZ010000030.1, forward strand.
GATTATTTACTTTTATGCATGTTGCAGAATCATTTCCATTTCCTGTGCCGTTATAATTTTTAACCCATAAAGAATCCCCGGTTGAAGCATTATATTTTATGGTAACGTAATCAGCATTAGTCGGACCGGAATAAAATCCTTTACCGGTAACAAACGCTTTACCTCCTTTAACTGTAATCTTTGTTGCAATGTCATCATTATTTCCCGAACCATTATACACGGAGTTCCAGAGAATTGCTCCTGTTGAGGCATTTAATTTAATCGTAATGTAATCCAGCCCGGTTGCTTCAACTCTTGATGTAACTCCGGTGATATAAATGTTAGTGCCATCGTATGCAATATCAGTTGCTTCGTCGGTTGAATTACCTGTTCCGTTAAAAACCGAAGTCCATAGAATTGTTCCTGCGGTATTATATTTAATTGTAACAATGTCGTATCCATTAGATGCACTCATGCTTCTTCCGGTAACATAGACGTTATTGGCTGCATCAAGAACCATGGCTCTTGCATCGTCCATATTTTGTGTTCCTGAATATCTCAAAACTAAGTTTTGATTAACCTGTGAAATGCTTTTCCCGGCGAGAATAAATATAAAGAAAAGCAAAAGTGATAATGTTAAATTTTTCATGTGTATTTTATTTTTAATTAATAAATGTTTGTTAATATTTTAAAAGTGACAATTTTTGCAACTGTAAAAATGAGCAGAAAAATTTTTTGTTAATAATTTTTTTTAATTTACGATTTGAGTATTCCGTACTCGTTAAGTTTTTCCGGATTTTCTGCATGCAGACCAATTGCTCTTTTTTCAAGAAGATAAATTAATTCCTGTTTTTCCCGGCTTATTGCCCTTGCTTCGGAATATTTTTGTGATAAAGTGTTTCTTAATTTTTCGATTTCTTTATCTTTTGATTTTATCTCATCGATCAATGACTGAACAAAAGAAGGATCTTCCGGCATTTGATTCCATTTATCTGCATTTTTTTCCATACCGCTTTTAAGATTTGCCAATCGCTCGGAGATTTTGGTTAGATATTTCAGCATACTCAATTTTAGTTATTTAATGCGCTTTTAAACCGGTGTTTAAAAATTTTCATACAAAAATAATTACAAGAAATAGCGGTAAACAAATCAAAATATTTTAAAAACAAGAATTCTAAAAGAAGTATTTGCAGTTTAAATAGTGCATTTTTTTAAATATTTTACAATTAATTAACGAATGAATTCAATAAGCCTATGAAGAAGTCCGATGATTTGTTTTTATTAATTAAATCACTGTCAAAATCCGAAAAGAGATATTTCAAACTCACATCTTCACGGCACACAAAGGGTGAAAAGAAAAATTATTTACGCTTATTCGAGAAAATTGATAAGCAGGAAAGATATGACGAAGCAAAACTCAAGAAAGAATTTCAGAACGAAAAATTTACTGAGCATTTTTTTGCAATTAAAAGCTATCTTTTTGATGTCATCCTCAATTCGTTAATTGACTTTAACCGCGAAAAACAAACCGACTACAAACTATACGAAGATATAATAAAGATTAACATTCTTATCTCAAAAGGTTTAAATAAAAGTGCGTTAAAACTTGCGGAGAAATCGGCGGAAAAAGCAAAGGCAAATTCAAAATACTTTATGCTCGAAGAACTTCTTAATATTCAGAGCAGTAAAATTCTCTTAGCAAATATTTTTCTTCTAAAAAAGAAAGCCGGGAAAATTCATTACGATAAACTAAAGACACTGGAGGAATTAACGAGTTACATTCATTACACAATACTTTATGAAAAGTTTAGTATTTTTTTTATCACTACTCCGCTGGCATCTTCGAATGAAGAAATAAAAAAACTCGATTGGCTTAAAAACGATCCTCTGTTCTTTGATGAAAGTAACGCAAAAGGTTATCTTGCAAAAGAAAATTTATATCAAATAAAAAGAAGGTATTATTGGTTCATCGGAGATTACGAAAAATCCGTTTACTACAGGAAAAAGGATTTGAGTCTGTATGATGAATATCCTTTAATTAAAAAAAGTGAGCCGCAAAAATATTTTTTAGCGATTCATTCTTATCTTATGCATGCCTGGTTTAATATATCATTAAGCGAGTGCGAAGAATATTTTACCCGCCTTAAAACTTCCGCAGTTAGCATACTTCAATCGGCTAAAAATGAATCGGTAATCCGCGTGGTGTTTGCAATGTTCTTTATTGCCGAAGTTCTTTGGCTTGAGAAGAAGGGTGATCAACAAAAAATATTATCGAAATTGGAAACACTGGATGAGCAGTTGAAGAAGTTTAACACTACACTTGAAACTCCTAAACTGCTGGATATTTATTCTGCGACAGGAGCAGCTTTATTTAGAATGGGTGATTACGGAAATGCACTTCCTCTTACAAACAATGTTTTAAATCATAAAGAATCAAACAAGTTAGGAACATTATTTCACATAAATTTAGTACGCGCAATTGTAATACATTTTGAATTGGGAAATTATGACATAATCGAATACTTAATCAAAAAACTTTCACGGATTAACATAAAGGACAGAAGGATTCTTTCTTCAGAAAAGAACCTGATAAAAACAATTAATGGACTAATTAAAACAACCTCAAAAAAAGAATGTCTTTATTTGCTTGAAGATTTTAAGATTATGCTTGAAAAATTATCAGTATCAATGCTGGAAAAAATTTTCATAACACGATTGGGATTAATGAAATGGGTTGAGAGAAATATCGCTAAGATAAAAAAGGAGATGTAATGGGTGTTTGAGATAGAAGTTTTGTCCGGTATAGAGATTAGTAACCTTCAGATGTTTTTAATCCTTAGTTTCAACAAAGATTCTGCCGTTGTTTGTGTTTCAAAAGTTTGCACTTATACTTTTGATTTTGTAACCATCTTATTGTAAACTTTATGGTCACCAACAACTGACCACTCTCGATTGTATCATTCAATCTGAACGTAACACTCAATCTAAACTGTCATGTAATTTGCCGGCGATGTTGGTCTTAGTGAACGAAAAGAGCATGATTAACAACAGATAGCTTGTTGGTGGCACTCGCTATGCTCGGGAACACCAATAAGGGCATAAAAAAAATCAAGCAACTTAAATGATTGCTACTTCGGTATCTTGCTTAGGCATTTTTCTAAAATCCTTCAGGTGTATATCAAGTGCTTCTCTCAAGAGTTTTAGTGTTTCTCTTTTTGTTTTTGCAGCTGCAATACAACCCGGAATGTCGGGTAAATAAGCGCTATATCCATTGCCATACTTCTTTATAATTGCTATGTAATCCATCTTAAGTTATTTTAATTTAGGTTTTTTCAATTGAGCTTGTTTTAAAATGCTGTTCAGTATTTCCGGATGTAAATCCATACTCGGCTTACCTGCAACAGTTACAGAACCTCTTTTCAGAGGATGATGAAATTTTCTATGGCTTCCCTTGCATGTACATAATACCACCCATCATTCTCAAGTATCTTAATGATCTCTTTAATTTTCATCTTTTACTCGGTCTTGTTATCATTCGTTCAAAACACATCTTTTGTCTCATCTTAATCAATGATTGTGTATTTATTCAAATTTGCAAAAGCAAATTAAAGAATTTTGCATTAAATAATTACAATATTTTTTCCCTGATATGGAATGAATCAATCCTGTGAGTCTTTGAGTCTGTGAGTCTGTGACACTATGAGTCTTGGAGGCAAAAATGACTTTTTGCGTTTCCAAGATGCAAATGAAAAAAAATTTCCGAAAAGAAATGCAGCTAAAAAAAAGTTTCCTTGCTGATTGAACTTAGTTTTTAATATGTTTGTAACAGTTCGGTTTGATACCGGCACAACTATAAATTTAAAAAATAAAAAAACCAAAATGACAGAAGAATTAAAAGAAATCAGCGAGCAGCAAAAAGAGTCCTGGAATAGATTTTCTCCGGGCTGGAAAAAATGGGATAATATGACAATGGATTTCCTGAAACCGGCTGGCGATGAAATTATGAATTTGTTAAATGTAAAAGATAACGAGATTGTGCTTGATGTGGCAACGGGCACAGGAGAGCCGGGACTTACAATTGCATTGAAACAGAAAAAGGGGAAAGTCATTGCGACTGATCTCTCTGAAGGCATGCTCGAAGTTGCACGCGAAAATGCACTGAGACGCGGAATTGTAAATTTTGAAACTGTAAATAGTGATATTTCAGCTCTCCCGTTCGATGATAATACATTTGACGCAGTCAGCTGCAGATTCGGATTCATGTTCTTTCCTGATATGCTGCTTGCGGCAAAGGAAATGTTCAGAGTATTAAAACCCGGCGGAAGAATGGCAACATCAGTCTGGAATGTTCCCGAAAAGAATTTCTGGATCACGGCGATAACGGGTACGATCAATGATCTTATGAAACTGCCTTCACCGCCGGCCGGAGCTCCGGGAATGTTTCGCTGCGCAAAGGAAGGATTGATGTCCGCTCTGCTAATGCAAGCCGGATTTAAAAACATTAACAAAAAAGAAGTAAGTGGTAAACTTCCATGCGGAACGGCTGAAACTTACTGGGACTTTATGACTGAAATTGCCGCACCGGTTGTTGCTGCATTAAGCAAAGCAGATGAAAACATGAAACAGTTGGTTAAAGCGGAAGTCCTAAGAAAAGTAAATGAAAAATACCCCGGCGACAATGTTGCAATCGATTCAAGCGCAATAGTAATCTACGGAGAAAAGTAAACCCCATAAAACTGTCCCGATGCTGAAGTTGTACGATACTAATGACTTCAGCATCATATTATTTTTCAAAAAAATAATTTTTTTAAAAAAAATAGTCGGCGAAATCTGACAGCGCATTTTATTAACTAAAACAAAAATCCAAATACTAAAATGAAATCATTTAAAGAAAACTTACTAAAGAAAAAATTTCCAATTCTTATACTGTTGATGTTTGCATTTCTTAAAACATGTTTTGGACAAAATACTACAAATCAGGCAGTGACCCTCAACGGAACCGACGGCTACGTAGCTATACCAAATGCAACAACTCTGTGTCCGACAACCGGACTCACAATCGAAGCATGGGTTTATCCGTCTGAAATTTCATCTACTGCAATGACAATCGTCAGTAAGAATTATTCAACATCGTACTTTCTCGGAATCGAATCATCCGGAAGAGTATTCTTTAATCCTATTGGCTCTGCTACATTTCGCAGCAGGGAGACGAGTACAATCCCTGTTAACAAATGGACACATATTGCCGGAACTTACGACGGTAGCACAACGACGATTTACATTAACGGACAATTAGATACTTCGACTGTTGAAATTTGGGGAGACGTTGGTGTGAACAGTGATTCGTTATTGATCGGAGCAGATAGATTTTTGGGTTCGCTTATCTGGCACTTTAAAGGAAAACTTGACAATGTAAGAATCTGGGGAACTGCAAAGACAGCGGCAACGATTCAGCAAAACAGATTTATTCCGCTTGAAGTTTTTTCACCGACAGGGCAATATACAAACCTGCGTGCAAGTTTTCAGTTCGACGGTGATTTAATAAACTTCAGCGGGATTGGATTTAGCGTGCAAGGATATCCCAGAGGAGGCGCAACTTTCGAGAATTATTTAAACAAAGCCGTAAATTATATGGATTACAATAACAGTCTCGTGCTAAATGGAACGACAGATCACTTTACGGTAGCAAACAATTCATCAGCCGGTCTTAATCCGACATCGGAGATTACACTTGAAGCATGGATCAAAAGAGACATGACAGGTGTACAGCCTACGGCGCAAAGCATTGTCAATAAAAGCGGCGGCACATCGAGAGTTGATTATTGTTTGGTTCTTTTTTCGAATGGTCAGATAGGGTTTGGATTAAATTCAGAAACCTTCTTCATTCAGACACCTTCGCTCGTAACAAATTCCGAATGGACTCATATTGCCGCGACGTACAGCACTATAACGGGTACCGGGATTATTTATGTTAATGGTAATCAGGCAGCCACCGGAGTTTTTCCGGGATTTCCGCTTATTCACAATAATATGGATAACCTTTATATTGGAGGAGCAGGAGCTACTGATTATTCAAGCAGTCGTTTCAAAGGACAAATTGACGGAGTGAAAATCTGGAGCTCGAAGAGGTCATTAACTCAAATCAGAGAAAACATGTATAAGGGAAATACATTTGAAGCAGGGCTTACGCATTTTTATTTTGATAAATATACAAATGCAATTTATGCCGGAGGAGTCAGAATTTATACTGCCAATACCTTTGCAGGCTCAGCTCACATAAGCTCCTCTCATTTAAATAAAAACAATGAGCCAACATCTCCAATGCTTCGTGATCAGACAGGCGGATTCTATTCTGAAAATTTTACAAGCAGCTATAGAAGATTTTACGTTCCTGATCATGATGCGGCAGGCATAACAGACTCTATTTATATCGCCGGTGCCGGGACGGTTTCAAATTTAAAAGTTTATGTAATGATGAATCACACTTATACCGGGGATATGAAACTTGAACTTACTTCGCCAAACGGAACTATGAGATATCTGCTCGACCGCAAAGGCGGTAATGGAAATGATATCTTTACAATATTTTCTGATGCGGCAGATTCTGTTGCGGCAATTTATTCCGACTTTAATGGCAACGGAATTACTGCGCCATTCAGTCCGTCCATTAAACCTGACCAGCTGTTGTCTTCGTTCACAGGACAAAATAAAGAGGGCTGGTGGAAGATTCGTTTTATTGATAATGAAAATGGAGACATCGGATACGTTCACGGATGGGGACTCAATCTCATAAGCTCCCCTGAAAGTAATCTGAAACTTACTGCGTTCATTCAGGGATTCTATGACAGTCAAACTTTGAAAATGAAACAGGATACAATGAAAGTATTTCTTAGATCAGTGATTGCACCTTACAATATTCTTGATACATCAAAGGCGCTTGTTGATTCCACGGGAACCGGTAATTTTAAATTTAAAAATATTTCCACCGGAACAGCTTTTTTCATTGTTGCAACTCACAGAAATTCAATCGAGACATGGAGTTCGACAGCCGGAATTTTTGGTACCGATACTTTGGAATTTGACTTTTCTACTGCATCAGGGCAGGCATTCGGTTCAAATCAGATTTTTAAAGGAGGCAGATATTGCATATACAACGGTGACACAAATCAGGATGGTATTGTGGATGCAACCGATTATGCTTTAGTTAATAACGACGCACATAATTTTAGCCAGGGATATCTAAAGACTGATATGAACGGTGACAATGTAATTGATGCAAGCGACGCAGTTTTAGTTGACAACAATGCAAATAATTTTGTAGCAAAGATTACACCGTGATAGTTCTTAAATATTTTTTAATAAGGGCTCGCTTTCAATTAAGTACTAACTCAAATTGATAGCGAGTCCTTTGTTAAATTACCGACGGCAAGAAAATTTATTTTTCCCTTTAACTATTTTGCTTATTTAGTTCTTTCATTTGTTCTTCCTTTAATGCAATTTGTTTTCAGAAGCATTTTTTATTTAGCCGGCTTTTTCTTTCTTATTTCCTTATACAGCATCCTGCATGCTTTGCTTATTACCGTGTCCTGATCTGTCTGTAGTAATGACTGAATCTCCTTTATCAGTGAATGTGTCCGGGGTTTCAGCCGGTAACCTTTCGCCACCTTTTTTATTTTCTTCTTTACGATCATTACACGTTTTGTTTAATGTACTCCGGCTGCGCGCCGCCGGAGTACAAATATTTTGTTCCTTCAAATTCACTTAATCTTTTTTCAAAGAACAACATTGAATATTTTCTTTTTAATGAACAATAAATACTTAACTCCATTCTGCTGTTTTTTAACAGAATAATTTTATTGCCCGTTTATTTTACCAGCATCATCTTCTTCACTTGCTGAAATCCATTAGCTGTAATTTTATAAAAATACATCCCGCTCGACAAATGTGATGCATCGAAGTTAATTGAATGTGTTCCAGAGTTTAATTGTTCATTTACCAGCACCGCAACTTCCCTACCCGAAATGTCATACACCGAAAGTTTTACAATTGATGAATTCGGGATTGTAAATTTGATTGTTGTTGACGGATTGAAAGGATTCGGAAAGTTGTCTTCCAGTCTAAAAGATTCATTGACATCTTTTGCTGTTTTAGTCTCAATCATCTGAGTGCTTCGGCCGCTTAATGGTGGCTCATCCATCGGATTTCTTGAAACAATCATCTTAAAAGCATTATTGTCGACTATTAAGAAATCACTTCCATCAGTTACTAAATCTCCATTGATATCAGATGTAACATATCCGGTCAATGAGCTCAACACGGAATTGTCCATAAAGGATAAATCTGCCCCATCGATTACTTTATCCTGATCGCAATCTCCGCTGAAAACGCAATGTCTGCTTCCTTTTAATACCAGATTATTTCCGAATGCTTGTGATGAGCTTGTCGTGAAATCATAATCAGCAATTCCATTAGTTATCAATATCCCGCCACTACTCCAGGTTTCAACCGAATTTCTATGTTTTACCACTATATAATATTGGGATCCCGGAGAACTATTATTAAAAATAAAGATTCCTTTTCCTGCTGAATCAAGTGTAGTCTTAGCAGAATCCGATATTCCAAAAGGTGGAGTCGTATTCCTCAATAAAACTGTTACAGAATCGCGAACCATTTTGTCAGTAACTGAATTATAAAGACCTTCTATAAGTGCAGTGAGTCTTAAACCTGATTGAGAATACTTTACGGTCGCAAGTTTAGAGGTTGACGATGCATCCGGGCTCTTACCTACTACATAAACGTTTCCCGAATTATCGATTTTCATCCCATTCAAAGTATATGCGGCTGTTGGGCTTCCGTATATTTGCAGCCAATTCTGATTTCCGTCTTTATCGTATTTTATGGTTGCAAAATTTTCAAATGAACTTTCACAACTCAGACCTGCAACATAGATGCTACCCATCTCATCAACTTCAATTGCTTTTCCATAATCACCGTTATTTGCTCCGGCACCGTCATATCTACTTACCCATTGTTCCACACCATTTGGATTATACTTTACTGTGGCAAAATCATAGTTTCGTCCCGAGCAACTTGTACTTGCGCCAGTCACAAAAACATTTCCTGAACCGTCTACTGCAAGTGAAGTTGCAAAATCACTCAAGTATCCGTTGCATGGTCCGTTGTAACTTCTAATCCATAAAGAATCACCTGTTGTTGCATTAAGCTTCATGGTTAAATAATCTCCGCCTGTTCCCGGCGTTCCATGCACCCCGCAGACGAAAACATTTCCCGAATTATCCGCCTTTACAAAACTGCCTTCTGATCCTATTCCGGGAAGTCCAATGTAATTATTAATCCATTCCAGGGTTCCTCCCGAATTGTATTTGATTGTTACGACATTCAATCCGGTTCTTCCGGTTGTATAAGAGTTACCGTTTTTATCCACATCAAATCCTAACACAAAGTCGTTTGCAGTTCCGGAACTATTGTATGTCTGTGACCACTGTAAGACTCCGCTGGAATTATACTTTATTACAATATTATCAAAACCAGTGCCGGGTGTTACTTGAGAATGTCCTGCGACATAAACATTTCCGGAATCATCAAGTTTTAGCTTGGGTGTATAATCCTCAAATCCTCTGTGAAATATTCTTGTCCATAGCGAATCGCCATTGGAATTAAATTTGATAACAAGTGCATTCATGCCTGTTGGATTGCTGTAAGTAGTGCCACTCATTATTACATTTCCGGCATTATCCACGGCTACACAATATCCTCTGCTGTCAGGACCATTTTCATATTTTCTCTCCCATAAAATGCTGCCTGCCGAATTGTATTTAACCAGATAGGCGGCTCGATCCCAAACTATCCCGACTGAATAAACCATTCCGTTATTATCGACAGCAACCGAATGACCGATGGCGCAGCAATACCCGGGATAAGTACTTTCTGTAGCCCACATTTGTGTGACCTGAGCGTTGCTTGAATATGCTGATACTAATAATGTTATCAGCATTGCTATTACCAATTTTAGTGTTTTCATTCCTTGTTTTCCTTTTAATTTGATTTTATAAACAGTTTGGATTTCCAATGATTTTAAAATTTTCTTTTCCATTTTGAACTCCTTTTTTTAAGAAAATTTAATTTTATTTTAGATTAAAATTCCCGCCGTCGTTGATGTTCCCAAAAAACTTGTATCTGCGCATCTTTGATTTTAAGTTATCGCCGTTCAAACTTTTTAGGTCATCAACGACATTATCAATTGCGGTAATATGTATCTTGCCTTGGTTATTAAACTATTTTATTTTATAAGAACCATTCTCTTCTCTGATGTAAAGCTTTGTCCGCCGTTGTGCACCGATATCCTGTATAGATATACTCCCGTTGACAGATTTAATGCATTGAATTCAGCTGTGTGATACCCTGCAGACTTGTATTCATTCACAAGTGTAACTATTTCCTTTCCGGTCATATCGTATACTTTCAAACTTACATTTGCATCAACAGGAAGATCATAATTAATCTTTGTTGACGGATTGAACGGATTCGGATAGTTTTGTGATAAGCTGAATTTCTCCGGTGATCCGACTATTACTTCATTTGCAAGATTGAAGTATTCAAAGTTTCCGTTATAATCAATCTGCTTCAGTCTGTAATTGTATTTCCCCTGATCCAGTCCTCTGTCGGTGAAACTGTAATTTTTCATTTCATTGGTTGTACCATTTCCGCTCACATAGCCGACCTTTTTCCAATCGACCGGTGTCTGTGGATTTACATCTGATCTTTCTACTTCAAATCCTGAATTGTTAACTTCACGAACTGTGCTCCAGTTTAATGTAACATTGCTTCCGCTGACACTCGAGATAAATGATGCAAGTTCAACAGGCAAAGCGGAATTATTTCCGCCAAATGCTACAGCAATCGGTGAACTAAATAATGGTCCTGCATTCACTAGAGAAGATCCTGTCCATCTTCTGTAACTAATTGCTGCTGTTCCTGCAGCATTCTGTATTCCGACAGTATGAGATCCAAGATTATATGCTTTATATTTTTCTATGAAAAGACTTCCCGTCAATACGTCATTATACTGATAGATTATTATTCCGTCTACTACCGGTCCAGGCATCGTTTCCAATATTACCTGGAAAGTTATATAATCTGTCGGAAGCACAGCTCCATAGTTTGGAATCTTATCATAAGTAAAAATTAATTTTGATCCGCTGACTTTATATGAAATTCTATTTTCCGGAACATCTGCATCTGAAAGGTTAAAATCTTTCCACATCGGAAACAGTCCTGGCTGAATTGCACTTGTACTTGGAATTGACAATGTGCTATTGTCATCAAGTTTCGATGAATTATTTGTTTGTGTTAATCCGATAAGCCCATTTGTTGAAATAAAAAATGAATCATAGTTAATTCCATTAAATCTAAAATAGTCTCCCGATGGAAGAATATTGCCAAGACTCCAGTAACCGTCATCAAGAGTCCCAGTAAATATTCCCGAAGCGGCATTTACTCCGTTAACTACAAGACTTGTACTTCCTGTTGTATCTTCCCAGTAAAAAGTCGGAGTACTCGGAGCAATAGAACCGCAGGAAGTATTGTTTGCATAATAATAAGTGCTGGGGGTTAATGTAGAATAACCGTAACTGGAATTTCCAGCTAAAGTATAACTCCCTTCAATTCTATCATTCGCTGTATTTGCATCACATACTGCAGAAGAATAAATCCAATAATCAAAACCTATTGACGTCGATAATGGGTCAAATGTAATATCAGCATATTCTCCGGGATCTAAACTTGGAATAACTTTTGTACTAAAGTAATATGTACTTGGAGAAAAAGGATTGTTTCTATAAGTAACACTTATGTTGGTTTGAGTAGTTGTTCCTACATTCTGAAACCTTGCTTTCGGTCCTGTCAAAGCACAGTCTTCAATATCTTTATAAGGATATAAATTAACTACAGCACGAATATCACACGAAGCTGCAGGAAATCCAAATCTTGTTTCTGGCCGGAAATTTGAAGATGATCCTATAGCACCGGGAAGTGAAGTTGACTGGTAAGTAAAAATATTCCCTCCGGAATTCGAACATGATACTGTGGGAGTATTAGCAGCAGCCAGCACAGCATCGGTTGTTTTATAGACATAAATTATTATTACTCCGTTTCCAGGGGTGTAAGTATAAGGAGAAGTACCGGGACCACCAAATGGTAAATCAATATCAATTTCATTAAACCCGGATGGAATTGTTATAATCCCGTCATAGACTTTTGTGAAACCGGTTCCCATTGTATCAATGTAAGTTCCGCTAAGATTAAGTGCCGTACCAAGTGTATCCTTAATATAAATTCTTAAGTTTCCTGTTGTAGTTACACCTTGACTTGTCGGCGCTCCGGCTCCGATAGGATTATTCCATGTCCATCCGATTGATGTGAGGAGTAATGGAGAAGTTCCCAACACACTCATTTCAGAACCTTTTATTATATATCTGCAGTTATTAAATCTCTTACTCCCCTGAGGAGCTCTTGCGTTTGTTGAAGTAGAGTTGTTATTTTTTAAAACCGTAGTTAATCCGACCCCTCCTAAGTTAGCATCTGTAATGTTATTACTTCCGGATGAGTACATTGAATTCTGATTATTAAATGCTGCATCTCCGTATTCATTTGTCAATACAGAATTAGTTTTATCCTGTGAGATTGAATTTGAATATGATACAAATGATAATATTATAAAGAATAAAGTAATTAATTTCGTTTTCATTTTTTTGGGTTAATTATTTTTAAAATGTAAATTTAGAATTTCTCATTCATATTTTTTATTTCTCCCTTTTGCTACTTTTTATTTTCTTTTTTACGATCATTACACGTTTTGTTTAATGTACTCCGGCTGCGCGCCGCCGGAGTACAAATATTTTGTTCCTTCAAATTCACTTAATCTTTTTTTCAAAGAACAACATTGAATATTTTCTTTTTAATGAACAATAAATACTTAACTCCATTCTGCTGTTTTTTTACAGAATAATTTTATTGCCCGTTTATTTTATAAGAACCATTCTCTTCTCTGATGTAAAGCTTTGTCCGCCGTTGTGCACCGATATCCTGTATAGATATACTCCCGTTGACAGATTTAATGCATTGAATTCAGCTGTGTGATACCCTGCAGACTTGTATTCATTCACAAGTGTAACTATTTCCTTTCCGGTCATATCGTATACTTTCAAACTTACATTTGCATCAACAGGAAGATCATAATTAATCTTTGTTGACGGATTGAACGGATTCGGATAGTTTTGTGATAAGCTGAATTTCTCCGGTGATCCGACTATTACTTCATTTGCAAGATTGAAGTATTCAAAGTTTCCGTTATAATCAATTTGCTTAAGTCTGTAATTGTATTTCCCCTGATCCAATCCTCTGTCCGTGAAACTGTAATTTTTCATTTCATTGGTTGTACCATTTCCGCTCACATAGCCGACCTTTTTCCAATCGACCGGTATCTGTGGATTTACATCTGATCTTTCTACTTCAAATCCTGAATTGTTAACTTCACGAACTGTGCTCCAGTTTAATGTAACATTGCTTCCGCTGACTGTGGAAATGAATGAAGACATCTCAACGGGCAAAGGAATATCAGACAGGTATCTTGAAATTCCACCGTTATCTCTTACTGCCCAGATGAATAATCCGTGCGGGGATAAATTCATGTGGGTATATGTGCCGGTTGCTGTGTAATCGCTTGTCCAACTGCCGCCGTCATTTGTTGATTTATAAACGGATGAACCCCTGACATAGAACCATGTACTACCGGCTCCGGTTATACCTAATATATTACCTGTTCCTATTGCATTCACATTTGTCCAGTTGAATCCTCCGTTAGTAGAATAAAGCATGATATTGCCGCCGGTCATTAATCTTACACTAGAGTTTGCCCATACTGACATTGAGTTTACAAGACCTGGCGTTGGATGTGTCAGTACCGTACCGTCTGCAAAAGGCTGATATATTCTTGTATTGTTGGTACCATAATAGATAAAGTAGCTTACACCATTCGGTTGACAAGCTGAATTATTCCATCCATACTCTCCGGGAGGAGCGGGATTGTATATTCCGGTGGAATCCCATGTGGTGCCAAAATCAAAACTAATAAATTGTGACCATCTTCCGCCCACAGGATCTCCATGCATACCACATACAGGAACTCCGTTGAATTTATTGATTGAATTTATAAATCCTCCGGGCTGATTGAATGTCTGTGTCCATGTCACGCCGCCGTCTGTTGTTTTGTAAACAACACCGGCTGTAAGACTTGCACCGCCGACTAAAGCAGTCATGGCATCTAAACCCCGAATGGTGTATAGACCTACAGAGGAATTTGGGGAATTTGTAACTATCCAATTAGTACCAGAATTGATTGTTCGTAAGACAACTCCGTTTTCACCGCATGCCCAGACGACATTGTTATCCACTGCGGATACGGAATAAATTGCGGTAGTGATGCCTGATGACTGCTCAGTCCATTGTGCTGAAATGTTTCCTGAAAAACAAATGATACAAAATAAAGAAGTGAAAAATGTTTTCATCTTTGTTTCCTTTTTTTAAAGTTAATAAATGTTCTTTAGAATTTGTTGCCTTTAAGTTTTTAATGTATAAATTTGATGAATCTCTTTTGGTATATGAGTCAGTAAACTTTTTTGAAAGCTCAAAATAACATTGCGGCTTTCAAAGTTGTGATAATCAGAAAGAACAGGATTCAGAATATAAAAACCGGTTTTTGTAATTCATCTATGAGTTGTATCTGATGTTTATATTATGTGCGCTTACTGTGCTCACCCTGCGCACTTTTTCGTGCACAATACAAAACTATGTCAATTAATATTTTTATCAAAAGAAAGTTTTTCCCGATTATTACAATAAAATTGTTTTCGAGAATTCTGATTTTGGAATACAGAAAGGCATTATGAATTGTTTAAGAAGTTTTTTGCAGTAAGCTGATGAAAATCACATTACAGTTTTATCTATGATTTGATTTGTCTCAAACCTCCTTACCAAGTCCCAGCTCCTCAATCCTCTAAACCCAGCCTTAAAAATTGAGGATACAACAGAATTGAAGTTTTGTAACACTCCCTTACTTAGAAGGAAAAAGGAGGGTTCATTTTGGAGAAATTTATAAATTAGCAAGCAGTCTTTACCTCTGTAAAGCTCTGATTGATATACATCCGCTAAATCAGAAGCGGTTATTTCATTTTTTTAAACGAGTATATTTTTTCAGTCAGCCAGAATTTAAACGAAAATCCTTTTTCGAGATTAATGCTTTTTTCAATGGCATTAACATCTCCGTAAGTTTTGGAAATTTTAACTTTTAATAGTTTTTTGTAATAATTAATAAACTTACGGCTGTTGTTCCTCAATTGCTCGGATACATTTTTATTTTTTTTAAGAAAATGCTGGTAGGAATCTAAAAGCGAATATGCTTCATCTGTGTAATCAAGCTCAAAGTAAAGAATAAGATAAAGATGTCTGATATCATAATTTAAATACACAAATATAAGTTCTACTTCAGAAAGATATTCAAGAGATTTTCCATAATTGTTTCTTCTTAATTCAATAAGAGCTAAACCAAAATTGTAAAATGAGTTTCTCCTCTCTGAATTAATTGTATCCGTATATTCATTCATAAATGATTTTGCTTCTTTCAGCTGTTTAAGTTCGATAAAATTCAAAAGAATTAATCTGTAGAGTATCATTGACATGGCAGATTTATTTTCCGTTGACTCCCCCATGTCATGGAGAATATTTTTGTACAGAATGTTGAGTTTCCGGATATCGGTATATTTGTTATAGTAATTATGAATAATGGAATAAATGCTTATTCTATGGTCAAATCTCAGCATCTGCTTACATTCATAAAATTTTGCTTCCAGTTTTTTCAGAATATCAACATTGTCGTTATCCAAAGAATATGCAAATTCATAAAAGTAAAGATCAAGAATGTCTTTGTCATTTTTATTAATACCGGTTTTATTTTCCAGGTACGGAATAAATTTCTTTAAATCGAAACTCTTTGCAAAATGCAGGATTAAATCATCATCGGTGATTCGGTTAAAACTAAATTTTCTTTTCCATGAGATATCAATAAAATTTGCAGCGCATACAAAGAAGAAACATAACAAATAAATTTGTCCTTCGATAAGACCACTGTCTGAGACGTTGTGATTGAATTTATTTTTAACATCCATCATATAAAGATGATATAATTCCACAAAATGAAAACTTGTCAAATCTTTTTTCAATACAGATATCTCCTTCATTGTATCATAAAATAATTTATCAAAGTTTTTATCAAGATTTCTATCGATAAATGAGTCAAGCAATAATACTCTGTTTTTTATTTTGTTTAATTTAAATGATGTGTATATAAGATATTCTTCGGCGAGTTTTACTAATTCCGCCGACATCACTCTTAACAGATTTTCGGATTTAAGTTTGTTGTATTTTTCTTTCGGAAATAATTTCCGGAATACTTTTTCATAAGTAAAATTTGGATTATTAAAATCCGGATAATACTGTTTAATAATTTTATAAAATGACTTTAAGTCTCGAGTGCGTGAAAAAAACGGCGAAGCTACAAATTTTTCAAATTCTTTAATTTCATGTGGTGTGAAGGAATGAAGTATATCAACAAGTTTAGTTCTTTTCATAAATAGTATTTTTTAACGGTTTTTAGAATAAGACTAAAATTATTTTTCCGAATTATTGCTGTTGCAGAAAAGATTTTTCTTAAACAATAATCGATACAAATAGATATTATATATTTTTCATATAAAAATTAAATAATAAATTTCTTTAAAAGATACTATAAAAGAGATATACGTTATTTGTAGCACAATGCAGCTGCATCGATGTGAGTCAATGGCAGCAAAAGATCAATCAAAGCCGGAATTTTATTTTTAGCGGTTATTCCCGGTTTATGTTCCTTCAGATAAATGCTTAATTGAAGAGATATCCTTTCTTAATTAATCAACTGAAAAATATTCTTATAATATAAAATGTCATTCCCAGAAGACTTCTTTATTTGAAGTCGTCTGAAGTTTAAAGTCTGAAGTATTACAATACATTATCAAGATTAGAAAATACTATTTTACCTTTTTTAAATATCTTCAGCTCGCCCGGTAAAAAACTTTCCCAAGCTTCATTTGTTAATGGATTAGTTGCCATAATGTAACCATACTGAGTTGGTCTTTTTTCTAAGAACAACTCGACTTCAAGTTCGTCGTCGAGAAGTCTTATGGTTTCAAAAGGAGCTTCTCTTTTGACAAAACAGAAATCCTTAAATTCATTTACATCATTAAAGCAAAATAAAAATTCTCCGTCCGAAAAAATACAATTGAATGTACCGTAATCATTAATCTCTTTAAGCCGAGAGCTTAACCACATAAAATGCTCATCATTCCAGCATGAAATATTTCTTGATTCAATTTCATTTAAAATATAACAGAATGCAAACTCAGAATCGGTTTCTCCTACAGGTTTAAATCTACCGATATTTAACTTGTTGAAATCATACATAGAGCCGTTATGCGCAAAGACATATTCTCTGCCGTTTAATTCTCTCACAAAAGGATGCGTGTTTTTATGCGAGATGTTACCAACGCTTGATTTTCTTACATGCATTACGAAAATCTCCGAGTAAATCTCTTGATAATTTCTGATAAATTCGGAAAGAAAACTTTTATCAGCTTCGAGAGGCTCTTTAAAAACCTGAACTGATTTATCGGGAAAATAAGCAAACCCCCATCCGTCGGGATTTCGTTTGCTCTTTTGTCTGAATCCTTTTAAGGATATGTTTGGTCTTACCGGTTCGTTAAATGAAATTCCTAATATTTCACACACGCTATGAAATTTAATTAAGGCGAGTTTAAATATTTTTAAAATAATGTTAAACTCAAAAATAATTGAAACATCTTATTACATTGAGATATGAATTCAATATTAGTAAATTGATATAGATTAAAGTAAATAAATTTAATAAATGAATCAGTTTGATGTAATTGTAATTGGAAGCGGACCGGGAGGATATACCACTGCCATCAGAGCTTCACAGCTTGGTTTTAAAACGGCAATAATCGAAAAAGAACAGCTCGGAGGCGTTTGTCTTAATTGGGGATGCATTCCGACTAAAGCTCTTTTGAAAAATGCCGAGCTTATGAACAGCATGAAACACATGCAAAACTTCGGTATCACTTTTGATAATCTGAATTTTGATTTTGAAAAAATTATTTCAAGATCGAGAGGAGTTGCAGATGTTTCCGAAAAAGGCGTCAGATATCTCATGAAAAAAAATAAAATTGAAGTTTTTGAAGGAGCTGCTCTATTTAATAAAGATAAATCTTTATCTGTTTTAAATAAATCAGGCAAGGAAATTAATAAACTTTCGGCGGATCATATCATAATTGCAACGGGTGCAAGGGCAAGGACTATAGGAAACATTAATTTTGACGAAGAAAAAATTATGTCTTCCACAGGAGCAATGATTGCAAAAAAAGTTCCTCAAAAGCTGACTATAGTTGGCAGCGGTGCAATAGGAATTGAATTTGCATATTTTTACAATGCATTCGGAAGCGAAGTTACTATTATTGAAATGCTTCCCAATATACTTCCTGTCGAAGACAAGGATATATCAGATGTTGTTGCAAAAGAATTCAAAAAAAACGGGATTAAAATCTTAACGGAGACTAAAACCGAATCGGTTGAAATTAAGAATGATAAAGTCGTAACAAAAGTTTCCGGAAAAAATAATGAAGAGCTTATCTCAGATGTGGTATTGATAGCCATAGGTGTACAGGGTAATATAGAAAAACTCGGACTGGAGAACATCGGTGTGATTACCGAAAAAAACAGCATAAAGGTTGACAAAAATTATAAGACAAACGTCGAAGGCATTTATGCAATTGGTGACGTAATAGGTCCTCCATGGCTTGCTCATGTAGCTTCATCTGAAGGAATAAACTGCATAGAAAAAATCAAAGGTATGCATGTCCCTGATATAGATTACAGCACAATTCCAGGTTGTACTTATTGTCAGCCGCAAGTTGCTTCCGTAGGATTAACCGAAAAGAAAGCAAAGGAAGAAGGTTATGATATAGCTGTCGGTAAATTCCCCTTCTCAGCCAGCGGCAAATCCAGAGCAATGGGAGATACTGCAGGAATGATAAAAGTTATTTTTGATAAAAAATATGATGAACTAATCGGAGCGCATATTGTCGGCGCTGAAGCTACCGAGTTGATTACAGAGTTTGTACTTGCAAAATCTTTGGAAGCAACTCATGAACAGATACTTAAAACAGTTCATGCACACCCAACTCTGAGCGAAGCTAATATGGAAGCAGTTGGCGTGGCTTACAATGAAGCTATTAATATCTAATTTGAAATAATAAGTAAATTAATTTATATTTTACTAAACAAACTTAAAAACGGAGATTTAAAAAATGGAAGATAATAAAACAGCAAAAGGTATTTTACTGGGCTTTGTTACCGGGTCGGTAGTCGGTGCTGCAATTGCACTTCTCTTCGCTCCTAAATCAGGAAGAGAATTGAGAAACGACATCAGACTTAAGAAAGATGAATTCCTCGATGATACATCAGAGTATCTTCAAATTGCAAAAACAAAAGCCGGCGATCTCATCAATGAAGGCAAAAGGAAATCCGAAGAGCTTATTTCCGAGGCAAAGAAAAAAGCCGGCTCTTTGATTGACGACGCTAATTTAATTTTGACAGAGGCAAAACAAAAAGCTAATACCGCTATTGAAAATGCCAAAGGAAAATTTGCCGGAGAATCGGACAGAGTTAAAGATGCTTTTAAAGCCGGCATCGAGGCTTACAATCAGGAAAAATCGAAGAATTCGTAATATTCAATTTAAGAAGCATTTAATTTGCAAGAGTTCATTCAATATCTTCAGATAATTACGGATATCATCGTTATAATTCTTTTCATAGGAATTATGATTTCCTTTTTTTATTTACTGAAAATTCTGAAAACGGCAACTTCAAAATTCGAAGAGCTTACTGCTGAAGTGAAAGATGTTAAAGCAAAACTTAACCCGGTAATTGAAAAATCAGGTTTAGTTGCTGATAACGTAAACTTAATTTTATCTAAAGTTAAGGATAATATTGATTTACTTGAAACCTCAGTTACAAAAATCAATAATGTGGTTGACGATGTTGTGGAATTCGAGAGGAAAGTTCAGAGCAAAATCGAACCACCCGTTATGGAAACCGCAAACACTATTTATGCTTTGTCGGCAGGTATAAAAACTTTTTTCGACAGCTATAAAAGCAGCAGAGCTAAAAAACCTGACTTGATTGAAGGATTTAATTTAAATTCTGATAATGAAATCGAATCCCAATTAAAAGAAAATACCGACATGGAACTTCAGAATGTTAACACCAAGCTCAATGATCTGCAAAACTGATCATCTTATTAAGTCAGATATTAAATAAAAAAAGGTTTTTGCAGTTTCAATAACTCCTGGTTTACTTTCAAGAATTATTATGAGAAATAATAATTTAATTTTTCTGAAACCAACATCATAAGTTTTGCATTTGCATTTCAATATGCGGAAGCAAGAGGATTTGTTTTCCTTCACTTCTCCTCATTCAGCGAAATTCATTTCCGGTAAATTTTTGTCGTAGAACTCGTTAAACTATTATCTGCATAATATAGGGATTCAAGGAAGTACAATAATTTTTCCGAATTGCTCCGAGTTGCTCATTCTTTGAAATGCTTTATGAATATCATCCAGCACAAACTCACTGTCAACAACCGGTTTAATCTTAAACTCATTTACAAAACCAAGCATCCGCATAAAATCGTTTTGCGAGCCCATAGTAGTGCCGAAAATTTTTAACTGCTTCCAATAAAGCTTATGAAGATTGATATTGCCGGAATCTCCGATGGATGCTCCATAAGATACAATTCTCCCGCCGTTACTGCACAATTGTATAAATTTCGAAAAATCAAAACCGCCAGCGCTGTCAAAAACAATATCAATGCTTTTTTGTGATTTATCCGCCAAATCTTCTGCCCAGTTTTCATTTTTATAATTGACTCCCGATAATGCTCCAAGATTTAAAGCTTTGTTGATTTTCCTTTCGTCGGATGACGTTATAAAAACTTTTGCTCCGATACCGAGTGCAAACTTAAAAGCCGTGCAGGCAACTCCTCCGCCGATGCCCGTAATTAAAATTCTGTCATTCTCCGTAATACCTGCTTTTACAAATAATCCTCTGTAAGCAGTAACGCCCGCAAGCGGAATTGCCGATGCTTCGCTGAAATTTAAATGTTCAGGTTTCTTATAAATATATTCAAAGCGAACTTTTACAAATTCAGCCAGAGTACCGTTTTCGGGCATACCGAATATAGAAAAATCCCTGCCCTGAAATTCCTCGTTATTACCCCAGTTAATACCCGGATTGATAATTACTTCATCCCCTTCTTTAATTTTATCCGCATTTTTTCCTTTTGCGTAAACTATTCCGGAGCAGTCGGAACCAAGAATTACGGGAAGTTTTATTTTGGAATATTTTCCATTCGTAATCCACAAATCTCGGTGATTCAGCGAAGCGGCTTTTACCTGAATGAGAACTTCATTCTCGTTAATTTCCGGTAGTGGAACTTCTTCCAGGATGTAATTTTTTTTCAGATCATCAGTTGATCCTGTTCTGACTAAAACTGCTGCTTTCATTTTAAGTTATTAATTCAATTGATATCGGACAGTGGTCGCTTCCCATAACCTTGGAATGTATTTCTGCTTTTTTAATTTTTTCGGACAAGTCTTCCGACACCATAAAATAATCAATTCTCCACCCAATGTTTCTGTCGCGAGCTCTTGAAATCTGATCCCAGTAAGTATATTGCTCCGGCTTGTCATTAAACTTTCTGAATATATCAACATAACCAAGATTAATAATCCTGTCTATCCATTGTCTTTCTTCGGGAAGGAATCCGGATGTTTTTGTATTTTCCTTTGGTCTTGCAAGGTCAATCTCTTTATGGGCTGTATTAAAGTCCCCTGTTACAATTATCCCCTTTCTGCCTTTGTAATTTTTTTCAAGATAAAAAAACAATTCATCGTAAAAATCGAGTTTGTATTTTACTCTTTCCGGTCCCCTGCCTCCGTTGGGGAAATAGACGTTAGCAAGCAGAAATTTTTCATATTCCGCAAATATCACTCTTCCTTCAATATCAAAAAAATAATTATCAAATCCGTTTTTAATATTTAGCGGCATCAATTTTGTATAAACAGCCACGCTTGAATAACCTTTTTTCTCGGCAGAAAACCAGTATGATAAATATCCGTCAATATTTTTTATCGAATCTTCAAGCTGCTCGGATTGAGCTTTTGTTTCCTGAAGACATATTATATCTCCTTTGGTTTTGCCGAACCAATTCATGAATCCTTTATTCTGAATCGCCCTGATTCCGTTTACATTCCATGAATAAATTTTAATTGTTTTGGATTTGCCTGCAGGAGCTGATTTTGCTTTGCTCATAAAATCATATAAATTTTTTTTATAAAGTTAATTAACTATTTTCAAACAAAATATACTAAACCCAAATGATTAAGAAAGCTAAATCAATAAAAAATATTTTCGATGAGATAAAAGATTTTGATTTGGTAATTACCAATGATGCTCCGCTTGCAACCGCTCTCAATAAACTTGTAAATCATCCCCGCCTCGGATATCTTGCCATGACTCCGAGACAGATTGCTTCGGATTTTGCAGGTATTTATATGAATGGGATTTTTGAAAAAAGTGAAATTATGCTAAGTATCTGCAGAGATTCAGGAAAACCTCTTAAGTTAATCCATGGTTTGCTTTCTAAGATTTATGACATGTGGAATTACAATGCAAAGCTTGAATTCTTGGAGCAGTATCTATCAGAATATGAAATTAAAATTCTCAACATGCTCAAAGATTATCCATCTGTGGAAACTGCAATGGAAAATTTTAACGAAGATTTTTTTGTATCAAAAAAGATTGCAGTTGTCGGCGAAGATTTGTTTACGCTTCTTGACAAAGAAGTGTTTCCGAGAAAATCTTCTCCCGCAGCAATCTTTGATGTGTTTGAAGAGTCTGCTTATAAAATTGACAAAACTTTTTTATTTTCAAACACAAACAGTCTTGTTGATAATATTGCCGGGCTTATTGAAAATGATATTGCAGGACAAACTGCTATCGTTGTATCGCCTCAGTCAAATTTTCATGAGCTGATAAGAATAAGACTGAAGGAAAAAGGAATAAAAATCGAAGAGAAATCACTTCTAAGCAGTAACATGACAGTAAGGAAGCTGATAAATTTTATTGAGTTTTCTTTGAATTCTGATAGCGCTGATGTCAGAGAATTTGCTTACACTGCAGTCAATTTTAATCTCAATCTTCCGAAAGAATTTTATAATTATGATATGGGAATGTATGTCGGTCTTGCAATAAATGATAATTCAATTAAATCACTCGTTAAAATCTCCCGTGATATATCCAAATTAACATATAAAGGATTGTTAGAGAAATTATCGGGCTTAAATCAATTTATACTGCAGGAAGAATTCCATACAGCGATCGAGCTGATGAATCTAAGCGAAGTTAAAATTAATCACGATAATTTCGAATCTCTAAAATATTTTCTGAGAGAAATTGATGCCGAAATGAAGTCTGAAGCCGGAGGAGTTATATTTGTTAATGCTTTGAATTCAGCATTCATTGACAGAGATATTGTATTTTATATTGGATTGGATAACAGCTGGATGAAATTGTTTCCGGAAAAAGATTATCTTGATAGAAATGAAGAAGAAAAAAAGAATCTGCTAAGATTTCAGATTCTTTTACAACAGGGTTCGCAAAGATATTATTTTGTCCGGAATATTTCTGAATACAAAGAAGTAATTCCATGTTATTATTTTTCTCAGATTTACGGCAGAAAAATAAACAACTTCAAAGACGAAATTTTTAATCCGGTAATTGCGACAAACAAAATTAAGAAAGCAAATTATGAAATAAAAAGAAAAGTAAAACAGTCAGACTCCATTCAGACGATAACATCATTATCTCCAACTTCGCTAAATAACTATTTTTTCTGTCCTAAATACTATTCAGTCTCAAAGCTCCTGACATCAGAGCATGCACAGAACATGACAAGAGGTTCTCTGATGCACAACTTTGCGGAATTATATTTCAATCATCCGGATTTTGCAATTAAAAAAATTAATGAAATTAAAAATATAATGACTGATGAGCTGAAGCTGTTTAATTCAAATCTGAATTCCGATTATATTAATTCAGAGTTTGACATAGCAATTCGCAATGTCATTAGATTTATAGATTCGCAAAATATCAAAAAAGTTAAGTCTCAAAAACCGCAGTCTCCTGAGGACAATTTATTGATGAGGCATTTCGGAAAAGACAAAATTTATATTAACACTGAAAGATGGATAAATGACACCGCAGGTTCGGGAATAAAAGGAAAGATAGATCTTTATTACGACAGCACAATTGTTGATTACAAAACTTCAGCAACAGCAAAAAAAGAATCTGCAATTTCGCTTCAGTCCAATCCTGATGTGATTAAAATGGAAGAATATCAGAATTTTGATTTTCAGGCAATGGCATATCTGACAGCGTATAAGACCAACGAAATGGAGAAACTTTTCATTTACAATTACCTCCTTTCGAATTCAAAAGATTACATAACTGATCAGGAAATAACCGACAAAAATCTTGTAAGCATAAGATTCATCAACTTGAATTTTTTCGATTATATTAAATCGGAC
The DNA here is from genome assembly GCA_019187405.1 of Ignavibacteria bacterium. Taxonomy (GTDB): domain Bacteria; phylum Bacteroidota; class Ignavibacteria; order Tepidaquicellales; family Tepidaquicellaceae; genus JABAQZ01. Next base: position 26,388 of record JABAQZ010000030.1, read on the forward strand.
GAATTCATAAATAGATTGATACAGAATGAAAAGACGGAAAAACTCATGGATAAGGCAGGAAAATTTTTTTTCATAAGACTTTTTGATAATCTGAATCTAAGTTACGAAGATTATTTTAACAAAGAAAAATTAAAATCGCGGGTAATTGAAACTGCCGTTTCATTGCTTAATGAATTAAATCTTAAATACTCTGATTTCGGAAACAAAAGACATGATACTTTCATAAAAGATTGTATTGTTCCTATTGGAGAAACAATTTTTAAAATCCGGACAGGTAATGATGAAACCGGATTTTTATTTAAAGATGATTCGGATAAATTTGTTTCGTTTGTAAAACAATGCATTTCGGAGATTAATGAATTCAACAAATCGGTTTACCCGTTCAGACCGGCATTCGGTTTAAGCGAAACATGCAAAGGCTGCAGCATTAACAATCTATGTATAGGAAATAAAATATGGCATTGAAATCGGCAAACAATCCGCAGGATATTTTAATTGAATCACTTGACGGAATATATCTTGTGGATGCAGGCGCAGGTACGGGAAAAACATATTCCATAGTGAGAAGATACGGAAATCTACTTGATAAAAAAGTAAAGCCGGAAGAAATTCTTCTGATAACTTTCAGCAGAAATGCTGCCGAGCAGATGAAAGATGAAGTAATTACAAACTTATCAGGTAAGATTAGCATAAGCCGGTTACTTGAAGCTCCAATCATGACTTTCCATTCCTTTTGTTCAAAAGTAATTAAGTCAGCGGGAACTGATTCTCCTTTAACTATGGGAATCAATGAAAACATCAGCGGTAATTTTGACATACTCGAAGAGAAAACGATCGAGCGAGAACTTTTCAGAAGATTTTATTTTACATTCAGAAAAAACAACTCAAAAGGATTTGAAGAGATTTTTCAGTCACTTGAAAATAAAATAGACGATGTTCTTAGTATGATTAAAAAGCTCTGCAGCAAAGGAATCTTTCCCGGAAAGAAATCATGGAATGAATCTGACCTTGCTTCATTAACGGGAAACTTTGAAAGATTTTCCGAAGAATTTGATCGTCTCAATGCTCCCAAACCCGGGAAGAAAAAAGATGTTGTCAATAACGATATTTCAATAAGTTTTAAAAAACTGATTAGGGAAAAACTCTATTTAGAAATAGACGAATCAAAAATTTTTAATGAACATGTCCTTAATCCGGATTCCAAGGAATACATTTTTTTTGATGACAGTCAGAAAAATTTTATTGAATTCTTCAGGCGGGTTTATATTTCTTATATTGAGTTTTTGCTTAAGAAAAACATGCTCAACTATGAATTTCTTGTCATGTTTGCTTACATATCAATTTTGAAAAATCAAAATTTCAGAAAAAAGATTCAGTATCGATACGTTATGATTGATGAATTTCAGGATACAGATGAAATACAATTCAAGCTGATAATGCTCTTATGTAAAAACATAAATGACACTGCAAACCTATGTGTTGTAGGCGACTGGAAACAAGGCATTTACGGATTCAGAAATACTAATATAAAAAACATTACGGATTTTTCCGAGAATCTTACTGCTTACAAGAATGAACTTAACTCAACCGAAAAAATAATTGAATATGATGTAACTAAGCATAAAAGAATCATCTTTGAAAATAATTACCGGAGCTCGAAACTTATACTAAACTTCAGCAAAGATACTTTGCTTATTAAAGCTACCAAAAACGAAGAACCCGATTCGGAATTCGTTAAAAAGTTTTTTGAAAATCCTCTTCTCCCAATGAGAAAACTGGATGATATGACGGAAATTAATTTTTATGAAGCAGAGGATAAATCATCGGAATATAATCTGCTGATACAGAAAATATCCGAGCTTGTAAACGAAAATAAAAAATATAAAATCCGAGAATTTGATAAAGATGGAAATTCAATTGAAAGAAATGTTCGATATTCTGACATTTGTGTGCTTTCGAGAAACCGAAATTTCTGCCTGGAGTTTCAGAGAGAAGCGTTGAAGCAAGATATACCTGTAAATTATTCCGGAGGAATGGAGATTTTCTTAAGCGAGCAGGGAATACTTGTTAATGCCTGGCTTAAACTGTTACTTAATGACAGAGATATATCAGGCTGGCTGCCCGTGTTGGATAAAGAAGGATATGCATATTCTGAAATTAACAAGTTTGCAGAAATTCTCGTTAAGGAAAGTTCCGGAAATACCTTATATAATTCATATCCCGATGAAAAGCTTGGAAATTTTTTGAATCATTTAAAGAATAATTCATCAGACATTCAGTTTGCTGCGGGGACAGTTCTCAATCGATATGGCTTTGATGATGCAGTCAGTATAAAAATTACCGAGGTTATCAGCAATTGGATTAATTCAGGTTTGACTTCTTTGTCTGATATTGTCAGACTTATTGACAATTCTTCAGATGATGAATTCAGTATAGATTACGGGGATATATCTGACGCAGTCTTAACCCAGACAATCCATAAATCAAAGGGATTGGAATATCCCGTTGTAATAATTGCAAACATGAATGTAAAAGTTTTTCCGGATACAAAGGGAGAGCAGGGAGTGATTTCATTTGTTGACAATGCAGGGCTAAGACTGAAGACACAATTCGGTTTCAACGGGAAGTATTATTATAAATTCAGCAACTGGCATACGGATTTTACAAATGCTGTTTTGAAACAAAAGGATTATGACGAGGAAAGAAGACTTCTTTATGTCGCAGTTACCAGAGCAAAACAGTATTTATTTTTTACTTCATATTCTCCTTCAATATTTTTCACTGAACTTTCAGAAAAATCCGGCATTCGAGCCGAGAATGATTTTAGTTACGGTGTTTTACCCGTAAAAACAGCAAAGATTTCAGAAGCTATATCCATTCCTAAACCGCATAAAAAAGAAAATCAGGTAAAGCTGGTTTCTGTACATTCGCTAATGGAAAAACATGAGCAGGATATAGCCGAATCATTTAAAAGTGGAAATGATTTTGAATTCAGAAAATCCTTGGGTTCGGCTGAAAAAGGCATACTTATTCACAGACTTGCACAAAAGCTCGCTGCAGGAATTGAGATTGAATCCAAACTTCCTGAAGTAAACAAAATCAAAAAATTCCTGCAAGGTTTGAATTCGTCAAAGCTAATGTCTGAAGTGAATATCATTTATCCAAAAGATAACGAAGTAATCAGAGGAACGATCGATCTTCTCGCTTTTTATGAAGATAAAATTGTAATTTATGATTACAAAACTGACGAAAGTAAAAACAATCTTCCCAAATATAAAATACAGATGAATATTTATAAGGAATGTCTTCAGCAAATATACGCTGATAAACCGGTTGAATGCAAGATTTATTTCCTTACCCTCGATGAATTTGTTGATGTCTAAAATCAATAGCCGTTAACATTGTAAATAAAACGATTAAATATTATTTTTGAAAAAAATTATTTTTATGTTATCTCAAAAATCTTACATTAAAGCAATTGTATCAACAGCCGTTTTATTCGTTTCACTTAACATTTATTCCTGCTGCGTCTTTAAGACTGATCCTCCTGACTTAAGACTTGTTTCTCAGTCATTTCCTTCACAGGTCAGAAACGGACATAGATTCGATCTGAAGTTTACAGTAGGAAATTTTTCCAATACCGATTGTAATGCGGAAACTACAAAGCAGGGAGTAGTTAATCTGAAGATGATCAGAGATTCAACCATAATACAGGTTAACAATACCGAAACTCTCAATGAGCTCGAAGACAGTAAAACACAGGAATTTAATTTCAGCGTGCTCATAGAAGGCCAGGGAGTTAACGGAGTTTATGAACTTATTTTTACAATTGATCCAAATAACACAACCGGCGATGCATACAGAGATAACAACACATTTAAAAGCTCTGTAACAGTTATTCAGTAACATTCTGTAAAATTGTTTACTGCAAGGTTACTCGTGTTTTTATTTTGGTAAATAACTTTGTTTTGATTTTATCTTAATCCTGCAAAAGGCTCTGATGAGTTTAGCAAAGAATGTTTAGTAGGTTAGATTTAATTTTTCAAAAAGTAATACCGTATTTTGTAAGATACATTTTGAGAAAGTAAGAAAAGGAATTACTCCTGATCAGATGTACTTTGTGTCAATTTGTTAATACTAAAGTATTGAAACAGAAAATTCCGGGAAAATCGGTATGATAGTTAAGTATTATTTTATCCTGGTTGAAAAATACCTATTCATCAAAAATACCGCTCAAGTATTCGGTAAACCCGCATAAAGAATATTATTTCCTTTCTCAGGAGCGGTAATTCAAAAAAATGAAATTCAATTAAAGTGATTTCATGATAACAAGAAGTCAGAATAACAAACTACTGTTTACATTTCTTAAATCAGTTTCGTGAAAATTATTATTACCCGAAAGATGCAAGCAGCTTAATGCAACAGGTGTTAGTTCATTTTTCAATGAGGGATTGGATTATATTTTAAGTAAATTTTCTTGAAGTAGATGTAATTTTGTTCCCAAACTTCGGTATTGGAGTATTTTCAATCGAAGAATTTTTAAATTTCTATCAATTATATAAAGGAGATGGTAAATTTTGATTTGCTAATTATCGATTTTGAAATGATAAAGAAGACGGAAGTAACGGATAATGCTGCAACGAATGTACAGTTTTAATGCTTAGTATTTCAAAATAAAATATTGTCGTTAATAATTGTTTTTCTCTTAATATTTTTAAAACTAATAATTCATAATATGCAGACTGTTGACATTATCTGGATTATCGGGCTTGCAGGTTTTTTTTATTTCACTTTCATAAGAAAGCAAAACACCGGCAGACAGTAATAATCAGAAATTTAATTTTTAAAAAAGTACATCAGCATAATGCTAAAGCATCAAAGTGTAAGATTAAGAATAAGATTATCATTTTAAATTAACTTAATCCTGCAGTTTCAGTTTCATATATTTGCATAAAAAAATAATTTTGGCAGACAATAAAATAATCTTTTCAATGGTGGGAGTAAGCAAGACCTTCCCTCCTCACAAGCAGGTATTAAAAAACATTTACCTTTCGTTTTTTTATGGAGCAAAAATCGGAATAATCGGACTTAACGGTTCGGGTAAATCGACTTTGCTTAAAATCATAGCAGGACTTGAAAAAAATTTTGAAGGCGAGGTTCACTTTACAAAGAATTACAGCATTGGCATTCTTCTTCAGGAACCTGAGATAGATGATTCAAAAACAGTAAAGGAAGTCGTCAGCGAAGGAGTTCAGGAAATCATGGATATTCTGAAAGAGTATGAGGAAGTGAATAATAAATTTTCCGAACCGATGGATGATGATGAGATGACAAAGCTCATTGAAAGACAGGGAGAGCTTACGGAAAAAATAGAGCATCTGAACGGCTGGGAAATTGATTCGAAACTCGAGAGAGCTATGGATGCATTGAGAACTCCCGACGGTGATACTCCCGTAAAAAATCTTTCCGGCGGAGAAAGACGCAGAGTGGCATTGTGCAGACTGCTTTTGCAGGAGCCTGACATTCTGCTTCTGGATGAACCGACAAATCATCTCGACGCTGAATCCATAGATTGGCTCGAACAGCATTTGCAGCAGTATAAAGGAACAGTCATTGCAATTACTCATGACAGATATTTTCTTGACAATGTAGCTGGTTGGATTCTTGAACTTGACAGAGGCGAAGGTATTCCATGGGAAGGCAATTACTCTTCATGGCTCGATCAAAAAACCAAACGTCTCGAAATGGAGGAAAAGCAGGAAAGTAAAAGAAGAAAAACCCTCGAACATGAACTTGAATGGGTAAGAATGTCTCCAAAAGCGCGGCATGCCAAATCCAAAGCGCGTCTTCAGGCTTATGACAGAATGATGAATGAAGATACAAAGAAGAAAGAAGAACAACTTGAGATATTCATACCAAATGGTCCTCGTCTCGGCAATAAAGTTATTGAAGCAATTAACGTTTCAAAGTCATTCGGCGATAAAATATTGTATGATAATCTCAATTTTTCTCTTCCTCCTGCCGGAATTGTAGGAGTAATCGGCGCTAATGGAACAGGAAAAACAACTTTATTCCGGCTTATGCTCGGCACAGAGAAACCTGATAAAGGTAGTTTTGAAATCGGCGAGACAGTTCAGCTTGGTTATATCGATCAGTCACATTCTGAAATAGATCCCGAAAAAACCGTATGGGAAGTAATTTCAGGTGAGAATGAATTTATAGAAATTGAAGGAAAGCAGTTTAATTCGAGAGCTTATGTTGCAAGATTTAATTTCAGCGGAGCTGATCAGGGCAAAAAAGTTAACATGCTTTCCGGAGGCGAGAGAAACAGACTTCATCTTGCAATGACTTTAAAATCGGAAGCAAACGTTTTGCTTCTCGATGAACCTACAAACGATATCGACGTGAATACATTGAGAGCTCTCGAGGAAGGTCTGGAAAATTTCGCCGGTTGTGCTGTGATAATTTCACATGACAGATGGTTTCTTGACAGGATAGCGACTCACATACTTGCATTTGAAGGCGATTCGAATGTCGAATTCTTTGAAGGAAGCTATACTGAATATGAAGAATTCAAGAAGAAAAAATTCGGTTATAACGAACCTAAAAGAGTCCGATACAAAAAGTTAGTTGATAATTAATTTTTAAATAAGCTTAGCGAAATCTAAAGCAAAGATTAAAGGAAGATTGCTTTTCACAAATTAAGTAATTTGCTTCTTGAAGTTTATCCCGATTCATGTAATCTTCTGTTGTAAATTTATCGAAATGAATCTTATTGATGAACTTAAAGATTTCCTCTTTCCTAAGACATGTGTAATATCGGGAGAATTAATTAAAGAAGATAACTCCAACTCTTACATTAATGATGAAAGTCTAAATATGCTTGAAAGGCTTTCACAAAAGGATTTGCAGGAACTTTCTGAAAAAACCGATTCAGATTATGCAATCAGTCTCTTCAGCTTCAGAGAAAGTGATGATTTCTCAAAAATTATTTATGAACTTAAATATGCCGGGAAGAAAAATTTGGGAACATTTCTCGGCAGATTGCTCGGCTATGAATTACTGATTCATTTGCATAATAAGGGAATATCCGGAAAAGAAATCCTTGTTCCTATACCTCTGTATAAATCAAAGAAGCGCGACCGCGGTTATAATCAGTCCGATTATCTGTGTAAAGGAATAAGCGAAATATTGGAAGTTAATTTTAAACCTGATCTTCTGCTCAGAGTTAAAAATACAAATACTCAGACAAAACTCAACAGGCTTCAAAGAGCTGAAAATGTAAAAGATGCTTTTAAGCTCAACGTCAAATATGCGAAGGATATAAAAAATAAAAATATAATTTTGATTGATGATGTAATTACCACAGGTTCAACAGTTAATGAAGCGATAAAGCTATTAAGGCTCAAAGGCGCTGGAGAAATAACAGTTTGCTCGGCGGCTATGGCAAGGGATTAAAAAAAATCCCGGCAGACTTTGAACTGCCGGGATAAATTTGTATCATTGGATCACAGATGAATCACATCATTCGCCGAATACATTCGGTATCTGATGAATTACTCTTCTGTCGGATAAATTCTTTACAGATGACTTTACGAAATTTGCATCTGTCGGAGCAGGTTCCGTTCCGGGGAGTAATATTGCTGACACAAAATTTGAAGCATTATTGTCAACAATAGCTGCATCTCCTCCATCAACAATTCCATCGTCATTAACATCAGTACTTAAATGACAACCGAGTGCAAAATTTGATGCATCATTATCTACTGGCGCTCCATCTCCTCCGTCAACAATATCATCCTGATTGACATCACCATTAAAAATTTCATAAGGCGCAGCAGTTCCGGCGAGATTTCCTCCGTAAGCCTGCGATGGCGACGTGGTAAAATCATAAGTTCCCGTCGGCGCAGCAAAGCTTATCGGATTTGCGCTTTGCGTTCTGATTGAGTGTTTGGTTAATACTTCAAGATAATAGCTTCCACTTCCTATGCCCGGTCCAAAGTAAATTTTGACACAAGCTACACTTGTGGAAATTATCCATTCTCTCACTCTGTACCATGAGCAATCCCAGATTTCATAAGGAGGAATGGTGTATCTCAGCCAGATACATACTCTGTATGAATAACAGACAATTTCTTCTAACTTGAAATAAATCTGATAACATTTTTTACCTCCATAAAACTCATCGCAGCCTCTGTAAGTGAATAAATTAGTACTTGTAATTGCACGCGAATCTCCGTTAAAGTCAACACTTATTCCCGGAATTTCTTTTGCATCCATATTCGCACCTACATTTGATGTTAGTGAAAGTAGCGAAAGTGATACAAACTCAACGGGGATAAAAGCTGTATTCTGCTCCTGATCTGCATCACAGAGTGTATCTTTATAAGATTCCTGACCGCCAAAACCTCTGTAAACCGTTGTGTTATATCCTGCATCCCAGCCTCTTGACGTAGTATCCGTAGTAAATGAGATATTATGATCTGCTTCAACTGTTACACCGGGTGTTGGATAATAAAGGAACTGTCCTACAAATAACGAATTAACTCCACCGTCAGTTCTGTCGTTTTTTGAAATATTATTGTAAACTTTAACAGTGCTTGGACCGGCAACACCGTCAATTCCTATCGGCAGACATTCAACATCAGCATCAGTAGTTCCGGAGCTCCCTGCTATTCTGATACTATTGTAATACACACCACATGAATAATTAGTTGTATTGGCATTTGAAGTAGGGTAAATTCCGTAAACATAAGTAGCCGTTGAAATACAGCTGTTTAAAGCCACCATGTTATTGCTCAATTCTATTGAAGTTACAGGAGTAATTATCGGAGCAGTAAAAGTTACAGGGATAGTAATTATACCTATAAATCCTCCTGCCACTGTTCCTGTCAGGTCATGAATCCAGTTTCTTCTTACAATGTTTGTTCCGCAGCCCTGAATATTGATTGCTCTTGATCCGCCGGGATCGTTTGGAACTGCAGCATCATGAAGTACTTGATTCATTTCAACTGTATTATCACTTACTTCAGAGCCGATAAAAATTCCAAGTGATGTAAAGTTTTTGATTGTACATCCTCTCACGGTTGTTCTTTCGTTTATATAAACTCCGGCAGTGCCGAAATTTTGGATTCCTCTTCGGAAACCGTTGGTGGTAACATTTTCAATTATGTTATCATTGTTACCTCCGGAACCTACAATAGATTGTCCAATGTTTACTCCCCTGCCGCCGTTCGTTGCGCCGATTGCGCCAAGACCTACACAGGTAAGATTCATGATTCTATTGTTTGTTGCTCCGTTGGAACATTGAATACCGTTAGCGCTTGTTCCGGCATTGGGATTAATTACCGTTAAAGAATGTCCTCCGGTATTAATTCCGTCTATTAAGACGTTATCTGCGCCGTTTAAATCTATTACAGAAGCATTAAAGTTGCCTGAAACAGTTTGCGGACCTTGCGGAATTATAATGCAAGTTGCAAATACACCACCGAGTAAAGTAGCTGTACCAGGTTCAACGGTGCTACCTACAATAGTTACTGTTATTGCTCCTGCTCCGTGAGCTCCTCCGTTTATAGCCGCAAATGCAGCTTGTAAAGTAGGATATGTAGCGGGAACGGGATTGACGTTTACGTTTTGCGCAAACGAATTTAAGTTCATTGCAAAAAGCAAAGCAATGACCGAAAGAGAAAATAATTTCTTCATTTCCTTCCTAATTAAATTAGAAAAATTGGTTGATTTAAGTTTGACTAAACCTAATGCAAAAAATTGAAAGATTCCACATATTTTTTGAGAATATTAATTTTTCTTTAAGAATTATAAATCAAGATTTCTTGCAAAGAAAAGTTTATTTCCAGCACTTTTTCAGAATTTGGTTCAATGTTTATCGGTATTACTTTATTCCTACTTAATGTTTGACACTTAAATGACACCCCTCATACGCTAAATGTATTCCCCCATACACAACCTGTAAATTATTTCATGAAATTAGAGTAACCGCATTTATTCAATGTCAAAATGCCTTGCTGTAATTTTGTATCAGTTCTTTCGGATATATGCTAATTCAATTAACCAACAATTTTTTAAAATTAAACTTAAATAAAATGACAAACTTCAAAAGTTCTTTATCAGTAATTGCAATGCTGATATCGGCTGTGATTACCGGATGCAGCGATAGTCCTTTATCCTTTAACAATCCGGAATCTTCAGCAATAAGTTCATCTTCGGAAACATTCGATGCCAATAGCAGACTGAGCACTTACTCCGAAAAAATAAAACTGAAATCAGGAGAATCTTTTACAATTACAAAAGAGCAGGCAAATCTCGTGAGTTTCAGAGAAGTAAGAGTATCAGAATGCAAGCCGGATGAAGTCAGGATCTGGTCAACGACAATTGATTCTGATCTTAGCTGTCACTGGTTCGGCTATAATGGTTTCGGACTGGACGATATAACAATAGAAAATACCGGAAAACTTAATAAAGTAATTGACTTTTCACTTTCCGGTGTAGCACTAAAACCAACAAAATAATTTTAACAAAACAAAATCTTGAAAGGAAACAAAATGAAAACCTTAAAGAATGTAACAAAGACGATAGCCCGTATATTTGCGGTATTACTGGCGGCATTCATTCTTGTTCCAAAGAATAATTCAACCGCTCAGATTCATGAAATCTCTCTGAAGGTAAAAGTCAAAGCCGGAGTACAAGGGTACTTTAATGCATCTACTGGAAAACTTTGCCGAGATGTTCCTATGCATGTCGAATTAAGACAATGTAAATCTCCGTATGATCTTGTATCAAGCACAGATATTTTAATCGACAAAAATACAATGACGGCAATTGCAAATTTTGACATAGCCGAAAGCGAAACATATTACATTGTATTAAGACACAACAATGCACTTGAAGTATGGAGCAAAGACGGCGGCGAATTTCTTACAGCAGGAATTGTAAACGAATTTGATTTTACGTCCTCTGGAAGCGCTTATGGTGACAATCAATATGATAACGGGAAATACAGATTTATGTATAGCGGCGACGTTGACCAAAACGGAATTATTGACGGAGCAGATTTAGCTTTGGTAGATAATGCATTAACAGCTTTTGCTGTAAATGATCCCAGTGACTTAAACGGCGACGGCTGGGTTGACGGCAGCGATCTTTTAATTGCTGAGGAAAACTCTACAAAGTACTTGGTCGTAAGCGCTCCTGAGGGAACTGAAAACTCTTACGCTTCTTCCAATATTAAAAATCTTGATAGGAATTCAGGAACTAACTATCCTAATCCTTTTAATCCGACAACAAATATAGGATTTAATCTTCCATCACAATCACAGGTAAATCTCTCGATATATGACATTACCGGAAGACTCGTGAAAACACTTGTAAATCAGATATTATCGTCAGGATATCATGAATATAAATGGGATGCAGGAAACATGGCAAGCGGAACTTACTTCTATAGAATCACCTCTCCCGGATTTGAAGTTACAAAGCAAATGAACTTGATTAAATAATGTAAAGAACGATTTATCCGGACCGGCTGAAACCGGTTCGGATAAATAAAAAACTAAAAGGAGAAAAAATGAAAAAGGTAATAATAAAAATAAATTTTCTGATTGCTGTATTCATATTCCTAAGCTCTATTCAAGGATGCGATAATTCAGTTTCACAAAAAACGGAATCGGAATCTTCAGGAAGTTCGGCCGGATTAAACCATAAAGAAAACGGATCGGACATAAATTCAATAAAGATAGGAATGGAAATCAGTTTCGGAAAAAATTCTCTCAGCATGAATAAACTTCTCGAGTCAAACATAGGAACGCATTTTAATAAAGTTACCAAAATCGATGCAAAGATTGCCCCGGGCAAAGAGTTAGATTTACAGGAAATCCAGCCAAACGGAATCTTTGGCCTTTTTCTGAATTCAAGCGATATCTTCATTCTAAAAAATTCAGATGGCATGATGTTTAACAGTAAATCATTGCTTCTCGAGAAATGCAGTTTTATAGATCTGATAGTAATAAATCCAACCGCTGCTGAAATATCGATTACGGGATTTGTTGCAGGAGAATAATACAATAATTTTTTAAACTATTTATTTATAAAAAATGAAATACATAAAAATATATATAACACTGATAATGATTTTGGCAAGCATCGTCTCGTTTGATTTAAAAGCTCAGACGGTAGTATCCTGGATGCAGATTTTCAATAATTCTGAATATACGAACCCTTATAAAATGATATTTGATAAGCAAGAAAACTTAATGGTATCCGGTATATCGAAATTTAATAACAAAGTAATTCTGCTAAGGTATTTACCATCGGGAAAACTTCAGGATAAAAATTTTCTGAGTCTTTTTAATTATTCTACTCTTTCGGGATTTCACGTAAGTCCGGATAACAGTATAATTATTCAGACAAACCAAACTATACTGCCAAGTATAAACAATTTAAGTCTTCACAAAATGTCAAATGATTTCAAGTTCTCTAATGCCGTATTTTTCTCAGGTGATAATCAATATGTAAATGGAAAATCTTCAGCCATAGATCCATACGGAAATATTTATGTCGCATGCGATTATATATCCAGCAACGGCGAATCGGTAATAAGTCTTTTGAAATTTTCCAAAGATTGTGAATTATTGTGGGAGAAGAAATGCTCCAATAACTCTTATAAAAATAATAAGGCTGTCTCGGTAAAATGTGATATATATGGCTTTGTTTACATTGCAGGAATAAATAATCTTGACGGTACCGATCCGGAATTCTTTGTAAAAAAATTCAGCGAATCCGGCAAGAATTATTGGACATCAAATATTGAAGGTGTATTAAATAATGATGATAATATTGTCTCGGTAGAATTGATGAACATTAAGACAGATGAAAAAAGCAATGTATATCTGGCAGGTTCGACGGGAGGAAATTTTGGGAAGGATATTTTTTTGGTTAAGTTAAATACCGAGGGAAACTTCGAATGGAATCGTGAATTTGATTTTACAAAATATTATTCCAGTCGGACAGTCAAAGGAAACAGAATATTCAGTGATTCACCATACGATATGGAAACCGACATTCAAGGAAACGTTTATATTACGGGAAGTTCAGAATCGAAAAAAGAAAGTTATTTAGTTACACTGAAATATGGAAGCAGCGGGAATGTGCAGTGGGCAAATTTTTATAAGTCTCCTTCATATTTAGAAAGCCAAAACGTTCCTGTTGATTTGTTCGTTGATAAATCGGGCAATTCATACATTACCGGCTATCAGAAAGCGCTTAACCTTCATGCAGACTTTGATCCAGGCAAAGACATTCTCACACTGAAATATTCATCCGAAGGTGCTGAAGTCTGGAGCGAAATCAAAGGCGGCGAAGGCGATATTGGTCATAATGATGATATCGGTAAATCAGTGCTCGTAAATGATAACGGTGATGCCTTTGTTCTCGGTCAGCTTTCCATATTTCCACAAACATCCGCTTATTGCATAATCAAATATGGCAGTCAAAATTCATCAACAGTTAATGCAAAAGATAGCAAAGAAAAATTCAGACTTAACAACAATTATCCGAATCCTTTTAATCCGTCAACAATTATTAGCTTTGAAATTCCTGAAGCAGCAAATGTATCTCTGAAAATTTATGACATCACTGGAAAAGAAATCTCTTCCCTTTTCAAGGGAATGCTAAACAAAGGATATCATGAGTTTGAATGGAATGCTGCTCAGTTGTCAAGCGGAGTTTATTTTTATAGATTACAAGCCGGCTCTTTTACAAATACTAAAAAAATGCACTTAATTAAGTGAATTCATAAACCTAAAAAATTAGCAATCATGAAAACCATAAAATCAATAACAGCAGCTCTGGTAATCTGCACAATGTTTATAATTACCGCCTGCAAAGAAAATCAAAATTCTCTTGTAACATCGGGAAGTCCGTCTGAAATTGGTAGAAACCCCGGAAATTCGGAAGTTCCTGTTTTTGAAACAGAAATTACCCTGAAACCCGGTCAGTCTTCCGACCTTACGGATAACATAAAAAATAAATCCATTTCAGGCTTGGAGATTCTCAATCTTTCAAATTACGGAAACATAGTTTGCAGTGATATCGGTATTTATTTCAACGATAAAACTGACGGAGCTGATGAATATTTCTCTGCATGTCTTGCTCATCAGGAAATTTTCACTGTTACAAAACTGACAAAAGGAAATTATGTTAAAATTGAAAATCAATCTGAAAGAACACTGACGCTTCAAGTTAAGATATGGTAATAAAAATCTGCATCGCGCATGCTTGTCATGCGCGATGCTAAATAAAAATTATTTAATAAACTTAAAATAAATTAAAATGAACTGCATAAAATTAATAAAATCAGTTATTGCTGTATTAGCTGTCGCATTTACAACAGGCTGCAGCGATTACATTACATCAACTGATTCAAGCTCAAATACATCAGCTTCAGTTTCAGCGCCGGTAAAACATGCAGGAACTATGGAAGTATATTGTAGATTAAAACCTTTTAAATCGGTTACAATCGACAGAGAAAACACAACTCTTGAAAGATTTTACTCTGTAAGAGTTAATGAAGAATCAAACGATATTAATGACACATATCAAGCTTCTGTTTGCGGGAAAATTTCGATCTCAGGTGATTCGGAAGTATCAACACAGACTTTGAATTGCATAAATACCGGATTTGATGTTTCCTCAATTACGATCGAGAACAAATCCTCGGAATTATTAGATCTGCATGTAACAGTTACAGGCAAATTAAAACCAATCGATACAAAATAAGATAACAGCCCGGATCATACGGGCTGCTTTTTTTAATATAAAAATACTCAGTTTTCCTGCTTAATGCATTTCAACAAATTATCAATTTCGGGAATAAGATATCCGAGCATAACTCCGTTTTGATGTTTAAGTTCATTTTCAAGATTGATTAATTCCTTACCTGGTGATTCATTGTACTTTTTCAGATTATTAAAAAATTCCGACAAAGATACGAGCAGAATTATGTTATCGTGCCATTTACCAAGATTCTCTTCCGTATTTTTTACAAGTTTCAAAAAATTTTTCAGCGCTTTGGATTCTTTTATTAAAAAAAGTATATCCGAAGCAGCATGAAGCTCTTTGAGCAATTTTCTTATTTCATGAATCTGCTCCGTGCTTTTTTCAGATTCAAGATGCCTTTTAATTTTTTTTGCGGAGCGAATGATAAATTTTACGCACTCATTTTCAATTTCTGCAGATGGAAGTTCTGTAATGAGTTCCTTTACGAGATTTTCGGATTCTGAATATTTTTGAAAATTAAAATCGGCTAACGAATTTCTAATGCTTTTCAGCGCTTGCTCTTTCGATGCATCGATATATCCAATCAGCTTTTTTACACTCTCCGCAGATTTGTAATTATCAAGGATCTTAGTCTTAATTTGAATATCCCGGAGCTTTCCGGTTTCTCTAAAAATTTTTTTAAACAATATCGCATGCTGTTTTTCAGAAAACATTTTCCCGGAAAGTCTTTCAAGCAATTTATACAATGCTCTGAGTTTTTTAATGTTTACTCTGATATTATGAATATTGTTTACCCCCGGGTTATCAATCGAAATCGTTACGGTTTTCGATAATGAAGAAGATATATCATCGTGATATTTCAGTAAGACCGTCTTTATCCGCGATTTACTCATCAGCCTAAAATATTAAAATAATTTTCTTAATTATACATTATTTAATAAATAATAAAAATGGTTTACTTCAATTTTTAAATACCATAATATAAAAAAACATGAAACCAATTTTTACATATTATATTGTGTTGTTACACCAATGAAATTCGTTGCTTTGTATTCTGCAAAAATACAATCCGTCCATTTAAAAAAATAAGCACTGTTTTAAACTATCGGAAGATATTTCGCACAAAATTTGCTGGATCATTAATAATTAACCAAATTGAATTCTTGCCGCAGCGAAATAATAAACAAATAAAGTAACTATTAATACAACTTAAAAATTTTTACTTATTTTATCTCATTTTAAGATTGAGAAGAAAAATTATTTGATAAACTTTGCTGTTTGGATTGAATTTATAAATTTACTTATCAATGATTTTTAAAACAAAATTATTCTTTAATTTTAATATATAAAGTTGATAATTTTTGTTCAAACACAAATTTAATTTACTGATACAGTCGTTGCCTCAAATGCCGCTGTTCAGGTTTTTTCAAGAATTAATATCTTTACACTTTGTTTGAGGATGCAAAATATTTCTACAGTGTATAAAAAAATATGCATTCAGAGCCCGGCGTATTTTCAATATCAGAGAACATTTTATCCGTAAATCAGATAATTAAATATTTCACTTAGCATCATGCACCCGAAACAGCAACAATCATAAAATTCGATTTATTGACTTTCAATTCAGACATTACTTTTACAATTTAGGTTGGGTTTATATTACAATTGAAAACAATATTTCGAATTATATATTGTCTCTGACAAAATACAGAAGTCAGAAGATGAAATGATTACAACTTTAAAATAACGAACACTTTGCGTGAAGATGTTTTTTTTATTTCCTGAAATTCAATATTTTTTTATACAATTGTGATATTTATCATACTCTGAAAAAATTTATTTAATTAATTTGATTTTAAAAAATAAACAAATGACAAGCAAGTTTATCAAACGCTCTTGGGCTGAACCATATAAAATCAAAATGGTGGAACTGCTGAACATTACAACAAAAGCTGACAGGATGAGAGCCATTAAGCAAGCCGGATTCAATACTTTCCTTTTAAAATCACGAGATGTATATATCGATTTGCTTACTGACAGCGGAACATCAGCCATGAGTGACAGACAGTGGTCGGGAATGATGCTTGGAGATGAAGCGTATGCAGGAAGTGAAAATTTTTATCACCTTGAAGAAGCCGTAAGAAAAAATTACGGTTACAAATACGTTATCCCTACTCATCAAGGAAGAGGTGCAGAAAATATTCTATCAAAGATACTCATAAAACCGGGAGACATTATTCCGGGAAACATGTATTTTACCACTACAAGACTCCATCAGGAGCTTGCAGGCGGAACATTTGCAGATGTAATCATAAAAAAAGCACATGATCCTGATGATGAATTTCCATTTAAAGGAAATATAGACATACAGAAGCTTGAAAATCTTATAAAAAAGACCGGGTCTAAAAAAATTCCATATATTTCAGTAGCAACAGCAGTTAACATGGCAGGAGGTCAGCCTATATCAATGAGCAATCTGAGAGAATTGAGAAAGATGACAGATAAGTACGGTATAAAAATAATACATGATATGACCAGGGTTGCCGAGAATGCTTATTTTATAAAGCGGAAGGAAAAAGGTTTTTCTAAAAAGAAAATTGTGGATATTGTCAAAGAAATATGTTCTTATACAGACGGTGCAACCATGAGCGCAAAGAAAGATGCACTTGTAAATATCGGGGGTTTTCTTGCCATCAATGATAAAAAAATATATGAAGAAGCAAGAAATCTTGTGGTAGTTTATGAAGGACTTCATACATACGGAGGACTTGCTGGAAGAGATATGGAGGCAATTGCAATTGGAATTACTGAATCGGTGGATGAAGATCATATTAGAGCAAGAATAGGACAGGTGGAATATCTTGGGAATAAAATGCGTGATTTTGGAATTCCGATTGTGCTTCCGATAGGCGGACATGGAGTTTTTCTGAATGCAAAAAAATTTCTTCCTCACATTAAGCAAACAAATTATCCTGCGCAGACTCTTGCTGCAGAAATCTATATTGACTCCGGAGTAAGAAGCATGGAAAGAGGCAATGTATCTTCCGGTAGAAATCCGGAAACCGGAAAAGAGTACCTGCCTGATCTTGAGCTTGTAAGACTAACAATTCCCAGAAGAGTTTATACTCAAGCACACATGGATGTTGTCGCAGAATCAGTGGAATCGGTTTATTCAAACAGAAAAAAAATCAAAGGTCTTAAAATGATATACGAACCCAAATACCTGAGATTCTTTCAGGCAAAATTTAAAAAACTTTAATTTATCACTTCAAATAATTATGAACTATAAAACTATTTTTGAACCGTTTAGAATAAAATCAATAGAGCCAATAACGATTACTACTGAGGATCAGAGAAACAGTTATCTTGAGAAGGCTTATTACAATCCTTTTCTGCTCGATTCCGATCAAGTAATGATTGATCTGCTTACAGACAGCGGAACATCTGCCATGAGTGCAAATCAATGGGCAGGAATGATGATCGGAGATGAATCTTATGCAGGTGCAAAAAGTTGGAATCATATGCATTCAGTAATTAAGGATTTAACCGGATATCATCACATACTTCCCACTCATCAGGGGAGAGCTGCAGAAAGGATTCTTTACACGCTTCTTGGCGGCAATGGAAAAACATTTATCAGCAATACACACTTTGATACAACCAGAGCTAACATAGAATATACAGGTGCGGAGGCAATTGACATTCCAATTCCCGAAGCCACTCATCCGCAAGAGATACATCCATTCAAAGGGAATATGGATATTGAAAAGTTGGAAGAAATTATAAAAGAAAAAAAACCTGAAAACATAGGTTGTGTTATCCTCACTGTAACTAATAACAGCGGAGGAGGTCAGCCGGTCAGCATGAAAAATGCAAAAGATGTTAGAAGCATTTGTAAAAAATACAACGTAAATTTTTTCCTGGACTGTTGCAGAATTGCAGAAAATTCATATTTCATCAAACACAGAGAAAAGGAATACGAAAGTAAAACTTACAAGGAAATCGCGCAGGAAATGTTTTCTTTGGCGGACGGCGCTGTCATGAGTGCAAAAAAAGACGGTCTGGTAAACATGGGAGGTTTTTTGGCTATTGAAGACGAGAAGCTGTCAGAAAAATGCAGCAACCTTTTAATTATTACGGAAGGATTTACTACATACGGAGGATTATCCGGAAGAGATATGGAAGCCATAGCAATTGGTCTTAAAGAAATCTTTGAACCGGATTATCTATTATATAGAATTGTCAGCACTGCATATCTCGGCGAAAATCTTCATAAAATGGGAGTTCCTTTAATGCTTCCGATTGGAGGACATGCTGTTTACATTGATTCGAAAGAGCTTTATCCACAGATTCCGGTTGAGCAGTATCCGGGTCAGGCTCTGGTTTGCGAGCTATATCTAAAAGGAGGAGTAAGAGCTGTGGAAATAGGTTCAGTCATGTTCGGAAAATATTCCGAAAAGAATAAACTGATCCCGGCTTCCATGGAGTTGGTGCGTCTTGCAATTCCAAGAAGAGTTTACACACAAAGCCACATTGAATATGTAATAGAAGTATTTGAAAAGATACTCGAAGATAAGGACAAAGTTAGAGGCATGGAAATTACTTTTGAGACTTTATTTTTAAGACATTTCACGGCTCATTTTAAACGATTATAAAGTATCAAAAAGGTACTGTATTAAAAATCAACAACAATCAACATACCCGTATGTTGATTCACGGCGTTATGTCATGCGTAATTTGTTATAAACTCTTGATCTTTTTTCCATAGTGAAAAGATTAATAACAAA
>JABAQZ010000021.1 GCA_019187405.1 Ignavibacteria bacterium
ACAGAAAAAATTTTTTTAACATTTTTTTCTTTTTTCAGCCACTCCCCCTAGGGGGAGTGGGACATGGTGTCATCCTCATTCACATTTCTTTTATTTTATCATTTACACAAAATTTTTTACACTCCCGTATAATTTAGTAATTCTTTAATTGAATAATGTTGTATCGTTTTTAATCAACGTATTTTGGTTTTGGAAAGTCAGAATTTTTTTAAATGCTTATTTTTAATTTGTAGAGAAATTTTAATAATTTTTCATTTAGGACGGATGAAATTTAATTTTCGTAATATGCTGAATAGAAAAAATAAGGATAAGAAGAGGTAATTTTGGGTGAATTTGGGGTGTTGGGGGAAACCGTTTAAACGGTTTCTTTGTCCGATTGCCCGGGGATGCGACATCTACCACAGTACTTCTCAGAAACCGTTTAAACGGTTTCTGCCCCCTTCGCACAGAGATGTGTTACACCCCCGCAGCATTCAGAAACCGTTTAAACGGTTTCTGCCTCCGATTGCACAGAGATGCGACATCTCCCAAAGCGCTTCTCAGAAACCGTTTAAACGGTTTCTACCCCCCTTCGCACAGAGATGTGTTACACCCCTGCAGCATTCAGAAACCGTTTAAACGGTTTCTCCAACACCGCTCAAAACAACAAAATCCATTTTTTCACAAATCGCATTTTTTACCATTTGACAATTCTGTGGTTTATCTTTAGCTTGAATGCAAATTGATTTTAAGTTCATTCAAAAATCTGTATGAATAGAGCTATTGTTGACAATGAATAGATTTAATAATTTTTTAAAATATTAACTTAGTATATATTTTCTCAAAATAATTTTTATGAGAAACATAAAAATACAAATTTACATTCTGTTTATTGTAATTTTCCTTCCGGTCATCGGAGTAAATGCACAATCAAGCTGGTTCTGGCTGCAACCACTGCCGACTGGCGCAACGCTTAACTCGGTTGACTTCTGGGACAGAAATACAGGATATACCTGCGGCAAAGCCGGAACGGTCACCAAGACAACTAACGGCGGATTGAACTGGGTGTTGCTGGGACAAATAACATCTTTGAATTTAACTGACATCGAATGCATTAATTTAAATACTTGCATTGTTGTTGGTGACAGCGGATATATAGCAAAGACAACAAATGGAGGATTGAACTGGGTAGTTGTCCCAAGCGGAGTACCGGGTATTTTACTGGATGTTGATTTTCCGACAGCAAATACCGGATATATAAGCGGTGCATCCGGCAAAGTACTAAAATCAACAAACGGTGGAGCTAACTGGATAGCACAAAATGCTGGAGTATCATCAACATTATTTCATGTATCATTCATAAATCCGTTAAAAGGCGCGATGGCAGGAATAAATAATATCTATACTACAACAAACGGTGGAAATAATTGGACGATACATCATTTGGGAACATTCTTTGATTATTTTCCTTCAGTACAGTATTTAAATGATTCTACTATATATGGTCTATTTCTTTCTTTTGCAACAACCAAAGTATTTATTTCAAAAAACAGCGGAGTAAGTTGGGATTCATTTACAGTAAATAGAGTTATTTCAAATGATCTTTCAAGAGCATTTAGGTTTAAGGATGAAACAACGGGATTTATTGTTACTCAATACGGAGATATATATAAAACATTAAATAGTGGAGTAAACTGGTTCAGAGATACTTCATTTACACCAGAGAATCCGGATTCGGATGTATTTTTAGATATAAATACAACCGAACAGAATTATTTTTATGCAGTTGGTTCAGGGGGAGTAATAGTAAATACGACAAACACGGGTGAACATTGGCAAAGACAGACAGGAGTTCAGGAGACATACAACGACGTATTTTTTATAGGTGAAAATACCGGTTATACAGTTGGAGAAAAAGGAATATTGAAAAAGACGACAGATGCCGGGTACAGTTGGAACAGAATAAACCTAAATACAAGTCTTGGAATAAAGAAAATAGTCTTTACCGATTTAAATACGGGATACTTATGCGGAGATTCAGGACTTGTGATGAAAACAAATAATGGAGGAATGAATTGGAAAAATCAAAACACACCTGCAGGAGATACGGGATTTACGAGTTTAAACTTTATCGATAGCAATCAAGGATTTATTGGAACAAATAATGGATCAATTTATAAAACTACTAATTCAGGAATAAATTGGGTACACAATTTTACTACAAGTTATGGAGGAGGTGTTTTTCATGATATTGATTTTTATGATGAAACAAATGGAGCAGTTGCCTCAGATATAGCAATTTATTTAACAACAAATTCTGGAGAAAGTTGGAATTCCACATTATTTCCTTTCAGTGTATTAAATTCAATTGAATATATAGATACTTTAATAATTATATCAGGTGGTTTTAATAGTGAAAGCCCGTTAATAATAAAATCAACGAACGGAGGAATAAACTGGTTTAACCAGAGTGTATCACATATAATAACTTCAATTCAGTTTCTGGATAATAACTACGGAATGTTGTGCGGATATAATGGAAAAATCTCAAAGACGACAAACGGAGGATTAAACTGGATACTTCTTCCTGGAACAGCCACAGAAAGACTTAATTCTATATATTTTGTCAATTCCAATACAGGATATTCTGTCGGCATAGCAGGACAAATAATAAAGACAACCAATGGGGGGTTGTCTTTTATAAACAATAATCAAACAATTAAGACCGATGATTATAGATTATATCAGAATTATCCAAATCCTTTTAATCCATCTACACAAATTAAGTATTCATTAAATAAATCGTCAACAGTTATGATAAAAGTACATGACATATCAGGAAGAGAAGTGAACACAATACTAAATCAATACAAACAGCCCGGAGTGTACATTGAAACATTTAACGCCATTAATCTTTCAAGCGGAATATATTTCTACACTTTATACACAGACGGATTGCAAGTTAGTACAAAGAAGTTTATACTGTTGAAGTAAATTAAGTCTAAATCACGGATTAAACCGATTACACCGATTATACTGATTAAATAAGATTAATACAAAAAATTTCTAAACTGAGATCATATACGTTACTAACCTGAAGTTTCAAAGGAATAGAATAGTATAGACAACCAATCCGTGTAATCACTTAATCCGTGCAAATCCGTGATTCAGACAATAAACAGCCAAAGCAAATTCCGGACTCTAATCCGTGTAATCACTTAATCCGTGCAAATCCGTGATTCAGACAAATAAACAGCCAAATCAAATTCCAGACAACTAATCCGTGTAATCACTTAATTCATGCAAATCCGTGATTCAGACAATAAACAGCCAAATCAAATTCCGGACTCCAATCCGTGCAATCACTTAATCCGTGCAAATCCGTGATTCAGACAAATAAACAGAAAAATCAAATTCCAGACAACCAATCCGTGCAATCACTTAATCCGTGCAAATCCGTGATTCAGACTAATAAAACAACCAAAGCAAGTAATCAAAAAATTCAATATTAACAGTCATGAAAAAATACATGACAAATCTGGAAGAGAAGTCAACATTTTTCTCTATCAGTAAAGACAATCCTGAGCGAAGTCTGAATCACTGATTAGACGAATTACACTAATTAAGACAAAGTAACAATCAACGAACTATGTTTTTGCAATTTCCGGTTGTTCTGAATTTCTTTCGATTATAAGAAGAACATTTTTCATTTTAACTTTGTAAGTGAAAATTGAAAAATCAATTTATAGCATTGATGCCTTAACTTGTCAAACTGATTATTCTATTTATTGTGTTTATCCAAACTGATCTTTTCTACATTTTATAGACATTCATCTAAACAAACTATGAATAACTTGACTGATTTATGTTATTTTGATTAGTTTTATTAAAACCATACTGTTTATTCTTGAATAAAACCTCTTGAGATTTTCTAAATTAAATACCATACCATACAAAGAGATTGAGTTCGTAAAATATTTTAATAATAATTTCGTCATCTAAGGCGTAATAGTCGAAACAAAATTCGCTGAATTATTTTCAGCTATTAATGCATCGCTTGCATCAATCACTTCATCGCCGTTTAAATCCGTCGGTAGATAACCTATTTCAAAATTTGACGCAGCATTGTCAATCTCACCATTATCTGTTGCATCAACTACTCCATCCTGATTTACATCACCGCTGTAGAATCCATAAATTGAAATGAAACCATTATCAAAAATTTTCTTTGAATTATTTCCGTAAGTATTTGCCTGTGGCCAGAATGAATATGACTTTTCATAAGATGTAAATGTAATTGTTCCCGAACTCCAGGATTCAAGCGCATTCCTGTGTTTAATCTGAATAAAATACGGAGTATTGTAAGGAGTATTGCTGAAGATAAATTCATTCGTCAAAATATCCCCAAGCACATTCTTTGAAGAATCAACTACATTATATGGAGAAATATTACTTCTTAGATAAACTCTGATCGTATCGGGAATAACATTATTCGTTACAGGATTGTATAAACCTTCAATCGCTGCACTTATTTTCAATTTGGCAAAAGATTGCACCGTTCCAGTACATCCTGAACTGCTCCACAACCCGTGCTTCGTAGTATCTGCCCAAATCGCAAAGCAATTTTCACTACCGCTATTGAGTCTTATTCCGGCTTTTGGGTTATTGTTATTCACCAAATGACTGAAATTATTTAAATTCACAGAACTCCAGATGTAAGAATCTGTTTGATGATATTTTATTGTTGACGGAAATGTATTTGCGTAAGCTACGGCAAATTCACCCGGAGCGTTTACTTGTCCGATGACTTCCGCATCGGTGCCGACATCACTTGTGCTGTAATCTACAAAACCCTGTACCCAGCCGGCAGTGCCGTTTGTAGAACGGTAATATTCCACATCATGATCAGTTGCCGAGTATTCGTTAATAACTGAGATCATCAGATTGTTATACCCTCCGTTTGAGGCAACAAATCCTCTCGATCTTTTATTATTTCCCGGTGTGTTAACATTTATTGTCCCGATATACGAAACGTACGGATTGTTTGTAAGATATGAAAATATCGGAGCGCTCCCAATCACGATGGCGGAATTCGAAGCAAGACCTGTCTCGACTAAAAGTATCCCATACTCCGAACCATTTTTGTAATATGCAATGTCACAATTAAAATAATCAGCCCAACCATAATAACCATTACTGACTGTTCTCATAAAGCTGCTGGTTCTGTATGTGATCGACGGAGTAGTCGTATATGGACTGTAGCACATTGCAACTTTTTCACCCTGTGCCGCCGGATCGGGAAAACTATATGAACTGTCAAAACTTGCAACTAAATAAATATACGGTGAATTTGAAAAATCAGGATTGTCAGAGACAATTCTCGGAGTTTTGTAATGCACAAAAGGACCGCCCGGCCAGTTTAATATAGAATTGCTAACTGTTCCGTTATTAAGATTTACAATAAACAATCCAATCTGTGTCCAGGAATTAACATATGTTGCAAATGTAACCCAAAGATATTTTTCATTTGTTGAGCTGATAATTAATTCGGCATCCATTTGTTTGTCGGTGGTAAAGATCTGATTTCCCCCGAAGCTGTATATACCAAAATTATTCCAGCTGATGCCGTTATCATCTGAATATTTTAAGCCGATACCGTCAGGATTATAAGGAGCAAAATCCGGATAATAGCCATAAACACTCCATATTCTTCCGATGTTATTTCCTGAATGCTCTGTGCAAGTCGCCATCGATAGAATGCCTTTATCATTTGAATTTGTAATGCTGTTCATCACAATGTTATCTGCTTCTTCTTGCGAAAGCTTTTTGATTTCCATTTGTGAGGGAACGCTTGTGTGAGTTCCGGTGATTCTGTCAGACTCATTTTGAAGTCTTTTTATTTCTTCTTTGTTATCAGACAGCTTTGCAGCTTTCATTTTATTTTCGAAATCAATTATCTCTTTTGATGGAGACGGTTGATTTTGCTGGTTTAAATTAATATGAGCATCAATTTTTACCGGAGCCTGCATTTCACCTTCATAATTTTTTTTGTCCTGAGATAAAACATAGACATTGAAAAATAGTAATACTGTTAAAACAATTATAGATTTATTCATATTAGGTATTATTTTTTTAAATTTTTAATTATGAATGATTAATTCCTTTGAATAAATTATTTCCTTTTCTGAATTATAAACCTCAAAGCTGCAGTTATACATTTCTGTATTTAGTTTTTCTTTGGATTTATAATAAACGGTATATGTTCCCGGAAGCATTTCTTCGTCCAAAAGATATTCTGTTTCATTGTTTGACATATCTGTTACTTTGATTTTCACAAAACATTCCTGCTCAAGATTGAATTTTATCAGACAAAGGTTATCTTCGTTTACCGGTAAAATTTCCAATGAGAATTTTTCCTTATTATCTAATGATGTAATTGTCTGACTCAAGATACCGGAGTTAATATTCAGTTGAGACATAATTAAAACCAATCCTGTAATTATTGCTGTTTTAAACATTTGAATCTCCTTTCGTTTTTTGATTTTTTTAAATTAATAAATAAATAATAACCCGCCATACCGGTGATGTCATTAAGGAAAAAATGTTCGCGTCCATTTTTCCGGGTTATTATTTATTTGAAAGAACCATTGCAAAAATATATCTATGTACTCAATCTGCAAAAGAAACTTTTTGCCGACTTTCTTAATAAAGGCACTTACTTATTTGAACGAATTGTTTTAATTTGTGCCGGAATTGTGGTTTATTCTTCTTAAAAGAATGACTTCTTTCTAAAAAATTGAAAAATTAAAAGTTGAAATATGCATAAAAACTCGCTTCTGGAAATCGTCAGAACATTTACACCGAAGGAGTTAATCAAGTTCGAAGACTTTCTTAAATCTCCTTATCACAATAAAAATAAACAGGTGGTTAATTTATTTTTTGAAATAAAAAAATATGCTCCCGAATTTATCGATGAAGAACTTGGAAAGGAATTTATATGGAACAAATTATTTCCGGGAGAAAAGTATAATTACGGCAAAATGAAAAATCTCATTCATGACCATACTAAATTAATTGTGAAATTCATCGAACTGGAAAATTATGATAAGAATAAAAACGAGAGTAATTTAAATGTAATTGAACAATACAAGTCAAGAGGTTTGTTAACTCTATTTAAAAAGAAACTCAGGGAAAACAAAGATGAATTGAGCAAACTCAATGCTGACACCAATTCATACTACTATATTCATAAATCGGAAATAAAAGTTCTTGAACTTCTTTCATTAATGCACAATGTAAAAGAGCTTAACAATTTTGACTTTAGCGTTTACAACAAAAATCTTTCACGCTATTTCTATTCGATGTTTTTTGAAATTAATTCTTTGGCATGTGAGATTTCCTTTTTGTATAACAACCCGCTCGACAAAGAAGGAATTGACAGAATTATTAAATCTTATGAAGAATGGGAATACAAAGACTATTTTACGGATATTGAATATCATGCTTTTAAAACGGTCTATGATCCAATGAATGAAGATAATTATTACCGGCTGAAGGAATTATATTATAAGAATTTCGATAAACTATCAAAAAGAAATAAGTACTTGTTTGCCGTTGCATTGATAAATTTTTGCAAAAATAATTCGAACACGGGTAATTTATTTTTTATTAAAGAGCGTTATCAGTATAACAAACTCATTGCGGATAAAGAACTTCTTTTTTTCGGAAGCAATAAATATATCGACCGGTATATATTTATGAGTATTGTTATAGCCGCCTGTACAGCGGGAGAATTCGAGTGGTGCGAACGGTTCATAAAAAAGTATGAATCGAATCTCGAGAATGAAGTCAGAATTCAAACCGTAAACTTTGCCTATACTCATCTCAACTTCAAAAATAAAAATTATGAAAAGTCACTTGCCTTTTTATCTAAATGTAAAAATGCCATTGGAATGGATAAGATTAATATTAAAACATACGAATGCTTTTTGTATTACGAGTTGGAATATCTCGAAGAATTAAAACACCTTACCGATACATGCAGGCATTTTGCAAAAAATGATAAGACAATATCAAATGCCAGCAGAGAGCAATTCGTTAAATTCGTAAATATCGTAAACCGGCTTTCCGATTACAGATATAATTTGAAAAATAAAAAAGCAAATGAATATGACCTTGAAGTAATTAAAAAAAATATTTCAGGCAATCAAATGGCAGGCAAAAACTGGCTGATGGAAAAAATTTCGGAGCTGGAAAAGTAAAGGCAAAACTACAAAACAAATTTTTTGTTTGATAATCTTTTTTTTTGTCATTCCTGACAAAGCGGGAATCTTTTTTTGGTCATTCTTTTTTTTTGTCATTCCCGCGAAAGCTAAAATATTTGTAGAGATGCAAAATATTGCTTATCTACATTAATTGTTGTTTTATAGATTAATATTTCATCGTTCCCGCTGTGTCTTCTCATTTGTTTTAATATAAAATAACGAATTCATTCAAATTGCGGGAATACAGCGGGGCTGGGAAATATATTTGCAAAGACGCAAAAATATTGTAGAGATGCAAAATATTGCATCTCTACAATTAATAATTAATAATTGATAATTGAATCACGGAACAACCTTCGCCACAAAATTCGCTGCATTATTGTCCCCTATCGCTGCATCAGTTGCATCGACCAAATCGTCTCCGGTAATATCGGTATTAACATAACCGCTTACAAAATTAGATGCATCATTATCGATTGCTCCTGCATCCGTTGCCTCAACTACTCCATCCTGATTTACATCGCCGCTGTACACTGCAAATCGAACTGGTGATGTGTCAACCTGTTTCATATTATTTCCAAATGCCTGAGACGAAGAATTCGAAAAATCATAATTCACCGAGCCGCCTCTTGTCACCGAAATTCCGCTTGCAGTCCATGTCTCGATGCTGTTTCTGTGTGTTAAAACTAAATAATATGTTCCGCTTGATGCATTCCCGAATTTCAATGTAACACTTCCATTAGATGAAACAACTGCCATTGACTGATCAGCAATTGAATATGGATAAAGATTATTTCTCAAATAAGCTGTAATTGTATCACTGACTTGTGAATTCGCACCTGCATTGTAAAATCCTTCGATGAACATTGTTGCATTAACAGTAATATTCGGGCTTTCTGCAACTGCAACCGGACTAAGATTATTATGAATATCCTGCGCAACGATATAGTAGTAATAGATTCCGCTCATCGGAGATGTATCGAGAAATGTTGAATCAGTTGTTTCAGCATATACCGGCTCTGTATTAGGATCTATAGTCGGTGAAGCGCTCCTATAAAGTATATAGTTTTTCAAGTCCAGCGCGGAATTTCTTCCCCAGTTAAGTCTTACATCTGCACCTGACTGAGAAGCAGTAAATGGGCTTACCATCGGAGGCGAGATATTATCGATACTTCTGCCTGAGAGAATTGCCGATTCCCAATAAGTACCCGGGTTACTTGTTCTTGCCCTGATTTTATAAAATAAGTTCCCATTATTTCCCGATAAGGAATCAAATGGTGTAGAGGCAGTATAAGTATAAAACGAATGTTGAGATGGCGTAATGGTTGCAATTTCTTCCCATGAAAAATTTCCGCCACTCGGAGGATAGCTCCTGAATACTGAATAGTTTGAAATTGTGCTGTTCCCGTAAGAATCAAAACTGCTTCGTGCCCACTTTATATTAACCTTTCCTCCCTGATCAAAAGGAATATCTCTTACATAAAGTAAAATTGGTTTTGCTGATATTGCGGAACCAAAATAAAGATGCGCTTTTCCTGTTTGTGTATAATATCCATATGCTCCAACGATTAAGTCAGAGTAACCGTCACCGTTTGGATCGCCGGCTGATGACACTGATGCTCCGAAGAAATTGTTTGCCGATTCACCTGTCATAATTACATCTGCTTCATTGTTTACGGAAGTTCCGCCAAAATACAAATATGATCTTCCTGTACCTGAATTAAATAAGTGCGCACCGGCGATTACATCAGAGTATCCGTCGCCATTCACATCTCCGGCATCGGAGACTGAATATCCAAGTCTATCTCCTACTGCCTCTCCCGTAAAAATAATGTCTTCCGTATTATTCATTGGCGTTCCTCCAAAGTAAATACATGCTTTGCCTGTAAAATTGGCATATCCTAATGCACCGATTATCACGTCTTGAAATCCGTCCCGATTTACATCTCCAGCATTTGAAATAGAATATCCAAAGTAGATATTTGTAGCCTCGCCTGTCATAACTACATCTGCAGTGTTATTAACAGATGATCCTCCATAGTAAAGATAAACTCTTCCTGTATATGAATTATACACATAAGCTCCGGCGATTACATCAGAGTATCCGTCTGCATTTACATCACCGGCAGAGGAAACAGAAGCTCCAAATCTATTGCCTGTAGCTTCTCCGGTCATATTAACATCTGCGATATTGTCCATCGTTGCACCGCCAAAATAAACGTATGCCCTGCCTGTATTGGAAGTATATCCGTATGCTCCGGCGATTACATCAGAATATCCGTCGCCATTCACGTCGCTGGCATCGGAGACTGAAAGTCCAAAATAGTTTAACGTTGCTTCGCCTGTTATTATTACGTCTGCGGTATTATCTATTGATGTTCCACCAAAATAAATATATGCCCTGCCAGTACTGGAAGAATATCCATACGCGCCGATTATTACATCGGAGTAACCGTCGCCGTTTACATCGCCGGCTGAAGCAGTTGAATTACCAAAGAAATTGCTTGAAGACTCGCCCGTCATTACCACATCCGAAATGTTATCCATTGAAGCTCCACCAAAAAATATATATGCTCTGCCGGTGGATGAAGAATATCCCGGTGATCCTATAATTACATCGGAATATCCATCACCGTTTACATCACCGGCAGAAGCGACAGAAATTCCAAAGTTGTTGAATGTCGCACCGCCTGTCATACTTAAATCGGACACAATCTCGTTCCTCATGAAATAGTCGAAAATATATGCTCTGCCGGTGGATGAAGAATATCCCGGTGATCCTATAATTACATCGGAATATCCATCTCCGTTTACGTCCTCCGCTGAAGATACTGAAGCTCCGAAATAATCGCCTGATATTTCGCCTGTCAAAATTACATCTGCAGTATTATTCATTGATGCTCCGCCGAAATATAAATATGCTCTGCCCTTACTGGAAACGTATCCGTATGCCCCTATGATTACATCAGAGTATCCGTCGCCGTTCACATCACCAGCGACAGTGACCGAGCATCCAAAAAAATTGCTTAATGCTTCGCCCGTAAAATCTACATCAGCTGTATTATCCATGCTGGTTCCTCCCAAAAAAAGATATGCTTTACCTATATAGGAAGAATATCCTTCTGCTCCGACAATGACATCAGAGTACCCGTCGCCATTCACATCGCCTGCTGAATTTACTGAAATTCCAAAGCGATTGTTCGCAGCTTCGCCTGTCATAATTACGTCAGCAGAATTATTCATTGAAGTTCCACCGAAGTATAAATATACTCTGCCTGTTGAAGAAGTATAACCGTAAGCTCCAATAATTACATCAGAGTACCCGTCACCGTTCACGTCGCCGGCAGATGAGACTGAAGCTCCAAAGTAACTTGCTGTTTCAGGGTTAAAAATAACATCTGCAGTATTATCCATTGTTTCTCCACCATAAAAAAGATATGATCTGCCGGTATTACCGTTATATGCACTTGCCCCTATGATTATATCAGAATAACCGTCACCATTTACATCGCCGGCTGAGGTCAATGATATACCAAAGTTGTTGAGAATTCCCTCGCCTGTAAAAATCACATCGGCGGCATTATTCATTGTTGGTCCTCCGAAATAAATGTATGCCCTGCCTTTACTGGAAGAATATCCTAACGCTCCGACGATTACATCCGAGTAGCCGTCACCGTTTACATCACCAGCTGAAGATACACTGTATCCAAAGTCGTTGTTTATCGCTTCTCCCGTCAAAACAATATCTGCAACGGTATTTATAACTGTTCCTCCAAAATAAATATAAGCTCTGCCGGTATAGGATGCATATATGTAAGCTCCGACAATAATATCAGTGTATCCGTCGCCGTTTACATCGCCTGCAGATGAGACCGATCTACCGAAACGCTCTCCTGCATTCATTCCGTTGAAGATTTTTCTCTGCATTGCATCGCCTTCATCTTCAATTATTTTATTTCCGTTTTCGTCGCGAAGAGAGTTAAGCCAGTCTCTTGTCACACCTGCAGGAAGTGAATCGGACTTTTGAGGCTGTGAATTTATTTCTTGCGGAAGTGAATTGCTTCTATCGGATTTTAACCAGCTTGCATTTGCTAGTTCCGTAATTGTCAAATATATCCCAAGAAGCAAAATAACTTTGAAAAAGTAATTGTTCTTCATGATGATTATAGTTAAAGTTTATAAAATATTTTGCTTCCCGAACTTAACAATTTTAATTCTAAAATTCAGTTTTTAAATATTGATTATTGAAAAGAAATTTCAATTTCTCTAAAATGTTTTTCTTCGTTCCCACTGTGTCTTCTCATTTGTTTTAATATAAAATAACGAATTCATTCAAATTGCGGGGACACCGCGGAGACGCAAAATATTGTAGAGATGCAAAATATTGCATCTCTACAATTGATAATTAATAATTAAAAATTGATAATTGAATCACGGAACAACCTTCCCCACAAAATTCGCTGCATTATTGTCCCCTATCGCTGCATCAGTTGCATCGACCAAATCGTCTCCGGTAATATCAGTATTCAAATAACCGCTTACAAAATTAGATGCATCATTATCGATTGCTCCTGCATCCGTTGCATCAACGACTCCATCCTGATTTACATCGCCGCTGTACACTGCAAATCGAACTGGCGATAAATCAACCTGCTTCATATTATTTCCAAATGCCTGAGACGAAGAATTCGAAAAATCATAATTCACCGAGCCGCCTCTTGTCACCGAAATTCCGCTTGCAGTCCATGTCTCGATGCTGTTTCTGTGTGTTAAAACTAAATAATATGTTCCGCTTGTAGCATTCCCGAATTTCAATGTAACACTTCCATTAGATGAAACAACTGCCATTGACTGATCAGCAATTGAATATGGATAAAAATTATTTCTCAAATAAGCTGTAATTGTATCACTGACTTGTGAATTCGCACCTGCATTATAAAAACCTTCGATGAACATTGTTGCATTAACAGTAATATTCGGACTTTCTGCAACTGCAACCGGGCTAAGATTATTATGAATATCCTGTGCAACTATAAAGTAGTAATACAAACCGCTCAAAGGTGAAGTATCGAGATAAGTCGAATCACCAAGAGTTGCAATAGGTGTTTCAGTGTAGGGATCAATGGTCGGCAAAGTGCTTCTGAATAAAACATAATTCATCAGATCCGGTGCTGTGCTTCGTTCCCAGTAGAGCCGTACATTGCTTGCTTCCGATACTGCCGTAAAAGGTGATACCATAAGAGGAGCTATGTTGTCAATACTGTGTCCCGATAAAATACCTGACCTCCAGTATTGCGAGGCTATTGAAGTTCTCGCAGTGATTCTGAAATAGAATGTCCCGCTGGAAAGAGATGAAGAGTCATAAGGGGTTGACGCTGTGTATGTATAGAATGGTTCGTTTGTAGCAGGAATGAAGGATATGTTTTCCCATGAGAAATTGCCTCCGGACGGAGGATAGCTGCGCTGAACAACATAATCTGTAATCACGTTAATACCATAAACATCGTAGCTGCTTCTCGCCCATTTCAAATGTAAATAACCTCCCTGATCATTCGGTACATCTTTCACATAATTCAAAATCGGCTTTGCGCTTATTGCCGAGCCAAGATAAATGTAAGCTTTACCTGTATTGCTGCTGTATCCGCGAGCCCCGGCAATTAAATCAGAATATCCGTCACCGTTTACATCACCGGCAGAGGATACTGAAATACCAAAATAATTATTTATGGCTTCTCCTGTCATTGTAACATCAGCGATACTGTTCATACTTACTCCTCCAAAAAAAATGTATGCTCTGCCGGTACTGCTGCTGTATCCATAAGCCCCGACAATTACATCTAAATATCCGTCACCGTTTACATCGCCGGCGTCGGATACATAATTTCCAAAATAATTATCTATTGCTTCTCCTGTCATTGTTACATCTGCAACATTGTCCATACTAACTCCTCCAAAGTAAATGTATGCTCTGCCGGTATTGCTGCTGTATCCACGAGCCCCGGCAATTAAATCAGAATATCCGTCTCCGTTTACATCACCGGCTTCGGATACTGAAATTCCAAAAAAATTACCTGTTGCTTCTCCTGTCATTGTTACATCTGCAAGATTGTTCATACTTACTCCTCCAAAGAAAATGTATGCTTTGCCTGTAGAGCTGCTGGCATAAGCTCCGACAATCACATCAGAATAACCGTCTCCGTTTACATCTCCGGCAGAGGATACTGAATATCCAAAATTATTATTTACAGCTTCTCCTGTCATAGTTACATCTGATGCATTATTCATACTTGCCCCTCCATAGTATATGTATGCTCTGCCGGTATTGCTGCTGTATCCATAAGCCCCGACAATTACATCTGAATATCCGTCACTATTTACATCACCGGCTTCGGATACTGAACCACCAAAATAAGTTAATGTCGCTTCTCCGGTCATTGTTACATCTGCAATATTGTTCATGCTTACTCCTCCAAAGAAAATGTATGCTCTGCCTGTAGAGCCGCTGGGTCCATAAGCCCCGACAATTACATCTGAATATCCGTCACCGTTTACATCGCCGGCTCCGGATACTGAAATGCCAAAAATAAAACCTACAGCTCCTGTCATTATAACATCTGCGATATTATTCATGCTTGCTCCACCAAAGAAAATGTATGCTCTGCCGGTATTGCTGCTGTATTGATAAGCCCCGACAATCACATCTGAATATCCGTCACCGTTTACATCACCGGCTTCGGATACTGAATATCCAAAATAATTATTTGCTACTTCGCCTGTCATATCAAGATCTTGAGTGATTTCTCCATTCATGAAATAGTCATATAAATATGTTCTGCCGGTATTACCCGTGTATCCATAAGCTCCGACAATTACATCCGAATATCCGTCTCCGTTTACATCTCCGGCAGAGGATACTGAATATCCAAAATAATTATTTGCTGCTTCTCCTGTCATTGTAATATCAGCGATACTGTTCATGCTTGCTCCTCCAAAGAATATGTATGTTTTGCCGGTAGAACTGCTGTATCCATAAGCCCCGGCAATTACATCTGAATATCCGTCACCGTTTATATCACCGGCTTCGGATACATAATTTCCAAAATAATTATCTATTGCTTCTCCTGTCATTGTTACATCTGCGATGCTATTCATAATTGCTCCTCCAAAGTAAATATATGCTCTGCCGGTAGAAGTGCTGTATCCATTAGCCCCGACAATTACATCTGAATATCCGTCACCGTTTACATCGCCGGCTGTAGAAACTGAATAACCAAATAAATCAGATGTCGATTCTCCTGTCATTGTAACATCCGCGATACTATTCATGCTTGCTCCTCCTAAGTAAATATATGCTCTGCCGGTACTACTGCTGTATGCATAAGCTCCTATAATCACATCTGAATATCCGTCACTGTTTACATCACCTGCTTTGGATACTGAATAGCCAAAATAATTATTTGCGGTCTCGCCTATCATTGTTAGATCTGAGAGATTGTTCATGTTTGTTCCTCCAAAATAAATATATGCACTGCCTGTATTGCCAGTGTATCCAAGAGCCCCTGCAATTACATCCGAATATCCGTCACCGTTTACATCACCGGCTGTTGATACTGAACGACCAAAAAAATCATTTGCTGCTTCTCCTGTCATTGTTACATCAATAATATTGTTCATGCTTACTCCACCAAAGAAAATGTACGCTCTGCCGGTAAAGCTGCTGTATCCATTAGCTCCGATAATTACATCAGAATATCCGTCACCGTTTACATCGCCTGCTTCGGATACTGAAATTCCAAAATAATTATTTGTTGCTTCTCCTGTCATTGTTAAGTCTGCAACTGTATTCATACTAAGTCCTCCGTAGAAGATATAAGCTCTGCCGGTATTTGAACTAAAGAATGATGCTCCTATGACGATATCATCATATCCGTCCCCGTTTACATCACCTGCAGTTGAAACCGAATAGCCGAATTGATCCCCTGTATTCAAACCATTAAATATTTTTCTCTGCATTGCATCGCCTTCTTCTTCAATTATTTTATTTCCGTTTTCGTCGCGAAGAGAGTTAAGCCAGTCTCTTGTCACACCTGCAGGAAGTGAATCGGACTTTTGAGGCTGTGAATTTATTTCTTGCGGAAGTGAATTGCTTCTATCGGATTTTAACCAGCTTGCATTTGCTAGTTCCGTAATTGTCAAATATATCCCAAGAAGCAAAATAACTTTGAAAAAGTAATTGTTCTTCATGGTGATTATAGTTAAAGTTTATAAAATATTTTGCTTCCCGAACTTAACAATTTTAATTCTAAAATTCAGTTTTTAAATGTTGATTATTGAAAAGAAATTTCAATTTCTCTAAAATGTTTTCCTTCGTTCCCGCTGTGTCCCCTCATTTGTTTTTATATAAAATAACGAATTCATTCAAATTGCGGGAATACAGCGGGGCTGGGAAATATATTTGCAAAAACGCAAAAATATTGTAGAGACGCGGAATATTGCATCTCTACAATTGATAATTAATAATTAAAAATTGATAATTGAATCACGGAACAACCTTCGCCACAAAATTCGCTGCATTATTTTCCCCTATCGCTGCATCAGTTGCATCGACCAAATCGTCTCCGGTAATATCGGTATTAACATAACCGCTTACAAAATTAGATGCATCATTATCGATTGCTCCTGCATCCGTTGCCTCAACTACTCCGTCCTGATTTACATCGCCGCTAAAAATGGCAAAGCGTACAGGCGAGGTATCAACCTGTTTCATATTATTTCCGAATGCCTGAGATGAAGAATTCGAAAAATCATAATTCACCGAGCCGCCTCTTGTCACCGAAATTCCGTTTGCACTCCATGTCTCGATGCTGTTTCTGTGTGTTAAAACTAAATAATATGTTCCGCTTGATGCATTCCCGAATTTCAATGTAACACTTCCATTAGATGAAACAACTGCCATTGACTGATCAGCAATTGAATATGGATAAAGATTATTTCTCAAATAAGCTGTAATTGTATCACTGACTTGTGAATTCGCACCTGCATTGTAAAATCCTTCGATGAACATTGTTGCATTAACAGTAATATTCGGGCTTTCTGCAACTGCAACCGGGCTAAGATTATTATGAATATCCTGTGCAACGATGAAGTAATAATACAAACCGCTCAAAGGTGAAGTATCGAGATAAGTCGAATCACCAAGTGTTGCAAAAGGTGTTTCAGTGTAAGGGTCAATCGTTGGTGAGGTGCTTCTGAATAAAATGTAGTTCATAAGATCTGGCGCATTACTTCGCTTCCAATTGAGACGGACATTGCTTGCTTCCGATACTGCCGTAAAGGGTGATACCATAAGAGGAGCAATATTGTCAATGCTCCTTCCATAGAGAATATTGGATCGCCAGAAAACTGACGGATCAGATGTTCTCGCAGTTACTCTGAAATAAAAATTTCCGGTTGCAGCGGATGAAGAATCAAAGGGAGTACTAACATTATAAGAATAAAAAGAATTCTTAACTGCTGAAATAATTCCTGAAGGTATCCATGCAAAGTTACCGCCTGTTGGAGGGTAACTCATTTCTAAATAATAGTCAGTTATGGTATTATTTCCGATTACATCGAAGCTGCTCCTCGCCCATTTCAAATATACATAACCTCCCTGATCATTCGGTACATCTTTCACATAATTCAAAATCGGTTTTGCGCTTATTGCCGAGCCGAAATAGGTATAAGCCTTCCCAGTGTTGCTGCTGTAACCATTAGCCCCATTAATTACGTCTGAAAATCCGTCACCGTTTACATCACCGGCTGTGGAGACCGAAGTTCCAAAATAATTGCCTGTTGTTTCACCGTTCATTGTTACATCTGAAATATTATTCATGCTCGAGCCTCCAAGATAAATGTATGCCCTACCGGTGGTGATGCTGTAAGCATAAGCCCCGACAATTACATCAGAGTATCCGTCTGCATTTACATCACCGGCTGTGGATACTGATATGCCAAAATAATCATTTGTTACTTCTCCGGTCATTGTTACATCAGCTGTAGTGTTCATACTAGTTCCTCCAAAGAATATGTATGCTTTACCGGTATAAGCGCTACTTCCATAAGCGCCAACAATGACATCAGAATGTCCGTCTCCGTTTACATCGCCGGCTTCGGATACTGAATAGCCAAAGAGAATATTAGTAGCTTCGCCTGTTATAACCAAATCTGCGGTATTATTCATGCTTGTCCCTCCAAAGTAAATGTATGTTCTTCCAGTATAGCTGCTGTAACCATAAGCCCCGACAATTACATCTGAATAACCGTCACCGTTTACATCTCCGGCTGTTGAAACTGATTTTCCAAAAAAATTATTAGCAGCTTCGCCTGTAATCGTTACATCTGATGCATTATTCATACTTGCACCTCCATAGTATATGTATGCTCTGCCGGTATTACTACTGTATGCATAAGCCCCGACAATTACATCTGTATATCCGTCACCGTTTACATCGCCGGCAGTGGATACCGAAGAAGCGAAGAAACTTGTTGATCCGCCTGTCAATACTAAATCGGCAATATTATTCATGGTCATTCCTCCATAGAATATGTATGCTCTGCCAATGTTAGAATTATAGCCATAAGCTCCGACTATTACATCAGCATATCCGTCTCCGTTTACATCGCCGGCAGTGGATACTGAACAACCAAAATAATTACTTACTGCTTCTCCAATCATAGTAACATCTGCAGTATCATTCATGCTGATTCCTCCAAAGAATATATATGCTTTTCCTGTAGAGGAATTATTTCCATAAGCCCCGACAATTATATCAGCATATCCGTCACTGTTTACATCTCCGGCTTCGGATACCGAAAATCCAAAATAATTATTTGTTGTATCACCCGTCACAGCAATATCAGATACAATTTCTCCTTTCATAAAATAGTCATACAGATAAACTCTGCCTACATTACTAGCATAATTATAAGCCCCGACAATTATATCAGAATATCCGTCGCCATTTACATCACCGGCTGTAGAGACTGAATAACCAAATGCAGAACTGGTTGATTCACCCGTCAATATTGCATCTATTGTATTGTTCATGCTAACTCCTCCAAAGTAAATGTATGTTCTTCCGGTAAAGTTGCTGTAACCATAAGCCCCGACAATTACATCTGAATAACCGTCACCGTTTACATCTCCGGCTGTTGAAACTGATTTTCCAAAAAAATTATTAGTAGCTTCGCCTGTAATCGTTACATCTGATGCATTATTCATACTTGCACCTCCATAGTATATGTATGCTCTGCCGGTAGAAGTGCTGTATCCATTAGCCCCGATAATTACATCATCATATCCGTCACCGTTTACATCGCCGGCTGTGGAGGCAGATTTGCCAAAATAATTATTTACTGCTTCCCCGGCCATTGTTACATCGGCAGTATTGTTCATGCTTGCTCCTCCAAAATAAATATATGCTTTGCCGGTACTGCCGTTGTAACCGGAAGCGCCGATAATCACATCAGCAAACCCGTCACCGTTTACATCACCGGTTGTGGAAACTAAAATGCCAAAATTATTACCTGATGCTTCTCCCGTCATTGTTACATCGGCAGTACTGTTCATGCTTGCTCCTCCAAAATAAATGTACGCTCTGCCGGTATAACTGCTGTATTCATAAGCTCCTATAATTACATCAGAATACCCGTCACCGTTTACATCACCAGCTTTGGAAACTGAAGCGCCAAAATAATTAGATGATGCTTCTCCCGTCATTATTACATCTGCAATATTGTTCATGCTTGCTCCTCCAAAATAAATGTACGCTCTGCCGGTAGAGCTGCTGTATCCTGATGCGCCGACAACTACATCAGCGTATCCATCACCGTTTACATCACCGGCAGCGGATACAGATTCGCCAAAAAAATTACCTAATGCTTCTCCAGTTATTGTTATATCTGCAACCGTATTCATATTAAGTCCGCCGTAAAAGATACAAACCCTGCCGGTAAAGCCATTATAAAAATACGCACCAATGATAATATCATCATATCCGTCGTTGTTCACATCACCTGCTGTTGATATAGAGCAACCGAAATGCTCTCCTGCATTCATTCCGTTGAAGATTTTTCTTTGCATTGCATCGCCTTCATCTTCGGGAATGATCTTGTTTCCGTTTTCATCACGAATATTATTCATCCATTCTTTGGTTACTCCTGCAGGCAGAGAATCGCTATTGGAATAATTTCTTCCACCAATGGTTGTATTTGCCTTGTCTTCGCGAAACAATTTGCCTGCCTTTGACATTGAATAATCGCCGCTTATCAATCCGGCAATCGAAATATCAGATGAAATAAGTATTAGAATTAAGGTACAAAATAAAAAATTGTAAAAGTAAGTTTTCATTTAGGTTTAATTAATTTGGTTTTAAAATTTACAGATTAAGAGATTTGGAAATTTATTGGGTATCTTTCATAGGCATTTACCAAATTGATTTTTTAAATGAGACTTAAAAGATAAAGGAAGATATATTTATTTTTGAAATTAAACTTAATGTTACAAATTCATATTTAAATTTATAGAAATTAAGTGTCAGTTTTTGATCAGTATTTAAGAAACGAAGTTTAAAGAGCAAGTTTACAGTTCATATTTATAAAATATATTTTAGAATTTCAAGTTACGAATAAGATAATATTTGGCAGGCTGACATTAGTTTCAAAAGCATTTTTCCAATTTATAAAACATTATTTTAATGAGAAGATTGTCAACAAATGTTTTCTAATCTTCATACAACTTGTCTCTCGTTCTCCTTTTTAAAAAGGAGCGTTAGTGAGTCTTATGTAGAATAATTATGTTTTCAAATAATTTAAAAGCCTAAAAGTTTTGCTTAACTTTACAACTGCATATTGTTTTAAATGGATGAGCTAATCATACTTAAGATTGAATAGAGTTTATTATGAATTTATAAATATTTTGTGTGGATATCTGAATTAAGATTGAAACTCTGCTAATATTAGGAAAATGTAAGAGTACCGCAATAAGATTTAGAAAGCATAAAACTCTCAAAGAAAAACTCCGATTCAAGGAAAAAAACATTCTCGGAAAATTTATTATGAAAAGAAAAAACAACTTGGCAAATTATATCGTGATTTTGATTCATAATTTCAAATAAGAACTTGGATAATCACATATTAATAAAACAGCTCTTTCTCATAGTACATCTCGAGAAAGAGCAAAAAAATAATTTGTACCGCAAGGATACTTAGGGAATGACTAATTCCTGTCCCACTTTGATGAGATCAGGATTTGAAATTCCATTCGCACTGGCAATCTTCATGTAGTCATTTGCATTGCCATAAAACTCCTTTGCGATCTTGCTTAATGTATCACCGGATTTCACCGTATAAGTCTTCATTGCAGGCGCACTGGGAACATCACTGTCCATTTTTATGTCTGCCTGAATGTCAACTGGGTTTTCACCTCCGATTCTTTTTATTTCATTCCATACCGAGATTTTCTCAGTTGGTGTTGGTACGGTTGCCGAAAGTTTTAAAACACCGTTTTCTTCTACCGCATTTACATCTCTTCCACCCAACTGATTGATCATTGATATTACAGATGCATATCTGTCTTGTACTGACATTTTTAACTCCTTTAAGTTTAATTTATGAATTTATTTAACAATAAAGCCGAAGGAAATAGTAAAGAATATTTATGGAATTTTTATCTGAATAATTCTATCTCAAATTAATCAATCCAATTCAAAAAAAATATCACAAATATTTAATCTAATCTTAAAATCTAAGATATTTATTTTAAACCATTCTTGAAAAGTATAAAATATTCCATTTAACCTAATTCTTCTTAATATCTCTTTAAGTATATTTCGATTTCATTGTTTGAGTGAATGTCTTTATATATATATGTCAAATAGATACTTAGTGACATTCTGCGATTTATTTTTACTATCTGTTTCATGGATTTTGACTCAATCACTGATTATTTGGTTACAACTTTTTTAAAAATTTATTTTATCTCCTATTCTGTTTTGGAAAATTCCTCTGACATCTTATTCAACTTACACTATAAATTTGAAAAGGAAATCATACTCTTAATTAAATTGCTTCCATAAATTAAATGCCGCAGCTTATGTAACTGCGGCACTTAGAAAAACAAAAACTAATAAGGTCTTGTTCAGCATGACAGGGTGATTGTCATCCCGAACACCCAATATGTCATCCCGAACTTGTTTCGGGATCTGCTGATGTCTGCACGTGAATACAGTACAGACTGCCACAGATGCTGAAACAAGTTCAGCATGACAATGAATCCTATGGTGTAATTGCAGCTATAAAGTTTGCAGCATTGTTATCGGCGATTAATGCATCGCTTCCATCAACTACATCATCTCCATTTAAATCAGTAGCAAGATATCCAGTATTAAAATTTGCAGCATCATTGTCAATTAAAAGTGCATCCGATCCGTCTACTAATCCGTCTTGATTCACGTCTCCGCCGTAGATTGCAAACAAAATCGGATTATCCTCGACTTCAATCTCGTTGTTTCCGAAAGCCTGTGCTGCAGAAGAAATAAATTCATAATCCGTATTTGAACCGGAAGTATAACTAATACTATCGGCACTCCATGTCTCAAGTGAATTTCTGTGATGGACGGATATATAATAGTATCCCGTAGTTGCAGACGCCATAGTAAAAATTCCCGTAAACGAAGATGCATTAATTACTCCCGTGTCTGAATCAATGACCGTATATGGCGGTACCGCACTTCTTAATTCAACTAAAACAATATCACTCATTCTCATTTCTAAAATGGAATTATCATAAAAACCCTGCATTATTACGGAAACAGTAACAGTTCCCGATGTGCTGAATGTAACATTATAAATATTTGAATAAGAACTGATGTTTCCGTGAATGTCCACAGCGGCAACCTGATAATCATAATTATTTCCGCTGACCACCGTTGCATCATCATAATCGCTGGTGTTTGATGTTCCGATCTCGACACTGTCGCGGTAAATAATATAGTGATGAAAATCCTGTTCAAGATTGTCATTCCATGTAAGCATGACGGAATTATTATCGGGAGTACCCGCAAGAGCCTGCGGTGCGAACGGCGCAAGATTGTCAACACTGTAGCCGGACAAAATATTTGACCTCCAGTATTCATTTGCGCTGGAAGTCTGCGCGGTTATTCTGTAATACATAAGCCCGGAATTATTTGACATCGAGTCGTTATCCGTGTTTACGTTTTGAGAATAATAAGTATCATGCGATGCGGGAACAGTCATAACCGGCGACCATTGAAATCCCGTAATTCCCGGAGGAGGACTTTGCTGAATGAGATAGTTTATAATTGAGCCGCCCTGATAATCATTTCCGCTGCGTACCCATTTGAGCTTTAAAACTCCGCCCTGATCATAAGGAACATCACGCGCTGAAGCTATGCGGGGATTGATTGGAGGGGATGAGGAGAGGTGGAGGTAGACTCTCCCAGTGTTTGAAACAAGTCCATCATAGTAAGGCGATCCCACTAACAAATCGGAAATTCCATCATTGTTCAGATCCATTCCGTTTGACAAGGAGTAGCCGAATCCTTCTCCATATTGCACTCCTGTACTTTTAACATCAAATATATTATCCATAAAACGCCCTCCGAAATAATTATAAACGCTACCAAAATTATTTTCACCGCCTTGATAACTACCTACAGATATATCCGGATAGCCATCTCCGTTTAGATCTCCTTCGAAAGAAACTGAAAATCCAAAGTTCGAAGCATCTTCGTACCCGGAAAGTATTAACTCAGAAGTTGTATCAACATTTAGTGATCCATGATACACAAATACAGAACCCGGATTACTTGTCAAGCTACTTGCGGAGTCCCAATCTGCTCCTATAACAACATCAGAGTATCCGTCCTTATTAAGATCACCAGACAATGAAACCGAAATACCAAATCTACTCTCCTCATTGACACCGGCAAAAATTCTATCAATCGAAGAGTTCATGGAACTTGCTCCAAGGAATAAATAGCAAGCACCTTGTTCATTTTTAGATAGAGTTGATGAGCTTGCACCGACCAAAAGATCATTATATCCGTCTCCATTCACATCTCCATTACCTGAAAGTGATGCACCAAAATATTCATCAATTGTATTTTCGCTGATTGAAACATCATATACGTTGTTTGGAATACTGCTTCCATAATAAATTCGTACCTTACAAATAGTACTGTAAGGTGCACCGATTGCAATATCAGAGAATCCGTCACCATTAAAATCACCTGCTGTGCCCGATGTGCCAAAGTTCTGTTCAGCTGCGGTCATAAAG
Organism: Ignavibacteria bacterium; assembly: GCA_019187405.1. Lineage (GTDB taxonomy): Bacteria > Bacteroidota > Ignavibacteria > Tepidaquicellales > Tepidaquicellaceae > JABAQZ01. Next base: position 24,583 of record JABAQZ010000021.1, read on the forward strand.
AAAGTGAGATCAATCACATTGTTCATCGGATTTCCGCCAAGAAATAAATAGGCTTTCCCTCTGTCAATTCCCACTAAATCATTAAACGGCGCACCTATTAATACATCAGAATAACCATCACCATTGAAATCGCCTGCTGAATTTACATGCCAACCAAAACCATCACCTGGAATTTCACCCCTTAAGATTAAGTCAGCAGTATTGTCTAAAATGTTGCCTCCAAAATATATATAAGCCCTCCCTGCTGAGTCAAAAGGCGCACCAGCAATAAAGTCTTTATATCCGTCTCCATTTACATCTCCGGCTTCAGCAACAGACCAGCCCATATATAGTCCTGATGAATTTATAGAAAATATCTCATCGGCAATATCAGTCCCCGTCATGGAATTCAGATACAGGTAAACTTTTCCTGCTGCTGCTCCTCCGGCATTATTGTAAGGCGCTCCTGAAAGTATATCAGTATATCCGTCACCGTTTACATCTCCGGCATACGAAACACTGTAGCCCAGATTGTCTCCTGAATTTTCGCCTAAGAACATTGCATCTCTTAAGTTGTCAATCGCATTTCCTCCATAATACACATAAGTTCTTCCTCCTTCAAAGAATATTGCGCTATTGCTCGGCGCACCGGCAAGTATGTCGGAGTACCCATCTCCGTTTAAGTCGCCTTGCAATGAAACTGAATTCCCGAAATACTCTCCCGAGAAACCCGGTAAAGTAACATCAGAAGTATTATCCGGTGATGCTCCTCCAAAATAAACATAAACACTTCCGGAATTTGATCCGCCTGCATCGTTAGTAGGCGCTCCACACATTACATCCGAATAACCATCTCCGTTTGCATCGCCGTTACCGGAAACAGAATATCCAAAAATATCTCCCGCTGCCGCACCTGTTAAAGTAAGATCAATTCCCGTATTCATTGGATTGCCGCCGAGATAGACATAAGCTCTTCCTGCATTACTGCCTGCTGCATCATTATTTGGCGCGCCGCAGATTACATCATAATATCCGTCACCGTTAATGTCTCCTGCCACTGATACAGAAGTACCGAAATTGTCCTGCGCCGATACACCGTTGAGAGTTATATCAACTGAATTATTCATTGGATTTCCTCCGAAATAAATTTGCGACCTTCCGGCATTTGTAGCTGCTGCATCACTTCCCGGAGCTCCGACTATTACATCGGCAAAGCCGTTTGCATTTACATCACCTGCTGCAGAGACAGATAATCCGAAATTATCTCCTGCATTTGAGCCCGTCAAAGTAACATCAACTACATTATTCATCGGACTTCCGCCAAAATAAATGTAAGCTCTTCCGGCATCTGCTCCGCCATTGTCATTAAATGGCGCGCCTACAATCACATCGTCATATCCGTCACTATTCAGGTCACCTGCTCCAGACACAGTCCAGCCGAATTTGTCTCCTGAAGCAGCACCACTTAGAATTACATCAACTCCCGAATTGATTGTATTACCTCCAAAAAAAATATAAGCTCTGCCTGCATCTGCCGCCGCTGCATCATTCTGCGGCGCTCCGACAATTACGTCGTCAAATCCGTCTCCGTTTACATCGCCTGCATTGGATACTGAATATCCAAAATAATCATCTGCGGCATAACCGGTAAAAAATCTTTGCTGAATGGCATCGGGTAGAGGATCTTCGTCATGATTTCTACTTATCTCCGAAATAAGTCTTCGTTTTTCATCACCCTGTAATTTCGATCTATACATATTTATAGGATCATCAGAAAATGTTTTATTCTGTTTTAAATCTGAAATATTCTGATTCTGCATTGCTTGATCCTGAATCCAATTTGATTTGATTTCATTGATTTGAAAAGAGAAAATGAAAATCAAAGAAAGAAGTATTAAATTTTTCATCTGATGTGAGATTTATTTTTTGTAAAGTTATTGTATAATTGAATAATAAATAATTTTTAAAAAATGAGTTTAAAAATTTTCCAAAGTGCTTGGAAATTTATCATTTATACAATCGCATTTTATATTATTGCAATTCTTATTTACAATAAAATGATTATGGACTTATTGAGTTGACATAGTTTGATGCGTTATTTTCAGCAAAGGCTGCATCAGTAGCATCTACGAAAATATCACCATTTAAATCTGTACTTAAATATCCTGTTGAATAATTGCTCGCATCATTATCAATAGCTCCGTTATCCACAGCATCTATTATACCATCCTGATTTACATCTCCCGAATAAATGCCAAATCTAACAGGTGAATTATCAACCTGAATCATATTGTTCCCATAAGCTTTTGATTGAAGATCTGTAAAATTATAAGTCATAATTGAATTTACGGCAAACAGCATTCCTCCGTTTTTACTCCAGGTTTCAATTGTGTTTCTGTGAATTACTTTAAGATAGTATGTTCCGTTTGATACAGATGGAAAAGGAAATATTCCCATATAATCATTAAAATTGATTACTGCAATTGAAGAATCTATTAATGAATATGGCGGGCTTGATAAGTGCAGATATAATCTTACCGTATCATCAGTTTGTAATTGATTTGTCAATAAATTATAATATGCTTCTGGAATTACTTTTGTAAATATTAATGCCACATTTGATCGGATATAAATATAAACATTGCCCGCAGAAATATTATAGCCGTATGCTCCGGATATTATATCAGAAAGTGTATCATTGTTCATATCTCCTGCTGAAGAAACTGAATATCCATATTTATCTCCGGTGTTTTCTCCGGAGTATTGAACGTCGGGAATTGAATCAATGGTTGTCCCTCCGTAAAAAATATATATATTACCCGAAGGAGAAGAAGGAGCGCCTGCAACAAAGTCATCATAACCGTCATTATTTACATCACCTGCATCTGAAACACAATAGCCAAACTCATAACCCGAACTGCCGGATACTTCCAAATCAGATACATTGTTCATTACTGCACCTCCATAATAAATATAAATTCTGCCATTCGAGCTGTTAAGTCCATAAGCCCCGATAATCACATCATCATATCCGTCATTATTGACATCGCCGGCATTTGAAACCGACGTCCCGAAATACCCGTAAGAAGCCTGCCCTGTAACAATTATATCAGCGCTATTATTGAGAACGGCGCTTCCAAGATAAATATTTGCTCTTCCGTTTGAAGATGAATTTCCGGGAGAACCGACAACAAAATCATCAAAGTTATCATTGTTGACATCTCCTGCTTTTGAAACGGATGTTCCAAGATAATTTCCTGTTCCTATACCAGTCATCGTAAGATCAATAGTTCCATTCATCGGCGAGCCACCGAGATACACAAAAGCTCTTCCGGTATTTGAATTATATTGAGATGCTCCTGTAATTATGTCATCGAAACCGTCGTTATTGAGATCACCTGCGCCGGATACGGAATTACCAAAGAAAGATCCTAAAGTTCCCGTCATTATCAGATCAGCAGATGTGTCAACCGAAGCGCTTCCAAAGAAAATAAAAACTCTTCCGGTTGCCAGTCCGTAGTATGGCGCTCCTACTATTATATCATCATAACCATCGTTGTTAACATCACCTGCGCCGGATACAGAGTAGCCGAAATATTCATTTGTTGCTCCAGAAGTTGATCCGTAAATTTCATAATCAGGATTTAAATCATATTCATTTCCGCCCATAAAGATATAGACTTTTCCGGCGTTTTCATCTCGGTCGTCATTTTGCGGAGCGCCTGCAGCCGCATCGTCATAACCGTCATTGTTTATATCGCCAATACTTGTGACGGAATAACCGTATTGTTCATCAGTATTACTAAAAGAAGAAAGAGTAATAAAGAAATTACAGATAAGAATTGTTAGTATTGTTACTTTCATAGAATGTTATAATTTAAGTTTATAAATTTGTTGCCTTTATTTTTTTTTTGAATTACAAAATGAAAAAGTTTACTTAGAATTTTCATTTACATGTGCCATTGTTAGATGTATCAATGTCACATAATTGATAATTTCTTCCTTATTAGGATAGCTTGATGGATATTTCATTTCCAAAATTTTCATTTCAAAACTAATAATTTAATTCACTATTTTCCGAAAAAAATAATTTTTATATTTGGTCGGGAAAATATGAAAACAAGTTGACTTTCTTATCTTCGTTTTAAATTTGATGCTTTAAATTACATTTATATTTTAAAATGAAAACTCCCCAATACCTCTTTGAACTGATAAAATCCTTATCAGAAAAGGAAAAAAATATTATCCTTTCCGGCTGGAAAGTAAAATGCTCCTCGAGTAAATGTATTTACACTGGATTGTTTAATGAACTTAACAAACTTGATGTTTATGACGAGAAAAAATTCTTAAATGACAGCAGAAATCAGCGATTCCTGAAAAACTTTTCATACAATAAACACTACCTTTATAAAAAACTTTTAAACAGCATATCCGATTATCTTTGTGATGATGGCACTACCGAAACTATTTTAATCGAAGAATTAAAAAAAATTAAATATTTAATCTCAAAGGGACTTTACAAACAAGCGAAGCCTTTAATTTTAAAAGCTGAAAAAATTTCATTAAAAGAAGAGTATTATCAGGAGTATATTAAAATCATCAATTATAAAAAATTGGTTACTTTAAGCATGAATAAAGGATCTAAACTATTTCAGCTGACAAATGAAATTTATGATGATATAGAAAAATCCCAAAAAGCTCTTGAAGAAATAAATACAGCTTCCAGACTGAATAATAATTTATTTCTTCTTTACAATTCGAACGGTTACTATTCTGAAAAATATTTTAATAAGGAACTTTCCTCTATTCTCAGACATGAATTCTACAAAAATGAAAATAAGCTTTCTGTGGATGCCGGTGTATATTATTACGGAGATAAATTTATTCATGCTATGAATGGCAATGATTTTGAAAAAAGTTACGCCTATGCCAAGAAACGATATGAACTGGTGAGTAAAAATAAATTTTACTCAAGAAAATATCCCGTTACTATATTAGCATCGCTGGCTGATCTGCTGCATGTATTACTGTGTCAAAAAAGGTTAAAAAAGTTTGATAAGTATTTCAAAGATTTTTGCTGCTTAAATCTGATTGACTACTCTGCTAAAAAATCGTGGTTCTATGAAAAGTATTTTTTCGAAATGCAGCGCTGTATTCTTAAATCTGAATTTGAATTTGCAGGCAAGATTTACGAACGCTTTAAAGCCGAACTGAAAGAATATCCTTCAGTAAATTATTATTCCAATTCCATAATGGTTGATTTACTTATTCTTTTTTCATATTCCTTTTTAAAAAATAAAAATTATACTGAATCTCTCGGAATCATCAATATGATACCCGTAGATGAATTCAAGGGGTTAAGCTATTCACTGTTTTATTCCATTAGCATCTTGAAGATAATAAATTATTACAAGCTTGACTTCCCGCAAAATACATTATCGGAAATCAAATCTTTGAAGAGATATCTTAAACTTAAAGATAAACTTACTGAAACAGATGTTCAATTATTTGAATTATTTTTTGAAACATTCAAACAAAATAAATCTCGAATTGAAAAAAACAGACTTCAAAAATTTTACTTCTTCCTTAAAAAAATTAAACCTGACGAATCTTTATCTGAATTTCTTTTTGATTTCGAAGAGTTGGTCAAAAGCGAGCTGTAAATTTTACCTGATAACTATTTCGGAAAGACTTTACCGGTTTTATGAATGCCAATATTCCGTTTTTACATAAACATGAGAGATTCACAGAATTTAGAAATGAAAAAATTAATTTTGTTATTTTAATTACGACAGTACATAAGTTGAGTGGAGAAGTACTATAAATTAGGGATAGTTGAATTTCTTTTCTCAACATATTAGTTTTGCCAAATATTTCTTTGTAAATGCCGAAGTGAATGCTTTGATATAAGAAACTTTTCTTAAGGATTTACATTTTTACAGCAACAAGATTCATTCATTTGTCTATATCCAATATTGAAATAAAATAATTTAACAATACTTATCTGAAGAGTCCGGTTTGTTTTGCTTATCACCATCAATAAGGTTATTAATAACTTCCCTATTATCAAAGATGAAAGAAAATATGATTAAATCATTTTGGGAAAGCGTATAACTTCCATTATTTTTTTATTTTGCATTTTATACGATTAAAGATCCGCAATATTATTTTAATTTCTTACTGATATTATTTTATAAATTACAGGAAAAAAAAATAAACCTCTTTTGAATAAGAGTTTTCAAAATTACTTAAGCTTGAATAACAATTGAATTCACGACTTTGATTTCACTTTTCAAAAAGATAAATTTAATTTGAACATCATTGTAATTTGATTATTTAGAAATTCTTACTTTAAGTTCATTCTCCGTTTTCCATATCTAAGCATCATTATTTATTAAAAAATATTTTTTGGCATAATTTACGATTTTTTTATCGTAAATTAAAAATTTTTTTATTATATTTGTATAAATAAATTAAGATGTTTTCAAAACCATGCGAACACGGTATAAAAGCAATTATTTATATCGCCTCAAAATCGCTTGAAGGAAAGAGGGTTAAGATTGGTGATATTGTAAATAATTCAGGATCACCTGAAGCTTTTACGGCAAAAATATTAGGCGCTTTGACTAAATATGGTATAGTAAATTCTCATACAGGTCCAAGAGGCGGCTTTGAAATAGATTTACGAAAGTTAAAGCAAATAATGATGAGTGATGTAATAAAAGCGATTGAAGGCGATTCCGTATATAACGGATGTGCGCTTGGACTTAGCGAATGCAACAAAGAACATCCATGTCCAATGCACGATAAGTTTGTAACCATAAGAAATGATTTAAAAAGAATGCTTACAAACACAAGTGTCTATGATTTAGCTCTCGGACTTAAGAATGGTAAAACTGTATTAATGCGATAAATGAGTTTACCTAAAATAAAATTTAATTATTAAAATTGAAAATTTAAAATCGAACATTAAATAATTTTTTCATTATAACAAACCTTAAATTTACTAAAAAATGAAAATCACAAAAGAAACAATTGTTGGCGAATTGGTAGCTCAGGATTACCGCGCCGCATCAGTATTCAAAAAACACGGCATTGATTTTTGCTGTAACGGCAACAGAAGTATCGGCGAAGCTTGCGAAAAAAGAAAAGTTGAGATTGATTCATTTATGCAAACACTTGAGCAGGCATTGCAGGAAGAAAATAATGCTTCGTTGGATTATAATTCCTGGCCACTTGACTTGCTGGCAGATTACATTGAAAAAAAACACCACCGGTATGTACAGGATAAAACATTGGAGATAAAACCCTTCTTGGATAAAGTCTGTCGAGTTCATGGAGCGGAGCATCCTGAACTTTTAGAAATCAACAAACTATTTACCGAATCAACGGGTGAACTGGCAATGCACATGAAAAAAGAAGAATTGGTTTTATTTCCTTTTATCAAAAAAATGGTTTCAATCAGTCAGGACAAAACAGCATTTGAATCTCCCCACTTTGGAACAATTCAAAATCCGGTAAATATGATGATGGATGAACATGATGTGGAAGGATCGCGCTTTAGAAAAATTGCCGAGCTGTCTGACAACTACACTCCTCCTGCAGATGCTTGTAACACTTACAGAGTTACTTTTGCATTACTCAAAGAATTCGAGGAAGATTTGCATCTGCATATTCATTTGGAAAATAATTTACTTTTTCCAAAAGCAATTGAGATGGAAAAGCAATTGACACATGAGCACGCCCATTAAAAGAGCTGAGTTTCTTAAACAATTAAGCCGTGAACACCATCACGGCTTATTGTTATGTTGGAAAATCAGAGAAGGCATCAAAAAGAATGCAGCCCCTGAACGTATAAAAGCTTATGCAGACTGGTTTTGGGAAGAACACTTGGAGCGGCATTTTAAGGAAGAAGAGGATTTTATCTTTCCCATCCTTCCGAATACTAATGAAAATATTAAAAAAGCTATTGATGAACACAGGAGTATCAAAAAGTTGTTTCAAAAAAAAACAGATTTGATTAATACTCTGAATCGAATTCAACATGAATTGGAAAACCATATCCGGTTTGAAGAAAGGATATTATTTAACGAAATTCAGGATACAGCATCAGAAGAACATTTGCAAAAAATTAAAATTAACCATTCAGAAAAATTTAAAGATAATCTCAGTGATGAGTTCTGGAAATAACTCATCATCATTTCTATTTCTATTTCTATTTTCTTAAAATCTGATATTATTAACGAACAGATGATATATTAGAAGCGGATGTTTGAATAGTATTTTTATTCCAAACAAACTGTAACTAAGAATTTCAAAATATGATCAGTAAAAATAATTAAATCAGAATATTTAAAAATATAAATTCACTTTTTGTGCAATTCAAATCGAAGCTTTAGAATAATCAGTGTTTCTTTATAAAAGACATACAGAAAATTTACCGAAATAGATGGAGAGTTATTCTTAAAGTTTAAAGTTAAGATTAAGCGATAACATTCGCTGCGTCAGATGTTAAAGTAGTTGATGATATTTTCATGTATGTTTTCAACGGAAGAAAGTAATCTGACTATTGTTCAATTGCCATTTGATTGAATTTACTAATGTTCAAGACGAAATTTATATTGGAAATTAGAACATGTCATCTGCAAAATAAATCTTGGTTTGCTTGATACGAAATTCTCAGAAATGAATATAGTGAAATACCCAATCAGCAGCGTTTAATTTACTTAGATTTGGAGGACAAATTTTATTGTTTATAACCCTCGCTTTTCAATTTCTTTGCCTGCTCGTGCGAATCCTGGAAATTCTTCATTGCAAGAACTTTATCATAATAAAATTCAGCCGTTGATCTGTTGCCTTTGGCATCATTGAGCATACCATTGATAAGATAAATGAATGCGGTGAAGGAATGTTCGTTTTCTTTGTCCATCTCTTTTGTAATCTCTTCGGCTTTTAAAATATACTTTTCAGCTTCGAGAATTCTTCCCATTCTAGTAAGACATAAAGCTGTATAATAGTTTGCTTCCCTTTTAATCGATCTGCTGGTATATCCTGTTTGTGAACTGTCAATTTTATTTAAAACTCCGAGCCAGCCTTGCAGAGCTTCATTCCATTTTCCCAGTCCTATGTAACTGTTGTATAAATATTTTTCAAAAATCGGATTACCGGGAAATTCCTGGTGAAGCGACTTTGCATAAGACTCTGATTCTGAATAATTTTTTTCATATACGTTATTCAGATAAGCCAGCACGTATCTTGCTTCAGTCTTTGCATATTTGGCTTCGAGTGAAGTTTCTTTAATCTGCGCTAATCCTTTCAGCTTGTCGCCTTTTGGAAAAATAAGCATTAGAGGTTTTACCACGGGATAAGTTTCAGGAATATATTCGGCAAAATAATTGTAAAGTCCAACACCGAACAAAACATCTTTATTGTTTTTATTAACTTCGTAGGCTTTTTGCAGTAGGTTGAGCGCTTCCCTACCATCTTCAGCCGCTTTGAGCCAGCTTTCGCGAAGACTCTGCAGAAGCCCTCTGTATCCCAGCGCGCCGCCTTTGTAAAACATTGCATTGTCGTCATTCTCGTTTTTATCGAGTATATCATCGGCAACTTCCACAGCTTTATCCACTTCCTTCAGAAATTTTTCATCAAGCGAATCATTTTCTCTGTTGATGTTAATCCTCCACCAGTCCACCATTGCAATGAAAAAATATCCTGCTGGGTTGCTCTTATTTGTTTCAATTACTTCCTTGAAAGTAATTTCTGCTGAATCAAACTGAATATTATAAATAAAGTTAATCCCCTTTTGAATTTTATCATCAATTGTCTGTGAATTAACATTCATTGCACTTGTTATGAAAAATATTATTGCAGCAAACTTATTTAACTTTTTGATTTTCATGTGATAAATATAATAAAATGATAGAATAAAGTAATTGTTAAATGCATAATATAAATTTGCCCTTAAAGTAATTATGCATTAAAATAAAAAAGTATCGACTTTACAAATCCATTTAATTAAATAGAGTGGCTTTTTAACGGCTTGTTCATTGATTTCTTTAAAGTTGAAAATCATCTTAAGTGAATTGTAGTAATTCCTTTTACAAGTAATAACAGTTTGTAATTCTGACTCCTACGAGTTTCATCATTTTGATTGAATATATTTTGTAATTATTAAATAATTTGAAAAAAGCATTTTTAAAATTAACTTATAATAGAATGAAGACTAAACTCATAAATCTTTCCCTTATATTAATAAGCCTAATTTCTTTATCAATTAAAGTTAATGCACAGAGTTTTCAGTGGGTAAATAACCGGAATCATTCATTTGTCACTAATCCGGATATGACTGCTTTTAATTCTCATTCTGACAGTATCGGTAACACGGTCTTTACCGATGTTCAGTTGTACAAACTTAATTACGGGCAGAATATTTACGGGGATATTGCGGTAAAGAAATACAATGCAGCCGGGAATTTAATTTCCGAAAAGATCCTTTCGGGAAAAATCTATGTCAGCGGCATTCAGACGGATAATTTCGGGTATAGTTATTTTGCAGGAAGTTTTATGGATACAATGGTGATTGATAATGTCAATAAATTGTTTAACACCGGCAGCGGCTTTAATCTGAATTATTTTCTAATTAAGCTCAATTCTGATCTGAATTTTGTCTGGAGCAAAAATATAACTGCATTATATGGACAAAATATTACTATCGATGTAATAAAGATTAAGAGGAATTTTCTTTATGCAGGGATTCTGGATTTTACACAAGGATATGTTAAAAAATTTGATCTTAACGGTTCTGAAGTTTTCAGCATAGTTCATTCCCCTATTAGAAGACTTACAGGAATTGATGAAGATAGCAACGGAAATATTTGCACTGCCGGTTCATGCGGAAATGGAAACATTATTTTTGGAGGCACGATTCATAATGCTCCTCATATATATAATGTTTATTTCAGTAAATTTAATCCTCTGGGAAATAATGAGTGGACAAAATTTGTAGAAGACATCACATTTTCAAAAACTGATATTGTCTGTGATAATTCAAACAATATTATAGCTTGCGGAGATCTTCACGGATCATTTTTTTTCGGAAACATTCAGGCGCAAGGCAGACAATGGGTTTATGATTTCTTTGTTACAAAAATTAATTCTTCAGGTGAGTTTTTATGGCTGAGAGAAGTTCCAAATACTTCAACTATCACTGGTGATGCCGGCAAAGGCAAAACAAGCAGCATTGCTTCGGATAAAGACGACAATATTTACATGTCGGGATTTTTTAGGGGAAGAATTGATTTTGGCAACAACGTTATCGTAAACTCTGTGGGATACAGGGATATTTTTATTTTGAAATTTGATAAAGACGGAAATCCAGTTTATGGAAAGCAAGCCGGCGGATCGGGTTCTAATAGATCTGATTGTATTTCAGTCAATCAGTATTCTGAAGTATTTTTATCGGGAAATTATAATTCAAATGCGATGTTTGATACAATCATAGCGCCTGGGACAGGCAGCATTAATTCATTTATTACAAAAATATCTCCGGATAATCCGTACTCGGTTTTTCATCTTAGATTAATTCAGGAGGGATTCTACAATCATGGAAAAGATAATCTAAGAATGAATGATACGGTACATGTTTATCTAAGAAATTCAACCAGCCCTTACGGTGAAGTTGATCATTCTGTTGGAATTGCTGATAAGAATACATTTGAAGGAACTTATTATTTCCACAATGTCGTAACGGGTAATTACTATGTTAAGATTAAACATAGAAATACCATTGAGACATGGAGTGCGATTCCTCTTCACTTTGAGAACTTACATTCGACTAATTATGATTTTATTTCATCTCAGAATAAAGCGTATGGAGATAATCTTGTAAGTGTTAATAAATCTCCTGTTAGATTTGCTCTTTTGAGTGGAGATGTCAATCAGGATGGTATCATTGATGCATCTGACTTGACTGCAATCGACAATGATGCAATGATATTCAACAGTGGTTACATTTTCACTGATGTTACCGGAGATGGGACTACTGATGCTTCAGATGCATCAGTAACGGAAAATAATGCCGTACAATTTGTGAGCAAAATCGTCCCGTAAAAATTTGTCTTAGCATATTTATGCTATTTACATTTATTAATAAAGTTTTCATCTTCTCTTCAGATTGCTCTTGTCATCCCGAGCGCAGCGAAGAACCCGCTTTCTGTCATTCTGAGCGCAGCGAAGAACCCGCTCTTTGTCATTCTGAGCGCAGCGAAGAACCCGCTCTCTGTCATTCTGAGCGAGCTCTCTGTCATTCTGAGCGCAGCGAAGAACCCGCTCTTTGTCATTCTGAGCGCAGCGAACGAAGTGAGCGAAGTGAAGAACATATTATCGAATGATGAATAGGTATTGAAAATTTATGTAATGAAAGGAGTTTATTATTAGAAAATTTGAATTTTATGTCTATATACTTACCAATAGGAAAAACGGTTCTCTATACATTGGTCTTACTAATAATTTATTACGACGAATGTTTGAACATAAAACAAAAAGGAACAAAGGATTTACGGCAAAATATAATATAAATATGCTTGTCTATTATGAATGTTCCTCGTATATAAATAATGCTATCGCAAGAGAAAAGCAACTAAAAGGATGGCTTCGCAAAAAGAAGATTGATTTAATTGAAAGTATGAATCCGGATTGGATAGACTTGAGTAAAGATTGGGACTTTTCGGGGATGGATTCTTCGCTTCGCTCAGAAAGACAAAAAAGGAAGGAATGACAACCCCACCTTTGTCATTCTGAGCGCAGCGAAGAACCACCTTTGTCATTCTGAGCGCAGCGAAGAACTACCCTTGTCCTTCTGAGCGCAGCGAAGAACCACCCTTGTCATTCTGAGCGTAGCGAAGAACCACCCTTGTCATTCTGAACGCAGCGAAGAACTACCCTTGTCCTTCTGAGCGCAGCGAAGAACCACCCTTGTCATTCTGAGCGCAGCGAAGAACCACCCTTGTCATTCTGAACGCAGCGAAGAACCACCCTTGTCATTCTGAGCGCAGCGAAGAACCACCCTTGTCCTTCTGAGCGCAGCGAAGAACCACCCTTGTCATTCTGAGCGCAGCGAAGAACCACCCTTGTCATTCTGAACGAGCGAACGAAGTGAGCGCAGCGAAGAACCACACCTTTGTCATTCTGAGCGCAGCGAAGAACAATTTTGACGCTTCAATTTTTAAATCAGAAAATGTATTTTTTATAAAATTAATTTATGAAATACTTATTACTGATTACAACAATTGCATTGTTCAATTTTTATTATTCATTTTCCAAAAACAATCCGTATTATTCAATAAATAAGAGAAATCAAAGTTTTATAAATAATGATTCAACTGATTTGAAGTTTACACGAGCGGATTCATTGAGGGGAAGTTTAATGCCTGAAAGAAAATGGTGGGATGTACAGAAATATGAACTGAATATTACTCCAAACATTGAAGAAAAAAATATTTCCGGTTTTAATCTGATTACTTATAAGATTATCCAAGACAACAATAATTTAAAGATGCAAATTGATTTACAAGAACCCATGATGATTGACAGTATTTTCTTCGACTCCGGAATGCCGGTTGATTTTATCAGAGATGGAAATGTCTGGTATTTAAATATGCCCTTTCAGAAAGCAGGAACTGAGAATTCTGTTTTAATTTATTTTCACGGAACTCCCAAAGAGTCGAGATTTCCTCCATGGGATGGTGGATGGGTTTGGAAAAAGGATGATAATAGTAATCCTTTTATCAGCGCTGCATGTCAGGGTTTCGGTGCAAGTTCATGGTATCCTTGCAAAGATCATCAGAGTGATGAACCCGATAACGGCGCAGTAATTACAATTAACACTTCAGCTGATCTTACGGCTATTGCAAACGGAAGATTTGAACCATCGGCTGATCAGACTACAGATAAAATTTCATACAGATGGATTATAAAGAATCCTATAAACAGTTATTGTATTATTCCTTATATTGGAAAATACTCAGACATTAAAGATTCATATCAGGGAGAAAAAGGTATTCTTGATATTGATGTATGGGTGCTGAATTACAATACAGATAAAGCAAGTTCATATCTTATTCCTGAAATAAAAAAAATGCTTGAGGCGCTGGAATACTGGTATGGACCTTATCCTTTTTATGAAGACGGTTACAAACTTGTCGAAGCTCCTTTTGCGGGTATGGAACATCAGAGCGCTATTGCTTATGGAAATAAATTTGAACTTGGTTTTTGGGGCAGAGATAGATCAGGCACCGGTCATGGATTGAAATGGGATTACATGGTTGTTCACGAAAGCGCTCATGAATGGTTTGGCAACAGCATAACTTCAAACGACATTGCGGACATGTGGATTCATGAGACATTTGCAGATTATGCAGAGACGCTTTATACAGAATACTGGTTTGGTAAAGATGCTGCAAACGAGTACAACAAAGGATTAAGAAAAGCCATTTTCAATAAAAAACCAGTTATCGGTTACTATAACGTAAACAAAGAAGGCAGTCCAGATATGTATGCCAAAGGTAGCAACATGATACATTCCATCAGACATGGGTTGAATGATGATGAAAAATTCAGAACTATGATGAGAGAAATTACTAAAACATTTTATCATAAAAATGTGGATACGAAGCAAATAGAAGAATTTATTTCAGGATATCTGGGATTTGATTACGGAAAAGTATTTGACCAGTTTTTAAGAAACATTAAAATACCCGAACTGGAAATCGAAATAAGCAAATCCGGAGATCAGGTTAAAATTCGTTATGTAAACTGCATTGATGGATTTAACATGCCTCTTACAATTAATTCAGACGGCAAAACTTTGAAAATAATTCCTGATACACAATGGAAAACATTAAACATTAATAAGAGTGAATCAATATTGTTTGATAAGAATTTAATTGAAAATAATTATTACTTAACGGTAAATATACTTTCAAATACATATTAGGTTTTTCTTTAAGATTTAATTGCAGTAAAAATAGATTTACTGCTTCTTTTTTCTCGCCTTTAATAGACTCCGCTCATCTTATAATTATTTTCAGATAATTTGATTTAAGTCAAATGAGAATGATTTTCATTTGATTATTTTTGAATGAAAGAATAATTCAAAAATCTAAATAAAAAAAAATGAAAACTATATCATTATTAATTTTTACTTTACTATTTTTGACAGCAGGCTGCGGAAACGAGCAGACAAAGAATACCTCAGAAAAACAGACAAATAAATCAGCGGGCATCACACCTACAAAAGATGAAGTATCTCAAAAAGACGTTGTTGATATTGCGATAGGGTCAAAAGACCATACGACGCTTGTAACAGCAGTCAAAGCTGCTGATCTTGTAACTTCACTAAAAAACGCAGGACCTTTTACAGTTTTTGCTCCGGTCAATGCGGCATTTGACAAACTTCCCAAAGGAACAGTCGATGACCTTCTCAAACCGGAAAATAAAAGTAAGCTGACAAATATACTCTATCATCATGTCATTGTTGGCGTGATGAAAGAGGACATGCTCCAAGACGGATCAGATGTAACTATGTTTGACGGAAAAACAGTGAAAATTTCCAAGAAAGACGGAGCAACTTACATTGACGATGCAAAGATTGTAGCATCTGTTGCCGCATCAAACGGCATTGTTCACGTAATCGATGCAGTAATATTGGCAAAATAGTTTTAAGCCATTACATCTCTTTTCATAATTCAGGAGTTTTAAGTCAACATAAGACTCCTGAATGCTTTTCAAAGATTTTCGGCAGAAAAAGTATTTCCTTTTGAAAAATCTCCCGAATCAAATCCGAGTTTAAACCATTTCATTCTTTGCTCGGAAGTTCCATGTGTAAACGCATCGGGGACCACATATCCCTGCGACTGCTTTTGCAGTCTGTCATCCCCTATTGCATTTGCGGCATTTAGAGCTTCTTCAATATCTCCGGGCTCGAGTACATTTTTATATTTTTGATTATAGTAAGCCCAGAGCCCTGCATAAAAATCTGCCTGAAGTTCGACTCTTACACTCAACTGGTTATACTGCGATTCAGAAAGCCGCGACCTCTGACGCTGTACCTGATCGTGAATTCCAAGAAGATTCTGAACATGATGACCTACTTCATGTGCAATAACATAAGCCATCGCAAAATCACCGGGAGCCTTGAATTTATTCTTAAGTTCTTCAAAAAAACTTAAATCAATATAAAGCTTATTATCCGCAGGACAGTAAAATGGACCGGTCTGTGAACTTGCAAATCCGCATCCCGAACGTGTCGAACCGCTGAACATAACCAGTATGGGTTTTTCATATTCTTTACCGAATTCTTCTCTGAATATTTTTGACCACATGTCTTCAGTATCTTTCAGCACTACGGCAACAAATTCGGACATTTCATCCTTCTGCCCGGTTTGCGTACTTGTCTGCTCTGACTGCGGCGGCTGGATTTGCTCCATTTGCTGCATAAACTGTAATGGATTTCCACCAAGAAGCCAGACAATCAGAAGAATGACTACTGTGCCGCATCCGAAACCTCCGGCTATCTTACCAGCGCCACCTCTTCTATCTTCAATGTTTCCGCTTTGTTCACGACCTTTCCACTGCATAAGTGTCTGCTATATTTTTTAAATTTTGTCAAAAATACTAAATGAGCATAATAATTAAAACTGAAAATTAATTTTTAAATTTTTATGAAGATTAATTAATAAATTCTTTCCCACATAAAATTATTTTAATAAATTATGAAATTTATCTATAGAAATTTAGACTATTAAAAATTTATAAACCATGATCATAATCATACAATTTAATTACAACATTCATTAATTTGCAGTATTCATAAACTTAATCTGAAATAAAAATATGAAAAAGTTAATCTTCGTTTTACAGCTAAGCGTATTTTTATCTTCAGCATTATTTGCTCAGGATTATTATACAGACGGAACAAAAGCATGCTCACAAAAAAAAATGAACAGCTTAAGTTTACCTGAATTATACAATCCTGATTCCCCAAATAGTCCGGTACACAAATTCGATGTACTCGATTACAAAATATATGTTGATATACGAAGCTGTTTCTTAAGTCCTTATCCGAAAAGCTTTAACGGAAATGTAATTATCAAATTCAGAATAGACAGCACGCTTAATTCGATAAATCTCGATGCAGTAAATTCATCAATTACCGTAAGTTCCGTAAGCATGTCAGGAGTGAGTTTCTCACATTCATCAAACATTCTTACTATAAATCTTGACCGAACGTATTCGCCCGGAGAAATAACGGAAGTTAAGGTAAATTATTCACATGCAAACGTTTCAGATCAGGCATTTTATGCAGGCAACGGATTTGTATTTACTGATTGCGAGCCGGAAGGTGCTCGTAAATGGTTTCCGTGCTATGATAAGCCAAGCGATAAAGCAACGCTCGATCTTACTGCCAAGGTACCTTCATCAGCACGACTCGGCTCTAATGGAAGGCTTAATGATTCTACTGTAACAGGCGATACTATTTATTATCACTGGATAAGCAGAGATCCGGTTTCAACTTATCTCATAGTGCTTACCGGAAAAGTAAATTACAAACTCGATATTGTTTACTGGCATAAGATTTCAAATCCTACTGACAGCATTCCGATTAGATTTTATTATAACAGCGGTGAAAGTCCAAACAACATGAAGACAAAAGTTCCTCTTATGATGACATATTTTTCGCAGAAGTTCGGTGAGCATGCATTTGAAAAAAACGGATTTGCAACTCTTAACAATTTGTTTCCATGGGGCGGCATGGAAAATCAGACATTAACAAGTCTTTGTCAGAATTGCTGGAGTGAAAATCTGATTTCACATGAACTGGCTCATCAATGGTTTGGCGACATGATCACCTGTGCTACATGGGCTGACATTTGGATGAATGAGGCTTTTGCCACATATCTCGAAGCAATCTGGTATGAAAACACATTGGGATATAATGGATACAAAAGCGACATTCTCTCGGATGCCAGCGGTTACTTCAGCGGTAATCCGGGATGGGCAATTTATAATCCCCAATGGGCTGTTACTACTCCTCCTCTAAATGAATTATTTAACACTGCCATCACATATTACAAAGGTGCTTGCGTTCTTCACATGCTTCGTTACACACTCGGCGACAGCATGTTTTTTAATGTGATAAAATCGTATGCAACAGACAGTGCCGGAGGATTTAAACACAACTCTGTTGCAACTGATGATTTCATTTCCAAAGCAAGTTCGGCAACAGGCGAAGATCTGTCCTGGTTTTTCAATGAATGGGTAAAGGAACCAAATCATCCGGTATATCAGAATCAATATATATTTTATAATATAGGAGGAGGAATCTGGAAAGCAAGATTTAATGCTAAACAAACACAGACAAACTCGGTATTTCATAAAATGCCTATTGTTTTGAAATTCAGCTTTACAACTGGATCTGATACGACAATAAGGGTAATGAATGACATTAACAATCAGAAGTTTGATTTTTACTTTAACAGACAGCCGACAGGAATAGTTTTTGATCCTGATAACGATATTGTTCTGAAACAAGGCACGACTTCTTTAAACAATGCTGCTCCTTCTCAGATTAAAGCTGCAATTCAAGGATATTACAATGAGATGACAGACATGCATAATATGAACGACAGTGTAAAAGTTATTTTACGAAGCAATGTATCACCGTATTCAGTTTCAGATTCGGGAATTGTTATTCTTGATTCAGCATCTTTAACGGCAACTTTAACTTTTGAAGATGCCTTATCGGGAAATTATTATTTGGTAATCAGGCACAGGAATTCAATTGAAACGTGGAGTAGAAACGGCGGTGAGATTTATACAAAGGGAGTTGCATTCAGTTATGATTTTACAACTTCAGCTGACAAAGCTTTTGGTAACAACATGATATTAAAAGACGGCAGGTATTGCTTATATAACGGAGATATAAATCAGGATGGGACAATCGAAGGAGGAGATGTATCCGAAATTGACAATGATGCTTCTGAATTTTTACTTGGTAACTTTGTCACCGATATTACAGGAGATGGAATGGTTGACGGTTCGGATCTTTTAATTGCGGGAAATAATTCGGCTGAATTTATAACTACTATTAGACCATAAATTGATATGAATTGTTGAATTTAGACAGCTCTTCAGGAATCTTAAATTGTTAATCTGTTAAATTAGAATTCATGCAGTATGCATGGGATTCATCCCGAACACCCAATATGTCATCCCGAACTTGTTTCGGGATCTGCTGATGTCTGCACGTGAATACAGTACAGACTGCCACAGATGCTGAAACAAGTTCAGCATGACAGGGTGTTGTTCAGCATGACAGGGTGTTGTTCAGTATGACAAGGTCTTGTTCATCATGACAAGGTGATTGTCATCCCGAACACCCAATATGTCATCCCGAACACCCAATATGTCATCCCGAACTTGTTTCGGGATCTGCTGATGTCTGCACGTGAATACAGTACAGACTGCCACAGATGCTGAAACAAGTTCAGCATGACAGGGTGTTGTTCAGTATGCATGCTGATGTCTGCACGTGAATACAGTACAGACTGCCACAGATGCTGAAACAAGTTCAGCATGACAGGGTGTTGTTCAGTTTGCATGCTGATGTCTGCACGTGAATACAGTACAGACTGCCACAGATGCTGAAACAAGTTCAGCATGACAGGGTGTTGTTCAGCATGCATGCTGATGTCTGTACGTGAATACAGTACAGACTGGCATAGATGCTGAAACAAGTTCAGCATGACAAGGTGATTGTCATCCCGAACACCCAATATGTCATCCCGAACTTGTTTCGGGATCTGCTGATGTCTGCACGTGAATACAGTACAGACTGCCACAGATGCTGAAACAAGTTCAGCATGACAGGGTGTTGT
>JABAQZ010000035.1:0-38590 GCA_019187405.1 Ignavibacteria bacterium
AGAAGTTTGGTGATGCATACATCCATTTATAAGTTACTGCTTCGCCTGACTTTGTCCAGTTGAAATTGACCGGAGTTGTATTTGTCATGAGTGTCAGTATAGTTGTGTTACTCGGAGGCGAAGAGAGACTAAATGGGGTAAGAACAGGTCTTCCTCTTTTCAAAGTTATTGATCTTGGACCATTTGCTGCTTTTAGCGAGTCAACAGGTGAAATCCTGAAAGCCCAAACATCCCATTGACCGACAAGAGAGTCTCCCTGCGCAACACCGATTGAGGCAAGCATATTGTCGAGCTGTCCCAATGTCATTGTAAGAGAATTTACATTTGCAGGAACGGTAAATTTTCTTGGCGTTGTAGTCGGACTTCCAAAAATCCATTTGTAGTTTGCACCGGTTGCAGATGTATCCCAGTTGAAAGTGATTTGTGTATTATTGTTTGGCCATGTTTCCACTCTCGATCCGGAAGATGGATTTTGAAGATTAAAAGTATTTAAAGGAAAAACTCCAAGCTGTAGAAATGCTGCATATACATCTATCAATCCTTTACCATAAGTATTGTCTTCGCCCGGCGTTCCGAGGTCAACACATGTAGAAAACAATATTGCTTTAATCTGTTTGCCTGTCATACCGGGAGCTACTTGCTTAAGCAAAGCGATTGCACCCGCAGCATGAGGAGAAGCCATTGATGTGCCGGAATTTGTGCCGTATGTGTTATTCGGTAAAGTGGAACGGACGTTAGTTCCCGGAGCGCATACTTCAGGTTTTATCAAAAGTGTTCCTGTGCCGCCGCAAATTGATGGACCTCTGCTCGATGAATTTGAAATCAGATAAGGAGGCGGCGTATTTCCGTTAATGTTTCCTACGCTGAATACATTTACTGAATCAGTGTTTATATTTTTCGGAGGAGTAATCGTTGAAACACCCGGTCCGGAATTACCGCATGAAAAAGTTACAGCAATACCGGCGGCTTCAACTGCGTTAAGAGTCGAAACATATATTGATGTACATTGCTGCGCACCGCTTACATTCGGATCCTGCCATGAACAGCTGATTACATCCGGCATGTCCATAGTAGCTGAATTTGAATCGGGATCCATTGCCCACTGGTATGCTGCAATGTTCATTGACGGATATGATGCGCCGGGACAATCTGTAATACCTGCTGCCATCCACTTTGCATCTGGAGCAACTCCCACCGTATCGCCGCTTGCAGTATTTCTTCCACACATGATTCCCATCGTATGAGTTCCGTGACTGCCGCAGTCAGTAGGCGAAGTAGTAAAAGGCGATACCGGATCATACCATGCATGATACCAAGGTCTTCCGTTGTTTCCCCACCATCTTGGACCCAATGCAGGATGAAGACCGTCAACTCCGGTGTCGATATGCATGACCGTTCTACCGACTCCGGTAATTCCCAAACGCCAAAGCTGATCTGCTCTGATAACTTTCAAACCCGCTTCGGCAGATTCTGTATTATTTTCTGCAGGAGTATATTCATCATAAAGCGGTTTATCGTAAGTAATGAGTTCATCGAGGTCGAGCAATTCCACGTCGCCCCTTTTTGAAAGATTAAAAATTACTTCCGGAGTAACTTCAGCATAAATAAGATTTGTAATCCAGAAATTCATCAGCTCTTTAACCTTCCCTGCATTTTTTTCATAATTGAGATACTGTAATATCGGTCCTTGTGTTGAAAGCGCTTTTTCTTTAAGTGTATTTATTACCGTTTGCGCCCTGTAATCGATAGGAGCATTTATTCGATACAAATATTTGTCAAGCGCTTCAATATCCGTTTTATCGTTCATTAAAATAAGAACACGCGAATATTCAAGAGGATTTAATGAATTCATTCTATTCTGAAGTCTTTCGGAAATTTTTTCAAACTGACCAAAAGATATTCCGGAAATAAATGAAAACAATAAAATGAAAATAATTTTTTTCATGTGTGTGATTTTTAAAATTTATAAGATCTTATGGATTTTTTAGATGGTAAAAATTATTTTATTTTACTCAGATATACAATTCATTTAGAATTTTTTTATAAAAAAATTTGCATAAATATTAAATTGTGAATTTTTCAACGCCTTATTTAAATTAATTGTTTAATCATATTTAATTTAAATTGTATTTTCCCAAAGCGCCTGTTCACTGCAAGAAATTAAAGTATCTTTTAATTGTTCAATTTAAAATTGCAGCATGGATTATGAACATTATTTTCACTTTGAATTATTGTAAATTGAACGGCAATAACTCTCGGATGAATTTTAATCGTGAATTTGAATTACGCTTTAATTCCAAGACAATTATTAAAAAGTCTTTTAAGAAATTGATAAGGATTTTTTATGTCAGTAAGATCTGAAATTTTTAAAACGGCATTCCGAAATTTTGGAGATTATATATCTATAAGGATCAAATCAGTTTTAAAATATATAATTAGAAATAATTGAAAGTGCTTTACGTAGAATTTCAGAAGGATGAATTAATTTACAATTTTTTATATCGGCTTATCTGAAAATATTAATGAAACTTTTATTCTCAAAATATTCATACAAAGTTTCTTATGCGGCATTATTTTTATTTGGAGCATATATTTTGGTCAGTTCATTCAGGTTGCATGTTAAAACAATAAACTTTCCTTATCAGCTGGAATTCCGCGAAGGAGCAGTCCTTCCGACTACAAAACTTTATGTTGATAATGAAAATCCATACGAGATAAAATTTCATCCGCAGTACACTTACAATTACGGTTTTTTATATCCGCTTACAGTTTCTCTTCTTGCAAAATATTCCGGTGTTACTTTAGCCGCTCACAGATGGGTTACATATTTTTTTATTATGCTTTCGGCGCTTATAGTCTTTGTAACATTACTAAAAATGAAAGTGAATATTTTGTTTTGTTTCACGGCAATTGTCATTCTTCATCAATCTTTTTTATATAATGGTCTTACATCGCTTGCAAGACCGGAAGGTTTGGGAGATTTTTTATATTTATCGGGAATAATATTGCCATGGTGGTTTAAGTTTTCAAGATGGTCATGTTTGACAAGTATAATACTCGGAATAGCCGGATATTTTACCAAACCGTATTTTATCTTGGCGATTCCGATTGTATTAATTTACATGTTTATTTTTATTAGTAGAAAAAGAGCATTAATTTACTTGTTGATTTCAATTCTATTTACTTTGTTTGCGGCAATTTTCGTTAATTACATTTATCCCGTATTTTTTATAAACACACTCTTTACTCACACCAATGCTTCAGGTTACGATTTTAAACACATGATGAGACAGGTTTTATTTTTCTTAAATGTTTATAAAATTTTGTTTTTAATAATACTTCTGACGATTATTGTCTTGGTATTTAATTTTAAAGAATCCGCCTTTTCTTTTAAACTTGTTTTTGAAAAAATCCGGAATAAATTATTTATAAAAAACAGGAAATTATCCGGATCAGAATCGGTATTTAAAATGAATCTCGATCCGTATTTTGCAATAGCTTTTGCATTTACCATAATTATTTTTGCGATGATTTTGGGAGGAAATCTGGGAAGCGAGAGAGGTGCATACCTTTTTCATCTTTCGGCTCCGTTTCTCATCATATTTACTTTTCAGATCGTTAATTTAATGGACGGCATTTTTTATAAGTTCGTGATTTCAGCGATACTGATATTAATGCTGCAGATACAGTTCAAACCAAAAAATATAAACTACGATCAGTTGCTGTTAAAATATAATAAAACCGAAAATGCCATCAAAAGAAACGATAAGATATTAAATTCAGCCGAGACAGTATCGATAATGCTGCAGTACGGCAAAGAAATTTACAATTCCGGACACACAGAATATTTTCCCGAAAAATTCGTTAAACAAAATAATTTTCTTGAAGCGATACCAGAACTTCAAAAAAGGTTTGACGAATACAAGAAAAATATATATGACAATATCAGCCGCAAGGATTTTGAATTGATTTTGATTTCAAAGACCGTAACATCTTATGATTTTTTGATAGATCGTGATAAATTAATTGCCAATTATAAACTTGCGGATACGCTTGACGGACCTTTATCTAAAATTGAAGCATGGATTCCAATTAAGTAAACATTCGGAATTAAAGATTTTATTTCAGATACTATTAAGATTATAATTGAATGAATAAAATCATGAATAAAAATTATGGCGACAGACTGTTAATTGGAGCGCTTATACTTTCTGCTGTTCCTTTTCTTTTGTTATGTTTGTTTGTAAATCCTTCCCCCGAAGATTTTTATTATGCAAACGCATCAAATCATAACAATCTTTGGAAGGATGTGAAAATCCAATATGAAAATGAATCCGGAAGATATTTTCAGTATGTATTGTTGTATTTTATTCCAATGTTTGATAATGATTTTATTGCATACAAGGCAGCTTGCTTTGTATTAATTCTGATTTTCTTTTACAGTCTTTATACGTCAATTAAATTAATTTTTCAAAACGAATTATCTTTGAAAGAAAATCTGATGATTTCCCTGAGCGTATATTTTTTGTACTTGTATGCAATGCCGATAGTATCTGCCGGATTTTACTGGTACGGAGGAATAACAGCATACCACATTCCTGTAATTTTAATCCCGTTGTTTTTTGCAATGTTTGTTCGCATAAACAGACAGAATAAAATTTCCTCGAAGGCAGTATTCTTTTTTTTGTCGTGTCTGATGATTATCTGCATAGAAGGAAGCAATGAAATTCTAGCCGTGCTGTTTTTTCTATTCACGATCATCTTATCGATTTACAGCATCATTATAAAAAAGAAAATAAACGGATTATACATTTTGTTTACTGCTATTGCCGGTGTTTGTCTTTTTATTCTGATAAAAGCACGCGGAAATACTATCAGGATCACACATTTCCCCAACAACAAAGATTTTATTTTTTCTTTTACGCACACGATTACATATTTAGCAGATAACATATTGCATTGGATTTTTACGACACCTTTATTGGCATTAACACTTATCATGCTGCCTTTATTCAGCGAAATCTTAAATAGAAACAAAAACCGTCCGGTATATTTCCCGGTTAATCCTTTGATGATTTTGACTTACTGGCTGGGAATTTTATTTATAAGCACTTTTATGGTTTATTGGAGTACCGGAGTGGTGCTTGAGAGAACGTCCAATTTAATATATTTATTTTTTCTTACGGGGTGGTTTATTAGCGCTTTTGCCGTGTTTAGATATTTTCAAAAAAATCGCAAAGTAAATCTAAATTTCCGCTTAAAATATTTATACATTTTAACCTTTACGGTACTTTTGTTTTTTCTATTTAAACAAAATAACATTAAAACCGCTTACACAGATTTAATAGGAGGTTCAGCCTATAATTACAATCTGCAAATGAATGAAAGATTCAGACAAATTCGAGAATGTAATTCTGACAATTGTCTGGTGGACAGCATAAAGAACATTCCAAAGACAATATTTTACAAAGACATTACAAGCGATACCAGTATGTTAAACAGCGAGTGGTATGGGACTTACTTTAATAAAAAAATAATAGCACTTAAAAAATCTGATACAAAATTAAAGTGAATAAGTTTCTTATTATTCATAAAATATAAGAAAATCATTAGTTGTTGCAATAAACAATTGATTTTAAAAAGCAAAATCTTATAAGCCGATGCCGGCAATGAAATCCTTTAAATTCCAAATTCGGCAATTAATATCAAAAGTATAATTGTTTATATCATTCATATTGTTTAATATATTATTGTAAGTCGCTATTTGAGAATAAATAACGGCGATAAATGAGAATATCACCCCTCGAATATAGCCTTTAAACGCAACATAAGATACTAAACGTATACGCCAAGATCGACACTCCTGGCGCATTTGAGTGCGAATTAAAGCGGTTGAAATTATATGTTTTCTAAGCTATAGTTCCATGTCAGACACTCTAATTTTTTGCGTCTTTTTACGTTTTTAACCTTCTGCACAGATAACGTCTGTGAAATATCTAAGTGATTCCACCCAAATTTTTTCCTGTACTTTATGAGTTCGATTTCCGGATAACTGCTGAGCAGGAACTTGCCCTTAATTTTTGAAAGCACATCCAAAAGTGATTCAAAGTCTTTGTATGTGTACCCTGAATAGAAGCCTTGATCCGCAGAGACATAGGGTGGGTCACAATAAAAGAAAGTGTCATCGCCGTCCTTAAGTTTAATCAAATCAACGGCGTCCCTGCAAAATATTTCTGTTCGCTCAAGACGCTTTTCGAAACACCTTGTAAATTCCCTCTTTTTATTTGCTGTTGTGAAGGGAGATTTACCATTGTTTGTGAAGCTGAATCCTCCAAGCGGATTGCTTGAAAATGTTAGTCGTGTCTGACACCAGAAAGACCAAGCATGCTCAATTCTGTTTATGCAGGTGACTGGACTTTTTAAGATATCACGTGTTCTTCTGAAATCGTATTCAGAATGCAGTGTCGATTGAATCAGTTTGTTAAGTTTTTTAAAGTCATTTTTTATTACTCTGTAAAAATTTATTACTTCATTTTTTCTGTCATTTATAACTTCACCTCTCGACGGTTGCTTTGCAAAGTAAACAGCTCCGCCGCCAAAGAATGGCTCGACATACTGAATGTGGTCAGGAATGAGCGGAAGGATGTGTTTTAAAAGTCTTTGTTTGCCTCCGTAATAGGTCACTGGTGTTTTAAGTTTTTTTGCAGTCATTGTTGGTAGGTATTTAAGGTTAGTAAAATTTCGAAATGCTCTCCCTCCTGATGACTTCAGGAAGGAGAGGGTTGTGCAGAGGAAATTGCGGTTATTTTAAGTAGTTACAGAGGTGCAGTAGCCTCTGTTGTAAGCTCTTTATCTTAACTTAATTTTTCTAAATTTGTAATAAGGTATTGAAACTTTTTTTGACTCAGGTGTTTCTTCGGAAAGTCTCAATGCTCTGTACCAGTAATCATGCCTTACACCTCGTTTATTCCGCTGCGTGTTAAACACAAGTGGTATTTGTGATGTTATGTATGATGTCGCTAATGATTGTGTAACTGTTTGCAGCAATACAGAGTTATCATAAAGCTCATAAAGTATTGCGCCCGGGACCGTATCAAATGCAATTGATACTTTATTATCCCTTCTTGTAGCCGTAAGGACTCCCACCTGACCGAGTTTAAAGGGATCTTCCGGTATTTCTCCCGAGAAGTTAATTGCCGCTGACAGATCAGGCTTACCGTAGCCGTCGAACTCGTTAAAATTTCCCTCGTGAGAGGCTGTTTGCCTCATTCTATATCGCGCTTCCCACCAGGAGCAATTAAGAGAGTCCTTTATTGCTGCCAATTTTCCCGCAATATATGCGTGCGAGTAACTTTGGTAATAAGCTCTTATGTAACCCCCACCGCTATAGGAGCCGGTAGAAAGCGAATGTCTTATCCTGAACTTATTATAAAATCCATCATTGTAAAACTTGTGATTAACAATAAGTCCTGATGGATTGTTAGCAAACCCATCCACAGAAAAAAACTCAATCTTTTGATACCCCGATACTGTAGAGTCATAAAGGAAAGTCGGAGTTGCTAACGTGATCTTTGCAAACCCGGATGAATCAGTAATAACCGATATATTAAATTGAGAATATGGGTGCTCGTCGTAGAATTCACATCTGTAGCCGGTAACATTTTCGGTACGTCCTGCGCCACAAATAATATAGGTGCTTAGCGGAGCTGATTGAGTGTTTGAACGATAGAGATTACTGCCTGCACAGACGACAAGCTGAATACCATTTGCATAAGAAGAGTCATAATTAAATTCTCCATCCTGAATTTTGCTATTTCTTAAAACTAACGTATATCCGGAGTCACGAGCAAGGTTCATTATGCCTTGATATAGCGGAATTCCGTTGCTTACGTGTTCAAATATTCTAATAGCTCCTGTCCAGTTGCGTCCTTCGGATTCATAGCCGGCAACAAAGCAATCGGCAAGATTTAACTCGTCCTGAATTGTAGTTGACAGCGCCACAATGACTTTTGTCTCAGCCGTGATAATTTTGCTATATAAAAATAATATAGCGATTAAAAATAACTTCATATAAAAAATTGTTTTAAGCGGTTTTTATGGAAAAACTGTTATTTCAAGTATCGCATCTTCGAGTATGTCGTCAGCCGGCGTTAAGGGATCAGATAATGGCGCAGAATAAAACACAAATCCCGTAGTCAAAAAACCAGTATAAGCTTCTGGGTAGATATAACCATTAAGGGCGTTAAAAAAAGTTGACGACACAATAAGATTGGTTTCAACCGTGGTTTTACCGAATGTAAGAACACCCGAAGAAAACGTAATAGAATACTCACCAGCTGATAGCCGCGTATAAGTCGCTGTAGCTCCCAGAGTATTTAATAATACATTATTTACTATAGGAGCGCCACTACCTACTTGAGAAATTTGTGCAATATACTTCAGCGGCTGAGACAGTGCGACTCCTGCATCTACACCTGTGAAATACTTCACGCCTGAAAGTGTATCAACTTTAATTAACTCTCCTACATTGAAGTCATCTGCGTTTAAATATGTTGTATCAGGATTTCTGCCGCGCCCAAATACATCCTGAGCGCGCAAGCTCGCAGCATCGAAAAAAAATAGTGCGGCAAGCATTAATATTATATTTTTCATTTTAAATTATTCCCCCTTCGCAAGGTTTGTATTGTTTTTGTCGGTGAAGCTTTTGCATACTCAATCTCAACGTCATATAGATTAGGATGCAGGATTAGAAATTCACGTCGTCCGGCAACGCCTGTAATCAAGTTTGATGACAGGTCGGAATAATCAGTTAAGTCCCTCAATGCGACCGGGAACTTCTTTCCTCTTTCATTCTTGTGCCACACTTTCACGGAGTCCGTACTTGCAAGCGAATCAAATGCTATAGTGTTATAGTTGTGCCGTGAGTTAACGCGAAACGTATTTGTCTTGCGAGAGCTCTTAAGCGAGTCCGAGACTGCAACTTTATCTGCCTGAGCTTCACAAATTCCTGAACAGAGAATGAATAGGAGCAAAGCAATTATTGTTTTCATTATTTTTAAATTTGATTTTGAAAAATTCCATTTACTATATATTCAACTGCATTGTTTTTGTCGGCAGTGGCAATAAGCATTTCGTCCTGCATTAGATACATTTTCTCATTAATCTTCAATACTTGGCCTCCTGCTAAATTATAATTTTTTTGAATCAGCAAAATTTTTTCTTCATTAAATTGAATATGCAAATTCAGATTAACGATATCTTCAGTATTGTTAACGAACTGCATGTATTCGATTTCAGTGTCAGCTGAGGCTACGAATAATTTTTGTTCCACCAGCTGGTCAGCTGCATAAACGGTCTTTATTTTGCCGACTGCTAATTTCATTTCTATTTAAGGAGTTAGATGTTTATCTAATTCAAGCCAGAATGACGATTCATGGTCAAGCATAAGTTCGACGTAATCTCCTGCATTAAACACATTATCCGCGCCATCTTTGAATATCACCCCGACGTTCGCACCCGAAGCAGTTTCACCATTTGTAAAAGTAAGTCCGCCCACAAACTGCAGTATAATTCTTGAGCCGGGAGTCCAGTCGGTTGTGTTAATCCGCTTGATATTTGTTACTCCGGTAATTCTGAAGTAATTTCCATCGCCGAGAGTGATATCTGCTGCTGATGCAACAGTGCTTCCGTACCGTCCAAGAATCCTTCGCCCTCTTATATCCCCCTTTGAATTTGAAATCAAAAAATTATTTAAGCTCATCAAATCATAAGTGACATATTTCTTATTATTGTGTGTGCTTGTCAATTCGCCGATGCAATCTGTCAGCTCGACTGTGACACTCTCTCCGAAACTACATCCGCCAAGGAAAATGCAGTTTTCAAAAGTAAATGAACCAGCGCCAAACAGATTTTTGAACTCAACACCATAAAAGATTACATTCGAAAAATTTGTAACCGCAGCTTCATTTTCATTCTCGAGGATAACATTTGAAATAATATTTTCTCCGAGTGCTGTATAATTATAAATATCTTCTGCAACTCTTAATGTGATACCGGGACCTCCTCCGCAAATGTGAATATACGGATCATACCCGGTCAGGAGGAGATTGTGGTTTGGGAGTAAGCCATCGGCTCCGTTTCCTTCTATCACTACAATCATGTGGCGCGATGATGTTGCAAATAATGCAGCTGCTATTATACCCTCCTCAAGCTTCCGATAAACTTTATTATCTTCCTGTACTCCCGAAAATATTACGCGGATAATATTGTTGCTCTGTTGATAAGCCGAAGGATTGTAACCCTGCAAGACACGCGTAACATACTCCTCTACAAATTTTCGGTTAACCAGCTGAAGCAGACCTGTCGGCTCTGTCAATCTTACAACGCTCGAGCGAAATACGACAGCAGAATATACCTGTTGAGCCTCTGTAGCCGTTTGTCGCTTATCCAATCCATCCAGAACTCTTAATGGCTCTGTATTACCCGTGGGAGCTGGTAGATTAGTGATTTTCTGTCCATTCATATCCAGCACGCCTGCCATTGCTCCGCCGGACTTCTGCAAATACCTTCCGTCGCCATAGCCCCTTTTCACCGGCTCACCGTCAGATGATGCATCAGGCAGATTAGTTATTCTCTGCCCGTTCATATCCAGCACGCCTGTCATTGCTCCGCCGGACTTCATTAGTATATCCTGCCCGCGGAAAATCTCGCGCCCATTATTTCCCCCAAAAGAATTATCAACGACCCCGTTGACGTAGAGCTTATAAGTGCCTGTGATAACATCATCGACTTTGTACGAACCTGCTTTACCGGCAACGTCGGACAATGTATAATCGTCTGATCCGAAACCCGGTCCCATGCGAAGTTTAACAGTCTGATTTGGCAGTCCGGCACCGGTTGCCGGGTCTCGTAGAACTATAGTTATTGAAGCCATTTAGAAATATGTTTTTAAATTATGTTATGAAAATTCTTCCATCCCGATTGTCGATACTCCCTGCTGAAGTGACGGATCGACTATCTCCCAGCCGTAATGCGGATGTTTCGTTCTGTAATTTCGTACCACTCCCTTGTTGCCCGCTGAATTCCTGTGATTAATTATCTGCGAGAATTCCATTTTTTCTGTCAGTCCGTCATCATCTTTCAGTTGAACAACTTCGTACCGCAGAGAAGGGACATCTGTGTGCGGCTCTAATAACAATCTGTAACCGAGCCGCTCAGCGTTGATAACACTTGCAAGCTTGTCAGCATCTTCACCGGTTATTAGTTCAGCCCAGTCGATTTCGAAATAATGGTGAGCATATAAAAATTTTTGTTTAATGCTGCCGTCAACTAACTGTGCAGAACAATACTTCTCATCCATGAAGTATCTCAACGACCGATGCTTGAAACTGAACTCTAAAACCGTCTCAACATTATTGTTGTCGATAATGTGAAACCGAAACTGCTTTGAAATTCCGTTGCGGCTGTTCAAATTATTGCTGCCTCCAGTGCCTGCATTTCTGTTTTTTGTCTTATTAAATCGATTGATATTTGAATAGGTCTTGTAATAACAGGAAGCTCGTCAGGCAATTCTAATTTATAGTATTCGTTCATCCGGTAATTTATTCCGTTAAGCTCGATCTCGTACTTATCGCGTGGCTTTCTACGAGCTAAATAGTAATGCCTGGTTATGATTCTTTCGATTGGCATGTAAGCAAGCGGGACCAAGTCAGGGTCAATAATTCCGTTGAGCACAGTCTGCGTATAAGCACCTTGAGACACTCTGATATTAGGCGCTCCTTCATTGTTAAGTGCTTGCTGTCTTGTAAGTATAGTTTGCATATCAAGTATGTCATCTTTGTTAACAGGGTCGCCCTGGTTATTAAGAGTTGGATAAAGCCCTTCGACAACTATATTAGTTGGCGGCTCCGGGTTGTTTTTTGGTATATTTCTTACGCCAATAATGTTATTCAGCCAAACCTCGCGTCGATAAGATTTGACGTCTTGTAAAAGAACAACCGGAAAATTTGCAGAGTTAATAAAACGTTTTGTAACATAAAGTTTATTTATTCCTCCTGAACCAATGGACATCCCAAATTCCCTGGCATAATTTTTTATTACATCGGAAAACACGTCTGAGTTTTCATAGATTTTTTCTCTGTATATATGCACATGCTTCCACCCCTCAGGGGCAGACCAGCTAACATCAAACTCGGGAACGCCAATGCTTCCGTTGCCTCTGAATTGCCAATTGTGCCGAAAGTATACTCCATTAAAAGTGTTTGACGTGTACTCAGATATATCCTGTGTTACATTTGTCCTGTCTAAATTCGGATATACCTGTTTGTAAATTTCTATTATGTCTGTTATGCCGCCTGCCCAGTCCTGAGGGCTTGTAGGCACGGGTTTTTGCCGGAGCAGCACACTGTAGTCAACAAGCTCAAAGAAAATTCTTCTTGTGTTGTCATCATACGTTAAAGTTTTTTTGTCAATGTAACCTGAAAATACTAAGTTTTGATTAAAATAAATTTCTCCGGAATGATTATTTTCATAATTGTTTGAACCGGTGAGTCCAAAAGCATGCTTCAGTATTAAATAATTTTTCTTTTCGAAATCGTCGAACTCAAGTGACATCGTATTCGGATAAAATGTCAGTTCATCTTCGTCCTCATATCCGAATTCCAGATTTCCAGACGAGATGACATCCATGTCAAGCACATCGTCAGCCTGGTAAAGCAATTTTACTCTGAGTGAATTATTTGCTCCAACGTTATATGTCTTATCGAATATCATTTTTTTTTATTTTTTTCTGTTGCCAATAATTCTTTGAGTTCGCCTTAACGACACCTCAATATCATTTCCTTTCAGTTTATAATTTTGAACATACGGTATCTGGACTACCTGCGGCGCAGACAAGGTTTGGAATGCGGCTGAAAACCTCTCTACGAGTTTGTCAAGATTGCTCTGTCCGCCTATCGGCATCATTCTGCCAGGCGCAGCTCCTGAAGCGCCTCCACCACTGCTTCCGAAGCTAAATATTCCTCTCAATAAACCGAACAAGCCACCGCCGCCTCCACCACCCATGATCGCCGCCAATAATCCTGCGATACTGTTTACCAGGCTCACAGCATTCGATAATCCATTTATCAGTTTGCTTACAAATGTGTCAGCTCCAAGCCCGAGGATTTCTGCTATCCGCTGAGCCGAGACGAGTCCCTGGTTTAGTCGATCGTCAAAAGTGATTGCTTTCTCTTTTTTTTGTTTTTTCTTGTCAACTTTATTGATTTGAACATCCGGAGCTTCAACTTCACCAGGCTTAATTTTTATCCTTTTGTATTCGTTTAAAATATCAATGTATTTTTGAAGCTGTTCAAGCAAAAAATATCTTTCATCAAATCGTAAATCAGGACTTTGTAATTTCAGTTGAATGTCCGCGATAATATCTTCGGTCTCCTTAAGCTTTTTATTATACTCCTCAAGTAAATCAATTTTTTTCTTTTCCTCTTTTTCTGCTTCGTGCGAAGTTGATTTTTTTGTTTCACTTTTCGGAAGAGAGTTTATTATCGACTCCTGTTTTTTAAGCAATTCATCGTATTTGTTTATTATATCCTGTCCTTTTTTCATTACTTCCGGAGCTCCGATTTGTTCTCCTACTTTAATTAGATTCTGCGCGAGCGTCAAAAGTTCAAATGCCTCGGATAATATGCTTGCCGAACTTGTCAATGCTTTAAACCGGGTTAGAATATTAGACACCATGACAGAGACAGCATCATTTAGTGTATCAGCAGCTAACTTACTGTCTCCGAGATGCGCGCTCAAACCTTTGAACAGCTGATGTAAAGGAGCATTTTTAAAATTAGTTGAAAATAAATCGATAATTTTTTTCTGAGTGTCTTCGGCTGTTTTCGCTGTCTCCAGTAATTCGGCTGATGCTGAGCTCAGATACCCTTCAAATGTTTCAAATGGATTTAGATTCCAGAAGAAGAACTCCTCTTTTAAAATTTTTGCTCCGTCCTTGAGCTTGTTATTTAACTCGTTAACCTCTTCTGACTGCTCGACATATTCTTCTGTTAAATTTGCTAACTCAGCAGCAATTGTCTCCGTTGCGGCATCTGTGTAAATTTTAAGCTTTTCTTTCTCCTTCTCTATCAAGTCTGTTAAACCTTTTTCGTTTAAAGACTCAGCGCGAGTCTTACTGTCGATTCCGGAAACAACTTCCGGATAAACCTGCTTTACCCGCTCAAGCGCAGCATTGTAATTTTCTTGCTCCTGCATTGTCAGCACCATACCGTTTTTGAGAGCTTCATTCACCGTCAACAACGATTTAAGATTTTCTTCCTGCTCTTTGATCTTATCGTTTGACTCTTCCATAACAGAATTAATGTCACTTACGGTGGAGCTAACATCTGAGTAAGCTGAGGTGAAAGCAGCTGCGCCGGTTACAACAAGACCTATGAGCAATGGGAGTCCGCCGAGCGCTGTATTCATTACAACCAATTGTCCGTTTACGGCGATAATGCCGGCTGTTATCAGAGCCAAACCCCCGACAAGAATCTTAATAGGAGTAGGAAGTGCTATCATAAGTGCGTTGATAAGCAGAAATCCTTTTGTCGTAACGCTCAATTGGCCGTTGAGTAGTGTGACAGCAGTAAGCACCGTCATAATTGCCAAAGCTGCAACTTTCATTTTAGGAGGTGCTTCTAACAAAAATTTATTAACCGGCATGAGGATAGTTACCGCTACAGAAGCCATTGTGGATACGATTCCACCAAATGCAATTTTGAGGTCATCAACAGCTTTGCTGAATCTAATTAAACCGCCCTGCGAGCTGTTCATTAGTTTATCTGCATTCCCCAGCTGTCCGTTTGTCTCCTGAATAATGCCGTTGAATATTGCCATTCTGATGCCCGCATCCTGCCCGGCTTTCATAAGGTCCTGCGCTTTGAACCCTGCCTCTTCAAGCATAATTGATAGGTTCTTT
The DNA here is from genome assembly GCA_019187405.1 of Ignavibacteria bacterium. Lineage (GTDB taxonomy): Bacteria > Bacteroidota > Ignavibacteria > Tepidaquicellales > Tepidaquicellaceae > JABAQZ01. Next base: position 14,960 of record JABAQZ010000035.1, read on the forward strand.
GTTACCCCGGCATTGTCAACGAGAATTGAATTCCCATTTTTTATGCCTTCGGTTGCTGACCTGACAGCGTCGCCAAAAGATAGCGACTCTTGTCTTCCGAATGCGGCACTCTCACCAAGCCGCCTAATGATTTCGGTCGACTGTTCTAAAGTAAAATTTGCAGCTAATAAATTTTTAAATGCCGTCGATGCATCGGCAATAGAAAGCAGCCCGTTTTTTACAAGGTCAAGATTTTGCGCGACGTCTTTGGCTTCATTTTTATCAAGTCCTTTAAAAACGGAAATTGATTCAAGACCCAGAAGCGCGCTTTGATATGAATTGAATTTCGTAAGATACTCGCTGAAAGTATTCTTCAGAATTTGAAGCACGGTTTGAATTCCCTGAAAGCGCAGGAACAAATTCTGCAGAGAGTCATTCAGTCTGAACGAGACTGTAGAAGATTTCTGAAAGCTGTCGCCGAGCTTGTCGGTGGAAGTTGATGTTTGCTCTGCTTCGGAATTTAACTTAGATAAAGTCGTGTTAAGCTTATTTATCTCTGAATCAATGTCTCCGGCTTTGAATGTCGGCGGCTGCAGCTTCATTAACTGCCCGGCGGATGTACTGAACATCCTGAGGAGATTCAGAGAGGTTTTGATCGACTCTCCTAATGGTTTGACGTCTAAAAAAAGCGATATTTTTAAATCTCCGATTGTCATTTTACGTTGACTGTCAGTTGTTTATTTCTTAGTTTTAATAAAAACCATACTATGTATTTTTTAGTATTTTTTATTATTTGCATTGCCATTTTCTGCGTTATTGAAATTGTTTCTTACGGCTGGGATCAATTCAAGAAGGACTATTACTTGTAAGCATCCTGAATCCACATGCCGAACTCTTCCTTTTCCTTGTGAATTAATATAATAGCAAATTTCGAGAGTTTCATTTGTTTTATTTTGGCTTCGTGCTCCGGCGTGTTGTTTCCGCCGCTCAATATAATTATTGCGTCTTCATAACATTGCTTTGGAAGCCCGCGTTGTTTATCCTCTGTTTTCTCTTTAAATTTTATGTAAAGAGGGTCTTCTGTTTTGAAATCGCTTCTCCTACGGTATTCTTCAATAATTTCATCGCCGTAGGATTTAAAGAAAAAAAATCTTTAAACACTACCTCCAATTCTGAATTTTTCAGCAGATCGTAATTAACCTCAGAGCAATCGTTGCTTATCAGGATTATATTTAGAACTTTGTTTAAAATTTTCTCTTGCATCAATAATCCAAGCAAAGATTTTATATCTGAATTTTCATTAAGGTATGCAATGTTAATGTTCAGCAATACTTTAGCAAGTTCTTCATCCTGTTGTAAATTTAACTCTTCCTGCCAGGCTATAAAGCCGCATTTGAACTTATAATGAATTTTTCCGTCGACTGGCACTTTCGAGGGTGCGGTTTTTTCTTTAAACATAGAAAATATTTTGTCGAGCATTTTTGGGACCTTTTAAAATTTAAGCTTTAAAAATAAAAGTCCCGTAAAAAATTTAGACGAGACTTTTTGTTTGTTCAATGTTAGAGAAAATAAAAAAAAGCGGCAAAGCCGTTTTTAATCAGGTATCACTACGAAATAAGCAAAGAATTCGTTTTCGCTCTCGACTGCTGTCCCGCCATGGTTTGTGGCTGTCGGTAAATCGACATCCTGGACTTCAAAAACATCTGACTGCGGATTCACTTTCAGATTCAGCTGTATCTTGATATTGTCGCCTGCAGGTGTTTCAAGCTTCGTCGAACCGGTGACAATTAAGTCAGGAATGTAAACTTCGCAATATTCAGTTCCAATCTTGCCTGCATCACCCCAAAATTCTATACCGGTTTCTGAATTGCGCAACTGGTCAATTAGAGCCATTTCTTCCGGGTGAGATTGTGCAAGATCTATTTCAAGAGTCACCTTTCTGATGGACTGCATTGAGACAACAGTCTCATCAGCCATAACAGCCTCTTTATCTCCGAGCTCATAAGTCAATGACCATCTGTTCGATTTTCCAATCTGTGACCAGGCCCCAGGGTTACCGTACTTCAGATGTCCGTTATCTCCCATGTGGGAGCGGATGCGAGCATTATTTTTTCCAAGTGCCATTTTGTTTTGTTATTTAGTTTGAAAATTTCTTTTGCATAAGTTCTTCTTTTGTCAGCGCTATGTCTTTAGCACTAAGAGCTCTGTTCGGCGAGGCAAAAGTGCTGTATAATAGAGTTGTATTTACCTGCTCGAACTGCAGTCCAGCCGGGTCTCTTCTGATCTCAACAGATTCGCTGTATCTCACTGCTCGAATTTTTGTTGCAACAAAATTATTGTTTAACATTACTACAACTTCAGTGCCAGCCGGAAATTCGATTTCTATAGATTTCATGGGAATAATATTATTTAAGTTTTGAAAAATTATTGATCCAAAGGGTGCCGAACCATCGGGTCCGGATATCCTTCATCCGGTTTCTTTGGCAGATCATTTCGTAAAGCATTCCTCTCGCTCGTTGACAGCACTGAATACCTTAACGCGCTTACACCGAGAAGAGTTAATGCAAAATCAATTAAAGTCTTCAGAGTGCCGGAAAAATCATAGTCCGTAAAATACTGCAGTCCGAAGAGAAGCATAAACAAAACTATGCAGATAATTAGCTTGCGCCACTCTTGAAAGAAAGTCATGATTTATTTATTTATAGATTCGTTAATAAATATATTTCTAAGTTCTTTAATTTCTGTTTTGATTTCATTTAGCTTTGCACTCATGCTTACTTTGTCTTCGTCCAGCTGTTTCATCATCATTTCCTGCTTTTGGTCACTCATAATTTTATTATATTCAACACGTGATTCAAGCCTGATATATCCAACAATGCCGCAGATAAGCACAGTTGCATAATAGAGGCTGTCTTTAAATGACCAGTTATCCCAGAAGTATTTCTTTCGTTCAGTTGTCATTCAGTGAAATTATTGTTTTAAAAGGTTGCCGATCTTTCCCCGGCTGTCAACTTCCTCATCCCCATTATGCAGAAGAATTTTATTGCACCTTCATGGTCTTATCGGGTTATATTGTAGCGGGAGACGGACTCGAACCGTCGAGCTTCTGGTTATGAGCCAGACGAGATACCAGCTTCTCTACCCCGCGGTAAATTGTTTTATCGCCCGAGCAGACTTACATTGTCCCTGTTAATAAACTCACCGATCTTCATTTCCTTTAGTATCTCAAAGACATCGTGTTTGTTTGGTGCCGGCACTTCGACTATTCTTGAGATAGTCAAAGCTACTCTAAAAATTGTATCCTCTCCACCACCTGAGTCTTTAGTATTTATTTTTCGAATTTTACCTTTTCCGATATCTTTCTTACCGGATTTATTATTCGTGTGTGGCTGCTTAGATTTTTTTTTACCGTCAGTCTTTGGACTGCTCTCCTGCGACGGATCCGGAATCTCAATTTCATCACCGACATTAATACCTTGAGCGACAAGATCAGGATTTGTCTTCAGATCCTCTTCGGTTACAATGCGCTTTTTCGTTCCACTCATTGTTTTCTATAATATTGATTTAGTAAAATAGGAGGGTTGAGACAAATCGAAAACACAACCCTCCGGAGTTAACGGAGAAATCTCTTTTAATTTTCGTGTCGCCATAGGCGATAATTAATCAGCGTCCGGCGCGTCGCTACCATTGCCGGAATGCTTATTAATCTGAAGCCGACGATACACGGATTATTAATTTCGAAGTCTACAGGCCAGCTCGACGCAGTAAGCACAATGTTTGTGTCGCTTGCCAACGTTCGGAGATTTTTGACCGAAGTTGTGACCCACTCACTTGACGTACCATACCTCACCTGCGGCTTAAGCGTATCTCCGACAGCGGTCGAACGCAATGTAAACGCTCCCTTCTCGTACTGCCCGGCGGGGTTAATTGTCGAAATGGAGTCTAATGCCTTGATAGAATCCTTCTTCGTGAACAGAGCAGGCTGTGAAAAGGCAGTTTGAGTATAAAGCCCACCTGTAAACAGGAAGGCAAATAAAGTGACTATTAAAAATTTTGTTATCTTCATAAGAAGTTGAAAGTTTAGTTTGTTTTTTTGAAAAATAAGTTCACTCTTAAAAGAGCTTATTGACCCTTAAAAGCTTTTACGGCTGAACGAGCCCGATACTGAACTCTGTCTTTGTAAGCTTAGCTGCAACATAAGCCATGTAATCGATGTACTTCACCGTTGCCTCAGTGTTCCATGCTTCTTCGCGATCGAGATATTTCTTGATCACGAATGCAAGTCCTTTTGAATATAGTCCGACAAGAGCAGGCTTGTCATCGACAAGATCAAGGTTCGCAGAAATCAGGTAAGTAACTTTGTCAATTACAGCAACACCCTTTTCAAGAAGGTCTTTGTTGAAAGCCATCGCGTTTTTTACAATGTCAATGTTCTTAAAGGACTCACCGGCAGACGCTGGAACAATTACGATCTGATCTTCTTCCGGAATTTCCTTTCCTATGAAATACATTTTGATTCTGTCGAGATCTTTTTTCTGAAGCTCATCACCTGTCCATTCCTGAAGGTTCTCTCCGCCGGCGAGCACTGCCGATGCAAGCGCTTCATTCATACACAGCATATTAAAGTCTTTTTCAAAAGCTCTAACAACGTCAGAGACAAATGCACTAAGAGCATCGCCGTTTGTCTCCGCCCTTGACTCATACTCTTCGGTGATATGGATCAGGCGGAGCTGGAACGGTGCATTAACAGTCGACATATCCGCCTTAGTTTTTTTCCTGTCTGCTGAACCTAAAGCAGCAGCTGTACCTCTAACCACAAGCTGCGGGTTTCTTGGGACATCAACGCTCTGTGCCCATTTGGATGTCACAAGACCGTCAAGATCCCTTCTGCACCTGTTGAAAAGAGCATGCGACTCGTACAATCCCTTAATGACCATTGAGCTTGTAATTACCGGGTTTAAAGCCATATTAGTATAATTAAGATTTAAGAAAATTTTAAAGTCCGATTCTCCGTCAACTCTAAAATTTTTTAAAGTTTCTTGTTACTTGCTTTGGTAAAGTTTATCCGCGCCGGGGATCGAGAAGATTTCTTCATTTGTAAATTTCTTTGCGAATGAAGGATCCTTTTCAACCTTAGCGAGGAACTGATCATAATTCATTTTAGTACCGTCCTCATTTGAAAATTTGTCATCTCTGTTTCCAGATGGATCAACCACTTCTTTGTCCGCTGGGGAAACTTTATTTTTTTGATCGAATGCAGGATTGACCGGCATTTTCTCAATAACTTTTTTTGTTGCTTCGAAACTTGAGTTAAGCAGAGTTTCATAAGTCTCTTTGTCTGCAGGTAAGATCCTTCCGGACTCCAGTCCGAAGTTTAACACAGATGTGACTCTCTCTGCCCTTAATGATTTTACTTCATCTTCGAGTACAGAATTTCTCGATGACAGCTTTGAAAACTTTTCAATAGCCTGCCGTGATATTGCTTCGTCCGTGGCATGAACATTCACGTCGATCTCAAATACGGTCGCAAGCTTTGTTAGAATAGGATCCATCGTTTTGGTATTTTGATTTTGAAAAAAGAATTTTTTAGATGAGGCTGTAAAATCTTTCGCGATCTCGGCTGTGAATCTCTCATCGATCGGACAGAATACAGAATGCCCTTTTGCCATTGTAAAATTTTGACCTTCGAATTCAAGCGGTTTTTGTCCGGATACTTTCGGAAGATTTGTTGCTCCGAGTGCTACCTGGTAATCGTTATCGATTCCCATTACCCTACCGAACTCACAGGATACATATAAATATTTTTTGTCCTGAACTGCTTTCACAAAATTCTCATCGATGTATTCGAATGAATTGAAAAGCATCTTGCCCTCGAATTTTGATTTTGCAATCCAGCCTTCAGCAGGCGCGCCTGAATACCACGGGTGACCGATCCAAAGCGGAGCCTTGTGAACTTTTGCATCGTAAGCGTCCGATACAGATTTAACCCAGTCTTTCTTTACTTCAAAAGTCGTCCACTCATTATGCTCCCAGTCATAAGTAGGAAAACTTCCGGCGGTAAAGACATGATAGAATTTATTCTTGTCGGCTTCAATCATTTGAAAAATATATTTATGGTTTAGATATACTTTTGTGTATAACTGTGAGAGCAAAAATAATTTTATATTCGCACTAATAAAATAGCCTAAGTTCTAATTGAAGCATTTAGGGTTTTTTGCATAATTACGCGTTTCGGAATTTTATATTTTTGTGTTACATAAATACAGGCAATGGTAAATCTAAATACAGTACTGGAAGATCTCATTGAATTCATAAAGGCTGCGCTTGCTTTTCGACACGTTCAGGAATATTCAAACGAGTATGAAGGTGACACCGGTAACTGGACTGAAAAACATCCGAGCTGCTTTGTCGAGGTGAACGGATTTTTCCCGGTCTCAAAAGATTCCGAAAAAAATACTGCAGCATCGAGAATTGATTTTTTACTTTTGATAGCAAACAAAACTACAGCAGTTAAACATCCGCTTCAGCTTGTCTCTGAATTACTCTCGGCTCTTGAAGGTCAGGAATTTGTCTATCCGGATGCGATCTATTATGCCCGTTTGAAGTCAATTAATTTGTTTGCCCGTGACAGGGATCTAAAAGTTTATGCCCTGAGATGTGAACTTACGCTATAACATGAGTTAACAATATAATTTTTCAGTGTTGGATTCCAGCTTGGAATTAAGGTTTTTTAGAGTTTTTTTCACAAAAGTGAAACGAAATCAGGCAAAAAAATTAAAGAAATGCTAAAAACGACTCATAAACAAAGGTTCTTTTCAAAATAGGTAGTTAACAAAGCGTTAACAAGTGTTCCCTCAGTGTTAACACCATATCACGCAAGGGGAAAATTTCGGGACAGTTTTAACGCTATTTGAGAATAACTAACATGAAAAAATGCATTTATGTAAAGAAATCAAACATTGAACTTTTTGTCAGTCGTTTTAGGTCGGAAACTAAAAAAAAAAAAAAATAACTATTGCGGAGTTTCAGCGATATTTTAAACTTTTTTGGAAACTGATTAGTAAAAGTGTTAACAAAGTGTTGACAATCAGTTGCGGAAGCGTTGACAAAAATCCCTTTTTTGTTAACATCGTTGACAAAGTACCGAGTGGTATAGTGTCTCGCCTCTGCCTTAAATCGCCCGTCCTGACGCATTTATGAGCGAATCGGGTTTTCAAAAAAATCTTAGAAAAAGTTTAAATATGGCTTACAAATGCACGATTGTTTTTAAGATGTTCAAAAAATCAACTTTTTAATAAATTTCCACTGATCTTCCTATAATATGGTTTGATAAAAAGTTCACATGAAAAAAACACTATTAAAAACACCAAATTATGTATAAACCAAGCGGAAACATTTTTAAAAATATTTTTTCAATAGTTAAGAATGAAATTTCCGGAAAGCTAAGGCCCAAAGAATTTTCAGCTTCAGGAATATCAACGCATGATCCAAACTACATGTATGATATCTACACACGCGAATTCTCCGGAATGAAATCACAAAATCTCTTGAACTACATCGACTGGGCGCGGCGCGGTATCCCGTTTTATTTTTTTAAATACTTCGATACAATTTCCAAACGTGATACAAGGATACGCACAATGCAAAGAAAACTGAAAGCTGCAATACTCATGGAGCAATTTACAGTAACCGGTGAGTGGGCAGAAGGAGTTAAGTTTGCTGAGCTTCTGATCGAACATCTCGGAGTCGCACTGTCTAAATTTTTCACGAGTGCCATCGAAGCAAACGAAACAGGCATTAAGCGTTTTGAAATTAATTATGAATTGAAAAACGGTTACTGGCTGCCGTCAGAGATAAGAGCAATTCCAAACTTCTTATATCTCTATGATGAGAACACGAGAAAATATTCTTTTCTCAATGTGGATCTATTTGACCAGGTTAAACTCAGATCTAACCTTACTGCCTTCCCTGACAGAATAGACATCTCAAAATTTCCACAGGTAGAAGTTCATCCTTTAAAAATACTTGACGTACATGCGATCGACGGAGATCATGACAACGCATTCATGAACGGGATCGCCATAGCACTATCCTTTGCAAACTATTGCAAGAATTATAATGTAAAAGACATGAACATATTCTTAGAGCGATGGGCATCACCCACAACTAAGATGAAATATGATCCTCTTAATGCTCAGTCAAAGGATGAGCTTGTCAAAGCGGCTGACGGCGCAAAGACACACGGCACTTATATCTATCCTGATGGCACTGAAATTGATTTGTTAAACGATTCTCAAAAAGGACAGGCGGGAAATCTGTATCTGTCGGCAATAAGTTACTGGAATTCTGAAATAACAATTCTTTACTCGGGTGAAGAAGAAACAACGCAGATGGGAGAGAAGGGATCGCTTGCAGCATTGAAGGTAAAAGAAAAAATTTCAGAACTTATACTTCAGATGAATCTTAAGACTTGCGAGAATGCATTCAGCAGCCTTCTTCATCGTTTAATTGTGATTAATTTTTCATCACCCGGCAAACTTCCGCATTTCAACTATATTAAAATATCAACCCTTGAAGACAAAAAACTTCAGTCCGAAATAAATAAGAACTTAAAAGACATCGGTGTGCTTCCGACACACGAAGCTTTAGAGGAGCAGTTTGGGGTTGATCTCGAAGATGTCGAAACTCCAGAGCAACCCAACGAAGAAGATATTGATGACAACGATGAAGAAAAGATAGACGGCAACGAAGACGAAGAAGCAGAAGAAAATACTTACGAATCAAATTATCTTGAAAAAATATTTTTTGAAGCGGGGAAGGAGGCCGCTAAATAAAATGGCACATCCATATATAGATAAAGATTATATCCTTTCGATTATTACAGAAGCCGATTACACCGAGCTTACCGGAGGTGTTGATGCAAACCTTGATACTGCAGTTGCAGACGCCGGAGACGATATAGATTTCTACTGCGCATCACGTGTGTCTGTTCCGCTGGAAGAAGTTCCAAAGATGATTAAAAGAATTTGCGCTGATCTGACAATTTATAATTTGCATTCGAGGACGCAGTCAAACAGAGTCCCGGACATGGCGAGAGAAAAGTATGAAGATGCAATTTTAAAACTGAAAGATATTTCTGCAGGCAAGGGTAAACTACCGTTTGCCGAAGATCCCAAGCCAACTCCTGAAAGCTCTGTAATAGTTTCAGGTTTTGATCCCGTAATGAGTCGTGACATGTTTTAAAATTAATTTTAAAAATGGATCTGAATAAATATTCTGACGTTGAACTGATTCTTAACACTGGAGAGTATCTCTTTAAAGGCGTTCTGTACGGCTTTGATAAAGGCAGATTGCTCAAGAGTCCCCCGTCAAAGTACGAATCGGATAAAAAATTTTTTAAAATAAAATACACCGGTACTGAGAAGAGTATTCTCCAAAACTTCATGACTGAATGCTTCACTGTTGCCGGTGTATTGAATTATGATCTTCAGGAAAAATTAAAGCTGCTTGCCCGTGAAACACTGAAGTCCGACAAAGAACAGGATCCTAAAAAAATATTTGTAGAGAAGGCAAAGGAGTTAATTTCGCAATACCAGTACGACGGCAAAACGCCTCCTGACGGACATTTAAAAACAAATTTCCGGACAGCTGTCAGCTCCGCCTATCACGGCTCGATGTGGAACAAGATCACGGGTGCAGGTATCTACGTCGCTGGTCATTACAAAACAAGGAAGGACAATAAAGTCCGGACGGAACACAGATCACTCGACGATAAGATTTATTACCTCGATGACCCAATTTGGAAATTGATCTGGTGTCCTAACGGATTCGGATGTAGGTGTTATGTCAAGCCTCTAACTCAAAATGAGATAACCGGCAAAGAAGTTGAAAACCCGCTCCGCACTGATGAAGATGAAAAGAAGATCATTAAGGATGCAGGCATATCAAAGGACTTTGCACGTAACTCAGGGCTTACGCATTCGATCTGGAATAAGTGGCTTGACTCCGAGCTGAAGAACAAAGACATCGATACAGTTATTAACCGCATGAAAGAATATGCAAACGGGAAAATGCCGGCTAAAGATTCGATCGTCGAGGAAAGTCTGAAACAGGATTCAAAATTATTTGCAGTGTCAAATGAAGTGTGGGGAATCGAATCTTATGACTCTTCAAATAAAGTTTATGTCTCAACAATTTATTTTATAAAATTTCTACCTGACAGTATTCAGGTGATCACATCAAAAGGCGGAGCCTTAAGTGAAGTAAAAACTTACGGATATGAAAAGCTTGATGACCTGCGCAAAGGCGTCTTAATAAAAATAAACAAATGAGCTTAGAGGAAATTGAAAATAATCTAAAGAATCTAAAAGGGCTTGACCTGAAGCGAATCGCAAATGCACTTGAGACACAGGCGATTAGATCAGTAATGCAAAACTTCGAAGATGAAGGAAGACCGGTCAAGTGGATTCCATCGCAGAAAAAAAAGAAAGTATCAGGCTCTAAGACCTTGACTGATTCAGGTGACATGTCAAAAATACAAGCGCAAACAGAGTTTGGTCAATCTGGAATAGAAGTTACGATCATGCCAGGTCCTCTTGCAGCTGCTTACTCAAGAATTCAGCATGAAGGCGGTGTGATCAATGTACCGTCAAGAACATTGCGATTTAGACAAAGAAAAGAAGATGTCGCCTCTGGAAGCAGACGCAGAGTGTTTGCAGGCAGGAAGCATAAACGAGTTGTGGAGCAGACTTCGAAGGCTCACACAATTACAATTCAGGCAAGACCATATCTGGTCATTCCAGAGGAAGATTATCCTGATATTCTCAATGCGGTAATATCGGTAATCAATTTATAATTATATGCGTAACCAACCATTAATTAATTTAAAATATTACGTGCATGAAAACTTTAATGTTAGTCATCTTTTTGTTTGTTTGTTCAATGTCGAAGTCGCAAACCTTCGAACTGCCCTTCGAGATCGGACAGGGGTTTAAGTTCAAGGATTATCACACTCCGCAGTTTTACCTGGTTAATACTACCGTTAAGCCCACAGTAAAGTTTGTCAGCGACAAGCTTATAACTTCTGCAATCGTTATGACTGCTTTCTCAGACGGCTATACTTATTTGTTTGCAGGTCCCGGGATCTCTTACATGTTACTTCAAAAGAACTCATTTAAGATTTATGCCGGTGTTACCACACTTGCCGGATCAGAAGCGCGAAGATTATACGGCGGAAATGTTACAGCTGAACTTGCGCCACAATTTTATATTTCCCTTAATGCACGGCAGGAATATACTCAGAAAGAATTTTGGTTTGACGGATCCCTCGGATTCATATTTTTCTAAATTCAATTTTTTATGAAATATAATTTTAAGTTCGAACAGGACATTCAGAAAATCAAGAAGATCACTGACGCGGCAAAGAAGGTGTCTGCGATCACCCAGATTGCCAAAGCTTACAAGATCTCACGGGCGACAGTTTACCGTCATCTTAAAAAACCTGTACCGTCACTCAGGCAGGTCCGTAGTGATGCAGGCAAAGAAAAGAAACCTGTTGCGAAAAAGGATATCGCCGTAATGTCAGAGATCATTAAATCCGGAAAGACCAGGAAAGATGCAAAGAAATTTCTAAAAGGCGTTTCGTCTCACAAGCTTAGTAAGATCTCAAAGAAAGTTAAGGATGCTGAAATTACAGAAGCCCCTAAGGTGATCACCAGAGGTTTAAAAGAATTTTTGGAAAAACATTTCAACCTTGAATATGTATCTGACAGTTCAAACATCACATTAAAGATTGGCAAACTAAAAATCGAGATCACCAAAGAGGATGCTAATGACATTGTTATGATCCTGTGTAATGCCGGCAACAGGACTCAAGACGACAACAACAAACTTAAGCTTGACAGGATGCAATTCATGAGAAGCAAATTAATTCAGCTTCTCGAAGAGAAAATAAGAATTGCAAAGCAGTCTAATTCAACTGTGAAGGATCTTGAAGCAATTATGAGAATGCATACACGGCTTGAAAGAAAGATCGACGGACTAAATCCAAATTTCAAAGTCCTGGAAAAAATCTGCAAAGAACTTAAACCGGATATCTCGTTCGACGAAATATTTTCGTTGGTAGAAAAATATACTACAGAGTAAGTTATGAGCGCTATCACACTTTTACAGCAGGCGAAGATCGAGAAGAAGCGGAGACAGTATAAAAATACTAATCTCGATCTTAAGACAATGAGCCGGTCGGAGATAATCCAAGTGCTCCTCCCGAATTATGTTATCCAGGACAAACCCCGTGCATTCCACGATTCCACAAAGCCGGATAAGTATGTCATTGGAGGATACGGATCAGGAAAGACATACACTTTTTGCGCTGAGGGTATTTTCCTGAACTGGGCAAATATGGGATTAGAAGTACTGCTCGTCATCCAAACGCAGTCGAATTCTAATCTTACTACTACGCAAAGCCTTAAGCTCATTTGTAAAGACAATTCAATCGAATATGAGAGCCGTGAGATCAAGGGTGTAAATTATTTTGACATTGCATGGGGAAGCAAGGAGGAGGAGATAGGACACTTCTTAATTGCCTCCGGTTATGATCCTGACTCGCTTGCAGGTCCTACCGTCGCAGCTGCAGGCATTGATGAATGTTTTCTGCAGAAGAAAGAAACTTTTGAAGTTGTAATTGCAAGGGCAAGAGATCCCCGCGCTGTGATCAATGAAGTGTTTTTTGCTTCGACCATAAAACCGCTTGAGCAGAAGTGGGGGCACAATGTTTGTGAGAACGATTATTACGGCGATGACAAAACTTTTAAGGTCACAATTCCGACGACTGAAAATAAATTTGCCACAAAAGAGTTTATTGAGCGTCTTGAAAGAAACTATGACGAAGAAACTCAGAGAGTATTGATTAAAGGTGAAAATATTTCTGTCAAAGGAATTTCTGTATACCGGTATAAAGATACTACAAAGAAAAAATCTGAAGACCTTTTAATGCCAAAGCCGGGCGGAAGCATAATTAAACTCCTGCTTGGATTTGATTTCAATGTCGGGATCATGTGCGCCGGTGAGCTGTGGCTCGACAAATTCATCCGAAGGCAAATTGATGAATATAAAATTCATGATTCAAATACTGATGAGCTCTGTCAGCTGATAATTAATAGAATGCTTGATAAATATTCCGGCATAACTGATTCGAGAAAGCTTGACTACTCATTAAATATATTTATGGACGCGGCTGCTAAGCAACGGAAGAGCTCTGCAAAGATCGGAGTCACTGATGCACGGATTGTAAGAGACAGTTTTGTTAATGCCGGCTTTAACTGCCACATAACAATACCGAACGAAAACCCACCGGTGAGAGACCGAGTTCAGAACACAAACAATCTTCTTGATAAAGAATCGTTTGTGATCTACGACAATTGTAAGCACTCAATCATGTGCCGGAAGTTCACTAAGTACAAAGAAGGAGCTGAAGGCTTTATTGTCGTGACAAATGGTTTATGGTCCCACATGTCGGCAGCAGTTGATTACGCATTGTGGCATTCGCAAAGAATGATACCGCAGGAGGTTACTGAAGGTGAAGAATACAGATCTGTTGCGCCCGGTATAATAGTAATGAATGAAAGAAAATTTAAATAAACATCTTAACCAAAATTATGAGAACTAAAATAAAAGGAAGCAGTCTTCTTATTTCTTTGAAGCGGTTATCCACCCCTTCTCAATCCATTCAGAAGCAGTCAAATCGATATGTGCTTTTAGGTCTTTGTCGAATTGTTCGTCAAGTTTATCTCCGTCTAAAGACTCTAATTTTTTAGTAAGTATTCTTGACTGGCTTATCTTAGAAATGCTATTGACTGAATACATGTTGCGTTTATAGTAGTTGTAACCTCATCAATTTCGGGATCAACAAAAGTTGTATCGGCAACATTTCTCCCGTGATTATGCCGTTCAGTTTTTTATTTCTTTACTTCTGAGGACCTGGGATTAACTTTGTTAAGTTTGCTTGCTATCGCTTCGTAAGTAGCCACTTTGTCCTTAAGCATACGCACTTCATCCTTCAATGCCCTGTTTTCAATTTGCAATTTTTCATTAATGTTATTAGTGTTGCCACTTATTAAGTAATCAAGTGAGACCTTAAAATAATCTGCTATCTTTTTTAAATGGCTTATTTTCCATGTGTCAGCTGTCTTTATACTTCTACTAAATGTTCCTTCAGGCACATTAGTTTCCTTACACAATTTGTATGCTTTAATTTCCCCATTAACTTTCATTAGATAAGTGATTCTGCCACTAACGGTTTCTGGATCGATTGAGGGTTTCATTATGAGAGCATTTAGCTATTGACTTACTTACAAATTGTAAGTATTATTGTGAAGAATAATTCACACAATAAATTAGTAATATGAAATATAATTATCAATCATTAAAAATGATTAAGAAAAGAATTAAGGATTCTGGGGTGAAACAAAAATGGATTGCAAGCCAACTTGGGATGCAGGAATCACAGTTGTCTGAAATTCTGAATGGATCAAGAAAGCAAAAAAATATCACCGAAATAGTAAAGAAAATTAATAGCGTAATAATTCCCTTTTCAAATAATTAATAAATTATCGAAAGTTTATAAAATGAGCAGAATAAACGTTTGTCAAGCTTGCGATAATATCAAGTACGGTCTTAACACACGGATCTACATTCCCCATACATGCGGCAAGAGCCTTAATGACATTTATATGTACATTGAGAAGTGCAATGATGAGCTTCGTGAAAGAATGAAACGAGTGAATTCCCCTCAGGAGATACAAAAGGAATTTGATCGTCTGAATATGCAGCAATCAGAGGAGGAACAAAAGAATGGATAGAATCGAGATATCAAAATACCCGGTTTTTGATTATCATGTCTACGATGTCCGCGACGCAAAGGATGTTTCACTTAGTTCAATTGTCTTCCGTTTAGGCGATGTGGTTGTGTTCAGTGATCATGAAGCATATAAAGTCGTGAAGGGATCTGTGAATGACGGATGCCACGGAGCAGTGATGCAGCATTTAACGCCGGATGAAACTGACAAGCTAAAAGCAGAAATAGACCTGGTATTAATGTTTGCAATGTACAACATCTCTTACGGCAGCACAAAGGAGGAAACAAAATGAACGATGGTCAAATCACAGAGCTGTCCTTTGAACTCCACAATAAAATATTCAGAAAGTACTACAGCATCTCAAAAAGCAAATATCAATATAAGAGCTATGACATCTTAAGCGGACTGCTTTGCAATCCGTGTGTAATTTCAAGAACAAATTTTTTCAATGCGTATATGACAGCAAAATTGCTTGATATTAAAATCACAACTAATTTCATAACCTTAAAAAAAGCACAATGAAACAGACAATTCAAGAGTACCTGACGGCGAGTTGTGGAATAGGCAAGTACTACAGCTCATCTGTAACGCTACTAAAGAAGCTCAGGAAAACAAAAAGTAAAAGATGGGGCAGCTTTGAAGTACCGGAGTTAATAAAAGAAATTACAGAGAATCTAAAATTACAAGGCATTAGTACGGAGGAGATCGCATGAAGAAAAAATTACAATTGTATAACCACCTACAACAGGGAAACGACAAGGTTGACAGGTCCGCATTTTGGATCTGCTTCGCGCTTTTCGTCGGATTCGGTGCTGGGGTAATTATCTCTAAATTTAATTTATTCTAAATATGATTGAACTAAGTGAGTATCTTGAACTAAAGGAGATTGGCAGGAGAGCGTTTTACTACCAATTAGAGCAGAAAAAAATCTTTAAGAAGGAAATTGGCGGAGTTACGTTTGTAATAGATCCGGAGTTAGAGCTCTCGGATGATACGAAACTCGCTCTTAAAGAACAGGTAAACCGTGAGCTGGGGCTGCTCGCTATTAAAGCTCATGCATACCGTCCTAAAGATCTTGAGGAAGGCAAGCGATTCCGGTGTAAGGAGATCAATAAGATAGTCGCTCAAATGGTCGAAACTGTTAATGCCTGGAAGAAGCGCGGTGTGAAACTGCGCGGATGGTCAAAAGCAGCATGCTACAGAAAGATCGAAGACACGTCCAACCTTAAGAGGCAGAGAAGAAGTGACATTTTCGCAAATAAAAATCCTCAATTAGCTAATCCTGCCGTTTATGAAAAATTTAAATCTCTTTACTATCTGCAATATGATAATAATAAAGCCGAACGTCCATCGCTTAGGACGATCTGCGAGAGAATGATAATGTATGCACAAAAGAGGGAAGAATTCTATGAAATAGCTTCTATACCGTTTTCGACAGTTTACGATAATGTCCGAAAACTAAATGACAGATTTGCTCATTCCTTAGTGCATCAGGCAAAAAACAATCTCAGCCACTTGATGAAAAACCGTGTTTATGTCGAGGGGGCATTCACAGCCGACATGGGATTTATGGAATGGTATGCAATGGATGATCACGTGATGGAAGTAGACGGCGCACTTGTTTATAATAAAGTCAAAGATGAATGGGAAAAGAGAAAGGTTTACTTATGGACAGTTATAGAGTGCAAAACGTTTTATCCAATCGCTTATCACATCCAGACGGACAATTTCAATTCTGACGACATCAAACTACTAATGCTAAAAGCATTGATGAACACCGGCAGACCGGTCAAAGGCATACTGATGGACAACGGTTTAGCCTCTTCGAAAAAATGTCAGGAGTTTCTTAACCGGCTTGGGATCGTCCACGACTCAGGCAAAGCTTATGACTGGATGCACAAAGCAGTACAGGAAAGAATATTCGGATTTGTGAAAAATGAGTTCTGCACAGAGTGGAATAATTACATCGGCGGAGGAAGATCTGAAGTCCGCCACACCGGAGAGAAGATGTCACCTGAGCTCTGTGACTATACAATTGATGAGTTCATTTCAAAATTCGACGATTACATGGAGGGCTTTTATCAGAGAAAACCAAGAAGCAGAACGGACAATTACGAAAAGATTGAAATTTCAATTCGTGAAGATTTTGAAAATAGATATTTATATTACGAACCGCAATACTTAGACCCTGTAAAGCTAAGATCCGCATTCATGGTAAGTAAGGTGGCATATATGTCATTACAGCATTTGTCACTCGGCAACTTCGGTGTCTATACTGTCGATTTGGATAACCTGCTTGATCCTGTCCTTCAGGAAAGAAATTACCTCTGTACTTACATTCCACTCGATCTGTCCGAGATCGATATCTACGCAATGGAAGACATATTAATCCAAAAGACAGGCGAGATGATCTTAAAAGGCGAGCGGGTCGCTACGCTGTATAGAATGCGCGAGAAAATGCCTGAGGCAAAACGCAAAGACGTTGCAATCTTGAATAACAAAAATCTTAAGCTTATCCGAGCCTATGCAGAGAATACTGTCAACATTGCAATTGCCGAAAACTTCAGCTCATTTTCACCAGAGTTAAATGAGAAAGGGCAGTTGACAGATACAAGGAAACTGCTGACGGAAAAAACAATCTCGATCATGAAGGATGCTGAATTCAAAGCTAAGGAAGTTATTATCCCTGAGCAAAAGAAACGAGGGCGTAAAGCTTCAGAGGAGATCGCAGAATTGAGCCATGAAGAGATCGAAAATATAGACGCAATATTAAAGTCAGGAGATTATGAGTGATAGTGTATTAATAAAGTCACGAACAAAAGGATGGGATCAGATCAAGCTTTTTAATACAATTCAGGATCTTAGCGGTTCATACTTTGCCAGGATATATTCCAACAGCGACACAATTTCAATTTCATTTTACAGCCGACCAAACCTTGAATTTGTATGTAAATGGAAATTTCAAAAACACTTTTATAACACTGAATTAAAAAATTTATTCAACAAACATAACTCCGTCAATTTGACGGGAAAGGAGATTGCAACATGAATACCGGAATAGCTAAAGTCGCTTTAAATGGCGGAACACTTGTCAAAGTTCAGCAAGGAGAAAATGGCAAGCTTGTTCCAAAGAAAAAACTTATACAGAAGTACATTGAACTCCAGTCGAGGATACTGGATGCGCATGACGAGATCAAAGCCAGCAAAGCTAAAGCAAAGGCGTTAAGAAAGGCATTATCTCTAACAGAAACAGGTAAGAAGCTCATTGACTTAGGTCAGAAGAAAACCTCTGCAATAAAAACCATGCTACAATATGAGACACGGATGCAGCAGCTGCTTGAAGATGCTGAAGACATGGGAGTCGATATTAAAAGTGATCTTAAAAAAATAAAAGCAGTAGAAATCGGAGACTAAACATTATGGGTGAGAATTATAAGGCGATCGCATTTGCCTACAGAGATTACAAGCGGAGGAGAAAGCTTAATTACCGGAGAAAGCATGGTTTTAGAAGATTTCTTAAACTTGTCGGACTGATATTATTCATCGCAATAATAATATGGCTCATTCACGACACAATTATATATATATTAGAGAGTTTAGAGAGAAATGTTTAAAGGATATAAATCAGAGCGTGCTTATTACAATGCTAAGATACACGGCATGGCTTGTATAATTTATTCTGAGGGTGCGGACGACTTTCTGAGGGAAAGCATCACACAAATTATAAATCGCCGGCCGGCATCACTGCTATTTGAGAATAAGAATAGTGATGGGGGTGTTTCAAGCTTGACGGATCAGGAGGCTAAAAGCTTCTTCAATGAATTACTGGCTGTCACGAAAAGAGTGAAGGCAAACATGGAAACAACCGGTGCGCTGCTTGGAGTCAAAACTAATCAAATGACAGATGTTCAGCGCAAGAAAATAATAAAGCTTACCCGCTATATATTTAAATGGTCAATCGATGTAAGCTTTTCTAAGATCACCGAATATTGTCCAGATCTTCTCAAACGTCTCACAA
The DNA here is from genome assembly GCA_019187405.1 of Ignavibacteria bacterium. Taxonomy (GTDB): domain Bacteria; phylum Bacteroidota; class Ignavibacteria; order Tepidaquicellales; family Tepidaquicellaceae; genus JABAQZ01. The sequence goes on from JABAQZ010000035.1 coordinate 33,812, forward strand.
CCTGGCAAATAAAGAATACAAAGATTCAACCTCTATTCAATTTAATCAGCCGCACTCAGGCGGATCATATAATCAAAATTCTCGAACAGATCGAGAAAAGGAATAAGAATGAAAAAAATTAACACAGCTTTATTAAGAATCCGAATTCGAGGAGAGCAGAAATGAGAAAGCGTAAAGAGAGGTTAAGTGAAACAATCATGCGACTCGCTTCAATAACTGACGGGTTAATTAAAGGAAACCTCAAAACTAAGGAAAGAGGATGCTGCAATAGTCCTTGATAACCTGATTCATAATTTAGAAGCTTTAAGATTCCCAAGAAACAATTATCATAACACAATTCAAAAACCTTAAATCAAATAAAATGGAAAAAACTAAATTAAAGATCACACCATCGTCAGTAGCAGAAATAATTATGAAACCAATTCAACAAAAGTATGGTGTAAGAATAGAAAGCTGGGCTGATGTTAATTCGGAATTACCGGGATTACGGAAACGTGATCTGCAAAGACTTGAACTTCAAAGAAAATACGATGACGGTGTTTTAACGCTTCAAAAAAAATACATAGATCCTCAACAGAATGTAGTAGATGAGATAGATTATGTGAAATTGAAGATCCGTGAGTTCTGTGACAAGAACCGTCACGAAATGGATAACAGGATGAAGAAGGTACTTAAGAATGGTGAAGTGTATTATCGTGTCAAGCCAAAGAGCCTTGTGATCTTGAAGGATCTGAATCCTGCTGTGATCATTGCCAAGATCAAGGCGCTCGGCAAGAAGTATGCTGACAAATACATCCGCACTAAAAGCGAGATAGATAAAGACGGCATTAAGAAAGACCTGAACGAGATGAAGATTGATGAAAAGTTTATCAACAAGTTAGGTTTAGAAACAAAGCAGGAAGAAGGTTTTTACGTTCAACCGAATCCTTAAACGGTTTAATTGATGGAGCTGCTCAAGCGACAAGTCCTTAAGTGCGTCAAATCTCATAATGATGTACTTCCCATTAAGTCTGAAGAACTTGAGCAGCTGTTTGGCGTTAAGGGACCGTCGATTAGAAATATTATAAGACAACTTAGAAGAACCGGACACCCGATCGCTGAGAGTAATAAAGGTTATTATTATGCTGACAGCTTCGAAATGATCCGTGACACAGTCGAAGATCTTGAAGGGAGAGCAAAAAGCCTGCTTAAGACTGCAGGCTGTCTAAGGAGGAGATTTGCTAAACAATCCAGCGGCAAAAGTCTGAAGAGAACGGCAACAAACAACTTAATACGAAAAACTGAACAGCAAAGACTATTTGAATGAATCGTACTCAGATTTGTGAGATACTTAATATAAGTAAAGCAACTATCAGCTATGTATTGAGTGGACGCAGAAACTCTCCACTCGCTCCAAAAATAAAATATTTGCTGCAATTTGAAGACAACTTTGAGGATATTGTTAGAGATCCTGCATTCGGAGAGCTGTGTGAATTTGTTATTAAGCGAGCTGCGACACGCAAGGAGCATAAAGAGGTTGATCTTGCAATTAACGGGAGGAATCTGAGAAAGTTTTTGATGAATGATTTCGATCAAAACGATTTACAGCATTCAGTACTTGTGATGTTTGATAAGACATCATACATTGATCGAAAGATGAAGGAATTCATAAACAGTAAACAACTTGAAACCATGTGCGACATTGGAATGCGTTCAACAAAGAAAGCTTCGGTTCGCGCCATGGCTAACACTCTTAAAATAATTCACCAGGAATTCTGGAAACCTAAAATCAACCCTAAAGATGAAGTGTCCGAAGTGCGGAGCGGAGGATAATACAGTAATCGATACAAGGAAGTATAATACTGTTATTAGTCGTGTACGACTTTGCGAGAAGTGTCAGCATATATTCTCTACTAAAGAAAACATCGACTCTGATTTCAGTCATTCGGGATATAATAAACGGTCGAATAATCAGCCTGACGATCAGTGCGAGTTGTTTGATCCTATGGAGGAAAATTAATGGCAATTGAATTTACAGGATCGTCGGGCAATTGGCAATTGCAACCAGGCGACATACTTGTTTTTAAATTTTCAGAGAAAACTATTCTGAAAGGATTAGTGAAAAAAGTTTTTAATAGTAAAGCCCTCGTTCAAATCGGTGAGGGTGAGGGAAGTTTTTTAATGAAAGTTAAAAAGTGTTCTATGATTTCAGCAGAGCAGGCGAAAGAGAATAATCAGTGGCTAAGGATGACATAAAGCAACAGGATTGGTTTGAGTTTGACAAGCTGATGGAAGAATTCGGACGCTCTTTAATAACAAATCCTTCGCATAATTTAGACATAGAGATCAAGCGTCACATATACGGTCCCGACAGTATGACAGATGCACAGCACAAAAAAATAATTGCATTATTTACAAACGAACTCGGCTGGGGATCATATCATGCATTCAAATTCATGCTGAGGACATGTCCGGATATAATAAATAGACTTAGGCAACAGGCATTAACCGAAACAGACCTGAGAGAACTCTATAAGGTCATTAAAAAGAAAGAGGCGAGTAAAATCATAAATGTCTTGAGTGCTATTAGTAAAAGGCGAAAATTAAAAAATCGGATGATGGAATTCATTAAATTCAGTTGATTAGTATTGCACTTTTGCACTGAACAGCAAAAACTAACTGCACTGCACTAACCCCAGCTTTAAAAATAAATCAAAATTAAATTATTTGCGAATCGATTAGTTGAGTTTGATAGGTTATTCTCATTTATCGTCGTTAAGTGGGTTGAATTTCTTTTTATTTTTGCGGATTTTCGCCAAATATATTCTCAAATACCGTTGTTCAATAGTATATTTAAAAACAAATTTTATATTATTTCAAAAAATTTATTACGGAGGAAAACATGCTGAAATATGTAATATTTCTATTTTTAATTTCTTCAACATCATTTTCACAAGACTATTTCATCGGAAAGCATGAAACGTCGGTTTTAGAAAACGGTATTCTGAAAAAGAAAACAATTCTCAACCCTCAGCCTAATCCTGAATTTAAAAACATTCATAAAAATACCGGCGATGTAACAAGTAATCAGCAGCAGAATGCTCCTGCCGCATCAACTATCAGGTGGAATTTCAATGACCCTGCTGCTATTGGCGATTTTTCACTTGTGAGCGGCAATGGAAAGTACTGTGTTACAAGCTGGAATCTAAACAGTAAGAGAATTTCTTTTTATAACAGTCAGAGCGGAAATCTGTTGTGGGAATATACTACCGATCCGCTTGGTTATCTGAATTTCATCAGCATTTCAGATACCGGCGGCGTAATTGCTCTCGGCTCTTATCATAATGTTATGCTTTTTAATAATTCAAGCAACACTCCTTTTTTTAATTTCGATCTTACTCAACTTGCTGATACTGGTATTGCAACTTTTGTTGATATTTCAAAGAACGGACAGTTTCTTGTTTGCTGCGCATCAAGAAATGACTCAAGTACGATTTTCGGATTTAATTCATCTTCGACGGTTCCGCTGTGGAAAACCAGACTTCATCCGACCGTAACTACGGGAGGAGGATCTATTCAGGGAATAAAAATGTCGGGTAATGATTCGCTGCTGATTGTAAATACCTATGCCGAATTTTATGTGATGAATGCATTTACGGGACAGATAATATACAACGGGCTGATAAATCCTTCCACGCCAAGCAACGGAACACAGGCGATTCAGGGAATCAGCGGAGACGGAAGCATTATCGCAACTATAAATTACACCGGTAATCTCAGAGTGTATCAGAGAAGCGGGTCAACTTATACTTTTCTCTGGCAAAATACCGAGCCGCCCGGAACTTATTACAACTGGTACACATGCGTCGATATTACTTATGACGGAAGTTATATTTCAGCAGGCACATTGAATTTTATTACCTCGAGTTCTTATGACGGAAAAGTAAAAGTATTTAAGAGAACCGGTTCCGGGGTTCCGGAATGGACTTACACGGGATGCGGCGATGAAGTAACGGGACTATCATTTTCAAAAAGCGGAAATATACTGGCGGCATCTTCATGGGGAGATTTTAATGGAATGACTGATGACCTTTATATTTTCAAGACCTTTCTCGGAGGTGTACCGATATATAAGCTGAGCACAAGCGGCTCGCTGTTTTACTGCAATACATCAAACGACGGAAGGACTGTGATTTCCAGCGGCAAGGCAGTTCATGCAAGACAATTTGGCAGCGGGGGATTGGTTTACAACATTGATGTTGACACAAGCGAAGTTCCCACATCAATAAGCGGAAACACCGGGATAATATCTGATTATGTATTGAATCAAAATTACCCGAATCCTTTCAATCCTTCTACAAAGATAAGCTACGCAATTCCGAAGGAAGGATTTGTAACGCTGAAGATATATGACGTACTCGGTAAGGAAGTAATGACGCTTGTGAATGAAACAAAGCAGGCGGGATATTACGAAGTTGAATTCAGTTCGGAATCCGCCGCAGGCAGGCTTGCAAGCGGAATTTATTTTTACAAACTTGAAACGGGTAGCTTCAAAGAGACAAAGCTGATGATAATGATAAAATAATGATCAATGATCAATGTTCAATTGTATTATTAAGTTTGCTAATGTTTAGAATTGCACATTGTAAATTGTAAATTGCACATTGCACATTGCACATTGTAAATTGCACATTGTAAATTGCACATTGTAAATTGCACATTGTAAATTGCACATTGTAAATTGCACATTGTAAATTGCACATTGTAAATTGCACATTGTAAATTGCACATTGTAAATTG
>JABAQZ010000035.1:38600-39815 GCA_019187405.1 Ignavibacteria bacterium
GCACATTGTAAATTGCACATTGTAAATTGCACATTGTAAATTGCACATTGTAAATTGCACATTGTAAATTGCACATTGTAAATTGCACATTGTAAATTGCACATTGTAAATTGCACATTGTAAATTGCACATTGTAAATTGTAAATTGCACATTGCACATTGCACATTGTAAATTGCACATTGTAAATTGCACATTGTAAATTGCACATTGTAAATTGCACATTATACATTCTGCGCTGATAAAATATCTGCTTTGTAGTTTAAACTTGCATATTTCTGTCTTATTTTGCTTTCCTAAGTTTTACAAATAATGAACCGCATCAAGAAACAACAACTCCGGGAGTGTTACACTAAACTGACTGACATACTTGAAAGCATGTCGTATGACCCTGCCGAGGGCATAATTTCAGAAGACATCATGGCTTACGGAACAGCAGTGGATGAAAGGATGTTTTCCCTGAAGGATTTCATCAGCCAGCTTAAAACTGAAAAGAATTTATCCGGCGGAAAATCTTTCAGCATTAAAAGAAATACGGTCTTTGAAAAGTATTCCGAAGATGAAAATACTGCAGTCATTGTAGGAGAATTCAATATAAAAATTTCGGATAAGGGAGAAACACATGAGTTAAATACAAGATGCACATCGGTAATTGAATACTTGGATTTAAAATGGAAAGTAGTGCACGTACACATGTCAAAAGTAGATGAAGAGATGGAGATAAAAGATCCCTGGCACTTGAATCTTCTGAAGAAGAGAAATGAAGAACTTGAAAAAACCGTGACGGAAAGAACGACAGAACTTGAACGGAAAAACAAAGAGCTGTTAACGGAAGCATCGCTTGAAAGAGTAAGGTCCAGTGCTATGGCAATGCATAATTCGGATGAATTATCATCAACGATAAAAATCTTTTTCAATGAGCTGAAAAATCTTGGAGTGATGCCGTGGAGGTGCGGCGTAGGAAGAGTAAACAAAGAAACAAAGACAACAAATCTTACAACTACTTCCGTTACAAAAGACGGAAATTCAATAATAGTTAACGGAATGCTCAAACAGGAAGGACATCCCGTTCTTAAAAAAATATATGATAACTGGATGCTTCAAAAAGAATACTATCCGGTTTTAAAAGGAAAAGATATTAAAGCATATTACAAAGTTACAAAAACACAGATAGCATTTCCCGATTATCCCGGAGATTCCGAACAATATGGACATTT
>JABAQZ010000003.1 GCA_019187405.1 Ignavibacteria bacterium
CAGGAAAAATTATTCCAAAGTTAAAAAAATAACTGAAGGGTAGTTTAAAAATTCGAATATAATCCGTCCAAAACGGTGTTATTTAATAACTTTTTGTACTTATAAAAAATGTTTTGGACAGCACTGATTAAAGAATTGTACATTGATTTATATTTACCAGATAACCACTCTTTCCTTTTCACTGCGTATCATGGGATCTCCGGGGTTACCATTAAAAGCTTTCATAAACTCAATCAAATTGGAAATCGGTCCTATAACTCTGAATTTTCCTGGTGAATGAGGATCAGTTTTAATCTGAAGTCTGATAGCTTCAGGTCTGGATTTTACTTTCCACAATTGAGAATAACTCAGAAAGAATCTTTGCTCGGGAGTAAATCCATCAATCAGCTGTTTTTCTTTTCCTTCTAATGTTTTTTGCAATCCGTAATATGCAATAATAATTCCTCCGAGATCGGCAATGTTTTCACCAAGAGTCAACTGACCATTTACATGGAGATCATCAACTACAAGAAATTCATTATATTGCTTAACAAGTTTATCTGCACGTTCGGTAAATTTTGATGCATCTTCTTTTGTCCACCAGTCTTTCATATTACCTTCAGCATCATACTTCCTTCCCTGATCATCAAAACCATGCGTAATTTCATGCCCAATGACTGCTCCAATACTTCCGTAATTTACTGCATCATCTGCATCAGGATCAAAGAAAGGTATTTGCATGATACCTGCCGGAAACACAATTTCGTTTTTTGAAGCATTGTAATATGCATTAACGGTTTGTGGATTCATTCCCCATTCTGTATAATCAACAGGTTTTCCAATTTTATCAAGATTAAGCTTCATATTGTATTTTGAAGCTTCAAGCATATTTTCATAAAATGATTTTCTATCAATGACGAGTCCTGAATAATCTTTCCATTTATCAGTATAGCCAATCTTCACATTAAATGAACCGAGTTTTTTCAATGCCTGTTTTTTAGTTTCATCACTCATCCATTCATTATTTTTTAATCTTTCACCGAAGGCTTCTTTTATATTGGCAACCATTTCAAGAGCTCTATCTTTTGCTTCGGGTTTAAACTTTATTTTTACAAATTCTCTGCCCAGTAGTTCGCCCATTGCCTGTTCGACAAAATTAATACTTTCTTTCCATCTCGGGAGTTTTTGCTCTGTACCTCTTAATATTTTACTGTAAAAGTTAAACGACTCGTTGGAAAATTCAGTGCTTAGAAAATTTGCTGCATTTCTGACGAGATTCCATTTTAAATAATTTTTCCAGGTTTCAATATTAATATCAGCAAGCATTCTGTTTATTTCTTTAAAAAACTCCGGTTGTCCTATATTTATTCCGTTATCAAACCTATGTTGATCTTCCAAGCCGGTTTCTTTAAACAATAAATCAAAATTAAACTCAGGCATTAATAATTTGACTTCATTAAGTGACATAAGATGATAAGTTGCTTCTGCTTCTCGCATTTCTGTTCTGCTCATAGAAGCATAAGCAAGTTTTGTTTCAAAGCTCATCAAATCATCCGATATTTTTGCTGCAGTTGAATTTTCATTTCCCATCAATTCAAACATTTTCTTCATAAAGTCATAATACTTTGATTTAATGGTTTCCGATTTCTCATCATTTTTTAAGTAATAATCTCTATCCGGCATACCCAAACCGCCTTGAGAAAACTGCAAAATAACATTCTTGCTGTTTTTGTCATCCTGTCCTGCCCACATGTTGAACAAACCTCCTCCTCTATAGCTTTTCATGACTGAAAATACTTTAATCAAATCATTTTTATTTTGAACATCGTCAATCATATTCATATATTTTTTCAAAGGAAGAGAACTTAGTTTTTCAATTTCAACAGTATCCATAGCGAGGAAGTACAAATCGCCGAGTTTTTGCAGATTACTGCCTGGAGGAAACTTTTTTGCTGATGCATCTTCAAGAATTTTTTTTAATACTATTTTATTTCTTTCGATTATCTCATTCCATGAACCCCAGCTTCCATAATCTGGAGGTATTAGATTTTTCTTAAGCCATTCGCCGTTTGAATACTCATAAAAATCGTAATTTGGATTTACAGATAAGTCCATGTTTTCCGGATTAATAATTTTACCAGGGTTATTTTCTGGCTGAACTTGTGATTTGATAATGGACGAAGATAAAGATACAATTATAAAAGTAAGTAATAGAATTCTCATAATTTTAATCTAAGGAATTAAAATAATTTTGAAATAGATATGAATAAATAGAAGTATAGATATTAAATCAAATTTAGAAATAATTAGGATTAAAGATTAATTTTACAAAAGATAACAACTTTGAAATGACAATTCAATTTACACGCAAGTAAGAATTTGTAAAATCCTGGAAAAGTAAAATGAAAAATACAGATTTTGAAAATGAAGGGAAGGTGATGATTGAAGAGGGGAACCCTGACAGCTTTTTTGAAGATTCATGAAGTTTTTGAGAAAGCGGGAAAAGCTGTCAGGGTTGCGCTGATAAAGCGAAGAAATCCGAAGAACAAGAATAGTCTTCCGTCATATATATTTTAGTCTTATTTTTTCTATGATGAGTTCGAAAACCTTTCCAAAACCCTGACAGCTTTTCTCAATTACACCCTCCCCCAAAAAAATACCCAAAAAGCTGTCAGGGTTCCCCTCACCACCCCAACTCCCTATTACCACACTTCCTCATCATTTTATCAATACCACTCTCCCCGTCAAAAAATATCCACCTGCTTCAATTGAAATTAAATATATTCCGCTTGAATGAATCAACGATTCATTCCAAATCTCAGAACCCAATTCCTCTTCTCTGAATCCTTCTGTCTGATTCAAATAAATTTTCTCATATACCAATTTGCCAACAATGTCATAAATCCGCAGATTTACTTGTGAAGCATAAGGCAGCGAATATCTTATTATCAAACTCCCATTAAATGGATTTGGATAACATATTAATTTCTGTACAATTCCTGTCGCAATACTTTGAACTGTATTAGTGCTTGTTATCACTCCTCCCGTTGTAGTCTTTAATACTATTCCTCCGTCTCCTACAATCCACCCGGTAAGTGAATCTATGAAATATATTGAGTTTAAGTTTTGTACTGTTGCAGAATTCTGAATTGTCCAATTGACTCCTCCGTCAGTTGTAACCGTAATATTTCCATAATAACCTGAAGACCAGCCTTTCGATTCGTCTATGAAATACATAGACCTGCTATATGAATTTTCTCCCGCATCATAGTTTATCCAAGATAGACCCGCATCTGTTGTTCTTAAATTTTCCGGACCGAATGTTGAATTGTCATAATATCCAGACCATCCGAAATTTTCATCTAAAAAAAATATGTCATTTATTACAAGATATCCATCCTGATACTGATAATGCCAGTTTACTCCTCCATTAGTTGACTTCAATATCCCCCCATATCCCGCTATCCATCCAGTAAAAGGATTAATAAACTCTATTGCATTCAATTGCAATGGTAAGTTTATATAATAAATCTGCCATGATGATCCTGAATTATCCGTTACGAGAACAATTCCGCTGTCTCCGCAAATTTTTCCGTTTAACGAATCCGTAAAATCAACGCATCTCAAAATATTCAGTGTTCCTGAGTTCAATACATTCCAGTTTATACCTGAATTGGTTGACTTTAAAATTCTTCCGTTAATTCCCGCTGCAAATATTAAACTGTTATTTACCGCAAATAATGATAAATATTCATCTGAAATTCCTGTACTCATTTCCAGCCAACTATTACCTGAATTAATTGTTCTGAATATCTTTCCTCCGCTTCCGCAAATAAACCCCGTATCCAAACCGGCAAAATCTATACAATTCAAATCCGCATTTGTGAAAATGTTTCTGACAAACCATCCTTGTTGAGATTTCAAAACTGATGTAATGTTAATTACAATAACAACTATTAAAAATATCTTTAACCATTTCATCATAATGACTTAATATAATAATGTTGCAGTTTAGTAAAAACTTCTTTTTGATTTACTCTCAAATTAGTTTGTTCGGATAGAATAGTAGTCGAATTTAAAAAAACAAGGAAATCGACTTCCCTGTTTTTCATGTAAATGCTTAACTTTATTAAGTTGGATTTGTCTTCCCGTTAATTTCTAAAACAGCATTTGCCGCTATTTCAAAAGAAGCATTCTTCTTGTAACTTTGTGTATATCATTATCATCATTCAATATCAAAGTATAGCAATAAACTCCGCTCGGTATATCAGCACCTGAAAATCTATAACTGTACTCACCTGCCTTTTGCTTTTCCGAAACAATAGTACTTATTTTTTCACCTAATAAATTATATACTTCCAATATTACATTATAAGTTTTCATAATTTCATAATTTATTTCAGTCTCTGGATTAAATGGATTAGGAAAATTCTGATATAACTTGTACTTTGATGGTTCATAGATTTCCGTATATGAAGAATTAATTCCCGAAGGTCTTTCATATTTTAAAATTGCTCCGTTTGAACCAACCGCAAATCCATATATCGAATCAGGAAAAAATACATCAAACACTGCCTCTTGATCAGGTGTATCAAATGATGTCCATGTTAATCCTGTATCATTTGAATATAAAAATTTTTGTGCATAACCCGCTGACATCCAGATTTCATATTGCGTTCTGGCTGAAATTCCGGTTGCCAAACCAAATACACCCAGTGTGTCATAAAACCAGTTTACCCCCTGATTTGTTGTTCGTGCAACGCTCGAACCAAATTCTAAATCTCCGCCCGAACAAATTGCTTTCTGCTGTGTAAGTATAGAAATATCAAAAAATGGTTCAGGCGCAAGTATCTCTCCATCCCAGTTTCTTCCGGCATTAGTCGTTACCCATGTAATTCCTGCAAGATCCCTGAAACCTCCGCATGCATAACCAACTTGATCATTGAAAAATGCAATCTTAAATATCGGAAGCAATATGAAAAGAGTTGTATCTATGTCAGCATGCAGCCAGTTCTCACCGCCATCTGAAGTATAGACAATTGTTGCTGGCGTACCTCCCATGTATCCGTTTAGAGCATCTTTGAAGAAAATTGTAGTCATGTAATAATTTGTGTCTCTGAACATTGACTTTGTCCAGTTGAGTCCGGAATTTGTAGTTTTAAGTAATATCGTTCCGGAATATGTATTTGTGTCAGGAAAAATTTCCCATGCTGTTGCCCATCCAGTATTTACATTAAGAAAAAATATCTCTTCAATACTGTTGAATATTCCTGAATTCTGAATTGTCCAATTTATACCGCCGTTTGTAGTCTTAATTATTACACCGGAATCTCCTGCTGCCCATCCTGTATTTCTGTCTATAAAATAACAATTTGTCAGCGTCAAAGATGTAGGTGAAGGTGTATTTACCCAGTGATTCTGAGCAAATCCACAAGTAAAAGTGAAAATGAAAATATTTAAGAATATAAATTTCAAATATTATTTTTTATTAATTTATTCAAAATCAAATCAACTTGAAATTCACAAAACGTACTCATCAGAAATTTTTCAATTCAAAATTCTCTCTGCAATAAGTCTGTAAGAATCTTTTCTATCTTCAAATCGAGATGTAATTGTAACCAAAGTAAGCTCATGCAGTGCATATTGTTCAGCTATTTCCTTTAATTTTTTTGAAGCATCATCCGCATTACATATTATTGCGGATTTTTTGCGCTCTTCTAATAAAATCTTTTCCATGACAGAAAATTTATACTCAATGGATTTCTGCTTATCGGGAAATGGTATGTTCTTTCCTTGCAGAAAAGTCTGAGTCAGCCAGTATTGAGAACATAATGCAGTTTTTTCCGCTGCCTCGTCGGTTTCTGCAGCAATTACAAACAATGCCAAGTTTAATCTCGGCTGTTTCAAATATATTGAAGGCTTAAAATAATTATAATAACTGCTAAAACATTTTATCATGTGTTCGTCGCTGATAAAACTTCCGAATGTATAAGGCAATCCGTTTTCAGCAGCATATACTGCGCTTTCCGGACTTGTGCCAAGTATCCAGATTTCAGGTTTTTCTGAAACTTGAGGAACTGCTTTTACTTTTTTACTTGATTTGTTTTCAGTATAATTTCCCAAATACTCAATAAGTTCTGTCGTTTTATCAAAAGCATTTTCATTTCCGCCTTTTAATGCTTTCATTACTTCCGAATCTCCTCCTGGAGCTCTTCCAATCCCAAGATCAATCCTTCCGCTAAACAAGCTTTGAAGCATGTTAAACTGTTCAGCAATCTTCAATGGACTGTAATGACTGATTAATACGCCTCCGGAACCTACTCTGATTCTTTTTGTATTCGAAGCTATTATGGGAATAAGTATTTCAGGACTTGCAGATGCAAACGAATTCGTACTATGATGTTCAGCAACCCAGTATCTGTAATAACCAAGCTTATCCGCAAGTACTGCAAGTTCGATTGTTTGTTGAATGGCATCAGAATATGTTTTTCCTTCAATCACCGGAGACTGATCCAATATATTTAGTCTCAGCATAAGTTTTTTACAATAAATTACAAAAGACCAATCAAAATATTAGATATATCAAACGTAAAAATCTTTCAACCCCTTATTTCTAAAATCAGATGTTCTTAGATATTTGATAAAGCCAATAGCTTGAATCATCAAATTTATGATTGTAAGATAAAATGCTAAAATCTGAGTCAATACCTGAAATTTTAATTCTTCGGTTGTACCAAATTTCGGACCAAAAAATAATACATACAAATAAATAACCAATACAAACGAATAAACAATATTAATAATGAAATAACTTAATAATTTTTTAACGCCTGACTGCATTATAATTATAAATATAGTCCATGCAAGTAATGAAGCAAACAAAATCTTCAGAAAAACCAAATGATTATCTATATAAAGATTAAAAGGTGAAAAGGCTATACCAATAAAAGAAATTCCGCTTAACACTAGCGATGCATTGCTTAAATATCCAATAAATAAGTTTTTACCAGCTCCGAACTCCAATGTTTTCCAGATATTCGAAAAATATATCAGGACTAATCCCATTCCACTCATTGCTATAGTAAATAATATACTAGATATGGTATTAATTTTACCGGATATGGTAACTGTCGACCCCAGTATGCTTAGATAATTTTCAAAAAAGTTATAGTGAATGGAAAGCCTGTCAATTAATGAACCGCCGGGAAATGCTAACATTGCTGAACCTGTAAGTATTACAAACAATATTGAACACAATACTACAAGTTTGCATCTTCTGATTAATCCTTTATACATTTATCTTCCTGTTAAATTCGACTTCTATATCAAATCCGTCGTAAAAAAATTCTATAATACTTTATTTTAATTTAGTTTTGAAATCCGAAATAATGTTTTCAAGTTCGCCTTTTATTTTCATTGCCTCTTCCGTCTTGCCTATAGAAATTTTATCGTGGATTTCTTTTGTCTTCTCTTTTATTAATGATAAACTTTTTCCGGCTTCTTCAAGAAGCAATATTGACTGTTCTTCGGCATTTTTTACAATCTCTTCCGCTTTATTTCTTGCATTTAAAAGATATTCGTTTGCCCGGTCAAGTAAATCATTCTCATAAGAAAATTTTCCTTCATCCGTAAATAAAATTTTTTGATTGTGTAAAATAAGCAAGGTCCCCACTGCTCCCGCAGTTAATCCGACTACAATCCACTTAATATTCAAGTCTTTGTAAATTAAATTATGGTAAAAAAACAACACAAGAAATTACAGTAGTCCACAATCCGTTCTTATCGCCTTCTGCAGATTGAGTGATGTTAAAAGTCTTGATTATCTTGCCGCTTTGTTTGTAAAGATTTTCCCTTTCATTCCAAGCAGTCTCGGAATCAAATTCCACCCCTAATGTTGTTGCCAGCATTGTTGCTGCAAGGTCTTCGGCATATTCGCCAGCAATTTTTTCTGTTTCACCAAATGGATGATGCTCCGAAATATAACCGTAATGACTGTCATCTGACGGAAGCGCTACGCCTATTGATGATGCAATAAGCCTGTTTGGCTCATTTGTGAAGTTTCTTGCCATTACACAAAATGTTATTTCTCCAGGCTCTAACATTGAGATTCCCTGTTCCTTTGTAAGTCTCTTGCATCCGCTTGGATATATACTCGAAACTGTTACAATGTTGCATTTCTCAATTCCTGCCATCCTCAATGCAAGCTCAAATGACTGCAAATAATCTTTATGTCTGCCGACACCTTTTGTAATAAATAATTTAGTTGGTTTAAACAATTCAGTTCTCCTGTTTAAAATTAAAAATTTAAATTATTGCTTTAGTATTTTTAAAAATTTTCTCTTCCCCACTTTAAAAATCATTCCACTTCTGAAATCAGTAACGGAATTTATGTCAGTTACTTTCTGTCCGTCAATGCTCACCGCGCCCTGCTCGATTAATCTCCTGGCATTTGAATTTGATTCGGCAAGCTCGGAAACTGTCAAAAATTCTACAAGCTTCATTTTATCTTCAGTGATTTTAATAAAGGGAATCTCGTCTGGTATTTCTTTTTTAATGAATACTTTATCAAATTCTTCAATCGTCTTCTCAGCAATTTTGTCGCTGTAATACATTTTCACAAGCTCATATCCAAGTTTCCTCTTCATGTCCCTGGGATTTAATTCTCCGCTCTCCAGCCCTTCTTTTATTGATTTGAGCTCTTCGCCTTTTATCATTGTGCATAACTCAAAATACTTGTATATCAATATATCCGGAATGCTCATTGTTTTTCCAAAAATATTCTTTGGCTCATCAGTAATTCCAATCGCATTGTCCAGAGACTTGCTCATTTTTTCCACACCATCCGTGCCTTCTATAAGCGGCATTGTTATAACAACCTGCTGCTCTTTGCCAAATCTTTTTTGCACGTCCCTTCCTACAAGGTTATTAAACTTCTGATCTGTTCCGCCTAACTCAACATCTGCATTGATTGCATAAGAATCATATCCCTGCATAATCGGATATAGAAGCTCATGCATCGATATTTCAGTCTGCTCTTTCAGCCGGTTTGTAAAATCATCTCTCTCGAGAATCCTTTGAACAGTGAATTTGCTTAATATACCTATCAGATCTTTTAAATCAATCTTGCCGAGCCATTCAGAATTATACAATATCTCCGCTTTGGTAATGTCAAGTATTCTTCCGGCTTGTTCAAAATATGTCTTGCCATATTCTCTTGTTTCTTCAAAAGTAAGCTGAGGTCTTGCCTTCTTTTTCCCCGAAGGATCGCCAACCATTGCCGTATAGTCTCCTACTATAAGTATTGCCTTGTGACCTAGATACTGGAACTGTCTCAGCTTGTTTAAAACAACGGAATGTCCAATATGAAGGTCAGGTCTTGAAGGATCACAGCCCAGCTTAATTCTTAGCTGCTTCTTTTTTTTAAAAGATATCTCAAGCTTTTTCTGAAGTTCATCAAGAGGAATGATCTCTACCGTTCCCTCTTTAATTAGATCCAACTGTTCATTAACCGATGCAAAATTCAAAGTCTCTTTAATTTCCTTTCTATGTCTCTTTTCTTAATTGTATCTCTTTTATCATAAATCTTTTTTCCTCTTGCAATTGCCATCTCAACTTTTACTACCGAGCCGCTGAAATATATCTTAAGAGGAACAAGTGTCAATCCTTTTTCTTGTAGCTCCTGCTTTATCTTTCTGATTTCCCTTTTGTTAAACAAAAGTTTTCTGTCTCGCAGGGGATCGTGATTGTTAATGTTGCCGAACTTATACTCGTTTATGTTTGAATTGATCAGCCATACCTCGTCATTTTTTATTCTTCCGTATGCATCCTGTATGTTCACTTTAGAATCTCTTAATGATTTCACTTCGGTGCCTTTTAAAACTATCCCGGCTTCATACTTGTTCAAAATCAAATACTCAAAATGTGCCTTACGATTTGTTGCTATTATTTTAATTTTACTTTGTTCGGACATTTATTCAGATGCAAATTATTTATAAATTAAAGTAAAATCAATTTATATAAATATGGAAATTAAACAGTTTGTACTAAATCCTTTCAGCATGAACTGCTACATTTACTTTGACGAAAATTCAAAGGAGGGTATAATTATTGATCCTGCGGCTGACTCAGAAAAAGAAAAAGAACAGATTCTTGAATTTATCAAAAAAAATAATATTAAAATTAAATTCATTGTAAATACACACGGACATATTGACCATATCCTGGGTAATAAATTTGCTAAAGATTCTTTTAAAGTTCCCATTCTGATGAATGGTAAAGATGAATTCCTAATCTCTGCAGCCAAAGAACAATCAAGATTTTTTGGATTAAACTTTCCCGAACCTCCTCCAATTGATACATATATTCAAAACAATACCAAGATAACCATTAACGGAACAGAGCTTATTTTTTTAAATACCCCCGGCCATTCGCCCGGAAGCGTTTGCATGATTGACCACCAAAATAAAATCGCTTTTTGCGGTGATTTAATTTTCAAAAACTCTGTGGGAAGAACCGATCTTCAAGGCGGAGATTTTGTTACTCTTCTTGATTCAATCAAAAATAAATTATTTCAAATCTGCGGTGATGATTATGCACTTTATCCCGGTCACATGGAGAAAACTAACGTAAAAGATGAAAAAGAATTAAATCCGTTTCTCAAATAAAATGTATTTGCTATTCGGTTATTAGAGAAAATGTATTTGCTATGCTCTTTATATCTTCTTCTACTTTTGAACTGAAATAAGTCGTAGGCACAATGAACCTGAGCAGATATGTAAAATTCTGTGCATCGGTTAATTTAGTCCTGTAATAATATATCACTTCCGTAAATTCCGTATCTTTATACTTTGCATAACGACCATCAAAATTACCCGAATCAAAATCGGAATACTCGCCGTCTTTTTTAGGGATGTTAAGCGTCAAATCTTTTTCTAAAGTATAAATAAGGTCTGTAAGATTTTTTACTTCATCTACCTTAAATGCAATCAGCATTACAGCCATTTTTCCGCTTTTCAAATCAAAGGAATATGATATTGCGTCTTTCTTATCGGTTTCCTCTACTTTTCTTTGCTGCCATCCCGCAGGAAATGTTATCCTGAATTTGTAGTTGTTATCGGTAATTTCAGTTTTATCCTGCGCAAGTAACGCGTTGGATATTAATATCACGATAATAACTGAAACATAAATTTTCTTAAAGATCATTCTTTGTTGTTTTGTTTATAAGGATTTGCTTTTTATTTCGTAAAAATTTATTTCAAACTATTTTATGGTAACTTGGAAATAATTTCTTGATATCTGTCTTTGTATAATCCCTTTGTCGGATCAGGCTTTGGTTTAATCTTTGATATCTGATACTTTACATTGCTTATTCTGTCTTCAGGTAATGGATGCGTCATAAGTAACCCCTCCAAGTCGCTCGGTGTCGTACCTTTCTTTTTTTGCTCGTCTCTGATTTTATTAAAAAAATATGTTATCGCTCCAGGATAATATTTTGAACCCGTGAGATACTTTATTGAATAATTATCTGCATCCTCTTCGTCAGCCCTGCTGTTTGCAAGAAATCCAAGACCTACAAATAAATTTGCGGCAATTTCTCCAAGCATGTTTGGGTTATTTCCCAGTACAAGACTTAATATCACGCTGACTCCGTAATATGATGTAAGACGCTGCGTCATATGTCTCCTTTCGGCATGAGCAATTTCATGACCTATAACTCCGGTCAGCGCAGCTTCATTGTCAAGAAACTTCATCAATCCCGTGTAAACGTAAATGTAACCCCCCGGAATGCAAAAAGCATTTATCGTACTGTCGTCGTGTATTACCTCAAACTTATAAGGGAATATATTATTATATTTTATTGCTCTTGAATTTTCGAGTATGTATCTGCCAAGCTCATTTATATAATTCTTAATTTCCTGATGACCTTTTAATATAGGATAATTCTTGCTGTCATTTCTGATTTCAGTATCAATTTCCTTTCCAATTGAAACATCATCTTCTATTGAAAACATGTTCGCTCCGCAACTGTAAAAGACTGATAAAGAAAAAAGCGCTGAAAATGTTACAATTGCAGCCGAAAGCGATATCGGTTTTATTATTTTAATTAATTTCTGTTTCAAAAAAAAATTTCAAATTTGTTTCCATTTGATAAAATTAAATATTGATTATATTAATTCCGAAATTGAAAACGCGTAATGAATAATTTATTTACCTTTAAATTCAGGCTTTCTTTTTTCCAGAAATGAATTTATGCCCTCACTGAAATCAAAGGTATTGCCTGCTGTTTCCTGAACCCTGCTTTCTTCCGTAAGAATTTCTTCTAAATTATTTTCAAAGGATTTATTCAGAATTTTTTTAATCAATCCGATTGCTACTGTAGGACTCGATGCAAATCTTTTTGCTTTAATTTCTGCGCTTTTCATTAACAACTTTGGCGAATAGACAATCTTATTAATCAATCCGATTTCCTTTGCCTGTACGGCTGTTATTTTTTCGCCGGTAGAGCATAATTCAAATGCCTTTGCAATTCCCGAAATCCTTGGCAGGAAGAAACTCGAGCCGCTGTCTGGCACTAACCCAATATTTATAAATACTTCTGTAAATAAAGCGCTCTCAACTGCAATTCTGTAATCACAGGCAAGCGCTAACGACATTCCTGCTCCGGCCGCAACACCATTGACCGCACATATCACGGGCTTTGCTAAATATGCAATCTGTTTTATTAAAGGATTGTATTTTTGCTCAAGAGCTTCCTTAAATGTAAGTTTCTTCTCGTTAAAATCCTTTAAATCCTGACCTGAACAAAACGCCTTACCCGCGCCTGTCAAAACTACACATCTTACTTCACTATCTTCAGATGCTTGCTTAAAGGCTCCCTTTAGTTCCGACAGCATCTCAGTATTAAAAGCATTATAAACTTCCGGCCTGTTTAAAGTTATTTTCAAAACATTACCGGACTTTTCGAATAATATTGTATTAAACATATAATCTAATTTGACTAAAATTTAACAATTTAAAAATTAATATTAAGTGAAATATAAATCATCTAAAACATTACTATGACAAAAAACAAACCAGACAGTGTTCTTATGTGTTGCCCTGAATATTTTGAAGTTACTTATTTGGGAAACGATTTTATGAAAGATAATATCGGCTCAACCGATAAAGTTATCGCTATGAAACAATGGAATGAACTTAAAAAAACTTATGAAAACCTTGGCTTTAAAGTTGTATTGATTAATCCTGTCAAGGAGCTTGTTGATATGGTCTTTACTGCAAATCAATCTCTTCCTTTCATAAATAAACAAAACGGTAAATCAGTTATTTTAAGCAGAATGAAAAATGAACAGAGAAAAAAGGAAGTATCTTACTTCAGAGATTTTTACAAACTCAGAGATTACAATGTGATTGAACTTCCTGAAGATATAGATTTTTTCGAATCGGAAGGCGATTGTGTTATTGATTATAATAGAAATATCTTATTCGGCGGATATGGATACAGGACAAAACAAAATGTGTTTGAATTTATAAAATCACAAACTGAATTTGAAGTTGTCGTTTTGAAACTTATTAATCCCGTCTTGTATCACCTCGATACCTGCCTGTCTGTTCTTAATTCTGAAACCGCCGTAATTGCGGAAAGCGCTTTTGATGAGGAAAGCAAAAGCAAGCTAAGCTCTTATTTCAAAAATATTATAAAAGTTGATGAAGAGGAAAATCTTAAGTACTTTGTCTGCAATTGCCATTGCCCCGATGGTAAAAATGTGATTGTTCAGAAAGGGAGCGTGAAATTCAAAAATGATATTATAAAAAACGGTTTCAACCTCATAGAAGTTGAAACCGGGGAATTTATGAAATCAGGCGGAAGTGTTTTCTGCATGAAGCTGATGATATACTAAAATGGCAAATCCCCTTCTGCGGATTTTACTTTTTCAGCATCAACTGTTTCTTCATTTGCTCCGTTTTCACTTCCAGAACTTCCTTTGGAATCCAGCATAATCATTTCGTCTATGACTATCTTTGTAAAGTAATTCTTCTTTCCGTCTTTTTCGTAAGTATCAGTCTGAATCTTTCCTTCCAGATATACCTTACTTCCTTTTTTAAGATACTGCGAACATGTTTCTGCCAGCTTCCTCCAGGCAACGATATTGTGCCATTCGGTCTTCTCCACCCAGTTGTCATCAGTCCCCTTGTATGACTCATTTGTCGCAAGCGAAAATCTGCATAATGCCGCTCCGCTCGGCGTGTAAGACAATTCCGGGTCTTTGCCGAGTCTTCCAATAAGTAAAACCTTGTTTAATCCTTTAGCCATGTTTAGCTCCTTTCATTTATTTTCACGGAATAAACTTAAAGTATTTTTACTTAATAGTAAATACTTTTTATTGTTCAAGATTAAAATATCCCTGAATTTCTTTTTTGAATTTTTTCCCGATATTTTTTTTGTGCCTGTTATGCTCCTTTTATCAAGATCGTAAAGTATAATCTCGTTTCCTTTTAATACATACATTGTGTTTCCGAATACTGTAAATGATTCGAGTCCTTTCATTTCGACTTTGTTAACGTAATTCCCGAGATTATCAAATCTGAATATTGCGCTCAGCTCTTTATCGAGAACGTAAATATTATTCGCCGCATCTTTTACCATTTTGACCGGTCTTGAAAGCTGACCTTTGCCCGATGTGTAATCACCAAAAATACTTGACGGGCTTCTGCCGTCTTTGTAAACTATTATCCTGCTGTTGTCTCCGTCAATTACATAAAGCTCTCTTGAATTTAATACAAGTGTTGCTACCGGTGTGTTAAACTGAAGATCGGAAGGAAAATCCACAAGCGCCGTATAAAGCGATGATATCTGATTTAATTCAAGATCAAGCCTCAGAATTCTTCTGTTCCTTCCATCAGATACAAAGATATCCAATCCTGAAGAACCATCAATAAATGTCGGTGACTCAAATTGTCCTTCACCCCATCCCTGCTTACCGTTTCTCTTGAGATATTTTAATTCTTTATCAAATTTTACAATCTGATTCATTCCTGCATCAAGTACATATATATTTTCTTTACCGTCAGATGCAATTGATACGGCATTCGTAAAATCCTTTACTTCTTTGTCCTGAACTAACAGGCTGTCGCCTTTTGAAAATATAAAACTTATTAATAAAATTATCAGCATTGTGATTTAATGTTTAGAATTTAATTCTTAATCCGATTCCGTGATTGTTCAGATATTTCCCATAATACTGTCCCCTGTAATCCTGACCGTCATAATATGAAAAATAAAGCATCAGCGCTCTCGAGTTTACTCTTCCCAGAGATAATCCGGTCTCTATGTTCAAATTAAGATTCGTGTTTGAGTTGACTTCTGCCAACACAAAATCAGACGATAAATAAGCGCTGAAAATTTTAGTAAAAAAATATTTAGTTTCAATTCCAATCTGCCCCGAAAAACCGGATGCATCTTCAGGAATTGAATGAAATACATAGTTCAATGCCAGCAAGTTCTTTAAGTAAAATCCTTCTCCTAATTTGTAATCCGACACGGCTGCTAAATCAAAAAATTCTTTGCTAAAAACTACAGGCGTAAAAATGGTATCCGTCCTTTCATAAATGTGACCATCTTCAAAATGTGAAGATATATGCGAAATCCTTAATCTGTAAGACATTTTCCATTTTTCATTCTGCTTTAATCTCATGTTAAAATTTATTCCAAACATATAATCTATTGCATCTACGGGAAACTTAAAATTTGATTCGCTTCTTAGATTTGAAAAAGTAAAAAAATCTGCGCCAAAAGAATATTCCTTCTCGCCATGTTTTAAACCAATTAAATCAATTGTCGCTCCGATGTCAAGTTTAAGATTCTTCGTATCAAAATATTTTGTTACGCCGTTTTTTGATTCAAATATTGACGCTTCAGTCGGTATGAATAATAAATTTGAATTGAAAAAATAAAGACTGTCGCCGCCTTCAGCTGGTATTGCTTTAGTCTTTCCGGAAATTGAAATGAAAAATAAAATACTTAAGAGAAGTTTTGTCCTCAAAAAAGGTCAGTTGAATTTTTTTCTGTTGCGGAGATAATCTACAAATACATTCTGTCCAAGCTCGTCTAGCTCGGAATAATACGCCTTGCCGTTGTTTGCCTTTGTAAATTCTTCAATGAAATTAACAAGATAATAATCCTGCGCTATCATGAATGTGGTGATTTTAATTTTATCTTTTCTGCATGCAACGGCTTCGTCTAGTGTCTTATTTATAATTCTAGGATCAAGCCCGAATGAATTTTTATAAATTCTCCCGTCGTCAGTAAACAATGCCGACGGCTTTCCGTCGGTAATCATAAATATCTGCTTGTTAACATTTCCCTTTTTCCTGAGAATCTGCCTGGCAAGCCTTAGTCCGGCTTTCGTATTAGTATGAAAAGGTCCTACTGTTAAAAAAGGTAAATCTCGGACAGTGATTTCTCGAGCATCATCTCCGAATACAACAATGTTCAGCTTGTCTTTGGGAAATTTTGTGAGTATGAGTTCAGCCAACCCAAGTGCGACTTCTTTTGCGGGAGTGATTCTGTCCTCTCCATATAGAATCATGCTGTGAGAGATGTCAATCATTAAAACTGTCGCGCAGCTTGTAAGATGCTCTGTTTCATAAACTTCAATATCATCTTCGCCAAGCTTAAAATCATTAATGCCAGATTTCTTAAAGGCGTTTTTAATGGTTGAGGTAAGATCAATATTTGTAACCATGTCGCCGAATTCATACTTTTTTAGTTCGCTTAATTTATCAATGCCTCTGCCGGTCTTTATTGTCTCATGAAAACCGGAAGTATCCGGCTTTAAACCCGAAAAAATTTTCTTTAATGAGTCTGTTCTGATTCTTTGTGATCCTTTTGAAGTAAGTATATACATTCCATCTTTCTCTGAAATGTAACCCTGTTTTTTAAGTTCATCCACAAAATCACCAAATGAAAGATCTTTATCAAAAAGTTTGTATTCAATTCCAAGCTGCTCGAGCATGTCAAGCGCTTCGTCGATATCACCGTTTGTATAAATTAAAATATCGCTGAAAACTGTTACAAGACTTTCCAGTCTTTTCTCATCAGTCATCGAATCAGGCCGCCATTTCGAATACTGCAGCTGCATTATCAGATTATAAAGTTAAACATTTTAAAAAATAAGTTTGGAGAAATACCGAATACTATTGTCCCAATTACCGCTAAAGACGTTGCTGTGATGCCAAATCCGGAAACACTTACGGCATCTTCTATAGCTATATCTTCGGATTCGGTAAACCACATATAAACAGTCACTTTTAAATAATAGTAAACTCCTATCAGACTTAAAATTATACCAACAACCGAAAGCCAGATGAGATTGGATTGAATCGCAGCATAAAAGAGATAATACTTTCCCCAGAAACCCGCAAACGGAGGAATACCTGCAAGCGAAAACAAAAACAATGTCATGTATATTGCCATTACAGGGTTTCTTTTTCCGAGTCCTTTATAAAATGACAAGTCAATATTCTTATAATCTCTCGAACCGTCGTCTTTCTTTTCAAGAATAGAAACAATAATGAAAGCTCCGAGCTGCATAAAAGTATATGCTGCAAGATAATAAGCAATTCCTTTCATGGCAAATTCATTCATCGCTGCCACACCTACAAAAATATATCCTGCGCTTGCAATGGATGAATACGCAAGCAAACGCTTGATGTTTGTCTGTGCAATCGCAATTACGTTTCCGTAAAGCATCGTAGCAATTGCCGCAATCGAAAACACCATTCTGAAATTCAGCATGTTGAGCGTGAGAATTATCGGCAGTATCGTACCGATAGCTGCTATTTTTCCCGCTGTGGATAGCATGCCGGATACAATAGTCGGCGCGCCGTCATATACGTCGGGTATCCACATCTGAAACGGAAATACCCCTATCTTAAACAAGAACCCGATGAAAAACAAAGCAACACCTGTAATGAATATGAAATTTGTGAATAATTTAGGATTAGAATAAATAACAGTCAGATTTGTACTTCCTGTTATTCCGTATATCAATGCCATACCGTATAAAATGAATCCCGTCATGAACATGCCGAGAAGCAGATATTTCAATGCACCCTCATTGGATTTTTTTCTCATTCTGAGAAATCCGACAAGCACATAAAAGCAGATTGACATTAACTCAAGACCAATAAATATTATTATTATATCATTGGCAAGTATCATTATCATCATACCCATTACGGCAAATAGCAGAAGCGAATAATATTCGCCGAAGTTAATATTTTCCTTTTCCAGATACTGCTTTGATGCAGCTACAGTGATAAGAATTCCAGTAAGTATTATCACAATAAATGCAATTGCCGGATTGGTGATCTTCAGATACTGGTTAAATATTAATAACTGCTTGTTTATATACAGAAAAGAAGTACCAATTGCGCTTATAACAGATATTAAAGTAAATCCGAAAATTACAGTCTCGCTTTTCTTTACAAATACTTCTATCAGCAGTATGAAGGTTGCTGAAAATGTAATGATCAGCAATGGGATTAAATCAAATAATTCTTTTAATTGTATCATTTATCAATATACCCTGTTTATAATTAATTTAGGTGTTTTTATTTTTTTTAATAATCTGTCTTTTTTGTAAATATCGAAATGAAACTCAGCATTTATTGGTTTTTTGTTTTCACTTCTGAGATAAATTTCATTGTTATCCTGATTGAGATTAATTTTTATAAATCCATCCGCAGGTTTAAAAATATTTATTTCATATTTTTTATTCTCTACTGTATCTTTATCCAGATATATTTTAAAATTTCTGATGCCAAAATCTTCCGGCTTTCCTTCTGATTCGATATTCAGACTTATTACAAATCCGAAATTGTTTTTGCTTTCATCGACGACGGGCATAAGATTTAGCCATACTTCCGTTTCGGTAAATGAAAATGCGGCTGTATCATCATCGCTTGTGCTTTTTGAAGATGCACAATTTATGAAAAACAACGGCAGTATCAGACAAACGATTTCTTTTTTCAATACATTTGAGAATCTAAGTATTATATACACGCTTAACGCTCCTGCTGTATCTGCAAGCCAGTCGTATAATTCACAACTCCTGTTTGGTACGAAATACTGATGTATCTCATCCGTTATACCATATAAAGAAGTAAACATTAACGAAAATTCCGGTGCAAACTTCAGCAATTTAACATATTTTGACTGATTTTTTAATGAATAAAAAAATAATAGACATAATACTGAATATACAAGAAAATGGATAATCTTATCTCCGAATTCAAACTCTGTTTTTGGTAATCTATCCCCTGGTATTGATGATTCAATGAAGATTAACAACATATAACCAAATAATGCATAATTAAAAAATTTGGGCTCAATCTTAATCTGCATTTATTAAGGATTTTGTTTTTCCGATTTCATCGATAAGATCACCTGCAATCGTTCCGTCATTACCATACTTTTCGTATAATTTATCTCCGCAATATCCATGAATGAATGCGCCTGCAGCGGCACTGTTAAAAGGATCTTTCATAACAGAAAAAAGCCCCGCAATTATTCCCGATAATACATCACCCGAACCTGCTGTCGCAAGATTTTCTTTTCCTGTCGGATTTACAACAAATCTCTTTCCGTCAGTAATAATTGAAGGAGCATTTTTTAGAAGCAATATAATTTTATACTTGTCAGAAAATTCCTTTGCAATTTTATAAAAATTATTTTTTATGTCTTCAACTGATATACCCGTAAGATTACTGAACTCGCCGTAATGAGGAGTAATGATGATTTCCTTTTCTTTTAAAAGCGCTATGTTATCTTTTAATGCATTTATTCCATCAGCATCAATAATATATCTGCAATTAACTTCTTTAATAATCTTTCTGATCAATTCTGCCGTTTCCTCATTCCTTGAAATCCCGGGACCTATTAACGTAACATCTGACCATCGTATCTTTTTTTTAATTTCTGAAAAAGCGGATAAAGATATTGTGGAATCACCGGTTTCTTTTAAAGGGATTGTCATGACTTCCGTTAATTTTAATTCCATAATTTCATTCAGAGATTCCGGAATTCCTGCAATGACTGCACCCGCACCGGATTTTAATGCCGACATGGAGGAAAGATATGAAGCCCCGGTCAGTCCGGGAGAACCTGTAATGATAAATACTTTTCCGTTTGTATATTTATTTGAATCAAATTTTCTCTTCGGAATAAGTTTTTTCATATCAGATAACTCCGTCAGATACATTTTTTCAGTATTGTATTTGTCAAATAATTCCTGCGGAATTCCTATGCCGATTGTTTCAATTTTTCCCGAATACTCTTTTCCCTTGTAAAACAAAGATTGAAATTTTCTTGCACCCATCGAAAGCGTTACATCCGATTTTACGGGATTAAATTCCTGATTGTAATTTACAAGACAAGATGGTGTATCCAATGAAATAATTTTCTTGTCTTTTAAATTATTAATTTCTGAAATAATACTGGAGATTTTTTTATCAGGTTCACCTTTAAAGCCTACACCAAACACAGCATCGACCAATAATTTTATTTCCGGAGATATTTCCTTTCTTAAATCGGAAACGTTTTTACAGCTGACTATTTTAAGTCCTGAGCTTTTTAGATTTTTGAGTATAAGAAAATTTGTCAAAGCATCTCCTTTTAAATCTTTTTCACCATAAAGCATAAGTACTTTTACGAAGATTTTATTAATACTCAGATGTCTTGCCAGTACAAATCCGTCACCGGCATTATTTCCTTTACCGGCAATTATTACCGCTCCGCTTTTAAGAAGTTCTCCATAATTTTTTAAAATATATTCAGCTGAATTAGCTCCGGCATTTTCCATTAAAATTATTGACGGAATGCCGAGTCCGGATATGATTTGCTTTTCAACATTAAGAATGGCATCATTGAAAAAAATACTTTTCATAAAATCACAGTATATTTTCCCGTAGAATCTGAATTGTCTTTTTTCTGTCGGCTGATCCGAAAATTGACGAACCGCAAACAAACATATCTGCTCCGGCTTCCGATACTTCTTTAATGTTTTCTATTCCAATACCGCCGTCAACTTCTATTACACAACCGTAATTGTTTTTGTCAATCATACTTCTCAGCTGCGATATTTTTTTCAAAGACTGTGTTATAAATCTTTGTCCTCCGAATCCCGGATTCACGCTCATGATTAGCACTATATCTGCTGCTCCGAGAATATCTTCGAGCAATAACACCGGTGTTGCAGGATTTATAACAACTCCGGCTTTTATACCGAGATTCTTTATCTGATTAACCACTCTGTCAAGATGATAATTATTTTCATAATGAACTGAGATGATGTCAGCCCCGGCATTATAAAAATCATTAATATATTTTTCGGGATTGTTGATCATGAGATGAACATCAAGCGGCAGTTCGGTAATTTTATTTACATCAGATACTATCTTTGCTCCAAAACTTATGTTGGGCACAAAACTGCCGTCCATTATATCGCAGTGAATGATATCGGCTCCTGCTTTTTCAACATCGAGAATTTCATCGCTAAGTCTGGAAAAATCAGCTGATAAAATCGAAGGACAAATTTTTTTCATAAAACCTGCTTTGTTAACTGATTAATTTTTGGGATTCTTGTCTTTAGGTTTTTCATCACCGGATTTCGTTTTATCAGAAGGTATAGCATTTTTCTTTGTATTCTGCTCCTGCTTTTTTATGTCAGTAGATTTTTCTGTCGGAGTCTCTCCGGGCTTATCTTTTTTAATCTGCTCCGAGTTGTCTTTTTTAATTTCAGGTTTTTTCGTTGTTTCCTCAGTGCCCTTATTATTAATATCGCTCTTATTCTTATTACCGCTCTCTTCATCGGTATCTGCCTCTTCGGTTTCTATTTTTACTACTTCTTTCTTTCTTGCAACAAACAGATCAACTTGCGTGTTCTGATTTGCTGATTTATCCGCCTTGGGATATTGATCAATTATCTGACCCGGAGGAAGATTATTGTTTGTCTGATATGTAATTTTTCCAAGCTTTAGATTCGATGCCGTAATTGTTTTCTTTGCATCTTCAAGATTTTTGCCTACAAGTGACGGAACTTTCAGATCACCTATTATCGAACCGTCGCTGATAATTAAATCAATTGTACTGTTTCTTTTGATTTTGCTCCCGGGCTGAATAATCTGCGACAATACAAAATCTTCGGGAAATTCATTTGAATTTTTTCTAACTGTTTCCCCAATCTTTAAACCTCTCTGCTCAAGAGTAAATTTGGCATCACGGATAGATTTACCTTTTAGATTTGGAACTTCTGCAAGCTGTTCGCCGCCGCAAACGGTAACATATACCCTTCTCCCGTATTTTACCTTTTCCTCGGGAGGAGGATTTTGGTCAAGTATTTGCCCGATCGGCTTTGATTCATCAAACTTGACATCAGCCTGCTTAATCTCGAGCCCTCCGTCTTCAAGTATTTTTTTTGCTTCGATTATATTCATCCCTATTATTTTCGGCACTTTTACCGTGTCAGAATGCTTAACGTAAATCGGCATTATTACATTGTTAAACAAAAAGAACAAAGCAACCAATGAACCGGTAAATATTAATATTTTCTTTAACATATTCTTAACTGTAAACTTTTTTATTTAAAAATAAGATAGCATCAAGTACAATCAAAACTTACAATTATTATTTTATTAGAATCATTGATTTAACTGATGTAAATTTTTCCGTTTGTAATTTGTAAATATAAACTCCACTCGATAAATCATTCAAATTAAGTTTAATCTGATAAGTTCCTGGATTTAAAAAATCCTTAAAAGTATTGTTAACTTCTTTTCCGGTTATGTCAAAAATACTGACTTCAGCAAAAGTAGGTTCGGGCAGACTGAATTTAATAACAGTCGAAGAGTTAAAAGGATTTGGAAAATTTTGCTCTAACAAAAATCCCGAAGGAATTTCAGAATTTATCTGACTGACGCTTACCGGACTGCCGATAAGATTATATATAGAATTAACCAGAAGATTTTTAATGTCTGATCTATTTTCAGCTTTTGCATAACTGAAACAGTAATT
Source organism: Ignavibacteria bacterium (assembly GCA_019187405.1). Taxonomy (GTDB): domain Bacteria; phylum Bacteroidota; class Ignavibacteria; order Tepidaquicellales; family Tepidaquicellaceae; genus JABAQZ01. The sequence continues at coordinate 23,051 of JABAQZ010000003.1, forward strand.
AATAATTTGAAGATTATCTATGGATGGATAAATAATTATGCCTGCTTTACCGGGATGAAAAGATGAGGTGTAGAATATCTCTGAAAAAGAATTATTTGAACATACATCCATATCAGTATCCTCTTTAAAATCAAATTTTATGGAATGCGAAAGAATATTCGGAACAGTTGCAAGTTCTGACCCTGTATATTCCGGAGAAATAATTAGATCTCCTGCATCATGCGCTGTCCATTGCATAATTTTTAAAACTTTATTCTGAAATGCGGGATAAACCGGATTTATAAGCGCAATGTAAGCCGTCTGCCCGCCTTCAACAATTATTTTCCCTCCTTCATCTACATATCGCTGAATCTGATATCTCATAAAGTTGTTTATCAATGCATTAGGATTACTTCCGGTAGAAACAATTGTAAGTCTGTGGGCTGCTATAATCTCATAAGTGATGTGCTCCGGCAAAATAGAAGTAACCGAATAACCTGCCGAAATCACATCTTCCATTATTAATCCGGAAGACAAGGAACTTCCGTCCTCAATAACAAGAATATCGGTATCTGCCGAAAAAATATTACCAGTATATATCACGAATAAGAATGAAATAAGAACCGACTTTTTTATTAAGCTGATTTTCAATTTTTAAACTTTGATAAAAATAACAATAATATCAAAGAATTAAAATCTAAACATAATATTCGTCTGACAGCTTTCTTGCAATATTTGTATTCAATAAAAAAAGAAAAGCCTCTTTCACCCCCAGAAAGAGACTTTATCCTAAGTTATCAATAATCCGGCTAAGCGGATTTGATAAAAAATAAAAATGATAAAATTAATTGTATACAATATTAAGAAAAAAAATTCATAATCAAAAGTCGATAAAGATTTTTTTTTAGAAAGATTATTGAATAAAATTTTTTTCATTCAAACATCCGAGTATATGCATCCAAAAAATTGTACTTAATTCATAAGATATTTTCATTCAACTGCAGGATTTTTTAAATGAATTTATTAATTTAATCTGAAACTCCGGAAAGCTTATTGTAATCTGAATATTTTCTTATTAAACATAAGATTCATGAAAAGCACAATTGAATAACTGGTTACCCTGTTTTTCTTTTTGAAATCACGCAGAAGTATATTAAACAGTTTATTAAGAGAAAAAATAATTTGATACTATTGATACCTGCTTAACTTTCTGATATCCGGATTACTGGCTTGTAATGAAGATATTTCTCTTCTTCTTCATGCCGGAAAACGAAAGCCAACAGTTTCCAATCAAGAATGGAGAATATCTGGATGTTCTTCTTAAAAGCTCTTTAATGCTGCACGGGAAGATTGAATTGAAAATTTTTTGCAAATGATATTTTCATTCTGACTTCGCAGGAAGATGATTTGCTGATCAACAGTGATTGGACTTAAAACAAATCTGACAGACTTTATCAGCATAATGCTTTTTAATTTTAATACTTGTTTCCGGATCTTCAAATAAATTTCAGCTCCGGATCATTGTAAGAAGCATCTTAAACTTTTTGTCAGCTTTTAATGCATGGGGTATATTAGCAGGGAGCAAGATGGTCTGCCCGGTGCAAACTATATTTTTTCTGTCGGCAATATATATCTCCGCTTCTCCGTCAAGAATCTGCACAAGTGCATCAAATGGCGCTGTATGCTCGCTTAATTCCTCATCTTTGTCAAAAGAAAATAATGTTACAGAGCCTGACGGTAACTTAATTATTGTTTTGCTTACGATTGATTTGTCCGTATAATCAATTGCTTCAGATAATATGAATGCTCTTGATAACTCTGAATCTTGTTTCATAAAGCGATTTTGTATTTTTTAAATAATTAACACACAATTGATGAAATGAATGAACATCTATTTCATGATACAACTTTCAAAAAATGAATAACAGTCTATATAAATTTTGATTTATGGTCTTATGACAGTAATGAAAGAAGTCGAGACATTCGAAGACAATGATGCATCGCTGCCGTCAACAATCATGTCACCGTCTAAGTCAGATGGTATATATCCGCTGTTAAAGTTTCCCGCATCATTATCAATTATGGAAAAATCTATTCCGTCAATGACTCCGTTGTTATCTACATCACCGCTGTAAATGCAATACTTTCCTCCGTAAAAAACAAGATTATTTCCATAAGCCTGTGTCTGAGCGCTTGTAAAATCATAACTGCTGCTGCTGCTTTCTATTAAGCTGTCTCCTCCCGTCCTGCTCCATGTTTCAAGAGAATTCCTGTGTTTAATCACAAAATAATATTTCCCGGTAGGCGCATTATAAAAATGCGAGTACCCTGAAAAGCTTGATGTGTCAATAATACATTTAGAAGAATCTATTAACGAATAGGGAGAATTATTGGAGTGAACAAAAACTTTCACCGTATCCCTGATTGCCAATTTACCTGATTGAGGATTATAAAATCCCTGAATGATTGCTTTTAAATTTAATGCTGCAATGTCAGTGTTTACTAATCTATAAATTCTGCCCTGACCGTTTAGCTGAGAATAGCTGCTAACATATATTTCATTTTGCGCATCTGTTCCGTAAGATATGATGAGAAAATTTGAATCGCATAAAGTTTCATTTACAACGGGATTTATACCGTCATAAGTAAGCGCCCATGTCTTTCCAATTTCATAATCGCCGTAAATATATTTTCCGAAAAGTTCGGGCATCAGATTTCCTCGATAAACATATCCACCGGTAACGGCTGCATATATACCCGGTCTGTCATATTCAAAAATTGGTCTTGTAAATCCTCTGCCGGTAGTATCACACGAAGCCGGAGGATAACAGTGAAATCCTTCCATTTTATTCCATCCGTAATTTTTTCCGCTTTCGATAAAATCAACTTCTTCATAAAGCTGTTCGCCTACATCACCGCCAAATATCCATCCTGTCGGATAATCAATTGAAAATTTCCACATATTTCTAAAGCCATAAGCAAATATTTCTTCTCTGTAACCATTAATGTTCTGATAATAAGGATTGCTCGGAGGAATGGAATAATTTCTTCCTCCCGATGCAGAGTCAACATTTATTCTTAAGAGTTTTCCGAGCAGAGTCGTTCGGTCTTGTGCAGTAACTCCGCCTCCTGTATATCCGTCACCGAATGAAATGTATAAATACCCGTCAGGTCCAAAAGCTATTTTTCCTCCATTGTGATATATTCCGGGCAATGGAAATCTCAATAAAAATTTTTCAGTGCTTGGCAATGCAGTATCCGGATTAGTTGGATGCGCCGTATATCTCATTATCTTCAGCCATTTTCCGGAAGGACTTCCAACGCTGTCTCTAACATACATTAAATAAAAATGTCTGTTTACGGAATAATTGGGATGAAATGCAAGTCCGAATAATCCCACCACCGGCTGCTGTGAAACTTTTGAAGTTATATCCAGGAAAATCTTTGTTGAACTTACGGCGGGATTATTATTGAATACAATAATTTTTCCTTTTTGCTGAACTACAAACATTCTGTTAGTTCCGTCAGGAGGCGTTTGGATTTCCACAGGATAAGAAAAATTAACCAAACCGGGAAAAGCGTCTTTATAAATATATTGTGATATTGAATTCTGGAATGATAGAAAAGAGATAACAATAATAAGGAATGAAATATTTCTTTTCATAATGAGATATTTAATTTTTGAATAAAAAAAAATATTAATTTAGATTTTTAAAAGGTATAGCAAAAAAATTATATTTTAAGATTTAATCTAAACGACGCTGGTATTATAAATATCTTACATGAATAATTTAAATGAAAACTTTAAGATACTTTCAGCTTTAATCGCAGTAAGAAAAATTAAATTTGGCATATTACTAAAAAGAAAATTGCGACTGAAATTGAAATTATTTTACCAAAGAAAGTTTTTTTACAACTATGTAACCGGGTGTTTCAAACCTGAAATAATAAATTCCTTAGGAAAGTCCATTACTATTGAATTCAATTTCATAAGTTCCCGGTGTTTTTATCCCTTCCGAAAGTATTGTAACTAATTTACCCTGAAGATTGAATATTTTTAATGCAGTATAAACTTTTTTATGAATTGTGAACCTAAAGACAGTAGCAGCATTAAAAGGATTCGGGTAATTCTGATCAAGTGAAAAAATCATTTCTTCTGATTCTAAATCATTAACACCGGTTTTGTTACCGTAAAATATTCTTATGCACCAGGCTTTTAGATAACCCAGATTCTGTCCGCCTGCAATATCACCGATGTTGAGAATGTATTCGCCGTTTGGATCGGAATTGTTGAAGACTGAAAGAGGTGATTTGGGTTTGAAATACCCAGTTGTCTGTGATTGAAGACCAATACAAAGCGACGGGATGTTTTGAATTGAAGTCAATCCTGTAGAATCAGTCAACTTTGTTCCGATGAAGTCATCGCATGGATTTCCAAAACCAATTCCCGTCCAACCGATCCTGCTGATTAAAGTATCGGAAGTGTTTCCCTTTGTCAGCCAGAAACGCAAATCACCTATCCAGGTGTGAATTACCGTATCAATATCCACGATTATTTTATGTATAAAATTTCCCGGAGGAATATCAGAAACTCTAATAGTATCGTGAAGCGGATTTTCATTCCCTCCTATGTTAGGAATCTCCAGCGAGAGCTGATTTCTGCATTCTACAACTGAATTATCTTTATTTTGAAATGAAAATGTATTTACGCTGAAAAAAAGAAGACATAAAAAAGCGAAAAATGATTTAATGACTGCCTTGAATAAATTAACGCTTTTCATCCTGATAAATCTATATTTTATAAACTTGCATTAATTTAACTATCAGCTTTTTATTTTACAAATAAAAACCGGACTTGACATTTAATGCAGTCAGTTCATGAATCTTTCTATATTGGATTTCAGTAAATTCAGAGGCAACAGCCCTGAGTTTCTCCATACCGATTTACCTTTTTTAAATAATATCAGTGTGGGAACTCCCTGAATATTATAAGCTGCTGATGCTTCGGGATTTTTATCCACATCGAGTTTTAAAATCATAAGCTTTTCACCGAGATCCGATTTTAATTCATCAATTACCGGCTTGAGCATTTTACAAGGTCCGCACCATTCAGCCGTAAAATCCACAAGAACAAGATCTTCAGTCCGCAGGATTTCTCCGAAAGTTTTTTTAGTTCCTTTTACAGGCATTTTTGTCTGAGCTGTTTAAAATTATTTCCTGAAGAAACTCATCAGCAGTCCGCCCATTACGGCTCCGTAAACAGTACTGTTTAAAGGTCTGGATGTAATTGCGCAACTCCCGCTCTCGCATCCGATAAAAAAATAATAAAGAAAACCTGCAGCAGCGCCAACTAATATTCCGGAAATAATTAATTTATTTTTTTTGATAAAGTTCATAGTTCAAAGCATGGTTGTCGGACATGAATAATCCGATATAATAAATTTTCCCGATTCTTTAATTGATTTAAAACCTCCGTCAACATCAATAAGATTATCATATCCTCTTGTTTTTAATATCGAAGCAAAAATCATCGATCTGTAACCGGCATCGCAATGCACGTAGTACTTTTTGTTTTTGTCAACTAATTCCAAACTGTCCTCTATGTAATCAAGCGGAGCATTTACGGCGTTTACAATATGCTCGGAATCATATTCACTTTTTTTTCTGACATCGAGTATATTTATTGAATTATCTTTTTCTTCGATTTCCGAAAACTCCTTAACGGTAATTGTAGGAATTTTATCAAGTGAATATCCGGCTTTTTTCCATGCATCGATTCCTCCTTTGAGATATCCTGCAGTATTGTCATATCCCACTCTTGAAAGCCTTGTTACCGCTTCTGATTCTTTTCCTTCATCACAGATAATTATGATTTTTTGGTTTATATCGCTGATCAATGTTCCCGCCCACACCGCAAAACTTCCATACAAACTTATGTTTATTGAGCCTGGAATAAATCCTTTTGCAAAATTTTTTCCCTCTCTCGCATCGAGAACAATTACATTTTCCAGATCCATTATAGTTTTGAACTCTTCAGCAGTAAGAGCTTTTGTTCCTTTTTCAAGAACTTCATCTATACTTTCATAACCCTGAATGTTCATCATCACGTTCTTTGGAAAATATCCGGGAGGTTGTGTAAGTCCTTCCAGAAGCTCTGTAATAAACTCATCTTTTGTCATATTTTTTCTGAGCGCATAATTTGTTTTTTTCTGATTACCGAGAGTATCATACGTCTGCTTGCTTAGATTTTTCCCGCAAGCGCTGCCGGCTCCGTGAGCCGGATATACAATGATGTCGTCACTAAGCGGCATTATCTTATTTCTTAGTGAATCATAAAGATAAGCAGCAAGCTTTTCCTGAGTTAAATCAGCAATTACATGCTGTGCAAGATCCGGCCTGCCGACATCTCCTATAAATAAAGTGTCTCCTGTAAACAAAGCTTTCTCTTTTCCATTTTCATCAATCAGTAAGTAACAACTGCTCTCAAGCGTATGCCCGGGAGTATGAATCACTTTGATGACAGATTTTCCTAATTTAAATTCCTGACCGTCTCTGGCAATAAGAGCATCAAAACCGGTCTTCATTGAAGTTGGTCCGTAAATAATCGGAGCTCCGGTTTTTTTTGACAGATCAACATGACCTGATACAAAATCCGCATGAAAATGTGTTTCAAAAATGTATTTAATCTTTGCACCTCTTTCTTCGGCCATTTCAAGATATGGCTGAATTTCTCTCAGAGGATCTATTACAGCCGCTTCACCCTCGCTCTCGATATAATAAGCTCCGTGCGCAAGACATCCGGTGTAAATTTGTTCAAGTTTCATTTCTATTCAAGTTATGTTTGATTTTTGAATTTTCTTTTTAATGTTAAGTTTCCCGTAAAATAATACATGGAATAACAGTCGATAAATCCGTTGATATTAAAAATTGTCTGCATGAAAATCAGTTTACTCTCAATATCTTTACCGATATTTATGTAAAATATAAAATCATGAATATACCTCCAAAATAAGTTCTAAATATCCTGCCGGTATTCTCATGTTTTTCATTACCGTAAAATCTAAGTATAAAAATCTTTTTACAAAAATACTGACATTAACTAATAATGTCAGTAACAAATGTTACATTTCTATTAAAATCTTTATCTGATTTCTGAACAATAATAACTTCTTGTCATTTTCCAGTTTTTTCAAAAGTCTTGAAACAACAACTCTTGAAGTAGCAAGATCATCTGCAATCTGCTGATGGGATAAATTAAGTATTCTGCTGCCATTGGATTTGGATTTATCAATCAAATATCTTAATAGTCTTTCATCAAGATTTTTGAAAGCAATTTGATCTATTGTTTGAAGAAGTTCTTTAAATCTGGTTCTGATTGTCTTTAAAACAAAAGTTTTCCATGTAGGATATTTTCCCATCCACTCATCCATTTTTCCTGCAGGTATCAGCAATAATTCAGCATCTTCTTCGGCAGCAACTCTGACTTCGCTGGGATTTTCCTGCATGCAGCATGTAAATGTAAGCGCACAGCCTTCTCCCGGATTTATGTAATAAATGAGCAGCTCCTTTCCTGTAGCATCTTCCCTGAATACTTTTACACTCCCGTGAATTAATACCGGTATATACTTAACAATCTGACCGGTTTCAATAATTATTTCTCCTGCATCGATTTTTCTGAATACAGAATGTTTCTCAATTTCTTCAAGCAGTTTTGGCTCAAATATATCATTGAAATAACTTAAACCATTCAAAGTATTTGTTTTAAATTTTAGATAATTAAAATTGTAAGTGAGATGCTTTGTGTAAAATCTTATTCCTGAATTCAACATGAAAATCCCGGTAATTTGAGTTAAAATAAATTCATATTTTCATATCCACATGCGCTGCCTATTATTTAAAATCCAATTTGTCAACTGCATCGTTAATAATAGAAAAAAAATTAATTTCATTTATCACATTGCATTTTGAGAATAAAATTTAAATCGGCTTATTTTCAATATAAATAAATCTATCTTTCTATATGTCCAAATTATTAAATCATAAATTGTAATTTCTTTTCATAATCTGTAATTTCATTCAAGCATTAAAAAATCAGGAAGCAAAAAATATTTCCAACCATTAATTGACAAATTATTCATAAATCAAATAAATAAATAAAATGACAAACAAAGAATTCTTTTTAAAGACATGGAATAATGAAATGGCGAGTACAATGAGCGCTATCAATGGTTTGCCCGATAATATGGAATCTCTTAATTACAAGAGCGATGAAAAAGCAAGATCTGCTGCAGCAATTCTCGGACATATATTAAATCATGCCGAAGAAATGTGCAATGCCTGCGAAAAATTTATCATAGAGGAAAAATCAACGCACAAACAATTTAATAGCAAACAAGAAATTGCTTCCTTTTTTGAAAAACATGCCAGATTATTGACAGATAAGTTAAATGCCGTTGATGACAAAACGTGGGAAAGCAAACTCGTATGTTTGCTTTTAAATTTTTTTTAAACTAAGAAGTGATTAAAATTAGAAGAAGGGAGAATTGATTTTATTAGGCTTAAGGAATGGGAAGACGTAATGCAAACAGATAGCCTTAATGG
>JABAQZ010000032.1 GCA_019187405.1 Ignavibacteria bacterium
ATATGCCATTAAGGCTATCTGTTTGCATTACGTCTTCCCATTCCTTAAGCCTAATAAAATCAATTCTCCCTTCTTCTAATTTTAATCACTTCTTAGTTTAAAAAAAATTTAAAAGCAAACATACGAGGTTGCAATTAGAAGGTTACAAAACCAAACGTATAAGTACAAACTTTTTGGAACACCACAACTGCAGGAATATAATCTAACATTTTACTGACATTTCTATCGAGTCATATTACTGAAATTTTTGAAGAGGTATCACACGTTTGAAGCAGTGTGTTAAACCTAACTTGAATTATATAAGAGGTTTAATTAAGTTGTCAAAAAAAAATAACCATGAAAATGAAAAAATTTTACTTTGCTTTAATCTTTTTTTTCATTGTCTGTGCCGGCTATTCACAGACTGACCCGCTGCCGTCGTGGAATAACGGGCATTTGAAAACAAGTATTATGGAATTTGTGAACAGAGTTACAGATACAGGCAGTCAGGATTTTATACCGGAAGAAGAACGGATCGCAACATTTGATAATGACGGAACGCTTTGGCCTGAGATGCCGGTAATTCAGGGATTGTTCCTCATAGACCAATTGAAAAAAATGATTTCAGTAAATCCCTCATTGACAGACAATCCTCTCATAAAGGCTGTCATTGACAAAGACAAGGAATACTTTGCCGAAGATCCTGAAACAAAACTTATGGAGCTTCTTGTAATTACGATGACAAACATGGATGAAATGGAATTTGAAAAATCGGCAGTAGAATTTTTTAAAACTGCTGTTTATCCTAAGTTCAACAAACCAGTTACCGAACTTGCATACAAACCTCAAACTGAATTGCTTGCATATCTCCGGGCTAACGGGTTTAAGACTTACATTTGTTCGGGAGGAACAATAGAATTTATGAGACAGATTTCCGAGCAGATGTATGGGATTCCGCGTAATCAGGTTATAGGTTCAAGTTTTAAATACAGATATACAGGACTTGACAGCAATTATATTTTTCGGGAGGAGGAAATAAATTCCATCTGCGATAAAGAAGGAAAGCCGGTTAACATTCAACTATTCATCGGAAAAAGGCCAGTGTTTGTTGCAGGCAATGTGCGTTCAGGAGGAGATGTTGCAATGATGCGATTTTCACAGGGAAACAAATATCCTAATTTTCAGATACTGGTAAATCATGACGATGCAGTGAGAGAGTTTGAATACAGCGAGCCTGACAATTATTCACTGAACATGGCAAAAAAATATGGATTTAATGTTGTGAGTATGAAGAATGATTGGAACAGGATTTTCTGAATGTCCTTTGGCTTTTAAAATTATATATCCAATTTATTGCCGTTGTTTTTATTGCCCTTGTTTGTATTCCCGAGCATAGCGAGGGTCACCAACAAGCTATCTGTTGTTGGTCACGCTCACTTCGTTCGCTAAGACCAATATCGCCGGCAAATTACATGACAGTTATAGATTGAGTGTTACATTCGGATTTGAATGATACAGTGATCGAGAGCGATCGATTGTTGATAAGCAATGAGTAAGCTAATTGTTCACTTGATTATTTCGGAAGCTCTGATTAACTTACCTTAAATTATTAAGGTTATATATCATGTCGTTATCACAGAAAGTATTCGAGCCGGTTGAAGCGATAGTGCATTTCAACAATCTGAAAGTGAACATACTGCGCTTCAAGTGGCATGAAAAGGTTTACAGGGTAACCGAGATGCTTCAGAGTTGGGACATACCTGCCGGGGACAATTTTTCCACGCACTTTGTCGTGATTTGCGGAGAGCAGAATATAATGTGCGAGCTTTCCATGACGATAAAAGACAAGAAGTGGAAATGGGAAATTGTGCAGTGGGATCTGCTTTGAAGGGAAATTGTGTCAGTATCCGGGCGCTTGTTTTAATATTTTTATAAAACTGCAGTAATGATTATATTGCCAGATAAATTTTTTTATGAAAAAAGTTCTTGCAATAGTCGGACCGACTGCATCGGGAAAGACAGGTTTATCTGTTGACCTCGCAAAGAAAATGAACGGAGAAATCATATCGGCTGACTCAAGACAGGTTTACAGATATGTAAGCATTGCAACGGCACAGCCTTCGGAAGAAATGCTTAATCAGGTAAAGCATCACTACATCGGTGAGCTCGAACTGGGAGAAAAATTTAATGCGGGTGAATTCGGTAAATCCGGAAGACAAATTATAGAAAAGATATTTCTGTCAGGCAAACAGCCTATAATTTGCGGTGGCAGCGGGCTGTATATAAAATCGCTCATTGACGGATTGTTTGAAGAAGAAATCGAAAGCAGTGAAGCAAGAGAAGAACTTTATGAATTACTGGAAAAATACGGTGAGGAATATCTTTATAATGAACTCAAAAAAGTTGACAGGGAAACCTACTTAAGAATTCCGAAAGGTAAAATCAGAAGGGTAATCAGAGCTCTCGAGGTTTACCGTGCAACCGGAGAGAAGATTTCACAATTGCATAAAAAGACTGCAGAGATTAGTTTTGAAACAATTCAGATCGGACTGATGCTCGACAGGAAATACCTTTATGAGAGGATAAACTGCAGAGTGGATGAAATGATGGAGAAAGGACTGCTCCGTGAAGTAAGAGCGCTGAGTGAAGCTGGCTTCAGTTACAAAACGCATAACTCATTAAATACAGTCGGAGTAAAGGAAGTATTCAAATTTTTTGAAGGAGAATACGATGAGTTACAAATGCTGAGGCTCATCAAGCAGAACAGCAGGCGTTATGCAAAGCGTCAGATGACATGGTTTAGAAAGGACAAACGGATTAACTGGATAAACGTTGACGAAAACAGCGCTACAGATGAACTTGCAGCAAAGTCAATAGAAATTTTCAAAGATAAAAAATAAATTAAATAAGCCATGACCGGAATTCTCCCCAAAAAGAAGACAACTCTTCTCGGGAAGATACTCATTGCATTTGTAATAATTTCTACCATTGCAGCATTGTATCTGACAGTAAAGCTTGTCATTGCCGGGTTTACTTTTAGGTGAGGTTACTTTTCAATTAAGGAGTAATCTCAGCTACATAATTAACTCCGTTATTGTCGCCAATAGAATAATCAATAGCATCAACAATGCCATCACCGGTTAAATCAGTATTTAGGTATTCTCCAGTTACAAAAAGGAATGAATCTGAATGTATTCGTATAAGATCCAGACCGTCTATAGTTCCAGAGTAATTTATATCTCCCGCATAGAATGTTGCTTTACCTCCTTTAAGTTGCATATTATTTCCGTACGCTTGTGAGACAGCAGTAGTGAAATTATAAGAGTTAGTATCAGTGGAAACCAGATTTTCACCTCCGCTTTTGCTCCATGTCCTTAGGCTGTTGAAATGTTTTGCGACAAGATAAAAATTTCCGGGAGCAGCAAAATTAAATTTATAAAACCCCTTAAATGTAATGGTATCAATTAACGATATTGCCGAATCAACAAAATTATAAGGAGGAGAATTTTGCGCAAGATAAATTTTCAAAGTATCTTTTCTCTGCATAAGATTAAAAATCGGATAATACAGACCTTCCATCAGAGCAGTCAGCTTAAGTTTTAATACATCTCTTGTTTTAAATTTCCAGTGCAGAGAATAAGCCGTCGAAGCAAAGCCATTTGTTGCATTTACTTTAAAATAATAATCAGTCCGATTATTCAGACCGGAAATAATTTTTGAGGTATCAGAGTAAACGGAATCATTTCTAACGATATTATTAAATAGTGAATCAGTCGAGATAAGCAATCTGTATGATAATGCATTTATAACTTTTCTCCATACAAATGTCAGCGTCAAATCATTGTCTATAGAGTTATTTTGAGGGGATACAAGTTCGGGAGTAGAATTCATTCCTCCGATCAGGTGATTTTCTGGAGTTGTTATCTGCGTGTTAACATTGTCAACATAAGAATAAATTTTTGTTACCGGATTTATTGCCGGAGGAACTGGCGGATTTCGCCAAGATAAGTTAAGAGGTTCGGATGATAATGTTGCTGCTGAAGTCTGAAGCCGCATTCTTACAATTTTTGTTCCGGGTGATCCATTGTTTGTCATGTCATAACCAAGACTTGCACCCGGGAAAGAATTAATAGCAAGCCTCAATTGTGAATTGTAAACCTGCGGTCCTCTTGGTCTTAAAGCTGCAGGTAAATCTGAACCTATTATGCTGTATGAAAGCGTTCCTCCATTTGCAATTGAAGGATTGAAATTAAAATAATACTGTCCGCCTGCATATTCAAAATAAACAGGAGCATTCAGCTGAGAAATATAAATATCAAACTCAATTTTATTCTGAAAGTATGAAAAGTTCGTAGCATTCAGAACATACTGAGGATTTTGAGATTTTAGCGCTCCACTGCAAAAAAAGATCAGTAAAAAAAATAAAACAGTAATTTTTATCATTTCGAAATATAATTTTAAGGTTCTATGAAATTATTATTTCTGAATTTAAATCCTGAAGCATCAGTATTTAGTGGAGATTTAACCGTTATATACTGCCAGTTATTATCGCCAATAATAAAATCAATGCCGTCAACAAATCCGTCTCCGTTTAGATCTGAAGGTAGATTGTATCCTGACAAGAATAATCTTGCGTCATTATCTAATATGCTAAAGTCATCTCCGTCAATGTAACCGTCCTGTGTAATGTCGCCTGCATAAGCGCAGTATCTTGTTCCCCTGAGTTTTAGATTATCGCCGTATGCCTGGGAAGATGATGCAGTGAAATCGTAATTATGTGTAATGCCGATTAAAAAGTTTTCACCTCCGTTTTTGCTCCATGTCTCAAGTGAATTAAAATGTTTAACAACAATGTAATAAACTCCGTTAGATGAATTATTAAAAAAGAAATTACAGGAAAAATTCACTGAATCTATTTTACCGGAAGCAGAATCAATCAATTGATAAGGCGAAGTTGCATTCCTTAAATAGGTTTTAACAGTATCTTTCCTTAATAAAAGATTAAACATGTGATTATACAGCCCTTCCTGCAAAAATTTCAAATTCAGACTGATCAGAGGATCATAAACGCAATTTGATGGGATTGGATCATTATTGTATTCAATTGTATGCGTAGCTGGTGTCGTGATTTCTGTATTTAACGTTCCGACATACGCGAATACCTTTGTTGCAAATTGTACGATCGGCTTATTTCTCCAAGCGATGTCAAGAGTGGCAGTATTAAATGTACCCAGTTTGTTCCACAGTCTCATTCTTACTACTTTTATACCTGGGAATGTTGAAGGAACAGCAAAACCGTTTCCGTATCCCGGGAATGTATTGATAGAAAGTCTCATTATGTCAGCAGTTGGTGATACTGCTGTCCATAATGAAGGACTTCTCGGAATAAGAGTGGAATTAGTAATTTCCGATCCAACGATTTTGAATGAAAATTCCGTTGTATCAGGATTGGAGGTTGTTCCAGCCGGAGGCCATGTTCCAGTTAAAACATTTTTATTAAATGACCAGAAAAGATGAACTCCTGCATATTCATAATTCGGCGCAACACCTTCGTTTGTCCACTGAAGATAAACGTCGAAATATAATACATCACAATCGTCATTAATAGTACCGAACTCGAAGTTTTTTGCCACGAGATTGTAAGTAGGATTAATACCTTGAGCCCTGATTGAAAAAACTGCTAACGCAAGTATGAATAATACTGAAAGAAAATTTAAAGTTTTTTTCATTTTATTAAAATTTATTTTATTCGAATTACTAATAAATAAAATAATCCCTTACTTAATTAATAACATTTTTTTCAAATCGGTAAAATTTTCTGCCTGCATTCTGTAAAAATAAACTCCCGAAGGCAAGCTGCTACCTCTGAATTTCAAAGAATAATTACCGGCTTCCTTGAATTCATTAATAAGCGTCAAAATCTCTTTTCCCAAAATATCATACAATACTATTTTAACTTTGCCGTATATCGGCAGCTGATAATCTATTTTTGTTTCAGGGTTAAATGGATTTGGATAGTTTTGTGACAGGCTGTAAACAGCCGGAATTGAATTTCTGTCAATGATTATAAGATTTTCCATCTGTTCATGAATTATTATTTCTTTCCCTTCCGATAATTCTGTATTTACAATATTCCCCGAAACAGCATCCTTCAATAACAACTTCTTTTTTCCAAGATTGAAAGCTTTTATCACAATCGGAAAATTTGCAGAATTTATTTTTATTAAGTGATCTTTTCCGAAAGTTTCGGCAAATTTATCAGTTGAATATCTTACATCAAAGATTCCTGATGGAGGAACAGGAGGCAAATCAAAGCTGAAATTCAATTGATCCTGTGATAATAAATAAAGATTTCCGGAATTATTCAGATAATCGTTAATCTCAATTCTTGTCCATAAATCAGATGTATCATTTCCTGAATTTGTCAAAACATTATCCGTTCCATTGAACAAAGTTCCGATTGATGTAGATTTAATCCAATAACCTTTTCCGGATTTAAGCGTGTCTGAAATCACATAACCATTATTATATCCGAAAAAAGATGAAGCAAGGATTCCTGGTGGTGAAGTAACGATTGAATTCACCGGCAAATCATTTTCAAAAGGACCTATGATATTCCAGCCGGAGTTTATGTTTACTGTCTCAGAAATCACATGCAGTCCTGTATCATTATAGCTGCCAGAGCCAGCAAACTTCAGCCAGTATCCTTTTCCGTTTCTAAGAGTATCGCTGGTGACATATCCGTTGTTATATGAATAAGCAGGAGAAATTGCATTTGAAAACAAATATGAGGTACTCATGTTTCCCGAAAACAATGGAACTGACAAAATATTCCAGCCGGAGCTGACAGAAATCGTTTCAATAAAATATGGAGAGTATTCTATCTTCAGAACATTTATTCCGGGATTTGACAATACAAAACTGTTTTGATCTCTCATGTTCACATTCACAATTGTACCGGTAATAATATCTTTTAAATAAAAATATCCTAATGCAGGTAAGTTTGATGTATTCCAATGTAATGTGAAAGGATAACCGGAAGAAGAAGGCTGTAATTTGATTGTCCATACATAGGCAATTGCTGAATCTTTTCTCAAATCAGATTTAGAATCATCATTAGTCGGTAATGTAAACCTGATATCATATACTCCTTTTGGAGGAGGAGGGGGGATAACTCTTTCTCCAAGACATGTATCTATGCCGTTAGTTCCATACTGTGATAGACCGAAGAAAATACTGTCTGTTACATTTCCTGCATCGGATATTTTTAAAGAGGTCTTCCAGTTAAATGTACAGGTATTGTAAGGTAACACAGATATATAATTTTCTTTGGAAATAGTATCCGAGCCTGCTTCATTTGATACTATAAGTGTAACATGATAATTGCCAATTGATGAATACTGAATGTTTACAGGATTTCTGGAATTTGATTCAGACGGATTTCCTTCGGGAAAAAACCATTTCCATGTAGAGGGAGAATAAATAGAAGATTCAAAAATATTTACGGATTCTCCCGGATAACCAACTCTAACACTGCTATAGAAATATGCAACCGGTGAAAAAAGCAATCCGGTGTTAAAATCAGTGAAGTGTCTGTTGGAATCGGTTACTTCAGTATTTTCGTGTCCATTAAGACCAGTATAAGCAAAAATTTTAGTGTAAAATGAAAGAGCATTCTTAAATCTGATATTATTACCCGGAGCTCCGGCAAATGAAGTTGTATGATTTTTAAATGACATTCTTACAACTCTTACTCCATAACCGCCGTTTCCGGTATCCGGGATTATCATACCGTTTCCATAACCAGGAAAAACATTGATGGCTAATCTTAGATATGTTGTGTCTGCACTAATAGAAGCGCTCCTTGGAATTAAAGATCTTGGAATTAAATCCGAAATAGTATCATTCATAGTCCCAAGCTTATAGAAATATGAAAGTCTTCCAAGATTTCTGAATGCCTGAGTAAAATTAAAAAAATATTGACCGCCGGCATATTCAAATACAGTTTCTGTCGGATTTGTATGTCTTATAAAAATATCAAATACAAGCTCATTTGGATCAAAAGTTACAGTCTTGGCATAAAGATCATAAGTAGGTCTTGTAAATGTTGTATCTGGCTGAGAGAATAAAAATAAAGAATGAAGAGAAATTACTAAAAAGAAAAAAATGTGGAAATATATTTTTATCATAATATGTAATTTTAAAAATTACGAAAAATTATTTACATTGAAATTTGTTTTTAATTATTAAAAATCTTGTAATTCATTTAAATTTATTTTTACTTTTAATTATAAAGTAAAATGTATTACTTCACAACAGCCATACTTTTAACCACAGAGTTTCCACCTGTTTCGATTTTATAAAAGTATATTCCGGAGAGTAAATCTGCTCCGCTTACCTGAAGCTCATGATAACCCGCAGAATTAAATCCATAAAATAGTGTTTTTATTTCTTTCCCAGTAACATCATAAAGTGTAATTTTTACTTGTGCATCGGCTGGAATTTTATATTTGATTGCTGTTGAAGGATTAAACGGATTCGGATAATTCTGATAAACATGAAACTCCATTGGATTTGATATCTTTACTTCTCCGTTAAGACTAAAGTAAGTGAAATTTCCGTTAACGTCAGTTTGTTTTAATCTGTAATTATAAATTCCGGGATTTACATTTCTGTCTTGGTAGAGATAATTTATCGGATGATTGCTGTTCAACAATCCTTCCACAAATCCAAGCTCCGACCATGCATTATCGATGGATATTTTTCTTTCAATTGTAAATCCTTTGTTGTTAGTTTCTTTTAAGGTTGTCCAGTACAGAAAAACATTGTTGTCTGATACATTATAATAAAAACTGCTAAGTTCTACCGGAAGCACAGCGTTCGGAGGATTTAAAAAAGTAATTCCGGATGTAATGTCGTTGCCGGCATTATCAAGTACTGCTGAATACAAAGTGTTCCATGTAATATTGTGGTAATGCTGGGGATTCAATATGTTAAACCGGATCTTCCCTGCAATTACGGAATCTGTAGGAACGGATGTACCTGACGAAGTACTGCTTAATCCAATTTCGACTGAAGCGCAAGCTGTACCATTATATAAAGCAATTGACTGATCATCATATTGTGCATTTGTATTATTGTCCCAGATACTTTCTGCCAGCTCAACGGGTACAAGCATGTCAGTATTGTTGTAATTAAATACAAGGCTGGCAAATCCGAGATTCCATGAAGTAGTTCCGGTTCTCTTAAGATAAATGCTTACATCTATTACACTTCCGTTATTAACCTGAGAAATTGACAATCTCCCTGTCTGAGCAAAACAGTTTAGTGACAGTGTTAGCATAGAAAAAATTATTAATAGTCTTTTCATTAAGGAGTGATTTTATTGATTCCCAAATTGCCTACAACAATTGCTCTGTCTTTGGCGTTAATAAAATTATTGCCGTCCAAATCTTCAGTAATTCTTCCAGAAATCCCCAGCCTGCTTATAATCTGTGTCTTATCGGTTGCATTGATAAAGCCATCCTGATTATTATCACCGCTGTAAAAGCAATATTTACTTCCTTTTAACTTCATGTTACTTCCAAAAGCCTGTGCTGATGAAGTTGTAAAATCATAATTTACAGTTGACCCCTGAATAAAATTTTCACCTCCGGATTTGCTCCATGTTTCCAAACCATTGCGGTGTTTAACAGCGATATAATAATTTCCTGTTGTTAAATTGCCGAAAATAAAAGTTCCCATAAGACTCAGAGAATCCAGCATTGATTTTGATGAATCTATAATTGTGTATGGAGATGATGCAGACCTTAAATAGATTCTTACGGTATCTTTGATATTTAGATTGTTTAAAGCTGAATTGTATAATCCTTCTATGGCAAGTTTCAAATTCAATGTAGTCGGCTGAGAAAGATTATAGTTAACCGTAAAATTTAAAGCGCTGAAACCCAATGGATTGGTGATAAGATAATTTCCACTTCCTGAAAAAGTGGTATCTATAAGAGAACCGATAATAATATCCTGAATCCTTACTGAAACTCCTGGAGGCATGCTCTGCCAGATGAGCCTGATTGTTGTTCCGGAACCTGTTTTATACTGGATTCTGTGAGTTCTTGATCCTACGGTTGAATTGTTTCCGGTTCTGAAATCTTTTCTTAACCCTTCGCCTATGGGTACTCCTATTCCCGTACCTACAAATCTGGCATCGAAAATTCCGGTTGGCGGAACAGGGGGAAGTTCAAATTCTCCTAGAGGTGAATCTATTCCGTCAGTTGCAGCAGGGTCAAGTCCATATCGCAGTGTATCGGAATTGAATCCGTCAGTAATAATTAAGGGAACATTTACCTGCTGTGATAATAAATCATATTGAAACAAAAAAACAATTAAAGCAGACAGTAAAAATTTTATCATTAGCAAAAATATTTATATTTTGTTAAAAGCATTTAAACTCAAAAAATATTAAGCCGTAAATATTGTTATTTTAAAAGAATCATCTTTTTCATATCACTGAAATTATTTGATTCCATTTTGTAAAAGTAAGTTCCCGAAGGCAGATTATCACCTTTTACTTTCACTTCAAAAGTTCCTGCTTCTCTGAATTCATTTAATATTGTAAGGACTTCCTTACCAAGTATGTCGAACAATTTTATTTTAACGATTCCTGACTGCGGAAGCTGAAATTTTATTGTTGTAACAGGATTAAAAGGATTAGGATAATTCTGATTGAGCGAATATTTATCCGGAATCTGATTTTCATCTACGAGTAATAAGTTATCAAGATGTTCATTAATTATTATTTCAACTCCTTCCTTTAATTCAGCATTTAATATGACTCCTCCTATTGCATCCGTGATCCTAAACTTTCTATTGCCGAGATTGAATGATTTGAGTCTCAAAGGACGGGAAGCAGTATTTATCTTAATTATATGATTCTGTCCAAAGAACTCTGCATATCTATCGGTTGAGTATCTTACATCAAAAATTCCTGATGGAGGAACGGGAGGCAATTCATAACTTCCCGACATTTGATTTTGATTTGCAAGATACAGTTTTCCAGAATTCAAATTATTATCGGTAAATTCAAATCTTGTCCATAAATTCAGACTGTCTGAAGTTATCGCAGCCGGTACATTATCGTTTGTATCTCTCATGATAGAACCGACAGTCGAAGCTTTAATCCAGTAACCTCTGCCGGTTTTTAAAGTATCTGCGATGAAATATCCGTTGTTGTATCCAAAGAAATCCGAAATGAGAATACCGTGAGGATTTACAATAAGTGAGCTTATTGGAATACTAGTCTCCAGCGGTCCGATAAGATTCCATCCTGCCGAAAGATTTATTAAAGGAGGATTATACATAATACCTGTATTGTCCGAACTTCCCGAAGAAGCAAACTTAATCCAGTAACCTTTTGTATTTCTTAAAGTGTCTGCCGTAACATATCCGTTGTTATAATAATAAGCAGGGGATACGGCTTCCGAAAACAATGCAGAAGTACTCATATTCTCCGATAAAAGCGGAACGGACAATATATTCCAGCCGGAATTGTAAACAACTGGTTGTGTATATTTAGAAATATAATCTATTTTTAATATGGTAATTCCCGGATTTGTAAGTACATAACTGTTTTGACCTTTCATGTTAATATTTACTATTGTTCCAGTAAGAATATCTCTCAGAAAAAATAACCCTGTATTTGGAAGATCGTTAATATTCCAGCTGAATGTTACCGGATATCCGGAAGAAGAAGGTTGAAATTTAATTTGCCAGTAATAATTTGCAAGAGTATCTTTTCTGAAATCGGTTTTGGAATCATCAATATTGTTAGGAAGTGTAAATCTGCAATCAAAGACACCTGTCGGCGGCGGCGGAGGAATTAAATATTCGCCAAGACAAGAATCGATGTTGATTGTTCCCGAAGGCGATGTGCCGAATTCCAAACTGTCCCTGGTATTTCCGGCATCGCTTATTTTTAAAATCGAACTCCATGTCTTTGCACATGATGCAGGTGGTAATACAGTAATGTAATTTAATTTTGTTATCGAATCCGAACCTACGAGATTGCTTACTTTCAAAGAAACCGGAAACACCCCTACTGAATCATATAGTATATTTATGGGGTTCCTGACATTTGAAGTAGATGGTGTAGCTCCATAGAAATACCAACTCCATGAAATTGGAATATTAGATGAAGAATCATAAAAGTTAACTCTGCTACCTTTATGTACAATTATGGAATCACTCCAGAAATTTGCAGCAGGCACCGGCATTGAAAGGCAACCAATTGGAGGAGAGTATTCAATATTATGCGTAGCTGGTGTCGTGATTTCTGTATTTAACGTTCCGACATACGCGAATACCTTTGTTGAAAATTGTACGATCGGCTTATTTCTCCAGGCGATGTCAAGAGGAACAGAATTAAATGTACCCAGTTTGTTCCACAGTCTCATTCTTACTACTTTTATACCTGGGAATGCTGAAGGAACAGCAAATCCGTTTCCGAATCCCGGGAATGTATTGATAGCAAGTCTCATTATGTCAGCTGTCGGTGATACTGCTGTCCATACTGAAGGACTTCTCGGAATAAGAGTGGAATTAGTAATTTCCGATCCAACGATTTTGAATGAAAATTCTGATGTATCTACATTACTTGTAACTCCACCCGGAGGCCATGTTCCAGTTAAAACATTTTTATTAAATGACCAGAAAAGCTGAACTCCTGCATATTCAAAATTCGGCGCAACACCTTCGTTTGTCCACTGAAGATAAACGTCGAAATATAATACATCACATTCGTTATTAATAGTACCGAACTCGAAGTTTTTTGCCACGAGATTGTAAGTAGGATTAATACCTTGAGCCCTGACTGGAAAAACTGCTAATGCAAGTATGAATAATACTGAAAGAATATTTAAAGTTTTTTTCATTTTATTAAAATTTATTTTTTCCGAATTACTAATAAATAAAATAATCCCTTACTTAATTAATAACATTTTTTTCAAATGTGAATATGATTTGTTATTTAATAATATAAAACAGAAAAATAGTAAGAGGGTAATTATTGTTTTCATAGTGTTCTTTAATTTATTTTGATGAAAACTAATTAATAAGATTAGGCAAAACAATTCAAAAATTGATTCCTAACGGGAAAAAACTCAGCTGATTTCTTTCACCAAATATCTCTCCCTCAACAGCGGCGTGATTCTGTATCTGTCTTCTCCGAATTCTTCCTGCATTGATTTAAGTATTCCGTAAATCAGGTCAATGCCGATCTTCTCACTCCATTCAATCGGTCCGTAAGGATAGTTTGTTCCGAGCTTCATCGCAGTGTCAATGTCTTCCCTTGATGAAGTCCCTTCCTGCATGACGAGATATGCTTCGTTAATTATAAGAGATATTATCCTCAATGATATCATTCCCGGCTTGTCCGGAACTTCAAAAACCTCTTTGCCGCAATCTTCCATAAGCTTTTTTGTCTTCGTATAATTTTCCTCTGCCGTGAATTTTGATTTTGCAAGTTCAAGTCCTTTGCTTTTGCTGAATGTCTGATAAAATCCCGCGCCTACTATTCTTCCCGGATGTTTTGAATGAAGACATTGCTCTATAACCGGTATACATAATGAGGAGGATACGATAATGCCATTGGTATTTTTTTCGTCTATGAAGTTCATGATATTGAATTTAACTTCTTTGCCGGAGTTTGTAAGTTCGAATATGAAATCCGCCGATTCATCGAGTTCGTCTGCAATGTCGCATTGCAATTTCAAAAATTCGGATGTTTCTTTTATGAGATCTTCATTGTCGCCGATTAAAAAAACTTTTTTCATTTGAAAGAAATTGGATTTTAAAAATTTAAAAAAACTTCTCGATAGTCTTTATTCCAGATACAGAAAGAAATATTCTTCTTCAGATCCGGTTTGGAATCTTTTGAATATGAAAAATGAAAATGACATTGAAGTCCTTGGTTTCATTGTTTCATGTTACTCTTACGGAAATGTAAGTCAGATTAACCGTTTTGCCGCCAAGCTTACCGAAAGAACCGGAAATAATTTTTACGAATTTACTTCTAATTACAGTGAACATAAAGACAAAAAATTTCTTTCAGGTCTGAATTACAGATTTAATTCAGAAAAAGATTTATCTGAACTCATAAAGCGTACCGGAAAAATTCTCAGACAATACAAAAGTTTAAAAAATGCTTTTGCAGAATCTTATGATGAAAAAGATGCGGATATTATTCCTGCATTAACAGAATTTGTTTCATTATTTAAAAACGAAAAAAAAATATCAAACAGCTTCGGTTATCTTGTGCCGTCTCCTGCCGATAATTCTGCATGCAAGAGACTGAATTTGTTCTTGAGATGGATGGTAAGAAAAGATGAAATAGATTTCGGAATTTGGAGCAATGTGATTAATAAAGCCAAACTCATCATGCCGGTTGACACCCATGTTTACAAAATATCTCGCGAACTTAAACTTATAAACAGAAAATCCTGCGATCTAAAGTTTGCGGTCGAACTTACTAATCGTCTGAAAAAATTCGATGAATCCGACCCGGTGAAGTATGACTTTGCGCTGTGCCATTATGGGATGGAAAGGGAGGAATAATTATCAATGTTCAATGTTCGATGTTCAATGTTCGATGTTCAATGTTCAATGTTCAATGTTCGATGTTCGATGTTCAATGTTCGATGTTCGATGTGCGATGTGCAATGTTCTATGTGCAATGTTCAATGTGCAATGATCAATGTGCAATGATCAATGTGCAATGTTCGATGTTCAATGTTCGATGTGCAATGTTCGATGTGCAATGTTCGATGTGCAATGTTCAATGTGCAATGTTCGATGTGCATTTTATTTTACGAATATTTAAGTGCTTTTCTGATTTTGAAATAGGTTTTTAAAAATAATAAAAGAATATTAATAAACATTAAAGAATATCAATAAACATATTTTACCGGGTAAGATGAAACACAATATGGCAGATACATGGATTGAAAATTTTTCTAAAAATGAGTATTTTAATTGTTAATTTATTTTTTGAATATTGCCATGGATCGCTTAGACAAGATTAAAAGAAGTTTTGATGAGATTGGGATTGATTCTTTTCTTATAAAAAAACTTCCAAACATAAGATACATATCTGGTTTTTCCGGAAGCGCTGCAAGCATTTTACTTACGAAAGAGAAAAATTATTTCATTACCGATTTCAGATATAAAACTCAGTCAAAGTCGGAAGTAAAAGGAGATTTTGAAATTATAATTTTTGCTCAAAATTCCTTAAACTTTATCAAAGACCTGAAGATAAAAGAAAATTTCAAGAAAACCGGATTTGAATCAAATTTTCTTACATATTCGGAAGCTGAAATTCTAAAAAAAGATTTTCCTGATGTAAAATTCATTCCTGTGGACAGTCTGATTGAGAATATTGTCAGTGTAAAGAATGAAAATGAAATCGAACTTACAAAAAAGGCAGTTGAAATAACCGATAAAACTTTTTTAGAACTTCTAAAAATCATCAAACCCGGAATGACTGAAAGGGAAGTGTCCGCCGAAATTTCATACCATCATAAGAAATTCGGCGCGGACGGAGATTCGTTTGACTGCATTGTAGCAGCAGGCGAGCACAGCGCATTCCCGCATGCAAGACCGACAGACAGGAAAATCGGAAACAATGAACTTCTTAAACTCGATTTTGGGTGCACGGTGCAGGGAATGAAATCAGATCTTACCAGAACCATTGCCTTGGGTAAAGTGAGCGATGAATGCAAGAAGATTTATGAAATTGTAAAGGAAGCACAGAAAAAAGCGCTCGATATTATCAAAGCCGGAATGTCAACAAAACAAATTGACTCGGTTGCCAGAAATTATATCAGGGAAAAAGGTTACGGAGATAACTTCGGACACGGACTCGGACACGGACTCGGCTATGACATTCACGAAAAACCTTTTCTGAATGAAAGAGCTGATTACATTCTCGAAGAAGGAAATCTGATTACGGTCGAACCTGGAATTTACATTGAGGGAGTCGGCGGTGTAAGGATTGAAGATGATGTGCTTGTAAAAAAAGATGGTATTGAAATTTTGAATAAAGCCCCTAAAGATTTTATAGAATTATAAGAATTTATTTTTAAATGACAATTACAGATTGAATAAAGTACTGATTATTTCCTATTATTTCCCTCCGATGGGGATGGGGGGAGTGCAGAGAACATTAAAATTTGCCAAATATCTAAAGCACTTTGGATGGGATTCTGTCGTAATCACCGACAGTCCGAAAAAATATTACGCAGTTGATGAAAGCCTTCTTAAAGAAGCAATTGAATGCGGCATAAAGATTGAGAGAACTGGTAAGGAAATAAAAGACATTAAAGATATTATTATTAAAGCTCCGAAAGAGAGCATTAAAAAGCTGAAGAATAAAGTCTCTCAGTTTTTCTTCATTCCGGATTCCAAAATCGGATGGAAGAAAAAAGCGCTTTCGAAGATTGATGAAATATGGGATAAGTACGGAGGGTTTGACTTAGTATTTGCCACTGCGCCGCCTTATACGGATTTTTTGATCGGACAATCAGTCAAAAGAAAATATAAAATTCCGCTGGTAATCGATTACAGAGATTTATGGGTTGATAATAAAGTACTTAATTCATATCCGACTTATTACCATAAAATGTCAAACATCCGGCTCGAGAAGAAAGTACTTGCCGAGGCAAACAAAATTATCACGACTAATCGAAAAACCAAAGAGCTTATAATTACAAGATACGGCAACGTAGATTATAACGATGTAATAATTATCCCGCATGGATATGATCAGGAAGATTATGACAAAGCATCTTCACAGAAGCTGCCGGAAACCGGAAAGATGAGATTCCTTTACACGGGAAGTTTTTATTGTTATAACCCGAAACCTTATTTTGAAGCTATAAAATATCTCTTTGATAAATATCCCGAGCTTGAAAAAGAAATTGAGTTCTGTTTTCTCGGGCAATTTACGGAAGATTATATCAAATTCTGTCAGAGCATAAAAATTTATGACAAGCTTAACATAAAAGGTTATCTCGATCATACAGAATGTGTTAAATATATTTTAAGCTCTGATGTGCTGATACTCCTGAAGAGTAAAGGTGAAAATGACATTGCGGCAATGGTAGGCAAGATAGGTGAATACATCGGCAGCAGAAAAAATATACTCGCCCTCCTGCCGGATGGATTAACACAAAAAACTCTTATGAATTACGAAGCGGTAAAATTTATTGACTCAGATAATCCAAAAGAAATAGGCAAAGCAATTTATGATTATTATCTGATGTATAAAGATAAAAAAATGCCGACTGCGAACGAAGAATTTGTCAGTCAATATAACAGAAAGACGATGACGGACGAGCTCGCAACCGAATTTAATTATTTACTCGACATAGAATAATTTCCGGTGATGAAAGTGTTAATTGTCGGAAACGGCGGTAGGGAACATGCAATTGCCAGGAGCATTCATGAATCAGCTTCATTCCGAAAAGATAACGGTATATTATATTGCACCTCCGGGAATCCGGGGATGGAAAAATTCTGCATACCGGTTAATATTAAACCCGCTGACATAAATTCACTTTCAAAATTTGCTGTCGAAAATAAAATCGGCTTTACAGTTGTCGGTCCGGAAGCTCCTCTTTCGCTCGGGATTGCCGATGTATTTCAAAAAAATGGTATTAAAATATTCGGACCCGTAAAAGGCGCGGCTGAAATAGAATCGAGTAAAATTTTTGCAAAGAATCTGATGAAAGAAAATGAAATAC
Organism: Ignavibacteria bacterium; assembly: GCA_019187405.1. Taxonomy (GTDB): domain Bacteria; phylum Bacteroidota; class Ignavibacteria; order Tepidaquicellales; family Tepidaquicellaceae; genus JABAQZ01. The sequence goes on from JABAQZ010000032.1 coordinate 17,772, forward strand.
CGACTGCAAGGTATAAAACATTTTCCAAGAAAGAAATTGAGGAGGCAATCGGATTCATTAATGAATGCACTTATCCGGTTGTCTTTAAAGCGGACGGATTGGCTGCAGGCAAAGGTGTCGTTATTTTAAATAATGAAGAGGAAGCACGCAGGCATCTCAAAGATTTTTCGGAAGATAAAACTCTATCGGATACCGGCGATGAATTCATTATTGAAGAGTATATTAAAGGAGAAGAAGTTTCCGTTTTTGCAATTTGTGACGGTAAAGATTATGCGCTTCTTCCTTTTTCTCAGGATCACAAAAAAATATCTGACGGAGAAATGGGAGGAAACACCGGCGGAATGGGCGCCGTTGCGCCGGTAAAAAAATTTATGACCGAGGCATTAACTGAAAAAATTAAGAATAAAATTATCGAGCCGGTTTTGAATGCAATGAAACGAATGGGCAGGACTTACAAAGGATGCCTCTACTGCGGGCTGATGATTTCGGATGACGAACCATTTGTAATTGAATTCAACTGCAGATTCGGTGATCCGGAAACACAAGCAGTACTTCCTTTGATTAAATCTGATTTTCTGGAATTACTAATTTCATCCGCAGAAGGAAGTATAAGAGAATACAAACTGGAAGTTTATAATAAATTTACATGCGGTGTGGTAATTGCATCAGGCGGTTATCCGGGAAAATTTGAAACAGGAAAACTCATTAGCGGACTTGAAGATGAATTGGAACAATGCATTGTATTTCAGTCAGGCACTAAAGCAGGAAATGAAAATGAAATTCTGACGAACGGCGGTCGCGTGCTAACGGTTACCGGCATTTCCGATGTATCGCTTTCCCATGCTAAGTATCTGGCTTACGAAAGGATTAAGAGCATTAGTTTTGATAACATGTATTTCAGAAATGATATTGGATTCAGGCAGATAGATAATAGTCGGGATGCTTGATTAAAAAATACGGACTTGATAAAACAATGAAAATATTAAATCAACAGACAGTAATTTAATGTTATGAAAATTTTAGTAACCGGCGGAACGGGATATATTGGTTCGCATACGGCAGTCGAACTTCAAAACAGCGGTTATGAAGTAATCGTGATTGACAATCTTTGTAATTCAAATGCCGACGTAATAGACAGAGTTGCCGATATTTCCGGTAAGAAACCTGAGTTTGAGAAGATTGACCTTTGCGACAGAGAGGGGCTTCAAAAATTTTTTGGAAAAAATTCAGACATAAAAGCAGTAATACATTTTGCAGCGCTCAAAGCCGTCGGCGAATCAGTGCAGAATCCGCTTCTTTATTACAGAAATAATATTTCAGGCATGATTAACCTGCTTGATGAAATGCTGAAATGCGGAGTTGATAAAATTGTTTATTCTTCTTCATGCACAGTTTATGGAGAAGCAGATGCGCTTCCCGTAACCGAAGATTCACCGATTAAGAAAGCCGAATCTCCGTATGGATTTACAAAACAGGCAGGAGAGCAGATGCTGTTTGATACTGCGAGAGTAAATGATTTCAAGTCATGCATACTAAGGTACTTCAATCCGACCGGAGCGCATGACAGCGCTTTAATCGGAGAACTGCCGATAGGAGTTCCGAATAATCTTGTTCCTTATATAACTCAGACTGCGGCCGGAATCCGTGAGACGCTTACGGTAAACGGAAATGACTATGATACTCCTGACGGAACGAATATCAGGGATTACATTCATGTTACCGATCTTGCAAAAGCGCACGTGATTGCACTCGAGAGAATGCTGAACGGCAAAAATATAGAAAAGACTGAAGTGTTTAATCTTGGAACGGGAAGAGGTAATTCAGTCATGGAAGTCATTAATGCATTTGAAAAAGTAACCGGTTTAAAAATCAAATACCGTATAGGTCCCAGAAGGCAGGGCGATGTTGTCAGCATTTATTCGGATACCGGAAAGGCAAATCAAATTCTTGGTTGGAAAGCAGAACGAGATCTTGACAACATGATGCTTACTGCTTGGAAATGGCAGAAGCATATTTCAGAATTGTAATTCAAAATGATTTTAATGAAAACGATTTATTTTAAAAAATTATATTATAAATTAATTAAATGCCTGTAAGCAGCGAGCTAATCGAGAAACTGAGAAGTTCGGATAAAAAAACTCTTGCAAAGGTTTTGACAAAGGTTGAAAACGAAGAAGAGGGGAGTGAAGAAATCCTTAAAGAAATTTTTAAGTTTACGGGCAATGCTCACAGGATCGGCATAACAGGACCACCCGGCGCCGGTAAGTCAACCCTCACAAATAATTTGATAAAGCTGATGACGGAAAAGGGATTTAAGGTAGGTGTGATTGCCGTTGATCCCACAAGTCCATTTACCGGGGGAGCTCTTCTTGGCGATAGAATCAGGATGCAGGATTCGGGAATGCTGGAAAATGTATTCATCAGGTCAATGGCTACACGGGGAAGTCTTGGCGGATTGTGTAAAAACGTTGTTGAAGCCTGCGACGTGCTCGATGCATCGGGCAAGGATTTCATTCTCATCGAGACTGTCGGTGTCGGTCAGTCAGAGCTTGACATTGCGCAAACAGCCGATACTACAATTGTAGTGCTGGTGCCTGAATCAGGAGATTCGGTACAGGCAATGAAGGCGGGGTTAATGGAGATTGCCGATATCTTTGTGCTTAATAAATCAGACAGGGAAGGAGCTGATGCGGTTGCTGCTACGATTAAAAACATTATTCATTTAAAACCTCCTTCAAAAGACGGCTGGGTAATTAACGTAATTAAAACAACAGGCAGTCAGAATAAAGGAACAGATTTGCTCTTTGATGAAATAATAAGTCATAAGAATCATCTGAGAGAATCGGGTTTTCTTAAAGAGAAAAGGAAAGAGCATCTGAAAAATAAAATAGTTGATCTTGTAAGTGGAAAGCTCGAGGTAAATTTTTGGAATGAAAAAAGAAAAGAAGATCTTAAAAAAAATCTGAATGACATGCTTGAAAGAAAAAATGATCCTTACAGTTACACTGAAACTTTATTAAGCCGTTAAGCGGTCAAAACTTTTTTTAATTCAAGGAGGTTATTCAGAATGTATCTTAATAAATATTCTTAAAATTTTATAGAAAAAAATTTCATTCTGCAATTTACGGGTTATCTTTTCAAGGGAAGGCAGTTATAACAGTAAATTCATTGATTTTATAATTCAAAAAAAGTAGTTTAATAGTCAAATTTTTTAGATTTTCACGGCTTTAATTGTGATTTTTGCCGGAATAGAATCCGGCAAAATCATTTATTAATTAAAACAGCAAATAATTCACACACTAAACATTATAATAAGGAGTAATTAACATTAAATGCAGAAAGTAAAGAAAGTACAGCATACGGGAATTATGAACAAGATGAGGGATAAGATGCCTTTGATCATCATAATTCTGATCATAGCTTTTCTTGCAACGATAATCTTTGAATGGGGAATGAACTATCTCGGTATGGGAAGCAGCGTTGATGCATTTGGAAAAGTAAACAATCATGAGATATCATATCAGGAATATGAAAAACTTGTGCAGCAACAGGTTGAGCAGATGCGTCAGCAAAGCGAAGGAAAAGATGTAACAGAGCAGCAGATAAGTCAGATAAGAGATCAGGTTTGGAACAGTCTTGTCAGTCAGACGCTTACAAAGGATGCAATTGAAAAATACGGAATTAAAGTGTATGACAATGAAATACTTGACTGGATTTATAACAGACCCGAGACACTGCCAGATCCGATAAAAAGAAATTTCATGGATTCAACCGGAGTTTTTAATGCGGCTTTTTACCAGCAGGCATTAAACATGAAGACAAAGGAAGCAACACAGTTCTGGGGTCAGGTTGAAGAATATTTGCGTGAAACACTTATGTCCGAAAGACTTCAGGCGGTACTAACAGAAGGAGTTGTATTATCAGAAGCCGATGTAATTGATTCTTATAAAGAAGATAATATTTATGCAAACGTGGATTATGTCCTTCTCGACTTGAACACAATTACCGATTCGTCTAAGTTTGCCGTAACCGATGATGAGTTGAGAAAATATTACGACGAGAATAAAATTGAATTTACACAGGAAGAAAGCTTTAAGCTGAAGTATGTTTCTTTTCCGGAAGTTGCCTCGCATGACGATTCAATGGGAGTGCTCAAACAAGTGGAACTCGTAAGAGAGGAAATGAAAAAAGCAAAACTGGAAGATTCAAGCATTATAAAACTGATGGATGCAAATTCACAGACATCATACAATGAGGATTTTCAGAGCTCGACTGCATTTGAAATACCGATTCAGAATTTTCTGTATAAAGCGCAGGTAGGTGACGTATCCGAACCTGTTATCGGCGAAGATGGGATACATGTGGTTAAGCTGCTTGGAATTGAAAATACAAAAGAGCCGTATGCAAGTGCAGAGCACATTCTAATTAAGATTAATAATTTTGATACTGCATCAGCATTGGCAAAAGCGGATTCGCTTTATCAAAGAGTATTAAACGGAGAAAAAATTACGGACCTTGCGCCGATATATTCTGAAGATCCGACTGTTAAACAGAATAAAGGAAATCTCGGCTGGTTTCCAAAAGGTGCGATGGTAAAAGAGTTTGAAGATCTGGCATTTTCGGTTCCGCCAAATACGCTTCTCAAACCTCAAATAACACGATTTGGAGTTCACGTTGCAAGAGTGCTCGACAGACAGTCAAAGAAGTTTAAAGTAGCTCAGCTCCTCAAGACGGTTGCTCCGACTGCAAAGAGTGTTCAGATGGCAAAGATAAGTGCCGAAGATTTTTATGATGAGTACAAGAAGAGCGGAAAGAATCTCGATACGCTGATTAAAGAAAAAAACCTTCAGCCGCAATTATCGGGTGATATTACAAAAGAAGGTTCAGTGCCCGGATCAAGCGATAAATCTCTTGTAAAATTTTTCTTTGAAAGCAAGACAGGTACTGTTTCCGAACCTAAAAAAATAGCCGGAGGATATGCAATATTTGAATTGATTGAAAAAAAGGAGAAAGGGTATCAGAATTTTGATTCCATAAAAACCAGAGTATTGAAACCGAGACTTATAAATGAAAAGAAGTATGCACTGTTAAAGGAAACAGCAAAAGAGATTAAAGGAAAAATCTCAAATGGAGATTTGATGGCTCTTAAGATGTCATATCCCCAATACACTTATGAGCATACAGACAGTCTAAAATATACCAAACCCGACAACAATATGGGTCAGGATTTATTTTTATATAAGAAAATTCAGGATATGAAACCCGGGGAAATTTCCGAACCGCTCAGAGGCAGCAGGGGAATTTTTGTTGTCAAGCTGAATTCGATAACAGAATTCAAAATGGAAGATTATCTTGTAAAAGCGCAAGCATTGAGAAGCAGTCAGTTTACTACCAAGAAACAGCAAATAGTTGGCGACTGGCTCACTAAAATGCAAAGTGAAGCTGTGATAATTGACAACAGAAGTATGTATCTCAACTGATATGGCAGTTATGTTCTTTGGGAGTAATTTAATGAAGCTGATATAAATTAAAAGAGATGATTTAAAATTCATAAATCCATTAAGTCTAAAATTTTGGATTATTTTTTAATGTAAAAAATCTTATTTATAATCCGTTCGAATATAAAGCGAGCGGATTTTTTTTATGTTTAAAAAATCAGGATTAATATTGCTGCCTGTTTTATTAATTGCGGAAGTGTTGAAGGGACAAAATTCCGAAAGCATAAGTCTTGGAAGCGGATACAGCATAATACCTGAAGTTAATTACGTTTCTTCGGCAACGGTACAGCTTTATCCTTATTCATTTGATCTTTTTGAAAGAAATATAACAGACGAACTTCAGGGCGGATACGGTTACGGTATATCGGTCAGAAAAAAACTCTTCAGGCACGACATATCGTTTGGAATTTCCGTAGAATTTTTGAGCATTAAGGATAACTCACTTACTCAATCCTTTTTTAATGATTCTGTTTCATACAAAGCAAGAGTGAGCGAAGAATTATCGGTGATACCGCTTGAGTTTACGGGGTTTTTTAATCTTCCGAAATTCGGTGAAGATCTGAATTTTTACATCGGCGGCGGATTGGGGATTTATTACGGCGACAGAAAAAGAACGGTGCTTAACATAGAGAGTGAAACAGTTTCAAAGGAAGCAGGTTACAGTCTGGTAATAATGAGCGGAATGGAGTATCTGCTTTCGGATAAACTATCGGGAATTTTTGAAGTGAAATTCAGACAAGCTGAATACAGAGTTAACAGTGTTTATCCCGTTTCAAGCATCGAAATAAACGGAAATGTATTTGAACTCGAACAAAACTTGAATTCTAAAATATTTGTTGACGGATTGAAGCTGAGTCTTGGTTTATCTTACAATTTTTGAAATTTAAATTTATAATGAAAACAATATTACTTATCTCGGTATTTCTAACTTCAACGTTTTTCATCTCGGCAAAAAGCAGCATGCATGCTAATAAATCCTCATCAGAATTTACCCGTAATAAATTTTTCGTGAAGACAAATAAGGAATTGAAAATTTCCGAGGCAACAGGCAAAGTAATGATGCCGACGGGATATAACTCTCTTGATGAAAAGATAGACAAGTACGGAGTTGTTGAGATCAGAAATCTGTTCAGATTAAATAACGGAAATCACGAAGTATATTACCGTTTGGGAATGGAGAGAATTTATGTTTTCATTACGGATGAAAATTGTGAATACTCTTACGGCATGGATGAAATAGCAGACGATTTTGGAAGTGACGGAAATGTCGAATACGGTGAACCGAATTACATCGGAATGTCTGCAGGAGTTAAAGAATCTGCTTATGAAAATTTTATAAAAAAAAATATCACGCCTAATGATGAAATGTTTTATAAACAATGGTATCTTCAAAACAACGGTTCGGTAAATCCTTCAAGCGGTGGACGTGCGAAAGTCGGAGCAGACATAAAAATTATTGACGCATGGGAAATTGAAACCGGCAGTGAAGACGTGATTGTTGCCATTCTTGATTCGGGCATAAAAGACGATCATCCCGATTTATCAGGAAGAATTTGGATTAACAAAGATGAAATTCCGGGAAACGGAATTGACGATGATTACAACGGATACATTGACGACGTAAGAGGATGGGATTTTGCTTATGACGACAGAAAACCTGAAGACGGATTTGGTCATGGGACTAACATTGCAACAGTTATCGGAGCAAGCACAAACAATAATTTGGGATTTGCCGGAATTGACATGAAATGCAAATTGATGAATTGCAAGAATCTATCCAGTTATAATTCAGGCGAATATGCTTGGTGGTCTGAATCCATTAAATATGCCGTTGATAACGGAGCAGATGTGATTAACATGAGCGAGGGAGGAGATGATTTTTCAAAAATACTGAAGACCGCGATCGAATATGCTCTTGAAAATGATGTAATGGTAGTTGCTGCAATGATGAATAAAGGTGATGGCAGGGATTATTATCCTGCCAGTTATAAAGGAGTATTTTCAGTCGGAGCTACCGATACAGATGATAAGAGATGCAGAAAATTCAGCTGGGGCGGCGGGAGCTGCTGGGGAAGCCATATTTCTGTCGTTGCGCCCGGGAACAGAATTTATGGATTAGATTATGAAAATGATGACAACTTTGACGTTTACTGGAGCGGGACTTCTCAGTCAACGGCAATAGTCAGTGCAATAGCTTCATTGTTAAAAGCTCAAAATAAAAACAGAACATCGGATGAAATCAAAAAAATAATCAGGCTGACCTCAAAAGATCTTGTTGGTGATCTTTCGGAAGATAAACCTGGATGGGATAAATACTACGGTTACGGAAGAGTTGATACTTATGCGGCGCTTAATTATGATAATGTTTATGATAAAAAGGAAGAAGTTATAGATGAACAGAAGCAAGATGAAAAGATTATTCAAGATGAGACTTTAGAACAGGAAAATGATAATAATAAGAGGGACAATTATTACAAAGAAGACGAGCCGGCCGAAGCAGTTGACAGAAAAAGCAAACCTGAACCATCCAAATAACAACAAGCCGGATGCAGTGTTTTTATGAATATAGAATCATTAAATAATAATCTCGTTAAGGAAAACCTTCTGTCGAGAATTGTTTTTCTCGATGAAGTGGATTCGACCAATAAATTTGCAAGCGTTAATTATGCAGAACTTCCGCATGATACACTGATTATAACAGAGTTTCAGAAAATGGGGAAGGGCAGATTTGAAAGAAAATGGGAATCTTCCAAAGGCACAAATCTTATGTTTACCTTATTAAAGGAGTTGAAGATCGACATTGATAAAATCCACAATGTAATTTTTTACACATCATACATGCTCTTTAATACACTGAAAGAAATACTCGATGATACTTTGGGAAAAAATTTACTTCTAAAGTGGCCTAACGATGTTTTGCTTAACCGGAAAAAAACAGCAGGCATTTTGCTTGAAGTAAAAAATTTAAAACAACCGGTGAAACTATTTATCATCGGCATTGGACTGAATGTAAATGAGACGGATTTTCAAAGTGATAACATCGTATCGGCAACTTCTCTTAAAAAAGAAACCGGCAAAGAATTTTCCAGAGAAGATATATTGGAAAAGTTTATAATAAATTTTTATAAAAATTACAATCTGCTGAAAGAAAGTGATAAGCTCATTGATGAATGGAAAAAAAATTCATTCGGCATTGATGAGAAAATATCATTCAGTCAATATGAGGACGACAAAGAAAAATCAGGATATATAAAGGATATCGATCATGACGGAGCGATTATGATAAGGTTTGACGACGGAAGCGTAAAAAAGTTTTATTCTGGAGAAATTAAAATTAAATATTAAAAAGACTGAAGTAAACGAGGTGGTCAGCTTTTAGTTATCCGGTAAATCTAATTTTTATAAACTCTCAGGGATCTTTTTAGTCTAATGTTTTTGGTTTAAAACTACAATGCTTTCGGGATTTTGAAATTGTGAATGTATTTTGATATAAAGTCTTTTTTTGTTTGTAATCCGCATTGTAAGGAGTAAATTGCAGGCAATTGATCTGCGGTTATAATGAAAAAATTTTATTTCTTATTGCATATAAAAAAGAATTAACATATTTTTACAGCAATCCAACTTTAATCAATCATTTTTAAAATTTAATCAAAGGGATACAAATGAAAAAATTAATTCCTGTATTTCTGCTAATACTTTTTATAGGTTTTAGCATGAATTCCTTTGCTCAGATTTCAGGCTATACGTTTTCACAGCCTGCAGGAGCATATACGGAAATTACCGGAACGCTGTTTGATTCGTCAACCAGCACATCCGGTTTGACATCTCTTGACGATGTAGTTTATCTTTCGAGAGCAATTGGTTTTGATTTTGCCTTTAACGGTGTTACATATACAACTTATAATATGAACACCAACGGGCAAGTAACATTTGGGACAACAAGTCCCGGAACAACAAACTATACTCCGATTTCTTCTACAGTACTTTATGCAGGCGCAATTGCAGGTATGGGAAGAGATCTTCAGGGTTTGTTCGGTTTTACGGCTACAAGGACAGCAGCCAGTTCGACACTTACCGGAGTTACTGATTTTGCGGGAATTGTTGTCGGTAAAATTATCAGCGGAACAGGTATCGCTGCAGGTACAAGATGCACCGGATTTAATATCGGTCTTGGTGAAGTTTATCTAAGCGCTGCTGCGACATCCGCAGGTACAACTACATTAAACTGCTGTTCGGCTGAATTAAGAAGCGAAACAACCGGATCAGTAGGCAGCAGAGTTCATACTATCCAATGGAAAAATTTTAAGAGATTCAGCTCGGCAACTCTTGTCGATAATTTCAATTTTCAGATTAAATTATATGAAGGCACAAATATTATCGAAATAGTTTACGGAAATTATCAGGCAAATACTACTGCAACACAGATTCAGGTCGGTTTAAGAGGACCAAACAATACAGATTTTAACAACAGAAAAACTGCAGGCGGAGCATGGAATGCTACCGTAGCAGGTACTCTCAATACCGATACATGCAGACTTGTAAGCACAAACGTTCCGGCAAGCGGCTTGACTTTTCAATATACTCCGCCGGTAATACTTAATGATGTAGCCGTAGTTGCAAACATTGCTCCTTCGGGAAGTTACATTGTCGGAAGCTCTCCAATTACTCCGATTGCCAAAATTAAAAACAACGGGTTAAACAATCAGCTTACGCCGTTTATGATTGTTTATAAAATAACCGGTCCGGTAACTTATGCGGATTCGACTGCTGATACTATATCAGCAGGACTTGATCATAACGTTTCATTCCCAAGTCAGTTTAATCCGACAGTTATGGGAATTTATAACGTTACAATTTATACAGAGCTTTCAACAGATCAGAACAGATTTAATGATACATTAAAAACATCATTCAGTGTAGATCCTCAGCCGAATTATGGAAATGACAGCGGTTATTATTTTGCAAATAATCTTGCAACTACACAACCGTCTTATCCGCGCTGGTCTTGGAAGGATACTACCGGAAGCAAAAATCTTGTTTTAAACGGAGTGTCTCAGCAGACAGTTACAGGAAGTCTCGATGACGGTTACTGGAAAAAAAGCATAAAAGCAATTATGCTCGAATGCAATCAGGATACATCGCTTTTCAAGAAAATTAAATTTAACGGCGCTCTTTATGATTCAATATTCATAGGAACTAACGGCATCATAGGACTGACCGAAGCATTCGGAACATATTCAATCAGTGATTTCAACATAGACGGAGCGCAGGTTGCAAAAAATGCAATTCTTCCTTTATGGCATGATAATAACCTTTCAAATACTACGGGAGGCTCAAACAGAGTAAGCTATAAGATAAAGCAAAACCAGCTGATCATTACCTATGACAGAGCTGTTTCTTTTGCGCCGACAACTGACTGGGTAACATATCAGGTAGTTATCGGACTTGTAAAAGGAGCAGGCGAAGACAATTCAAACTGGAGAGTAACTTTTGCTGATACTACAAACCAGCGAACGAGCTCTTCATTCCTTGCAAATTATCTTGCGCAATATCCGTCAACTCCGCCTGCAGCAACTACATTCAGAAATTTTGTAATGGGCTGGAGCGGAAACGGAGCGCCAAATGCTTATGCAGGTTATGTATCTTCCTCAAATCCGTTCGGGGCATCTCCGGTTACACAAATGTCAGTAAGAAGGCCTATATTTAATACATCAACAGGCGCAGGACTTGCAATTGAATTCGGACCGGACATTAACTCTCTAAATACACACGAAGGAATTCTTGTTACACTTGGAATGTCGTTTGAAGGTTTGCAAAGCAATACGAGAGTAAGAGATACCGTTGATATTTATTTAAGAGACGGTAATCAAGCTCCTTACAAGATAATGGAATATTATAGAGTATATCTGGATTCAATTTATAATGGATCATATAATCTTGGTATTGCACAGATAGAATTCTCAATGTTCAAAAGAGGATATCCTATTTATTTTGTTATCAAACACAGAAATTCAATCAGGTCATGGAGTCCGCTTATCTCCACACTTTCAAGCAACTTGGCGCATGACTTTACGGCAGCGATTACATCAATATACGGAAGCAACGGCGTGCTTGTAAACGGAGCAGCTTCATTCTTTGCAGGAGACATTACACAGGATGGAGTAGTTGACGGCGCTGACGGAGCACTTGTTGACAATGATGCATCAAACTTTGAAGCGGGTGATTATCTTACTACCGATTTAAACTGGGATGGAATAGTAGATGGCGCTGATGGAGTTTTCACCGATAATAATGCATCTAATTTCGTAGGTGAAATTGCGCCTCCGGGAGCTACAGGAATAGTTGAACCTACGGTAGTTAACTATAATTATAATTTAATTTACGAAATAAATAAATCACTTCCGGATGTTTATGCGCAGCCGAAAATTGATTTAAATTCAGTAACTACTGAAAAAAAGTAATTTATTAAAACAGGCGGGATATATCCCGCCTGAATTTTACTTAAACTTTGCTTGATTTATATAAAAAATGATTTCAAAAAAAAAAATAAAGTGAGCATAAAAGAATTGACAAATACATTTTATTGCTTTATTTTTGAAAAAATAAATTTTCAGAGAATACAAAATTTTAATTAACACTTTTTTTTAATCTTATTTATTAACCAAAATTACAACAATGAAAAAAACATTCAAACTTTTTGCAGCATTGTTTATTCTTGCTTTTGCCATTAATTCAGGTATGGCTCAGGGTATTAATCCCACATACAATCTCGTGGCAAAAAACTTCTCGCTCGGTACAATTAATCAACCAGATGACGCTCTTTACTTCGACGTTTTTCTTCAGTGGACAAACGAAGGTACTGCGCCGAATTATGAATATGCAGGAGTTCAGCTTTTCTGGTCATTTAATAAAAATGTTTTCACTGGAACATGGCCTCCGGGTGGAGTTACAAGTAATGTAGATACATCAGAATTTTCATTCAAAATCGTTGGATCAGAAATTACTAATTCCACTCTTATTCCGAGAAGTCCTTCAGTATGGACAGCAGTATCACCGACAGCTGACATAATGAGACTTGCTATCAATACATTCCCGGGATTCGGAAACGGATTTGCTGTTCCTTCAGCATTCCCAGGTATAAAAGTAGTAAGAATGAGACTGTGGAACAAACTGGGTACATTTCAAACACATCCTCTTGACATTGCTTGGAGAAATAAGCCGATCGTACAATTTGCAACAAAGGTATTCGCGTATGTCGGAACGTTAAATACAGAAATCACGACACCAGCTACGCATACAATCGAATACACCAATGATCCATTGCCGGTCGAACTTGCAAGCTTTGCTGCTGCAACAAACCGAAACAATGTAACGCTTAACTGGTCAACTGCTAAAGAGACAAACAACTCGGGCTTTGACATAGAAAGAAAGCTTACCACTGCTAATGAATGGTCAAAGGTTGGAAACGTAACCGGAAACGGAACGACCAACGAAACACATAACTATACATACAGTGAGAGAGTAGGCACAGGCAACTACAATTACAGACTGAAACAAGTAGATTTCAACGGAAACTTCGAATACTTCAATCTTTCAAGCGAAGTAAACGTCGGAGTTCCCGATAAATTCGACATGTCACAAAACTATCCGAATCCTTTCAATCCATCAACAAAGATCAACTATGATATTCCTGTTGACGGAAAAGTTACGATAGCATTGTATGACATTTCAGGAAGAGAAGTTGCAAAACTTGTAAACGAAGTAAAGCCAGCAGGTTATTACACCGTTCAGTTTAATGCTTCAAATCTTTCAAGTGGAATGTATTTCTACAGAATATCAGCCGGAGACTTCGTATCAACGAAGAAGATGGTGCTTATAAAGTAAGAAATCATTATCAAGTTTTAAGAAAGCCGGACATGTCCGGCTTTTTTTTTGCAATTTTTTCAATGAGAGGAATCAGAATTTAGTCTCAATCTCCTGTGCTTTGAGACTCCGTGCCCGGCGCTTTGTTCATCCCATCAGCAGCGCTTCCCTAGCGAGAGTGTCTCAAAAAATGGGGAGGGAGTTTGATGTAATCTTCGAAGACACCCCTCCCTAAATCCCTCCCCAAAAGAGAGTGTCTCAAAACTCTTCGAGATGTTTTCGTTTTGAGATATTGAATGGTTTATATTATGATTTTTTAAAAAGAAAAAAATTTACCTATGGATCAGGT
>JABAQZ010000038.1 GCA_019187405.1 Ignavibacteria bacterium
ATGAACTCTCCCTCTGATGTTTTATTTTGTTGCCTCTGTATATATAATTTATTCCTTGTACTCATTTGCCTATCTCCTCTGCTATTTTAATTTATAACAAATTTTGATAGGACAAATGTCCTTATTTGATTATAATCATTTTTCTTGATTGAATAAGTTTTGAGTTTATTGATAGAGAGTAATAGTAAATCCCTGAGCACAAATTAGTAGGATCATAGATAATTTCATTATTACCCGATTGTACATTGTTCAAAGTATAAGAACTTATCATTTTTCCAAGATTATCATATATTTTTAATTCTAAATTGTTGGTGTTTTCTGATTCAAATTTTATCTTTGTTCTTGAATTAAACGGATTGGGATAATTCTGATAAAGTTTGTATTTAGAAAATAATAAGTTTTCATTTGAACTTATATTTACATTCGGTGAATTCAGTAAGCTGTCTGTTCGAACTATCCAGATATCATCTATACCTCCTATTGTTTGTTTTCTTGCACTTCCTGAAAAAATAATATCTCCGTTTGCAACTCTTGCAATTGAATACATGTATTGAGTTTCATTTGAAAAATATTTTCTGTCTTTTTTGATATTTCCAGTAGTATCTAATAAATAAGCTTTTGATATGTTGTAAGGCTCTGCTCCATTTGAATCTAATTCAGAACAAATTACTAATGAATTATCGTTATATTTAATCATGTCATTAAAATATTCCGAATTTTTTGATACATATAACTTTGTAAAATATAGATTTCCATTTATATCAATCTTGGAAATAAAATTCTCCCATATTTGTCCTGTCTGAGCATTGGTCATTCCACATATAACATAAGAATTATTTAATGAGACAACAGCAACTGCAGCTGTAGAATTGTTTACGATAAAAATGTTTTGCCAAATCAACTTGCCGGCTGTATCTGTTTTAATTATTTTTGCATAAGATAAAGATCCGATGCTGTAAGTTCCGACTACAATATAACCTCCATCTATACTATTTATTACAGATTTGAAAAGATTAGCAGGATAATATTTTTTCCAGATAATTGAACCATTTTCATCAATTTTCATAAGTAGTCCGTAAAATCCGCATATAATAAAGTTATTATCCGCTGTTGCAGTTATACAATATCCTCTTTCATAACTAGAACCGATAATTTTATACCATTCTACATTACCCCAAATATCAAGCTTTAAAATGAATAGAGAATCTGATTCACCTGTGATTAAACATCCTCCGCTAGAAAGTGATGTAACTGAAAGTGCACGCCTAACTAACTGAAAATTATTTGGGATAATTCTAA
Source organism: Ignavibacteria bacterium (assembly GCA_019187405.1). Lineage (GTDB taxonomy): Bacteria > Bacteroidota > Ignavibacteria > Tepidaquicellales > Tepidaquicellaceae > JABAQZ01. The sequence continues at coordinate 1,300 of JABAQZ010000038.1, forward strand.
ACCACAATGTATCGCCATAATTATTTATTTTTAAAGCACAAATCGAATAATTTGGATTCCTTGTATAACCTACTGCTATAAAATTACCATCAGAAGTCTGGCAGATATCATAAGATTCATCATACCAGTTAAAAGGTCCGTTGTAAAGTCTGTTCCATGTTATTGATGGTTGTGCTTCTGCATCGATAAAGTTAAAAATATAAAAACAGAAAAGTAAAAATATTTTAAGAAGTGTCTTCATTTGAAATATATTTTTCATTCTTCAAATTTTATTCAAAACTATCCAATTGATGTCATTATGGAAATCCAAATAATATTGCATGTCCAGTCCAGTTTATCTGAATTCTTCTTCATTAGAGCAAAAAATTTTTCCGAAGATTGGATTCCATACCTCAGAGTCAATAAGTTATTTCACTTGATCAGCAACATCCGCTTCGTCTCAACAAACACCCGCTTCCCCTGATCGAGCCGCCTTCGTTACACAGATAAGCACCTGGATTAATGGTTATTCTTGAACCGGGATTCTTCAGAAGAAAGCCGCCGTTTTTGAGTGTAATTCTGTTTGGAGGATCTGCAATGATTTGCGAATTAGGTCTAAGTTGAAGCTTGGCAGAATCTTCTCCTATAATTAGATTAGTATAACCACCCGAAGGATAAGACGGAGTAATCATGTGAAAGATTTTTCCGTCATTTAGTTTGAAAATTGTATTCTCAGTAATTGTTACTACAGTTACGCTGTCATATAAAGAATCTAAAGTTGTAATGTCATTAACCGCAGTAAGATTTCCGCTTAAATCTCCCGGTTGCAAATGAACCGGTATAGCATAAGGTTCAGGCAAAGCTCTTCCATCAAGAGGATATGAAGTGAAATTAGAATCTGAAACAGAATTTCCTTTTGAAGGAGGATGTTCGTTGTGTAGATTATATCCCATCCATTCAGCAAGAGTTGTATCAAATCTGTGATACTGCTTATAAATCTGAATTCCTCCGTCATACGGAGGACTACCGGAACCAAACAGTGGTAATTCATCTCCTTGAACAGTTGAGCTCCATTGAAAAGTAATATATAAAGGAGAGATGGAATAAATTCGTAAAAATAAATCCTGTGATCCTCCTGTTCCCGGCATATAAGGATAATTGAAATCAAGCCAGTCAATTGGAATTTGTACGATTTGCTGAAAGGAAGTTCCACTATTTGTTGTTTTATAAATCTCAAGGATATATTTTCCAAAACCAAACAAACCATCCAAATCACTATTAGCGCTTGCATCATTTCCCAAAAGCAGCCACTTATCGTAACTAATTCCGGTTAAATCAGGTTTTATTTCGAAATATCCGGGATAAGGACTTCTATTATTAAGAGCAAAACCATCTAAACCCACAATGTATTTTAATTTATTATTTCCTGGTATTTCTCCTCTTCTTGAAATACCGTTTACAGTTCCACTTCCTGGAATAAATTTCTGACTTCTGATAGAGTATCTTTCGATACTGCTTGACACGTTAATTTCCTTATGGTAGATACTCCCAACAGGATAAAACCTAACATATAAATTTGTATCAGTTACAAAGTTGATTATATACAGTTCACAAACTGGATTGACCGCATAAGCAATGTTTACACACAATATGAAACTTAAAAAGAATAAAAACTTATTCATTTTGAAATTTACTTAATTAATAACATTTTAATAGTCTTCGTAAAATTTTTCGTTTCTAATTGGCAATAATAAACTCCCGAAGCTAAATTGCTTCCATCAAAATTTATTTCATAATACCCCTTAAAAATAAACCTGTTGAGAATTGATTTTACTTCGAAACCCATTAAATTGTATACTTTTAATTTCACATAATCCTTTTGAGGTATAAAAAATTTTAGTGTAGTTTTAGGATTGAAGGGATTAGGAAAATTTTGAAATAGTTGATATTCTGACAAAGTGGTTGAACTATAATTGATAATTGAAACAGGGGGGTTTGCATAACCAGTCTTGTCTGCTTTTACAATGTAAATGTCTCCTAAATTATAGTTATCCCTTATGCCAATTATCACATAACCTGTATCTTTTGTTTGCCTTAGATTACTTCCAAAATCTGCATCACCGAATCCATAGAGTTTTCGGAATTGTTCATTACCGATCGAGTCTGCTTTTAAAATTCTCATATAATAATCGAAATTACCATTACTATATGTTCCTGCAAAAGCATAACCATTATCATTCGTTTTAATAAAAGAATTAGTTTCAAAATATTCTGGAAGACCATTATCATAAGTTTTTGACCATATTAAATTACATGAAGTATCGTACATTACTGTACTAGCTCCATTTACACTATAGCCAGTATAGACAAATTTTTCGAATTCTAAGCAAATGATTTTTGCAGGTAGAAAATTAGAACTAAATTTTTTTAATGAAATAAAATGTCCTAAATCATTAGTTCTTATAATAAAAAGGTTGAATATTGATAATGTATCTTCAATTCTTCCAATTATTAATATACTGTTATCCTGTCTGATAGCAAAATCAATGATATTACCATTATTTAAATATTTTTCATAATCAAAATTCCAAATAAATTGTCCGCTATCATTATATTTTATTATAGAGGATTCTCTATCAAGAAAAAATCCAGAATAAATTGAAGGTTTTATATAGCCTCCTGAATTATTCTTGGTCCATAGAATGTTTCCATCAATATTTATTTTAATTAATGGGTCATTTAAGAATCCCGAACAAATTAAATAATTACTATCAGACAACATTTCAATTTGTGAAGCTTCATTTGCTAGAAAAGTTTTTGTCCAAATAGTATCACCATATTTATTTAACCTCATTGCAAACATAAATGATGTAGTATTTATCCTTTTTCTACCAACAGCAATATATCCTTCATCAGGTGTCTGAACTATTGAATATCCGTAATCAATATTACCGTCTCCATAAGTCCTCTGCCACGTAATCGGCTTCTGTGCATTTGCATTTTTAGAAATTGAAATTAAAATCCCGGCGAGTAAAACTATTTTCAGAAGTGTCTTCATTTGATATGATTTTTCTTAAATCAAATTTATTGTAAATTATCATTCATTCTGTTGAATTAAAATGAAACAAATAATCCGTAATAATTTAATTTACCCCTGTCAGAATCTCCTCACAAAGTTAACCTGCGAGAATAAATTAATTCATCGTCAGAGTCCTTTGTTGAAGTGAAGAGTAAGACGGGAATTCAAGGACGAAGTGTTTTTAACTACTGACGAAGTACATTTAACCAGTGACGAAGTACATTTAACGACTGACTAAGTTTTCGCAGAGATATTCCGCAAAGTATTATAAAATTTTTAATTAAGTTATACGCGGAAAACTCTTCGAGATATAATAAATTATATCGTTCAAATAATATTAACAAAAAAAGGTCACGGAATATTTTCCATGACCTTTTCTGACAAACAATACTGCGAAAATTTCTTTCCGAAATAAATTAAATATTATAAATAATTTACTTGCTCCCTGCTTTTTTTAATTCACCGTTAACATAGTTGGATATAAATTTGGAATCGGGTTCGAGTTTTGAAGCCTCATCTATTAATTCTTTTGCTTTTACCATATCGCCATCGTCATTTCTGTTTATGTAACATAAAGCAAGATATCCCATGGCAAGATCATTTCCCCAGTCCGGATACAAATCACTTTTTTCTTTTCTTGTTTTAAACAGGTCAACTGATTTTTGAAGTGTCGGCATGGCTGTCTTTATGCCTCCGCCGAAAGCTTCCGGTGTGTAAAACTGTGATATTCCGGTAACGAGAATGTATCTTGGATTGTCTGGTTCAAGCCGCTTTGCTTCTGCATCAGCGCTTTGCGATGCCGAAATAATATCCTGCATCTTATCCTGTTCATACTGCCATCTGTTAAAGTTAAATGACTCAAGCAGCACATACGAATCTGCAAAATCGGGATACTCGTCAATTGATTTGTTAATTACCGCTATTCCCGATTCAGTATATTTTTTCAACTTATCGTTATCCTGTTTGCTCATTGCAGACATTGCAAGTCCGTAATCGGCAAGCGCGATGTAATAATTTACAAGCCATGTTTTTTCTTTCAGCTGAAGTATTCTTTCGAATTGTCCTCTTGATTTAATAATCTCTGACTCATCGTAATTATCCATTGCTGTTTTCAGATTTTTTTTTGCTTTAAGCATTGCCTTCTCAAAATCACTTTCCGGTAATGATATGTTTGTGAAAGCAAATGTAATCAGCAATAAAATTGAATAAATTAATTTTGTTTTCATTTTCTTTTTTTTTGTTTATAAAATAAGGTTAATTATAATTGTAATCCCATTCCCACATATATCGTCCTTCTGTTATTTGTATAAATGGGAATTTGCTGTGAATAATCAAAATTGTATGTGTAATCAAAGATGTTGTTTTGATTGAATATGTTATTGAATGCAAGCACGGCTACGGCAAACTTTCCGAATAGTGAGAATATATACTGTGCATTCATATCGAGTCTGTTATACGTGGGAAATCTCGCGCTGTTGACTTCGCCATAAATGGGTTTATATAATTTCTGCAGTTTAATAAACTCTCCTCCAATAACCGGAGTGTACGGCTTGCCGGTAGATAATTTATAGGATAATCCAAAAACTATTCTATCTGTCAAATTATAACTACCGACAACGCTTAAGTTATGCGTTATGTCATAATTTGCCGGTGCAAGTATCTGTGCGCCGTACTGCTTTCGTTTCGAATCGGAATAAGCATACGAAATCCAGCCGGTAAATTTATTTGAAATTTTTGTCTTAAAGAATACATCAACCCCTTTAACGCTTCCTTCGCCGTTTGATTTGTATAAAAAAGTATTTGTGTCGAGAAGTACTAAATTTGAATAATCCTTGTAATATCCTTCAACACGGAAAATAATTTTGTTTTCTCTGTTGTATTCATAACCGAGAATGTAGTGAAGAGCGCTTTCAGCATCTAGATCATTTGCAATCGTTCTTGAATAATTGGATAGATTGGGATACTGATGATATAATCCGAAAGCTCCTCTCAAAGAATGAAAGTTTGAAATCATATAACCAAATGAAATCCTCGGATCAGTGCTTATCTTCTGCGATAATGTATGAAAATCAGATCTGACGCCGGGGATAACAAAAATATCATCTGAAATTCTGATCTCCGATTCTATAAACCCGCCGATTCTTCCCGTACTGGAAGAAGTGTCGAGCGCAATTGAAGGAGCATCAAGCGCAAGATCATAAGAATAAAACGGAACCTTTCCGTTTATTTTATACTCATTATACTCATACTCTGCTCCTGTGTTTATGCTGATTTTATTATTAATCTGTTGTGTAAAATCAGTCCTGCCTTTTGAATAAACATATTTTTCATCAGTTCCCAGAATTCCGTATGATGTATTCTTGTCGTAAAGACTAAATGATACACCGGTATTTAATAAAGATGACGAAGATGGTGCAAACATTCCTTTCATGTTTGCAAAATAATTTTTTGATTTTGCTCTGTAAAATCCGTCATAAGAAGGACTCGAACTCCTAATTCCTACGTCATCATCACTATAAAATGCATAAGCTTTTATGTTGCTGGTTATTCCAGGTTTGAATGACAATGTTCCACCGATCTGATTTGACTGCGGTATAGGAGAATATTCGGAGTGTTTACCGTTAACTGCAAAGAAGGGATCGAGAAATAATTTTCCCGCAGTAAATGTCCCCCCCAGCTTTTTGTTTTCCGAAAGATAAACTCCCGACAATGAAGCATTGGCAAGACCAAGCCAGGCAAACATCCCCGTTCCCTGCGGCATGTCGTAAGACTGCAGATCGAGAACAGCAGACAAAATGTTTCCATACTTTGCCGAAAATCCGCCGCTGGTAAAATTTATTCCTTTCAAACTCCAGGGATTAATTGTAGAATAAGAAGATGTATTAAAAGTCTCGTCAAAAATAAACGGCTGATAAAGAGATGCCTGATCTATAATTGTCAGAACTTCATCCGGATTACCTCCTCTAACCGTTATCCTGCTTCCTTCGTTAACCTGATTCGAACCAGGGAAAGTAGTGATGGCTCTATAAAGGTCTGCATCTGCTCCCGGTATGCGGACAATTTCAAGCGGAGTGAGAGTTACGGCAGTATTGTTTCCCGAAGTAAAAGAACTTGCCGTTACAAGTATTTCTTCCGTTTTTACTTCCTGTTTTGTCATTTTAATATTAAGCAAAATGTTATTGCCCGGATAAATATCAACAGGTATTTTTTTATCTGCATAATCAATCAGTGTTATTATTAAAATCTTCTTGCCGGATTCTTCGGTTTCGAATTCATAATAACCTTTCTCATCAGTTGTAGCACCGTCGATTGTACCTTCAATTACTAAGTTTGCTCCGTTGAGAGGTTTATCATTTTCACCGATTACATTTCCCGAAATGAGAGTAATTATATTTTTTGAAATGCTGTCCTGATCCTGCGAAAATATCACTGCCGGCAGAAAAAAAATAGTTATTAGAAAAAATAAAATCTTCATTCGGTTTTATTAATATTTAAGTTTGTTAATTTCAAATGCAATTTGAAAATCTTTATTAGTTAATCCGCCTGCAGAATGTGTGGAAAAAGATACTTCAACGCTTGAATACTTCATTGTCAAGTAATCAGGATGATGGTCAAACTGCTGACATAATCCGCAAATTGCCGATACCAGTCCCATTGTTTGCGGAAATCCTTCAGTATTAAAAACCCGCATTATTGAATTTTCATTTATCTGCCAGCCCGGAATATTTTGAAGCATGGATGAAATTTCTTCTCCGCTTAATTTTTTCATAATTATTTTGAAATTTTATTTTTAATTATACTTTCCAGATTACTGATGTATTTTTCAAAAGCTTTAAAACCTTTTGAAGTAATTTTATACTTTGAGACAGGTTTTCTTTCGACAAACAATTTATTTACGGATATATATCCCGCTTGTTCGAGTTTTTTCAGATGAACACTCAGATTTCCGTCGGTAGCATTTATTTTCTCTTTAATAAAATTAAACTCTGCTTCTTTAACGCTTACCAGCACTGCCATAATGGATGTCCTGATCCTTGAGTGAATTACATCATCTATTTGCTGATAATCAAACTTCATTTACAGATTGTTGTAATGATTTTTTGAATTTCGAATTTATGATAATCCCGGGAATTACCTGAAGAGAAATCATCATAAATGCAAAGATAAGAAAAGTATGCACACCGGGAAAAAAGTACATTACCATCGCTCCGCCCCACCAGCCGAATGAAATATACTGAAGCCATTTTAGCTGCTGTATAGCTCCGCTCGTGAAATAGGAAATTCCGAGTGATGTTGCTATTATGGGACAAATGAAAATCGGATTGTATGCCCTTGATACTGTTCCAATAAATCCGAAAATAAACATTGCTATTCCCGACGCCATCCATAAAGAACCGAGCAGATCGCCCGCAAAAGTTCTTGCCCTGCTGGTTTTACTTTGCTTTAAACCGATAGCGCCATCGATTATTGCCGATAATACCATCAGTATCAACCACATCAGTCCGATGTATTTCCCTTCCATTTTCATCAGCGCCATTGCATAATTAACAATCAAAGCCGCTGTAACAACAATTCCCCAGAAGATGTAATGGATGCCGTTGTCCACCACGATCTGTCTGCTGTCTTCCATTATTTTTTTAATGACCGATAATTCGGATTCTGCTTTTATATTTTCCATTTATAAAATTAATTAATAAAGTGCTTTATAATTTAAAGTGCTTTACAAAAATATAAAAGTTTTATTTATTTGTCAATACCCCGCAAAAAAAAATCCCGCTGTGCAAAGCAACGGGATTTTCCTGATGCATGAAATGATTTACTGGTCTTTTGAATATCCTGACACGCCGTCAAAGTTATAAAGGTTTTCGGTTTTTATAAAATCAAATCCGGAATCGTTTATTCTGTCAAGCAAAGTAATAATGTCCGAATTATTTAGTACCTCGCCGTCCGTGCTTACCATAAATCTGCATCTCCAGTGATCTGTGCAGTATGTTTCCGGATTACCGTCAGGCCAGACTTTAATTCCCCTGCTGCTAATGAGATCGAGCTTCAGATTTTCTGTATTAACTTTTTTCAAAATTGCACCAAGGTCTTCCGCGCTCCCGCTGTTCCAGTCGAGAAATACGTCAATTCCTATAAGATCCTTTCTCTGTATTTTTGCTTTTCCGGTTTTGGATTTCTTTGCTTCCTTTTTTGCGGTTTTCTTATAACTTACTTCTTTCAGCTTTTCCGGTTTTTCACCGAGTCTTGAAACAACTGCCTTGGCAAATTCCTTCGTGCCGACTTTCTCCTTGCTTGTACTGTCTTTGAAAATATCATAAGTATGAATTCCGTCTTCAAGAGTTTTCAGCCATGCATTGTGAACATTTGCCGCAACTTCACTCTGACCGATGTGATTCAGCATCATCACCGCTCCAAGTAAAAGCCCCGAAGGATTGGCAAGGTTCTGACCGGCTCTTCTTGGCGCTGAACCGTGAATGGCTTCAAACATAGCATAGTTTTCTCCAATGTTTGATGATCCTGCAAGACCTACCGAACCTGCTATCTGTGCGGCAACGTCGGATAAAATGTCTCCATATAAATTTTCCATGACAATGACGTCAAAATTCTCCGGTGTGTCGGCCATTTTTGCAGCGCCAATATCTACTATCCATACTTCCTTTTCAATCTCGGGATACTCTTCAGAAATTTCATTATATACCTGATGAAACAATCCATCAGTAAGCTTCATTATATTATCTTTAACAAAGCAAGTAACTTTCTTTCTGTTGTTTGACATTGCATACTCAAAAGCATACCTGATAATTTTTTCCGAACCGGACCGTGAAATTAATTTTAAACATTGGTACACATCCTGCGTCTGCCTGTGCTCTATTCCTGCATAAAGATCTTCTTCGTTTTCACGGACAATTACAAGATCCATCTTTGGATGTTTGGTCATTACATAAGGATGATATGAAATACATGGTCTGATGTTTGCATAAAGCCCGAGTGTCTTTCGCGTAGCTACGTTCAGACTTTTATATCCACCTCCCTGCGGAGTCGTTATTGGAGCTTTAAGAAATACTCTAGTTCTTTTAAGTGAATCCCATGCCGAAGGTTCTATTCCCGCAACATTTCCCCTCAAATAAACCTGCTCGCCCACTTCAATGGTCTCTATATCGAGTTTTGCTCCCGCAGAAGTGATGATGTTTAATGTTGCATCCATAATTTCGGGTCCTATTCCGTCTCCGTGTGCAACTGTTATTGGTGTGTTTTTAGACATTGTTACCTTTCATAATTAATTACCGATTTTGTGTCGCAAATTAGTAAACAGGTGATTTATAAGAAATCTATTTATTAAGTCTGTCAATTTCATCTCTTAATTCTGCAGCTCTTTCAAACTCAAGATCCTTTGCTGCATTTATCATTTCCTTTCTTAACTGCTCTATCAATTCCTTCCTCTGCTCTTTGTTTATTTTACTTTGAATAGGATCAGTAAGTATGCTTAATGCCGATTTTTGCTTAACTCCTTTTTCCTGTTTAGAGTATTCGGTCTTTGGTTTTGAATCGGCAACAATTGTCGATGAAATAATTTCATCTATTGTTTTTAGAATTGTCTGCGGAACTATGTTGTTCTCTCTGTTATATTCTTCCTGCAAAACTCTTCTTCTCTTTGTCTCATTTATGACTTTGCTCATAGACTCTGTTATTTTATCGGCATACATTATTACCAATCCGTTTGCATTTCTTGCGGTTCTTCCGGCTGTCTGTAAAAGCGACCTCTCAGATCTCAAAAATCCTTCTTTATCCGCATCGAGTATTGCTACCAGCGATACCTCAGGTAAATCCAATCCTTCTCTCAGCAGATTTACTCCTACAAGTACATCAAAATCTCCCAGCCGCAGTCCTCTCAATATGTCTACACGGTCAAGCGCATCTACTTCAGAATGTATGTATTTTACTCTAATGCCTATTTCAAGCAGGTAATCCGTTAAATCTTCGCTCATGCGTTTTGTCAATGTTGTTACCAGCACTCTTTCTTTTCTGTCTTTTCTCAATCTGATTTCATTCAACAAATCATCTATCTGATTTTTTACGGGGCGTACTTCAATTTCAGGATCCAGCAGACCGGTAGGTCTGATTATCTGCTCCACAAACACTCCGCCGCTCTTCTCATATTCGTAATTACCCGGAGTTGCGCTCACAAAAATTGCCTGCTTAACCATGGATTCCCATTCCTCGAATGTCATCGGCCTGTTATCAAGCGCCGAAGGAAGCCGGAATCCGTATTCAACAAGAGTTTTTTTCCTCATCCTGTCTCCGTTATACATTCCTCTAATTTGCGGAATGGTTACATGTGATTCATCCACTATAAGCAGAAAATCCTTTGGAAAATAATCAAACAGACACGCAGGTCTTGTTCCCGGTCCTCTTCCGTCCATGTGTCTGGAATAATTTTCAATTCCGTTGCAGTAACCTATTTCCTGTATCATCTCTATGTCAAAATTTGTTCTCTGCTCAATTCTCTGCGCCTCTATAATTTTACCCGCATTCTTAAAATATTCTATGCGCTCCTCAAGTTCAGTTCTTATATTCTCAATTGCATTTTCCACTTTATCCTTGCTGGTAAGAAAATATTTTGCTGGATAGAGCGCTGCGCTTACATCGGTTCCCGTTATCCTGCCGTCAATTCTGTTGATGAAAGAAATTTTTTCGATGACATCATCAAATATCTCAAATCTAATTCCGACGTCATTTTCGTATGCGGGGATAACATCAACATTGTCTCCTCTGACTCTGAATGTACCTCTTTTAAAATCCGAATCGTTCCTGACATAATGTATGTCAACAAGTTTTGACAAAAGTTTTTTTCTTGAAATTTTATCCCCGGTTTTTAATACCAGCACCTGCTCGGCATATTCTTCCGGTGCTCCTATACCGTAAATGCAGCTTACGGATGATACCACTATTACATCATTCCTGCCTTCAAGTATGGAAGCAGTAGCTCTTAATCTCAATCTGTCGATTTCTTCATTTATCGAGAGATCTTTTTGAATATAGGTATCTGACGAAGGTATGTATGCTTCAGGCTGATAGTAATCATAATATGAAATAAAAAACTCTACCCTGTTGTTCGGAAAAAATCTTTTAAATTCTCCATATAGCTGCGCGGCAAGAGTTTTATTGTGAGACATTACCAGTACGGGTTTGCCGATTTTCTCAATTACATTTGATACTGAAAATGTCTTTCCTGATCCTGTTACTCCGAGAAATGTCTGATACTTGTCACCTCTGACAATTCCTTCGGTTAATTCTTTAATTGCCTTTGGCTGATCTCCGGTCGGTTTGTAATTTGATACTAATTTAAAATCCATTTTTAAAATTATTTCTCTTTGGTTTCTATAATCTTTATGTACTCTTTCAATTTCGAATTGCCCGGATTTAGTTTCAATGCCGTAATATAATCATTGAGCGCTTTATCGGAATATCCGTTCCTGTAATATAAATTCCCGCGTTGTTCATACGCATCCGCATCAGTTTCGTTGTATTCGATATTCAATTCGTAAAAATTCATTGCTATGTTGTCTGCTCCGGCATTTTCAAAAGACTTTCCTATTAATCCGCAAACAACTGATTTGTCTGTTTTTAAATTAATGCCTTCTCTGAAATATTTTTCCGATTCTTCATACATTCCTGACTCGAGCAGTATCTGTCCTGCAAGAAAATTTTTCAGCAGAGTACTTTTTCCCGAATTAACAAAATTTTTAATTTGTAAAAGTTTTTCATCATTTCCTTTAACCGAATTTCTAATTCTAAGCGCAAATTTAATTTCTTCTTCGGGAAACATTATCTTGAATGAATTTATTTTTTTTTCCAGTGAAGAGCTGAATCTGAAAACTTTTCGTATTTCATCCGGATATTCCTTGTATGCTTTAATGTACTTAGAAAAAAAAGATACAGGTCCCGTTTTAATTGCTTCTTTTAACGAACTTCTGCCGAGAGTGGTCTCGATGATATATGCCATTTGCGTTGACATTGTATAAAAAGGCGCATTGCCGGAAAAACCGGTGTTTATCAAACTGTTAATCTCAATTTTACTTTCATCGTTCTTTATTGCCGAATATGTTTTGTTAAACAAACTAAAATCTTTTTCAAGCAGATTCCATGGTCTTGTTTCGGTCCCTACTGCGCCAATGTAATTAGCAATTCCATTGTCCATTATTTTTCCCATTAAATTCATTAGCAGCCTGTCTTTATAATCAGGTACATATTCAAAAACACGAATCTGAATTTCCCTGTCTGCGATTTTTACGGTATTGTGCATTATAAATTTTACAAGATATTCATAGTTATCACCGAAATTTTCCACAGGAAGAAAAATATTGTTATTCGTCCGACCGGCATCATTCTGAAAATTTCCAAAAATAAATAAAACTTTTGCATTAATGCGAATGCTGTCATCAAGATATTTGGAAATATTTTTGTCAACGTCTGACATAATATTGCTTTCATAACTTTTTATGGAATTCAGTAATTCTCTGAATTTATTTTTATATATATAAACACCTCCAAAATCTCTGTAACACTGCGGATTTACCCATTTGTAAATATTGTTTGCCGTAATATCGTAAGAAGCTTCTTTCAAGAGTTCAATAAATTTTATAGGAGAAAATTCAGAAGGAAGTTTTTTAACGAGAAGATCTGAATATACTTTACATTCGGCTGCTTTGACGGGTTCTGTTTTATTGACAAAACAATCAAGTACGGCTTCTGCTCCGCTGTAATCAAAATCAATATTAATTTTTTTACTCAAAGATTTCATCGGCTGATAAAGGTAGCTTCTTTCTTCAAAATTAAATTTATCATTCTGCAGATTTGACTTTCTGATTTTTGAAAGCAAAGTAACTGCTTTAAGAAGATTTGAAATGTTTGTAGTTTCAGGATAATTAACGAAAGTCCGGGTAAATACGGAATCCCAGTATTCCTTTTCTGAAAAATCAATTTCAGTATCAGACTTTGCCGTTATTCCAAGATTTCGAAGATCAGCAAGTGAACTTAGTTCAGAGAGTTCTTTCAAAATCATACGCATGTCGGTTATCGAAAGCGATTTTTTCAATTCATCAACGCTCATTAACAAAGAGGGATCTATCAGAACCACATGCTCAGTCAATTCATCCCATGTCCACTCTTTATTAAAATCAAATTCACGGACTTCTTGCGGAAAAATTACACCGGATTCAGATAAACTAAATAATACAGCAATAAAAAATATCAAACCTTTTAACATGGGGTAACTAAGGTTCATCGGAATTTTGAGGGAATTTTAATTTTATTCTATAACCGTAATGAGATTAATCTCCTTTAAAACATTTTCTATTCTTTTTAACTCAGAAAACTCTCCTGATTTTACTACGGCTTTTCCTTTTGTATGCGCTATGAGTGCAATTTGTTCACAATGCATGACATCGTAACCCGTAGCTTTTATTAGTTGAATAATTACATCATCCCAGATATGTGACGAGTTAAACAATATCAACTTTGGAATCTCTTTTAATCCCGTTGTATCTTCGGAATCAGTTTCTGAAATTGTTTTCTGCATGGCATTACTTTCTTGAAAACTGACATAATGCTTCGCATATCAGGTCCTGCTTGTATCTAATTGAATTGGCAGAATTACCAAATCCGTTCATTGCTATGTAAAAAATCAGCAGCTCATTGTCTCTCGAAACGGCATACCCGGCAAGAGAGCTGACGGAATTGAGCGTACCTGTTTTTGCATGTACATTCTTTTCAGCTTCAGTGCCGATCATTCTGTTTCTTAATGTTCCGTCAACACCTGCTATTGAAAGCGAGCTGTAAAAATAATCAAATGTTTTTTCGTCGTCATACATATATTTAAGCAGCCTAATGTAAAGATCGGAATTAACTGAATTGAATCTCGAAAGTCCGGAACCTTCAAGTATTTCAAAATTACTCCTCGGATTTCCAATGCTTGTAAGAAAGTTAATCACAGCTTCTTCGCCTTTTGAAATTGAACCAGGTGGAGAAGCATACTTTGCGCCGATTACTTTGAAAACAGTTATGGCAGACTGATTATCGCTTTCCTTGTTCATATTTGCTATTACATTAAAAAAAGAATGAGACGTAACCGCTAATTCTTTTGCTGCTGAAGGAGTAACTCCAGAGACTACGATGCCGTCAACTTTCACATTGTTTAAAACAAGTTCGTCTGACAAAAAAGAAGCTGCCGATGAAGCCGGATCATATCCGCCTCCGTTTTTATTAAAACTTAATGCACTGATATAAGGCCAGTAATTTCTGTGAGTGTCGCCATTGTAATAATTTGCAAGAGCATAATGCTCATCGTCGAAATAAGATTCATCATACACTATATTACCTGTGATTTCACTGATACTTTTTCCCGAAATAGTTTTAGCAAGCTGTGAAATGTCGTATGAATTGAGGTCGGGATCTCCGTATCCTTTTAAATATAAATTACCATTTATAATTCCGTCTTTGATATCTGTGTCATCAGTGAAAACTATTGTTTTAAATTCATGAGAAATACCGAGCACTTCAAATGCTGTGGCAGCGGTTACCATTTTTGTAATCGATGCAGGTATCATGCTTGAGTGCGGGTTATGTTCATAAAGCAGGTCATATTTTTCGGCGCTGGCAACCTGAATAGAGACCGAGCAGTTCAGGTCGGCAATAATTGCATCAATTTTTTCTTCAAGCTCGGAAATTTTACTCTGAGAATAAGAAGAGCCTGTATTAAATAAAAAAATTGAAACTAAAAGTACAAAATTGATTAATCTAAATTTTTTTCTCATCTGTCAAATTGTTTTGCTTAATTCTTCGGAATGCTTAAAAATAAATTTGCTTGCTCTATTCAGAATTTCAAGCGATTGTCCGAATGTCAATACATTTGCGGATTCTTCAAGCGAACACCATTTATAATCCGTGATTTCATGATTATCAATTTTTACATTCATGTCAAAAGTTTCGGCAATAAAATATTTTACTTTCTTTTTTACCTTCAATAGTTTCTTGTTTACGAAAGAATATTTTTCTTTTAAAAGAGGTTCACCGGTAATAAATTTCAGGTTGAATATCCCCGCTTCTTCATGAAGCTCTCTCAAAGCAGTCTGAATCGGACTTTCCTCTGGTTCGCTGTGGCCTTTTGCAAATGACCAGTGACCTTTTCTGTGCTTGAGCAGAAGAAAAATCAGCGAATCCTCAAGTTTATAATAAACTATGACTCCAATAGCATTATCTTTTATGTGCGGCAATAAATAAATATTTAATTTCGAATATTAATTTGTATTTTTTACTTTGTTCCAGATTTCATCCATTTCTTCCAGAGTCATGTTTTCAAGCTCGATACTGTTTTGTCTTGCATGATCTTCAATTTTATGAAATCTGTCTTTGAATTTTTTAATTGTCTTTCGCAATGCGTCTTCCGGATTTATTTTATGAAATCTTGCAAAGTTTACAAGTGAGAACAAAACATCTCCCAATTCTGTTTCGGTATCTTCATGCGGCGCGCCATTTTCTATGTTTGATTTTAGTTCATTTATCTCTTCAAGTATTTTATCAAATACGGGTTCTTCGTCTTTCCAGTCAAATCCGACTTTGGAAGCCTTTTCCTGAATACGAAATGCTTTAAGCAAAGCCGGAAGCTGTTCCGGAATACCATCTATTACAGATTTTCTTCCTTCGTTTTTCTTTAGTTTTTCCCAGTTCTTTTTTACTTCTTCATGTCCGCTGACTTTTAAATCTCCGAAAACATGAGGATGTCTGTCTATGAGTTTTTTTGTCTCGAGCTCAATTATCTCTTTAAGCGTAAAATTTTTTTCTTCTTCGCCAATGTTGGCATGAAAAACTACCTGAAGCAGAAGATCACCCAGTTCTTTCTTCAGCTCGTTCATGTCGCCGTTGTCAATGGCTTCAAGAGTTTCATAAGTTTCTTCGAGAAGGCATCTTCTCAGTGAAAGATGAGTCTGAATTTTATCCCACGGGCATTCTTTGCGCAGACGCTTAACGATGTTCACAAATTCTTCGAATTCTTTTAATACCGTATCTTTGTTCAAATATTATTTGTTTTAAAATAAGATAAAAATTTTAATTTTGTTTATCACGGAGTAAAACGGTCGCTCAGATTTCATTGTGTCAATATTTGAAACACATTAAAAAATTGACACTGGATGTATTAGATGAATAAAAATTTGTTTAATCCCTCAAAAAATAATTTCAGAAACATTCTTCCAGTTTTCGAATGTAAAAAATACAATACATTAAGAATTGAAATAGATATATACTTATTTTACAAATGTTAATGTTTATATTGCATCAGAATAATATTAACTAACATAAAAATGTCAATAACTCAAACCGACAAGATTCTTAATTATGTGTATGATTCACTTAGAATTACTTCACTTGATGATAATAGTAAATACGAAAGAATAAATGATATTATAAAAGAATTACAAAAGATTAATAAATCAAAAACAATTAATGCAAAAACAACAGGGACTATTTCTGAAAGATTATGTGAACTGGCATTAAAATCTTCGGTATCAGGTCTTTATAGTGTATTAGGTTCAGATTGGAAATGGATTGGAGATTTTTCAATATTAGGAAATCCATTCAATCTAATAATCTCTGTAAAAAGTTTTAAAGCTAAAGAAAGATTAATGACAAGTGGTACAGGTAATGTTCTTTCTCCAACTGTTGGTTGGGGATTATTTGATGACATTAAAGAATGGACTCCAGGAAGAGCAAAGGGTTATATGTTTAGAGCATTTATAGATATATATATGCCAGAATTACTATATAAAAAATTAAAATCGGAATCGAAAAATCTTCAAAACGTTAATGCAAAACCTTTTTTACGCTCAATTGACAAATTTACATATGACCTAAAGAATTCTCTTTCAAAAAATAGAATTGATATAACTAAAATTTAAGTTAGAGCATGTATAAAGTTACTCGAAATTCAAAATATGATTTTTTAGGTCAATCATACGCTAGTGTATTCCCTAATTTACATAAATATCCCGCGACCATGTTGCCACAGATTGGCATTGAAATATTAAGAGAGTTAAATATAAAGAAAGGGAAACTACTAGATCCATATTGTGGTTCAGGATCATCATTTACTGCTGGACTTGATATAGGCTTCGATGAAATGTATGGCTTTGATATTAATCCATTAGCAGTTTTAATTTCCAGAACAAAGTTTTCCAAAGTAAATATAGAAAGAGTAAATCTTTTACGTCAGAGATTAAGAAACAGAGTTTATGAGTTTGTAAAGGAAGAAGATAACTTGAAAACATTGGATTTACCTAGTATCCACAATATAGAGTTTTGGTTCTCAAAAGAAGTCTTAATAAATCTTTCTGTAATCAAACATTTCATTGATAAAATAAAAGAAAAGGATATTAAAAGGATGTTTCTAATTCCTTTTTCAGAATGTGTAAGAGAGTGTTCGTTCACTAGAAATTCAGAATTCAAACTTTATCGAATGAAATCTGAAGATATTTTACTATTTAATCCAGATGTTTTTGGAATATTCTTTAAGAAACTTACTAAGACAATTGATATTTACGAAAAGTATTATTACCCAAAATTAACAGATGCAAAAATCGAAATAAGTTACAGTAAATTCCCAGAACAGAAAAATTATTTTGATGTTGTTTTGACAAGTCCACCTTATGGTGATAGTAAAACAACTGTTGCGTATGGACAATTCTCAATGTTTTCAAATGAGTGGTTCGGAATTAAAAAGGCAAGACAAATTGACAATATGTTGATGGGTGGAAGAGCGGTTAAGGAAAAATATAACCATGGTGTAATAGCTAATTTTATCAATTCAATTGAAAATGAATCAAAGAAACGAGCTCTTGAAGTTTCGTCATTTTACTATGATTTAGAGACATCAATATCTGATGTTGCAAAAAGTGTAAAAGTCGGTGGAGTAACAATTTTTGTTGTTGGTAATAGACGAGTAAAAAATATTCAATTACCAACAGATCAATTTATTGCTGAAAAGTTTGAAGAAAAAGGGTTTAACCATATTCTTACTTATGAAAGACAATTAGGTAATAAAACAATGCCTTCTAAAAATTCACCATCTAATAAAGCAGGTGATCTTAAATCAACAATGTCTCAAGAGTTTATTGTAGTATGTAAAAAAATGCAAGGATAATTATATTTAAAGTATATCTTTAATCCCACACAAACCACAGACACCATATAGAGTTTATGTTTATACTTTTATAATTTCTTTTAAGTTTGAATTAAACTTTCACTCATAATTCTGAATTGAATAACAGACATCAATAACCTATTTTTGAACATCAAATAATCAAACTTAATCAAATGAAGATAGGTGTTCCAAAAGAAATCAAAACGAATGAAAACCGTGTTGCGCTTACTCCGGGCGGAGCAGAAGTGCTTAAAAGACACGGTCATAAAGTATATGTTCTGACAAATGCAGGAATGGGAAGCGGATACCATGACAGCGATTACAGAAAAGCCGGCGCAACGATTTTAAAAACTGCAAAAGAAGTTTTTGATACCGCAGACATGATAATGAAAGTAAAAGAACCGATAAAACCTGAATATAATCTCATTAGAAAAAATCAGGTTGTGTTTACTTATTTTCATTTCGCTTCTTCAAAAGAGCTAACCGAAGCAATGATTAAATCGAGATGTATTGCGATTGCTTACGAAACGGTTCAGAAAGAAGACGGTTCGCTGCCGCTGCTTATTCCGATGAGTGAAGTTGCCGGTAAAATGGCTCCGCAAGAAGGCGCTAAGTATCTCGAGAGAACTCTCGGTGGAAGAGGCGTATTGCTCGGAGGTGTTCCCGGAACAGAGCCTGCCGAAGTTGTCGTTCTCGGCGGAGGTATAGTTGGAACGAATGCCGCAAAGATTGCCGCAGGATTCGGAGCAAAGGTTACAATTCTCGATAATAATCTTTACAGACTCAGATATCTCGATGACGTAATGCCCAAGAATGTTACTACAATGATGAGCAGTCCTTATAATATAAGAGAAGTCATTAAGAAAGCAGACCTTGTTATAGGCGCTGTATTAATTGCCGGTGCGAAAGCGCCAAAGCTGATAACCAAAGATATGCTGAAGCTGATGAAAAAAGGCTCGGTAGTTGTAGATGTATCTGTTGATCAAGGCGGCTGTATCGAGACGTGTCATCCGACGACGCATGAAAATCCGACTTATGTAGTTCACGATGTTGTGCATTACTGCGTAGCTAACATGCCGGGAGCAGTTCCGTTTACTTCGACGATCGCACTGACTAATTCGACTCTGCCTTATGCTGTAGAGCTTGCAAACAAAGGCTGGCGCAAAGCATGTCTGGAAAATGAAGAGCTGAAGCTGGGATTGAATATGATTGACGGACACATTGTTTACAAAGGAGTATCGGACGCATTCAGGTTTAAATATACTGATGTTAATACTCTGATATAAAATTTTAACCGTTTAATATAAGCCTCTGCTGCATTTTGTTTTTTTAAATGCGCGGAGGTTTTTATTTTAAAGAAACAGCAAAACTGAATATTTATGGAGAATTCGAAACTTGTTACCCTGCTGAAAACTTTTTCAAAGGATGAAATAAAAGAATTCAGAAGGTTTATTGATTCGCCTTTTTTTAATAAGGAAGGGAAATATATCCTGCGGTTTTATGACGAAGTAAAAAAATATTATCCTTATTTCGAAAATAAAAATATCGGGCGTGAAATAATTTTCAGAAAGCTGTATCCGGGAAAATCGTACAGCGATGTCACAATGCGAAAACTTACGTCGACTCTTCAGAAACTTGCAGAAGAATATCTTAATTACATTTATTATTCTTCTTCGGGAAGTATCAAGCAAATTATTAACCTGAGTATGTTAAGGACAAGGAGAGTTTCAAATCTATTTGAGCTAAAAGCCGGTGAAATTGAGAATATGTTTGATTCGCAGGATATAAAAATTGACATAGAATATTTCAGAAACAGATTCAGAGCCGAAATTGAAAAAATAAATTTCTATCTTGATTATCACAGTCAGGTGAAAAAGCTTCAACAATCACTTCAGAATATACAGGAATTCATTGTATATGATTCACTTATCAACATACTCGATATTGCATACAACGTACATATCGGACTTAGTACAATGTATTCGGGTAAAGCAAACATTGTCCTTCATTATCTTGAAAATCTTAACCTCGAAGGGGTTTCAGATATTCTTAAAAAAAGCACGCCTCATTCTTATCCTGTTTTTGAATTGTTTTATCTTAGGTACCTCAGCATAATAAATTTTGATGAGGCAACTTATTATAAATACAAAAAAGCAGCGATGAAGAGCTTAGATCAATACAACAGGGAAAATCAATTTACAATACTGGTAAGCCTGCAGAATTTCTGCATTAAAAAATTTGTAAGCGGTGATAAGAAATTTACCGGAGAGCTTCATGAAATTCATAAAATAATGCTGAAGAAAAATCTTCTGTTAATCGAAAAGGAAGGATTCATGAGTCTCCAAAGTTTCAGAAACTTCGTACTGACAGCCGTTGCCGTGAAAAAATATGCATGGATGGAAAACTTCATAAAGAAATACGAGCAGAAAATTATTCCTGATCAGAGAGAAAGCGCTTATGCTTGGGCAAAAGCCACAGCTGACTACGAGAAAGGAAATCTTGAAGAAGCTTTGTCACGGCTGCAGAAAGTTAAGAATCATCATTTCCTGACCAAACATGACATAAAAATTCTTACGCTTAAAATATTTTTTGAGATGAAGGATTACGAAACTGCGATTGCATTTGCAGATTCATACAGGCACATGGTTGAGAATGACAGGACTTATTCCGACTTACACAGAAAATCACACACATGCTTTGCTGTTTTTTATACGAAGCTGGTAAAGCTGATAGCCAACAATAAAAAAAGTGATCTGGATTTTTTAAAAAATGAAGTAAGCAAGTCCGTAACGAATTCAAAAGAATGGCTGTTAAAAAAGATTGATGGAGCAAAAAATGCCTGACAGGAATTCAAAAAAATCACTGTCAGGCGCGCAGTTATCGGAGACAACTACTGTTTGTTTTTGTGATAAACGGTTGTTTCTTCATAAGGAATTTCTTTTCCGTCAGGAGTTTTAATTACGCCTTTGGAATGATAATTCACTCCATCATTTGTTAATTCCAGAATTGTAGTGCCTTCCCTGAATTTTCCTTTTTCTATCATATCAATTTTACTGCCATTTATTTTTCCGGTACCTGTACCGGCTCCCGGTACTCCGAAAATGTCAAACCACCATGTTCTTATGGTACCGTCATTCTCAATTCCCCATATACCCATTCCCTGATATTTTTCTTCGGAATTTTTTTTGTTCACCGCTTTTAAATTCAGTATAAGGAACTGGTGGTTTAAGTCCCAACTGATGTTAATGGTATTCAAATATTCTTTTTCGTTTCGCAAAACATCAGCTGTGGATGTACCGATCATTGCTTCAAATATTTCGTTTTGAACCGGAGCGGGAGGATTCATATCCTGCGAAAAAGAATTTACCGAAGTAAATAACAGAGTGAATAAAATTGCGGATAAAAGTTTTAAATGTTTCATTTGTGTTGTCTCCTTGCCTTCATAATGAGGCTTTTTTAAGTTTATTAATTTGTTGTTTAAAAAATTTTTTACAAAGTTACTATTGATATTAACAGTGTCCGGAAAAAATTACATAAATTGTGAGGATAATTAATTTCCCGCATATATATTAATTCCTGCTTCTTTGATTATGAGTTTCGGATTTGAAAAAGCAAGATTTATTTTTTCAATAATTTGAATAAAGACTGATTTCCTTTCGAGTTCAGGCGATGTATATTTGAAATCCATGTAAGAAATAAAGCTATTGTGATCGCTCTGTCCTGAAGAAGCGGAATGATTCTTTACTTTTGCTGTACTGCCGTTAAATAGGACAGTTAAAGTTAAAATTATTAATAGAATTAATGCCGAAGAAATTTTTAAGATTTTCATTATAAGCTGACTCCTGTAAGTTTTAAGTTTAAAATAATCTGTTTAAATTTTCTTTACAAAATTATGTTGAAAAGATACTTAACACAAAGAAAGATTTTTGGAAATGTGAGGAAGATTTTTTTACAGGTAAAGCAAAGCATTCAGTGTGGAGTTAGCCGAAAATAACACCGAGAGATTAAATATTAACTTTCCATTGAAAATGAAATCTCCGTCACTGTTGATGTTCCTAAAAGTTTGAACGAAAGATTTTCTTTTGATTTAGCCGCAGACGGCAAACTTTTGGGAACTCACCGGAGGACGGAACAACCTCCTTTTTGAAGGTGGTTACAAATAGAAAAAGTTAAAATTGTGTTACTTCTATTTGTAGTCTTTAATTAGAGATTTACTTTTATTTCCCTCCTCTACAAATAATGCCTGCCGTAAAATTCTTTTGTTTCCGGGATTAATTTTCCCATAAAAACAGCAAAAAACTCCTGTTTCACTTTTATATAGGCAATTGCTGTAGGGAAATTATTCTTTTAAGGTTCGTTCTGTGAGGAGTACAGTTCATTAATTGATGTGTACAGTTCATTAATTGAGTTGCACAGTTCATTAATTGAGATGTACAGTTCATTAATTGAGTTGCACAGTTCATTAATTGAGTTGCACAGTTCATTAATTGAGATGCACAGTTCATTAATTGATGTGCACAGTTCATTAATTGAGATGTACAGTTCATTAATTGAGTTGCACAGTAAATTTGGTGAAGTGAAAATTTTTTCAGAAACATTTTCAGATTAGAATCCGGGATTTTTCGAAAAGTTCAGGACAGGATTTTATTGAGACGAAGCGGATGATACTGATAAAGTAAAATTATCAATCCGCTGCAGCGGATAGCACAATTTAAATAGAGTATTATCCGCAGTTAATATGAAAAAGCAATATTAAATTCTATAAATTAGAATTTCATTTTTTATATTCATTGTCTTTTATAGATTAAAGTATGTCAAAAGTTAAAATGAAAATTCTAACGCAGGATAATTTTATTGCTTTAAAATTTTTTATTTAAATTCCAATTCGATGAGTTCATTTATTTTTTTATTATATGTTTTATTAACTCTTGCTATTTTAAGGGGCAGTGAATTTAGTAATGAATTCAACTCTTCCCCAATTAAATCAATACCTGAAAATAGTAATTATCCTTCCGGCATGGCAGATTCAAGCAATGGTGATTCTCCGGCTAACGGATTAACCGATATTGCCAATATGTTTAACGAAAGAGGTTATTATAAATCAAATAATTCAGGGTTTAACGAACAGGAAATAATTAATAATTTCAGCGGTAATCTGATTTATGAAATACCTTTGTATAGTTTTCCTCTTGCCGGTGATCTGAATTTTGATCTTTCGCTAAATTATAACGGCTCAGTCGGACATCAGGTATTTATTGGAAATACTGCTTTGTATAATGCCGGAGCATTTGAAAGATTCAACCATAACAGTCCGGAATGGATTATTAATCTGAATGGAATTGCAATCCAAACTCTTAATTATGAATCAAGCTTCTTTACAAACCAGGCTGACAGCAATCAGATTTGGGGAAACAATATTAAATCACTGATACCGGGTTATCATTTTGACGGAACACTGCTGCCGGCAGACGGCGCAAATCCTTATAACAGATTCCTGATTTTAGCTGGAGACGGATCTGTAATCTCATTGGTAAATAAGAATCCAAATTCTTATGAAGGTGATTACATATATGAAGGTAAAGAACTCTATTACAGGGCAAAAGTTAATTTTTATGAATCAGGATCAAACGGCTACCGGAAAAGGGTTGTTAAGTTGTTAAAAGGCGACGGAACCGAATTTGTATTCAGGGAATACAAGAGAAATTTTTATGATTTTGACACGCTTGCGATTGTAAATGCAAGAAGAAAACCTATGATGCTTCTTCTGGAAGAAATTAAAGATTACTTTGGTCACAGCATTAAGCTGTGGCATCATACTCAAAGCACTTCATCAACGGATTTTTTCGGAAAAGGAAGACCTTTCATAGATTCTATCACAGCTGATGGGTATTCAGATAAAATCATAAAGGTAAAATTTATTCCTACGGCAAGCGGCATAGGAATACAAAGCGAAACCTCTTCGGAAGGGAATTACATACTAAATTACAGCCGAACTCCTGTATCCTTCAGCCAGACGGGAAATCAGAAAGCATATATAAACACGATTACTAATCCGCATAACCGGAAAATTGAAATTCTAAATGAAAATTACGGAAGAACAATCAGGAATGTACAGGTGGTTCAGATTAACAACGGAAATTTGTTTAATCTTATTTTTAATAATCTTAAAAGAATAATTTATTTTAAAAATTATTTTAACGGCAGCAATTCATATAATTACAATATAGGACCGAATTCCACATCAAATCTTGAAGTAAATTCATTAAGCCAGATAAATTCAAGACTGCGAAGCAGCTATGTCTATTACCGGGGTTACGGAAGAGATCCGTTTTACACAAATATGATAGGAACTAAAACCGACACCAGCAATTCAAAAGCTAAATCATTATCGACATATTATTACGACTATATTGACAGTAATCCAAATGAAGATAAAATTGACTCGTCTGATTTATATTCAACACTGATTTCTGTTTTTTCACTTGACGATGCTTCGGTTAATAATTCAGCAAACGAAATTAGAAGTTACAGCGAGTACAGAAACTATCCTGTTTATAACCGGTATAACAATTATCTTGAAGTACCTGATATACAGGGAATTACAAAACTGATTTTGGATTCATTGTATTCGCCTGCCGGAAATCAAATTAACATTGACATAAACAAATACACTTACGAAAAAGGATTTATCCAGCCGGACAATACTTTTAACGGTTCTTTTCTTTTGCTGAATAAGATAAATATAAGACAGGCAATTCAGAGGAATTGGAATTACGAATATTATTATAAAGACGGGAATACGAATTTCGACAGCTTACTGATCGGAATTCAGGAAACTGATCCGCTATTAAATAAAAAGAAAATTCTTTATCAGAATTTTTATATGACCGGACTAATACACAAGGAAATGAGTAATTCAATAAGCGAATTAGCAGGCATAAACTCGAATGATACTGCTATATTTTACAAAATTCATTTACCGAAAGAAGAGCTTGCGCTTAACCAATACTCAGAGATTATTTCCCGTAAGGAAAATGTATTTATTGAAAACATTTCCGACAGCAGAGGATATTACGGACAGTTGATAAACGAAAAGTTTTATAATAATTATAATTCAGGTGAATTTATTTTAACTGAATTTGAATATTATAAAAATGATTTTTACGGAAATGAAATATATACGGAAGATTTTTATCCTTTTAAGGAAGGCAATCTGAAACGCATAATAAAACCCGACGGACATGCTTCCGGATATTTTTACACTCCGCAGTCTTCTTCGGAAGTCTTGCAAACTCCGGGGATGAATCCGAAGCTGAAATATCTGATTAAGTATAACAATAACACAATTTCGGAATCATCCGATGATATATGGGATGGAAGATTTCCGATAAAGACGGTTAATTACAGAATTAACGGAACTTCTTATGATACGCTTTTTGCGGAATACAGATATTATGACACTGACGGAAGTCCTCTGAAAATAATAAACGCATCAAGATTTCTGACTCAGTTAAATTATGAAAACATTCACAGAATAAGTTCGGTAATGCTTCCGGGAGATTTTAATTCCGGTAATACGGCATATTCGGTTAAATACAATTATGATGATGTGATGAATACAATCAGCAGACTGAATTACAGAAGCACCGTATCAGGCGATTATGGAAGAATAAAATATGCTATTGACGGATTCGGCAATATTAAGGAGAAAGATATTTTTGTAAGCACTTCTGACTCAAATGCATATCATTACAGGCATAACTTTATGAACAAACCGGCTGCAAACTTTGAACCATCCGGAGATTCATCCATGTTTTCCTATGATTTTTTAGGCAGATTAATAAAAACAAAACATTCGGATCTCAGCTTCACGTTAAACGACTATTCATATCAGAATATGCTGGATAATTATTTCGGGCAGACCTGCGCCGGATTCATCGAGAAGCAATATTTTACGGATGAGGAAGGCAGTCATTTTGAAAAATACTTTGATGCAGTCGGAAATCTGCTCCGCGAAGTAAAATATGCTTATGAAGAGCCGTCGGACGAACAGCAGATTGAAATGATCACCGATTATAAATATGACAGTCTTTACAGATTAACAAAAGTAAAAACTCCCGAAGGAAAGCTAATCTTATATGCATACGACGGCTACGGAAGACATTCAGCGCGCATTACGCCCGATGCCTGTCAGACAAATTACTTTTATGATAAGAATAATAACATTATTTTTATTCAGGACGAAAATCAGAGATTGGCAAACATCAATAAATACACATTTAAAAACTATGACGGGATGAACCGGCTGACCGGAACGGGCGAGGCAATTCTTCAGCCTGACAGTCCGAACGATGAATCGCAGTATCAGCCGTCAACGCAGGATGAATATCTGATTGTAAATGTTTATGATACTCTTACATCGTCAATTCTAAATAATTTATTTAATGCGCCGGCTGATTATACTCCGCCTGTTTACGGAAAAGGAAATCTTGTCTCGACTGCTTACAGAACCCGCAGCACAGATGAATGGAATTTCAAATATTATAAATACGACGAAAGAGGACGCGTGATAAAAATGTGGAACATGATTGCCGGACTTCCGGCAAAAACAATCAGCTATACACACAATTCACAGGATCAGATAACTAATGTTTATTACAATACAGGCATAGATTATAAAAGATATATTTACGGATATGATTTTGCCGGACGGCTCGATACGGTAAATTACTATTTTGGAGAGGAAGGAACAGACGTAAGTTCACTTTATAAAAATTTTACAAATTACGAATATAATCCTAATTCACTTGTTGAATATCAAAACTACGGCGGAACATTTCTGACCAATGCTTATGCTTATAACAACAGAAATTGGGTAACTCAAATGTATAACAGCATCAGCCAGTTTATTTATGAAAACGATTATTACAAAAACGGCAATGTGAAGTCGCAATACTTTTACGGCTCTTATAGAGATAACTTTGAAAATGCTGATGACATTTATTTTACTTACAATTATGACATGAGCAACCGCCTGATAAACGTCAGCAATGAGATTACTCAGAATAATACATATCATCTCGAGAATACTTATGACAAAGACGGAAATATAACAACATTAAAAAGATACGGCGATACGAATACGATAAAGGACAACTTTAATTACGAATATAATTCAGGAACGAATAAACTTAACAATGTATCGGGAACGAAGGATCAATTCGCTTACGATTTAAACGGAAACATGATTGATGATAAGCTGAATGTAAATTATGATTTTAAATACGATCATAGGAATCTTATAAATGAATTATATCACAAAGAAGGAAAATCTCCTACGAGAGTTACTCTCTATGTAACCCGGTACTACTACGATAAAGCCGGAAACAGAATCAGAAAGTTAATTTACACAAATCTAAATGAAAGCGCAGGACATGTTTTGGATTGGAGTAACTTAATCAATCCCGGAAACGGATGGGTATTATTTCAAAATGAATTTTATGTAAGAGGAATAAATCTCTCATGAAATCTGAAATGCTTTCTCCTATTTTCATTAAAGGTATTATATGTAAATGAGTTAATTCTAAATCAACATTCCAAAGCTGGGGCTTTGGAAAGAGAAGGCTTAAAAAATGTATAGCGTCAGGACGAAAGTCCTGATGCCATAGTCTAAGACCCAATTCTCCTTACCAAGCCCCCCGCCAAAAAACAGGCGAGGCAAGCAGCTTGGTAAGGAAATTTAATTCT
>JABAQZ010000031.1 GCA_019187405.1 Ignavibacteria bacterium
TGACTGAATAAAGTTATATTGTGCATGGCTAGTGTATTTTGGTTATTGGTTAAACAAAAATACTTACTATGGATGTTTTCTTCCATAGACTAGCCTTTTTTTATTTCAACGTTTTGGACGGATGTGTTCTTTAATACTTCAGATTACAATTTTATCTGAAGTCTTTTTTTTAAATTCAGAATTTTTATTGTTAAATTTAAATCTGGATTTATAGTATCATTTTCTCCGCTTTAATTATGAATATCATAATGAAATTTGATTTTTTTAAAAAATGAAGAGAATATAATTCTTCAGCTTATTCTCAAAATAATTTTACATTTTTTAAAATAAATTATTAAAAGAGAGTTAGTTTTTTGCAAAAACATCTACTAACTAACTAATAAGTCATTATTTAAAATTTAAAACAACTTCATTGAAAAAATTTCTTTTTACGGCATTTGCTATTGTATTTTACCTGATAATTAATGAAAAAATTTTTGCTCAGGCATATCCGGGGTATACTTTGTATACATCATCCTCAACGAGAACAAATCTTTTAGACCTAAATAACAGCGTTGTTAAATTTTGGACGCATACACGAAGCGGAGGGTATTCTGTGTATTTACTCCCAAACGGAGATTTAATGAGACCTGCATTATCTACAGGTTCTCCAATTAACGGCGGAGGCGCTTCTGGTATTGTCCAGAAATACTCATGGTCAGGATCTCTTTTATGGGAATATACTTACAGCAGCAGTACTTACAGAACTCATCATGATATTTGTCCAATGCCAAATGGAAATGTTCTGTTAATTGCATGGGAAGTAAAGACAGCAGCTCAGGCAGTTGCTGCAGGTCTTAACCATAGTGCTGTTATCTGGCCTGACCATGTAATTGAAGTACAACCTTCCGGTACTTCTGGAGGAACAATTGTCTGGAAATGGCATTTCTGGGATCATCTTATTCAGGATTATGATCCGTCAAAAGCTAATTATGGTGTCGTTGCAAATCATCCGGAATTACTGGATATTAATGTAGGCAGTTCCGGTTCTGGCGACTGGATGCATTGTAATGGAATTAGTTATAATCAGCAGCTTGATCAGATAGTGATTTCTTCTCATGAACTGGATGAAGTTTATGTTATTGATCATAGCACTACTACTGCCGAAGCTGCCGGTCACACCGGCGGTAGATATGGAAAAGGTGGAGATTTTCTTTACAGATGGGGGCGACCGTCAAATTATAGAGCCCCCGGATCGCAGGTGTTTAATGTAGTTCACAACAGTATCTGGATACCCGACAGCGTTCCGGGCGGTGGTCATATTATGGCTTTTAACAACAGAGAAGGCACAAATGCATCCATGATTGTTGAAATCGTTCCCCCAACTGACAGCGCAGGTTTTTATACTTACTCTCCCGGTACAGCTTATGGTCCTTTAAATCCGGTCTGGAGTTATAGCGCATCAGGATTTTATTCCAGTCATCTTGGTGGTAATCAGAGGCTTCCAAACGGAAATACTATTATATCTGAATCTACAAGCGGAAATTTGTTTGAAGTAACTTCAACCGGTACTGTTGTGTGGAGTTATTCTCCCGGTGGAGAGATTGTAAGAGTTCTCAGGTACGGATATGATTATCCTGGCTTATCCGCGCTTGTAATTAAAGTCAACATGAGCGGAATAATTGAAGGTTTTTTTGATCCTGCAGTTGACCGGATGAGAATGAGTGATTCAGTAAGATTGTATTTGAGAAATTCCTCTTCGCCGTATGCAATAGCTGATTCAGCAATTGCTGTTGTGGATTCTTCTACTCTTACAGGTCTGTTCAGTTTTGGAAAAGCTTCTACGGGAAATTACTATCTTGTTGTAAAACACAGAAATGCAATTGAAACATGGAGCAATTCTCCAAATTTGTGTACAGTAGGCAGTACTTTAAACTATAATTTTACAACTTCATCTGCTCAGGCTTTCGGCAACAATCTTATTCAGGTAGATGCATCTCCTGTTCGTTTTGCGTTCTTTAGCGGAGATATTAATGGAGACGACGTCATAGATGCAGGGGATATGGCTGTGATTGATAATGATGCAAGTAATTTTGCAACCGGATATATTCCATCAGATATTTCAGGAGATTATATTGTTGATGCTTCTGATGGTGCAATTGCTGATAATAATGCTTCAAATTTTATCGGCATGATTAGTCCGTAAAATTGATTCCATTCTTTGGTCTTAATTATTTCAACAGCTTAAATGAAAGCAGGGATAACTTTTTTAGTTAGATTGTTTCGATTGTTCTGATTGAACATAAATAAAATTATGAAATAATGTTTTCGTTGAAGTGAGAACTATTATACTCATAGTTATTTTGAGTTTTTATTGTCTTTCGGATATGCTGTCTCAGCCATATTCCGGATTCACTCTTATCACTGCCACTCCAACTAGAACAGACCTTCTTTCATTGAATAATACCATTGTTAAATCATGGGAACATACAAGAAGCGGAGGTTTTTCAGTTTATCTGCTTGAAAATGGTAATCTCTTACGTCCAGCAGTTTCATCCGGCTCTCCAATTAACGGAGGTGGAGCAGGTGGTATACTCCAAATGTATTCATGGAATGGAAATCTTATCTGGGAATTTACATACAGCAGCAATACTGTTAGATCTCATCATGATATTTGTCAGTTGCCAAACGGAAATGTGCTAATGCTGGCATGGGAAGTGAAATCATCTTCTGAAGCAGTTTCGGCAGGACTCAACCATTCAGCAGAAATCTGGCCTGATCACATTATTGAAGTTCAGCAATCAGGTCCCTTTAGCGGAAATATTGTGTGGGAATGGCATTTTTGGGATCATCTCATACAAGATTATGACAGTACTAAAGCAAATTACGGAAATGTCGCATCACATCATGAATTACTTGACATAAATGTCGGGAGCGAAGGTTCCGGTGATTGGATGCATTGCAATGGTATCAGTTACAATGAAAACTTTGATCAGATTTTGATTTCATCTTATTATCTGGATGAAATTTTTGTCATTGATCATTCCACAACTACAGCAGAAGCTTCCGGACATTCGGGAGGTATTTATGGTAAAGGCGGAGATTTTCTATACAGATGGGGAAAACCATCTAATTATAGAGCAGAAGGTCATCAGTATTTTGACGTTGCTCATAATTCAGTCTGGATTCCGGACAGTATAGCTGGCCGTGGAAATATCTTGGTTTTTAATAACGGACAAAACATTCTTGCATCCAGCATAATAGAAATTATTCCTCCGGTTGACAGTAACGGATTTTATACTTTTATTCCCGCTACTTCTTTTGGTCCGGATTCACCTTGCTGGATATATTCCGCAGTCGGATTTTACACTGATATAATGGGTGGATGTCAACGACTGCCAAACGGTAATACTCTTATTGCTGAATCAAGAGATGGATATCTGTTTGAAATAAACAAAGAAGGATTCATCCAATGGAGTTTTGCTCCGGGAATTTTAACAAGCAGAGTCTTAAGATACGGATTCGACTATCAGGGCTTATCTGAATTGGTTTTCAATATTATTCTTTCAGTTATTCCTGAAGGTTATTATGACTCATTTAATAATGTCCTTAATTCACAGGATTCAGTGAAAGTTTTTGTCAGAAATTCTGTTTCTCCTTATAATTCAATTGATTCATCTGTAAATGTGATTTCATTGAATAACTTCAAGGGTAATTTTTATTTCGGTAATACGAATGAAGATGAATATTATATAGAAATAAAACATAGAAATACAATAAATGTTTGGAGCGCTCAACCGGTTAGATTTATTGACGGACAAAGTTTTGTTATTGATATCTCCAATTCAAGTAACTTGATTTATGGGAATAATTTAAAACAAGTTGACTCAAACCCTGTCAGATATGCCCTGTTCAGTGGTGATGTGAACAAAGACAATGTTATTGACGGAGTCGATTTATTGATGATTGATAATGATGTAACAGAATTTAACACTGGTTATCAGTCAACTGATTTAACCGGTGATTTAATTATAGATGCTTTAGATGCATCTATTGCCGAAAACAATGCTTCAGATTTTATTTCTGTAATAAGCCCTTAAGTTATTTAATAAAATCTTTCTAAAGTTTGTGTTTTATAATTTTATTTTGAATTTTACAAATAAAACCTGCTCATAATTATAAAGCAATTCTAACCAAAAGTTAGTCTTTATAATTTTTCAAAATTAAATTTTAAAAATAAAAATTATCAAAATTAATCTATAAATAAACCGGTCAATTTCTATTTTTTCCCAAGTAAACCGCCGAGAATATCCATTAAACCACCTCCTGAGCCTTCACTGCCTTGCTGTTTATTTGCAAAGAATCCCGCTACGTCATCAATGATGCTGCCGTCCCCGTTCTGATCTAAAAACGAAGCAAACCCTGCTGAACCTTCAGGATTTGAATCCCTGTTTTTTGTAAGGAATCCCAGTATCAAAGGCGCAACCATGGGAATTAATTTTGCAGCAGTTCCAGCATCTATATTGAAATTGTTTTTTAAAATATCGGTTATCTGAGAACCTGAATTGCCGAGCAGCCCGCCAAGATTCGAATCAAAACTTTCCTGCTTTGAACTTTTTTCAATATAATCATCCACATTCTCGAGCACTTCAGGATTTCCATATTTATTAAGTATGTGATCCACTCTTTCCTGTCCACCGAAATTTTCACTCTGCTTTTTTAATCCGCCAAGTATCATAGGAGCAATGACAGGAATTACTTGCTGTAAAATTGAAGGATCCAGATTAAGTGAATTGCCTACTTTTTCTGTAGCTTGATTGCTGTTTAGGCTGTTTAATAAATCATTAATTAAATCTGACATTTTTTTTCTCCTTATTGTTTATTTTTAAAATATTTCTTGAATTTATTTTGCTTATCTGAATCCAAAAACAGCAATAATCTGTTTCTGACTTTTATAAATTCATCAAACAACGTTACAGCCTACTAAAACACTTTAATATCTTTTATATCGTCGTTAGTATCGCTTATACTCATAATAATTTAGTCAAGTTTTCTAAATTGTGATTTATTTTACTCAATACAGATTAGAAAAGAAATATAAATATGATTGTGTTTTATCAGAATTGAAAATTTCTAAAAAGTTTATAACGTTAATGCTGTCTGAAAAATATAAATATCAATCTCATTGAAAAATAAATTAATCTTTATAACTGCAGAAGCAGCAGTAGTAAATCAACTTTGCCGAAACTGACTAATGCACTTGTCATATCGGCTTTTGTTGAGAATTAGATTTATAAGAAAATTTAATGACGTTACCAGATTCCATTAAGTTATGATATAGTAATCATTTGTTCAAAGCTGATTCTAACCTGTTAAATTCTAAAGTCTATGCTTGCCGTTTTGTCGGAGACTTTATTGAATTAGTCGAAAGGATTTATAATCCATAAACATCGGGGGCTTAAAAAAATTCTTAATTTTATTTATTAACTTTCAATTCAGATTTTCTCAAATCTTCAATTATGTCTTCGGGTGTTGGATATCCATTTACGGATTTCAAAAATGAAATGTGAAGATGCGTTTTTCCGTCTTTTAAAATAGCTTTTCTTCCGGTTCTTCCGACTTCTCCGATTTTATCGCCGGCATTCATCATATCGCCCGGTCTGACGGTAACTTTAGAAAGATGTGAATAATAAAAAATTCCTCTATTGATAATATCATAAACTTTTACATACAATCCTCCTCTTAACCTTGACCCCGGTCTCCATGATGTATCTATTGCAACTATATAACCTGAAGACATGCTTACTACATCAACAGGTTTTAGAGTTGAATCATCGAGTAAATCTTTGTTATCGTCGAGAATAAAAATATCATGAGCAGGATGACCTTTTGAATTGCTCCCTTGAAAATAATCATAATCCTTCAATTTATAATCGTTGCCTCCGTCACGATAAGTTATCTTGGTGAATTTTTTAAGCGGAAATTCCCAGTCATTTCGCGAAACCATTGGGAATTTTGTATCCTTAACTGCTTTTAGTATTTCAACTTCATATTTCTTCAGCAAATCCAGAGCTTCTTCCTTTTCTATTGTTCCCGTCTTTATCTTTTCATCGAGCATGTTCCATTGATTGCAAGCAAGAAAAAGTTTGTCATACTGAGAAAGAACTGTACTGCTCATTATGAAAACGTTTAGAAAAACAAAAATTATTTTTACTCGCATTTAGAAATTGAAATTATGGATAATATAAAAATTCCTGTTCGTAAATCTGACAATTTGTTCCTGATTAAAAATATTTAGGAACACTATCCTAATCTTTTATCTCAGCCATTGCATTAAGCGCACTCCCGTTCCTAAACCACTCTATCTGATGCTCATTCATAGTATGATTTAAGATTACATCATCTGAGGAACCGTCGCTGTGCTTTAGTTTCATTACAAGCTGTTTACCCGGTGATAAATTGCTTACATCAATGTCTATCAAATCATCTTCCTTGATTTTATCATAATCGGATGGGTTATTAAAAGTTAGTGGAAGCATTCCCTGTTTTTTTAAATTCGTTTCATGTATTCTCGCAAATGATTTTACAATGATTGCTTTACCTCCGAGATACCTTGGCTCCATGGCAGCATGCTCACGTGAAGAACCTTCGCCGTAATTTTCTTCACCGAATACAACCCATCCGATTTTTTTATCTTTATATCTTCTTGCAACGGTTGGTACTTCCTCATATTTACCTGAAAGAAGATTCTTTACGGAATTCATCTTATCATTAAAAGAGTTCACTGCACCAATGAACATGTTGTTTGATATGTTGTTCAGATGTCCGCGGTATTTCAGCCATGGACCTGCCATTGATATGTGGTCTGTCGTACATTTGCCTTTGACCTTTAACAGAACACGGAGATTTTTGAAATCTTCCGACACATTCGGCGCTTTAAACGGTTCGAGTTTTTCCAGTCTCTGGCTTTCAGGATCGATTATTACTTCAACATTACTTCCGTTTTCTGATGGTGCAGCGTATCCGCTTTCACCTTTAAGAAATCCATGCTCCGGTAGTTCGTTACCAACGGGAATGTCTAACAATATTTCTTCCCCTTTATCATTTTTTATTTTATCTGTCAGCGGATTAAATGTCAGTTTTCCTGCCATTGCAAAAGCTGTTACTATCTCCGGAGATGCTACGAATGAGTGAGTTGCCGAATTTCCGTCATTGCGCTTTGAGAAATTTCTGTTGTATGAAGTAATGATGGAATTCTTTTCTCCTTCTTTAACGTCATGTCTTTTCCATTGTCCGATGCATGGTCCGCATGCATTTGCAAGCACAAGACCTCCTACTTTTTCAAATGATTCAAGCTGTCCGTCTCTCTCAATTGTTGCCCTTATTTGTTCTGATCCCGGTGTAATCGTGAATTCTGATTTTGCCTTTATGCCTTTTGAAATTGCTTGCTTGGCGACAGATGCTGCTCTTTCCATGTCTTCATAAGATGAATTTGTACAACTTCCTATAAGCGCTACTTTCAGCTCCTCAGGATAACCTTTTTCCTTAACTGCATCTTTAAATTTTGAAATCGGCCATGCCAGATCAGGAGTGTAAGGACCATTGACATGAGGCTCGAGATCTGAAAGATTGATCTCTATTATTTTATCATAATTCTTTTCACTTCCGGGATCGGCTTTGAGATACTCGGCTAATTCGTTTGCAAGTTTTCCTACTTCTTCTCTTTCTGTTGCAGTCAAATACTTATACATTCTTTCATCATAAGGAAACAGAGAAGTTGTTGCCCCGATTTCGGCCCCCATGTTGCAAATCGTTCCTTTACCAGTACATGAAATGGAAGAAGCGCCTTCACCGAAATACTCAATGATTGCTCCGGTACCTCCTTTTACAGTAAGTATTCCAGCAAGCTTTAGTATAACGTCTTTTGGAGAAGTCCAACCTGACATTTTTCCTGTCAGATGAATCCCGATAATTTTTGGAAACTTTAGTTCCCAGTGCATACCTGCCATAACGTCAACTGCATCAGCTCCTCCGACTCCAATGGCTATCATTCCAAGTCCTCCGGCATTCGGTGTATGTGAATCCGTACCTATCATCATGCCGCCGGGAAATGCATAATTCTCAAGTATTACCTGATGTATAATTCCTGAGCCAGGTTTCCAGAATCCAATTCCGTATTTATCCGATACACTTGAAAGAAAATTGTAAACTTCCTTATTGTCGCCGTAAGCACGGAGCAAGTCGTTTTTTGCTCCTACTTCCGCTTCAATCAAATGATCGCAGTGAACTGTAGTGGGCACAGCAACTTTCGGAATGCCTGCCGACATAAACTGAAGCAAAGCCATTTGAGCTGTTGCATCCTGCATTGCTACTCTGTCCGGTCTGAAATACACAAAATCTTTGCCTCTCTCAAAAGCTTTCTCTGGCTTTTCCCACAAATGAGAGTAAAGTATTTTTTCGGTATATGTAAGTTTTCTTCCGATAAGCGCTGAAGCTTCATCAACTTTTGACTTATACCCGGAATATAATCTCTTAATTAGATTCAAATCAAAAATCATCTCTCTG
Organism: Ignavibacteria bacterium; assembly: GCA_019187405.1. GTDB lineage: Bacteria > Bacteroidota > Ignavibacteria > Tepidaquicellales > Tepidaquicellaceae > JABAQZ01. Next base: position 8,545 of record JABAQZ010000031.1, read on the forward strand.
AACTCCTTTTTAAATTAACATTTGATAAAAAAATTATTTATTAATAACCGAATTTGTATCAGGTTTATTTATTTAATTTGCATATACAATATCATCGTCACTAAGAATATCTTTTCTCATAAATCTCAGCAGCAGCTGCGCAACAGTAATCACATCTTTCTGACAGTAGTTTTTTATTCTATCGAGATCTTTGTCAATCCAATAAACACTCCATACCTGACTTCCGTCAATGTCCGTTTTCGGAGATTCAATCTTAAATACTTCAGCAAGAAGATTTAATGAAGTGTAGTTTTTAAAATCGCCGAATTTCCATATTTCCATCGTATCGAGATGCTTTACTTCCCACGGCTTCTTACCGGAAATGTCAAGTATAGCGGGAATTCTTAATCCGTTTATCAAACATCTTCTGGCTATGTATGGAAAATCAAATTCCTTTCCGTTGTGAGCGCATAATAAATGCTCTTCTTTATTATAACTTTTATCGAGCAGTTCGTTAAATTCACCTAACAGAAATGTTTCATTATCTCCGCAGAAAGATTTAATTCTAAACTTAAGCTTCTCTCCTTCTGACACAAAGTACCCGGCTGAAATGCAGATAATTTTTCCGAATTCTGCATATATTCCTGCTCTATTGTATAAATCGGATGGAGTAATTTCGTCTTTCGCCTGATGCTTCATTTTATGGTTCCATAATGATTTCCACTCAGGCGGCAGGTCATCGTATGATGGATACTGAGGTACAGCTTCAATATCCAGAACCAGTACATTTTTTAAATTTACATTATCTAACATAGTTCAATATAATTTAATATTATAAAAAAATTATTCATTCAAATATAAAAAAGTTCTGATAAAAAATCATTTAATTCTTTTTTTTTAAATCATTCGGTCTTAAGAAGCAATTTTTTCAAAGCAGCCAATTCCGTTATGGGAAGATTGCATTTAAAATTCTCGCAAACAAAAACTTTATCTTCATTTCCATCTCCGGAAATTTCCGAAATGAATTCGGAAATTTTTTTTAATTCTTCGTTTGCATGCATTAACACTTTATTTGGCATATAAGTCTTATGAATTAAATCCAAAAATGTATTAAACTTTTCATTTCCATTTTTGCCCGTAATGACAATTTCTTTTGGTGAATTCAGATAAAATCCGAGACTGCAAAGCATTGAAGGACTTGAAAAAGGCATTCTTTCCAGATCGCCGGAATAAAGTATTAAGCTTTTCTCTGCTTTGTTTATTAATTCATCGTCTCCGGTAATATTCCCGAGTCTCAGCAGATTCATAATCTGAACCGAATTACCCGACGGTTCTGCTCCGTCATAAATGTCTTTTGTCTTAAGAATAATATTGGCTTCTCTACTGTCTGTATCAAAAAAACCTCCGTTTTTTTGGTCATAAAACAATTCATCCGCTCTTTTGCTTAGCTCAATCGATATCTGCAGATACTTTATTCCAAAATCCGATTCATATAATTCCAGTAATCCTGATATAAAATATGCATAGTCTTCCAGAGTACCGCTGAATTTCGAATCGTTTTCCCTGAATCTGTGCAGTAGGTTTCTGCTTTCTTTATCATATAATTTTAAAAGAATAAATTCTGCAGCTGACTTTGCTGCCTCCAGATATTCTCGCTTGCCGGTTACCTGAAATGCTTTGGATAAAGCAGCAATCATCAGTCCGTTCCAGGATGTTAAAATCTTATTATCGAGAAACGGCTTTGGTCTCTTGCTTCTTTCGTGAATAAGTTTCTCCTTACAAGCATCAATAATTTCTTTAATATCATCGGCAGTTTTACCGAATTTTTTTGCAGTGTCATGCTCATCATTTTCCATGAACAATACATTCTTTCTCCCGAAAACTCCATGAGGGTCATTCACAGTATTTCCATGATTTTGAATTCCAAAGTAATGCTTAAAAATGGCATAGTCTTCTGCGCCTAAAATTTTCTGAAGCTCATCAGAAGTCCATAGATAAAATGCTCCCTCCTCCTTCAGTTTGGCATTGTGTGAGGGCAGACTTTCAGCATCTTCAGCTGAATAAAATCCGCCTTCAGGGTTTTTCAGATTGTCAATAACATATTTCAAAACATCTTCTGCAGTTTCTAGAAAAAATTTATTGCGGGTGATAAGAAATGTATCGAGATATGTGCAAATGAGTTGTGCCTGATCGTAAAGCATTTTTTCAAAGTGAGGAACCCTCCAAAAGTGGTCAACCGAATATCTGTGAAATCCTCCTCCTAAATGATCATACATGCCGCCATCATGCATTTTTTTCAAAGTATATGTTACAATGTCAAGCGCTTTGAAATCCTTTTTAAAATAATAATATGTCAGAAGAAAATTAAATACCGAAGGTCTTGGAAACTTATTCCCTTTGCCAAATCCGCCAAACTCTTCATCATAATATTCAATTGTTTTTCTGAAAGCATTGTTAATAATTTCTTCGGATAATTCATACTTGCTCTTTTCACTGTTAAGAATGAATTTCTGCAGATGCTCCGTAATATCATCGCTGCTTTTAATGACATCCTTGCTTCTTTCCGTCCATGCAATGTGTATCTGCTCTATGACATCTTCAAAACCTGATCTTCCATATTTTGCTCTCGGCGGAATGTATGTTGCACCATAAAATGGTTTAAAGTTGGGAGTTAGAAACATGCTCATTGGCCATCCTCCTGAACCGGTCATTGCCTGTAAAGCTGTCATGTAAATTCTATCTAAATCAGGTCTTTCTTCTCTGTCAACTTTTATATTGACAAAATACTCATTCATTCTTTTGGCAATGCTTTCATTCTCGAATACCTCTCGTTCCATTACATGGCACCAGTAACAAGAAGAATAACCAATGGAAAGGAATATCGGTTTGTTTTCGGATTTTGCTTTTGAAATGGCTTCATCATTCCACGGATACCAGTCAACGGGATTATAAGCATGCTGAAGAAGGTAAGGAGATTTTTCGTTGAGAAGATTATTTGCCTTCATTCTTGAATTTACATAATTTTATCATGTCTTTCAGCAGAATTTTTAATTCACCTGTTAATAATTTTGTCATGAGAAATTCAATGCTGTCTTTTTGTCATTCTGAATAAGCGAGCAGCCCCTCCCTTTTTTGTCATTCTGAACGAGCGAGCAGCCCCTCCTTTTTTTGTCATTCTGAACGAGCGAGCGAAGAGAGCGAAGTGAAGAATCCCGACGTTCGAGCGACGTAAAGAATCCCGACGATCGAGCAGCTCCTCCCTTTTTTGTCATTCTGAACGAGCGAGCGAAGCGAGCGACGTGAAGAATCCCGACGATCGAGCAGCCCCTCCTTTTTTTGTCATTCTGAACGAGCGAGCGAAGCGAGCGACGTGAAGAATCCCGACGATCGAGCAGCTCCTCCCTTTTTTGTCATTCTGAACGAGCGAGCGAAGCGAGCGACGTGAAGAATCCCGACGATCGAGCAGCTCCTCCCTTTTTTGTCATTCTGAACGAGCGAGCGAAGCGAGCGACGTGAAGAATCCCGACGATCGAGCAGCTCCTCCCTTTTTTGTCATTCTGAACGAGCGAGCGAAGCGAGCGACGTGAAGAATCCCGACGTTCGAGCGACGTGAAGAATCCCGATGATCGAGCAGCGCCTTAGGATTCTTCGCTGTGTTTAATGTGAAACCTCACCTTCCTCAAGTTTACACGTTAGTGTAGCAAAACTAAAATTGTCAATTAATTTTACACACTAAAATGAACGTTATCAATCAATATTTGTATCATACAACGGCTTTGATTTTTCATGACATTTTTTTAATTTGTAACACATGAATAATTGAAAAAGAGATTTGTAGAATTGAAAACCCAATAATGCAAAAACATGAGTAACAAAATTTTAAACGGAATACTTCATAAAGCGCCAGTTGATATGCAAAAGGTATTAATCTCCGATGAATTCATTCTTGAAAAATGGAATTCACTTACGCCTATTCAGCGAAACGAATGGATATGTTGGGTTACTATCGTAAAAAAAAGTGATACAAGGTCAGCTCATATAGAGAGGATGCTTAAAGAGTTGAGAGATGGAAAACGCCAGCCCTGTTGTTGGCCAGGGTGTCCGCATAGAAGACCAAAAGCAAAAAAATGGTTTAAGAAAGTTGAAATATGAAAACTACACCCGAACACGATAAACGAATTGCAAAATTGATTTTTACTTCAGTTTATCCTCATTATGTAAATAAAGTTGAAAGTAAGGGCAGGACAAAAGATGAATTACATCAAGTAATAAAATGGCTTACTGGTTTTGACGAAAAGAAATTGCATAAACTTATTGATGAAAAGGTAACTTTTGAAACATTCTTTAAAAGAGCAAAGCTGAATCCAAATGCTCATCTCATAACAGGAGTGATTTGCGGTTATAGAATTGAAGAAATAGATAACCCGATAACAAAGCAAGCAAGATATTTAGATAAGTTAGTTGACGAATTAGCGAAAGGACGTAAGATTGAAAAGATATTGCGAACTGCTTAAATTCACCGACAAATAGTAACACTGTCTGCAAAACAAAATATCCGACAGTTAATGACAGTAAAAATAGAAATTCCCTCCAGCCAGCATATAGTCTTAAGTAAATAATAAATTATGAAATCGGCAGACAACTTAAGATTATAAATTCATATTAATTCAGATCTGCAAATCTTTATCGAATGTTTCAACAGACATCTTATGCAGGAAAATATTTTGAAGTAAGCAATTGCAGAAAAGAATAAGTCTGCAGAAGTCTAAACCAGATTTATTGAATTTCAAAATTCATTAATTTAAAAAAGAAGAAAAAGGACAGTGAAAGGTTTCGCTCATTGACCTTATGGGGGAAGTGTGAATTATGAATCCAAAAAGTAGTAACGGATAATTCTTGGTTTTGGAAGTTTTCAATACAAATATGCCGGTGGTCACATAAGGTGATGCACTGCTTACCGATTATTCTCACAGAATGACAGAGTGTTCAATTTATGTTATCATTCAGGGTAATGACAACAAAAGGACCTAAACAAATTATGATAAAGCAAAATGGGCAAAGCTTTCATTTACTTTAAAAAGTTAGCTTAACTTAATTTTGATACAATGGAAAAAATTTGAAAAGATACATTCAACTGCATAAATGAAAAATATGAGTGTGCCTGAAGCGATCAAGAATAATAATGGAGAAAGGTTGACGATCAAATCACTGACAAAATTAAGAGTTACTGATTTCACTTAAGTAGTCTGCGATATTAATTACTAATAAACAAAGAAAAAATAAAAAAGAAGATTAAGATAACTTTATAAAAGTTGCAATATGAAAGTTGTTAGTGTGTAATTTTTTTAAACAGAAAAATCCGTTATAAATGCAAATAATATAATACTAACAATAAATTACTTTGAGAAAAAAGAAATTAATCACTTGAATCACACTTTAAATATTCCGATTTCCATTTTACCATTCATGTCAATATAACCTCTGTACATTCCTTCCGAGTTAAACACCATCGAGATGTTACCTGCCGAGTCAACAGCAATGAGACCGCCGCTTCCTCCTAAGGCAGCCAGCTTATTGAATACGGCTTCTTTGCAGGCTTCCTCAAGCGATAATCCTTTGTATTGCATTAATGCAGAAACATCAAAAGCAGTCAGAGCTCTGAGAAAATATTCACCGTCACCTGTGCATGAAACTGCACAAGTATTATTATCAGCATAAGTTCCCGCTCCGATTACGGGACTGTCTCCGATTCTGCCAAACTTTACATTTGTCATTCCTCCCGTTGATGTAGCAGCAGCAAGATTTCCGGAATTATCAAGAGCTACTGCACCTACTGTACCGAATTTTTTATCAACTCCGGAATTATCATCCTCAATTACTGAATGATCAAGATAAACATTTTCAGACTTCAATGCATTCTGATATTGTTTATATCTGAATTCAGTAAAAAAATATTTATCACTTTCAAATTTAAGAGCTTCTGACTTTGCAAAATCTTCCGCTCCTTTTCCTGCAAGCAAAACATGATTTGATTTTTCCATAATCTTTCTAGCAAGTGCAACCGGATTTTTTACATTGCTGACTGATGCTGCGCAGCCTGCTTTAAGATTGCTTCCGTTCATGATAGAGGCATCCATTTTATGATCACCATTATTTGTAAAGACAGATCCTTTTCCTGCATTAAAGAGGGGATTGTCTTCCATTGCAATTACAGCTTGTTCGACAGCATCAACTGCATTTCCATTATTTTTCAATACATCATAGCCTGTAATCAAAGCAGTTTCCAGAGACTTTCTGTATAATTCTTCTTTTTCAGGAGTCATTTTTGATTTTAAAATAGTTCCTGCCCCGCCGTGTATTGCAATACAGAATTTTGAATTCATATTAAATTGGCATTAACAAAAAAACCCTGCCGGAAAGATCAGCAAGGTTTAAAATAAAATTATATTTTCAGAAGATTACTTTCTTTGAAATTTTTCTTCTTCAAGTGTAAAAATGAGAGATAAAATATGACTATTGCCGAGCTCTTCAAGTCCGTCAAATTTGGAGAATGAATAATCAATATCAATTTTCGGGAATCGGACTCCTGCACCAAGCGTAAGATTTCCCAATTCATTGTATCCGGTTCTTACGCTGAAAAGATTTTTGTAAGAAAATTCAAGACCGGCATGCATGTCAAAACTGACAGGACCAAGATTAGCATTTGCGCTCGATTGTCTGTTTTCAAAACGCACGTCAAAATCGAGAGCGGGTGTAAGCTTTCCGTTGAGGAAATCCACCTGATAAGCAGTTCCAATTTTTGCAGTAGGAGAGATAACTTCCTTCTTACCTGTTGACCATGAAAGATAAGTCGTTGTCAGATCCATAAGATTTGCGCCGAGGAAAAAGCTGCCGAAAGGATTATACGTAGCTCCAAGATCAAATCCCAGTCCCCAGGCTCCGTCTTCGGCAATGTTTCTTCTGATTACTTTTAGATTTGCGCCGAAAGTTAATTTGTCTGATTGGCGTTTTGCATAAGTTACATAAAATGCATAATCCGAAGTACTGAATTTGGTTATCTTATCTGGATCGAGTCTTTCGCCGGGATCGAGAATTCCATTGCCATTAAGATCAATTAAAGCGTTTCTTGTATCGGAAATGTCGTCAATTCCCATTCTTATCAGGCTTATGCCGAGTGATGCATTTGAGCCAAACGGAATTCCTATAGAACCGTAATCATAATTTACTAGATTTCCAAATTGTGCGTCATGCATTAATGAAAACTGAGGATAATTAATTTTCGAAAGCGCTCCCGGATTCCAGTAACCTGCTGTAACATCATTAACCAGTGCTACATAAGCTCCGCCCATACCTCTTGGTCTTCCGCCTACGCCGATTGCCAAAAACTCTCCGGCATACTTGTTTCCGCTTCCCTGCGAATAGCAATCCTGTATTGAAATTAAGCCTGCAAAAAATATCAGAATTGATTTTAAAATAAATGATCTCATTGTTGGGTTTTGTTTACTTTAAGTTTAATACTTCAAAAGTGTAAACGAAATTTCATTATCCTCCGTAAAAATTTTTTCAATAATGTTTAAATTTAATCTATAAATCAATACAAATTTATTTGAGTTTGGCAAAAAAAGAGAAGTGAGTTTAAAATATATTCAGACATCATTATTATACAAAAATTTAAAAAACTTACCAATTTAACAATACATTAGAAATTAAAATTACAAATTTTTATACAAATTTCTGAAAACAATTGGATACATTGAAACGTAATTGAAATTGTTTAATTAAAATTGATATCGAAATTTAAAGCATTTGCAGCAAAAACATTTTTCAAATTCAATAAAAACTTTTTTTAAAGAAATGATTGTCAACAAAATTCCTCTAATCATGAAAAAACTCCGCCTTGTCCTTCCTTTTGCAAGGGGAAAATTGTGATGTGGTTTTATGAAGAATAGTTATGTTTACAAATATTTAAAGAGCTTAAAACTTTTGTTTAACATTACAGCTTCAAATTGTTTTAGTTTGAAGTGAATTTAAAGGAACAATTAAGAATACATTAGCATTTCTTATATTGACTTAAAAGTGTATTTTAATAAAAAATCAAAACAAATTTTTAATAAAAAATATAATGAGCAAAAAACTAATTCTTCCCGTTTCGATTATTCTGATAGCTTTAGGGATATTCATAGGGATGAAAATTCAAAATGCAGTTTCCGATGATAAAATTTCTTCACAGGTCAGAAAGTTTAACGACGCGCTCGAAATAACATCAAAATTTTATGTTGATGACGTAGATTCTCAAAAGTTAACCGAAGATGCGATAAAGGGTATGCTCAACGGTCTTGACCCACATTCGGTTTATATAAGCGCGGAACAGCTTAAAAGAGTAAGTGAGGATTTTCAGGGAAGTTTTGAAGGCATAGGAGTTGAATTTGACATAGTAAATGATACACTGACGATAGTCTCACCAATTAGCGGCGGTCCGTCAGAAAAGCTTGGAATTCAGGCAGGGGATAAAATTGTAAAAATAAATGGTATAGGATGTATCAAAATTTCAAGAGAAGATGTTCCCAAAAAACTGAAGGGACCAAAAGGTACAAAAGTAAATGTAAGTATAGTAAGACCTGGATTGACTGAACCTCTCGAGTTTGAAATTACAAGAGATAAGATTCCCATTTACAGCGTTGATGCATCATTCATGTATGATAATGAGATAGGATACGTCAAGGTTTCGAGATTTTCGGCGACAACTTATGAGGAGTTTATAAAAGCAATGGCTGATCTGAAAAATCAGGGAATGAAAAAGCTTGTACTTGATTTAAGGGGCGATCCGGGAGGATATCTCGATCAGGCATTTAGAATGGCAAACGAATTTATACCTGCCGGAAATAAAATAGTTTATACAAAAAGCAGAATTAATGATTTTAACGAAGAATATATTTCCGAAGGCGGTCAATTCACGGATATACCTTTAGTTATACTTGTAAACGGCGGTTCGGCTTCAGCAAGTGAAATTGTATCAGGCGCAGTTCAGGATTGGGACAGGGGATTGATAGTCGGTGAAACGACATTTGGTAAAGGTCTTGTGCAGCGTCAGTTTGATCTGCCTGATGGGTCAGCATTCAGGGTTACAACAGCCAGATATTATACTCCATCAGGAAGATTGATTCAAAAGCCATACAGCGGAAGTCAGTACAATCAAATGGATTTAACTGAAGTTGACGGTGAAAATATCGAGCATAAAAATGATGTACAGGATTCTGCAAGGCCTGAATTCAAGACAATGGGAGGGAGAACAGTTTATGGCGGCGGAGGCATTACTCCTGATTATATTGTCAAGCTCGACACTCTTACGGATTATACTGTTCAGTTGAGAAGATTGAATCTGTTTTATATTTTTGCCGAAAGATACATGGCTGCCAACAGAAAGAATATTGAAAGCACATATAAATCCGCAAATGAATTCAGAGACGGATTTGATGTGGATGAAAACATGCTCAAAGATCTTAAATCACTTGCATCGGAAAAAAACATTGTATTCAACAACGAAGAATATAATAAAGATCTTGATTTCATAAAGACTACGATAAAGTTTCAGATTGCTCGTGACATTTGGGGAAACAGCGGAAGTTATGCAGTTTATGTAAAAAATGACGAGCAGTTTCAGAAAGCAATTACATTGTTTGACGACGCAATAAAACTGGCAAAGCTGAAATAAAATTTTATATAATGCCTTTTCGAATATTCGGAATAAGCTTCCTGATTCTCTGTCATTTTTTTCAGAGTATTTGCAAGGAAGCTTATTCTCAGGAAAAGGTATTGGAAATCGGTGAAGAGCTTAAATTTGAAGTGTCATATGGATTCATAAAACTCGGATACATAAAAATGATACTTACAGGAACCAGAAAGGAAGGTAAAAAAATAATTAAGAATGCAAAATTCGAAGTAAAAACTTATCCTGAAGTTCCATTTATAAAATTAAACGACATACTCGAATCAGAGATGGAGTATTTTGAAAATGAAATTTATTCTAAGAAATACTATGAAACAAATTTTAAAGATAAGTCAATAACCAGAACTGATTATAAGTTTAATTATTCAAAAGACTATGTTGATACGAATATTGAGACCGATGGAAAAACAGACAAAAAAGAAAAAATCAGTATAAAGGATAAACTGAAATTAAGGGATGAGGTCTGCTGGCTTTATGAAGCAAGGATGAATTCATTTATAAATAAGAACTTCAACATTCCTGTTTTTGTCAAAGAAGAAGAATCTTCCGTTAGATATTCTTTCAATGTAAACAGTACAGTTATCAACATTGAAAAATTTAATTATGACATATCGGCGATAAAGCTTGAAGGGACAAGTGATTTTACGGGATTATTCGGATTCAAAGGAGAATTTCTTATATTGCTTTCGGATGACGAATTCAGAGTGCCTCTGAAGGCATATTTCAGTTCATCGCTTGGCAATGTGGTATGGGAGTTGATTTCTTACAAGAAACAGAAATGGTCGCCTCCGGCTTTCAGAAAATAGATTTTGATTTTATGATAAAGAAATTATCCGTAAAAATATTAGCCGCAATAATTTTACTTTTTTGTTATTGCTCTTCGTCATATTCACAGGGAAATGTATTAAGCGAAGGTGAAGAACTTGTATATGTGGTTTCATACGGATTTATAAAATTAGGTGAAGTAAAAATAAGTCTGTCGGGTAAAAAATATATCGAGGGGAAAGAAATTTATTTTTCCAAAGCGACGATGAAGACATACAGCGGGATTCCGTTTGTTTCACTTAACAGTGTATTTGAATCAGAAATGATTTATGAGAATAATAGAGTCTATAGCAGACGTTTCAAAGCAGTCGAATACAAAGAAGATGGTATATTGAAAATAGAATATGCATTCAATTATGATTCAAATTTTGTACATGTTATTGTTACAAAAGACGGAAGAACTGACAGAGATGAAAAAATTAAAATAAATCAGAATGTAAAATTTCAGGATGGTTTATCGTTGTTTTACTGTGCAAGGCTTGATTCGTATTCCGAAGAAAATTTTATGATACCCGTATTCATGAATGAAGCAGAAACCTCCGTTAAATATTATTTTAATTCACAAAAAGAAGAGACGTCGGCGTCTATTTTTGATGATGATATTAAAACAATCAGATGCAATGGCAATGCAAGTTTTAAAGGAGTTTTCGGGCTGACAGGGGAATTTGCCGGATGGTTTTCGGATGATGAAGCCAGAATTCCGATTAAATCTCAGATGAATGTAATGATTGGAAGCGTGACACTGGAACTTGAGTCATATAAAAGGAAAAACTGGCATTAACAAATATAAAAACTACATTGAAAAGCAGAATACAAATAGTTATTTTTACAAAAAGAAATTAAAATTAATGAAACTAATCAAATTAACACCCATATTCTTAATCCTGGCATTTTGCAATCCCGCATTTTCACAGGATTCACAGGAAATTATAAAAAAAGTTCAGGAAAAATACGAGAACATTTCCGATGCAAAAGCATCATTTACACAGACGCATAAATCATCCGGAGGCAAAGCTAATTCATCTTCCGGGACCATTTACATTAAGAAGGAAGATAAATACAGGATAGAAGCCGGCGGACAAATCATAATTACTGACGGACAGACTTCATGGAATTATTCGCCAAAGAAAAAGCAGGTGGTAGTGGATAATTACAAGGACGGAGGCAATACATTTTCCCCGAATAAGTTTTTATTCAATTATCCGGAAAATTTTTATTCTGATCTGGAAGGAAATGAAGATGTGGGCGGCGTAGAATGTTTTGTAATTAAACTTTCGCCGAGAAGCGGTGGTTCGGTAAAATCCGCCAAGATATGGATAGATAAGAATGAATATCTTATCAGGAAGATTAATGTTGTAACAAACGAATCCACAAACACTTATGTATTAAAAGATATTTCGCTGGATGCCGGGATAAGCTCTTCTAAATTCAGTTTTACTCCGCCTGAAGGCGTTGAAATAATCGATTTAAGGTAATTGTTTTAATTATTTTTTATTAACAAGTTAAACACCTGAAATGCAAAAGTGTTTAACTTTTTTTTTGTTCACAGCTAACTGATTATTATTGAATTCCACCGTCAAAAAGTCGATTAAGTTTTTTATACTTTTCTCGATAACGGGATTTTTTCTTTATCTTGCATTCAGAGGGAATGATTTTAATCTTTTGTTTATTGAGCTTCGGAACGCAAATTATTTTTATGCATTCGCGGGAGCTTTTACAGGGATAATTATCGGGGGAATAATAAGAGCTTTAAGATGGAGATATTTCCTTAATCCTCTTAAAGAAGACATTGTATTCAGCAGTTTGTTTTCATCAATGATGGTGGGGTATATGATGAACAGCATAATTCCAAGAAGCGGAGAGATATACAGACCTGTGCTGCTTGCAAAAAAGGAAAAAATATCGAGAACATCAGCATTTGCTACGATTCTTGCTGAAAGAGTATTTGATACTTTGTCACTGCTGATCTCATTCGGTATTTGTTTGTTTTATTTCAGGAGCAAACTTTCTTCGGTATTTGAAGAGTATAACCTTGAAATGATATCGTTAATTACTTCCGGAATAGTCGTATTATTTATCCTGATTCTGCTGGTGATAATATTCAATCTTGAAAAGTCCGAAGTTATCATTGAAAAGATTACTAAAAAAATATTTCCCGAAAAGATTCACATGAAGGTTCACTATCTGTTTATCTCGCTGATAAACGGATTTCTTTTTATCAAATATCCAAAGTACTACGGGGCAATTTTATTTTATTCTATTTTGCTTTGGCTGTCTTATGTGATATCGACATATCTGACTCTGCTTGCATTCAGCATTGATCTAAATCTGCTCGATGCAAATCTTGTGTTAACAATGATAACATTTGCTTTAAGCATTCCTCTACCTGCAAATTCTGCAGGACTGTTTCATTTGTTTGCAACGGCAACACTTGTAAACATATACGGGGTGAATCAGGAAACAGCTTTCGGCTTTGCAACCGTAAACCATCTATTAGGATTGCTCGGACTGATTATAATCGGAGCTTATTACTTTCTTAAGGAAAACATTTCATTCAAAAAAGCAGAGCTTACTGAAAATTCAGATACGGTATCAGGAAGCTGATCAGACAGATTCTTCTGCTGCTTTCTTAAGTTTATTTTCTTTTCTGTGTTTAAAATAACCTGCAACAATCGGGGTAATGGAAAGCAGAATTACGCCGATGATGACATATTCAAAATTCTTTTTTACAAAGGGAATATTTCCAAAAAAGTATCCGAGAAGACACATCGAAAAGACCCATAGAATACCACCGAAGATATTGAAAAGGACAAATTTCTTATATTCCATTTGACCAACGCCTGCAACGATTGGTGCGAAGGTTCTTGCAAATGGAACAAATCTTGCATAAATGATTGCTCGTCCTCCGTATTTTTCATAAAATTCTTTTGCTTTTAACAGATGATCTTTATCAAACAATAGAGATTTTTCGCGTTTAAATAATTTTGGTCCTGTCTTTTTACCGAAAAGATATCCAACCTGATCGCCTACAATAGCTGCAACAGTAAGAGAGCCGATAAGCATATAAATATCGAGAAAACCTTGTGCTGCAATTAATCCGGCAGTAATAAGCAAAGAATCCCCGGGAAGGAAAAATCCGACAAGCAATCCTGTTTCTGCAAATACGATTATTATAAGTACTGTTAAGCCGCCCCATCTAATTAATTCTTCAAGGTTGCCGAGCTTGCTGAAAAACTCCGAAAATACTTCCATCAATGAATAATTTTTGAATGCAATTTAAGAATATTAAACTTAATAAATGCGTAAAAAAGAAATCTCCATGAGATAAAAAAAAGACTGAAAAGTATTATGTACTTTTCAGTCTTTAAAAAAATTAACGGTTACTTTATTTCAGTTCACCGGCATTGCCGATTGAATTTCCGTTATTGGTGTTTCCATGATTTACTTTGTCTGATGTTTGCGAAGAGCGGTCATTTTTACTACGGTTGTTAGTTGTTGATTTATAATTCTCACCGAATACCATCTTTCTGTATTCATCAATGCTCATGGATTTTCTTTCCTGAATCGTGTTAACAGCTTCTTTCATAAGTTTTAAAGTAATATCATATTTTTCTCTTTCTGCATCAGAGTTGAATTCCGTTTGAACGGCAATATCAGGTACTGGTTGTGGTTCACCTCCCGGAGGCGCTACTCTTACTACAAAATTAGAAGTATTATTATCACAGATTGATAAGTCAGTACCGTCAACAAAGAAATCTCCAGTGAGTTCATTGACAACATAGCCGGTTGTAAATGCAGCGGCTGAATTATCAACAGTACTATAATCTGAACCGTCAATAATGCTGTCCCTAATGCAATCACACGTGTAAATACCTCTGTATAACGGTGAAGAACTTACAACTGCCTGATTATTTCCATAAGCTTGTCCGTCGGGCTGAATGAAATTATAGTGTGTATTTGATCCTCTGCTATAAGTTACACCTGCATTACTCCATGTCTCTATACTGTTTCTGTGCTGGACAACTCTGTAATATGTTCCTGACAGAGCTCTGCTAAACATCAGATTGTCACAAACTGCATTAGGACCCATAACGCCAACTGAAGAATCAACAGCTGCTTCAGGGAAATCTACTCTTTTTAAATATACCTTAATAGTGTCAAGGAAATTCCAATATGGGTCTGTCGAAATAAACATCCCTTGATGTGCAAGACCAATAGAGGATGCAACAGGTGTCGAAAGATTTTGTACACATATATTGTCAAGCCAGATATCGTTTCCGAATCCGCTTCTTGCTCTTAATTTTACTTTATTGGTTCCAACGGGAAGCTGATAAATCTTAGATCTCCACTGTCCGCCGGTTGGAGTAAACTGACCACCTCCAACAAACACCGTGTTCAAAGGACCTGCGGCAGAACCGAGTCCGCCCCAGAGTTTTGCAAGAATAGTATAACTTGCACCGGCATTTGACGAAGTTTCTATTATTAATGAATCCACATTACCTCCTGACCATGGACCATAAGCTTCATCGAATGTGAGATAAGTGGTTGCTCCGGCTGCCGGGAACTGGTATGAAACAAGGGATTGAATAGTCCCTCCGGTAGCAGACCAAGCATTAAATCTTGCCGAACCGGTACCAATATTGTAAGCGCTGGCTGTAGATCTTCTGTTCCAGTAATTTGTACCCGAATATTCTTCATAAAAATTATCTGTAAACATCATAACAGATGCTGATCCTGTGTCCTTTGCGCATGCAAAGTCTTCGCAAGGATTTGGAATTGTAACATCGATCAATGATGCATAAGCCTGATACCTGCCGCCTGTTGACGTATTTTGTTCGCACCAGTAAGCGACAATTTTTCCTGCTCCGCCGGAAGTGCAGCCGATATAATCACCCTGATATCCCGTTGCAAGACCTGAAATCGGAACGGGCTTGAACTTATGATCGGATACTAATACATCAACCCAAGATGTACCGCCGTCTGTTGAACGGGAAAGGTAAATTTGAGCAGAGTCATTTGTCGGAACATTTCTTGTGCTGTAATAAACAACATTAATGCCGCCTGTAGCATCTACATTAACAGCCGGGAAATACTCATACGAACCCGACGCATTTTGATTGACTCTTGTTCTGGTCCATGTTGAACCTCCGTCGACTGTTTTGTTTAAGACGATGTCGGCATTATCGAGAGCCGGGGCAAAATTCTTTTCAGCCATTACAACATATTCATCATCGGCTGTTGAAAGACAAGTTTTGTCACCGGCAATTCTTGGAAAGCCGTTAGCTCTTATTGCAACATTTGAAGGAGTTAATAAATCGGAAGTTCTGATTCCGTTTGTATTTACTTTATGGTTTGATGCATCACTCCATGAAGTGCCTCCTGTTCCGGATTCAGCCCAGCCGAGAGAATCTTCGGTTGAGTTCTGTCCGTTTGTCGTGCAGTTAGCCCATGTAACGCGGACCCATCCGTAAATATCAACGGTAACATCGCAACCCTGGTGATGGTGACCTGCAGAAGGTGCGGGGCTTACAGGTATTACAGTTGACCATGTAACACCGCCGTCAGATGACCATGTAGATACAATTCTATTTGTATAAGCGCCGCTAAACTCAGTATAGACGGTATAGCATCTACCATAATAAGCACTTGTAGGTTCTTCATCCGTTGCGGAAAGATTCTTGTCCGAGGAAGTTGTGGAACCTGTGAAAGTTACTGTTCCGGACCATGTAGAGCCGTTGTTTACAGAATATGCAGCTCCCATTGCACCCGTGCTTGTAATATATGATATGAGCAATCTGCCGTCATATCTAATCATTGGAGCAGGGTCACCGAAATTAAAATTAGTTGTATCATCGCCAAACCATGTAACACCTCCGTCAGTAGTAACATAGTGACCGCAACTGAACGTAGTAGTACCTCCAACGTTATAAGTATTTGCGGAGGCAAACATTATATTTGGATTAAGCGGATGGCTTACAATCGGGGTTTCACTTTGTGTTCTTGCTGATGTAGGATGAACTCTGAAGTTTGGACCGACAGCGAAGACGCCTTGCGGTGTTCTTTCAATTCTGACTTCATTGCTGAAATTAGCATTATCTCCTGCAGGCAGGTTTTGATAAGAGCCTTCGGGATTCAATGATATTAACGTTCTCGGATCTTTGCTCCATCTGGGGCTTTCATCTCCCGGAGAAAAACCTGAATACAAAATCCAAGATACCAGCAGCAATACTGATAATGAAAGTAGCTTTGTTTTCATTTTCCTTTTTTTTAGTTAGAGAATAAATTGGTTTAGCATATTTATTCAATTTATAAAAATAATTCAAGTTAATAATTTAGGATCATTAAAAAATTTTTCATTATTAACCAAAAAAATTTTTAATTCAATAAAAACTTTTTATGAAATGATTGTACTAAAATTCATCTAATCTTCAAACAACCTGTCGAGAGTAATTTTGTGAAGAATAATTTAGTTTTCAAATAATTAAAAAGCTAAAACTATTGCTTAACTATGCATCTTCAAATTGTTTTTTGACGGATGAGAAATTTTTTTGATTCTATTTGAAAATTTATTGAAGTTTGTATTTATATTAATTTAAAATGCCCGAACTGTAAAAAACAGATCGGGCATTTACTGCTGAAATATCTGATGTAAACAAAATTAAATCAGATTATAAAGCGAATCAGTATTTTAGTTTACTTAAATTCTACATCTAACGTTTATTGTTTTTGTAACGATCATATATCAACTTACGGAATTCTTCAGGTTTTAAAGATTTTTTAAGCTGATTATTCTGATTTGTGTTTTCTTTATTTAATTTTTGAGTAAGTTCATATTTTTCTTTTTCCGCATCAGATTTAAATGTTGGAATTACGTCAAAAGCGGGAGGCGGTTCGGGTTCTCCTCCAAGAGGAGCTACTCTGGTAATAAATGAAGAAGCATTATTATCAGCAATCAAATAATCAGATCCGTCTGTAGTAAAATCTCCATTCAGATCAGAAACATTGTAACCTAACACAAAAGTAGAGGCATCGTTGTCAATTATAAGCAAGTCAGCGCCATCAATTGTGGAATCCTGATTGCAGTCACCGCTGTACATTCCCCTGTATAGTGGAGCAGAGCTGACAATTGCCTGATTGTTTCCATAAGCCTGTCCGTCCGGATTTATAAAATTAAAATGCGTATTGCTGCCTCTGGTATAGGCAAATCCTGAATTACTCCAGGTTTCAATGCTGTTTCTGTGTTGAATGACTCGGTAATAATTTCCGTTTAAAGCTTTGTCAAAAAGCAAATTGCTGCAAACTGCACTTGAACCCATTACTCTTGTAGAAGAATCAACAGCTATATTGGGGAAATCAGTTCTGTGCAGAAATACTTTTATTGTATCAAGGAAACTCCAGAATGGATCCGTTGGTATGAACATTCCCTGAGATGCAAGTCCGATTGAATTATTTACAGCTGGGCTGAGTACTTGCACGCAAATATTATCTACCCAGATGTCATTGCCGAAACCGCTGACGGCTTTAAGTCTTACTTTATTGGTTCCTACGGGGAGTAAATAAATTTTAGGTCTCCATTGACTGCCGGACGGAGTAAATTGTCCGCCTCCCGTGAAAACCGAGTTGAGCGGACCTGCTTGTGAACCGAGACCTCCCCATAATCTTGCGAGAGTTGTGTACGAAACTCCTGAGTTAACAGATGATTCAACAATAAGCGAATCGACGTTGCCGCCTGACCATGGCTGATAAGCTTCGTCAAAAGTCAGATAAGTGTTTATGCCGGCTGATGTAAAATTATTGGATACAATGGATTGAGTAGTACCATTGGTTGCACTCCATGAATTAAATCTTGCTGAACCGGTACCAATATTATATGCGCTTTGAGAAAATCTTTCCCAGTAAAAAGTACCTGAATAATCGGCAAAGAAATTAGCCGGCGGGAATTTTAAATCGGTGAAATTTTCACATGGCGCTGCAATGACAGAAGAATTAACAGTTAATGTTACTGTTCTTTTATGAACGGGAGTTCCGTTAGATCCCTGACCGGTAATAGTTATTGTATAATTTCCAGCAGTAACATTTCCGACAGTTTTCACCTTCATATATTTTGTATTTGGATAAGATGAAAGTGTATTTCCTCCGAGGAACTCAAACTCTATGCTTCCGCTACCCGGAGCAGGTGAAACAGCCGCGCTGAAAGTCGTTACATCAGTGTAAAGTTTTACAGAGGGAATAGAGATTAAAAAGTTTCTGCTGTCATTTGTAGTATTAACAGTCTGGCTTGATGGTGAAGCGAGCATTCCGAAATCAGGGAAATACGAGCCAACGTTTTTGTAAGTTCCGAGTCTTCCGTCATACCAGACTGCAAAGCCTGCTTTTGGATTAGCCGTCATACCGTCGTAATCTCCCCGGTAACAGTTGGTATTCGGCGAGCAGGATGGGTTTGGATATATCCATGACTGTGTTGTTAATCTTTGATTAGGTGCAAAAGATGTGCCGCCGTTATCTGTATAAGTAGCATAAACATTGCATGCATAAGTCAGAGGATTTTCTCTTGTATCATACCATTTAATATAAAGTCTTCCGGTTTCTTTTTCGCACCAGATTGCGGGAAACCATTGATGTCCGGTAGTGTCATCATTTACGGTAACTGCATTTGACCAGTTTGCTCCCTGGTTTGAGGAATAGCGAAGTCTTATATCGGGTCTGTATCCATTGCCTGCCGGTACATTGGATGCATAAACAAGATAAAGTCTTCCTCTGTAAGGACCGTAACTATTATCCATAGCAATCATCGGATATGGTCTTGTTCTGCCGTTGTTTATAACAAGTCTTCCTGCAGAATTCAGAGTTCCGACATAACCTGCAGTAGTAAGACTGGACATTACGGTAAAGTTTGCGCCTCCGTTAGTTGATCTATGAAAAGTATAAGTTACATTTGCCGTTGAGCCGGTATTTGTAACATAAATAACGCAACCTCCTTGAACGCTGCCGTTAGGACCGACTGCAATCATAGTTCCCGGAATTGTATTTGAAGATGAATAAGTCTGAGTCCAGTTAAGTCCGTTGTTTGTACTTCTTGCAAAATTGCCGGGGGTAATAGCGGCATAGAGGTAATTTGAATACGGGCCGTTTGTTTGATCGGCGGCAAGAGTATTTCTATCGTTCCCGTTAACAGAAAGAATCGGCGTACCATAACTAACACCTCCATTGCTTGATCTGTAAATATACTGGCCGCTAACTCCTGAACCATAAGTCAGTCTTCCCAAGCTGTCCCATGCAGACCACGGGTCACAGCATATAGAAGAATGATAAGCAGGATTGCTTGAGGTCCAGTCATAGCCATTAAGGGTATAATAAGCATTCTGGCCTGTTGAGCTGTTGTTAACACCGAACTGCATATTTAAGGGATTTCTTGGATTTGATACGAGCATCTGCTCTGCAAAGTCAACACCTATTTCAAAATTATCAAAACCGTCAGCATCTGTAATGATGTCAAGATCTTCATCAGTGGATTCGACCACATGCATCAGAGCTTCTCTTGTTGGTCTGTCGATATAAGGGTCGGATTCATCATAATCAAACATTTTATTGTTGATTACCATGGGTGATTTTTGACCCTGAAAAACTTCCAAACCAACGATTGCCGAAATAAGCAAAACAAAAAAGAAAGGGAGACTTCCTTTCAGGATTTTAGAAAGATTCATGAAGAGTAATTTAAATTATGAAAGTTGAAAAATAAAATATTCCGTATTGTAATTCAACTTGAAATAAATTCACACTATAGATTTTGTTATTGACACACGGAGATTGAGCGGAGCATTTCAGGCGGATTGCGCAGAGTCTCACGCTGATTACGCAGAGACTTACGCGGATTGCGCAGAAGTTTCACGCAGATTGCGCAGTGTGTTTCACGCAGATTGCGCAGAGTTCACGCGGATTGCGCGGAGTTTTTCACGCAGGGGAGTGTAAAAAATTTTGTGTAAATGATAAAATAAAAGAAATGTGAATGAGGATGACACCATGTCCCACTCCCCCTAGGGGGAGTGGCTAAAAAAAGAAAAAAATGTTAAAAAAATTTTTTCTGTTTCAGCTTAATTCAATTTAAAATATTTTATTAATCATAACACAAAATGGAGGTTTGTTAAAATGGAACTAACAGAAAAAATGATCGAGCAAT
>JABAQZ010000029.1 GCA_019187405.1 Ignavibacteria bacterium
TTTTTAAATTTACCATGTGTGACATCAGCACGAACGCATAACATCGGCTTAGCGATAGCGGGCGGCGTTTGTTAATTGAAGTGTTGTGTATAAATGCCCGCCATCGCCAAGCCACGGAACGTTATGCACAAGTTTAAAATGACACAGAGAATGAAAAATATTATAACAACATTTTTGCTTCTTTTTACTCTAATAGAAGTAAGTGGACAGACTAACGTAACGGACTTAAACGGTTTCCGAATTGGACAATACCGAGAGACTCCGAAAAACGAATTTGGAAAGCCAATTCAACAGGACAAATACGAAGACGGTTTTGAATATGAAGTTTTCATAATTAAACCCGACACAAGTTTGTATATGGTTTTTGAGTATGCCGCAGGACTCACAGACGTTATTTGGTCAATTCAAATTTCAGGTAGCAACAAGACAACAGATATTGGTTTTAAAGGCTTAAAACTTGGACTTGACAAAGAAGAAGTTGAACGTGTTTTGGGCAAGCCAAACAAAAAAGATGATATGGGGGAATATGGCGAAAAATGGAGTTTCGACAAGACAAACTATACCGTAGAAATTTCAAAAAGCGGAAAACTTTCAAGTGTAAAAATTACGGACAATTATTCAGGTAACACACCTGACGTAAGTAAACTTCCAAAATTTGATAATATAGTGAAGTTATTGAGCTCAAAAAACAATGATGAAATAGCAAGTATTTTAGCACCAGGAATTGAAATCTATTTCAAAGACCAAACTATGTTTTTTGGTAAATCGTTAAAGACAGAAATCGAAACAGACTATTCAAAAATCTTTCAGACAATCCGAGAAATCAGTAATGGTTTAGACAAAATCGAAACTTCTGACGAAAACTCATACGAAAAAAATTTGAGAGTTGCGTTAGGACAAAATCCGAGACATGTTATTAAAATCAAGACGGGACACTCAATAAAAGAAATCGTATTCGACTATATTAACGGACAATATTTAATTTGGGAAATAAACGCACAATGAAAAAAACCTGTGCATAACAGCACCTACCCAAAAGTGGCGGTTCAGTGATTAAATCAAGCATTGTTCATCTATCAAAGTTACTGTTTGGTTGACAGTGAAGTGCTCCGAAATCGCCACCTTCGGGTAGCTGCAAAACGTTATGCGACATGCTGATAATTAGTTTTTCAGACACATTTTATTTAAAATATTTGACGAGCAAAGTTGTGAAACAGATTTTTATAGAAATGCCTACTTATAGAATTATTTATTTTTTTAAATTTACCATGTGTGACAACAGCACGAACGCATAACATCGGCTTAGCGATAGCGGGCGGCGTTTGTTAATTGAAGTGTTGTGTATAAATGCCCGCCATCGCCAAGCCACGGAACGTTAGTTGCTATTCTATTGCGATACTGCAAATATTTTGCTGACTGAACAAAACAGACGATACAAATGAAAAAAAGTAAACAAATAGTGACAGAGTTTTTAAGTCAGTTCGCATCAAACAGACAAGAGAAGGATATTCTCCTCTTGAATTTTACCACCCCACAAATCCTTGACATTTCAACTAAAGCATTGACGGAATTGAAGGTTGAAAGCGATTTTAACAATATCAAAAACAAACAATTTGATTTGGTCATTGGCGACCTACCTTTTGGTTTACAATCTGTATCTACCGACTCTGCTTCTAAGCTTAAAGTCAATAAAAATTGGAGTTATGTTTTGACTTCATTGCGAACCTTGAATGATAACGGACAAGCATTCTTTTTAATAGAACCTAGCATTTTATTTTCACAACAAGGTAAAAAGTTTCTTAATGACTTGGCATTAGAAAAATATTATCACAACTCTGTATTTGAACTTCCTGAAAAGTTGCTTTACCCAGAAACTGCATTTCAACCAATCATCATTCACTTTGAAAGGCAAAAGCAGAACGAGCTTTTTATTGGAGAAATCACAAGCGACTTTGAACCTTTAATGAGTTCCTTTAATTCTAGAACATCATCAAACAATTTGGCGACAGGTATTGTTGTCCCAAGAGACAATTTTGAATCTTTCTTTAAGTTCAGAATTGAAAGCGAGATAGACAATCTACAAACCCAATACAAGGAATACAACAAGTTTAAATTGAAAGATGTTGCACTTGAAATCAACTTAACCCGGGAATCATTCCAAGATAAACCCAATAGCATTTATATTCCTAAAATTGGAACTTCCCTAGTTGTTGCAGATATTGGAGCAACTACAATTAAACACCAAAATCTTTTCCAAGTTGTTCTCAACTCCGAAATAGTAAAATCAGAATTCCTTGCATTGTTCTTTCATTCTGACTTAGGTAAGCAAATATTAAAATCTCTGACAAGTGGTAGTTTCATCCCGAATATTAATAAAGCAGATATTGAAAATTGCTTTGTTTCAATTCCGAGTTTACCAGAACAGAGGTTACTAATACAAACAAATCAAAAACTCTCTGAATTACAAGATACAATCAATCAACTTAAGGCTGAGTTGAGCTTGAACCCTAAAAATGCAAATGTTATTCTTGACAAGTTTGAAAGTATTCAAAGCCCGTTAAAGCAACTTTCTTCCGAAGACCAAATCTTAAGTTTGATAAGAAAAGGAGAAAACAAACACATTGAGTTTAAAGAATCTTTTTCCAAAAATATTAGAACAGGGCAAAAGGACAAAGAGATTGAAAAATCATCCTTAAAAAACATCGTAGGTTTTCTTAACGCAGACGGTGGAACACTGCTTATAGGCGTTGCTGACAATGGAGAAATTAAGGGCGTTGAAGATGACTTTTTCACTTCTGCTGATAAGTATAAATTGAATTTTAAAAATTCGATTAACACAAAAATAGGTTCAGAATTTTATTCATTAATTGATTATGACTTATTCAACGTTGCAGGACACCAAGTATTAAGGGTTGACTGCAAAGCATCAAGTGAACCTTGCTTTTATGACCAAACAGAATTTTTTGTAAGGACAAATCCAGCGACTGATAAACTTGAAGGTAAGAAGCAAATTGACTACATAAAAGAACGCTTTAAGTAAATCACAATGGACAGAAGAACAGCAGCTAACAAGGTATTGCCAAAAGCGGGGCTGAACGGCTTCGATTGGACATTTGTGCAAGGGTTAACGGCAGTAATTCTATTGAACTTTTGTGCTAAAAAACCCCGCCTTCGGCAATACCCAAACCGTTATGTGCAACCCAACCGCCCCACAGTGCAAACATTAAATGACCTGAGAATTGACAACTGACATCAAAAAATTTACTTTTAAACCTGGACTTCCACAAGAGTTTGAAATTGTTGGGATTGCTGACCTATACAAAGTGTTTACAGACACATTGACAACTCCACATAGGACAGATTTTTATCACATTATTTGGTTTCAGAAAGGTAGCCCAACACATTTGGTTGACTTTAATCCAATAAAGCTAAGACCAAACTCAATTTTGTTTCTCAACAAAGACACCGTTCACCGCTTTGATACGAAAGGCAATTTTGATGGCAGGGCAATCTTATTTACCGACAGTTTTTTCTGTAGGACAGATGCAGATACAAAATATTTGCGGAGTAACATTTTGTTCAATGACTTGTTTTCAGTAACACAACTTCAACTACAAAAGACATCAACACTTTTCGCTGACTTGTTTCAGCAAATGGAAAATGAATTGAAAAATTCATATGACAACTACCAATCGGATATTCTCCAAAACCTGTTACATAACTTTTTGCTACACTCCGAAAGAGAAAGACGGAAACAAAATTATCCAGAAGCGAAAAAAGGTGCAGACCTTGATTTTGTAATGTTGTTCAAAGACCTTTTAGAAAATCAGTTTCGCAAGCAAAAGTTGGTGAACAATTACGCAAGACAACTTAGTGTTACAGAAAAGCGATTAAACCAAGCTACAACAAAGATTTTGGGCAAATCGCCAAAGCAAATGATTGACGAAAGAGTTATGCTTGAAGCAAAGCGACTGTTAGTCCACACTTACCAAAGTGTAAAAGAAATTGGTTTTGACTTAGGTTTTGACGAGCCAACTAACTTTATAAAATACTTTCGCAAGCATAGCCATTCAACACCTGTAGAATTTAGAGAGCAATTTATTTTGGCGTAAAAGTATCATTGAAAGGATTGTTTTTACCTTTTAGAATAGTGGTAAACACAGCAACTTTGCAGTATCAATTTTATTAAGCCGTAACAAACAAAATCTTTAAAAATGCAAAAAGCAAAAACATATTCAATAGCTACCGCAATGTGGGTAGTAGCGATTGCCATATCATTCAGTAGCTGCAGCAGCAATGGTAGTAGTGGAAGTAACCATACTTCATTACAAGCTACAATTGACTCATTACAAAATGAGTTAAAAAAGTTTACCGATGAAAAGGCTCTAACGGAACATCGTCTTATGGTTTTTGATACATTGGACTATGATTTTTATACCAATCAGAAGTGGGATAAATTTAATCACAGTCATGCAGACGATATAAAGGTTTATTACCCTGATGGAACAATTTCTAATGGCTTATATCCGCAGCATATTGATATGCTTACTCCCACTTTTGCATTTGCACCTGACACGAAGATTGAAAAGCATCCAGTTCGTTTTGGTAGTGGCGATTGGACCTGTGTTATTGGTGAGATGGAAGGGACGTTTACAAAACCAATGGCAATAGGAAATGGAAAAACAATTGCACCTACAGGAAAGAAATTTAAACTTTCCATGGTAACAGTTGGACATTGGGGAGCAGACGGTAAAATGAGTGAAGAGTATTTATTCTGGGACAATCAGGCATTTATGAAACAAATAGGATTAGGTCAATAATAATAATCAAAAAAAATTTATAAAATGGAAAATTCAAACAAACAAAAAGTAGTAAGCCTGTTAAAGGCAATTGAAACCGGGGCAACAGAGCCCATCGGTTACATTAACCCAAACAAATACATTCAGCACAATTTAGGTGCGGCAGACGGACTTGCAGGGTTTGGAGCATTGTTACAAGCATTGCCACCCAACTCTGCTAAAGTAAATACTGTCAGAGTTTTTCAAGATGGAGATTATGTATTCACTCATACAGATTACAATTTCTTTGGTCCGAAAATCGGTTTTGACATCTTCCGTTTTGAAGATGGTAAAATCGTTGAACATTGGGACAACTTGCAGGAAACACCAAGTCAGCCAAACCCAAGCGGACACACTATGGTTGACGGAACAACAGCAATTAATGACCTTGACAAAACAGAAGACAACAAAACCTTAGTTAGGAATTTTGTTGACGACATTTTAGTAAATGGAAGAATGGAAAAATTGGCTGCTTATTTTGATGGCGATAATTATATTCAACATAATCCTTTAATTGCTGACCAGCTTTCAGGACTTGGAAGTGCACTTGCAGAATGGGGAAAACAAGGCATTACCATGAAATACGACACCATTCATAAAGTATTAGGCGAAGGTAATTTCGTTTTAGCAGTCAGCGAAGGACATCTTGCCGGAAACCACAATTCATTCTACGACCTCTTCAGAGTGGAGAATGGAAAAATTGCCGAGCATTGGGATGTGATTGAGCCAATCCCTGCAAAAGAAACCTGGAAAAACAATAATGGAAAGTTCTGACAAATTTGATATATACAGGCAATAGCATTCTCATTCTAAGGGAGTGGTAATTGTGCTGAAATAAAACAATAACGCTTAAAAAGAATAATCATGAAAATCAAAAATCCAAAAGTAACACTGGCAGATGAAGCCAGAGCTGGTGTAAAAGAAGATGTTCGCTCCGGATTTTTAGATTGGCTGTTTCAGTTTTCAGTAACAGGAGATGATGGGGAACTGTATTCAGTTGGTGGTTCCATTTTATCACTTGCCCTGGAAAAAATTGATGTTGTATCTATAAACTGGACGAAAGGGAAAGGGCATGTTGAGCAACTTCCCAACTCAATTTATAAAATTGGCAGATTTCCGGGAATGGAATTTGAACGCTTATTAAGAAAACCCCAGGGTACATTGCAGATAAAAAAAGAAGAACATAAAGTAACTGTTATATGCGGAGAAGAATACAAAGTAGAATGTTTTGAAGATAACTCATGGCGTTTTACCATTGATTCGCTTGATGGTGAATACAAGGCTGATTTGTATCACAAACCTCATGGTTATCCATTGTGGTATGGAAGAGACGAGCCTTCGCTTCTAACGCAACATTCCGTTACTTATGGTTACAATTGGGCAGGTAATGTAGAAGGTTCTCTTTTTATTAAGGGAAAAGAAGTTAAAGTGAAAGGCTTAGGAATCCGGGAGCGTTATGTGGCAGTAGATTCTTCAGCAGCAGAACTTGGTGGTTGGGAAGACTGGGGTTGGGTGTCGTTCAATGAAATACATTCTTCTCTTTATGATATGCGTTTGGGTAAGAAAGATTTTGCAGTGTATGATTTACAAACCCAAAAATATTATCCGGAAGGTAAATTGACCATAGTGCATGAAGACTGGGCATTTGTAAGAGCATACGATGGCTTCATTCCATCAACGTACAAGATAAAGATAGAAGTTGAAGACGGAATATATCAGGCAGAAACACATGTTTGTAATGTAACCACATGGGGTGTAACTTTTAAAGTTCCCGATTTTCCTGTTGCCACATTAACTTTTGATTCTGTGGAAGGAAGTTTTACATTTAACGATGGTACTGTAAAGAAATTAAGTGGAGGCAGAGGAGTTATTTCAGTCCGGCAATGGCATGCCTATCCCAACCTACTTCCCAGAGAACTTTACAGTGATGAAGTTCAAAAGGGTGAAAAGTTTGATACGCTTTAAGTAGGATATTCAGATACTAATACAACTGTCATTAACTTGAACTTTCGCAATTGTGGCTATACATTGTAAGCATGCAGGGTTGATTCTTGGCTTCTATTCCAGGCGATTCGTTCGATGAATGACACACCTGCACTTGAATACCTGAGCAGAATGCTTCGAGCAAGAAAAAGATTGCTACGCACAGGGACATCATTGAGCCAATACCTACTAAAGAGAATTGGAAGAACAATAATGGAAAGTTTTAACTAAAACATAAACTAAAGAATTAAAAACTATGTTGCGTTTCGTAGCATAGTTTTTTCTATTTATCTTAGCTAACGACACTAAATTTGTAACGACAAGAACAAAGAAAGAAGGGCAGCACATAACAAGGTATTGCCAAAAGCGGGGCTGAACGGCTTCGATTGGACATTTGTGCAAGGTTCAACATTCGTTCTTCGATTGAACTTTTATGCTAAAAATCCCCGCCTTCGGCAATACCCAAAACGTTACCACCAATGCTAAAAAGACAGACGACACAGCAAGACAATGACTAAAATTGGACTCGACATACAGACCATATCGACCAAGCGGACAGATAAACAAACTGACCATATTTTACTATTTAGATTTCCAAGAAAATGGTCAAAGCCAACTGCACAAACGGCACATTTGCTTTTGCCCGACACACCAAGCCAACGCTTCGCAAAACCAAAAGAGCCGGTTCTCCCAATGTACGGAGAGACACATTAACTTTGATAATTTGTAAATAATGACTGAAAACACATTTGAAATATATTTTAATCCCGAAAACCTAAGACTTGCTTACTTTAGGATAGTCTGCTGGCCGGAACGAATGGTGAAAGACCGTTTCGGAATTCATGCATTTGGTTCTCAACTTGACAAAAACTTAAAACATCTTTCAGAGAAACTAATTTCAGGAAAATATACTCCAAAGCGTGGCTTTAAATACTATGAGCCGAAATCATCAGGAACGCAGAGAACAAAGACGCTTTTGATGATTGAAGATGCTCTGGTGTATCAGGCTATTGCGAATGTAATTGCAGCGAGAAACTACGATTTGTTGGCAGAGCATGATGATTTTGTTTTTGGTTCAGTCTTAATGCCGGATAGCAAAGAAGGAACTAACCTTTTGAGTCAGGAAAATCCAAAGTATTTCTTTTTCAAGTTTTGGAAATCATTATTCATCAGATTCAAGGACTCAGTAATTAAAGCCATAGAGCAAGACAAGGCAACACATAAGTTTGAAACTGATATAACAGGCTTTTTCGACTCTATACCGCATTATAACCTATTACTTACACTAAGCACCCATTTTAAGGTAGAAGATGAAATTCTGGATTTGCTTTCAGTTTGTTTAAATGCATGGTCAGGCACAAAAGAAAGTAATACACCGGGAGTTGGTATTCCACAAGGTCCTCAGCCATCCTACCTTTTAGCGAATCTTCTTTTATATCCACTCGACAAACAGTTGATCAGCGAGGCGTTCAAGTATTATCGCTACATGGACGATATTAAAATTTATGGCTATTCAGAAAGTGAGTTGCGAAATGTGTTAGTTCTTATTGATAATTATCTAAAAGGACATGGACTTTCCATCAACTCCAAAAAGACAGGCATAACCGAAATCGATGCTGACAAAGAAGATGAAACAGTTAAAGAATTGAGGAGATTTGAAGTTGTAGGTAATGACTATACAGGTGATGAAGCTTTTTTTAGTGAACTTTCCGAAGGTGGCTTGAAAAGTAGCATCATAAAATCATTGTTAGGCTTAAGTGAACAATCACCAGAGGAGCATGATGAAAATGATACCAAAAAAAATCTCGAGAATATTACTGACCCTGACAAAATCATTGAATTTTGGGAAAAAGAAATAAGCGAGGTTGAAAAGGAACTTCCAGCTCTTTTTAAAAGTGATTCACTTGAACTAGCTAACCCTGAAAAAACGGATGATATAGATTTTATTAGGCTAAGTGCTAAATATGGTACTGCTTTGCGTTCACTTAGTGAATACAAGCAAGTAAAAGCCAATGAGGACTTGCTTGCCTATTGGTTGTTTGCTCTGAAGAAATTTTACTGGAGAGCCAGCAACTATGTTTTAACACTTCAACATTATCGCAGCAATACGAAATTGAGAGAAGAACTAATATCTATTTATCTATCCGATAAGAATTACGAATGTTATCGCTATCATGTCATAATCTGCCTTACCTACAATTTTGAATACATAGACAGAGAGCTGAGAGAATTTTTCAAATATCTAAAGACTGAAAATTCAGAATTGGTAAGGTATGCCTTGTATTGTATGCTGATTAAACACTCAGATGACCAACAATTAAAATCAACATTGAAAGTTCAGCTTAGCAGAGAAGCGAGCAACTACCTGAAATTAATTACGCTAGATTATTGGAAAAAAGATGCAAACCGGGTGAATAGCATGGATGAACTGGTAAAACAAATGGGCTTATGAAGTTTACGGAATTAAGAAATACAATGCAGACATTTTCCGGTGCTTCAACCCCGGATTATCAACTTGCTTATATAGCGACAGAAGTTAAAGACCTGCTAAATGGACTAAATAATCAATTTGTTGAGTTTCTCACTAAGGACATTACGGATACCGAGCTTCAATGGGATATAAAACAATGGCTGGGTGCACCTTATTATCAAGCATCAAATGAAAATGCAAAGGATTGTTTAGAGCAATGTATATCAGTTAAACACATTTGGGGCAGGAGAATTAAAAGCTGGACAGACAGTGCTCTAAAATGCTATGATAACTTTTTACTGAAGTATATTCAAATTGATCAAAAAGAGACAATATTCAAAACCCATTCAGGCCTTAAAGAAACTGATGTTTACAAGCACTTGATTTCAAAAGGTGGTATTGAACAGGAAATAGGCCAGAACTTCACTAACATTTATCAGCTCCGGTCAGCTTTTCAACATATTCAAACGGAAGAAAAAGATGGTATCCGAATTCCGAAACGGATATCAAATTCTCAGTGCAACAAATCGAGAGACCTGATTATTCATTGGCTCAGAACGTCTGTGTTGTCATTATTTGCTTTAGTTGAAGCACAAAAACAAAAAATGAATTAGAAGAAAAAATGAATCAAGTCGTAAACAACAGATTAATAAGTTTCATCTGGTCAATAACTGACGATTGCCCGCGAACTGGAAAGAGTTGAAAGCAACGCTGATAGACAGTGCTTTAATAGGTAAAATAAAAGTGAATTAATTTCTATGGAAATACAAATATCAAGAGCCGACCAATATTTATACAGAACCCAGCGTAATGACCTAAAGCAACACGCTGACAAAATTATTCAGGGCATCAAGAAGATTGGCCCCAACCATGCCAAACGAGCCATTTGGGAGTTGTTTCAAAATGCGGTGGATTTAAGTCCATCCTGTGAAATAGAACTCCATCTTTCTGACACTGAACTTATCTTTTCACACAACGGTGTGCCCTTTACCATGCATACCCTTGATTGTTTGTTTACACAGGTCAGTTCTAAAACCCTTTCAGAAAAAAAACTAGAACGAGAAGAAACAGATGCCATTGGTCAGTACGGTACTGGTTTTATGACATCCCACTCTTTTGGTGATGTGGTAAAAGTTAGTGGAGCTATACAAGACGAATTTGAAGGTGAACAAACAGACAATTATTCAAAAGGGCATATCCAATTCAACGACCTTGTAATTGACCGCAGTACGCAAGACTGGGAGAAGCTATGTGATGAAATTAGCAACCTTCGCAGGAAAGTTACAGAACTGCTTAATGAGCCACTTTACCTACGAATCGCTTCCAAAAACAGTATTCAAATTTGGTTTCAATAACGATTTAAATAAGAAAAGAGCCATTGATGCTATTGAATCATTAAACACAATTCTTCCTTATGTC
Source organism: Ignavibacteria bacterium (assembly GCA_019187405.1). Classification (GTDB taxonomy): domain Bacteria; phylum Bacteroidota; class Ignavibacteria; order Tepidaquicellales; family Tepidaquicellaceae; genus JABAQZ01. The sequence continues at coordinate 10,711 of JABAQZ010000029.1, forward strand.
ATGATATTCAATGACAGATTGAAGAAGGTAACTGTTGTTGATAGTCATGGCCACACTACCGTTTACATCAAAAATGAACATGAAGCTACAAATGAGTATTTTCATACGAGAGAAATACAAGTAAATGGAGAAGTCAGAAAAATCAACTATCTAAAAACTGACAGATTAATCATCATACTTCCAATTGATAGCAATCCAGCAAATAATGGATTAATAGGCCGGGCAGCTTTATTGCCAGCGAGTTTGCCAAGACTTTTTCTTTTCTATCCACTTATTGGCACTGAGCATTTCGGTTTCAACTTTGTCATTCACTCTAAAAACTTTCAGCCCACAGAGCCAAGAGACGGTTTACACCTTAATTCTGAAAATGAAAAAAATAAGACGGAGGAATTAGCCAATCAAAAGTTGATGCAAGAAGCATCAGATTTGATTTTTGAATTTCTAGAGAACCATCTTTCAAAAATTGAGAATCCACATTTATTAGCCGAAATCAATTTTCCGGTAAGTTCGGATGATGCAGAGCTGAATAAGTATTTCAAAGAATTAAAAAAAACGTGGACAAACAAATTAAAAACACTGCCATTTGTAGAAACAAAGACTACAAGAATTTCTGCACAGGAAGCCATTTTCCTAAACGAATCAGTCATCCATGAAGCCGATTCACCAACACTTTCATCGATTTACAATATTGTCGGTAAATTTTATGAAAGCACACCAAAATCAGAGCTTATCCCTATTTGGACAAAACTCATTGACGATTGGAATATCTTAGACATTAAAAAAATTGGGTTTGCAGACATTGCTGATCAAATTCAGACAGAAGGTAAAATTGAAGTTTTTGATAAAAATTGGCTAATTCTTTTATACAAAGAAATGATTCGAAAGGGAGAAGGAGAACTGTTTGCAAACAGGAGTCTGCTTCCGAATATTAAAGGACAGTTTAAGAAATCCGGGGAGTTGAGTAAATCTGTGGATTTGCCGGACTCACTAATACCAATTGCAGATATTATCAATCCAAAAATTTCAAATAGGCAAATTGAAAGAGATTTTTTACTTGAGGGATTGGAATTCGAGCCATTTGGTAGAAGAGATTATATGGTATTAATAAACGCTTCATTGGATGAACACATAAAAGACAACACCCGTTCTGCAAATCTGCCTGAAAATTATCTGGCTTCATTAATTCAATATGCCAGCATCATTCCTAAAGAAGACTCAGCAAGTGGTCCTGTTAAAGTCATTAAACTGATTGAAGCACATTATGGATTTAATATCGAACAAATCATACTGCCTTCTATACCGGGAGAAGATAATATTGACATCAGAAAAGGACAGAATACATTGTTTAAAGTGTTTCTGAATGACATCAGCGACAAGGACACAGAGTGGACAAAAGAAAATTTAACCCAACTGGCAAATATTTTAAAAGAAGCTTTCAATTATGCGGATGTCAAGAAAATATTTCTGGGCTTTGATGTTTATCCAAACCAGTTGTGCGAACTTAAGAGTATCACATCACTTTACAAGGACATCAACATACCCAAATTTGTAAAAGACCTACACGACAAAATCGTAAAAGGAAACCTTCCAGTAAGAGCAAGGCTTGCACATGAAGTAATTGAGAATCTTTATGAAGAAATGAAATCCATCAAACCATTGGATTTGACTTCGGATATTGAAGAACGATTTTTCGGTGAATCAGGAAACGAGATACACATGGAAAGTCATCCATACAGAAGCTTTATCATTGACATCATAAAGAATTTTAAACCTGAGCAAGATGACAGTGAACTTTATGAAAAGCTTTTTCCCGCTACATCCAGAAACAAATCAGCCATCATGGTTCAATTGGCTGATGGGACAGACTCTTTCACAATTTTAAGTCAGGATGAAGCTGTAATCAAGAGACTAGCGGGCATTGCCGGCCATCCGAACCTTGAGGAGCTGATTAAACTCGGGGAAGACGCTTTGCTTAGAAAACAGCAAGAAGAAGCAGAAATGCAGTACAAAAAGAAAATTGGAAACCATTTGGAAGATGTGCTGCTAAAAAGACTTGCTCAAAATATTAATGCCAAAGTGGTAAGTGAACAGGATGGACAAGACATAATCATCTACATTGAAGAAAAACCTGTTTATTATATCGAAGTAAAGTCAAAATGGCTTGAAACAACACCCATTCGAATATCAAGAAATCAAACATTAAAAGCTCACGAAAACCCGAATTGTTTCGCTTTGTGTTCCATTGATATGACGAAATACACAGGTGCGGATAAATACGCTGTAGAGAGTATTGAGCAGGTTGTTGAGGTTATGAAATTTAATACCGACCTGGGAACTAAGGTTGGGCATTTGGTTGACATCTATGCGAATGCCCATCAAATTGACAAATTCAGTTTGGATGGCGATTATCGTACACTAATTCCGGCAAGTTATGTGAAAGAAGGAATGGATTTGAATCAATTTGAATCTGAGCTTTTGAAGTATATAGAATGTAATTATGGAAAGCATAAATAATTCAGAAGTATGAAAACCAACTTCGCATCCATACACATTGCCAAGTCACACAATGCCGCCTCGCAAGCCAAAACTTGGCAAAGAGTATGTCTGCCCCTTCGCAGGACAAAAGACAACGATAATTTCAATAATATTAAGCAGACAAACCACGACAGACAAGGAAGCACTGGTGGTAACAGGCGTTTGGCTCAATGGCGGGTGACGTGGTTAATTGAACATTCTACTTCGCATCAACTTTTGTGGTGTATTGAAAGTTTTGTGCTCCGAAATCCGCCACTGCGCCAAGCGCCAAAACGTTACCGGTAATGCTATTGCGACAGTGCATAACTCTAACGACAGGACAAAAACTAACAGTTTACATTAACCAATAATAAGACAATGCCAGGATTTCAAGCAGCAATCACAATTCACCAAGCAATTGAGAGAATTAACAGAAACGAATTTTTATTACCTGCATTTCAAAGAGAATTTGTTTGGAGCGTTGGACAAATTGAACAACTCTTCGACTCCTTGATGCAGGGGTATCCAATAAGTTCTATGCTATTTTGGAAAGTTAAAGAGGACACCAAAGCTGACTTTAGATTTTATCAGTTCCTAAAAAAATATGTAGAAATTCACGCAACGCATAATGATACAATAGCGACTAATGGTGTTAATGACTTTCATGCAATTTTAGATGGACAGCAAAGGCTTACAGCATTATACTTAGGACTTTGCGGTAGCTATGCTTTCAGACGATACTATGGTTCAAAGTCAGTTCACAGTGAATGGGACTATCCGACAAGACACTTATACTTTAATGTCAGTTCGACATTCACGGAAGAAGAAAGTGACAGAAAATATAAATTCAGTTTTTTAGACAAAGCCGAAACTAAGGAAACGGAGATTTACCTTGATGAAGATGAAAAGTGGTTTAAGGTCAGCACAGTTTTGGACTTATACAAAAATGACGGATTGGATGATTTTACAGAAACTCACCAACTCACTAAGGACGAGAAAAAGTTGATTAAACAACTTGAAAGAGTAATCCACACAGGGCTTATTATTAATTACTATGAGGAGGACGAACAAAACCCCGACAAAGCCGTCAACATTTTTGTTCGCATTAATTCTGGTGGAACTCCACTTACCTTTTCTGCTATTTTAATGTCAATTGCGATTGCAAGTTGGAAACATAAAGATGCAAGAACCGAACTCAATAATTTAATTGACACGATAAGAGCAAAAGGATTTTACATCAATCAAGATTATATTCTAAGGTCATTTCTGTATTTATATCATAAGGATATTCGTTTCCGAATTACAAGTTTTAAAAATGACTTCATCAGTAATATCGAAGCTAACTGGGAGAATATCCGCAATTCAATTATTTCAACATTTGATTTGATAAAAACTTTTGGGCTGACAGACTACACATTAACAACAAACAACGCAACACTTCCAATACTCTATTACATCTATCATCGCAATATTTTTACTGACTTCTCAACAAAAGTTGCATACAAGCAAGACAGAGAAATAATTAAAAAATGGCTGCTGTCAATTCTAATCAGAAGAACCTTTGGAGGACAAACTGATACCGTTCTTGCTCAATCAAGAAAAGCTTTCACCAATGACATTGAGAAAATAAAAATTGCAAATATTCAACTTTTCCCTTCAAAAGAAATGAATAAAGAGATAAAGAAAATCACTGACATCGGGGACGACTTTATTGAAGAACTTCTTATGACACAAAAGGGCACTCAATACAGCTTCCCAATTTTAGCTTTACTGTATCCAAATCTTGACTATAAAAACAATAATTTTCATCAAGACCATTTACATCCAGCAGACAGCTATGACGACTTATCAGATAGAGACAAGCTAAACTATGGTTGGACAGTTTATAACTCTATTGCAAATCTTCAAATGTTAGACGCGAACGAAAATATGTCTAAAAATGACAGTCCTTTAAAAGACTGGGTTAAAAAAGAAACAAAGAAATCCGACCTAAACCAATTTTTAGACAACCATTTGATACCAAGAGATGCAAGTATTGAGCTCTCCGACTTTGAGGACTTCATCACAAAGCGAAAAGCATTGCTGACAGCTAAACTGAAATCATTACTTAACTAACGGACAATGTACACAGGACGAAGAAGCACTACCGGTAACATGGGCTTAGCGATAGCGGGCGGTCAGTGGTTAATTGAACGGTTGTGCTTCTATTTTACATTTGTGCTTGCCGACAGTTTAGTGCTTCGTAATGCCCGCCATCGCCAAGCCCCGAACCGTTATAGCCAATGCTAAAAGACAGACAGACCAAACATAAAATGATAGACGAAATGCCAACCGCACATTCAAGCACATTTGGTTGCCCCAACGCACGGGCGACCGCTTCGCAACCAAAAGAGCTTGAATTTCGCCACCGCACGACAACGATAATATTGACAAAATGATTTTAAACATTACGACTACTCATAAACCAGCGACCGACTTAGGTTATTTGCTACATAAGCATCCCGATAAATTTCAAACTTTGGAATTATCAGTTGGTAAAGCTCATGTATTCTATCCTGAAAAAAGTGAAGCGAAAACAACTGTAAGCGTTTTGCTTGATATTGACCCAATAGACATGGTTCGTGGAGCAAGAAATTTGGGTGGTGACGGCTTTGCTCTTGGACACTATGTAAACGACCGACCATATGTTGCGTCATCATTTATGAGTGTTGCTTTATCAAAAGCGTTTTCATCTGCAATGAATGGAAAGTGTAAGGACAAACCCGATTTGGTTGATGTGAAACTTCCATTTGAAGTAACCCTTGCTGTTATTCCCGCACCAAAAGGCGGAGAAATTTTAATTAGAAAATTCTTTGAACCGCTTGGTTACCAAGTTGAATTAATAAGGCATCAATTAGATTCTAAATTCCCTGAATGGGGCGATAGTAAATATTTCACTTTAAAGTTAAACCATACAATAACCACAAAGGAATTGTTGTCTCATCTTTATGTTCTAATTCCAACCTTGGACAACGACAAACATTATTTTGTAAGTGAAAATGAAATTGAAAAACTTTTGCAAAAAGGTGAAGGATGGCTAAAAGAGCATCCTGAGAAAGAACAAATCATTAGGCGTTACTTAATCAATTTAAATTCCTTATCGAGACAAGCACTTGAAAGATTAAGTGAAGGCGAAGAAATTGGAGACTTAAGCGATGAATTAGTTGAAAAAACAGAAAAGCAAAAACGAAAGGAAACATTACACGACAAAAGAATAAAACTTGTAGCAGAGAAAATTACCGAATCAGGAGCAGAACGTGTTTTGGATTTAGGTTGTGGAGAAGGAAAATTAATCAGACAATTAATAAAACAAAAACAATTTTCTGAAATAGTTGGAATGGACGTTTCTTACGATGAATTAATTAAAGCAAAAGAAAGATTACATTTTGAAGAAATGTCTCCGAAACAAAAAGAGAGAATTAATTTGTTTCAAGGCTCATTAACATACAAAGACCAACGATTAGAAGGATTTGATGCAGCAGCCGTAGTTGAAGTAATTGAACATTTAGACTTGAATCGTCTTAAAGCATTTGAACGAGTTTTATTTGAGTTCGCAAAACCTAAAACTGTTGTTCTAACTACACCAAACCAAGAGTTCAATGTAATGTGGGATAAATTAGATGCAGAAGAAATGCGACACGATGACCACCGCTTTGAATGGACAAGAAAAGAGTTTTTGGAATGGTCAAATAAAATTGGAGAAACATATAATTATAAAGTGGAGCTTTTTCCTATTGGAGACGAAGTAGAAAACATAGGAGCTCCTTCACAAATGGCAATATTTACTTATGGAAATTAAAGTACCCGAATTATCGCTTGTTGTTTTAATTGGTGTTTCGGGTTCAGGAAAGAGCAGTTTCGCCAAAAAACATTTTAAACGAACAGAAATTTTATCTTCTGACGAATGCCGTGCATTGGTTTCAGACGATGAGAATAGTCAATCAGCTACCAATGATGCTTTTGATGTTTTGTATTACATAGCAGGTAAAAGATTAAAAAGTGGCTTATTAACTGTTATTGATGCGACTAATGTTCAGAAAGAATCTCGAAAGGGACTAATTGAATTAGGAAGAACATACCATTGTTTGCCTGTTGCTATTGTTCTTGATTTGCCTGAGAAAGTTTGCGAAGAAAGAAATCAAAGCAGACCAGACAGAAATTTCGGAGGACATGTAATTCGTCAGCAAAATCAGCAATTAAAGAAATCTATCAGGGGATTAAAGGACGAAGGTTTCAGGCAAATTTATATTCTGAAATCACTTGAAGAAGTTGATGCTGTTTTAGAAATCAAAAGAGAGAAACTTTACAACGATAAAAAAGATGAAACTGGTCCGTTCGACATCATTGGCGATGTTCACGGATGTTTTGATGAATTGCAAGAGCTTCTTTTAAAATTGGGTTATTCTGTAAATCGGACTGATGAAACTGAAAAGAATTTTGGCTTTAGCGTTATTGCTCCTGAAAACAGAAAAGTAATATTCGTTGGCGATTTGGTTGACCGTGGCCCTGATTCACCAAGTGTTTTGCGTTTGGTTATGAGCATGGTTGATGCAGGTGTTGCATATTGTGTTCCAGGTAATCATGACTTGAAATTACAGAAATACTTAAATGGAAAGCAGGTTCAATTAAAGCATGGATTAGAAGTAACAGTTAAACAACTAGAAACTGAAACAGCACAATTCAAATCAACTGTAGAGAAATTTCTTTATGGATTAATCAGTCATTACGTATTTGACAATGGTAAATTGGTTGTTGCTCATGCTGGTCTTAAAGAAGAAATGCAAGGTCGTGGCTCAGGTGCAGTTCGTTCATTCTGTATATACGGTGAAACAACAGGAGAAATTGATGAATTTGGTTTACCTGAAAGACATAATTGGGCAAAAGAATATCGTGGGAAAGCAAAAGTTGTTTATGGACATACACTAGTTCCTGAAGCAGAATGGTTAAATAAAACTATTGACATTGATACCGGCTGTGTGTTTGGCGGTAAGTTAACAGCTTTACGTTATCCGGAAGAAGAACTAGTTTCTGTAAAAGCTAAAATGGTTTATTGCGAACCAATAAGACCAATCAACTTTAATGAAAATCAAAACATACTTAGTTCACAACAAGAGTATGACGATTTATTAAACATTGAAGATGTAACGGGCAAACGTATTGTACAAACAAGACTTAGAAATAACATCACCATTCGAGAAGAAAACTCCATTGCAGCATTGGAAATAATGAGCCGATTTGCAATTAACCCGAAATGGTTGATTTATCTTCCACCAACAATGTCGCCTTGTGCGACAAGCGATATTCCTGAATATTTAGAACATCCTGCTCAAGCTTTAAATTACTATAAGAAGCGTGGAATCGAAAAAGTTGTTTGCGAAGAAAAACACATGGGTTCAAGAGCTGTATTGGTAATTTGTAAAGACGAAGAAACAGCAACAAAACGTTTTGGAGTTCAAAATGAAGGTATCGGAATTTGCTATACAAGAACAGGAAGAAACTTTTTCACTGATGCTGAAATTGAAAAGGAATTTGTTGGAAGAGTAAATCAATGTTTGACCAAAACAAATTTCTGGGAAAAATTCAATACAGACTGGGTTTGTTTAGATGCAGAATTAATGCCTTGGTCTGCAAAAGCACAAGCATTGCTTAAAGACCAGTATGCGGCAGTTGGTGCAGCCGCTGGTGGAGCTTTGCCTGAAGTTGAAAAAGCTTTACAATTAGCTTTTGACAGAGGAATAAAAGATGCTTTACCCTCATTAGAAAAATTTGCAATAAAAAATAATGCGATTTCAAAATATGTAAAAGCATATCAAAATTATTGCTGGACAGTTGACACTATTGACGATTATAAATTAGCTCCTTTTCATATTTTGGCAACCGAAGGACAAGTTCACGTTGACAAAACAAATGAATGGCACATGGAAAACATTGCCGAAATCTGTAAAGGCGACACCAAACTATTTATGGCGACACCTTACAAAATTGTAAATCTAAACGACCAGACAAGTTATGACGAAGCTGTAAACTGGTGGATGGAATTGACAAAAAAAGGCGGTGAAGGAATGGTTGTAAAACCGTTCGACTTCATATCAATAGGGACAGAAGGTCTTTTACAACCTGCTGTGAAATGCCGTGGAAGTGAATATTTAAGAATTATTTACGGACCTGAATACGACTTACCTGAAAATATTGAAAGACTAAAAAACCGTGGACTTTCTAGAAAACAATCTCTAGCAATTAGAGAATTTGCTTTAGGCGTTGAAGGACTAGAACGGTTTGTGAAAAAAGAACCATTAAGACGAATACATGAAAGTGTTTTTGGAGTATTAGCATTAGAAAGCGAAGATGTTGACCCACGACTATAAGCCAACCCTTCGCAGTCATACACATTGGCAAGCCACACAATGCAACCGCACTGACCAAAGCTTGCCAAAGAGTATGCCTGCCCAACCGCACGGTGGACAAGAAAGCACTGGCTATAACAGCGTGTTGCCTCAATTGGCGGTGACGTGCAAAATTGAAACTGAGTGCTACTATCAAACTTTTGTGCAGGTTGACAGTTTTGTGCTTCGAAATCGCCAACTGCGGCAACACGCAAACCGTTAGCGGTCACCCTAAAGCGACAGTGCAAACATTAAACGACAGTAATAAATGAACGGACAAAAAGCCAACACTTCGGCAAAATCAAAAGAGGTGCAACGCCACCCACAAACCAACGCACTGTTGCACCACATTTGCTTTTGCCCTACCGCACAATAACCGGTTCAAAATTTAAACTGACATGGAAAAAATAAATGTAACGAGAGAAATAAAAGAGCTAAAAAATCACCTTGCTTATTCAAAAAACATTGGCTTCTTTTTTGGTGCTGGCACTTCTTGTGCATTGAATATTCCCAATGTTGAACAACTGACAAACGGTATTGATGCGGCATTAGCAGGTGAGTTCAAAACCCACTTTGATTTAATTAAAGCTGACTTGGTTGCTTCACTTGCCCCGAGAACACCAAACATTGAAGACATCCTAAATCAAATCAGAAGAATAAGAGAATTAACAGGAGAAGTCGCAGGGAAAAATTATGCTGGTGTGAGCGGTGAGGCAGCAAAAAAACTTGACAAAGAAATTTGCACAAAAATTTATGACCTCATTTTAGAGAAAGAAAAAGTTGCCGACCTTGAAACAACAAAAAAGTTCTTTGCGTGGTTGAGTATTCTCAACCGTGAGTTTTCAAAAGAAGTTTTTACAACCAATTACGATTTGATTATTGAGAAATCTTTAGAGTCAAGTCAAATACCATACTTTGACGGATTTGTTGGGGCATACGAACCATTCTTTTGGCAAGAGAGCATTGACAAACTTGTTAGCAAAGACGACATGACACAAAACTGGATTCGTTTATGGAAAATTCACGGTTCATTAAGTTGGTTTTGGAAAGAAGATGTAAAAACAAAATCACCAAAGATTGTGCGAATTGGTAAGGTTGAAAAAATTGAAGATGAGAAAGACGAGTTGGTAATTTATCCGTCAAAAGAAAAATACGATTCTTCCAAAAAGCAACCATTCGTTGCATACTTTGACAGATTAAAGAACTATCTACTTAACGGAGAACTGCTTTTCATTTTCACTGGTTACTCCTTTTCTGATCAACACATTAACGAAATTATTTTTAATTGCTTACGACAAAACAACCGTCTTTCTGCATTGGTGTTTTTCTATAAAGACGAGGAAGTTGAGGGCCTGCATAAACTAACTTCTTCATACATGAATATAAATGTATTTGGACCGAAGAAAGCTATTATCAATGGTAACTTAGGCGAATGGGAGTTTTCAGAATTGGCGGATTTCAAAAAGGACAAGAAACAATTTGACCATTTTTGGAGTGAGGCAGACAGCAAATTCACTTTAGGAGATTTCAACTCACTTGTAAATTTTCTCATTACAAACTCTGGTAAAAAAGAGGCAATTGAATCAATCGCAAAATGACAACCGACATTACATACCTAGGCAAAATCATTCGTGTTGATTCAGGGACAATTGAGGTTGAAGTTTCAAACGATATTCCTTCTGCTGCACCTATCATAAATGGAAGATTATATAAGATTGGACAGATAGGAACTTTCATAAAAATCCCTGTTGGCAACATCACAATTTACGGCATCGTTTCTTCGGTTAGTAATACACCAAGTAAAGCAGATGAAACATTGATTAAGTATAATTTCGGTTCTAGGTTTTTATCTGTTCAGCTTGTCGGAGAGAAAATTGGCGATGATGAATTTGAAAAAGGAATTGGAACTTACCCAACTATTAACGATGAAGTTCACTTAGTAATTGAGAAAGACCTGTTTGATATTTACGGAAAGCGTGATGAAGGTTCAATTGAAATTGGCAAGCATTCTTCATCCGAGAATCTTTCAGTTTATGCAAACCTTCACAAGTTAGTTTTGAGGCATTGTGCAATTCTTGGTTCAACTGGTAGCGGTAAATCAAACACGACAGTTAGTATTCTTAAAGCAATTCTTAACGACTATGTTGGCTCAAGAGTAATATTAGTTGACCCACATGGAGAATATGCATCAGCTTTTCCTGATGCGAAAGTTTTCAGAATAAATGATGTAGCCAATCCATTGTTCATTCCGTTTTGGCTAATGAACTTTGATGAATTAGCATATTTTCTTGTTGGTGCAAAACCGAATGACGACCAAAGAACTGAATATAGAAGGTTTAGAGAATTTATTACCGATTTCAAAAGGAAGAATAATGTTTTGATTTCAGGAACAGTAAATAAAGATTTTATCACAGCAGATTCTCCAATCCCATTCAACATCAAAGAACTTTGGTGGGAAATGAATTGGTGGCTTAACGCAAGTTTTAGCACAGCAGTTAAAGATGACCAAACAAAAGCAACAGCACAACAAACAGATGTTGGCGACTTTGAAAATTTAGTTGGAGCAACATTTACTCCATACGCAATGGGAAATGTAGCCCCTTTCAAATCAAAGCATACAGAGTTCTTTCCCTACGAGAAAAAAATACTTTCAAGAATCAAGGACAGCCGTTTTGATTTTCTATTCAACCCTGGAGATTTTAAAGGTGTAGCTGGCACAAGAGATTTGAACAATCTGCTTAATGATTGGATTGGTAGTGCAAGTAAACTTGCAATTTTAGACTTAAGCGGAGTTCCTTTTGAAGTGCTTGACATCACAGTTGGTTTGATAACACGGTTTGTTTACGACAGTATGTTTTGGGGAAGAAGTGAATCATACACAGGAAAACAAAGACCGCTTTTGCTTGCCTATGAGGAAGCACACACTTACTTAAATAAAAATGATAGTAGTAATTACTCAAAGCAAGCGGTTGAACAGGTGTTTAAAGAAGGAAGAAAGTTTGGTTTGGGTGCGTTGGTAATTTCACAACGTCCATCTGAAATTTCCGAAACAATTTTAGCACAAGTTGGAACTTATATTGCTTTGCGTCTTACTAATTCAGGCGACCAATCTATTGTGAAATCTTCTGCACCTGACAACCTAAACAGTTTAATTGATTTACTTCCAGCTTTGCGAACAGGAGAAGCAGTAGTTGTTGGTGAAGCAATTAAAATTCCATCAAGAGTGAGAATCAAACTCAATAATCCCAGACCAGCGAGTGACGATCCCAAATTGGTTGAAGCATGGATGCATGCGTATCCAGAAGATGCTGAGAATTATAAAACCGTAGTTACAAGAATCCGACAACAAAAATTTTAAAATATGAATAGAGAAAGCGTTCAGTCAAGTATGATAGCCAGCATTGGTTATGAAACAGAAACTTCAACTTTAGAAATTGAATTTAATAGTGGAGCAGTATGGCAATACTATGATGTACCCGAAAGTATTTACTACGACATGATGAATTCAGGTTCGCTTGGAAAATTTTTTCATTCAAACATTAAAGGACAATATCGTGAAGTTCAAGTTGGATAATAAGTTAGCCAACGCATTTGCACTCACATTTGACTTTGCTCCCTTACACACAGGCAGCGCAAACAAAGCCAAAAGAGAGTGCAAGCCAACGCACAAGGACAGACCAAATGAAAGGACAAGCAACATATAGACAAGAAGGGCGAACCGCTAACAAGGTATTGCCAAAAGCGGGGGTGACGAACTTTTATGAAACTTTTGTGCTATATTCAACTTTAGTTTTTCAAATCAACAGTAGTGCTGAAATGCCCCGCCTTCGGCAATACCAAAACCGTTAGCTGCAAGCAATGAAAACGTGTAACATTTTAAGATATTAAGGCGTCATATAAAAAGTTAATAAATTGGACAAAATAATGAAAAAACAAACTTTATTTTTATTGTTAACTGTATTGTTAAGCACAATACTTTTTGGCTGGACAAATGTTGAAGATAAATGGATAGTTGAAAAACAAAATGGATACTCTTTGTATTATACAACTTTAGATAAACAAGATATAGTTGAATACAAAGCATATTTTGTTGCTGGGAAAAAGACTGTCGAAGATTTCTTCCAAAATTCATTCAAGAATGATTTTAGTATTTATATCCATCCATCCCGCTCATCATTAGACAGTGCTTGGCAGAAAGATTGGAATATGCCTGATTTTAAATCACAATGTTGGATGGTTGCAAGTGGAGTTTCTAATAAACTTGATATTATTTCACCAAAAAAGTGGGACAGCCTTGCTTGTGAACATTCTTACTCTGATTCAATCAAAACTCTGCGTTTAATAACACACGAATTAGTTCATGTTTATCATGGACAACAAAATAAAAGTCCTGATTTTAGTGATGTTACTGGTATTGATTGGTTTGTTGAAGGGCTTGCTGTTTATGCCTCTGGACAATGTGATTCAGTAAGAATTTCAGAAGTTAAAAAAGCAATATCAGAAAATAGAATTCCAGAAACTTTAGACAAATTCTGGACTGGAAATTTAAAATATGGACTTTCAGGCACTGTTGTACTGTATCTTGATAAAAAATTTGGTAGAGAACAAATAATAAGTTTATTAAATTTTAATAATATCGAAGAATTACTGAATACGTTAAATACAACAGAATTTGAAATAATGAATGGTTGGAGAGACACATCCGTCCAAAACGTTGAAATAAAAAAAGGCTAGTCTATGGAAGAAAACATCCATAGTAAGTATTTTTGTTTAACCAATAACCAAAATACACTAGCCATGCACAATATAACTTTATTCAGTCA
>JABAQZ010000037.1 GCA_019187405.1 Ignavibacteria bacterium
TTATGGGTTAATAAAGAACTAAAATTTACTTGATCCATAGGTAAATTTTTTTCTTTTTAAAAAATCATAATATAAACCATTCAATATCTCAAAACGAAAACATCTCGAAGAGTTTTGAGACACTCTCCTGAAGGGGGAGGGAAGGGTGGGGGTCTCAAAGTAAGCTCGAAGCTCACGACCATTCGCGTCCCAGCATTTCAATGAAGAGTATTTCATTTTATCCTCTCCATTTTTATCTTTAAACATCAAAGCATCTGCGCCGACGATCATATTCAGTTTTGTATCAGCGGATAAATTCAGTCTCAACTTTCCTTCACCGTCAGGTTTGCCTTTTATAATAAAATCCTGTCTCATTCCTTTCTCATTATTTGTATAGTCAATCCGAATATTTTCATTCTCAATGTGAGCTTTGTTTCCTTCTACTATAAGCTCCTCATTTTCTATTTGAAATTTGTAATTTGTAATTTGAAATTGAACATCCCATTCATCAATCTCTTCATACTTCTTATCCTTCTCTTCTATTGTCTTATCATTCACATCAAAAAGCGGGATCTTGTTATCACGCGTCTTCGCCGTGAATCCGTCTTTATGATAAATAAAACGGATGTTGTTTGCCCTGTTAGGCGACTGATAAGTTCCGAGTTCTTCAGAATATGAAATGTTATACTCCATCTCTGATAAATTATTCATTACTTCGGAATACCAATCAGGATTATTTTTCTGCAGATTTTCATCTACAGGTTTAGATTCGGTTTTGCTAACACTCTTAAGATCCAGTGGATTAGGAAAAGTAGAATGTTTAAGTTTTCTATTACCGGAGTAATCTCCTTTCAAAGATAAAGCAAGAATAAGAGCAATTGAAAGCGTAAATAAAATAGTTTTCATGTACTAACCTTTCTGTATAATTGTGTTTTTTATTTTTTTTGTATTCCTGATTTAAAAAATAATCTTGGTAAAACTAAGCTGATTCATTCTCGGAATTTTCTCCGGAATTAAAATTCCGATATAGTGTATTCCAGCAACCCTGACAGCCTTTTAACCTGTCTTTCAAATTTCCACATAACTTCATAAAAGGCTGTCAGGGTTCTCAAATCAAATCTCTACTTCATTTAAATTTTCCACTTCCCACTTTCTTCCGCCTGCGGGGGATTGTAATTTGTAATTAAATTAAGGCGTAACCACACTCACAAAACTCGCCGCATTGTTGTCAGTTATCGAAAAGTCACTTCCGTCAACGAAGTCATCGCCCGTAAGATCGGTCACTACATATCCACTGACAAAATTAGCCGCATCATTATCTATCGTACTTACATCAGTAGCATCAACTGTTCCGTCCTGATTAACATCGCCGCCGTATGTCGCAAACATAACCGGCGAAGTATCTACCTGAATCATATTACTGCCGTAAGCTTTTGTTATTGCATCTGAGAAATTATAGGTTAATAATTCTGAAGAGAAATGTTCCAACGTAGAACTCCAGGTCTCAACAGAGTTTCTGTGTTTGAGAACAATGTAATAGTCAACATTATTTTGAGAATTTAAGAATGAAAATGTTCCGGTTCCTGATGAAGTCAGATAAGCTTTTGATGAATCTGCTATCGCATAAGGTGAAGTTGAATACCTTAAATAAACTCTTGCTGTGTCACGAACCATACTATTGGAAGTTGCATCATAAAATCCCTGGGTGAATATTGTTAAGTTTAGCGTTTTTAGTGTAACAGATATAGGTGTGTTTTGAGCTTTAAAGCATCCAAATGGATTTGGGATATAATTTGTATAGTATTTCCACGGACCGAATTTCTGATATGGATTACTTGTCAATTTATATTGCACTCTGGCTCTCCACTTGTATTCGTGATCAACAGGCAGTCCTGAAATATCTTTGTTTAAATTAACTCCTGAAACCCCAAGGTCTGTGAAGTTACCCGAGCCTGAGGACGAAACACTGTTTGTGATCACATCTCCTGTAAATGGAACGCCGTCTCTTTTATGTTCATAGACTATCTTTCCGTCAGCTCTTCCAAAAGGACTTCTTCCGAAAATATTTAGACGGACACTTCCGTCAGTTCCGGTAAGTCCTCCTGAATAAACAATATTGCTTGATGATGGTTTGAATTGTTTCACATTTGATCTTAATCCTGTTCCGCCGTTTCCGTAATAAACATTAACTTGTCCATTTACCTGACCACCCGGAGCACCAACAATTACATCACTGTATCCGTCTCCGTTCACATCTCCGGCTGAAGATACACTTAATCCAAAGTTTGCATATGTCCTGTTGCTTTGCTCTGTCCAATCGGCATTAATGCTTAATCCTGCCGGAGAACCCTGAAATAACAACGCACGTCCTTCAAATGTTTGACCATTTTCAAAAAATGGCGACCCAATGATAACATCAGAGTATCCGTCACCGTTGACATCACCGGCATTAGAAACACTGTATCCCAATTGTTCATTTGCCATTATACCTTCTTTATTCCAGCCTGTAGTAGAACCTAAACCTGATTCCGAGCCGTGATAGACAAATGCTTTTCCTGAATTAGCAGTATTATTATCAAAATACGGCGCACCGATGATAACATCACTATACCCGTCGCCGTTGACATCTCCTGCACCGGATACGCTGGATCCAAACCCTGTATTGGACTGATTTCTGGTTTCAGTCCAGTTTGGTGTTCCGGGTAATCCCAGATGTGAGCCATGAAAGACAAGAGCAATACCTTTGTTTGAAAATTCGAGATCATCAAAATTGGGTTCGCCAATCATAAGATCACTGAATCCGTCGCCGTTCACATCCCCGGCTGAAGATACACTGTATCCTAAATTTGCACCTGCCTGATTGCTTTCCGTAGTCCAATTTGACAGAAACAATCCGACTGTAGAACCATAGAACACATAAGCTTTGCCTTCATCTGTTTGCCCGTTATCATAAAATGGTGATCCAACGACAACATCTGAATATCCGTCGCCGTTTACATCACCCGCAGTTGAAACTGCATAACCATACTTAGCATTTGCCTGAGTACCGTAAGTTGACCAGTTGGAGGATGATGGAAGACCTGTAGAAGAACCGTGATATACAAAAACTTTACCTTCATCAGTATGAATATTATCATATTTATAAGCTCCGATTATTACATCACCGTAACCGTCTCCGTTCACATCGCCGGCAGTAGAAACCGAATTACCAAATTTCGCTCCGGCTTGATTTATCTCTTCTGTCCAGTCAGCAGAAGTTGATAGTCCGGAGGACGAACCATAAAAAGAAAAAACTTTGCCTTCATCTGTCTGACCGTTATCAAAAAAAGGCGCTCCGATTAATACATCAGAATATCCGTCTCTGTTTACATCTCCCGCTGCAGACACATTGTATCCAAATTCTGAATCTGTCTGATTGTTTTCCTTTGTCCAGTTAGACGTAGATGAAAGACCGGTTGGATTTCCGTTATAAGAATATGTTCCTCCGTACAAATGTGCACCGACAATGACATCACTATAACCATCTCCATTTACATCACCTGCTAGTGAAACTGAATTTCCATATTGTGCATTTCCCTGATTGATTTCTTCTGTCCAGTCAGGTGTATTTGATAATCCTGAGGAGGAACCAAAATAAGTAAAAGCTTTTCCTTCATCAGTCTCACCATTATCATAAAATGGTGCCCCGATAATAATATCTGAATATCCGTCGCCGTTAACATCTCCTGCGGCTGATACACTGGCACCGAATAATGCGTTCGCCTGATTGCATTCCCCGATCCAATTCGGTTCTGCAGGTGTCGGTAACCCAACAGCTGAACCGTAATATATAAATGCAGTACCTTCATATATTTCTGGGTAATAATATCGTGGTGCACCGATAATAACATCAGAATATCCGTCACCGTTAATATCTCCTGCTGTGGAAACACTGTAACCGAATTCAATTCCAACTATTCCTCCTATTGCTTGCCAATTAGATGTAGTTGAAAGTCCAGCACTTGAACCGTGAAAAACAAATACCTTACCAGTTGGATCAAAACTTATTATATTATATTTATATTCTGCAACAATCACATCAGAGTATCCATCACCGTTTATGTCTCCAGCTGTTGAAACTGAATTACCATATCTTCCATCTGGTTCTTCTGAGTTGGTACCATATGTTATCCAATCGGCATCTCCGACACCTGGACCCGTTGAAGAACCATACCATAGTTTTGCACTGCCGCTTCGCGTACCTTGAAAATGACTATATTCGGGTTGCCCTATTATCACCTCAGAGTATCCATCTCCGTTTACGTCACCAGCCGTTGAAACCGCATAGCCAAATTTTGATTCAGGATAACTATTCCCAATTGCAGTGCTTTCCCAATTTGGTGAAAGAGAAAGTCCGTTGGATGATCCATTATAAATAAAAACTTTCCCATTTTCATAACTCGGAGATGTTTCATAAAACGGATTACCAATAATTACATCCGAATAACCATCTCCATTAACATCTCCGGCTGTGGAAACTGAAAAACCGAAGCCTACAGTACCTGTTACGATCCAATCGGCATTAGAAGAAAGTCCTGTTGCTGAGCCATAGTAACCAAATACCTTACCAACGTCATAAGGTGCTCCTACTATTACATCCGAGTATCCGTCTCCGTTTACGTCACCGGCTGTAGCGACTGAATAACCAAATGAAAAATTCCCGGTGATAGACCAGTCCGGTGTTGTCGAAAGCGGATCGATTGTAATCGGATATACTGCATCTTCGTCATTGACTACGATAGAGAAAGAATTAGGAATTACGAATTTAGTATTACGAATTTTTTCTAAACTTTCTAATTCGTAATTCTTAATTTGTAATTCATAATTATCTTTTTTAAAGTATGCTCTCAGTTCCCGCCCGTTAGCGTCCCAGCATTTTAAAGCAGAATACTTCATCCTGTCTTCACCTTTTTTATCTTTGAACATAAGCGCATCAGCACCAACGATCATCTTTAATTTAGTATCTGCCGATAAATTTAATCTTAGTTTCCCTTCTCCTTCCGGTCTTTTCTTGATTATAAAATCCTGTCTCATACCTTCTTTATCATTTGTATATTCTATTCTCATATTTTCGTCTTCAATGGAGGCTTTATTTCCGGAGGCTTTGATCTCACTTCCGGAGAACTGAGTTAAGTAGGTTGAGTTAGTTGAGTTAGTTGAATTGGTTGCGAGTCCTTCAACTTTGAAAGTAATTTCCCATTCTTTCGATTTGGTTTTTTCTTTCTCTTTTTTCAAAACTTCTAACATCATTTCTTCGCGACTTTGCGGCACATAGACATCTCTCGTCCTCGCTGTAAATCCGTCTTTATGATAAATGAAACGTATGTTGTTTGCCCTGTTAGGAGACTGATAAGTTCCGAGTTCTTCTGAATATGAAATGTTATACTCCATCTCTGATAAATTATTCATTACTTCGGAATACCAATCAGGATTATTTTTCTGCGGATTTTCATCTGCAGGTATAGATTCGGTTTTGCTAACACTCTTAAGCTCCAGTGGATTAGGAAAAGTAGAATGTTTAAGTTTTCTATTACCGGAGTAATCTCCTTTCAAAGATAAAGCAAGAATAAGAGCAATTGAAAGCGTAAATAAAATAGTTTTCATGTACTAACCTTTCTGTATAATTGTGTTTTTTATTTTTTTTGTATTCCTGATTTAAAAAATAATCTTGGTAAAACTAAGCTGATTCATTCTCGGAATTTTCTCCGGAATTAAAATTCCGATATAGTGTATTCCAGCAACCCTGACAGCCTTTTAACCTGTCTTTCAAATTTCCACATAACTTCATAAAAGGCTGTCAGGGTTCTCAAATCAAATCTCTACTTCATTTAAATTTTCCACTTCCCACTTTCTTCCGCCTGCGGTGGATTGTAAATTATCATTTCTAATTAAGTTAAGGCGTGATCGCCGCAACAAAATTTGCCGCATTATTATCCGCTATCGCCGCATCACTTGCGTCAGTAACATCATCACCCGTAATATCAGTAATCACATACCCTGTTACAAAATTTGAAGCATCATTATCAATCATACCATTGTCTGTAGCATCCACGACTCCGTCCTGATTTACGTCTCCGCTGAATGCTGCAAATCTAATGGGAGATGAATCAACCTGTTTTACATTATCGCCGTATGTTTGTGATATTTCGGATGTAAAGTCATAAAAACACTGTGAAGTAAAACCATCAAATGAAATAAAAGCAGAACTCCAGATTTCGATTGAATTTCTATGTTTAACCTGTAAATAATATTTTGAATCAAGTGATACATTTGGGCTGTTAAAAGTAAGAGTATATTCGGTATTATCATAATATTTTTTCTTAGTGGAATCCACGACATTATAAGGTGAAGTTGAGTTTCTAAGGAAACATCTGACTGTATCACTTATACTTAGGTTTGTACCGGGATTATAAAAACCTTCAGGGGTATAATTTAAAGCGACCAGCTTCTTCTTAAAATACATGGTATTAAATCTAAGACCCCAGCCATAAAGTCTGCCGGATGAGCCCGATACGTCATCACTAATTACTAGTCTCCATTTTCCTTTGATATTACTTTCGTAAAGCTGATTGACTAATGAATTAACAGGTTTAATAGTAGGACAGAAAGAAATGTAATTGTTATTTATTACAGAATCGGCATAACCTGAAAATATAGTCACAATCCCGCTTGCAAGTGTCGAATGATGGTCATACACAAGCGCTGTGTTTCCTTCGGGTGAGATTAATGAAATAGTTAAATTACTTTCATCACCGTGAATAAGTGCAATGAATAAATCAATTTGGTTAAGATTCTCATCTAATGCAATCTCCAGCGTATCTTCCATAATACCAGAAGAACCTGATTCGGGAATTCTTTTGTTAGATTGCTTTATGTAAAAACTATTCTGAAAAAAATCATTGAAAAATCTATCAGTGGGTGGGATAATTGCAGAGCTGAATAAAACATTGTTTCTGAAATTTAGCTTATTTCCGTTTGCCGTATTGCAATATGAATAACCATCCATATTGTAAGACACATCGCCGGCTGAATCGTTATCAAGATTTATAGATGTGAACAAACTGCTTTGAATTTCATACTGTTTCATTGCTTTGTTAGATATTCTCACTTCATCAATGTAACCCTCAAAATCCGACTGACCTATACTTCCTCCTATATACAGAGAATCATCCCCGTCCGGCACAGCACTTCCCGTTATAAAGCTGTGAACTCTGACGCCGTTGATATAAAATGTATTGGTACCTGTAATTCCGTTCACGAAATGAGCCAGTGCAACGTGCGTCCATCTATTCAATTGAATTGTATCATCAGTGACATTATTTCCTGCAGCAAGTTTTCTGTCAACAATTTCCAGATTGTAATCAGTAACAGAACCATTTGGAGTTCCTTTATGAAGAATTAATGCATCCTGACCTGAAACCGGATAAATCCAGGCTTGAAGCGTATATGAACCGGTAGGGCTTATAGGTGAATTGTCTTCAACTGCGATATAATCATTCGAGCCGTCAAATGCAGCACTGAGATTAAGATTTAAATAGTCGGAAGGTTGGTTTGTGTAATCAATAGTCGAAACTAAACCGGTTAAAAAAGCCGTATTATTATTCCCCGTCCAATCCTGCAGACTTAAACCGGTTTCATAATAACTTTGAAAATTCAAAGCTAAAACAAGTCCGTTATATTCTCCTGTTGTTACTGCAAGTGATTTATTCATATTCAAAACTATCTCCGCTGCGGTCAATGCCCGGTTCCATAATCTTACTTCATCAATCAATCCAAAGACACTTGGAAAAGGTGCACCACTTTTGCAAATATACAGGGAATCATTTAATGTTGATGTCGGGGTGCTTCCTGAACTGAAAACGGAATTATCCAGAACTCCGTTTATAAAAAAATTAAATACATTTGTGGAAGAGTTGTATGTAAAAGCTAAATGAATCCATGAATCAATTTCGGTTATTGGATCAGCAGTTGAAAATGCCCTGTCTTCTCCGTTAATTCTTGTACAAAATTTAGAGCCATTAAAGTATATCATGATTCTGCCATGATTTCCTTTATCCATTAGAGGAAAGCTGCCGGAATAATGACTTCTCTTTATCCAGCATTCAAATGTAAAACTTCCCATGATATTAATAACAGAAGTGGGACGAACGGCTACATATTGTGTTGCTCCAATGTGAATAGCTTTATTCCAGTTCATTTGTGAAAATACTGCTTCTCCTGAAAATGATATTGCACATATAAAGTACAGAATAAAACTTTTCCTATTCATATATTATTTTATAATTTTGAGTAAATTAAATTTTAGATTAATAATTTTAACAGAAGTTACGCTGTTGATTTACTTTTTTACATCTCGTTCCCAATCGCCCCGCCAGTAGGCGAGGAAAGCTGATTGGGAACAAAATTGCATTACGAATCAAATGATTCATTCCGCATGCGGCGGATTGTAACTAATTATTTGTAATTTGTAATCCGCCGCGGCGGAGCAATTTGTAATTAACTCAAGGCGTGACCGCCGCAACAAAATTCGCCGCATTATTATCCGCTATTGCCGCATCAATTGCGTCAGTAACATCATCACCCGTAATATCAGTAATCACATACCCTGTTACAAAATTTGAAGCATCATTATCTATCATACCGTTGTCTGTTGCATCCACAACACCGTCCTGATTTACGTCTCCTCCGTAAAATGCCCACGTTGTCGGAGAGATATCAACTTTTATTTGATTGTCTCCATAGGCAGAATAATCATAAGAATAAAAATTATACTTCAGAGTAAAATAGCTAAAGTAGTTAAAAGTTCTCGAACCCGCACTCCAGGTCTCAATGGAATTTCTATGTTCAAGCTGGATGAAGTAACTTACATTTGGTGATGCAGGACTTCCGGTAAAATCAAATGAAGCAATTCCCGTATTGCTGAAATAATCTTTCTTAGTGGCAACTATAGCATAAGGTGATGTGCTGTTTCTTAATCTGCATCTAATAGTATCGCTTATTGTAGTATTCGAGTCTGCATTATAGAAACCCTGAATGTAAGACTGAGTTTCAAGTATCATCTTTTTACCGGAATGGTTATTAATCTGAATCCCCCACGAGTAAAGCATTCCTACATCGCCAAGATAAAAATCATAAATCTTCAGCTTCCAGGATCCATGGGTTTTTGCACCGGAAAAAGCAGAGTTTAAATTATTTTTTGGGCGGATGCGGGGTGTAATAGCAACATATTTATCAAGATCTGTAAACAAATAGCTTGACTGATCATCAAAGATTGTTATTATGTTATCTGTCTGAGATTCAAACTGATCCTGATTAAAAAGCGTACAACTGTCACCTTCGGGAGAAAATAATACAATCCTTAGACTGTTTTCCTGAGTATGATTCATTGCAACGAAAACATTTATATCTGTAATTGAATCAACTTCATTAATACCTAAGGAGTTGATTGTATATCCATCAGTTGAAAAATCAGATGCAGGAATGTTTATAAACTCACCATCAACATAGAATGCTTCCATAAATTCTGATGATCGAATAAGCGGTGATACAGGTCTGTCTGTCTTTCTTGCGGAATGACTGAAGTCTGCATCGTTTCTGAATTTTAATGCAGGACCGTCACCGGCAGAGTTTGTTAAATAACCGTCAAAATTATATACCGCTTCTGTTACATTTGAGGAATCATTTCCATCCTCAATACTTTGGAATAAGTATTGATGAATGTAATCAATAGACTTAACTTTGTTGCTAATCCGTACCTCGTCTATAAATCCTTCAAAATTATTACCAATGTATAAAGAGTCATTACTGTTACTGTTTATGCTCCCCTGATTATTAATACCGTACCCAAGACTGATACCGTTATAGAAAAATTCATACTTTCCTGAAATTGCAGAATATGTAAATACAACGTGCATCCATTTTGGATATAAAAAACTGTCAAATATTAAAAAATAATCGGATTCAAATGCCGTGTTTCCATTTATTACAGACTTTATCTTAACCCCGTAGTTGATATCCCTTGTTAAAGTCATAGCATATCTTGAAGTATTAATAGCCTCCGTAAGTCCTTTTGAAACTATTACATAATCACTAAAATTAAAATAATAAGGATCCATCTGCACCCAGGCTTCTAAGGTTATTTCAGAAGTGGGACTCACTACACTGTTAGCCGGACCGGCTAAATAATCAGCATCTCCGTCCAGCTCTATACAATCATTGTAAGTAGTTGTGACAGAAGGTTTGTTACTAAAATCGACTGCAATTACTCCTCTGTTTATTCCGTCATTGCCTCGGCTTGTCATGTCATTCAAAGTAAAATCATCTCCGGCTGAGTTGTCAGGCTGAAACGGCATTGATAATACAAGATGTGAAAATTTCCCTGAGTTAGTCGCGATTATGCTTCTGTAAAAATTATCTACCTGAGTCGGTGTCTGTACTGTATCCCATATTCTTAAATTATCAATAGTTCCTTCAAAATAATTTGTTGTACCTTTTCCTATCCACAGAGAATCGCTGTTTGAAATTGGAGCTGCACCTGCTGCTGTTGCAGAATTATCCAGTACACCGTTAATGTATATAGAAAAGTTATCATTTGACACATTATATCTCACAGCAATGTGAGACCACTCATCTATCGGCAAAACTGAATTACCGGTGAGTCTTGTAACAAAATTTGTTTTTACGGCAACTTTCCCTGCAGACGTAAGAAAAACTTCATATCCGGAAGCCCCGGCATTTCTTTTTTGAATAATCTGCCTGTTTGTAGATGTTGACATCGGATAAATCCACATTTCTATCGTAAAACTTCCCGTGATGTTCAGAGATGATGAATGTTTTACTGAAATGTAACTCGAGCTTGTTCCGTTAAATCCGCATGCCTGATCCCAGAATATCTGAGCTGAAGAAATTCCGGAAAACAAAAATGCAATTCCGGTTAAGACAATAAATTTAATTTGATTTTTGTTTAACATAATTTTTTTCTTAATTAATTTTTTATTTTATTAAAATCATTGATTTTACTTCAACGTAATCTTCCGCTGAAAGCCTGTAATAATAAATCCCGCTCGGTAAGTTACCGCCGTTGAATTCTACTTCATAACTTCCCGCACTTAACTTATTGTCTGCTAATTTAACTAGTTCTTTCCCGAGCAGGTCATATACAATCAGTTTCACGTTCTGTTTCCCGTTATTCTTTTCACTTGCAATGCTGAATCTGATTTTTGTATTAGGATTGAACGGATTCGGATAGTTCTGATAAAGTTTAAAATCTCCGGGCACATTATTACCGGATTGTAAAATCCCTGTATTTTGAACGCTTTGTCTGCTTTTAATTATATTTCCTTTTGATGAAACACAGTAAGTAACTATTGTATTATTGAATCTTGCATAGTCCATTTCCATGAGTCCAGGTGTATTTGATGTACTTTGAGCAGTCCAGTTAAATCCGCCGTCATCACTTCTGATTATATTATTTCCCGAAGTACTTGCATTAGAATATATAAATACCGTATTCGTTCCGGAAATCCAGCATGCACCGTTGAATCCGGAAAGATTCAATCCTGTGCTGCCTGAATTCCAGTTAACACCTCCGTTTGTAGTTCTGAATATTTCATGATTTGTGTTATAGTTTGTAATCAAACCCGTCTGCTTATTATCACTGAATACCAGATCCACACCTTCGGCGTAAGTTATATTCTGATTACCATTTATCCAGTTTGCTCCTCCGTCTTTTGTAATGTATGACTTAGTTTGTGTAGTAGTCGGATTAATAATTTGAAATCCGTACATCATCGGATCAATCACAAATAATGTATAAAATAAACCAAAAGTATTTGGAATTCCGGGTGCACTTGACCTTGACCAGTTGTTACCTCCGTCTGTAGTCTTTAACAGGAAATAAGGATTTCCCTTTCCTGAAGGAGGATCACTGAATGTAACTCCGAATTGAGGCTGAGTTTTAGAAAATTTAATTCCATTAAAATATCCATTGGTTCCTCCGGTCGAATCAATAAGTATCCAGTTCATTCCGGCATTAGTTGTTTTAAACACTTTTGCATTTCCGCCTGTCTTAGTTCCTGCATAATCACATACAAATGCAGCTGAAGCATCCTTTGCGGCAATTCCTGAAAGCTCAAATGGCAGTCCGTTTGTCGGTATAGAAATCCAGTTTAAACCTCCGTTTATTGTCCTGTAAACAACTGCTGAAATTTCTCCTCCGGCTATCCAAACTATGTTTGAATCAACGACAGAAATAAACGGATACAAGCCGATATCATTCAGATCCCCGGCCTGGGTCCATTGTGCAGATACATTATTTATATTAAATTGAATGCTAAAAACAAAAATTATTATTAAATAGTATTTTATCGAATTCATTTTTTCTCCTTTCGATTTATTTGTATTAAACAATACTATAAATGAATATTATTTCTATATTATTGATACTCATTGCTTTAAGTTTAGATAAATAGTCCTTTGAATTAACCCGGATGACCTTAAAAAATAATTTAAAATCATCCGGTCAATTTCATTCTTTACTAATTCTGAATCATTTCTTTTTTCCTGAGCTTTTCTTCTTTGCTGTTCCTATGATTAATCCTCTGCATTTAACCGTTACTTTCATCCTGATTGTAGCCTGTACAGTAATTTTTGCACCTGAGGATTTTGCATAAAAGCTGACTGATTTTATTTCAGTCCATGAGCTTTTATGTCCGCAGCTCGGTTTGCATGTTGTTGAGTTTTTCCAACTGTTGCATTTTGCAAGACAGGAATAATAAGCTCTGCTATAGGCATGATTATGAACATCTATTGCATCAATAATCAAACCTGTTGCACTTCCCATTGATTCAAATACCTTGTGGTTTGGTCCGCAGTTTACGACTGACATTTTTTACTCCTTAGTTTAGGTTTATAAATTATTTCGTGTTGCATTTCATGATCTTCATTTTGATTTTCTCTTTCTTTAATTTGTTTTGAAATCTTGTTATTGCTTGTTTATTATCTTAAATATCTCTTCAAGATTTTCTTTCAGCACATAATCTATCGCGCCGTTGCGTGCAGCAACTTTTCTTAATTCATCATCATTGAAATCTGTTACTATTAATATCTTAGCATCCGGATATTTACTGATGATTTCTTTTGTAGCTGCTATTCCATCCATTTCCTTCATTTTTAAATCCATAAAAACCCACTCGGGTTTGCTTAATGCGTAAGACTTTAAAGCTTTTGAACCGTCATCACATTCATAAATATTTTTGAATATCGGAGCAAACATATCCTTTATGAGATTTCGCATCTTAACATTATCTTCAACAATCAATAGTGTTGCATTCATGTACAAAAATGCAGGATAAATTAACTTTAATGAATAGAGTGGTTCACATTTTAATACCGTGTGAAAGACCCCATTTTAGACATGTGAAATTCTTTCAAGAAGAGCGTTAATGAATGAATTGGAAGTTTTTCTAATGGAATGAGAATGCGATGTTACATATAACCGGAAAATCTATTCGTTTAAATGATGGACTTGTTTTCTATTGCAAATTTTACCAGGCTGTGTGTGCCGTGAAGGTTTAATTTATTGCTTATGTTGGTTCTGTGATTATCTACAGTCTTTGAACTGATAAATAATTCTTCCGATATTTCCCTGCTGGTTTTATTCTGACTGATCAGTTTCAGAATACGCCTTTCAGTTAGTGTAAGATTAAGAAGAGAAGGATTCTGCCTGTCAAGATCTTCTGCTTTATTCCGTCTTTTTACAAACAGGTTTGATATGACCGGGCTGATATAATAATTATTCCTTGCTACCTGATTTATACAATCCACGATGTCGTTCTCCGCGCTTTCTTTAAGAACATAACCGTCAATTCCGAGGTTCATTGCTTCATCAAATATGTCTTCTTCTCTAAACATTGTCAGGAATATTACTTTTGCTGTACATTTTCTGTCTTTCAGTTCACTTAATACCTGAAGTCCGGTTTTCTCCGGCATTGACATATCCAGCACGGCAATGTCCGGCTTTTCATTCAATATAAGCTCAAGTGCTTTCTTGCCGTCGGCTGCTTCTCCTATTATCTGAATATTTTCTTCACTTTTAATAATACTCTTCAATCCGCTCCGGAATATCGGATGATCATCGGCAATTATTATTCTGATTATATCTGTCATATTATTTTTTTCAATTTAATTTATGGGAATTGAAATAGAAATATTTATTAATGTACCTTTACCAGGTCGGGAATCTATATCAACTTTTGCTCCGGATATTTTTGCTCTTTCAAACAGACTCATTAGTCCGAGTCCGCGTTTTGATTTGGATATCAATACATCAAAACCTTTTCCGTTGTCTTTTACATTAACGGATACTTCTTCCGAATCTTTTAATACCGATATTACCGCTTCGGTTGCTTCCGAATGTTTGAGAATATTATTAATACTTTCCTGTATCATTCTGAAAAGATTTATCTCTGTCTCCGGATTAAAAAGTTTATCTATGTTATCCAGTTCATAACTGAATTTTATAGAAGAAGATTTAGATGCCCTCTCAATTATTGATTCAACTGCTTTTGTTAAGCCAAGCTGTTCCAGCTGATAAGGATGCAGATTGTAAGAAATCTCTCTAACTTCCTGAAGTGAGGATGAACTAATCTCAGAAATATCAGCAACCACTTCCGGATTTTTCAGTGGATTTTTCATACCAAGCAGAGCTTTATTTTTTATAATAAGTAAATCCTGTCCAAGAGTATCATGGAGCTCGCCTGCAATTCTTTTTCTTTCAGCTTCCTGTGTATTTATAAGTTGTTTAGTAAACTCAGACTGACGATGCAATTCTTCTCTTATCTTAGATAACTTTCTCTGCCGTGTATAACCCAGAAGACCTATTATCAGCAAAATACCGCAGCCTCTGAACCACCATGTCTGCCACCAGGGTGGAGTAATAATAATTTTTACCGAAGCACCTTCTTCATTCCATACACCGTCATTATTCGAACCCTTAACCCGGAATGTATATTCGCCCGGATCAAGGTTAGTATAATAAGCATTCCTGATATTCCCTGAACCGATCCAGTTTTTATCAAAACCTTCCATCATATATGCATATTGATTTCTGCCTGGATTTCTGTAATCAAGTGCCGCAAACTCGAATGAAAAAGAATTATCATAATAACTAAGCTCAATTTTATCAGCTACATTGATATTTTTTTTTAAAGGTGAATCTTCGGATGGGGCTATCGATTTGTTAAATATTTTAAAATCGGTTAGGACAATATTAGGTGCTAGTGTTTTTTCAAGCAGACTATCCGGATGAAAGCTTATCATTCCTCCGATTCCACCGATATATATTGTCCCGTCATTGCTTTTAAATACTGAGTTAACACCAATATTAGTTACACTCAAACCATCTTCTTTTGTAAAGTTCCTTAATGTTTCAGTTTCCGGATCGAATCTTGAAATTCCATGGTGAGTGCTGAGCCAAAGCCTTCCGGAATTATCTTCTAAAATATTTGCGACATAATTAGACGGTAAACCAGAATTCATATCATAAGCTTTCGCATTTCCCGTATTTCTGTCAAACAAACTTAATCCGGTCAAATAACTTGTTATCCAAAATCTGTTTTTCTTATCAATGTATAAATCGGTTATCCCTCTGATAGATAATTCATTGTAGAATGTTGTAAAAGTATTGTTAGTACGGTCAAGCCTCGACATCCCATCATAAACTAATCCTGAACCAAACCACATTGTACCATTCTTATCCTCAAACATAGTTTTTATATTTGCCGAACAAATACTGGAGGAATCATTGGAATTATTTTTATGATGAATGAAAATATTTTTCTTCCTGTCAAATTTATCAAGACCATTAAGTCCCGTCCCGATCCAAAGGTCACCGTAGCTGTCTTCAAACAGACACTCTAAAACATTATCAGCAATACTATTTGTATCACGGGGATCGTGCAGATAACGAGTGAATTTGCTGCTTTTAATATCTAATTTATTTAAACCGTTAATTGTGCCTATCCACAGAGTTCCGGTATTATCTAATAACAATGATCTCACTTGATTATTACTTAAGCTGTTAGAATTATTTTTCTCATTCTTAAATTGAGTGTATTTGCCGGTAGCATGTTCCAATCTGAACAAACCATTCAAAGTGCCAATCCAGATATTGGATGAACTGTCTCCGGTAATAGAAAGAATCCGGGATTGGCTCAGTTCGATTTTATATTGTTTGAATATTTGCTTTTGCCTGACAAACTTTTCAAAACCTCGATTACTAGTCCCAATCCAAATAACACCTGAGCGGTCTTCATCTATTAAAATAGAGTAAGTTTCTTTCAGACTTCTGGTATCCAGCGGATCATGTTTAATATGAGTATATACTTTTCTGTTTTTATCAAACAAGGTGATCCCGTTTCCGGACAAACCTGATGCTATCCACAAAATTCCGTATTCATCTTTATAGATAGAGTTCATTTCACTTTCTGCATCAAGCCGGAAGTGATTGAATTGTCCTGTTGCGGGATTCAATTCATCGAATCTGTTATTGTCAAGAACAATCCATATGTTCCCGGATTTTTCCTTATACATTGTTCTGGTATAATTTGATCCAATTGAATTGCTGTCTTTTTCATTAAAAGTATAGTGTGTGAATTGCTTACTGTCTATATCAAATTTTTCTATACCGTTACTTACAGTATTAATCCACAAATTGTTTTTATCATCTATTACAATGCCATTGAGAGTATCAGTACTGATTGAATTTGGATTTTCAGTATCGTGCTTATAAGCTGTTACTTTCTTTGTGTTTTTATCAAAAGAATAAAGTCCTGAAAAATACGAACATATCCATAATAATCCATTTCTGTCTTCCTGAATTGTACGTGTCCGGTAATTAAAAATAAAAAACCCTTCAGAATAGAAAACATAATTAACAAAAGTATCTTTCTCAGGCTGATACATGCTTAATCCATTACTCGTCCCAACCCATAGAATACTATCACTGTCAATAAACAAGGAATTGTTTGCTGTTGAATCTTTAATGTTATGATAAACTTTCATACTGTAACCATCATATTTGACCAATGAATTAAATGATGTAATCCATAAAAAACCGAGTTGATCCTGAACTAAATCTATAGGCATAAATAAATCAGGAAGACCGGATTCATATCCTACGTGATCAAATGTAAAATTTTGCTGTGAATAACTATTATGCGTAAATAAAATAATCAAAGTGATTATCATTCTCTTATCCAGAAAATTTATAATATAACTTAATATAGTATTCAATTGAGCTCTCATGAAATAACTCTATCAAATATTTTTTTCAATTTGAATATGGAATTTCTATTTGAATACGAGTCCCTTTCCCATATGAAGATTCAATCTCAAGCTTACCGTTAAGTAATTTTACTCTTTCTGATATCCCCATTAATCCAAAACTCCCGCCATCTTTTAAATTCTGCTGATGCTCCGAAAGAAATCCTTTTCCGTTATCGAAAACATGAATTGAAAGATTATTTTCATTTTTCTTTATACTCATATCAACTTCTGAAGCGGATGAGTGTTTTAAGATGTTATTCATACACTCCTGTATTATCCTGTAAATGTTAATTTCATTTTGCTGATTTAATGCAGAATCAATATTGTCAATATCTGATCTGAATATTAAATTACCTGAATCAGAAACACTTTTGATAATAAATTCTATTGCTTTAGTTAATCCAAGCTGTTCAAGCTGATATGGATGCAGGTTGTGGGAAATGTTTCTTACTTCCTGCAAAGTATCTGATGTAAGACCGGATAATTCACTAAGATTGGAATTTTCTTTTTGTATCTTCATTTCTGAAAGCAGCTTATTCTTAATGACCAAAAGGTTTTGACCAAGACTGTCATGCAGTTCGCCTGCTATTCTTTTTCTTTCAGCTTCCTGTGTATTTATAAGCTGTTTAGTAAACTCAGACTGACGATGCAATTCTTCTCTTATCTTAGATAACTTTCTCTGCCGTGTATAACCCAAAAGACCTATTATCAACACAATACCGCAGCCTCTGAACCACCATGTCTGCCACCAGGGTGGTGTAATAATAATTTTTACCGAAGCACCTTCTTCATTCCATACACCGTCATTATTCGAACCCTTAACCCGGAATGTATATTCGCCCGGATCAAGGTTAGTATAATAAGCATTCCTGATATTCCCTGAACCGATCCAGTTTTTATCAAAACCTTCCATCATATATGCATATTGATTTCTGCCTGGATTTTTGTAATCAAGTGCCGCAAACTCGAATGAAAAAGAATTATCATAATAACTAAGCTCAATTTTATCAGCTACATTGATATTTTTTTTTAAAGGTGAATCTTCGTCCGGTTGAACAGCTTTATTAAACATCATGAATTCCGTCAATACAATTTCAGGAACATGTTCATTATCTTTAATGCTATCAGGGTGAAACATTATGAAACCGCCCTCTCCTCCAAAATATAAATATCCGTCATTATCTTTGATGACCCCTTTTAAAAATCGGGTAAACGGAAGGTCGTTCTTGTCAAAATTTTTCAAACTGTTTGTAACGGGATTGAATCTTGTTAACCCATAATCAGTTCCGACCCAAAGATTTCCGGAATTATCTTTTATCATACTGCTTATTGTATTATTGATCAATCCCTCTTTTTCTGTAATGTATCTTATTTCACCTGTATTTCGATCGAATGTATTAAGTCCGGTTTGATAAGACCCTATCAAGAGATTGCCTTGATTATCTTCAAGAATTGGCTCTAGGGTGGTGAAACCCAGCCGGGGATAATGGTATGTAATAAATGACCCCGTGACCCGATCGAATTTATTTAAGCCGCCCCAGTTTGTCCCTAACCATAAATCATCAACACTGTCCTCATATATGCATAGAACTTGATCATTACTTATACTATTCGAATCATCATTATTATGTTGATAGGTTTTAAATGTATTATATTTTCTGTCAAAAACATTCAAACCCGTTGATGTACATATCCATAAATTATCTTTTCTGTCCTGGTAAATATCGTTAATTAAATTTCCTGTAATGCTGGTTGTATCACCGGGAATATGTTTGAATACTGATATTGCTTTTTTCTTTGTGTCATATTTCATTAGTCCGTCGATTGTTCCTATCCAAAAATAACCGTAACTATCTGTGAATAATTTTCTGATTCTGCTTGAGCCAAGTTTTTCTTTTTTCCCTGTTATTTTGTTAAAGTCAACGAAAGTATTGGTATTTCTATCGAATCTGTTCAGGCCGTTAAATGTACCTACCCATATATCTCCTGAAGAATCTTTTAATAATGATTCAACATTTATATTAATATTGTTTTCATTAATATTAGGCATAAAATGTGTGAATTTTGATTTTCGCTGGTCATATTTGTTCATGCCTCCCCAGAAAGTTCCAACCCACAATACCCCCGACCGATCCTCAAACACACATGATACAATATTCGAGCTTAAAGTGAAATTTTTAAGTGGATCATTTTCATATTTAATTAATCTGCCGGTAGCCGGTTCAAATTTAACAAGTCCATAATTGACAACAGCAAACCATAAGAATCCGTTTTTGTCCTCATGAATATCCTCAATCTCGAAATTTTCCGGAATGACCTGATCTTCAATTGGTATTTTGTATGCAGTAAAAGTTTCAGTCATTTCATCGAACTTGTTCAGTCCTCGATTGGTGCCTATCCATAAATTCCCCGACCGGTCTTTATATAATGAATAAGCATAATTGCTGATAATAGAATTGGAATCACCCGGCTTAGATTTGTAACTTTTAAAAGTCTGCTCTATTATATTAAATTTAATTAACCCGTCATCAGATGTACCAATCCAAATTGTTGAAGAATCTCCCCCGATAACTCTATTGATATTATCACTGCCAATACTCTTACTGTCATCCGGATTGTGTTTAAATTTTGTGTAGGATTTTTTTGCTTTATCGAATTTATATAGACCTGTGCCAATTGAACCGAAATATAAAAAACCATAATCATCTTCACATATTGAAAATATAAAATATCTGTCTTGCATATTGTCACCTAAAAAATAATTATCAAACCGGTTTTTCTCACGGTCATATTTGCTTAATCCAAACTCCGTACCGATCCAAATGATTTTCGATCTGTCTTCGTACAAAGAAAAAATGTTCCTTCCGCCAATACTGTGACTGTCTAAAGGGTTGAAGTTATATACAATAAACTTGTATCCGTCGTACTTGACCAATCCGTTTTGTGTAGCAAACCATAAAAATCCCTGATAATCCTGTATGATTTGTCTTACAGAGTTTTCTGGTAAACCGTCCTGAACTGTAATGTGCTCAAATCTTATTTCCTGTTGTGAATAAGAGTTATGTGCTGACATGATAATCGAAATTATGATTATTCTCTTTATCAGAAATCTGAATATTGATTTAAATATTGTGCTGTTGAATACAGGATTCATTATTTGATATTCTCTTTACTTAAATTTGAATATGGAATTTCTATTTGAATACGAGTCCCTTTCCCATATGAAGATTCAATCTCAAGCTTACCGTTAAGTAATTTTACTCTTTCTGATATCCCCATTAATCCAAAACCCCCGCCTTCTTTTAAATTCTGCTGATGCTCCGAAAGAAATCCTTTCCCGTTATCGAAAACATGAATTGAAAGATTATTTTCATTTTTCTTTATACTCATATCAACTTCTGAAGCGGATGAGTGTTTTAAGATGTTATTCATACACTCCTGTATTATCCTGTAAATGTTAATTTCATTTTGCTGATTTAATGCAGAATCAATATTGTCAATATCTGATCTGAATATTAAATTACCTGAATCAGAAACACTTTTGATAATAAATTCTATTGCTTTAGTTAATCCAAGCTGTTCAAGCTGATATGGATGCAGGTTGTGGGAAATGTTTCTTACTTCCTGCAAAGTATCTGATGTAAGACCGGATAATTCACTAAGATTGGAATTTTCTTTTTGTATCTTCATTTCTGAAAGCAGCTTATTCTTAATGACCAAAAGGTTTTGACCAAGACTGTCATGCAGTTCGCCTGCTATTCTTTTTCTTTCAGCTTCCTGTGTATTTATAAGCTGTTTAGTAAACTCAGACTGACGATGCAATTCTTCTCTTATCTTAGATAACTTTCTCTGCCGTGTATAACCCAAAAGACCTATTATCAGCAAAATACCGCTGCCTCTGAACCACCATGTCTGCCACCAGGGTGGAGTAATAATAATTTTTACCGAAGCACCTTCTTCATTCCATACACCGTCATTATTCGAACCCTTAACCCGGAATGTATATTCTCCGGGATCAATATCCGTGTAGCTTGCCTCACGTTTTGATGCATCTGATTTAACCCAGTCTTTATCTATTCCTTCCATCTTATACACATACTGATTTTTCATTGTGTTGGAATAATCGAGAGCTGAAAACTCAATCGAAAAGAAATTATCTTTGTAGGAAAGATTTATCTCATCTGTTTCTGTTATTGATTTCTTAAGGTCAGCTTCTTTGTTGAATATCTTAAATGAAGTCAGCACAATATCAGGTATATTCGGATTTTCCTTAATGCTGTCAGGATGAAATATGTTAATTCCATTTTCTCCTCCGAAAAACATTTCACCCGATTTAGATCTAAATGCTACAGCACCGAATTCATCGCCCTGTAAACCATCAGCCGTATTATAATTATTGATCTTTCCGGTTGAAGGGCTAAATTTTGAGATCCCCTTATTGGAACTTATCCAGAGATTACCGTGATCATCCGGAAGAATATGATGCATGAAGTTACTTGCAAAGCCGTCATCTTCAGTAATGTAAATAAATTTCTCCGTTTTCTTTTCAAATCTGTTTAAACCTCCTCCGTATGTCGTCATCCATAAATAGCCATACCCGTCATCATAATATGAAGTTACTATGTTATTGCTCAAGCTCGTTGAATCAGACTCTATGTTTGTATAATGTGAAAATATATTTGATTTCTTATCCAACCTGTCAAGTCCTGCACCTGTTCGAGCCCAGATCCTCCCGTCTTTGTCTTCATAGATATTTGTTATTGAATTATGACTTATGCTTTCCGGATTATTAATTTCATTCATGTATCTGCTTAAAAGTTTCCTGTCTTCTCCAAAAGAGCATAAGCCGTCGTCTGTACTTAACCATAGTATTCCTTCTGAATCTTCAAACATTTCTCTTATCAACATCCCTAGGCTTCCATCAACAAGCATATGCCTGTAGTAATTATTTATTTCATTCTTTTCAGGATTATATTTTCTAAGATTATTGCTGTTTTCACAGATCAGCCAGTGAATATTTTTAGAATCAATAAAAATTCTGAAGAACTTTCTGGTGCCTAAAGAATCAGGCAGATATTTGATTATCAACTGATTCTTCCTGTCCCATTTTACTAAATGCCTCATTGAAGCAAGCCAGAAAATATCTCTATCCTTTTCGTAAATCGAAGTTATTGTCTGGAATTCTTTACCATCATCAGAGTGATTGTTATAAAAGTAAACCGGAAATTTATAAGTTCCGGGGTTATAAATGCTGATTCCTTTTTCTGATGCAACCCAAATTATTCCTCTTCTGTCTTCAATAATGTCACTGATTGAAATTCCAACAGATATGCTGCTGCTGATTGAAATATTATTCAAATTATAAAATTTATCACTTTCCTTATCTTTTAATGTTATACCACTATTAGAACCAATCCACAATAAACCGTTCTTATCTTCAATAGCAGTATAAATCCTGCCTGTAATGGTATCCTGTAAACCAATCTCTTTCATGGAAAAATTTTTGTATTCAACTGATTCTGGTGAGAACTCACCCGTATTCCCTAAAGAAACTTTTAAATAACTAAGGAATCTTTTTTCGTAACTAACCCCTATCCAAAATATATTATCTTTTGTAAGAATCAAAGGAGTTACGAAGAAGTCCGGAAGACCTTCAGGGTATCCTATGCTTCTTAAATATTGTGTCAGATTACCGGATAAAATATCATATTTAAATATGCCATTGTTGTAAGTAATGAACCATAGATTTTTTTTACTATCTTCAAAAATAAATCTTGTTGATGATAGTTTGTAATATTCATTGTCCTTAATATATTTATTTATATTCTCAAATTCTCCTGTTTTTTTGTTAAAAACAATTAATCCGTTCCATGCGGTAATCCAGAACAAATTTTTATCATCTTCATAAAATTGAAACACCTTCAAATTATTTTCAATGTCTGTACTAATATTTTTTGATATCAAAAAAGAGCTGAAAATGTCAGATGCGCTTTCATACTTATTCAATCCATATTCTGTTGCTGCCCATAGTATTCCTTCCCTGTCCATAAATAAACTGTTAATCTGATTACTGCTCAGAGAATTTGAATCATGAGGATTATTTGTATATATCTTATATCTGTATCCGTCATATCTTGCAAGTCCGGCATCTGTACCGATCCAGATAAATCCTTTTTTATCTTCAATCAGACAACTAACATTCAATGAAGGCAGGCTGTTTTCAGATTTTATTGGCTCGAACTTTATGTTTGCAGGCTGCGCAATGCAAAACTTGCAGAGAAATGTTATACCAGCGGTAACAATAAAAAAAAATTTGACAATATAGCGGATGAGTAATACTGATTCCTGATTTCCAAATTTTTCTTTATTTTTGGTAAGCTTCTTCAAATATAAATCTCCCTGAATTTTTAAAGGAAAATAACATAAATAAAAGTAAAAGTATGCTGTAGAATTTAGTTAGGAGAGAATGGTAAAGTTAATTATATGTTTCTTAGTTTCTTTAAAAGGGTGAAACATTTATTCATTATTATTTCTTTGAATACTTGTTTCCTCTCACTACCAATCTCCGGGTTGGGAGTTTGGGACCAATGTTTGTTTAAAATGATCTGAATACACAATTAGAAAAAATTTTTCCACATCGAAAGTTCATTTACTTTTTACACCAACTCTCTCCCAATCTCCTGATTCCACCACCTCGCTCACAATCTCCCGATTGGGAGCGTATGCACAGTTAGAATATCTCTTAATTGTTCCCAATCGGGAGAATGGTAACAAGGGGTGTAATGTAGAGGGACTTCCTGAGTTTTCCTTTCTCGCATTTCTGGGGCTGTCCAAAAAGTCTTTTAAACTTTTATCTGAAAATGGAAAATTGTTAATAAAATTATGTTTATATTTGCAGAAAAAAAATAAATAATGGAAGCAGTATTTAAAGAGTATCAACAAGATCAGC
>JABAQZ010000036.1 GCA_019187405.1 Ignavibacteria bacterium
ATTCCTCTAGTGAGGGCGGCAACAAAAAATTCTGATCGTAATTTGCTTTAATCTGATGTGACATTCTTTTTAAATTTGTTTTGCAAATATAATCATTTTTTATCAATATGTTTTGAGACACTCTCAAGGGGAGAGTTGGGGAGGGGTTAATACACCCCGCTCGACATTGCGTTTCCCTGCCTCGCCGACAGGCTGGCATCAAACTCCGTTTCATAACTTCCGCTTTGCTTGTATTCGTTGATTAATGTTTTTACCTCTCTGCCCGTTATGTCATATACTTTCAATGTTACAGAACTTCCTTTCGGGATTGAATTTTTATGCATAATAAAATTCATACTTCTTATTATATTAAAACTTTCCATTTACATTATCGACAAAGATTCCTGACTCGGCATATTCATTTCCCTCTAAAATATTCTGCGTAACAAATGGCGAACACCCGATAAGCGTCATGCCGGTTCCCGTGTTTGATATTGTATTTCCGATAACATTAAAATTTCCCGCCGGGCAGTATTCAGCATAAATGCCGTTAGATAAACCTTGTGCATGAGAGTCTGTGTGAATTGTGTTATTGTTAAACAAAATCATTTTCTAATTTTCCGAAAACTCATTCGCTTCTAATTATCTTTTATACATAAAACCCGGCATAGCGATTCATCGCCCGGACACCCTGACTGGCGTCAAATCCGATTTCATTTCTTCCGCTTTGTTTGTACCTGCTAAAGAATTCCCGTCAAGAGCATATCACCACGGCAATATTTTACTCGTCAAGATTTAAATCCAGACATAATCCCTGAAGCTCCTTCAGCAATACATTAAATGATTCCGGTATCCCTGCCTCGGGAAGATTTTCTCCTTTGATAATCGCTTCATATACCTTGCTTCTGCCTGTTACGTCATCGCTCTTGTATGTAAGCATTTCCTGAAGTATGTGAGATGCGCCGTATCCCTGCAATGCCCAGCATTCCATCTCACCGAACCTCTGTCCGCCAAACTGCGCTTTTCCTCCGAGCGGCTGCTGTGTGATTAGAGAGTACGGTCCGATTGACCTCGCATGCATTTTATCGTCAACAAGATGTGAAAGCTTTAGCATATAAATGTATCCCACAGTAACTTTCTGATCAAGCTTCTCTCCCGTCTTTCCGTCATAAAGATCAGTTCTGGAGTTTTCGCTCAATCCCGCTTTCTGAAGAATGTTTATAATCTCGTCCACTGATGCACCGTCGAATATCGGGGTTGCAAATTTCAATCCGAGTTTCTTTGCTGCCCAGCCGAGAGCCGTCTCATAAAGCTGTCCGAGATTCATTCTCGAAGGCACTCCGAGCGGATTCAATACTATGTCAACAGGCGTTCCGTCCGGTAAAAACGGCATGTCTTCTTGCGGAACTATCTTTGCGACGACTCCTTTATTACCGTGTCTTCCTGCCATCTTGTCGCCGACAGATAATTTTCTTTTCTTTGCTACATAAACTTTTGCAAGCTTTACAACTCCGGTAGGGAGTTCGTCGCCGAGCTTTACTTTATCTTTCAGTCTTTTGTATCTTTCTTCTATTTCATTAAGCTTAAATGTATAGTTTCTGTAAATATCGGGTATAAGTCCGTTTGCCCTTCTGTTGTCAGACCATTCTCCATCATAATCAAAATCACTCAAACCATATCCCTGATTTTCAATGAGATTTACAAACGTATCTTTCCTGAATTTTGCGCCATTTTTAATAATGATGTTGCCTTTTTTGTCTTTAATTCCGGTTGACTCTTTTCCATCAAGCAGAATATCAAACTTCTCGGCAATCTTATGATTCAGATCTTTTACTTCTTTTTTCCTTTCAAGCTCATACTTATCTATCTTTCTCTTCTCATCTCTCTTGCTCTCGGTATCCCTCGTCTTTCTCGAAAAAAGTTTTTTGTTAATCACGATTCCCTTCAGTCCAGGAGTTGCTTTTAGCGATGCATCCTTTACGTCTCCCGCCTTATCGCCAAAAATCGCTCTTAGAAGTTTTTCTTCGGGCGTCGGCTCTGTCTCTCCTTTTGGCGTTACTTTGCCGATTAAAATGTCGTTTTCTTTTACCTCTGCGCCTATCCTGACAATACCGTTTTCATCGAGATCCTTTGTCGCTTCCTCGCTTACATTGGGAATTTCCTTCGTCAGCTCCTCCTCGCCTCGCTTTGTGTCTCTTACCTCAAGACTGAATTCCTCTATATGTATGGAAGTATATACATCATCGGCAACAAGCTTTTCGCTAATCACAATCGCATCCTCAAAATTGTATCCCCTCCACGGCATGAAAGCAACAAGCACATTTCTTCCAAGTGCAAGCTCTCCATGCTGAGTTGATGAACCATCAGCAAGTACGTCGCCTTTTTTAACTCTCTGCCCTTCGGTTACCACCGGTCTCTGATTAATTGAGGTATCCTGATTTGTCCTGAGAAATTTCACCAATTGATATTCTACAAGTTTTTTACTTTCAAAACTTAACAGGCTCTCGTCAGAATCTTCCTTTATGTTATATCTAACAATAATCCTATCTCCTGAAACATATTCCACTACTCCGTCTGCCTCGGCAAGAAGCATCGTCCTCGAATCTTTTGCAACTATCTCTTCAAATCCCGTTCCGACAACCGGAGCTTCAGGTCTCAACAGTGGTACTGCCTGTCTCTGCATATTGCTGCCCATCAATGCTCTGTTTGCATCGTCATGTTCAAGAAATGGAATAAGCGCCGCTGCCGCGCTGACTATCTGATTTGTGGCAACGTCCATGTAATCTATTTCCTCAGCTTTAAATAAAGGAAAATCTCCTTTATATCTTCCCTTAATCCTGTCATTAAGAAAATTTCCTCTTCCGTCAACAGGCTCATTTGCCTGAGCAATTTTAAAATAATCTTCTTTCTCTGCAGATAAAAATTCTATTTCATCTGTAACTTTTCCGTTTACAACTTTCCTGTAAGGCGTCTCGATGAATCCAAGCTCGTTAATTCTTGAATGTATGCAAAGCGATGAAATAAGTCCGATGTTCGGACCTTCAGGCGTCTCGATAGGACATAATCTGCCGTAATGCGTATAGTGAACGTCTCTAACTTCAAAGCCCGCTCTTTCTCTCGAAAGTCCACCTGGTCCGAGAGCGCTGATTCTTCTCTTATGCGTCATCTCAGCAAGAGGATTCGTTTGATCCATAAACTGCGAAAGCTGACTCGTTCCGAAAAACGATGACAAAGCGCTGGTTATTGGTCTTGCGCTGATCAGCTTTGAAGGTGTAAGATTCTCCTCGTCATGTATGCTCATCTTGTCGCGGATTGTTCTCGACATTCTCGAAAGCCCCAGAGAAAACTGCGCGCTGAGCTGCTCGTTTACTGTTCTTACTCTCCTGTTTCCTAGATGATCAATGTCATCCACGTCTTTCTTTCCGTCCGCAAGATCTCTGATAAAATTGATAATGTTTACAATGTCTTCAAGCGTTAATACAGTTATGTGCGGATCGATGTTTAATCCGAGCTTATAATTAATTTTATATCTGCCTACATCTCCGAGATCGTATTTTTTTGTATTGAAAAACAACTTCTCGATATAGCTTCTTGCGCTTTCCGCTTCAGATTCAAGCAGCGCTGCCGCGGCTTTTTTGTCTTTGGGAAGCTGATCTGCAGGAGTCCTTTCAATTATCAGATCGGTTTCATCGTCATCGTTCATTACGGTATTGTAAATGATATTCTCGCCGTCGGTTGTATTCGGCTTTAACAGCTTCAGTTCCTTTATTTTCGAATTTAAAATCGTAACAAGCTGTTCTCCTGAAAGCGCTGTGCCTTCCTTAATACCGAGATCATCGCCTGTTTCCTTATCGATTATATTTTCCACTACTACTCTATCGGTAAATTCAATATAATTCTTATCGTTGATTTTCACCGTTTCTACAAGTCCAAAGAGATCGAGCATCTGATGATGTTCGTTAAGCCCGAGCGCTTTGAGCAATGTGGAAAAATAAAATTTCTTTTTTCTGTCAACGTATGCATAAAGCAGGTCATTAATGTCAGTGGTAAATTCAACCCATGAACCTCTGAAAGGAATTACTCTTGCAGAATATAATTTTGTTCCATTGGCATGTATTGATTCGCTGAATACCACGCCCGGCGATCTGTGAAGCTGGCTTACGATTGCTCTCTCGGCGCCGTTAATGATAAAGCTTCCTCTCGGTGTCATATAAGGAAGGTTGCCGAGATAAACGTCATTCTCAATTGTATAATTGTAATCCTTCGCGGCGGCATTCGGTTTTGTGGAAAGCCTTAGTCTTGCTTTCACCTGAACTGCATAAGTTAGTCCCTGTTCCTGACATTCGATGACGGAATAATGCGGCTTTTCCAAATAGTAATCGACAAATTCAAGTATCGCAGTGTCACGTGAATCCGTGATGGGAAAATTGTCTTCAAATACTTTCTGAAGACCTTGCGACTTTCTTTTGCTTGCAGGTATGT
Source organism: Ignavibacteria bacterium (assembly GCA_019187405.1). Classification (GTDB taxonomy): domain Bacteria; phylum Bacteroidota; class Ignavibacteria; order Tepidaquicellales; family Tepidaquicellaceae; genus JABAQZ01. The sequence continues at coordinate 4,462 of JABAQZ010000036.1, forward strand.
CTTCCTGCAAAAAATCTTTGTAAGACTGGACTTGAACATCCAGCAAATCAGGCGAATCATGCCTGATGGAGGTTTTGGCAAAAGTAAGTCTGTCGTTTTTACCGTTGATTGGTCTAAGCTTTAGATCCGTGTTTTTGTTTTCCAAGTTTATTTACTCCCGGACTTTAATTTAATAAACAATCCCGGTCGGAATGACCGGGACTGTTTTATTTAAGAAAATATGTTTTTTGATTGTTATTTGATTGTTAAAGAAAATTATTTTACTTCAACCTTTGCGCCTGCGGCTTCGAGATCTGCTTTGAGTTTATCCGCATCTGCTTTTGAAATGTTTTCTTTAACTGGTTTCGGTGCGCTTTCAACAAGGGCTTTAGCTTCAGTCAATCCGAGTCCTGTTGCATTTTTTACTGCTTTAATAACATTGATTTTCTGTGCTCCTGCATCGGCTAAAATAACAGTGAATTCGGTCTGCTCTTCAACCGGCGCGGTTGCTCCGCCTGTCGGGGCTCCGCCTGCTACTACCATCGGTGCAGCTGCCGTTACTCCGAATTTATCTTCAAGTATTTTCTTTAATTCGGATGCTTGTGAAAGTGTTAATTCTCCTATTTTGTCTGCTAATTCTTGTACTGACATGTTATTTATTGTTTATTGGTTTTTAAAATTTTAAAATTAAGCGGCTTTTTTCTTTGCCACTTCCTCGATGACGCTGAATAAATCTCTCATTACTGCATTGATTGAACCAACGATTCCCGATGCGGGAGCATTCAATGAACCGAGTATTGAAGCAATTACTTCCTCTTTTGTCGGCAGTGATGCAAGCGCATTGAGTTTTTTGGAATCGTAATGTTCATTTTCGACAATGGCAGCTTTGAGTTTCGGTTTTTCTATCTTGTCGAAAAATTTCTTTATTATCTTTGCAGGCGCTGCGGGATTTTCGTATGCAAATACAATTCCCGTCGGTCCGTTTAAAGATTCAGTTAATATCTCAAGATGCGAAGTGTACTTGTCCGTTTCTTTCAATGCTCTTACCGTTAATGTGTTTTTAAGAACCTTGTACTTTACTCCGGATTTGTAAAATTCCTTTCTGAGATCATTAACTTCTTCGACCGTTAAACCACTGTAATCGGTAAGGTAAATTGCGTCGGAATTTGTAATCAATTCCTTAATTTCCTGAACCGACTCTGCTTTTTGTTCCTTGTTCATTAACGATCAGTTAAGTTTATAAATTGAAGCTGTTTTATTTTGCTTGTCAGAAGCGGACAAGCCAGTATATGTATTTAGTGCGTAATTCTTTTCAAATATTTTTTATGCCGCAGTTTTCAAAACTGCATAATTCCTGTCAACTTTTATCCCGGGTCCCATTGTCGTAGAAATTGTAATACTCTTAATATAAGTTCCCTTTGCCGCAGATGGCTTTAACTTTACAATCATGTTCAGAAACGTCTCGATGTTTTCCTTAAGTTTCTTTTCGTCAAATGATATTTTTCCAACTATCGAATGCACAATTCCGTTTTTATCGACTCTGAAATCAATTTTTCCCGCTTTCACTTCTTTTACTGCCTGTCCGACATTCGGAGTTACCGTTCCGCTCTTCGGATTAGGCATTAATCCTCTTGGTCCTAAAATCTTTCCGATTTTTCCAAGCTCGCTCATTGTGTCGGGCGACGCTATCAATACGTCAATGTCAGTCCAGCCTTCCTGTATCTTCTTTATGTAATCTTCAAATCCTACATGGTCTGCACCTGCCTGCTTCGCTTCTTCATGTTTCTCCGGCTTTGCTATAACAAGTACCCTGACGCTCTTTCCGGTTCCGTTTGGCAAAGTGACAGTTCCTCTTACAACCTGATCGGCATGCTTTGGATCAACACCAAGCTTTACAGCAATGTCAACTGATTCATCAAACTTTGCTTTTGAGGCAAGCTTTAATTTGGAAACAGCTTCTTCAAGACTGTAATCTTTTTTAATGTCTATTTTCTTTGTATTCTCTTTTTGCTTTTTCGTTAATTTCATTTTGCTAAAATTTAAAATGTTTTAGTTTTCTACCGTGATACCCATGCTTCTTGCCGTTCCCGCAACAAGCCTCATTGCCGCATCTACGTCATGAACGTTCAGATCAGGCATCTTTGTCTCGGCAATTTCTTTAAGCTGTTTCTTTGTTACCTTGCCGACTTTTGTTTTGTTAGGCACTCCCGAACCTTTTTCGATTCCCGCTGCCTTAATCAGCAGTACTGCCGCAGGCGGTGTCTTTGTAATGAATGTAAAAGACTTATCTGAGTAAACCGTTATTACTACCGGAATGATAAGACCTTTTTTATCCTGCGTTCTTGCGTTAAACTGCTTGCAGAATTCCATTCCGTTTACGCCTCTTTGACCAAGCGCAGGTCCTACGGGCGGCGCCATTGTCGCCTGACCGGCTGGTATCTGAAGTTTTACAAATCCTGTTATCTTCTTTGCCATTTTTTTTTATATTAAAATTTTATTTTTCTTTTTCAATTTGTGTAAGATCAATCTCTATCGGCGTCTTCCTTCCGAATATGCTGACCATAACTTTTACTTTCAGCTTTTCAAGATTTACTTCGAGTATGTTTCCGCTGAAATTGTTAAACGGACCGCTTGTTACCTTAACCGGATCGCCGACATTAAGATATACATCCAGCTTCTCTTCGCTTGCTTCATCATTTAAAATCGCTTTAATCCTTCTGACTTCATTTGGCTTAAGTGGATGCGGATCAAGTCTCTGACCTTTTATGCTCTTTGAGCCAACCATGTTTATTATAGAAGGAGTCTTTGATATGAAATCCCGGATTTTATCGTCAAGATCTGCCTCTATCAAAATGTATCCCGGCAAAAAGTTTTTCAGCTTCATTTTCTTTTTACCGCCTTTAACTTCAAAAACTTTCTCTTCCGGAATCAAAACATGATTTATTCTTTCTTGCAGGTTCTCGTCTTTTATTTCCTTGTCGAGATGAGCTTTAACCTTTCGTTCATGTCCGGATATTATCCTTACCGCATACCATTTAAACTTTCCCGATTCATCATAATCAGTATCGATGCTTTCGGATACACCTGGTTCGGTTCCTTTTACATCTTCCGCAGTTGCTTTTTTATCTTTTACCAATCTTTTATTATTATGTTTAAAATATTGCCTTTAGTATTTCACTTATTCCTTTGTCGATTATGTATACCAGCACAGCCGATAATATCATTGTAATTACTACGACCTTGGTCGAATCTATAAGCTCCTCTTTTTTCGGCCAGGATACTTTTTTCATCTCTTTGTAAATATCCTGAAAAAAATTTATTATTTTATCTTTCATTTATATGAAGTTTACTTTATGCACGGGAGGAGGGACTCGAACCCCCAACCAACGGTTTTGGAGACCGCTACTCTACCAATTGAGCTACACCCGCAGATATTATTTCGATTCACGATGTAAAATGTGCTTCTTTGTCCATCTGCAGTACTTCTTCATCTCAAGCCTCTCTTTGGAATTAATCCTGTTCTTCGTCGTTACATAGACGGATTTTCCCTTATGCGGTCCTTCCGTACTTACTAATTTAATTTTTATTCTTGCGCCTTCTTTTGCCATTTTTGTAAATGATTTTAACTGATTTTATAATCCGGATTTTTTTTTTTTTGTGCGACCGAAAGACTGTAACTCGATTTCTTGCAGTGAATGAATTATTCTGACGGCTTTACCTCGAGCTGATGACCGGGATTGAACCGGTGACCTCTTCCTTACCAAGGAAGTGCTCTACCAACTGAGCTACATCAGCATACAAATTTCAATTATCAATGTGCAATTTGCAATGTTCAATGTGCAATGTGTAATGTGCAATACATTAAAACTTACAATTTTCCATTTAATTGAACATTAATAATTGATAATTGAACATTGTTCCCTGAACGTTTCTTCGAGCGGGAGACGGGACTCGAACCCGCGACCAACAGCTTGGAAGGCTGTGACTCTACCAACTGAGTTACTCCCGCAATTTCAATTATCAATGTGCAATTATCAATATGCAATTATCAATGTGTAATAAAAACGAAACCCAATTGAACATTGATCATTGATAATTAAAAAGTGGGTAGGGAAGGATTCGAACCTCCGAAGACAATTGTCGACAGATTTACAGTCTGTTGCGTTTGACCGCTTCGCTACCTACCCTGTAAAAATTTACTATATTTCTCTGATTTTTATTTGAGAAAAGGTATTAAAATATTAATTCTATCACTCTAAATCAATATTATTTTTAATACATTTTTAAGATTTTTTTTATTTAATTCTACCTTGTTTTAAGTTTTTTCTGAACTTTTTTCAGTTTGGTAAAATATTAAACTCCTGACAATTAATTTCTTAATTTAATGCTAAAAATCTGCAAAATTTTGACGATATTTCTCTATAGTCACTTTTTCTCCAAAAAACATCTGTCCGAAATTGCTTCAGAATGCAATGTTTCAATTTTATGCTAAAAATACAGAAAATCAAATAACTTTTGCTCAATCAATTATTTTGTGCTTAGATAACCCGAATTGACTAAATTACATTTTTTTTCCGTAATTTCGAAAATTATTGTACTTTGTTTTATTTATCTTTACTCTTTATTATAATTATAAAATAATAAAACTTATGCATCTTTCTTTGAAATTATTTCATCATTGAATGATTTTTTTTTCTCATAGTTTGATTTTATTTCACATTTCATTGAAATATTTTCACAGCACTTTGTTTTGCCGACTCTTAATTTTGCATATAATTATTTATACTTTGAAATATCTTCACCTTATTCTTAAAAGTTTTATATGAACTTTGATTCATAGACCAGCTGTTCTGATTTTTTTTCACTTTGCTCTGAAAAATTCCTCCCGGCTCCGAAATGTTTTTATCCGACATTGAAATTATTTCACCTTACTCTGAAAAGTTTTCATTGAACTTTGTTTCACTGTTCGGTCGCTCTGAATTTTTTTCACTTTACTCTGAAAAATTCCTCCCGGCTCCGAAATGTTTTTATCCGACATTGAAATTATTTCACCTTACTCTGAAAAGTTTTCATTGAACTTTGTTCCACTGATCGGTCGCTCTGAATTTTTTTCACTTTGCTCTGAATATATTACACCCTGCTCCGAAAAGTTTTCACTTAGCTCTGAATTTTTTCATTTTCCATTGAATCAATTACTTTGAACTTTGTTTCACTCATCCGATGCGTTGAAATTTTCTCACAAAGCTCTGAACAAACTACTCCTATCTCTGAATTCTAATTACTGTCCTTTTTATTGGAATTACTGTCCATTGTTTTTGATTCATGCGGCATTGTTTTGGGTTTTGGGAACTATTGTTCACTATTAGTCTGATTCGATTCTTATTCATTTTAAATTTTTAATTGAATAAATGCTTTCATGTTAAATTTTACAGACTTCTGAATTATTCCTTCTGCTGATGAGCTAAAATCTGACATAGGTTAATTATATTTAATTACTGAATAAACCTGATGTAGAATTTCAATTTTAAAATAATCAATTTATAATTGATTATTATGACAGATTTAAGATATGAATTAAGAAATAAGTTTATAATTTTAATGCTATTAATTAGATTAAGCATGAATAAAACTATAGAATAATATTTGAAAAAAAATAAAATTAAATGTGTTAATAATAGCACAGAAGAATTGCTTGATGAAATTGCACGTCTGAAAAAGGAGCTTAAGAAGAAAAATAAATACGGATTAGTCTGGGAAGAGAAAAAGGAAGATGTGGTAGAAATGTGCAAAGAAAAACTTCCTGTTTTAATTGAAGATAAATCAAAAGCTATAAATGAAGGTGAAGATGGTGATCCTGTAAATATTTTAATAGAAGGTGACAACTATCATGCATTGAGCGCTTTGAGCTATACGCATGAAGGAAAAATAGATGTGATTTATATTGACCCGCCGTATAATACAGGTGCGAAAGATTGGAAATATAATAACGATTATGTTGATTCAGAAGATGCTTTTAAACATAGTAAGTGGATTTGTATGATGGAAAAACGAATCAAGCTTTCTAAGAAATTATTAAAGAAAAATGGAGCTCTTTGCTGTACAATTGATGAATATGAACTATTTTCATTATTGGGAATTTTTAATGAATTAAATTCCAATATATTAAGTATCGTATCTATTGTAAACAAAGCAGAGGGAAGAAATCAAAAAAAATATTTTACGGGCGGGATTGAGTATGCTGTTTTTGTAACATGGGGAAGCCCAGAAATGAGAGGGCTTCAGGTAGAAGAAATAAATTTTTGTGATGTATGTGGGAAAAAGATTTCTGGAAAAGAACAGTTTAAGAAAGATTCTAAATCAAAGGAATTTAAGTGGGTAGGTTTCCATAGAAGAAATCCGATTCAAAATCCTACTTCTTCTAATAGGTGGTATCCAATTTATCTAAATGAAAATGGAGAACTTTCTCTTGACGAAAGAGAGAATTCAATTGAAATATTTCCAATAAATAAAAAAGGGGATAAAAAAATTTGGGGTTGGAAAAAAGATCGTTTAGCTAAATTTCTTAATAAACATAAGAACGATTTCAAAGCTGAAAAGTATGATTTAAAAGATGAGGTACGATATAAGATCTTACATAAAAGATATGAAGTGCAAAGAAATAAACCAAAATCATACTGGATCGGAAGTAGGTACAATGCATATTCTTACGGGACAAAGTTAATTAAAGAAATTTTAGAAACAGCCGATACATTGTTTGAATTTCCAAAAAGTGTAAAGGCTGTTGAAGATTGTATTGATTTATTTTTACCAGATGATGGAATTGTTTTAGATTTTTTTGCTGGCTCTGGAACAACAGGGCATGCATCATTAGAATTGAATAAAAAAGATGATGGGGCGCGTAGATTTATTTTAGTAACAAATAATGAAAATAATATTTGCCAGAATGTAACTTACCCCAGAATTAAGAATGTTATGGAGGGTGGTTATAAGATTAAGAATGAAATAATAGAAGCTTTGGGTGGGAATTTAAAGTTTTACAAAACAGACTTTGTTGACGCAAAGCAAACAGACAAAAACAAAAAGCTCTTAACAGAAAAAGCAACAGACATGCTTTGTATTAAGGAAGATACTTACAAAGAGATTAAAACTAAGAATAAGCATTTCAGAATATTTGCCAGCAGAAATAAATATACTGCGATTATTTATGATTATATGGAAATAGATGCCTTTAAAGAATTCATAAAGAAAATAGACGGCAAGTTTAATGTTTATATATTTTCACTTGGAGATGATGCATTCGAAGAAGAGTTTGAAGATTTGGGAAACAAAGTTAAGCTGACTCCCATACCTGAATCAATAATGAGGGTTTACAGAAGAGTTTTTTCTAACAAGTAATTTAAAATATAAATTTTTATAAAATGAAACTTCAAAAAAACATTAAAGCTGTAATTGTCAATGGAGATGAAAGCGGGTTTGTCGCAGAATGCCTGGAAATACCTGTTGTTACGCAAGGTCAAACACTCGATGAAGTTACAAACAACTTGAAAGAAGCAGTTGAGCTTTTTCTCGACGGGGAAGATCCTAAAGAATTTGGCTTGGATGAAAAACCGAGTCTGATGATTACCTTTGAGATAGAACCGGAATATGTCTAAGCTCAAAAAATTATCCGGAAAAGAAGTCATTTCAATTTTGAATCAATTTGGGTTTAAAGTAATAAACCAAAGAGGAAGTCATATAAAGATTCGAAGAGTAATTGATGATTCTAAACAAACTCTGCTAATTCCAAATCACAAGGAAATTGATACAGGTACATTAAGAGCTATCGTAAGGCAAGCGGGAAGATATATTTCACTTAACGAATTGCAAAAACATTTTTATTCATAACAGATGATTTTTAAAGAATATCAGAAAAAAGCTGTTAAAAATCTTATTGATAATTCTGAAGAGTTATTAAGGTTCAGAGGAAAGAAACTTGTTTTTAAATCGCCTACCGGTTCAGGAAAAACTTTAATTGTTGCAGAATTTCTGAAGCAGTATATTCAAAGAAGGAATTCAAAAGATAAATATTCATTTATCTGGATTGCTCCGAGGCAGCTCCATCTGCAGAGTAAAGAAAAATTAGAATGCCATTATGAAGAAAGCAAAGCATTAAGATGTTCTTTGTTTGAAGATCTGGATGATAAGAAAATATCGGAAAATGAAATTTTATTTTTTAATTGGGAAAGCATAAACAGAAAAGAAGGAATTAATCTTTACATCAGAGAAAATGAGCAAGAGTTTTATTTATCAAAAGTATTGGAAAATACAAGAGATAACGGGATTAAAATAATTTTAATAATTGATGAAAGTCACTTCAGCACAGATACGGAGAATGCGGATAAACTGAAAGAAATGTTTGATCCGGAGCTGACTGTTGAAGTTTCCGCAACTCCTGTTTTTGTTAATGCAGATGCTACTGTTTCAGTAGCTATTGAAGATGTTATTAACGAAGGCATGATTAAAGAATCCGTAATATTGAATGAAAACTTCAGCAATGTTATTCAGAATGGCAAAATAAAAAGCGCTTTAAGCGAAGATAGTGACGAGCTTGTAATTGAGGAAGCATTTAAAAAGAGAAAAGAAATCATTGCAGCATTTAAAGAAGAAAAAACCAATGTTAATCCTCTTGTAATAATCCAATTACCTCCGCGAATACGACAATCCGATGAGGATCTGAAACAAAAAATCATTAAACTTCTGGAAGATAAATATAAAGCAACAACAACAAATGGAAAGTTAGGAATTTACTTAGCTGAACAGCATGAGAACATTGATGATATAGCGAAGAATGATAATGAGACAGAAGTATTGTTATTTAAGCAAGGAATTGCACTTGGCTGGGATTGTCCGAGGGCACAAATTCTTGTATTATTCAGAGAATGGCATGATCCAACTTTTTCGATACAGACAGTTGGTAGAATTATGCGAATGCCTGAGCCGGAAAAAGGACACTATAAAAATGAAATTTTAAATCATGCTTATGTTTATACAAATCTTTCAAACATATTTTTAGAAGGAGATGCGGCAAGAGGATATATTACGATTTACACTTCAAGAAGAAAAAGGGAATACAAAACTATAATGCTTATTTCTCATTATTCGATGAGACAACGGGAGAAAACAAGACTTTCTCCATTGTTCACAAAAATATTTTTGGATGCTGCCCATAAAAGAACACTCAAAACGAAGCTGAATTTAAAGTTAAAAGTACTCAAGTATGGAATAATTTCAGATTGGTCAGCAGAAAATATTGATTTAGGCGGTGCAGGTGTTTTTAATGAAGGAGGAACTGTAGATTACGCAATGAATGAAGAGGAAGTGCAAAAATATTTTGATCATTTTGTTATACAAAATTTATCTCCATTTTATCCGGAAGACAGAAGTGTAGGGAGAGTAAAGGATGCAATTTACAGGTTCTTTGAAAATAAACTTGATATGCAGTATGATTATAAACAAGTTGAGATAATCAGAATTGTTTTAAGCAATCAGAATATTCAGTCTTTTATTGATGTGATAGATGAAGCAAAGAAACTTTATATGGAAGAAGTCTTTAAGCGGGAAAAAGAATTTGTTTCAACTGAATGGGAAGTACCTGAATCAATAAGGTATAATGAAGATTACACAAATGCGAATTTTTCAAAGTCAATAATGAACCCAATTTATATTAGAGAAAATTGGAATACGGAAAGAAAATTTATGGAGTATTTAGAGAATAATCCGAATAAAATTGACTGGTGGTTTAAAAACGGAGACAGCGGTGCAGCTTATTTTGCCGTACCTTATGATTGTGAAAATGAGACAAATCTTTTTTATATAGATTTCATTATTAAATTTAAAGATGGCAAAATAGGATTGTTTGATACGAAATCAGGTATGACTTTAAGAGATTCAAAAAGCAAAAGTGACGGTCTGCAAAAATATATCCAAGAGCAAAAAAAATCCGGAAAAAATTTAATCGGAGGCATAGTTACCAATACTGATCAGAATAATTTAACCGGAAGATGGGTTTATTTCGTCGGAAAATCTAAAGATTCTAGTTTTAATGATTTGAGTAAGTGGAAAAACCTGAATTTATAAGATTCAATAAATAATTTTAATTTGGAAAAAACTTTCCACAAAATATTGCTTTCATAATGTTAATTCAAATTACAATTTAACAAGTTCTTCAAAGTACAAAGTCGTCGGGAAGTTCAAAAATTATTTCATTTGTCTATTTCCAACTGAATAATTTCGAATAATTAGCTTTGACTGAAAACTGAATCTTAGTATCTGTTGAAATGAATCCTCCTTTATTTTCTCTTTGACCCCATTGATATTCGATTCCCGCCATGAAGTTTTTTACGGGGAAATAAAGAAAATTTACAATTACATATTGTCCTCTTTTAAAAGCAGTGGATGTTTGTGCATTTGAATTCTCAATGTTAAGCATTGAATATCCCGCAGTGCTGGAAAATTTTTCGTTCCATTTATGATTGTAAAATGCCGTCACAGCCGAAATCGGCAAGGCAACTCCCTTTACCGGAGATATTGTACTACCTTCTACATTTTCAGCGCTGATATCCGGTGAAGAGTCATTCATGTAATTTTCCATTCCCTCTCCATAAACTCCCGATATTTTTAAATTGTCGTTTGAAGAAATATTTATAGTCGAGCTTAAATTTCCGCCCCAGCCGATTACGCTTCCTTCAATATTAATCGAATCCGGATTATTTGAGACCCATTTCATGCTTTTTAATATTCCGCCAAGCTGAACATAGCCCCAATTGCCGCTGTATCTGTAATTACCCGTAAAATCGGGAAAGCTGAGCTTGGCAGTTACATCACTAAGCTCTATTAAATCCGCATACTCGCCGCCGTCTGCGCTTCCTCCCGGCCGCTCCAGCGCAAAGGTTAATTTGGAATTACCTTGCATAGGCATAAACCTAAACTGAATGTTTCTGTAAAGCACCACACCCGGCGGACCTGTCTTTTCAAGAACTTGAGGAGAAATATCGGGGTCCATAAATGCACTCCAGTACTGTCCTGCGCCGAACATGCCAAGTTCACCGTATGCATGACGAAGTCTTAAAGCTGTCTGACCGACATCCTTACCAGCACCAAAGAGTTCAAATTCAAATTGCGTTTTCAAATTTCCAAGTTTTGTTGGCGTACTTGACTTCACGCCAAACCTTGTCTGCCTGACGCTGAAATATATTTTGCCTTCCGGTGCATACTGTCCTGAATATGAAGGAAGTTTTGTCGGTCGCATCACGTCATAGTAATTCGGATCAATTGTTTTTATGTCATACACTGCGTCAATCATTGCAAATCCATAAACTTCAAATGTATTTTCATCTTTGGATTGAGCCATAGTTTCCGTGCAAACAAAAAAGACTAATGCAAATAAAAAAGACTTTGTCATCATAATATTAGTTTTAATTTTTAGTCAATAATTATTGAAATTATTTTATCAATTGTTATTTTATTAAAATACTGCTTAGGATAAATCCTATCACAATAGACACAACAGTTTGTACAATTCCCGGAATCATGAAACTGTGATTGATTACAAACTTTCCGATTTTAGTCGAGCCCGTTTTATCCATGTTTATTGCATTAAGCAAGGTCGGATATCCGGGTAGGATAAAGAAACTGTTTACTGCGGGAAACATTGCTATCAGCGCAGGCGAGGGAATGCCAAGCGTTAATCCAAGCGGAATCATTGCTTTTGTGGTAGCTCCCTGGCTGAACATTAATATTCCCATTATGAAAATTGCTATTGCAAATATCCAAATCTGACCGGCTATCATGCCTCCGAGAAAATTTGTAATTGCTTCCTTGTTTGCTTCCATAAATGTAGCCGCCATCCATACTATTCCAAACACCGAAACCAAAGCAGTAGCCATTGCCGTAAACAGACTGCTCTTTACGATTTTATCCGCGCTTGTTTTTGTAATCAAAGAAATCAAAGCAGCTGCAGATAAAGCTATGATTTCAATTATTGTAACCATCTTCAGCGTTCCGTCTGCATTGACATGAAAGTTAGGATTACCTTCTGCTGACTTTGGAACTAATTCGGGAAACGAACCGCCTAATACTATTATTAAAATAGCAATTGAAAATATTCCTACGGCAATTTTTGCTTTTTTATCATCTTGTTTATTTTCCGAAGTATCTTTCTGCATGTCAATTTCTGCGGCAAACTCGGGATCTTTCATCTTTTCCAAAAACTCTGGATCAAGTTCCAGATCTTTTCCCCTTTTGTAAACTACTAATGCAGCAGCAATTGACCCTATCAGGCATGAAGGAATGCATATTATCAAAATATCAAGAGACGCTCCGTTGTATGCAAGTATAGCCGCAAGCGCAGCAGTACACGCTGCCATCGGACTTCCTGTAAGAGCGGCATGACATGCAATTACCGAAGCACTTAACGGTCTCTCCGGACGAATGCGGTTTTTTGCCGCAACATCCGCAATAATCGGAAGAAGTGAATAAATTACATGTGATGTGCCCGCAAATAAACATAATACAAATGAAACCAATGGTGCAACAATGGTAATCCTCTTTGGATTTTTTCGGATAATTTTTTCTGCTACCCCTACAAGGTATTTTAATCCTCCTGCCGCATCGAGGGCTGCAGATAATGTAACAATGCTCAGAATGATCAGCATTATATCTCCCGGAGGAGCAGCAGGCTTCATTCCGAAAAACTGTACAAAAATCAGCATGCCGAGCACGCCGGTTAAACCCAATCCGATTCCCTTCATATTGGAACCTATCAGTATCATTACAAGCATTACTACCAATTCCAGCAAGATCATAAGTTTAATGTTTAATATTTAATATTTAAAAAAATATTTTGTAATTTATTAATATCTTCAGAAAATAAATTTTAAATTATGTCAATTTAAATTTGATCTGCTCTTTTGCAGATGCTTATGAGTTAATGAATTTCGGATTAATGAGATTTTCAAACGAATATATCTCATCCCATTTTTCCTGAGTGAGTAATTTCTTTTCAACTACGGCAATCTGATGAACGCTCTTTCCCGTTTTAAGGCATTCTCTTGCTATGGATGCGGAAGATTCATAGCCGATAATCGGATTTAATGCTGTAACAATACCTATCGAGTTCATTACCATATTCTTGGTTACATCGGCATTTGCAGTTATTCCGTCAATACATAACTCCTTCAAAGTATGCATCGCATTCGAAAGATAATCCAGCGAAGTAAATAAACTGAATGCTATAACCGGCTCCATTACATTCAGCTGCAGCTGCCCTGCTTCAGATGCAAATCCTACGGCAACATCCGCACCCATAACATAAAAGCAAACCTGATTTACGACTTCCGGAATTACCGGGTTTACTTTTCCCGGCATTATCGATGAGCCTGGCTGCATTGAAGGAAGATTTATTTCGTTGAAGCCGCATCTCGGACCGGAACCAAGCAAACGCAGATCGTTGCAGATTTTTGAAAGCTTAATTGCACACCTTTTCAATGCAGCACTAACAAGTATGTATGCTCCAACATCTACCGTAGCTTCAATTAAGTCATGTTCCAGCACAACAGGAATACCGGAAATCTCACGTAGGTATTTTGTGACCAGCTCTGCATAACCTTCCGGTGCATTTATGCCGGTGCCGATTGCAGTTGCTCCCATATTTATTTCACAGCAATGTAACATAACTTTTCTCATTGCAACTATATCTTCTTTGAGATTATTTGCCATTGCATTAAATTCCATTCCCAGACTCATAGGAACGGCATCCTGCAGTTGTGTTCTGCCCATTTTTAAAATATTCTCAAACTCCTTACCTTTCTTTTCAAAAGAATTTACCATTACTTCCTGGGCGGCAATAAACTCTTCGATTTTCATATACAGCGCAATGTGAAGAGCAGTAGGGTAAGCATCATTTGTCGATTGTGAAAAATTTACATGATTGTTAGGATGAAGTTTTTCGTAATCTCCTTTTTTGAATCCCAGATATTCCAGTCCAACGTTTGCAATTACTTCATTGGCATTCATGTTTGTTGAAGTACCTGCACCACCCTGCAGCATGTCGCTGACAAACTGATCTAAAAACTCTCCTGCAATGATTCTATCGCATGCATATACAATTGCTTCGGCAATTTTGGGATCAATGACTCCGCAGTCACGGTTTGCCATAGCTGCAGCTTTCTTTACATAACCGAATGCTTTAATAAACTGCGGTTCGCTCGAGATGGGAATGCCAGTGATTTTGAAATTTTCTTTGGCTCTGTATGTCTGAATTCCGTAGTACAATTCATCCGGAATTTCAAGATCACCCAAAAAGTCATGCTCTTTTCTTGTTTTCATGAATTATAAGTTAAATTAATAAAAAATTAACACAATCTTGTAAGATAAAAAATGTATAATAGTAATGCTGGCAAATTAAAGCAGTTTCATCCCAAGCAGTTCATCTATTTTTTCTTTTTGTTCTTTCAAAATTTTAAGTCTTTCAATAATTGCTTCTTTCTCAGATTGGGTTATTTCATCCGAATTGAAATTCGAGTCTTCCGAAACGGGCTGATACAGAGATACATCCTTTCTTACTCTATCGAGAGTCAGCGTAATTTTTTCTTTATATATGCATTCCCTGTTTATTATGTCGCCGGCGCTATAAGATTCCCCCGGTATTTTAAATGCTACATAATTTCCGGTAGCAGTTTCTTTGCCGACAAAAATATCCGGATCAATAGTTTTGTAAATTCTCGCTGCAATAATCTCTGATTTATTTTTACCCGATGAAGATAAATAGCTAAGCTGCTTATCCTTTTCCTTAATTTCTTTTTCAATATCGCTTGCTTTTATAACCGAAGCAAGCTTTTTGCTAAGCAGCTGGATGTTTGACTCAAGCACATCCCTTTCCTTTGTCATCCCGCTTTCCGGAAATGACGTTGAAATTAACAATGCATTGTTTAATTCATTCAGCGCTTCTCCGTATTTTCCAATGACATTAAGTTTCTTTGCATTCGAATTTTTCAAAGTAAAATCGCTGTATGCAGTATTATAAATTTTATTCCATAAATTTTTCTTCTCGTCAGTATTTATATCCGCTGAAATTTTATTGTAATATTTCAACGCAAGCTTCCAGTCATCTTTGTAATATTCATTAGCTATTTTCAGCGAATACTTTACTATTCTTTCTGTTACCTTCTGTTTGTTTTTGCTGTTTGAATGAACGTTGATGTAGTTTTCATATTTGGAAATCATCTTTTCGGTTGAATTTAGATCTTTTGCATTATCGGATTTTAAAAGCTCCGCAAAATCCCTGTCTTCCTTTAATACAAATGTATAATAACCGAGATAACCAATTGCTGCAAGTATTGCAAAGATGATTACAAAAATTAATATGTTATGGTATATCCTTCTTCTGTCTTGCTCCGGTATTTTCTCCTTGCAGATTTCAAGCCTGGTGTTGATGAAATTTGTTTCAACCTCATCGGTGTATTTAAGCACATTTTTGTAATAAATTTCGGCGGATTTGTAATCTTTTTTGTTGAATGCTTCATCTCCGCTTGTCATCAGATTCATTTTGTTGTTAATCAGGGAAACGGCTTTGTTATACAGATTTTTAAAATCAGGATTTCTTCTTTCGATTTTTAGAAACTGCTTTGCTTCATAGATCGCTTCTGAATACTGGTTTCTGTTGATTAAAAATTCAATGTTGATAATCGCTTCTCTTATTACCGTCTCCTCGCTTCTGTCCCTTACTTTCTCGCCGCATCCGTAAACAGCACAGCCTTTATTCTCTTCCCAGCAGTCTTTGTGATATGGCGAACTGCACGAAGGACAGAAATATTCTTCGTTTTCGTTTTTTATTGGAGTCTGGCAAAAAGTGCAAATGCTTTTTGATATTTTTATTTTATCCAGCGACATTTATCGATCGACATTAACATCTTTGTATAAATTTTTATTGTTTAATTCCTAAAGAATGAAACAGTTACCTGATAAAGAAGCGCTATTCCCAGCAACATTAAAAACACACCCGTTGCAATATTCAGCTTTGATATCATTTTTACGTTCAGCTTATCCGTATGCTTGAATATAAGCAATGTCATAATATAAAACCAAAGTGAAGTGCCTGTTAGCACTCCGATTGCAAGAAACAATCCCGTGTAAAAATTTGCATTAACTATTCCGTAGCTTTTAAGATAACTAACTACTGCAAACCAGGAGGCAGGCATTGTGGGAGATGATAGGCACATTATCATGCCGGTCATTAAACTTCCTACTATGCCTTTGTGATTTTTTTCCAGTACTTTTGTGTGCAGTATCCTATCGAGATTCTCTTCGGTCTTTCTGAATACGGAATCCACTTTATCAAATCTTCTCTCGAAATCTTCATTAGAAGACAGCGCTTCCTGATTTGTTTCAAAACGAGCTTTGGATTTAATTATCTTTATTCCGTAAAATATAATGAATATGCAGCCAAGTACAGCAAGTATGATTTTAAGTGTATTTTCATTTTCAAGAAAAAAATACTTAATTGAATCAGGAAGCAAAGTTACTATAAGCGATACACCCCCGTAAGACAACAATATATATACCATGTCAATTAATCCGGCGCCGATTCCAATCGCAACAGCATTGCTGACTTCCTTTTTCAAACCTTTTTCAACAATTGCAAAGTAAGTCGGTCCCAGAGGAGGTATTGAGAATACAAAACCTATTATTATGCCTGTAATTAATCCGGTAAACAATTTTTCATTTTGACTAAATTATGCATTCAGGTTTTTATTTTCAATTTATTACTTAAACTTGCAGTATGTTTATACTGAATGAAATTTAAATAAATGAAATATTCAAAATGAGTGATATGCACTTGAAATCCATAAATAATGAAATTAATTTAATTCAAATGAAAATTAAAAAATCATTATTTACTCTTCTGATTGTATTTGCATTAAGCTTTTCATTTCAGCCTGTTAATTTTTTTCAGAAAGAAAAGGAATCAGTGGTTTATGTAATTGAAACTTCGATTGAAAAACATTCTGATGAATTTCTGAAAAGAAATGAAAATAAGAAACTCTGCATCGCTGTCTCATTAACTTTGCAGTGTTTTATGATTTATAAGAGTAATTACTGCTTCAATACCTCCTGAATGTTTACTCTTTAATAATGGCTTGCCAGAATTCAACTCTCTCTGTCATGCTGAACTTGGTTCAGACAAACACTCTCTGTCATGCTGAACTTGGTTCAGCATCTGTTGAAGTCTGTACTGCATACTTGTGTACTCTCTGTCATCCTGAAACAAGTTCAGGATGACAATTGTGTGTGTGCGGGTGTACTCTCTGTCTTCCTGAACTTGGTTCAGACAAATACTCTCTGTCATGCTGAACTTGGTTCAGCATCTGTTGAAGTCTGTACTGCATACTTGTGTACTCTCTGTCATCCTGAAACAAGTTCAGGATGACAATTGTGTGTGTGCGGGTGTACTCTCTGTCATCCTGAAACAAGTTCAGGATGACAATTGTGTGTGTGCGGGTGTACTCTCTGTCATCCTGAAACAAGTTCAGGATGACAATTGTGTGTGTGTGGGTGTACTCTCTGTCTTCCTGAACTTGGTTCAGACAAACACTCTCTGTCATGCTGAACTTGGTTCAGCATCTGTTGAAGTCTGTACTGCATACTTGTGTACTCTCTGTCATCCTGAAACAAGTTCAGGATGACAATTGTGTGTGTGCGGGTGTACTTTCTGTCATCCTGAAACAAGTTCAGGATGACAATTGTGTGTGGGTGGGTGGACTCTCTGTCTTCCTGAACTTGGTTCAGACAAACACTCTCTGTCATGCTGAACTTGGTTCAGCATCTGTTGAAGTCTGTACTGCATACTTGTGTACTCTCTGTCTTCCTGAAACAAGTTCAGGATGACAATTGTGTGTGTGCAGGTGGACTCTCTGTCTTCCTGAACTTGGTTCAGACAAACACTCTCTGTCATGCTGAACTTGGTTCAGCATCTGTTGAAGTCTGTACTGCATACTTGTGTACTCTCTGTCATCCTGAAACAAGTTCAGGATGACAATTGTGTGTGTG
>JABAQZ010000034.1 GCA_019187405.1 Ignavibacteria bacterium
ATGAACTCTCCCTCTGATGTTTTATTTTGTTGCCTCTGTATATATAATTTATTCCTTGTACTCATTTGCCTATCTCCTCTGCTATTTTAATTTATAACAAATTTTGATAGGACAAATGTCCTTATTTTACGAGAATCATTTTCCTTGTTTCAGAAAAATTACCCGATATGAGTTTGTAATAATACACACCGCTCGACAATCCATATTTACCGGCATTAAAATCATACTCATAAGTTCCGGCATTAAGCTTCTGACTTATAAGCTTTGTAATTTCTTTTCCGTTGTTGTCATAAATGATTAAAGAAGTGTGTTCGGATTTTGAAATGCTGAATTTGATAATCGTAACTGGATTAAAAGGATTTGGATAATTCTGATTTAATTCATAAGAATTGATTTCAGAACTGATCTGATTTATTCCAATCGTGTTTCGTTTGTTGAATATTCCGTAAACCGGAGCTTTTCCCCATGTAGCTACATTAACCCAACCGCCTGCTTTCATGTCTCTCAAATAATATGCCTTAAGCGAATCTGAATTTGATTTCTCGGGAATGCTCGAATGCTTCTCTTCAATTCCCGGTGTATTCGTAATGTTAACAGGCGAACTCCACGTAGCTCCGTTGTTTGTCGATATAGTATAAAAAATTTCTCCTGTATTTAATACAGTGCCGTCATCTACAGTCTGTGTATTGCCGCGAAGAAATGCAGTAAACGTGCAGATCATTTTTCCGCTTGCCGTAATTCCTACCGACGGCTGCCCTACGGGAGCCATCAATGCCGTTGTAATTGTATCGGTAAGATTGGGTATGTTAAATTTTCCCGCAACTTCCGAAATTCCCATTCCGGGTGCCCAGTGAAGAAGCTTAGGACTTATATATTGAATTGTATTTGCATTTGGAAATACATTCGCCGATACATTATATGCAGTAAAAATCAGATGAGGTGTAGTATTTACATATACTGCCTGTAATCCGCCGACAATACTCGGAAAGATAGTATCCGAACCGGCTATTGAAAAATCAAACACCAGCGAGCCGTTGTCAAAAGTAATTCCGTTATCGGACGAGTTATAAACATAAAGGTATCCGTCGTTAATGTAATTTGTACCGAAAATTGATACAAGACCGTTTGCTCCCGATGCAGCACTAAAGTTTCCCGAAGGACCGCCGATAAGAGGCAGAGTTGCAAGCGGAGTCCAGCTTGAGCCGTTGTATGTCGTGTACTGTCCGAGAAAAACATTATCATTTGGAGAGCCTATAACTGTTACATTTCCATTTGACGAAGATGTTAGCTTTGGCCAATTGCTTCCCGTAGGAAGCCCTGCAATTTCCGCAAATCCGAATGCGCCAAAAAACAAATCCTGATATACGCTTGAACCTGTGTTAAATCTGTGCATTGCAATCACCGGAATTCCGTTTCTTAATGACATGTCGGGAAATCCCCAGTTCGCCGTCGTATTTAAAACATCTGTTGTCCAAGTATTTCCATTATCTTCAGAATATGCATAATAAATGTAACGCTCTGCTCCTGCCGCTGTATTTGAATCCTGTTGCGCCATTAATATTGCGCAGTACTTGGATGCGTTTGTCGGATCCTGAACAATGTATCTGACGCTTCCGTTAGTCTGATAATCATAAGATACGGAATATAAGTTAGTATAAATCTCTCCCGGCTTAAGCGGCGGAGGAGGCGGCTGCTGCGCCGAAATTGAATTGAACATAAATATTAACAACACAACTGTAATTAATTTTTTCATTTTAATTCTCCTTATCAAAATATTTTTTTTATAAATTAAACTTTAACAGAATAAAATTAAAGATATTTTTTATTTAAAGGCAGTAAAATTTAAATCGTTGTAAACACTGCAATCTTAAGAGTCTTGATTCCTGCTCCTTTGCAGTCAATATATACGATGTACATTCCGCTTGCAACTCTCTGATTGTCCGAATTCATTAAATCCCATTTCTCGAGCGAACTTTCCGGATCGCCGGTATTTCTCTGTATTTTTCTGACAAGCGATCCGTTTAATGTATAAATGTAAATGTCACACACTGCCGGCAGATGCGAAAAATATATGAACTTCTCTCCGCCCGAATCATATTCGAGTTCTGACATACCGTAATAAGGATTCGGGAATGCTTTAATCTTATTTATCTCCGCTGAAGCAAGCTCACTGCTGCCTGTTTGCGTGCCTGTAACAGTCCAGCTGTATTTTATATTGTATCCCGGAACAAACTCCTCTCTTGTAATTCTGTAAGGCCAGACTGTCAGCTTATCTCCCGGCATAAATGTCATCGGAGTGCTGTCAGGTTTCTTCTTTGCTCTCGGAAGCCAGACATACATTACATCCATAGATGGAAAGCCGTTTGATGGACTGTTATTTCCAATGTTTTTGCTTAAATAAACTGCATTAGGTACTGAATCATAATTAGAAGCAAAAATGTAAGTGAACTGATAATTACCCATAAGCGATGCATCGGGATCCCAACTGCCGTCATTGTCCGTATCCATAAAAGCAGTGTTAAGCTGTCTCGGACTCCCCAGACTTGAATCAAGTTCATCAACAGCAAACACTCTGAAAGGTATGCTTACCATACCCGAACAACCGGCTGAAGTATATGTTGAATCATCAGGCACAAACCTGTATGACATCGAGCTTATTCCGAATTCAATTCGGATTTTTCTTAACGGTCCCCCGGTTAATATCGGATTTGAGCTTGCAACATGCTGAAAATATTTTCCTGTGGCTAATATTTTTGATTTTGCATTTTTGAATGTTCCGATTGTAGGAAAGCTCATGCCTGTGCTTCTGCTTTGAAACTGTCTGTTGGTGATCACCTTTGCCGTTTTAACTGCCTGCGTATCGGGACCTTCAAACCAGAGATTTTCCGGAGGATCGTATTCCCAGCCGTTTTTATTTGAAGGATACTTTATGCTTTGATAAGTAGTAATTGAAGGATTGGGATCTCTGACAATTCCCGAATCTCTGATTATCTGATGAATTAGCATCATGCCGTCATAAACTTTTGCTGTATCCTGTCCTGAAAAGTTTTTTTCATTCTGAAAAATAATCGAAGTTTTTCCGTTAATGGTCTTTGAAAGAGTCCATGCAAGTGCGCTGTCATGCATTCCGATTATAGAGGTGTAAGTTGCATTAATAAGCTGCATGGGTTCTATGATTACCGGCATCACGGCAAGATCTTTCTGATCGGTTCTTATTGTATCTCCGTAAGCATAACTCACATGAACTCCCGAGGTCAGATTCTGCGGAATGACTTTAACTATATTTGAATGCCTGGGCGACTCATAAACTTTCGGAAGCGTGTAAATGCCGCCGGATGAATCGAAATAGTATGCCGTTACGGCGAACTTATACTCCGAGCCGTTTGTAAATGTGATTCCGGAAACGGTGTCTTTGTCAAGTGCAATGTATCTGGAAATGCCGTTATCACTGCCTCTCTGAACAATGCCGTATGTAATTCCTTCATATTCATTAAGATAAATGCTGTCGCGGATATCTTTGATTCCGTCTTTGATGTCAAAAGTTTTAATGCGAAATGTATCGGCTGAAGAAGGATTAAAGTTGTTCGGTTTAATCCGGTATATGTTATATCCCTGAAATCTGTATGTTCCTCCGGATAATTTATTCTTCATTGAAGTTCTTTCACAGCTGTCATTCCAGGAAAGATAAATCCTGCCTGTTCCCGGAGCATAAGAAGAAACAGCCGGCTTGGGGGAATCGATGCTTAAATCAAAATTGTTGTTATAACAATTTCTTACTGAATTTACTGCCTTCTTAAGTTTTGTTACGCTATTAAGATTATTTAAACCTCTATCTATTACCTGAGCGAATATTATCGACTGAGTATCCCCGGGGTTGACATTCAAAGGTCCGATGTTCATCATAAACCTTTTATTTCCGAAATCTGACTGAATCCAGCCACTACCGGTTTCCGGATCACCTGAGTATGGAAAATAAGTGATTGTATTTGTACCTGGAAGATACCAGTTTGCACCGCTTTTTCTGAATCCATGCATTACAAGATAAGTTTCTCTGTAATTTGCAGGATCTCCGTTAATTGGATCAGCATTTGTAATTGAGTGAAAGCTGGAAAATTTAATTTCCTTATAACCGACTTTAATAATTTTTTTGTTGAAACTTGCCGGTGAAAATGAGAAGACAGTATCACTGATATTTCCGGTATAAACCTCAACTCCTTTTAATACCGTAAATGCCAATGCGGGCGGCTGCGGACCTAAAGTTGAGTTTGGCTGATAATATGAATAACCCATTGTCAAGATAGTATCGCATCCTATGGATACAGAAGCACTATTTGTTTCATCAGACCAAATTGTAACAAACGCTTCTTCCCAGGCTAGATTATTTTTATTTATAATTTTCATTTCAGTAAAGATAGTATTACTTAATACATGGACTGGATTATATTTGTAACACCAGTTTGTTACCTGTACTTGAGTTTTTAAAGGAGCTGTACTTCCCGCATTATTTCCGTGAGACTCGGGATAACCATCTGTGTAACTTAAAAACATTGTCTGATTTCCCGGAAGAAACGGTTTGCCTGTACTGTCAAGATATGCTCCCTGATTCACAGGCCAGTTCAGATAATCCTCGCTTTCGAATTCATTCTTATTTATTCTATAAACTCTGAATTCCGGATCGTTTTTTCCCTGGGGGTTACCGTTTATATCAATATATCCGGGAAGATATTCATAATCATATTCAGCTATTGCAACCAGAGTATCATCACCGACTTTTGCTGCAATCCATAGTCCCGATGCATATCTTAATGCTTCATAAATGGAAAATGTACTCCATGTGAATCCGCCGCTACCTGTAGCCGGATCGCGGTTAAAACTTCCGTTATTTCTGAACCATGTGCTGATGTTGTTGCCGTTCATCTGTTTAGAATCAATGGTATAATATGAAGGGCTGTGCTGAGGATTGTTTTGCTTTTTGTCAGGGTCATCGCTGATTTTATATGAAGCAGATAAAAACAAAAAGCAGGAAATGACAAGGAAAGAGTTAATTGTATGTTTCATGTCATTTATTTTACAGAAAATTAATTTTTATCTTTTAAAATATCAATTTATCATTATTATCATAATTTGTATTTTAAAATAACAACAAAAATTAAATTATTAATTTAAAATGAACAAAACTGATTTTGCAATTTTAAAAAAATCCGGAGTAATAATTATATTTTTCATTTTTTTTACAAACGGTGCGAATGCTTTTGCTCAATTTGATTCAATCGCAATAGCCATTCTCGACAGCATGACAGACGGCATCAGCAGACTTGAGACTTGCAATTTCAAAATATATACCGAATACGATATACAAAGCGATAAATACGGACTTATTACACATTCCGAAATTGGAGATGTTTATCTAAAAGGTCCGGATAAACTATTTATCAACAAAAAAGGTGATAAAGGTCATAAGGAATTTTTTTATGATGGAAATACTTTTCTTGTATATTCATTTGATAAAAACCAGTATGCATCAACTGAATTAAAACTTAATTTGATCGAATTAATTGACTCGATAAGCAGACAATTCAATGTTGAATTTCCGGGAGCTGATGTATTATATCCTGATTTTACGGATAACATACTTGAGAATTCCCAAAATCTTGTATATCTCGGTTTGACTCTTATAAATGATATTGAATGTTATCACATAGTAGGAGTGCAAGAAGAATTCACATTTCAATTATGGATAACCGCTGATGGTAATTATCTACCGGTAAAAATAAGTTTAGATTACATTAATAAACCAAATAACCCCCGTTACAGAGCAGTTTATTTGGATTGGAAATCTGATATTCCGTTAGAGGATTCGATGTTTGTTTTTAAAGTGCCTGCAGGCGCAACAAAAATAAAAATTGTAAACAAATAAATTAAAATATCATGAAAATAAAAATATTTTTAGCAGTATTTATTACGGCATTGATCGCAATAGCTTTCATGCCAGAAGACTGTAGCGCTCAGAGAATGCGCGGCGGAAGATCCGGAAATTCCGGTCGCAGCTACAATAGCGGACGCAGTTACAACAGCGGTCGCAGCTACAACAGCGGAAGATCCATTAATGGAGGAAACCGATCGGGAAATGTTAACAGAGGAAATTATAACAGAAGCAACAGTAACATTCGAAAAAGCAATACTAACCGCGAAAGCATAAATAAAGGAAATACAAACAAAGGAAATACTAACCGGGAGAAAGTCAGTTCCAACGACAGAACAAGAGATAATACCAGCAGGAATGATGGTAATAGGGAAAATACAAACAGGGAAGACAGACAAGGCAAACGCGATGAAAATAAGACCGATAGACAGGACAAACGCGATCAGAGACAATCCGACAGACAGGGAGACCGTGATCAGAGACAGTCAAACAGACAGGACAATATAAACGATTATTATAATAATTACAATTATTACCACGGATATTACTACGGTGGATATCATCCTTATTATTACCATTCTTATTATCCGTTTGGTTGGGGTCCGTATTGGTATCCCGTGGGATTTTTCCTTGCAGCTCTTACGACGACTGCCATAATTGTTTCTAATGATGATGACGACAGCGGCGGCGATACTTATTACTATGATCAGGGAGTTTATTATATTCAATCGGGCGACGGGTATAAAGTTGTGCAAGCACCTGAAGGTTCAGAGATTTCAACTCTTCCCGACGGATATACTACTACAGAAGTAAACGGAGTAACGTATTATTATTATGGAGGAGCCTTTTATTCAAAAGCCGACGGAGGTTATAAAGTTGTATCTGCACCTGTCGGAGCAATTGTTTATAATCTGCCCGAAGGCGGAGAGGAAATCGACCTCGAGGGTAACAAGATTGTAAAATACAATGGAGCATATTACCAGCCGATTATGCATAACGGCAAAGATGCTTATGAAGTGGTAAACTATAAAGGATAAGATTATCCTTTGTAAAAAAGATATTTACCTCAAAGAAAAAAGTTGTCGAGACAATTTTCTTTGAGGTTTTTTTTGTAATAAAAGCAATACTCTTAAATCAATTTTGCTTTTGTCTAATGTTTAATTAATGCTTTATTTTCCTTATTTTAGATCAACCATAATTTTTAAATCAATAAACAAATTTAAATGTACAACAGATTTTTAAAATCTGCATTAATTATTTTTTCCATAATTATACTGCAGACACAAAATTCAGTATCACAAAACAGCAGACATTATGATTTATTTCTGACGAATGACCAGAGCGCATATCTGCAAAATGCCGAAGTAAAGAATGCTCTCTCTGATGCTGTAATTATCAGACTAAATAAAGATGAACTGAAATCACTTTATGAAACAAGGTATCCCGAAATTTCCATGAATATCCCGCTTCCGGGAAACAGAAACGAAAGGCTCACTTTGAAAAGGTTCGATATACTGAAATCAGATGCTAAATTTGTAACAAGAACGGCTCTGGGAAACGAAGAAGTCAAAATGAAAGACCTTGCAGTGTCATATAACGGGACAATTAACGGTGATGCAAATTCTATTGTCAGTATTACGATTTCTCGTGACAATGTTATGGGAATGATAGCATTAAAGAATGACAATATTGTAATAGGTGCTTTGAATGATAATTCCGGAAATCCTACGGATGATTATATTATTTACAAAGAAAGCGACTTGAAGGTTAAGAATACTTTCAAATGTGAGACTGAAGAAAATCTGTCCCGCGAAGAAGTGGAAAAAATGAGAAAAGTAATTTTGGCAGGCATGAGTGAATCCTCAGCAACGGATTTGTATATTGTTGAAGTTGCGATAGAACTGGATTTCGCCACTTATAATTTTTTCGGAGGTTCTCAGACAAATGCTTTTAATTATGCAATAGGAAACTTAGCAGCTGTATCAGCTATATACAATAAGGAAGTTAATGTAAAGCTGATTATACCTTACATGAGAGTATGGACTACTGTCGATCCTTATAATGGTACCACTTCGGGAACTTTGCTAAACCAGTTCAGATCTGAATGGAATGCAAATATGCAATCTGTCAACAGAACCGTTGCGCACTTTATGTCAAAAAGATCAAACAATCTTGGCGGGGTAGCATGGCTGAATGGATTATGCAGCAGTGTCAGCTCCGGATACGGATATGCATTCAGCAATACAATCGGAGGCATTGCACAACTTCCTAATTATTCTTATGAAATTCTTGTAGTTGCTCATGAGCTCGGACATAACTTTGGCTCGCTTCACACATTTAACTGCAGCTGGAACGGCGGTCCGATTGATACATGCTATACCGTAGAAGGCGGTTGTTACAACGGTCCCCTTATTCCTGCCGTCGGTACAATAATGAGTTATTGTTTTAATAACGGATCGGTAAGTTTTGTACTTGGTTTTGGTCCACAACCGAGAGTTGTCGTAAGAAACGGTGCAGAGTTTGCTGGTTGTACTTACGTTTCATCGAGAGATGTACAGGTAGGTTTTCCGAATGGTGGTGAATTATTCAGAACGGGTAATACTTATCCGATTTACTGGGGAACTTCTCTTACCGGAAATGTAAATATCGAGT
The DNA here is from genome assembly GCA_019187405.1 of Ignavibacteria bacterium. Lineage (GTDB taxonomy): Bacteria > Bacteroidota > Ignavibacteria > Tepidaquicellales > Tepidaquicellaceae > JABAQZ01. Next base: position 8,576 of record JABAQZ010000034.1, read on the forward strand.
TGTCACTAAACAACGGCTCAACATGGCAGACGATTCAGAATAATGTTCCCGCAACTTCAAGGACATATAACTGGACTGTTCCGGAAATGCAGACTTCACAGCAGGCAAAAGTTAGAATTCTTGATTCATCAAATCCGAATAACGGAGATACAAGCGATGCCGCATTTAATATAGTGCTGAATCTGAATGCATTCAATTTGCTGTCGCCGCCAACCGGTACGAGGCTTGAAGTAAATTATTTAAATACAGAGACACAGAGATTTGTTTGGCAAAAGTCTTCTTCTGTTTCTACTGTTACTTATAAATTTAAAATCAGAAAAGTCGGAACGACGCTTGATTATACATTTAATGCAGACAACAGCGGACATGATTCAGGCGCTACCATAAGAAAAAGTCTGCTCGATTCACTTGCAGCAACTCTCGGCACAACGGGAGACTCGGTAAGATGCATCTGGAGAGCCTGGTCTTTTAACGGCTATGACTCCATTCAGTCAGCTACTACTTTTCTTATTACTCTTGTCAGAACTTCCGTCGGAATAAATGTCATCTCATCCGTTGTTCCCGAAAGATTCGAATTATTTAATAACTATCCGAATCCTTTTAACCCGTCAACGAATATTAAATTTGACATTGCTCAAAATGCATTTACAGAATTGAAAATTTACGATTTAAACGGCAAAGAAGTCGAAACTCTTGTAAATGAAAATCTGTCTCCGGGAAGCTATGAATATAATTTCAATGCGGTAAATCTGCCAAGCGGAGTTTATTTTTATAAACTTAAATCAGGCAACTATGTAAATACAAAACTCATGGTGCTGATCAAGTAACAAATTGCATTTCCAAATTTGAGTTATAACCCGGAAGACTTTTTTTGCTTCCGGGTTTTTTTGTATTTGTAAAATTCAGCAGGCTCAGATAATCGAGATTGAAATTTATTTTGAAGAATTTATCCGTAAATATCTGAATATTTTTTATAAAATATTTATTTTTCTTTAAATCTAAATTGCCGTTGAAATCTAATTTAAATATATTGATATCAAACCGCTTCTTAGTCTGTCAATCAAAAAATTTTTAGATGTTATGAAAAAAATGATTTATACAATTTATTTGTAAATTATTTCCGATGCCTGAATTCATTCATTTACATAATCATTCACATTACTCTCTTCTCGATGCAATCTCGACAATTGACGGACTTGTTGATGCCGCATCGGAAAACAAAATGAAAGCCGTTGCACTTACAGATCATGGCGTAATGTACGGCATCATGGAGTTTTATAAAAAAGCAAAAGCAAAAAACATAAAACCCATAATAGGCTGCGAAGTGTACGTTGCACAGTCCGGTTCGAGATTTGACAAAGGAAAAAGAAACGTAAAAGCCATTGAAGAAATCGAAGAGCAGAGTCTGGATAATTCAGACGGCCTTACTTCGACAAATATAAATTATGCGCACTTAATCCTTCTAGCAAAAGATTTGACGGGATATAAAAATCTTATGAAAATCACTTCCATCGGACACATGGAAGGTTATTACTATAAACCGAGAATTGATCTTGAAGTATTGGGTAAATACAGCGAGGGGCTTGTTGCCTCATCTGCCTGCGCCGGAGGAGTGATTTCATGTTATATCACTAGAGATGATCTGAAGACTGCCGATAAAATGACGGGAATTTACAAAGATATTTTCGGAGATGATTTTTATCTGGAAATTCAGGACCACGGCATACCGGCGGAAAAAAAAGTTTTAAAGGAAATGCCCGGAATTGCAAAAAGACACGGACTGAAGCTTATTGCAACTAATGACGTGCATTACATTAAAAAGGAACATGCCGTTGCGCACAATATTTATCTGCATATCAGCGCAAAGCAATCGGCTAAATCAGGCAGAAACAATGATGCAATGGATCTGCTGACAAATCTCCGTTACGGTACAGATGAGATTTATTTCAAATCAGCAGATGAAATGTGCAGACTGTTTAAGGATTTTCCCGAAGCAGTTAAATCCACGCTCGAAGTTACCGAAAAATGCAATGTCGAACTTGACACTTCTGCCAACTACATGCCAAATTTTCAAATACCTGTTACGGAAAAAAAATCCGTAAATACATTCGATGCTTATCTTGAAAAAATTTCGTTTGAAGGATTAAAACGATTTTTCCCTAAAGCCGGCAAAGAGGAGACAGAAAGACTGAAATATGAGCTTGATATAATCAAGCGAATGAATTTTTCCGGATACTTTCTGATTGTTCAGGATTTTATTAACTACGCAAAAAGTAAAGGCATTCTTGTAGGTCCCGGAAGAGGAAGCGCTGCCGGAAGCCTTGTATGTTACTGCATTGGTATAACAAACGTCAATACTCTCGAATACAATCTTCTGTTTGAAAGATTTCTCAATCCCGAGAGAATCTCCATGCCTGACATTGACATTGATTTTCAGGATGACAGAAGAGACGAAGTGATTCAGTATGCAAAAGATAAGTACGGCGAAAGTTCAGTCGCTCAAATTGTTACCTTCAACAAACTTGCACCCAGGGGTGTACTCAAGGATGTCGGACGAGTGCTTAATTTTCCGTTTCAGGAAATAAACGAACTTACGAAAACAATTCCCATAAAATTCGGCAAAGTTAAAAATCTCCGCGACTGCATGAATGACGAACCGGATTTCAAAAAATATTTCGAAACAGGCGATACTTTTCAAAAGGATGAGAAAAAGAAACTCTACGAATATTGCCTCGTGCTTGAGAACCTGAATAAAAATTCATCCATACATGCATCAGGAGTCGTAATAGCTCCGGGAGACGTAACTGATTATACGCCTTTGTCAAAAGTTACCGGAGAGGATAACGTATTCTGCACACAGTATGACATGAATCAGCTTGAAGATGCAGGTATGATAAAGATTGATTTTCTCGGATTAAAAGAGCTCAAAGTCATTGTCAGAGTTTTTAAAATTGTTAATGAAAAGTACAAATCAAATCTGACAACTGACGACATACCTCTCGATGATGCCAAAACTTACGAACTTTTTTCTTCCGGATCCACAGTGGGAATATTCCAGTTTTCCAAAAGCAAGATGAGAGAATATCTTGCAAAGATGAAGCCAAAAAATATCAATGACCTCGCCGCGATGAATGCTTTGTATAGACCCGGACCGATGAGATTTATTCCCGATTTCATTGATAAGAAAAACGGAAAGAAGCCGATTACATATCTTCATCCGCTCATGGAAATTACTTTGAGGGAAACTTACGGCATTATTGTTTATCAGGAACAGGTAATGCAGATTGCAAGGGATGTTGCGGGATTTTCTCTTGCAGAAGCAGACAACATGCGCAAGGCAATGGGAAAGAAGATCAAGTCAAAGATGATAGAGCTGAAAGGGAAATTTACGGAAGGAGCGGTAAAAAACGGAATTCCAAAAAAGACAGCACAGGAAATATTCGATTTGATACTCGACTTTGCAGATTACGGATTCAACAAATCCCACGCCGTGGCTTATTCAATTCTCGCTTTTTATACTGCATACTTAAAGACTCATTACCCGCTCGAGTTTCTATCCGTATCCATGGCTTGCAGAAAAGACGATGAAACGGAGCTTCAGCAGCTTGCAAATGAATGCAAAAAGATGAATGTAATTTTGAGACCGCCGGATGTAAATGAAAGCGATATTGATTTTTCAATAAGGTATCCGGAAAACGGTGAAAATAAGGGAAGTATAATTTATGGATTAAGCGCAATAAAGAATGTCGGTGAGAAAGCGGCGCAGAATATTATGGAAGAAAGAAATCTTAACGGATGTTATCTCAACTTTATGGATTTTCTTAAAAGAGTTGATTTGCGGATTGTAAACAAGAAAGCGGTCGAAAGCCTTATATTTGCCGGCGCTTTTGACAGCATTGAAAAAAAACGCCGAAAGCTTTTTCTTAATCTCGAAAGAGCAACTTTTTATGCGCTGAAATACAGCATTAGCGAAGAAGCAAACGGACAGGAAGATCTCTTCGGAGGCAATACCGAAAAAAAGCGTATCGAGGAATATATCATAGAAGATTACGAAGAGTTTCCCGAAACCGAAAAATACAACAAAGAAAAAGCTGCCATAGGATTTTACGTAACCGGTCATCCTTTGACAAAGTATGAAAAGGATCTGGAAAATTTTATCGATCTTACTTTCGGTGAAGATCCATCGGAAATAGATTTGACAAAAAAAAGGTCGGCTACAATGTGCGGCGTCATTCATGACCTGCAAGTAAAAGTTTCAATGAGAGGAAATAAATTTGTCGTTTTTAATCTCATTGATCTTTTTGGTTCGGGTGAGTGCATAGCTTTTAGCAAGCTTTATGAAGCAAAGATGAATTTATTTGAAAATGACCGGCTCGTAGTTGTCAAAGGCGTTCCTGACGAAAATGGAGACAAAATAAAATTAGTTGCCGAAGAGATTTACAGCGTTGACACATTCCTTGAAATTTATACAAAGAACATTATACTGAATATTTACGAAAAGAATACTGCTGTAGAAAATATATACAGTATTAAGGACATTGTAGAAAAATTTCCCGGAAACTCAAATTTATTTTTTAATCTGATAAACGGTTCGGAGCCGAGAGCTTTGAAATCAAAAGAATATAAAATTAAGGCAACAAAGGAGTTAATTTCCAACTTGAAAAATATTGTTGGAGAAAATAACTTGAAATTAAATTAATATTTTTTTTAATAATCTAAAAATGAAAGGATAAATGAATGAATCCTATTAAAATAACTGATGCAAATTTTGATGAAGAAGTTTTAAAATCGGAAATCCCGGTGCTTATAGATTTCTGGGCTGTATGGTGCGGACCGTGCAAGCTGATTGCGCCGATAGTCGATGAACTTGCCGTTGAATATGCAGGTAAAGTAAAAATCGGAAAGCTTGACGTTGATAATAATCAGAACGTATCGATTAAATACGGAATCAGAAGCATACCTACGCTTTTGATTTTCAAAGATGGAAAAATAGTGGATCAGATAGTTGGTGCAGTTCCAAAATCACATATTACAGAAAAGCTCAATTCACACATAAGCCAGACTGTCAGCTGATTTAATCTGAATTTTTTTTATAAATCTCTGCATGGCCGCAGAGATTTATTCTTTTAAATTTAAAAAATTATGAAAACCGTACAATGTTTTGCATTTATCTTCTTCATAATGATATTAAGCTTCAACTGCGGAAAAAAGGAAGAACAGAATGTTACCAAGCAAGAGAAAACCGATCAAACTCCTGAATCATCCGGTAATAAAGTAACTTCAGAAAGCAATTTTTCGGGAGAAGACTTTCACATAAAATACAAAACCGAAGGTATTATTGACGGGACAATGGATATCATAAAATCCGGAAATAAATTTAAGCAAAAAATGGATGTGGATGTAAAGGGCATAAAGAGTAAAACAGATGTATTTGTTCTTGAAAATGAAGTCTATACGGTTACAGATTTAGCAGGTATGAAAACCGGATTCAAAACTGATTTGGCAGAATATAATAAGAAAAAACAAATAGGAGAGAATTTTTCGGACTTCAGAGACTTAAAAAATTACCTGAAAGATAAAAAGAAAACCGGCGAAGAGGAAATTATAGGATATAAATGCGATGTAATTGAAACAGATCAAGGCATATCGCTTTCAGTTTATGATAATAAATATGTACTTAAGATAAAAGGTCCTCAATTTACGGCAACCGCCACTGCTCTTGAAAAAAATCCAAAAGTATCATCTGATGAATTTGAAATTCCCAAAGATGTTGATTTTAGCAAAAAAGATCCGGGAGCAATGAGCAAGGAAAAAATAAAAGATCTTATAAATAAGTATAAAAAGTAAAAGCCCGGATTATTCGCCGATTATTTTTACAAGAACTCGTTTTCTTCTTTTGCCGTCAAACTCACCGTAGAAAATCTGTTCCCATGGACCGAAATCGAGTCTGCCTTCGGTAACGGCAACTACGACTTCCCTGCCCATTATTGTTCTCTTAAGATGCGCATCGGCATTGTCTTCGAAGGAATTGTGTCTGTATCTTGAATAAGGTTTTTCGGGAGCAAGCTGCTCAAGCCATTCTTCAAAATCATGATGAAGTCCCGGCTCATCGTCGTTAATAAAAACGCTTGCCGTTATATGCATTGCATTGCAAAGTAAAAGGCCTTCTTTAATACCGCTTTCTCTAAGACATGCTTCGATTTCAGGAGTAATATTAATCAACTCTCTTCTGTTTTTCACATTAAACCATAATTCTTTCCTGTAGTGCTTCACTTATTTAAATTCATTTTTAAATTTATATAAGATAGGAACGAATTCATTGAAATTATTCAGCTCGTCCTTTGAAAGTTTTTTTCTTTCCGTAATGTCAGGCTTGTAAACATCTTTCCACGGATCAATGGCTACATAAAAATTATTGTCGTGATCGAAAGTAATTGATTCAGGAGCAGTTCCAAGCAGCTTGTTCATTTCCGGATGATTGGGAACCGGAAGATCGAGCGTCATTATTTCTGTTTTTTCCGGAGTAAAATCCTGACTAAACCTGATATAAAAAACATTTCTCCTGTTTCTGTCAATTCCGTAGAGATTGAAATTATCCTTTGCAAATAAACCACTGATAGAGCTGATTTTCAATTCGCGGGTATTTACCTGATGCAGTTCCTTTGTCTTTCTGTTAATTATGTAAATCACCGTGCTGTCGGTGAATTCATTCTTCGGAGTCTGAAAATTTTCCAGACCGATGAAAAAATAATCCCGCGTTGCCGAGAATCCCTCGAAGCTGATATTATCAAAAGTGTATTTGTAAATCTCTTTCGGCAGTTCGAGTCTTTTTATCGTTTGCAGAGTATCGGTTGTATAAATGTCCTTGTTGAATGTAATTTCATAAATGCCTTCTTTCTTTTTATAGATTTCAGGATCGTTTGAACTGTATTCATGTCCTTCAATTGAAATATAAATTTTTTTTGTGGTGCTGTCATAAATTATTTCTTCAATGTCGGTTTTTTTAAATTTGCTAAACAGCTCTTTCAGATTTTCCGAATAATGTATTTGCTCAATGAATAAAGTCGGAGGATTAACTGATTCGTCCACAGTTATACGGTTTATCTTTCCTATATCATCGGCAGAGATAAAAATTTTCTTTGTGTTTTTGACTCCGGTGAAATTCAGACCGGAAGTTTGATCAGTCTTATTTCCGTCAACATCTTTCATCCAGACAGGATACCCGGGTGAATTCTTCAGAAGCCCCGTGTCGTGATAATAAAAATTTACAAATACAAAAATAGCTATCAGAGGAATAAAAATTCTAAGCAAATGCTTCATTAATTATATGTATGTATCATTAATTTAAGGAAAGTAAATGAAAGTCTTCAGTTAAAATTATTGCCTTCAAACTCACAAAGATATTACAAAAGCAGTATTTAAATAATTCCCGCTAATTAATGTTTTATCAAATGGAATATTTTCTGATGGAAAAAATTTCTTCCCGCCAAAAACTATAAGCGCTTTGGATTGAGACGAATGTCCCAAATGCGTAGAATTTCAATTCGATTGATTTTTTGAATGACTTATTCATTTTTTGCTGTAACGATTATTTCCAAATCGTGTGTTCCTATAATATAAAAAATACAATTCCTATCCGCTGTTGCATGAAATGACTAACTTTAATTTTCAGCTATTCATCAACCACTTTATCAGCATCTGCATTCGTCAAAAAATACCCTTGCTCAACTTTTTTTCTTACATTTTAATTTTCTGCTGCTTTCATTCAGAAAATTCCGGATAAGTTGATATTCCAAATTTATAATCGATTATTTTCTTTACAAATGTCAAAATGTGCTTATCTTTAATTTCTTCGATAACGTTATTAAGCATTTTATTTATTTCTTTAGAAGACATCTTTTTTAAATTAAATTTATTTTTCATAAGCTGCTTAAATTAGTTTACAGAAAGTATAAATTTTATAAGGAATAATATTTTTCACTCGTAATCGATTTGATGTTCTCAAAAGATTTACCGGAGTATAACTTTGCCGGATAAGTACAAAAGTAAGTATAGATAAAAAATTTAAGATGTGAGAAAATTGTTCCAAACCATTAAACTTTTAACTTCGACAAAAAAATAGTTAGCGAGTATTGTTTTTTTTTTCAAACTAAATTTTATTTTAAAATAATAATTCATGACAAAATTTGTAATGAAAGTAAATTTGTTTGACGCGTCAAAATAGTTTTGTTTTGATTTTTCATGTCTTTTTAAATCACAATCTATATTTTTCAAACTATCCCGCTTTAATAAAATTATCGTTAATAAATTCTGAATAAGGAAATACAGACAGTTGTGATGGCATTATAGTTAAGTAATAATATTGTTGTCTTAATGATAAACTAATCTATAAAAAAAGATATCATTGATTAAATAAGGTGCGAGGTTCGAGATAATACGGATTTTCAGTTTTATTTTTTACAGAATTGAATTTCAAAACTCATTTAAATATTTTCTTTAAAAATGGAATTTACAGATATGTAAAATTTTTACTTAATAATTTTCGGGAAAATCCCGTTAATTCCACATTTAAGAATGCCGGTAAAATCCGCATTTTACATTTTATTCCTGTAAACATATTATAGATTTATTGCAAACCGGATTTCAGAAACTTGTTTCCTAATGGGAATGAGTTTCTAAAATTTAATATTATAAAAAAACTTATAGAAAGTAAAAAAATATTACCAAATAATTACATCAGATACTGACACACATAAATGAAATACGACTTTACACATATTGAAAAAAAATGGCAGAAATACTGGGAGGATAATAAGACATTCAAAACTCCCGATATAAACGAAATCGAACCTGGACGGGAAAAGTATTATGCCTTAGATATGTTTCCTTATCCAAGCGGTGATGGTCTTCATGTTGGACACACAGAAGGTTATACTGCTACCGACATTATTGCAAGATTCAAAAGAAATAAAGGTTATGTGGTAATGCATCCTATGGGCTGGGATGCTTTTGGACTTCCTGCCGAGCAATATGCCGTTAAGACCGGAATACATCCCAAAATCAGAACCGAAGAATGTATCGCTCAATTCAGGCGTCAATTGAAATCCGTCGGATTTTCGATAGATTGGGAAAGAGAAATTAATACGACTGACAAAGATTATGTTAAATGGACACAATGGATGTTTTTAAAAATTTATAATTCTTTTTACGATGAAAAGGAAGATAAAGCCAGACCAATAGAAGATCTCATAATTCCTGAAGGATTAAACGAAAACGAGAAATACGAATATGTAAATTCTAAGCGGCTTGCATACATTGCAGAAGTTCCAGTAAACTGGTGTCCCGATCTTGGTACTGTATTGTCTAACGAAGAAGTTCCGGAGCAAGTCGAAAAAGGATATACGGTTGTCAGAAGAAACATGAAACAGTGGAATCTTCGGATAACTAAATATGCGGAAAGACTGCTTAATGACTTAAATGAACTTGACTGGCCTGGTAACGTAAAGGAGCTTCAAAAAAACTGGATTGGCAAAAGCGAAGGCGCTGTTGTAAAATTTAAAATTAAAACCGATAAAGAAATATACGTTGAGGTTTTTACGACAAGGCCGGATACAATTTATGGTGTTTCCTACATTATACTTGCGCCAGAACATCCTCTGGTAAATGAAATTACCCTGGATAAAAACCGACATGATGTTGATGAATATATCAAAGCCACTGAAAAAAAATCTGATCTTGAAAGAGCAGAGCTTTCAAAAGTTAAAACCGGTGTTTTTACCGGAGCATCGGCGATAAATCCCGTAAACGGAGAAGAACTTCCGATTTTGATTTCAGATTATGTTTTGCTTACATACGGAACCGGAGCGATAATGGGCGTTCCCGGTCATGATGAAAGAGACAATGAATTTGCAAGAAAATTCGGATTAAAAATATTACCTGTAGTTGTACCTGATGAAATTTATAATACTGACAACGAAGAAGAATTTTTTGGAAAAATAAGGAATGGTGAAATTTGTTTTTCCGGTAAAGGAATATCGGTTAATTCCGGGATTATCAACGGATTAAAATCAGATGAAGCCATTAGTAAAATAATTTCATATCTTGAGAGCATTAATTATGGAAAAAGCAGCATTCGATACAAACTCCGGGACTGGATTTTTTCAAGGCAGAGATTTTGGGGCGAGCCCTTTCCGCTTATACATCTCGAAGACGGACGAATAAAGTCCATAACCGAAAGCGAACTGCCGGTTTATTTGCCGGAAGTCGAGAGTTATAAGCCAAGCGGAACCGGGGAATCTCCTCTTGCAAATTTTGATTTCTGGGTAAATACTATTGATAGTGAAACTGGTAAGAAAGCTGAAAGAGAAACAAATACAATGCCGCAATGGGCGGGTTCATGCTGGTATTATCTAAGATATCTTGACCCAAAAAACAAGAACACATTTTGCAGTTTGGAAATAGAAAAATTCTGGATGCCCGTTGATGTATATATTGGCGGCGTCGAACATTCGGTTTTACATCTGATTTATTCTAGGTTTTGGTATAAATTACTTTACGATTTGGGTTATGTGAATTACAAAGAACCATTCAGAAAATTATTTAATCAGGGCATTGTGCTTGGTGAAGACGGAGTTAAGATGAGTAAATCCCGAGGCAATGTAATAAATCCCGATAATGTGATAAAAAATTTCGGAGCTGATTCCATGCGGCTGTTTGAAATGTTTATGGGACCTCTTGAAGCTGCAAAACCCTGGAGTACAAAAGGACTTGAAGGATTGTATAGATTTTTAAACAGGGTTTGGAGATTGATCATTGATGAAAATACAGGCAAATTAAATTCAATAATCTCAGAAGAAAAACCCGAAGAGCAGATTAATAAGCTACTTCATAAGACAATTAAAAAAGTAACGGAAGATATTGAAGACGGAGATATGAAATTCAACACCGCTATTTCTTATCTTATGATATTTGTAAACGAACTTTATAAAAAAGATAAAATCAGCAGAGAAATAATTGAAAAATTTATTTTACTTTTGTCTCCATTTGCTCCGCATATTTCAGAAGAAATCTGGGAAAGACTTGGCCATAGAGGTAGCATTCAGTTGGAAAAATGGCCCGAATATAATAATGAATTGCTGATACAGGACTTTGTTACGATTGTTTTTCAGGTAAACGGTAAAATCAGGGCAAAAAAAGAAATGGAAATTGATAAAGACATAAAGTCACTTGAAGACGAAGCGCTGAATAATGAAAACGTCATGAAACATATTCTTGGCAAACAGGTTGTTAAAATTATTACCGTAAAGAATAAAATGGTTAATGTTGTCGTAAAATAACATTGTGTTTCTTTTTTGATAATAAGGCAGAGATTTAATCTCTGCCTTTTTTTTTAGTATAAAATTTTTTTTTCTAAGATAAAATTAGCTATTGACAAAAAAAATTATTTAATGCAATATTGCACTAAATTAAAAGACAACAATATTGCAATCTAAAGATACTATAAATAAATTACAGGAACTTGGATTCAAAGAATATGAATCAAAAGTATTTTTAGCGCTTTTGGGAGGTTCAGCATTTAGCGCTTCGGAGATTGCGGAAAAAGCGGGCTTAAGAAGGACTTCGGTTTACGAAATACTCAAAAGTTTTGCTTCAAGAGGGTTTTGCAACGAGATAGAAACCAATACAATACTTAAATATGAAATCATTGACCCAAGAGTAATAGCAGATAAAATCGAAAGAGAAATAAGACAGAGTAACGAAAGCATGCTCAGCAATCTCAAAGATACTTTTAAGAAACTTGAAGATATCAGAAAATCAACGGATTTAGACAACGGAACAAATGTCAACATTGAACTTATAAGAGGATTCAATAAGCACCGACAAAACAAATTCATCGAGTTATTCAATAAAGCCGAGAAAGAAATATTGTTTATGATAAGACTTGAAGGTTACGTATCAGAGGAACTTGATTCAGGAGCCAAAGATTTCTTTAAAAAAGGAGGCACTATAAAATCAATTTATGAGGTAAGCCTGAACTTTAAAATTATTAAAGACAATTCGAGAAAGAATGCTTCTATTGAAGACCTTATTCGGATTTGTCAAAGGTTCGAAAGCTCAGGTGAACAGGTAAGAATTTCAGAACATCAATTGCCAAACATGACAATTTTTGACAGAAAAATAGTGTTTATAAATATACAGGATAAATCTGTACCCAGACATAACAATGCTGACATTATTATTCGCAATGAGGAGTATGCCTGTAGAATGCTGGATTTGTTTGAGTTTAACTGGCAAAGAGCAGATACAATAAGTAATTTTAAAAAATCAAAAAAATCACTTTTTGCAAACAAAACATTTGATAATAAAAAGAAAAACTTAATCAACATTTAAACAATATTTTTAACCAGGAGGAAATCAAAATGGAACAGTTCAAACTAAAGAAAAAACCGGTAATGATTTTTTTCATTACATTCTTAGTTTATTCACTCAGTTGTATAAGTAATTTAAAAGCTGATGTTCCTGAATATGTTAATGGCAAAGTCATATACTCTGACAGCAAAATTCCCGTAAACGGAGGAATTATAAGAGTGATCAGAGTAGATGAAATTAACGGAGAAGAAGTACTGATCGAATCCACTGTAATACAGCAGAACGGAACATTCAAGTTACTAAAAGAGACAATTCAACAGACCGATGGAGTTAAAATAATGGCTTATCCGAATGATTATGACAACGGCGAAAATGATTTTGAACCAAAAGACTCTGATCTGAAAAATGCGCTTGAAAGCAACGATAAAGAATTTTCCATTATTATAAGCGTTGACAAAGCCAACGTAAAAAATCAGACAGGTGATAAAGAAATTCCAAATGAACTTCAGGAGATAACTGCAAAAAATTTCCCAAATCCGTTTAACCCCGTTACAATGATTAGTTTTAATCTGCCCGAAGCTTCCTTAGTATCCGTTAAAGTATTCAACATTAACGGTGAAACTGTGGCTACTCTTGCAGAGAATCAGTTTATGAAAACGGGAAACAATGAAATGTATTTTAATGCAGGAGATCTTCCGAGCGGTATTTATATTTACAATTTAAACGCCGGAGGTTATGCTACTACTGGCAAAATGACACTTTTAAAATAAAAAACGTCCTTGATAAGCAAGCAGATTTAATGAGGGTTGGGTCTTCTTGTGATTCCCCTCTCAGGGAAAGAGAGTGTCTCAAAACATATTGATAAAAAATGATTATATTTGCAAAACAAATTTAAAAAGAATGTCACATCAGATTAAAGCAAATTACGATCAGAATTTTTTGTTGCCGCCCTCACTAGAGGAAT
>JABAQZ010000012.1 GCA_019187405.1 Ignavibacteria bacterium
ATAAATCTGAATTACTCAAATCTCCTGCCGAATGATTTATGGAGTGGAGACAATAAGCGTCTTGACATACTCGTCATAGATTGGGACTGGAAAAGCGTTTTTGTTCCCTGGCTCTCCGGATTTTATGATCTCGCTACGAGAAGATATATTTATGAACTGACAAAATCTGCAAACAGCAAATCAATTTCAAACGCACTTTGCAAGGCGTTTAAGCAGTGGGGCATTCCGAAAGAAATAAATTCCGATAACGGGAAGGATTATATCGCAAACAGGATTAATAATCTGCTCCAGTCCCTCAATATAAAGCAGAGACATTCAATTAATTATAATGCCAAAGCAAAACCCGTCGAATCATTCCATAACATCATCGATAATAAGACGAAAGTCCTTCCAGGATATATCGGAAACCGGTATGATGTAATGCCTGAAGAGACAAAGATTCTTTCAAAGGAATTCCTGAAGGTGAAAAATCTTCACAATCTCTATGATAAGAATATTCATGATGAGGAAATCCGGATTACTTTAAACGGCAACCTGGAGGGGAAGCTGCGCAAATCGAAGAAAAGATTTCTTCACATTTCAGAATTCATACAGAAGTTTGAAGAAATCCTTTCCGAGTATGAAAGCACCGTCCAAGGCGGATTGAAAAAAGACAAGCTCGGCAGACAGGTATATGACCGGCTCTGCAAGGATGAGCTTATTAATGAATTCGGGGAAAAGCTAAATACACCGTCGGGAAGATATGATTACAAATGCAGGCAGGGATTTATTCCGACGCTTGTTCAGGATGAGATTATATCACTGTTCGCAATGAACCAGACTTTAAGGACCGTGCAGTTAAAAGGTATTGCATTCAGAGATCAGTATTACTTCTCTCCAAAACTGAAGGAATATATCGGGAAGAAAGTGCTTATAAAGTATCTCGATACGGATTCGGCTTACGTCTATATATTCTCTTCAGACTTCATACAGAAGATTCAAACCGATTCCATATTCAATAAGCTTGACCAGGACGAAGTCAATAAGGATTTGAAATTCATTGATGTAGCTGACAGGATTAAAGTCTATGATTACGGTGATAATAAATTCATAGAGCAGCTGAAAGAACAACGTGCAGAGGAAAAGCAGATCAAAGAAACTATTGGAGTTACAAGACTGACCGGTCTGGAGACTACGATAAACGAAATCAAAGAAGCAGAGCTTGAGCTGATAAGCAAAAAACAAAAAATCAATAAATTAAAATCACACTTCGATGACTAAAAACTGGCTGAACTATCTTAATAAATTCTTCTTGCAATGGTTTTTTGTAAGACTCACCAGAGCTGAAGTAAATAAATTTAGTACCGGAGGGATAAAAGTAATATCATCCTGGTATGCCATTCAGTATTGGGTAATGCCGCTGAGTGGTTATGGAAGAGAGTATAAATATTTAGGAAAGCAGAAATATTTCAAATTAACAAATATGAAAACAAAATGACTAAAAACTGGCTGAACTATCTTAATAAATTCTTCTTGCAATGGTTTTTTGTAAGACTCACCAGAGCTGAAGTAAATAAATTTAGTACCGGAGGGATAAAAGTAATATCATCCTGGTATGCCATTCAGTATTGGGTAATGCCGCTGAGTGGTTATGGAAGAGAGTATAAATATTTAGGAAAGCAGAAATATTTCAAATTAACAAATATGAAAACAAAATGACTAAAATCACTGCTTTAAAAAACTATGATGAACAGGAATCTGATTATATCCAGCTCCTGAATAAAATCATAAATCAATTCCAGTTCTCGCAGTCGCAGCTTGCGACTAAAATCGGGATATCGGAATCTACACTCTCGCAGATCCGCTCCGGAGAGTACGAATACAATCCGGACAATTATGTATGGAATCGAGTAAAGAAATTTATCGAGACTATAAATAAAAAAGTATATGAGACAAAACTGCTGAGAGTGGTTTACAGAATGCTCAATGAAGCATTCAAAGAAAAGGAAATCGCTGTAATAACATCCTGCTCAGGTGCCGGGAAAACAACAGCTATTGTGCAGTATTGTTTGATAAACCATTTCGCAGTTCATATCCGGGTGAATGAAGTTTTCACAACAAAGTATTTACTGCAGATCATACTTCGCTCGCTGAACTGTCCGACACTTGGATTGAATACTCAGCAGATGTATGAGACCGTTTCGGAAATGCTGACAAGAAAAAACCGTCTCATCGTCATTGATGAAGCTGAGCGGTTGAAAGTCTCACAGCTTGAATTGCTTCGGGACCTTTATGACCAGGGGAATATGGGATTATGTCTCGTAGGACTTGACTCTCTCAGGTCATTATTGCAGAAGGGAAAGAATCTCCGGGAAAATCTTGTTCAGCTGTATTCAAGGGTAGCTTATCAGAAGATAGTTGATATCCTCGAACCGGAAGATGTCGAGATGATTATCCGTGATAAGATTCCAAAGAATGGTGTCTCAAAAGAAATGATGAGAACCCTTTCGAAAAAATATAAATCGAAAGGCGGCTTCCGTGCAATACTGAAGCTTTCAAATCTTGCATTAAAGCTTGCAGATAAGAATAATGTGAAAATCGTTAATGACGAGTTTCTTGAAGCATGCATAGAGGAGCTTACATTATGAAAATATTTTTTAAAAATAAGTATCTCTTCAAATTGAGAAATCTCTGGAAGCTCCTCCGTAGCGATGCTTACTGTCTATTTACACTGGAGCAGAAAGACGATTCGACATATTGGATTGATACAGCCAGAATAAAATTATTTACGCAGTCACAGCATGATGTATTGCTGAACGCATCACAGCTGTTTGTAAATGATAATTTAGTATTAAAGAATAAAACAGAATCAGTTCTACTTGAAGCTACCGAATTAATCAACTCAAAGAAAACAACATGAATAAAATATTTCTCGATATTAATAAAAGTTCAAGACTTTACCGTTTACTCGGTGACAAAGTTTCAACACAGTTTTTTTATGCTAAGAAAGACAAACAAATTTACGATTCAAAAAACATTTATATGGGAGTCCGGGATTTTGATTCTATTTATGTCCCGGCATACACTGATGGAGAATTAAACCGAATACTTCCGGATAAAGTGGTAATAACCAAAAAGGGATTAAGAAATGTTTTTGATCTGGTAATTCGAAAGACTAGGACTAAATACATCGCTGGTTATGAAAATCCTGCAGGCACGGAAAATGCTTTAATTCAGATTCCCGAAGATTCAGAAGTAGAAGCAAAAGCTTCGATGCTATTTTACTTATTCAAAAACAATTTATTAAAATAATTAACAATAATGAAAATAGACTACCGTAAATGTCCGAAGTGTAAAAACAGTAAACACTTTTCTGCATTTCCAAAAGGAAGGTGTTCTTATTGCAAGGATTGTATGAAAATATACTTGAGGGCATACAAAAATAAAGTAAAGCGATCAAATGCATGGTATCACGAATTTGATACCAGAATGCTGACTGATGCTGACATGGAGATTGAAATGAGGGGATATAAGAGTCCGAAGACAAAACAGAGACTCAATGCGCTGATTGATTTCACAAAGAAATTTGAATCCCTGATGCGGACAATAAAAAGTTTTAATCCTAAACCCCGGAAGAGCTGGAAGAGGTACGGGGAATTTGATAACAATTTAACTAAATAAATTATGAACAATGAATTTACATCATTATTCCCTGACAAAGATATCATATCAATGATTGATCTGAAATTTCTTGATTATTTAAAGACCGAAAAATTGGAAGACCTCATTACGGGAGATCAATTGAAAGTAGCCGTTTCGGAATATTCGGTGATTGCCGATAAAATAAAACATCTCAAAAACCTTGAAGAAAAAATTATCGAGGATATTCGGGAAAAAGCCGACCGTTTTTATGGGCTGTTTAGTGAGAAGCAGGGTAATATAAGAAATAAGGTCGAAAAATATTTTGAAAGCAATTGGGATAAAATCAGCTGGGCTTCCGGTGATGCAGAAAAATCGCAAGCAGTAATCGAGTTTGAGCATGGAAAAATAATCATAGAAAGTACACAAAAAATTAATTTTAAAATAATATCTAAACATTTTTAAATAAAGAAAGGAGAAAAATGAAAACCCTAAAGCTGTTTTTAATTTCCATAGTATTATTTTTATCCGCCATTACTTCCCCGGCGCAAGATTTTAAAATCCTCGCAGAAGCAGGTCAGGGATTCCGCTGGCAGGGATTTGATAAACCGTTGATATACATTTTTAATACTTCTCTCAAAACTACTTATTCACTCTGGCAGGGGAAGCTTCAGGCAGGCACTACTGAAATGGTGGTATACTACGATACGGAGGTAGAGCTTTATGCGGGTGCGAGATTTGCTTTAAAAGTATTCAGCACAAACCTAAAAACTATTGGCGAAGATTTTAATATTAGTATCACCGGTGAAGCTCTCTATGGCACTTCCGGAAGGAAGCTATTTGGAGGCGGTACAATGCTCCGGATTGATCCGCTGACTGTATCTTTAAATCTGTATCAGGAATACGAGCATAAAGAGCTGTGGCTCTCCGGTGGTATCGGATATAATATTGATTATTTATTTAACAAATAAAAGAAAGGAGTACTAAAAATGGCAACACTTGGTGAAATTGATTTATTGACAAAGGATTATTCCGACAGCTATAATAAGTTGTCGAATAAAGTCCAGGACCTCGAGCTGGAGCTCGAAACTGTAAAGCGCAAGCACATGCGCTACATCAAAGACTTCGCAAACGAAGCTCTTGAGAAAAAAAGTAAACTTACAGCTGCAATTGATGAGAGTAAAAATTTATTCGAAAAACCGAAATCAATTGTACTGCACGGAATGAAAGTCGGATTACAAAAAGGGAAAGGTAAAATCACAATCCCTGATGAGGAGAAAACAATCCTGCTGATAAAGAAAAATTTAGCTGAACAGGCAGATCTCCTCATTAAGACAGAAGAAAAGATTGTAAAACCGGCTCTGGAAAATCTGTCTGCAGGAGATTTGAAAAAAGTCGGACTGAATCTCATCGAATCAACAGATTATGTGATTATAAAGCCCACGGGTTCAGATGTGGATAAAATCGTCAATGCCCTGCTGAAGGAAGATACTAAAGATGAGTTCGAACTTGTAAAGACAGCATCATGATAAGCGAAGGAGACATCTGGAGAGATATTTATACCGGTGTTAAGTACAAGATTATTAACATAGAAAAGTACACGATTGTTACCGACGAGCGTGGGCTCGCCGGTAACATCCGGAATATTAAGATTCAGAATATTACTTCCGGTTCAGTATTCGATATCGGCGAATGGGAATTAAAGAAGAGTTACATACAAATTGATTCATTACATAACGCAAAAATACGAGGATAAAATGAGCTCAGAGAATAAGAGTAAACAGGATATACGTTTTAAGAATCCTTTGAAAAGCGATTATTTTATTAAAATAGATTCCGAAGATCTTAAAAGCTTTTCAAAGTCGGAAAAGTTTTGGTTAATCTTTACCTTGATAATCGTACTCATCGCAATATTGCAATGGATATTTTTTTACAATCAGCAAAATCAATTATGAATTTATATACAGCTGAAATATTGTCCACAGAAGTAGAAAACTATTTAAAGCCCTATTGCAAGCGGATTGAGATTGCAGGCTCTGTAAGGAGGCAATGTCCTGAAGTAAATGATATAGATATTGTCATTATTCAGGACTCTTATAAAATGCTTAAGTATCTCTTAAGCAAGGATGCAAAGAATAATGAATTATCAGTTCATGGTATAGATTTAAAGAGCGGTCCTAAGCACAGACAAATCAGATATAAAGGAGAGATAATTGAACTCTGGTTTGCGCATGAGACAAACTTCGGTTTGATTCATTTGATTCGTACCGGATCAGCAAGCTTCTCCCAAAGCATTCTTGCAAAATGGAAAGAGGTTTCCGGAGGCGGGTATTCCGAAGGAGGGTATCTTCATAACAAAGACGGAATGAAAATTCCAACTTATGAAGAAATGGATGTATTCAAGCTTTGCGAACTCGACTTCATTGATCCCATAAATCGGTCATTTAATAATTTTATAAAACTTTAAGCATAATGAACTATGGCAACAAAGAAGCTTAGCTCCACTGAAAAACAAATAATAAAAATTAAAAAAAAATTAAAAAACTATAAAGGCTGGCATACAAGGAATGAAACATTATTCTTTTTAGGATATGATGAAAATCTTATGAAATTTTGTCTCAAGCACAAATTGATTAGAGCAGTTCATCAATATTCACATACATTCCGGTATTATAAGAATTACCGTGATAAATAATAATTTTTATAAAATTATAAATTATAATTATGTCTTGCGAAAATGAAATAGTCAATTCGAAACCGTTTAAATCGGTAAATCCCAAAAAGTGCTTTATGAAGCAAAGCGATTATAATGCTATGCTTAATAAAATCAATTTACAAGAGGAATCCTGGAAAGTTAAAAGACCGGCGACTCGTGAAGATAAGAAGAGCGCTATTCAAAATATAATTAACAGACTCAAAAATTCTTACTGGCTATGAGTATTTCTCCGTCTGCATTCGTTCTTTAATATGTAGGAAAGTTATAACCCTTTTGCAAAATGTTGTACTTGCAGGCGGAGGATTTTTAATAATAATTAATTAAGGAGAAATTTTAATGTCAATCAATATTTATTTGGCTTCAAAAAAAGTGGGATGGGATAAGCCACGAAGGTCTTTTCCCAAATTCGATGAATGTGTCTTAATAGCAACTGAAGTATTGAAAGGCTCTCAGCCAGCTTATGAAAGACTATTGAGTATACGACGATTTGTAAGTGCCGGAGAATGGGATGATAATCCAGAAGGAGCGGATTTATTACATTCCGCTTTTGAATTTGTTCAAAATCAAAAACATTAAGGAGAAATATTATGCATATTGACACAGTAACAATAATGGTATATGAGTCAACTAATAAAGCAACTAAAATACTTTTTGAACCCGATTTACAAGAAGAGCTTGAAGATCGAGGGTACATAAAAGCAAAAGATAAATGCAACACCAGATATTTTAAAGATGGTTACTTCTCAAGATTTGTTTTTCTTAAAGATTTTTGCAGAGCCGCTACTGATCTTGAAATAAAGGAATATATTGAAGCAAAACATTCTATGACAAAAGAGTTTTGTAATAATAAATCCCCTAGGAAACATCATAATTAAATTAAAACAAAAGCAAAATGATAATTCATATTATTAATGGTATACTTGCAATAATAGAGTGGGCAAATGGTTCTATTACAATGCAGCATCTTTCAGAAATCTTAAGAGAAAATTTATAAATCCGAATTAAATCATATTATGGAAAATAAAATTACATCTCAATCACAGTGCGACCAGATTCTTGAAATATTAAAATCCGGAGACAGCATTGACGCTTTGAAGGCTCTTGAGCTGGTGGGGAGCTGGGGAGGTTTCCGGGCTCGCATAAGCGAGCTTCGCACTCAAAGAAATATTGCTGTAAAAGACCGTTGGATAAAAACCGAAGACGGAAAAAGATACAAGGAATATTTTTTATAACATAAAATATTATATGATTATGAAAACCAAAGAAATGTTTTTAGAGTGTCCCTGGTGCGGTTCACAATGGGGACTGGGTACAGAGGAGTTCGAATGGCAACAATGTGATTGTTGCGGTTATCCTGATGAAAAGCATGGTGAGGATGAGGATTATGCTGATGATTATGATGAGGATTATAATTATGATTATTATGATGATGATTATCGAGATTATTATGCAGATTTTTAAAAGGAGTATTAATAATGAATAGTGTAACCAATAAAGAAGAATCTATCGAAGATTTCGTTTCCGGATTACAAAGGAAACTCAGATCAAAGATTTTGAAGCATAATATAAAAAAAGACAGTGATGAGGATACTGTTACAATAGAATTTCTTGATGAAGCCGGATATCCTGAAGAATATTATGTTGTTTCGAATTTTCTATTTGAAGAAATAAAAAAAAGTTTATAATGGAACTCGTAAAGCCAAGTATATTAAACAATTCACAAAGAAAAAGAATATTCTCGATGTCTCGACAGGCAGGGTTGAGCTCTGATGAGCTTCACTCTCTTCTTCCCGAGTGGTGCGGCGGAGCTTCACTTTCTTCGGAGAATGGAATATCTGTAGTACAGGCAAATAAGGTGATCATTGCTTTGAATAAAATGATTTCAAGTAAATCCTCCGTAAAGGGAAATCCGACGGAAAGACAGATGAATGCAATTAAGACTTTACAGTCGGTCCTTAAATGGAGTGATGTATCGCTCGAAAGATTTATTTATCGAACAGTAAAAAAGGTATCATTAGCAAGTATAACATTTCATGATGCCTCCGCTTTAATAAGCGGATTGAACAGAGTAAAAGAAAGCTTCCTTCAAAAAAAATCCGTAAAATCTCAAAATCAAAACTCGCAATTTGCATAGAGAGAAAGTAATTGAGGAATCAAGAAAGCTCGGCATAGCAGATGAACGGAAAATCCGAAACATGGAAATTCTTGAAGAGTTCATCGAGTTAAGAAATCAATTCACTAACTATGAGGAAGCGATTGATATACTCGCTTACAAGTTTTATCTCTCACAGTCCTCAATTCAGAAGATTGTAATAGGTTATAAAAAGCACAAATAAATTTGACTGACATAAAAGCTCTAAAGCCGCAGATCAAGACATTATTTCTTTCCGGTACAGATGTCCCGGAAATATGCGATTCTTTCCGGGCAGTAAATCCATCAACAGTATATACCTGGATTCGAAAAGAAGGATGGCGTGAGCTTCGGGATAAGAAGCTTCAGTCATTCAACGACTCCCCTGAGATGCTTCTGCAAATGCTCGATACAATGATTACAGGACTGGGTAAGCAGGTTAATGACCCTGTTCAGGTAGCGAAGATAGCGGATTCAATTTCGAAGATTGTGAAATCCATTAAGACATTAAGTAAAGACAAAGACCGTCTTGGTAATGTCTTGTTTGTCATAGGCGAACTCGGTAAACACATGAATGAACAGAGTAATCACGTCTTATTTGATGAAGAATTCAGGAGCAAGTTTGATAAGCTTCTTGAAAGCTTCCAATCAAAGATGATTCTGAAATTTAATCCAAAAAATCTATCTTAAACAAAATGTTAAAATCTACTTATAAAAAGTTTAAAGAAAAATATGAACATGATAAAGAGACGGGACTCTTGTTTATCTCATACTTTAATTTTATTGGGGAGTGGGATAAAGATAAAAAGAAATATATAAAGATGCTGAAGATAGAAGGTGATTTAATGAGAGGTACTATTTCACGTGCAACAAAGGAGCGATTCGGATGATTAACGAAAGAGATTTTCAAAAAAAGTTTGAAGAGCTTCGGCTTTGGATTCGGACGTCGGTACAGATATTCAAGGATGACTCTCCGGAGGCTAAAGCCGATAGAATATTTAAAGCGGAGAAGGATAAATTCTATTTTGCCAAGACTTATTTTCCGCATTACTGTGAAGATAAATTTGCAGATTGCCATACAGAAATGTTTGATCTGGCGGATACGTACAATATTCCTGTTGTGATTGCTGGAGCCAGAGAACTGGCTAAGACTACAATCGTTTCTTTTTTCGATGAACTTCATAAGACTTGTTTCAAGAAAAATAAATTCACGATGTTCATTTGTGATACTCAGGAGACAGCTGCTTCAGAGTTTCTTCTCCCTATCAGAGCAGAGCTGGAGGAGAATCCCCGATTATTAAATGACTTCGGGGAGCAAAAGACAAGCTTATGGAAAATGGAGGATTTTGTAACACGTTCAGGTAAGAGATTCCTTGCGCTCGGTCCGAGGATGGGAGCAAAAGGCAAAAAGCACAAAGCAAGCAGACCTGACAGAGTAATTATTGAAGATTTGGAAAATCAAAATTCACCTAAGAAAAAATCCATTCTTAAACGTCGTTTAAAGTTTCTTTTAACCGATGTTATGAAAGGTGTAAATTCAAAAAAATGGCAGTTTATTTTTCTTGGAAATTATTTTTCAAAAAAAACTATTCTTCATATACTTCTTAAAGAAGAAAGGTTTAAACATTGGATTCGTAAAATATTTGAATGGATAATTGAAGATAATAACGGAAAGCAATATTCCTCCTGGGAATCCAGGATACCTTTAAAGAAGCTTCTCGAAGAACAGCTCGATGACCCTGTCACATTCAGGACTGAGAGACTTCAGAAACCGGATGACGAAGACGCTACTTTTCAGGAAGAGTGGATTCAGTATTATGAGCCGGAAGATATAGCATCTCTTAAATTACCTGTTGTTTCTTTCAAAGACCCCTCAGCAGGCAAAGGTGAGGAAAATTGCTACAAAGCAATAATCTATCTTGCGGTAGATAAAGGAAATGCTACATATTATGTCAGGCATGCATGGATCAAGAAGACAAGTAAATGGAGAGCTATTAATGCTCAGATAGATTTATCCGAAGAATATAATTCCGCTGTTGACGGAGTTGAATCAAACGGATATCAGGCGACTGAAAAAGAAGATTATGAAATCCTTGAAAAGCAGAGAGGCAGAAGATTCAATTTGAAACTAATATTAAACACGTTGCCAAAGGAAGTAAGAATCGGCTCTCTGCAGTCTCCGATTCAAAGAGGATATATAAAATTTATCCGAAATCATTCGGATCAGAATCTTCTTGTCGAACAGCTGCTTGATTTTCCAGATGGAGATTTTATTGATGGTCCCGATGCGCTCGCCGGAGCGAAGGATGTTGCGGATAAATATATTTTGAAAAAATCAAAGAAAGTGAGGGCGGATATTTTAGGTTAATACTGTGTGATTTTTTATTTTGATTTGATGATTAACGAAAGGAGATACGATGAAAACGCCGATAAGCTATTATGGTGGGAAGCAGATGATGGCTTCCAAAATACTGAATTTAATTCCTGCTCATAATTTATATTGTGAGCCGTTCTTTGGTGGTGGTGCAATTTTCTTTGCAAAAGAAGTGAGTAATGTTGAAGTCATTAATGACCATGATGAAAGAGTTATGAACTTTTATCGTGTAACAAAATCTCATTTCAATGAGCTTAAAACTTTGATTGAACAGACTTTACACAGCCGGAAGCTTCATGATGAATCAGAATTTGTTCTGAAAAATCCGATTCTTTTCAGCCGTTTAAAGCAAGCCTGGGCATTTTGGGTTCAGACAAATATGAGCTACGGTTCATGTATGTTTGGAGGTTATGGATATGCCAGGAAGAAAAATTCGACTGAAAAGAAAATCATGAATAAGAGAAATAATTTTATTCAGGACTATCAAAAAAGGTTAGAATGCACACAGATTGAATGTATGGATGCTTTGAAAGTAGTTACTAGCCGTGACGCAAAGGAATCATTTTTTTACTGTGACCCGCCTTATTTCAATGCTGTTATGGGACATTACGGCGGATATACAAAAGATAACTTTGAAGACTTACTGAAAACTTTGAGTGGTATAAAAGGTAAATTTTTAATGTCGAGTTACGACTCGGACATTTTAAAAAAATATACCGGAAAACATAAGTGGCAACAGAGAAAGATTGAGATGAATTTAAGCATGTCGTTGGGAAAGAAAAAAATTGAAGTGCTTACTTCAAATTATAATTTAAACAAACATGAAAAAGAAAGCTCCGGTAATCCCGGTTAAAAAAACCGGAAAGGTAAGTGTGAATTACGTCACGCTTAATCTCGGTAATCCGGCTACAAAAAATATTTCAAACATAATACGGAAATCCTCTTCTCAGATAACAGATGACAGAGAAAGTATAATCGGTGTTTCATACTTTAAGCCGTTTATTGCTCGTGAACTTGCACGCAATTTCTTCGAGCAAAACGCTTATCATAGCCGATGTATATTCTTAAAAGCGGCTTGTGTAGGATTAATAGGGTATGATGTAATTACGGATGATGAAAATATATCTGATGTATCTTCTCATCCGGAATATTTAAAGCTCACCTCATTCTTAGAAAAGGTGAATGATGATGATGAAAATATAGAGGACATAATTCGTGGTTATCTGATAGACCGGTATACCTTTGCTGATAGTTATGTCGAATGCGTAAACAACAAGAAAGGTGAGCTTTCTGAATTGTATAATTTAAAAGCATACTCGACGTATGTTCGTACACAAAATAAAAATATTTTCTTTGTTCAGAAAAAAGGAACTAAAACTACTGAGTTCCGCAAAATAAATTCCAAATCAAGGATTGAATTAAACGAGATATTATGGTCTAAAACATTTAATCCGTTCAATGATTATTACGGATATCCTGATTGGTATTCCGCTCTTGGAGACCTGGCGCTTGACAGATCCGCTGTTACTTTCAATCTTAAAAAATTTGAAAATGATTTAATGATATCCTTTGCGATAATTTGCGAGGGTGGAGAAATTGATAATGAAGGACTTGGAAAAATTCAGGATTTTTTAAGAGATAATTATAAAGGAGTCGCAAATTCAAATAAAGTTCTATACATAAATTCGGATGACCCGAATGTGAAAATTCGGGTTGAAAGAATTCAAGCTGAGGTGAGAGATGTCTCATTCTCAAAACTTAGAGAAGTATCCAGAGACAGCATTATAGTAGCACATGGTTTGTTGCATAAACTACTCGGAGTTGCCACTCCAGGACAGCTCGGCTCAGGGAATGAAACGGATTCACAATTCAGAGTAATGAATGAAACAATAATCAGACCCGAGAAAAAAGACCTGGAGAATAAACTTAATTATATTTTTAAGCATAAGCTTGGAATTTCAAAATTTAAAATTCAATTCAAAGAGCTTCTTGTTGATATGTTTAAGGATCTTGTAGATTCTATCATGAAATTAAAATCTGGAGATATAATTGACAGAAACGAAGCTCGTATGGAATTAGGATGGGAAGCTGAAGAAGAGAATCCTGATTTAAATTCGGAAGACAAAATTGACAAAATGTTAAAGCAGATTCGGGTGCTAAAAAAAGAATTACAGCAATGAATTACACTTTAAGTAAATTGTTTGATAAGCATCTCTCGGATATTGAAACCGAGCTGGAAAATATCAAATCTATTTTGATAGTAAAATCAAAATCTTCAGAAAAAAAATATAAAAAATATTTATCCACACTTCAAAAGTTACTTACTGACTCTTATGATTCCCAAACTAAGCAAGCACTGAAAGAAGTAGTTGATTACTTGCTTTCTCTAAACAGGATAAATTTTTCTGATGCTGATATAAAAAAAATCGATTCAATTTTAAAAGCTCGGCTTGGTAAAGGTTTAAAAGATTTGGTTGTAAATAAAATTTATAAAATAGCTGAATTGTTTTATTCTTTGGGAGCTGAGGAAATTGCTGATGCTATTCATTTTGAATTTTCATTCGAACTTTCTGACACAGATGCAGTAACAGCTTTATTTGAACAGTTTAATTTTTGGATTGGGAACTATTACGGAGATCAGGTTCAAAGTGAGATTAAAGAGACTTTAAAAGGTTATTTCGATGCGGATAAAACCATTGAAGAAGTAGCATTGGAGTTTTCAAAAAAGTTTGAAAAATACTCTGAAAATGGAATGGAATATTTTGAAGGGCTTGCCGAGCATACATCTAATAGGGTCAGAGCGATAGGACAAGTCACCGCTATGGAGAGAGCAGGTGTGGATTCATATCAAATCATTTCCATCATAGATGCCAGGACTTCGGAGATATGTAAATTTATGGATGGAAAAATTTTTGATTTGTCCCGAGCCACAGATTACAGAGAAAAAATTTTATCTTTAAAAAATCCGAAGGAAATTAAAGATTATTCGAAGTGGATTACTCCGAAAGAATTACAGGCAATTCAGGATCAAAAAATCTCTGACCCAGATCTTCCGGCTGGTTTAACAATTCCACCATTTCACTGGAGATGCCGGTCAACCATCCGGGCTTTTTTCAAGTAGTAGTGGGTGGGTCGCTGATGCGGGGAGAGCTTGCCTGAATTTGTTACAATAACAGAGTGACAAAAAGTTCAAAAATAAAAAATACCGTGTCAATTTAAGACATAATTGCAAATTTTATATATTGCGATTTTGACTAAATTTTAAAGGAAGTTAAAAATAATGTGTCATTTCATGTCCACTATTTTCCTCTTTTCTGCAAAAAGTAAAGAATACCGTGTCATATAGATTTTTATAACTTCCTTAAAAATAAATAACTTAGCAAAAACCAAAATAAAATTTAAACTGGCTCCCCTTAA
>JABAQZ010000026.1 GCA_019187405.1 Ignavibacteria bacterium
AATCACATCTGGATTCGAACCGATTTTGATCATTTGGGATCAGGGTTGGTTATTCAAGGAAATATGGGAAATCCTCACCCTTACAATAAATTTTTAGGAATTCTCCTTCATGAATACGGTCATTTTTTATTTGGTCCGCATTCAACAATAGGAATAATGACATCTAGAGGAGGAAATTCAATTCATGACTTATTTACAAGTCCATTTGAAAAATTAAAATTAGGTTACTTATCGGATACTTTAGTGAACTTTGTTACCAGCTCAAATTACTCGATTGCAGATATTTCAAGCAGGACATCAGACAAAAACGTTTTAAAAATACCGATTTCAACGAGTGAATATTTTTTGATTGAGAATAGAAGAAAAGTATCAACTTATGACGTAAAAATGCTTGGAGATACTTCAAAGACAGATCCCTTCAAATTTACGGGAGATTACGGAAAAGGTGTTTACATATACCATAGTAATAACACAGGAATCCATTACGCAAATAATGTTGCATATACTTATAACAATCGAAATTGGGTGACACAGCTATACAACAGTTTTTAATTCTAAATCAACTTTCCAAAGCTGGGGCTTTGGAAAGAGAAGGCTTAAAATGTATTGCGTCAAGATGAAAGTCCTGATGCAACGGTCTAAGGGGCTGACCCAAAAGAGCCTATTCTCCTTACCAAGCCCCAGCTTGGCAAGGAAATTTAATTCTAAATCAACAAGTTCAGCATGACAGGAGTATACTTGTTTCGGGATCTGACAGAGTCTGTGCTTGAATGAAGTTTGAGCATCAACAGATGCTGAAACAAGTTTATAAGACCTCACAGGTATTTAACCTGTGGGGTTTTTTTGTTTATGTTTAAAAGAGACACTGTTTTCATTCGATTATAATTTCCGCAAAAGATTACCCGCAGCAGTTGTTGACGGAAAAGTAACTTATTTGCAGAAATTTTAAATTTACTGATATTAATCATACCTTGTTAATAAAGAGTTATCTATATTTAACAGGAGTTATTTTATGGATTTTAAACTGATAATAATAGATGCAGCCGGATTAGTTTGAATTTATAATTACTGAAAACTTTAATTTTTTATTTTCCATAATGATTACCTGAAAGTAATATTTTCAAAAATTCTAAGGAGAAAAATTTATATGAAAAGCCGAATAAATATTATTCTCGTTTTATATTTCATTCTACTCTTTGTTCAGACATCTAAGGCACAATGGTTCACTCAGCAAAGCGGGACAACCGCTGCATTGTATGATATAGAATTTATAAATGATAAAACCGGCTGGTGCTGCGGCGACGGAGGATATATAATCAAGACTACTAACGGAGGTGAAAACTGGATACAACAGGGATTCGGAGTTACATTCGAGCCGCTCTTTGGCATTCATCCGGTTGACTCTAATGTTGTCTATGCGGTTGGGTTTTACAGAACTGTTGTCAAAACAACAAACGGAGGAACTACATGGATAAAAATACAAAGCGGTCAACCGGGAGATGGAATATATACATGTGTCTTTTTCATTAATTCCAATACAGGCTGGATAGGAAATTTTGACAGCCCGGAGTATGGAGTAAGAAGAACTACTGACGGAGGAGTAACAATTACTTCAGTACCATTTTCCGGATTCCCCGAAGATATGTATTTCAAGGACAGTCTGAACGGTGTAGGAGTAGGAGGATTGTCTTACATTTACAGAACAACAAACGGCGGAATAAACTGGAGTTCGTATTCGATAGTTCAGAACGGAGATTTATATAGAGTTTCCTTTATAAATGAGAACACTGGATTCACAGCAAGTCGTCGAGCAGCTTATAAAACAACAAATTTTGGATTAAGCTGGGACAGTGTTGGAAATATACCGGTTCAAATGGGTAGTGTAACAAGTGCAGAGTTCAGTAGTGAAAACACAGGTTGGGCCGGGACCCAATATCAAATATATAAAACAACAACGGGTGGCAGAGTTTGGTTTTTACAAATATTAACAGGAGTGGTATACAACATTTATTCTGTCAATGACAGTCTTGTTTGGACATGTGGAAATGGAGGAAGGATTTGGCATACCACGACAGGAGGAATTAGTTTTGTAACTAATTTGTCTAATAACGTACCGGAAAATTTTGAGCTTAAGCAAAATTATCCGAATCCCTTCAACTCAACAACTACAATTAACTTTCACATTAATAAAGATGATGAATATAGATTGGAAATATACAATGCTTTGGGACAATTAATTTCAAAAGCATTTGAACAAAAATTTCATAAAGGTATTTATCAATTAATTTTTGATGCAAATGGATTAGGTTCTGGAATATATTTTTATCGGTTAAGTTCAAAAAAATTCAGTCAAACAAGAAAATTCTTATTAATTAAATAATTTTGAAAATATTAAATGATAAGAGTACCTTAAAATAAAAAAACCACTCTGACTTTTGAATTAACAGAAAGAGGACAGCATATTTAGTTTGCCGGCAAGCAAAATAAATGTAACAGACATTGTCTGCAGCCATTCCTCTTTCAATTTTAAAATTTTTGTAAACAAACAAAACTATGAAAAACATAATTAAAATTCTTTGCATTTATTTTATTACGTTGGTATTTCTATTCAGTAGTTGTTTTTCACAAGATACATGCGGGACTCAAGATTTCCCACAAGGTCAGGCACCTTATGGAAATAATTTTTTCGGGGGATACCTTAAACCACATAGAACCGATAGAGATAATGGAAATCCTCTATCTGACGCAACACTTAATATGTTATTTGTCTTTGTTCAGTTTGCGGATGATAGTGTTCAATCAGCTGAATGGCCAATAGATAACCCTCCAACTTATATGAATAAATTTTTGATAGAAGAAAGAAATGGTTCCGGAAATTTTTGGGGTAGATACAAGGATTCTTCACTTTCGGATTATTACCAGGAAATAAGTAAAGGTGCATTTCATGTTACCGGAGAGGCAAGACATTTGATAACGAATCACAATTGGTCACATTATGCAAATATGACTTATTGATATGATACTTTATTTACAGAGATTTATAACAGGTTAAAAGCCGATACCTCAATCCTATGGCAAAAATTCGACCTCTGGTCTAGAAATGACCAAACCTATAATTATGTATATGATCCCGATAAATATCTCGATATGATGGGAATATTTTTCAGGTCTATAGTGGGAATTGATTTTATCGGTTCTGGAATTGAGCTTGGTGCTGCCGGTTTTGTGCCATTGCACGGACCGGATAACTTTGTAATTTTTGTAAATGGCAATGACACTGTAAAAATAGGTGCAAGCAGAGATAAATTTGGTTCAGGTTTTGTGGCAAAGGGAAATCTAGGACCAATGGGTTTTTACAGGGCAATGGGTATCGCAATTCATGAATACGGGCATTATCTTTTTTCAAACACCCATTCTACATCCGGAATTATGACCTCAAGAGGTGGAATAAGTGTAAACGATTTATTTATGTCGGGATATGAAAAATACAAGCTTGGTCTATTGGATACACTAACTGTAAATTTCAATCAGCAAGTTTCATATTCAATAAGAGATGTCTCGGGAAGAAACGGCTCGTCACAATCTCCAGACTTTCCGCAGATTCTGAAAGTTCCGATTACAAGCACGGATTTTTTCATAATTGAAAACAGAAGAAAAATTTCAGATTGGGATGTTTATATGCTTGGAGATACTTCAAAGACAGATCCCTTCAAATTTACGGGAGATTACGGAAAAGGTGTTTACATATACCATAGTAATAACACAGGAATCCATTACGCAAATAATGTTGCATATACTTATAACAATCGAAATTGGGTGACACAGCTATACAACAGTTTTTAATTCTAAATCAACTTTCCAAAGCTGGGGCTTTGGAAAGAGAAGGCTTAAAATGTATTGCGTCAAGATGAAAGTCCTGATGCAACGGTCTAAGGGGCTGACCCAAAAGAGCCTATTCTCCTTACCAAGCCCCAGCTTGGCAAGGAAATTTAATTCTAAATCAACAAGTTCAGCATGACAGGAGTATACTTGTTTCGGGATCTGACAGAGTCTGTGCTTGAATGAAGTTTGAGCATCAACAGATGCTGAAACAAGTTTATAAGACCTCACAGGTATTTAACCTGTGGGGTTTTTTTGTTTATGTTTAAAAGAGACACTGTTTTCATTCGATTATAATTTCCGCAAAAGATTACCCGCAGCAGTTGTTGACGGAAAAGTAACTTATTTGCAGAAATTTAAAATTTTCTGATATAAATCATACCATGTTAATGAGGAGTTATATATATTTAACAGGAGTTATAACATGGACTTTATGCCGATAAAAAAAAAGCAGCCGGATTAGTTTGAATTTATAATTACTGAAAACTTTAATTTTTTATTTTCCATAATGATTACCGGAAAGTAATATTTTCAAAATTCTAAGGAGAAAAAATTATATGAAAAGCCGAATAAATATTATTCTCGTTTTATATTTCATTCTACTCTTTGTTCAGACATCTAAGGCGCAGTGGTTCACTCAGCAGAGCGGAACTACAGCTGCATTGTATGATATTGAATTTATTAATGATAAAACAGGATGGTGCAGCGGGAGTGGCGGCTACATCATCAAAACAACTAATGGCGGATTGAACTGGATAAGACAAGGAGAAGGAGTTACTTTTGAGCCCCTATTCGGTATTCATCCAGTGGATTCTAATACTGTTTATGCCGTTGGATTTTTCAGAACTGTTGTAAAAACAACAAATGGAGGAGGACTCTGGATAAAGATAGAAAGTGGTACTCAAGGTGATGGGAGATATACTTGTGTTTATTTCGTAAATCAGAACACAGGCTATATTGGCAATTTTGGACCAGGATATGGAGTCCGAAAAACAACAGATGGCGGGAAGACAATTTTTCCTTTATCATTTAGCGGCATTCCCCAAGATTTATATTTCAAAGACAGTTTAAACGGAATCGGAGTCGGATGGTCATCTTATATTTACAGAACAACAAACGGAGGATTAAACTGGTCATCAAATGCCATTAATGTGACAGGAGATTTTTATAGAGTATCTTTTATAAATGAGAATACGGGATATACTGCAAATAGAAGAGCAGTGTATAAGACAACTAATTTTGGAGTTGATTGGGATAGCGTTGGATTTTTACCAATTCAACTAGGAAGTGTTTACAGTGTAGAATTCTCTAATGATAGTATCGGTTGGGCGGCAACACAGTATCAAGTATTCAAAACTTTAAATGGTGGAAATAAATGGAGAATACAAAATTCTATAAAGCCAGGAGTAATCTATAGTTTATGGTCTTATAATGATTCTTTGGTTTGGGGTTGTGGAAATGGAGGGAAAATATGGCATACGATAACAGGGGGAGATACAACTACTGCAAGTTTAAACATAATTTTCTCGAATATACTTTATGATTTTGAACTCATGCAGAATTATCCAAATCCTTTTAATAATCAGACAAGAATAAAGTTCAGAATTAAGGAAAAATCACAATATAAATTTGAAGTACATGATATACTTGGAAAAAGAATTGATGAAGTATTTAATGAATATTTATATCCCGGAATTTATGAAATAACTTATAATTCTGAATATCTCAGTTCAGGTATATATATTTATACGTTAAGCGGGGATGGAAACAATTCAAGTAAAAAGTTTCTGTTAATTAAATGAGAGGAGGAATTTATGATACACGCACCTTAAATATACAGCTAAATATCAAGCATTTATAATTTTTTTAATAAACAGAAAGAGGGCAACTCATTATTTACGGGCAAGTAAAAAATGTAACAGACATTTGTCTGATG
Organism: Ignavibacteria bacterium; assembly: GCA_019187405.1. GTDB lineage: Bacteria > Bacteroidota > Ignavibacteria > Tepidaquicellales > Tepidaquicellaceae > JABAQZ01. The sequence goes on from JABAQZ010000026.1 coordinate 5,816, forward strand.
TCATCCCTCTTTCATTTAAAAAATTTTTAAACATTACAAACTATGAAAAACATAATTAAAATTCTTTGTATATTTTTCGTACTCTCACTTTTACAAGATATATTCGCTCAAAGCGACTGCGGAGTACAAGACAATCCATACTGGCAGCCTCCGTTCTCCTCTGATTTTATTGGAGGATCATTTAAACCTCACAGAACTGATTTAAGCAACGGAAGTCCTTCTGAATCTGATGCAACTATAAATATGTTATTTGTCTTCGTTCAGTTTCCTGATGAAAATGAATCCTCTAATGAATGGCCGATTCGTCAGCAACCAGTTTTTATGAATAAATTCTTAGTTGAAGAAAAGAATGAAACCGGAAATTATTGGAATAGATACAGAGATTCTTCGCTTTCGGATTACTACCAGGAAATCAGCAGAGGAGCGTTTCATGTTACAGGGGAGCCGAGAAATCTGATAATGTATCATACATGGAATTATTATAAGGATACAGTGGGGTATAATGGGTTTTTGACTGAAATATATACAAGATTAAGTGCAGATAATACAATAGAGTGGTCAAAATTCGATTTATGGTCTCGAAATGACACAACTAACAATTACGTTTTTTATCCAGATAAGTATCTCGACATGATGGGAATATTCATAAGAGATTTAATTGATACGGATTTTACAGTTTATGAAGGTGCTGGCTATGTTCCTCTATTTGGACCTGTTGATTATGTTATTTATGCAAATGAAAATGATACTGTTAAAATCGGCTGGGATTGGAATAAGTATGGATCGGGTTTCATTGCAAAAGGCAGTCTTGGACCATTAGGATACAATAGAGCTATGGGAATTGCCATTCACGAATACGGACATTATTTATTTCATAATCCTTCAACCGTTCATTCAACTTCCGGCATTATGACTTCAAACGGAGGAATTAGTGTAAACGATTTGTTTATGTCGGGATATGAGAAGTATAAACTGGGATTATTGGATACAGTAACTGCTAACTTCAGCCAACAAACTTCATATGCTTTAGAAGACATATCCGGAAGAAACAATCCTTCTCAATCACCTGATTTTCCGCAGCTGCTGAAAGTTCCGATTACAAGTACTGACTATTTCATTATTGAAAACAGAAGGAAAATTTCAGAATGGGATGTGTATATGCTCGAAGATACATCAAGAAACGATCCTTTCAGACCAACGGGAGATTACGGAAAAGGAATTTATATTTATCACAGCAATAATATTGGTTTAAATTATACGGGCAATGTAGATATAGAATGTGCAGACGGATTATGGAATTGGGGTAATTTCGGTTACGAACATCCTGATTGGTCAAATACCGCCACTGTACTTGTAAAGCTAAGAACTTCTTTATCTCAAATTATTTCCAATGATCCGGGGACGACAGGTTTTAATTCGTATTCAAATGCAGATGGTATTTCTGCCGGTCCATGGTTTAGCAAAGGTAAAAAGCATACTTCCTTAGGTTTAACGGGAATAGACAGAGTATTTACAAACGATACAAATTACTGGACATCCAGGGAAAGATGGGGTGACAGGTGGGATGCATGGAATCTCGGATACAATGAAATTTTTTCACCTTATTCAAATCCGAATACAAAAGATTATAACCACTCCAACTCGGGAATTTTTATTTATTATAGTTCTCTAACAAACGGAGTTGCAAGCATTAATGTATATAAAACCGGTGAACCATATACTTTGGATACTATACTTTATTATACCCCTCCTTCAAAACCAATGGGAATAGTTGCAGATTACTATCTCGAAGGTGAAAACATAATGCGTCCGAGAATAACATGGAATCATAATATGGAACCTGACATGCTGAGCGACAGCTTAACGAAAAGATATAAAATCTGGAGAGCGACTCATGCTAATATGGCAAATGTTCCTGTTAATTATTACTTGATTGCAGTACTTGATATAGATTCCGGTACAGTTCCCGAATATATTGATACATCAATCATAGGATACGGCAGTGCATGGCCGGGAATGGGAGAGCAGATTGAATATCCCGTCCGATATAAAGTACAGGCGATAGATAAACATCAGGATTCGTCAGTGAGGTCTGATTTCGGAAGCGCAATCGGATTACTAAACTGCACAGTTTGTGCAAACGAACCCCGACCGTATTTTAACGAACAGGGTGATATACCCGATGAATATTCTCTAGATCAAAATTATCCAAATCCTTTCAACCCTGTTACAAGGATATGCTACGCAATTCCGGTTGAAGGCTTTGTAACGCTGAAGATATACGACGTGCTCGGCAAGGAAGTAATGACGCTTGTAAATGAGCCTAAGCAGGCTGGATATTACGATACGGAGTTCAGCGGATCGAATCTTGCAAGCGGACTTTATTTTTATAAGCTTGAAGCAGGAAGCTTCGTAGAGACGAAGAGGATGCTACTGATAAAGTAATTATCAGTTTTAAATCTAACATTTATAAGACCTCACAGGTGTATAACCTGGGGGGTTTTTTGTTTAAAAGAGGTACAGTTTTCATTCTCTGATATTTCATGCAAAAGGCTTGCCCGCAGCAGTTGTTGACGGAAAAGTAACTCATTTGCAGAAATTTAAAATTTTCTGATATAAATCATACCATGTTAATGAGGAGTTATATATATTTAACAGGAGTTATAACATGGACTTTATGCCGATAAAAAAAAAGCAGCCGGATTAGTTTGAATTTATAATTACTGAAAACTTTAATTTTATATTTTCCATAATGATTGCCGGAAAGTAATATTTTCAAAATTATAAATATAATTTAAATTGAAAAAAATAATTCTCTTATTATTAATTACTCACTGCTCTTTGCACATTTCCGAAGCTCAATGGATCGCACAAAACTCCGGTACAAACCAGAATTTATACGACATCGAATTCCTCAATGAAAAAACCGGCTGGGCGGTGGGAGATGCGGGAGTTGTAATCAAGACAACAAACGGAGGGATAAACTGGAACTATGTTCCTAACCCTACACCAACACTAAGTCCTAACTTATGGAGTGTAGAGCCAATTGATTCAAACATAGTATATGTAACAAGCAGCGGGGATTTTATAATGAAAACAACAGATGGAGGATTGAATTGGAGAGTATTGCATTCATGTCCGGAATGTAATTCATCAACAAAAGGAATTTACTTTTTAAATAAAGATACAGGTTGGATTTTAGGAGCTTATAAAGTTTTCAGAACTTATGATGGAGGAAAGACATTGGATTCGTTTTATGTTCCCTGGTTTACTAATTTTGATATTTATTTCAAAGATATAAATACGGGAGTATTTTGTGGAACGGGAAGAGTTTTTAAATCTACTGACAGAGGTGAGAGCTGGATAAATACAAATGTCCCCACAAGTGGGAGTTTTCCAATGTTTAGAAAGCTTGGAATTTCAAATAATAACATCTGGATAGGAGGAGGAAATCCTAACATTTATAAATCAAGCAATTTTGGTGAGAACTGGTTTGTAAGCGATTCCACAATAGGTGCATTTGGAATATCATTTATTAATGAAAATACAGGATTCATAGGAGGAGGATTAAATATATTATATAAAACTACAAACGGAGGAAATAATTTTTATAGACAGAGAACTGATTCATCCAGTCTGGCTTTTATTTCATCAATTGACTTTGTTAATGATACTGTCGGCTGGTATTGCTGTGCAGTGGGAAGAATTTACAAGACTACAACAGGAGGAGAATTTCTGACTGATATTAATTTCAATCCAATAGAACTCACAACAGAGGATTATAAACTGTATCAAAATTATCCAAATCCTTATAATTCAAATACAATTATAACTTATCAAATATATAAATCAGCAAACGTTGAAATTGAAGTTTATGATAATTTAGGTAAGAAGGTTAAAGTGTTAGTTAAAAAAAAACAATCTCCCGGATATTATAAAGAACAATTCGACGGATCGAATCTTTCTTCAGGCATTTATTTTTATGCTATAAAAATTGATGATAAATATGTTGAATCAAGGAGGATGATAATTTTGAAATAAAAAACAAAATGTAAAGCATTAAAATAGGAGAAATCAAAATGAAAACTTTTTTGAAATGTTTTTTGATAATGTTTTTAAATATACAAACAAATTTTATATTCTCCCAATCAAATATTTTTGATTGTGGATTTATTTCACAAAGTTCTTCCGGTGCTACAGGTTCTATTTTCGGAGGATTATTTAAACCCAACAGGACAGATTCAAGTGGTGGTTCTGTCCTCCAAGCAGATGCTTATTTTCCAGTGCTGGTAGTATTTGTTCAATTCAAAAATGAAGCATCGGATCCAAGAAATACATGGCCACAAAATTCAGCGCCTGTTTATTTAAATAACATTATTGCAAAAGATAAAGATACAATAGGTGATTGGTGGAATTTTTATGATGAGCAAACTCAGATTCTTTCAGATCACTGGGCAGAGATCAGCAGAGGTAAGTTTCATGTTATTAGCCCAACTGAATCAGGAGTGAACACCGCTTTTTCGGTAATACTTCAATATGAAACAAGTCATTATGATTCCATGGGCGCAGCAGCAGCTCAATTAGAGATTAATAAAGAAATCTGGATTTCGCTTAATTCTCAGGGATTGACCGACTGGAGAGCATTTGACAGGTGGAAATACAATCAATCAACGGGTTATTTTGAATTTAAAGATTTAGGTGAAGGGGACAATATAGTTGATATGATTTATAAAATACACAAGTCAAGAAATAACGGCGGCTTACCGGATTACGCTGGTTATGCTAAACTTTCATGGGATAATTCAGGAACTGAATATCTTGTAGATACAGCAAACAACATAAAAATAAATTACGGATTCCGAATTTACGGTTCAGGAATTACAGTCTCCTTCAGAGGTCAATTAGCTCAATACATCGGCACTATAGGTCACGAGCATGGGCATTATTTATTTTCAAACGGTCATTCGACATACAGCCGAGTATCATACGGATTTGGTTATGATTTTTTCTACAGTCCGGCTGATATGATATTGAACGGATATATGACACCTTCTAACGCGGCAATGAATGCGACAAATGCTCTTGGTGATTTTTCTTCAAGAAATTCCGTTAGCGGAAATCTTCTAAAGATTTCTGTTCAGGGAAATGAATTCTTTCTGCTTGCAAGCAGGAATAAAATCTCGAAATGGGACAGGATAATGTCAGGAGATGCCGCACAGATAGATCAGTACGGCGATGAAAGCCAATACGGCAAAGGACTGTATATTTATCACGTTCCGGAAGGAATAAATTTCCCGAGCGGTGATATTTCACAACAGGATATGGAGTGCGCCGACGGTTTGTTTGAATTTGAATATGGCGGACAGGCAACTCAGCAGGTTGTTCACGACTGTTTTACTTCAGGATCAAATGCCTGGTATTATTACAATAAGAAAAAAGTAATTTACGAGAATGATTCATCAAATTTATTTCTAACAACACCACCGCCCGGACATCCCAATATTCCAAAAGGAGACGGGATTAGCTTCAGATGGTATTGGGGATATATTTATCCAAATTATATTTATCATATAAAATGGTGGGGAGAAGGCGAGCAGCCAACAAACCCATGCAATATCGGAACGGACAGATTATTTACAAATAATAGTGAAGCATATACGCGTTTTGATGTCGGCGGTGACAGATATGATCCGTGGAAACCGGGATATAATGAAGTTTTCTCTCCTTATTCATCGCCTAATACAAATACATGGTCAAATGAAAATTCAGGCATATTCATCTGGTATTATGATTATTCCGGAACTACTCCGCCTGATATTGCATATATTAAAATTTACAAAGCAGGATACAGCGGACTATCTGAAGATTCTATTCTTCATCTCACGCCTCCTTCGAGGCCAATGGGATTGAGAATTATGCCTTGCGATTCGATTTCAATAATTGATGGATACAAAAGAATCAAAATCAAATGGAATCACAACATGGAACCCGACATGAGAAACATGATTGCAGGCTGGCTGAGCTATTCAAAAGCTTACAGGATTTACAGAAGCATTGCAGACGATATGCAGAGCGTGCCTCCGGATGCTTTGCAGAATCCGGAGCAGTATTATGAAGAAATAGCAACAGTAAACATAGATGAAACCGATGTTCCGGAGTTTACGGATTACTACAGCTTGTCGGTATGTAATTTATTTTCACAGGATTGTCCGCCTTATTGTCCTTATCCGGTAAGATACAGAGTACAGGCGGTGGATAAATACGGAGACGAATCAGTGCTGTCGGATTTTGTTAATACGACAGCCGTAGGAACAGGAGAAGATGAAGGAAGTGACAATATTTTTACAACAAATGATGAAAAAATCCCGAAAGAATATTCATTAATACAAAATTACCCGAATCCGTTTAATCCTTCGACAAGGATAAGTTATGCAATTCCAAAAGAAGGCTTTGTAACGCTGAAGATATATGACATTCTTGGCAAGGAAGTGATGACATTGGTAAATGAAAACATGCAGGCAGGATATTATGATGTGGAATTCAATGCATCTTCCGCCGCAGGCGGACTCGCAAGCGGACTTTATTTTTATACGATAAAGTCAGGCAGCTTCGTTGAAACAAAGAGAATGCTTCTGATAAAGTAATTATCGGTTTTAATTCTAACATTTATAAGACCTCACAGGTAATTAACCTGTGGGGTTTTTTTGTTTTTGTTTAAAATAGACACAGTTTTCATTCTCTGATAATTTCCGCATTGGCAGAAATTTTAAATTTACTGATATAAATCATACCTTGTTAATAAAGAGTTATCTATATTTAACAGAAGTTATTTTATGGATTTTAAACTGATAATAATAGATGTAGCCGGATTAGTTTGAATTTATAATTACTGAAAACTTTAATTTTTTATTTTCCATAATGATTACCTGAAAGTAATATTTTCAAAAATTCTAAGGAGAAAAATTTATATGAAAAGCCGAATAAATATTATTCTCGTTATTCTTCTTATCTTATTCTCTAATCTTATATCGGAAGCGCAGTGGATACAGCAAAACTCCGGTACTAACCAAAATCTTTACGACATCGAATTCCTCAATGAAAAAACCGGCTGGGCGGTGGGAGATGCGGGAGTTGTAATCAAGACAACAAACGGAGGGATAAACTGGAACTATGTTCCTAACCCTACACCAACACTAAGTCCTAACTTATGGAGTGTAGAGCCAATTGATTCAAACATAGTATATGTAACAAGCAGCGGGGATTTTATAATGAAAACAACAGATGGAGGATTGAATTGGAGAGTATTGCATTCATGTCCCGAATGTAATTCTTCAACTAAAGGTATTTATTTTATGAATAAAGATACTGGATGGATTTTAGGAGCATATAAAGTATTCAGAACATATGACGGCGGCGAAACATTAGATTCGTTTTATGTACCTTGGTTCACTAATTTTGATATTTTTTTTAAGGATATTAATACCGGAGTATTTTGCGGAGTTGGCAGAGTATTTAAATCAACAGACAAAGGAGAAAATTGGATTAATACAAATGTACCCACAAACGGAAGCTTTCCTTTCTTTCAAAAACTCGGTCATTCCGATGAGAATATATGGGTAGGCGGGAGTAAAATGTATAAATCAACAAATTTTGGTGATAATTGGTTTATTTCTAATAATGTAATAGGAGCTGAAGGATTGACATTCATTAATGATTTAACAGGGTTTACAGGAGGAGGACAAAACATCTTATACAAGACAGTAAATGGAGGATTTAATTGGTATAGACAAAGAACGGATTCTTCAAGCTTAGCCTTTATTTCATCAATTGACTTTGTAAATGATACTGTCGGATGGTATTGCTGTGCAGTTGGAAGAATTTACAAGACTACAACAGGAGGAGAATTTCTAACTGATATTAATTTCAATCCAATAAAACTCACAACAGAGAATTATGAACTTTACCAGAATTATCCGAATCCTTTTAATCCTTCGACAAGGATAAGCTATGCAATTCCAAAAGAAGGCTTTGTAACGCTGAAGATATATGACATTCTTGGCAAGGAAGTGATGACATTGGTAAATGAAAACATGCAGGCAGGATATTATGATGTGGAATTCAATGCATCTTCCGCCGCAGGCGGACTCGCAAGCGGACTTTATTTCTATACGATAAAGTCAGGCAGCTTCGTAGAGACGAAGAGAATGCTGCTGATAAAGTAATTATCAGTTTTAAATCTAACATTTATAAGACCTCACAGGTATTTAACCTGTGGGGTTTTTTTGTTTATGTTTAAAAGAGACACAGTTTTCATTCGCTGATATTTCATGCAAAAGGCTTGCCCGCCACTACGGCGGGTAAACCTTTGGC